>JBMNJR010000015.1:0-490072 GCA_050951765.1 bacterium | reverse complement strand
GGAAACTGATATATCATTATACGCACATAATAGTTGAGGTGTTCAAAAAAAGAAAAACCAGCTTACTCTATGAAGCAGAGCTGGTCGTTTATGTCAAGGGTATCCCCGTCAATATTAATCATTAATAAGTCAAGGTGTTTACTTTGGACGAAACAACCGATAAAAAACCATATCCTTGTTATTCTTCCCATGTCTTATCGGGCTGCCCCCCAAACTATCGACACTATGCGCTCATCTTTAAGGCTTTCTCAGATTTACTCATATTTCGTTGTAATACTCTAGAGGTGGGCGATAACCAATACTGGAGTGGAGTCCCAGCTCGTTGTAGTAGCGCATAAATTCCGTAATTATGTGATATGCCTCCGCAAAGTTCTCAAACTCATGTATTTGCAGACAATCCTCCTCCAGAATACCATGAAATGCCTCAATGTGAGCATTACTATTGGGTGAGCTGTTGGGGATGCGCTCATGCTCTACAGGGAGCTTCTCACAAGCGGTTTCAAAAGCCATACTAATAAACTGTGGGCCATTATCTGTGCGTACTGTTGATTGTCAACCAAAACTGAACCCTTTTTTTCATCGAATTTTGACCCCTCTAGTTCACCGTGGGCAATCTATCTTTCATGCGATAACTATTACCGCTAATACTGAAAATGTGACAATGATGAACTAGTCGATCAATGATAGCAGCTGAGATAACCTGGTCACCAAAGATGCTATCCCACTTATCAAAGGGCATGTTGGTGGTTAAAATTATAGAACTAAATTCGTAGCGTCTGCTGATAAGCTGGAAAAAGAGATTAGCCCCTTCTTTGTCTACCGGCATGTAACCCAACTCATCAATAATAAGAAGGTGTAGCCTGGATAAAGCCTCAATTTTTTCAGCAGTAGATTGATCAGCAAGTGAAGCATACAAATCTTGAATTAAATCCTTGGCACTGATAAACAAGACTCGGTAACGGGATATACAGGCCTTAATACCTAAGGCAATAGCTAGATGGGTTTTCCCTACACCTGGGGGACCAACAAAGATCACATTCTCTTTCTTTTCAATAAAGTTCAAATTGGCCAGTTCGATAATTTCCTTTGCATTTAATTCACTCTGAAAACTAAAATCAAAATCCTCTAATGTCTTTAGTTTAGGGAACTTTGCAATCTGAATCTTTCTGTTTATCGAACGGTCAGTCTTAAAGAGGATTTCCTCTTCCATGAGCTTGGCCAGATAACCAATGTAACTCATCTTAGTTTTAGCTGCTTTTTGGGCCTCCTCTTCAAATATTACCAAGGTTTGCTTAAGGTGAAGTTCTTTTAATATGGTTTTTAGTCTTGAAATTTGTTCTGTTGACACCTTTCTTCCTCCCTTCAACCTTTTCTAGATACTCTTGAGCCAGCAAACGAAGCAATCCGGAAAAAGGATAAGCGCATTAAAGAACTGGAAGAGGAAAATGCCATACTAAAAAAGGCCATGAGCATCTTCGCCAAAGACGGAAAGTAAAGTACTTGTTTAAGCCTTTTGCATAATTCTCAGCCTATATATATCAAGCATTCAGAAGGAAATTAGAAGGACTTCACCCCAGAGGTGGAGAATTTACAGGTGACAAACCCAAAATCCCCCTAAGGAGTGAAGTCACTTGTATATTCTCCAACAACACCTGTTTTCCCTTGAAGAAATGCAAAAAATTGAGTATCAAAATCGGCTACCGATATTTTTTTGTTCCTTGGATTTACGTCCTTACGCTAAAGAATTAGTATCTTCATCACCCCAAGGAGCTCCACCCCACGACCGTGAGGCAATCCTACGAGCTTTATTGATAGCTCCTCTTGAAAGGATAACTACTTTTACAGCCCTTCATCGCAGGTTAGATAGGGATCTAAGGTTTCGTTATCAATGTGGGTTTGATATCAGACGTAATGCTCCATCAATATCAACCATTAGTCGTGTTTTTAAAGCGATTACTCACAAAGGTTTGGCAGAGAAGTTATTCTATGACCTAGTTAAGCAGTGTTACTATGAAGAAATCATCATTGGTGATACCATTGCAATAGATAGTACCGCCATCGATGCTTACGAGCAAAAGAAACCTAAATCCAAACAAGACGGTATTAATGCCACTTGGGGAGCTAAGCTTGATAGTTTCGGGAACAAATTAACCTGGTTTGGTTACAAGATACATTTAGCCGTTGATACCAAAAGTGAATTACCAATTGCATTAGAGGTTACACCAGCCCATGTTAATGACGGAGATATGGGGCCACCGCTGGTAGAGACTATTGCTGCACAAGGCTTCATAGATAGGGTCGATTTCATCATTGCAGACGCATGTTATGACCAACGAAAAAACTATGAAATCGCACATCGCTACAATGCACAAGCTATTATCCCCCTTAATCTCAGAAACGAAAAGGAGCCACCAGCAGGGTTTTCTTCCCATGGAACCCCACGTTGTTCTATGGGCTATGATATGGTTTACTGGGGATGCGATGGCAATTACTTAAAATTCCGCTGTCCTCATGCACTCGGTAAAGTAGATTGCCCGCATGGTACACTATGGTGTTCTTCATCTAATTACGGTATGGTTGTAAAGGTTAATGCTAAAAATGATTTAAGACGCTTCTCTGTTCCACATCGCAACACACGGAAATGGAATGATTTATATAGCCAACGTAGTAGTGTAGAACGCTGCAATTCACGCTTAAAAGAATACTTAACTGCCAATGATATTCATGTTGGCGGGAGAGAGAAAGTAAGGTCTCATGCGTTTATCAATGCTATAGTGTTATTAGCTTCGGCCCTTGCTCTTAAGAAGCATAGGGAAAAAGCTAATATGGCTATTCAAGCTGCCTAAAGCAACAAATACCAAGTCTCGGCCCACTTCTGGATAAAATTCTGGAGATCTGTCCTTTTTTAACGAAAGTTGACTTTGACGGAGAAATTATTGGTAATTACTGGGTTTTGGACTTTGAAAAAAGAGTTTATGCTGATTACTTATTATTTGCGTCTCTTTGATTAGGGTTGTTTTGCAAAAGGCTCTTTATTAAGGACTATCGCTCCGAATTTTCCGTCACGAGGATGTGTGCTGTTATGCAAGTCAGCCGGAGCGCATTTTACGAATGGCTTAAGAAACCCCTAACCAAAAAAGAACAGGAAGACCGAGACCTGGCGGGGAAGATAAAACAACTATTTTTTGATTCCCGCCGCACCTATGGCCACCGCCGGATCAAGAAGAAATTAAGGAAAAATGGGATTAGGTGCAGCAATGACCGGGTTCGTCGTCTGATGAAGAGCATGCATCTTGTGCCTGTCCAGACCCGCAGATTCAAAGCAACAACCAATTCCAATCATTCACTGCCAGTAGCACCAAACTTGCTTAACAAAGACTTCGAGTCCAGTGAGCCTTGCCAGAAGTGGGTCGGAGACATTTCCTATATAGCTACAGAAGAAGGCTGGCTATACCTGGCAGCTATTATTGACCTTTTTTCCCGGAAAGTGGTTGGATGGGCCTTGGGACCCCGTATGACAAAGCAGCTGGTCATTAATGCTATGCTCCAAGCATTACGCCTTGAAAAGCCGTCAGAGGGGCTTATATTCCATTCGGATCGAGGGTCCCAGTATGCCTCTTATGACTATCAAGACCTTTTGCGGGAACATGGCATTAGACAGAGTATGAGTGCTAAAGGCGATTGCTATGACAATGCCTGCAGTGAATCATTTTTCGCAACCATCAAAAAAGAGCTGATACATAGAAAACGTTTCAAAACCCGTTCCTGGGCAAGGCTAGAGGTAATTGATCATATTCTCTGGTACAATTCCGAAAGAATTCATAGCTATCTTGATGATATGTCCCCGTTGGAATTTGAACAGCAATACTATAACAATATGCGGTTAATAGCCGCTTGATATAGATGATGAAAAAGTTAGTAGTTATAAGAATGGCAGAGAAAAAGAACGCTTTCAATTGTCCGGGAGCCCCCTACCACTCCATCTTTACCCAAAGAGTTAAGGTAGCGATACAGGGTTGTCATAGAACCCTGATAGCCTATTTTAGAGATCTCTTTGAAGATCCTAGTTCCAATTAGTTCTTGTTGTAAATACATGTTGTCAATCTTTTCGGCATATGGGGCAATAAGTTTGTTCTCAAAAGTGACATTTCGCTGATACTTTGGAGGCGAATCCTTTTTTAATGCTGATTTGACAGTGTTCTTTGAAATCCCAAGCATTTTAGCAATGGTCTTTTTACCAAATCCCTTTGCATGCAAGTTCCTGATGGTGACCCAATCTTCCAATGTGATCAATTCCCCCATTCCCCCTTCTTAGGATTCCTCCTAAGAAGATAGTAATTTGTTTTTTTTAGGGGGGTCAATTTTCAATGAAAATAGGGGGTCACTTTTCAGTGTAGATCAACAGTCAAAATGGCTCCTTAGAATTTCGCTAACAGTTGCGTATTCGTTAAGAGCCTGGTGGTACCTGCGTATGTTGTTGTGCAATGTCTTAAGGTCGTCTAACAGCTTTACCGTATTACCATAGGTGGTTAAAAGGGCGTCATACATATAATTGTCCCTCTCCTGGTCGGCGGTCTTTAGCGCCGAATAGGTAGAATAAACATAGGAATTATACTCCCGGAAACTATCTTCAATGAGAGAATATAGTAGATTAATAAGCTTAACCGAATAGTCCGGGAGAGTAATGTTTTCTGCAAAGGAATCTACCCGGTATTCTGACTCTATCCAACCGGTATCTCTTAACCGGCGCAAAATAAAATGGGCAGTAGAAGAAAAGCTTTCCCCGTCCCGTTGAACATTGTATGTATCCCCATTTTCCGCATCCGCACCCTCCTCCGACAGGTCCATCTGGTAAATAATCTCGTCTAGGATGTTTATAAGCATAGAGACTAGGTCAAATTTAATTATGGACATTTCCTGCTTGAAGGCCCTTCTTATAACAAACAGTGACTCGACGTAGATATCCCTATTTAAGTATCGAAAACATATTCTGTGGCAATATTTCAAATAATTTCAATCAAATTCCCCTCCGGTACCAGATACACCCCAAATCCAATCGCTTATATTCTATCATTCATTCAAAAGCATTACTATAATACTTTCTGGATTTCTTCTATTGCACTAATAATCGACTCAAAAAGGTATGCTGCACTTTTTTGATATTATTTCTTAATACCATAAAGCCAAGTCATAGGCTTGGTTTATTTTTACCATACTGTCCTATAATAATTATGTAACGATAATCAATAATTTTTTATTGTAAAATGATAATTAATGTGATAGAATCAAAAATAATAATAATTAAGGAGATGCTTTTTATGAACCGGGAGACACTTTTTTGAAGATCGTTGTTTTTCTTCTTGGACTTCCAATTCTTGCTGTGTGTATATATGTACTACCATGGATAGCTAAAGAACCAGCAAAGGCTTATTGGATGCTAAAACCCATTTTAATTGTTATATATGTGACTGTGGTACCTTTTTTCATTGCCTTATATAAGGCTTATAAACTTTTAACCTATATCGACCGAAACATAGCTTTTTCGGAATTATCGGTCAAGGCTTTAAAGAATATAAAATACTGTGCAATTACTATCAGTGTATTGTATGCGATAACCATGCCATTCATATATCTCTTAGCAAAGGCAGACGATGCCCCAGGTATCGTATTAATAGGATTAGTCCTAACTTTTTCTCCAATTGTGGTTGCAGTTTTTGCCGCTGTTCTTGAAAAGCTTTTGAAATATGCCCTTGATATAAAATCCGAAAACGATTTAACGGTTTGAGGTGAAGAATATGTCAATTATAATCAATCTTGATGTCATGTTAGCTAAAAGGAAAATGAGCCTCACAGAACTTTCGGAGAGGGTTGGAATTACAATAGCAAATCTTTCTATATTAAAAACCGGCAAGGCAAAAGCGATTCGATTTTCAACTTTAGATGCGATTTGTAGAGTTTTAGACTGTCAACCCGGTGATATTCTCGAATACAGAAAGGAATAAAAGAACTTTTCTATAGTATCTTCTTCATTGTTGTTTTGGCGATTTATCTCCGGTTGACCGAGCTTGCCATTTTCATCTTCTGTATGAGGGAAGCAACAGCCCGCCCACCAACATCAGATAATCGGGCAAGACGCCGTTTTTAACCCATAGCAGGGGGAATCCAAAGTAACGGCTGGCCGTAAGGGCTACATCGCCACCTAGCGATTCAATTGAATAGCGGATCTGTTCCGGCTTTCGGCACGGTTGGCCCTCCGGCCGGGTACAGGCGGTACATAAGCTGCAGGAGCCTGCGGCTAAGGCAAGAGTGCCGGGATGTTTGGCCTCCCAGGCCAACAATATGTCCAGGCATTTATGTTTTTCCTTCCGAAGAGCACGGAGTGCCGCCTCTGCATCCTGCCCAGGCCAATCCGGTATCAGCATCCGGGCGTAAAGCCGCAAGCTCCCATAAAGCTTCCACACCTCCATAGGGTCAAAATCATAGGGGGGACATGACCACACGGAACCAAAGTTTGGACAGGCTCTGCAATATGCCAGAAACCGGGGTATATCTACGCAATCTCGCAGATATTCCGCCAGTAAAACCTCTTTTGTCAGCTCTCGAATATTATAATTTAATTTTTCTTCACTCATGCGGTTTCTTCCTCTCTAAGCTGTGGGTGCCATGGGTGGATCATTTTCGTCACCCTGTCCCTGTGTCATCCCTATAGATCAATGTCAAGCAATATGGGCGTATGGTCTTGTCTTGGGCCAGAATCAATCATTTCCGATCTTATAACTTTATCTGCAATCCTATCACTCACCAGCCAATAATCAATTCTCCAGCCGGAATTATTAATTTTGCTGGTTTTAGCGCGCTGGGCCCACCAGGAATAAACACCTTCAACATCGCCGTGTATATAGCGAAAAGTATCTGTGAACCCTTTTTTTAGCAGGTTTGTAAAACCTTCCCGCTCCTCATCGGTAAATCCGGCCGTATTGCGATTCCTATCAGGATGGGCCAAATCAATTTCTCTATGGGCCACATTGAAATCACCGGCTGCAACAACATACTTTTCTTTGCCCAGGTTTTCCAGGTAGTCAGCATATTTAATATCCCAAATCTGGCGTTCCTTCAAACGGTTTAAGCCCTCTCCTGCATTGGGGGTATATACTTGTGTCAAGTAAAAGTCATCAAACTCTAATGTGATAATTCTGCCTTCAAAATCCATAGTGCCTGGTGCACCAATTTTCGGGCAGGTTACCTTAGGCTTCAAATTATTCTTATATAAAAACATGGTGCCGGCATAGCCCTTGCGAGCCGGTTCTACTGAGCAATTCCACACAATTTCATATTCGGGAAACTTAAGCTTCAATATTTCTAATTGTTTTATTGTAGGACCATCATTTGATAGCTTTGTTTCCTGAAAGGCAACAGCATCGGGATTATTTTCTACAATGGTATCGATTACTTCCTGACTTAATTTCGCCCGAGCTGAAACACCTGTTACGGCTGCATTTAATGAATCAATATTCCATGAAATAAACTTCAATCTTTCTCCTCCCTTTTATTTGGCAATTGGTTTCGCCATTGCCCACATATTCAACCCTGCCCCATTCAATACGGGGATTTAAAAATGGCCATTGACAAGCAACTTGTCCGCCGGCTGGTGAAAGTGTGGATAATAAAAAATCCCGCCAATGTTGATATAGCATAATGGCGGGATTTGTATTTATTATTGTGCCATAAACATTTCAATATCAGAATCTACTGCGCCAATTCCCGCAATGCCAAACGTATCTACCAAAACCTTAGCTACATTGGGAGAGAGGAAACCCGGAAGTGTGGGACCCAAGTAAATATTCTTCACCCCAAGATACAGCAATGCCAAGAGAACAATGACAGCCTTCTGCTCATACCAAGCAATATTAAAGGCAATAGGCAGCTCATTAATATCATCGAGGCCAAATGCTTCTTTCAATTTGAGGGCAATGACCGCTAGAGAGTATGAGTTATTGCACTGCCCGGCATCAAGCACCCTGGGTATACCTCCGATATCTCCCAGATCAAGCTTATTATATCTATATTTCGCACAACCTGCCGTCAGAATCACTGTATCCTTCGGGAGCTTTTTAGCAAACTCAGTGTAATATTCCCTCGACTTCATCCGTCCATCGCAACCGGCCATGACAAAGAATTTTTTGATTGCGCCGGATTTGACAGCTTCAACAACCTTGTCTGCAAGTGCCATAACTTGATTATGGGCAAAGCCACCTACAATACTGCCGGTTTCAATTTCTTCGGGGGCAGGAAGAGTCTTAGCAAGCTCAATAATCTCTGAAAAATCCTTTTTACCGTTCTCATCAGCTTCAATATGCTTGCAGCCAGGATAACCTGTAGAACCAGTAGTGAAAATTCTACTTCTGACTTCTTTGCTTTTAGGTGGAACGATACAGTTGGTGGTAAAGAGAATGGGGCCACGGAAGGAGACAAATTCATCAACCTGTTTCCACCATGCGTTGCCATAATTGCCGGCAAAATGATCATATTTTTTGAAAGCAGGGTAATAATGGGCAGGGAGCATTTCGCTGTGAGTATATACATCTACACCGGTGCCCTTTGTTTGCTCCAACAGTTGCTCCAGATCGGTCAAATCGTGTCCGGAAATAAGAATAGCAGGATTATTACGCACACCAATATTTACTTCAGTAATCTCAGGATTGCCAAATCTTGATGTGTTTGCTTCGTCCAAAAGAGCCATGACTTTAACACCATATTCGCCGGTCTTAAGGGTCAATGCCACAAGATCATCAACAGTTAATGAATCGTCCAGGGTCGCCGCTAAAGCTTCATAAATGAATGTATTAACAGTTAAATCTTCTTTCCCAATATTCTTTGCATGTTCGGCATAGGCAGCCATTCCTTTAAGTCCATAGGTAAGCATCTCACGAAGAGAACGCACATCCTCATTTTCAGTTGCCAGGATACCGACAGATGCAGCTTTTTCAAGCATAGCTTCTCTGGTATCCACTGTAAATGTTGCCGCATCGTGCAAAGCACCCACACCGACAGATTCTTTCAGTTCATCTCTCAAAGCGATCATTTTTTTAATCTGAGCTTCAATTTTCCCGTCATCAAAGTTTGCATTGGTGATGGTCATAAATAGGCTACTGAGAACCTCACCATTAACCTTCTCGAGGTTGCCAATATCAAACTTCCCTTTTACAAAAATCTCCGCAATTCCCTTAAGTGTGTAAATCAGAAGATCTTGAAGTTTTGCAACCTCTTCATTTTTCCCACAGACACCTCTTACTGTACAACCTGTATTTCTTGCTGTTTCCTGACATTGATAACAAAACATACCCATTTGTTTTCCTCCCCCGTATAATTTTATTGAAAATTTTTCTTGACGGGCGTATTTAAGATAATAAAAATTGGATTGCTCGAGTTTTACGCATGTAAGCTGCTCACACCGGCAGTACATCCTCTTGACAACAAAATTGCTGATACGTTAAGACCTCAGGATATATACCCAAATTTTTCATGTCACCTCCCATTTTTTATATTAATTAATAACATGCTAAAATCTATTGTTATCCTTGGTGACATTTCATCAGATTGGTTTCTATATCCCCCATGCTTGTCCTTTTTCTCAGCAATTTAATATAAAACTCATTTTTTTCATTATACCATCATATAGCTAAACTTGCATATTTTATTTGCAATAATCTTTCTAACCGTTTCCCATTTATTAATGAAGTATGCCATAATATCCGCTTTTTTCGGGCAAGAGAAGAATAACCTGTCCCAAATTCATATCTATTGCTACGTAGCCTGGCATCGCTTAGCTAATCTATAATTATATGAGCGGTTATATAATCGCCGGAAAAGGCCGATTCTGTAATCTCAATGCATTTGTTCCTGCATCTCTCTTATTAATTCAAACAGCCTGCCGGTAAAATCAGAATTCAAGAGCTGAATAACAGTAATATTGATTTGCCAATTTCATCATATCCATACTCCATAAGTTTGTTTAAAATTTAAATCCTTTGACAATCACTTTTTCACCAATATGAAGGAAGAATATCAACAGTACAGAAACTGGTATTTTTGCCAACCAATGCCGGGATAGGCTGTCAGCCATTATTTCTAAATTTCTCCATTCTTCTAAATCCGATATAAACCAATATAATACATATTACTAATCCAACCAGTGCCGGAATAAGAACTGATTTTCCCGATTCGCCTCCAAAGATTACACTCCAGCTTATTTTTACCAATGCTATAAAAACCATTACAGCGATACCAACCAATAAGCTTCGTTTCCAAAATGCTACGGCCAGGGCAGAGAGTGATGCAGGTACCAAGAGTGCTATCAGCACCTTAGACAATCCCCAACTGCCCGTTAGATATTCTTTTTCCATTTCCAGGAATCCAATTACTTGCGGGCTAACCTCAACCGGCTCAGGAAACCAGAACATACTGGTAATGACCATAAATAAAGCTCCAAATATCCCTGCCCAGCTTCTTTTATAAGCAAAAAAGCAGAATGGAATAATAAATAAAGGCCTTATATACCAGCTAAGCTGGTTTTGATGCCTTGCATATGCCCAATCAAAGAAGTTTTTATTAGTTATGGCTAAAATTATTAACAACATTGTTAAGATAAGAAATAATGCACCTAAATGTTTGTCGTATTCCCTTATGGTAGAAAATCTCATGCTTTCATCTCCAACTATGTTTTACCTATGAAGCAATCGATATTCGCAAGTATTTGTCAAATGTAAAATATCTTCATCCTGCGGAAATGCATAGGGAAAAGCTTAAATCTCACGGTAAATAATATTTTAAGTATAGAACCCATCAGATCATTTATGAAATTGCCTTATCTACCATATTAAGCGCTGTTTATTAAAAGCTGTGTGAACAGATGGGTCTATGTACGAATATATTTACTTCCTTCCCGGACACTAAGCTTTGGCAGCTCATTATTTGCGATGAACTGTTTAACTGATTGGGGGTTTGTTTTAGAGTATTCCCGCAACGCCCAGCCAATAGCTTTTTGGATAAAAAATTCTTTGCTACGAGAATTCTGTTTAATAAACATATATAAAAGCTGTTCATTTGTCATTTTCTTGTATTTTAGTTGAAACAGGATTGCTGATCTTTGCAGCCATATATTAATTCCATATGCCCAGCCTGTTATGGTTTCCGGAATAACTTCCGGATATTTGTGCGCAATCGTTCCTACAGGATGTTGCGCAAGCATATCAACAGTATCCCACCAAGATTTTGTTATGATTAGCTTTTCCATAAGCGGTAGATGATTCTTATTTATTTTTTTCAATGACCTCCCAATATAATCAAGGGCAGCATATTGGTATTCCCGCTCAATTTGCTCCCATAACGCTAAAACAAAATCTTCCTGAAAAGCCTCCCTTAGAATTCCGCTTTCCTTGTAAAATTCTCGCATTAGAATTTTCCTTGCAGGGTTTTTAATGCCGAGAAATGAAAAATTGTTTTGCATGTATTTTGCCATGGGGACAGCTTGTTCTTCATTTCGGTGTGCTGTAAACATAGATTTTATTTGTTCAATTAAATTCATATTGTTGACCTCCAGAAGACCAGTTTTTGTTTCGCTGGTGATTCGCTGGTGGTGAGGTAATATTTCCTGCTTATTATTCAATAATCGCCTTAGCTAGCTTAAGAATTACACCAAGCATTGTATTAATGGAAAAGGAAACAATTTTACTAAAAAAACTTTTCCGTCCTTAATATTAAGTACTCGGGAGTAAAGATTTTCCACACAATGCCCCAAGACACCTAAACCCTTTCCTGTTGCTATAACCCTGTATCATTTATTTGTATTTTTTCATGGTAACCTTCAGAGTATCTCCCAATTGCGTACCCGTAATGGAAATTGAACCTGTTGCAGGATTAATCCTGTCCCAACCAAGAGATTCCAGCTTGTCTGCATTTGTTTTTTAATTTGATTTGCAAAGCAGTCCATTGTTTCAGTTTCTACCTCTCCCCTGATTTAACCTGAAGAACTGGCCTATTATCTTTCGTAAAGCTGAATATTCAATTAGCATTTGCTATTTTGTGCATTTGCCCTTTCACCTCCCTATTTCCGCCCTGCTTTACCAGAAATGTTCATTCGACAGCACATTCTACTTACTGATATCATCTGACTGGCTTAAACCTAACGTACTCTGTTTTTGCCCCACATATGCAACGAGTAATGATTATCTTTTGCCTACAGCAGCTAAATAAATTACAAAATGCTCTACCCCGTCTATTCGCAGCAAAGCATTGAGAGCATCATCATCAAATACACCAATAGCACATGCGCCGGCACCAATATCTTCCACCGCTAAATATAGGTTTTGACATACATGACCGGCATCAAGGAAAAGATACCGATAACCTCGTTCCCCATGGCGCCAAGTCATTCGGTAGGGCACTGCCACCCAGATAAAGGTGACGGCACTGTTATCTACAAAAGGACCTTTAATACATGCTTTTTTAAACATGGTTTGAAATTCGGGAGATGTACCTAGATAACCTAGTTGATGTTGGAAGGGTAAGTAGCGATAAAGCCCCGGCTCAAGACTGGCAATATTGTTTATAACCAGATATGTTTCAAAAGGATGCCGACTACCTGCAGAAGGAACGGTACGCAGTGTTTTTTCAGCAGTAACTTTCTTTATACCTTGGGTAGCCCAGAGCAAATAAGACAGTTCCGCTAAAGAAAGAGGTGTATCTGCATATTTACGTATACTTTGTCGATTGTTTGCAGCTTGCCGAAATGTAAGTTCCTTTGTAGGTACATTCATTGGTTCCGGTAATTCAATAACCTGCAGGACATCATCTGTGCTAAACATGAAATCAGGACAATGTATATCTTTCGTTTGATCAGACGTTAGCATAGTTTGCCACGGCGTGTGTTTTATGAATTCATGCCCACTTTTACTTTTACCATGCATATTATCTCCACCTTTTCGATTATCGACCCCATGTCTTCCCCAAGTGGAACCAGCCAAGGGAATCGCGGAACTACCTCGGGTAAGTATTCTCAGGTAGTTACCGGTAACTGATATTTCAATGTAAAGTAAAAACCCTCCATTGGTTAAATTATGGAAGGTTTGTTACTGTCCCAGTAGTTTTAAGGATTAGTTATTTTGTTCATAGCTGGCTGGCTATTGCATCTTCTAGCTTTTGCACATTAAATCCGGTGATTTCTTCCGTACCAATTACCGTCACAGGAACACCCATGTATCCCTTTTGCATAAATTCTTTTCTAGCTTTGGGATCTGCGGCTACATCTATTTCTTCGTATTGCAGCCCTTTTTGGGAAAGAAACTCTTTCACCTTAACGCAGTATGGTCATGTTGGGGTGGTATAAACAATAATCTTTGTAGGCATAAAAAGCCCTCCTTATTTTATCTAATTCCCTTATCAGGGAGTATCAACACTTTTAACTTGTATTATTCGGCCGTCCCTAAACCGTAATTAATAGCCCGGTTTGGTGTGATCGTAGAAATTGCATGCTTATATACTAACATTTGTTTACCATCGGACTCCATAATTACAGTGAAATTATCAAAACCTTTAACCATACCCTTTAATTGAAAACCATTAATTAAATATAAAGTTACTAAAACATTATCTTTACGTACTTGATTAAGGAAACTATCTTGAAGGTTTATTTGCGGTTTGCTCATATTTTCGCCTCCATAAATATCTTTCTGTGCTAAATCCTATTCGCCAAAAGGTTTAATTTTCCTGCAGTTAATTTGCTAATTTCTTCCACAATATCTGCTTCCCTCTCCGATTCAACTACAAACCAGTTTACGCGCTTGTCTCTGCGAAACCATGTTAATTGTCGTTTGGCAAAGCGTCTTGTATCTCTCTTTAAGATTTCAACTGCCTCAGCTAATGATATTTCCCCATTAATATAAGGGATCAGTTCTTTATAGCCAAGCCCTTGCATGGAATTTAACGTCGGTGAATAACCCATTTTTAATAATCTATGCACCTCCTCAATTAAACCCATTTCCATCATTTTATCTACGCGGCGATTAATGGCTTCATATAAATGGCTTCGTTCCCTGGTAATACCTATAATTAATAGATTATATGGACTTTCTTGCGGCTGTTCTTGTTCCCATGATCCTAACGTGCGCCCTGTAAAATTATATACTTCTAAGGCGCGAATAATGCGCTTTACATCATTGGGATGAAGCCGTTCTGCAGTTACCGGATCAATACTTTGTAGTTTGTGCCAAATATAATGTTTCCCTTTATCAAGAGCAAGTTTACGCATTTGATGGCGGAATTCAGGATTAGCCGGTAAATTGCTAAAATTATAAGCATCTATCACTGCACTTATATATAATCCGGTTCCTCCCACCAGCATAGGAAGTTTGCCCTTTTCCCATATCTGGTTAATTATTTTTTGAGCCATCGGTTGAAAATTAGCTACACTAAAGTCTGCGTCCGGATCAACAATGTCGATTAAATAGTGTGGTATTCCCTTTCTTTCAGCTAAACTTGGCTTAGCTGTACCTATATCCATATAGCGGTAAATTTGCCGAGAATCAGCTGATATTACCTCACCTGAAAGCTTAGCCGCAATCTCTATTGCCGTATTTGTTTTGCCTGCAGCCGTAGGACCAACAATAACTAGGAGTGGGGTTTTCACATTTCATCCTCTCCAAATGTATAATCAAATCAATATATTCGATGCCGGCTTTTATTACTTAATACATAAGTATAAAGATTTATGATTACACCCGCTTGAATCTTTTTTCTAATTCAGTAACAGGCAGGTGAATTATTGTAGGTCTTCCATGGGGACAAGTAAAAGGTTGCTTTGTTGCGGCCAGTTGTGCGATTAAAGTTGCCATTTCTTCCCTTGCCAGTTTTTTTCCGCTTCTGATGGCGCTATGGCATGCAAGGGAAACCAAGATGCTCTCTTCTATATTAATAAACGATCTGTTTTGTTCCAGTTCCTGAACTAAATCAGCAAGTAAAGCTAAAATTACATCCTTTTCAGTACCTTTAGAAACTATTGCTGGTGCCGAACGTATTAATACTTCCCGGCCGCCGAATTCTTCGATTTCAAATCCCAACTCTCGGAAAATATTTAGATTTTCCAATAGTATAGCCAATTCCATTTGCGGTAATTCCATGGTTTGCGGTACAAGTAAAAACTGTTGGTATGCGCTCCAGTGCTTTTGCCGCCAATCGATTAAGTTTTCATAAACAACTCTTTCATGGGCGGCGTGTTGATCAATAAGAAAAAGACCTGCATCGCTTCCGGCAACAATATAGGTATCATATACTTGCCCTAATCCTGTTAAGTCAGGAAAATTAGCACTGGCTAGTTTTTTTTCTTCTTGCAGCGGTATAGATGAAATAACCGGTTCCTTTGGTTGGTAATTATTTTGCCAAGGATGGGGGTATGGCTGGATGGTTTCTTGAATCCCGGTAGATAACAGCAATAGATCGCTTTTTATTCCAAATGACTTTTCTATTTCACTTAAGTGCTGCTTTGTCCCTTTGTTATTATTGAAACCGGGGATCAATGCGGTCCAACGCAAAACCTGGGCAATAGCAGTTTTTATTACATCGCTAATTTCCCGTTCATGCGAAAATCGTATTTCTAATTTAGTAGGATGAACATTGACATCAATGTGCTCTGGGTTAAGGGTCAGATAAAGAAATGCCACAGGATACCTTTGTTGTGGTAGAAGTCTATTATATGCTTCATCTAATATTCTATTGAGAAAATAACTTCTAACATAGCGTCCATTGACAAAGAAATACTGTAGAGAACGGTTAGCTCTAGTAAGTGTAGGGCGGCTTATGTATCCGGTGATTGAAATGGATTTTTGTGTTACTGCTATTGGCAATAATTCTGCCCAAACTTCTTTTCCAAAAACCGGTAGAATAATATCTTCGTGCTTACCATTGCCTACGGTAACTAAGATTTGCCGTTGCTCCCGTTTTATATTAAAAGCTACTTCAGGATGACAAAGGGCCAGTCGTAAAGAGGTTTCTATTAGATGTTTAGCTTCAGTTTGAGGTTTCTTTAAATACTTTAAGCGAGCCGGCGTATTAAAAAAAAGATCGCGTACCGTAATAATTGTTCCCTTTGGTCCTCCTTGTTTTTGGGCAGTAATAATATTGCCTCCTTCTACTTGAACACAGGTTCCGGCTATGGCATCTTCAGTAGCGGAAAAAATATTAAACTTTGATACTGCTGCAATACTGGGAAGAGCCTCGCCCCGAAAGCCTAATGTCTTCAGGGTGGATAGATCGGCTAAATTTCTGATCTTACTTGTTGCATGAGGTTGTAGTGCCAATAAAACTTCATCTTCCATCATCCCTGTTCCATTATCACTTACTTTGATCTGCTCCAATCCTGCGCCCCAGAATTCAATATCAATTTGAGTTGCACCGGCATCTATGGAGTTTTCCACCAATTCTTTAACTACCGCTGCTGGCCGTTCAATGACTTCACCGGCTGCAATTTGATTGGTCACAAGCTCATCTAAAATGATAATTCTCGAAATAAAAACCACCCCTTGTTTATTTAATTATTTTTCAGTAATGCTTGCAATTGGTATATTTTTCCCAGTGCTTGTAAAGGTGTCATGTTTTCCGGATCTAAAGCCAGTAATTGCTCTAAAACCTGCCTTTCCACAGCAGAAAAGAGGTCTAATTGGATCGGAGCATCGGTAGCCGCTGCAGCTTCCACCTGCGTTTCTGTATCCTTTGCTTCTAATGCCGTTAAGATATTACCTGCCCGTATAATAACCGCTTCCGGCAATTTTGCCAACCGGGCTACGTGAATGCCATAACTTTTATCGGAAATTCCCGGAATAATTTTCCGTAAAAAGATAATGTCTTTGCCTTGTTCTTCAACCCCAATAGTGTAATTTTTCACTTGCGGATATTCTGCAGCCAATTCTGTTAACTCGTGATAATGGGTGGCAAAAAGAGTTTTTGCTCCCAAATTTTTATGCTGAATAATATATTCCGCCACTGCCCGCGCAATACTAAGGCCATCATAAGTTGATGTTCCGCGACCTATTTCATCAAGAATTATTAAACTTTTTTTACTGGCATTCCGTAAAATACTGCCTACTTCTTTCATTTCGACCATAAAAGTGCTTTCACCGGCAGCCAAGTTATCTGAGGCACCGATTCTGGTAAAAATTCGATCAACTATGCCTATATGGGCAGATTTTGCCGGAATGAAACTACCAACTTGAGCCATTAACACCAATAATGCCACTTGCCGGATATATGTAGATTTACCGGCCATATTGGGTCCCGTAAGGATTATTAATTGGTTATTGTCATTATCTAACATTGTATCATTGGGTACAAAGGGAGTATCAGTTTGTATTTTTTCAACTACAGGATGTCGTCCGGCTTCAATTTTAATTATCGGTTTATTGGATACTTCCGGTTTTATGTATCTATTGTAAAGGGCTGCTTGCGCTAAAGATTGGAAAGCGTCCAACTGACCAATAACACGGGCAGTTGCCTGCAATCTGGGCGCTTCTTGAGCTATTTTCTTTCTTATTTGTATAAATATTTCATATTCCAGCTCAAGACAGCGGGCTTGGGCACCGGTTATTTCCGCCTCCCATTCTTTCAGTTCCGGGGTAATAAAACGTTCGGCATTGACCAATGTTTGTTTGCGTATATAATCTGCCGGTACTGCAGCTAAATTGCTCCGGGTTACTTCTAGATAGTAACCAAAAATTTTGTTGTAGCCAATTTTTAAACTCTTAATACCTGTTCGTTCCCGTTCCTTTGTCTCCAATTGCGCTAACCATTCTTTCCCTTGCAGGGTTAGCTGGCGCAATCGATCCACTTCTTGGTCAAAGCCGGATTTAATTAGATTTCCATCCTTTAGCCCAACGGGTGGGGCATCTTCCAGTGCCTGTTCCAAAAGCTGGTAAAGATCTTGACAGGGGTCCAATTCTTTCTCTAAGGCACACAAACCTTTAGTTGATACATTAGTTAGAGAGCATTTAATATCCGGTATTAATTTTAAGGATTTACGTAAAGAAAGCAGGTCTCTGGCAGTTGCAGTTTGATAAACTACCTTGCCCAATAATCGTTCCAAATCATACACATGCTTTAAGTTATGATACAGTTGTGAACGCAATTCACTATCATTGAGCAGGGTATCAATAATGTCCTGCCTTTCCTTTATTTTGGCAACATTAATTAAGGGTTGTTCCAACCAGTGCCGCAATGTACGACCGCCCATTGCCGTACAAGTGTAGTCAAGAACCCCCAAAAGGGTAGTTTTAGTTTGGTCATCCCGGATGCTTTTTGTTAATTCGAGATTACGTTGCGTGGCACCGTCAATAACCATATAATCATTAACATGATAAAAATCTAAATTGCTAATATGAATCAGCTCAACCTTTTGCGTTTCTTCCAGGTAATTAAGCAACGCACCTGCCGCCCAAACACCTAGTTGCATCGGTTCTTCATCAGGAAGATTGGCTTCACTTACCCGGCTAAGTAATAATTCTTGACTCTCGGCAATAGAAAGCATATTTTCCTGTGGAGTTGGCATGCATGGAAACAGATGCTGTAGGTCTGCAATGCATTGTGCCAACACCGGGTCTTTTTGCGGGTACAAGCATTCTATTGGCTGTAAACGCATCAATTCACTTTGAAGGGCTTCCTTGGGCTCGGAATCGTAAAAGGCCGTGGCCTGAAACTCCCCTGTGCCGGCATCTACTACTGCCAAGCCAAAAGAATCACCTTTTCGGACTACAGACACTAAGTAATTATTTTTTTTCGCTTCAAGATTTTGCGGGTTGAAAAAGGTTCCCGGAGTAATAATCCTTACTACTTCCCGTTTAACTAACCCGGTGCTGGCTTTGGGGTCTTCTACTTGTTCACAGATGGCAATTTTATATCCCTTGTCCAATAATCGCGCAATATAATTTTCCGCTGCATGGTATGGTACGCCACACATAGGCATTCTCTTCCCTTTACCTGCGTCCCGGGCAGTTAATGTGATTTCCAATTCGCGGGCAGCAATTTCCGCATCTGCAAAGAACATTTCATAAAAATCTCCCAGGCGAAAGAAAAGTATTTTATCCTTATGTTGGGCTTTAATACTTTTATATTGTGCTACCATAGGTGTATCGTTCAAATTTACCATTCCTCTTCTTAGCTGTATTCTCTTGTTATTATAGCATATATAGGTCTTGGAAAAAAAGGAAGAACTCGGTCGGCCAAGTTCTTCTTATATTAGGTCACCATATAAATTCCAGGTTTGAGGTCTGGTAATCTTAACCGGAACCAACTGTCCCACCAATTCTTTCTTTCCCGGAAACAAAACCAGTTTATTGGTACGCGTTCGGCCTTTAAGATAATCATTATCCTTATCACTAATCCCTTCCACCAATACTTCCACTACCTGGTGGCGCAGCTTTTCATTAATCTGGCGGGAGATGCTGTCCTGCAACTCCATCAGTTGATTTAGCCTTTCTCTTTTGATTGCTTCCGGTACTTGCCCCGGCATAACAGCAGCCGGAGTACCTGACCGGGGGGAATAGATAAAGGTAAAAGCATTATCAAATTTCACCTGTTGCACCAAGTCCAGAGTATCTTGAAAATCCGCATCAGTTTCTCCGGGAAAGCCCACTATTAGATCTGTAGTTATGCTATTATTGGGTACCGCTTCCCGAATTTGTTTGATTAAAGCAAAATAATCTTCGCGAGTATAGCCGCGATTCATCCGCGCCAACACTCTGTTGCTGCCTGCTTGTACAGGCAGGTGAAAATGTTCACACACCTTTTCACAATTTTTAACGGCTGCAATAATCTCCTGGGAGAAGTCCCGGGGATGGGATGTAGTATAACGAATACGCTCTATACCTGGAATTTCATTAACAGCTTTAAGAAGATAGGCAAAATTAATCTTGGCCAGGCCTAAATCCAGGCCATAAGTATTTACGTTTTGTCCCAGCAGCGTTATTTCCTTATACCCTGTTGCACTCAACTGTTTAACTTCTTCAATGATCTCTTCCGGGTAACGGCTCCGTTCCTGGCCGCGCACATAAGGCACTATACAATAGGTACAAAAGTTAGTACAGCCATAAGTAATGGTGACAAAGGCTTTTAATGACCCCTCTCTAAAGGTTGGCAAATCAAGCGGCTCTTTACCCTGGTCCCATACTTGCACTATTGGTTCTTTAGTTGCCGCGGCTTGCCTGATTATTTCGGGAAGTTCCCCTAAATTGTGGGTCCCAAAAATAAAATCAACATGGGGTGCTTTAGTGAGTACTCGCTCTTTATCCTTTTGCGCCATGCAGCCGCCGACACCTAGCAAAATATTAGGTTTATTGTTTTTGAGCCGCCTTAATTCGTTTAGGCGCCCATATATTTTTCGTTCCGCCGATTCCCGTACACAGCAAGTATTGAATATGATTAAATCCGCATCGAATGCACTGGCTGCTTTTTCATAACCTAAGCCCATAATTATGCCGGCAATAGTTTCACTATCCCGTTCATTCATCTGGCAACCATAGGTGCGTAAGAAATATTTCTTTCCTTCACCCAATTGTTTTATGTTCTCCACTTTGATACAACTTCCTCTCTTCTACGTGATTGCCCGCTTTACTGGCATAACAGAATCCGTATTTTTCCATACGTTTAACAGTAACTTACCAGTGCAATACCGCCACAGCCCCAAATGGTACCTACAATCAGCAAAAGCCTAAATGCTTGCAAATACTAATTTGCCACAAATTATAAACATCGGCCACAGTAGCATTCGAAGCCATTATAAAAGGCCGATATTAGCAATAATAATAATAATAATATGACCGCAAAGGCAAAGCCTGCCACATATAATTAACTCCCTCTTTAGCTAATTTCACTAACTATTCTTCTTCGTGAAATAGGTTTTAATTCCTTCCTGTGATTTGTGATGTTGGTCATAGTTGTATGCATGTTAAGGAAAACTATAATCAATTAATAGAGAGAGGAGTTGGTATCTATTTCACGTAAAAAGCTGCTATGGAATAAGTATGATACTGCACTGGAAGCAAACTTAGCTAAGCAACAGGTGCAGCCAAGCAAACCGAGCCCCTGGGAATCAACCTTCCAAGATAGAAAGCAGGGGCATAAAGATTAAATTAAAAGAGGGTGTTAACCCTCTTTTTATACATCTTTAACCTAATGCTTGTTGTTCATGAATTAATACGATTTTTCGCGCCAATACCCGAACTTGTTCGAGATAAGGATCAATGGTCCCTTGTAAGCTTAATCCTTCTTTTTTTAATACTCTGACGTAATCAATGATTTCGCCGGTAAATCTTTCTCCTGGGCATATAATCGGTATGCCAGGAGGATAGGCCATAATCATTTCCGCGCTAATCTCACCTTCGGCTTCTGCGAGCGGAATAATTTTCACTTGTTCATAAAAGGCATCCCGGGGTGAAATTACCGGTTCAGGCAGTTCGGGTAAAGATTTCAATAATCTGATAGGCCTGTTTTTGCCCCCTGCTTTTATTGCTATCTCCTGTAAACTGGTTACCATTTTACTGATCATCTCTTCAGTGTCGCCAATACTGAGTAGTAAAATAACATTGTATAGATCTGATAATTCCACTTGAATTTTATAATTTGTGCGTAGAATTCTTTCCAACTCATGCCCCGAAAGGCCGATATTCCTGGCATTAAGAGTTATTTTCGTTGGATCAATATCTTGTGAGGTTAAGGAAGCAGGTAAACATTCCTTGGTGAGGAGAGTGTAACTGGATAGTTGGCTTAACTCTTGCCGCGCCCATTTTGCCTGTGCTAACACTTTTTTTAGCATTTCCCTGCCGTAAAGAGCCATTTGTTTCCTGGCAATGTCCAAAGAAGCTAATAGTATATAAGAAGGACTAGTAGTTTGCGTTAGATTAAGTGCAGTTTTAACTCGCTTCGGATCAACCAAAGTACCTTGGTGCAAAAGCAGTGAACTTTGGGTCAAGGAACCGGTCAATTTGTGGGTGCTGACCGCACTTAAATCGGCGCCGGCAGCCATTGCCGCAGTCGGTAAATCGGGGTGAAAGTAGAAATGGCCGCCGTGGGCTTCATCCACAATCACAGGTATTTCCCGGGCATGGGCAACCTCGACAATTTTAGTCAAATCCGGTGCTACCCCGTAATAGGTAGGATTAATTACAAATACTCCTTTGGCATCAGGGTGTTTACGCAGAGCTCTTTCCACCTGTTCCGGAGTAATCGGGTGTGCGATTCCAAAATATTGATCGACAACAGGTTGTAGATAGACAGGCTGAACACCGCTCATAATTAAGCCACTGATGGCAGAGCGATGTGCATTACGAGGAATGATCAGTTTATCGCCGGGTTTGCAAATAGCCATAATCATGCCCTGAATACCACAAGTTGTGCCATTAACCAAGAAAAAAGCGTTCTCAGCGCCAAAAGCTGACGCTGCCAAATCTTGCGCGTCCTTGAGTGAACTCATAGGATTGCAGATATTATCCAACCCGTCCATACAGGTCAAATCGATTGCCAAAGTGGTATCGCCTAAATATTCCCGCAGTTCTTGATTACCTCTCCCCTGTTTATGTCCGGGGACATGGAAAGGAATTATTCCTTTTTCCCGATATTCGCATAACGCATCCCAAAGAGGAGCTATGTCCTGTGTTTTGTGCGGCAAAAACTTCACCCCCTGCCTTCCTTTTTTTGCAACGTATATATTTAACCATACTGGATAAGGATTTGCAAGAGGGTATTTTATGTAACCAGCACCTCTTTTTTTGTATAAGCAGGATATTTTAGGATTGTTCTTTAACTATTATTTCATCATACAAGCAGGATAGTTAATATTATGATTTGGGGGTGTAATGTTGCTAATCGTCAGTGCCTGCCTACTGGGACTTAATACAAACTATAAGCAGGGGCATAGCTTTTGTCCCCAGTTAATTCCCTTGCTACAAAAAGGTTTATTGCTCCCGGTTTGTCCGGAACAATTGGGAGGACTGCCTACTCCACGTCCGCCTGCGGAAATCCAGCAGGGAAATGGCTATGATGTGCTGGCCGGTAGAGCCAGGGTTAAAACCAATATAGGATGCGATGTTACCCGTAATTTTGTACAGGGTGCTGAAGAAACGCTGCGCTTGGCCCAGTTGGCTAATGCCTCTGTAGCTATCCTTAAAGCCAGGAGCCCTTCCTGTGGAAAAAACTATATTTATGATGGTTCTTATAAAGGAATAATAGTACCTGGGGCAGGTGTCACAGCCGCTTTACTGCTGCAATGCGGTATTGTTGTATACTCCAACGAAGAAATTGATCGGCAGCTTTTGAAAAAGCTGTATGCAAATTAATAAGACTGGGGTGCTTTTCCAGTCTTGAAGTCAGTCTGTTTCGGTTAAATTTGTTGCCAATACATATAGCCTCGGGTGTATGAAAACCCTATTTTGCCTTCCGCAGCCATTCCAGCCAGATGGGCGCCTATGGACGAATAATACAGATAATATTGAGCAGGATTTGTGGGCAAATTCTTTTCTGAAATAAGTTTTGCTAAAAGATCTTCTCTTGTATGTGGTTGCGCTAGATTTTCCCAAATAAGTTCATCGATCTCATTTAGGCGGCTTAAATTTAGCCGCAACAATTTTTCTGGATTCTGTGCCAGCTTGCCATGGGCAGGCAAAATGTAACGGTAACACGGTTCAGTTAGCAGCATCCTTAAGGTTTGTTTTGCCCGCGGAATGTCGATAAAGTAAGGAAGATAGTAATTTGTTAAGGTTTCTTCCGAAAAATAGGCATCTGCGCAAAACAATACACCGTCAGGGGTAATAACGCCTATTTGTGCAGGGCTATGCCCGGGAAGTTCAAGAAAGCTTAACCCTTCCGGCGTTTTATCTTGTACTGTGATGATTTTATTTACCTGTGAAGGCGGCGCCTGTAAAAATTTTGTTTGCAATTGGCCAATTGGCCAAGCGGAATACAAGTAAAATGGTTCCAGTTGAGGAGCTTGGATAATCTGTGCTTCGAAGACAGGAGCCCAAACTTCAGCTTCCGTCCTTGCCACTAGAAAGGCATTGCCGCCAAAATGGTCAGCATGTGCATGGGTGTTAATTATCTGCTCTAACTGCAAATTTGCATTAGCCAGTGCTTTTAAGATTCTACGACCGCTATCCTTATCAATACCAGTATCTATTACCGTACATTTGCCGTTACCGTGTGCATAAATACCGATATTTACCGGACCGGGAAGATAATATGTATACCCAGCAATATATTGCAACTTTTATCACACTCCTGCTATCCTATATTCACCTCCCTTGGCCTTTCTCCTGCAATGTTTCCACACTTATTCCAGCTCATCTCTTCTCACCCATGCATTAGACCACCAACCACAACCGGGATTACCTAAGGTATCACCAAGATTTTCCGCATCCGGATCCCGCTCCATAATCATCTCTTCATCTAAACCCAAGTTTCGCTGTTCTTCCCATTGAATTCTGGTATTACCTTGTTTTTTATAGATATTCTTTAGCACTTTTTGGGTTGATTTCGTCATATTAAATATTGCACCTTCCCTGCAATTTTTCTGCTATACTTATATTAGTTTTAACGTGACAATCTGCCGGTATGCATCAGGCCGCTACCTGCCAGTGCTCTGATTTCTTCCTCTAATGAAAAGATACGTTGATTTTGTTGCATCAACATCTGTGCGTAACGGCGATTATCCCTTTTTAACCGTTCATTGTAACGTTCTAAAGCTTCTATTTCCCTCCGCTTACCCTTTTCTGATAACTCGAGGATGTTCATTAATATTCGTCGGCTTAAACGTAAATTTTGCACTTTTGCTTCTAAGTCCTGGATGCGAATCCGCAAGTCTTCCATCTCCAAGTTGCGGTAATAGTCAAGCATATTTTCACCACCTATTGAATGATACATTATATAGGTATGCCACATTACTGTGTTTCTATGCTTGCATAACTGATTAATTGCTTGCCAGCAAAGCAATTTAGATCCATTACTAAATAAAAAGACGTGGGTTTACAACCCACGTCTTTTTTAGTTTAATAGAGCAATCAGTACACCGGCAGCCACAGCAGAACCGATTACGCCGGCAACATTTGGTCCCATTGCATGCATCAAGAGGAAGTTTCTCGGGTTTTCCCTTTGGCCCACCACTTGGCTGACCCTGGCCGCCATAGGTACGGCTGATACTCCTGCTGAACCAATGAGCGGGTTTACCTTGCCACCGGAAAGTTTACACATTACTTTCCCCAACAAAACGCCTGAAGCTGTGCCAACGGCAAAGGCTGCCAGGCCGAGAAAGATAATAAAAATCGTTTCCCAGGTAAGAAAGTATTCGGCATTGGCAGTGGCTCCAACAGTAAGACCCAGGAAAATGGTGATAATGTTGATAAGTTCATTTTGTGCTGTTTTTGAGATTCGTTCTACAACTCCCGACTCGCGGAAAAGGTTACCGAGCATTAAGGAACCTAAAAGAGGAGCAGCCGATGGTAAGAATAAGCCCATGACTATGGTAACAACAATGGGGAATAGAATTTTTTCCGTTTTACTTACCGGGCGCAATTGTTCCATCACAACTTGCCGTTCTGCTTTTGTGGTCAATGCCATCATAATCGGCGGTTGAATTATCGGTACTAATGCCATGTAAGAATAAGCGGCAATGGCTATTGACCCTAAGTATTCCGGTGCTAATATGGTAGCAGTAAAGATCGCCGTAGGTCCATCGGCACCACCAATAATCCCGATCCCCCCTGCTTGTGCCGGGGTAAATCCTAGTAAGATCGCTCCCAAAAAAGTAGTGAAAATACCAAATTGGGCAGCCGCACCCAATAAGAATGTTTTCGGGTTGGCCAATAAGGGGCCGAAATCAGTCATTGCGCCAATTCCTAAAAAGATCAAGGGTGGATAGATACCTAGCTTAACCCCTTGATAGAGGTAATACAGCAAACCGCCTGGCGCATCTCCCATAGGAGGGGCCATTAAGCCCGTTAAGGGTAAGTTGGCAAGTATTACGCCAAAGGCAATAGGCAGTAAAAGCAAAGGTTCATACTTCTTGACTATAGCTAGGTAAAGGAGGATACAGCCTACAATTATCATGGCCATCTCTTGCCAAGTTAAACTGAATAATCCCATTGACTGTACAAACTCGATCATGCCTTCAATCATGCGTGTTGACCTCCTATCCTAGCACTACTAAGACATCTCCGGAGTTGACAGATGCACCTTTACTAATTAAGATTTCTTGCACAGTTCCGTTTTCCGGCGCTGCAATTTCATTTTCCATCTTCATTGCTTCCAGGATCAATAATACATCACCGGCATTAACAGCATCGCCTACTTTAACTTTGATATCTAAGATTGTCCCCGGCATGGGCGCTTCTACTTTAACCCCAGGTCCTCCTGTGGGAGCGGCAGGTTTTGGTGCGGCAGGTTTTGGAGTCGGTTGGTCAGCCGGAGGCGGTGCTACTTGTTGTTTGATCGGTGCAGGTGGTGCTGATGGTGCAGATACTTGAACCTTTGACCCGTTACCAATCTCTTCTACTTCAACCTCATATGCTGTCCCATTTACTACTACCCGGAACTTTTTCATTTATATTACCTCCTTCGGTTTCTTAAGTGCATATTAATAAAGCATGCTTAGCGCAGGTTCATTTGTTCCTGTCTTCCAGCCATGCTCCAAGCAGAAAAGGCAGGAGCTTGCGCCCGCCGAACAATCTTTATTTTCACACCCCGTGGTGTAGTATTTAAATAAGCGGTTATGGCACTGCTAATAGCTGCAACAACTTCTTGCGGCACGTCATCATTACCCGTTTCCTCGCCTCCAACTTCTGCAGTTAGTGCCGAGGAAGGAGGAGCAAGCTTCTCTTTTGTCAAAATTTTTTCTTTTACTCCGAAAAAGTGCCTGAGAATTTCCATAATAAAAGATAGTCCAATTAAGCTTATAAACACCACCAACATCCCTATAACAGTAACCTGAACTCCGTACATTAAGCTATTACCCATCTTTTTCCCTCCTTGCCTGTGAAGTTGGTAGTTTTAGACTGGAAAGTTGCCATGTTTTTTCGTCGGTCTTGTTTCCCGTTTGCTTATAAGCATTTCCATAGCAGCGCTGATACGCATCCTGGTTTCTGCAGGATCGATAACATCATCCACATACCCTCTACCTGCTGCCACATAAGGATTGGAGAACCGGTTCCGATATTCGGCAATTTTTTCTTCACGGGTTGCCTGTGGATCGTCACTTTCAGAAATTTGTTTGCGGAAAATTATGTTTGCAGCTCCTTCAGGCCCCATGACGGCAATTTCCGCATTGGGCCAGGCAAAAACTTGATCAGCACCCAAGTCACGACTGCACATTGCCAAGTAAGCGCCACCGTAAGATTTCCGCAGGATGATCGTAATTTTAGGTACAGTAGCTTCTGAATAAGCATAGAGCATTTTGGCACCATGCCTGATAATACCACCAAATTCCTGCCCTGTACCAGGCAAGAAACCAGGTACATCAACAAGACTTATCAATGGGATATTAAAGCAATCACAAAAACGAATGAAACGGGCTGCCTTATCAGAGGCATTAATATCCAGACAGCCGGCTAAAATTTTGGGCTGATTGGCAACAATCCCTATGGTACGGCCATTTATCCTGGCAAAACCAGTTATTATGTTTTGCGCATAATAGGGCTGTACTTCCATAAATTCACCTATATCTACGATGCGGTATATAACATCACGGACATCATACGCCCTATTTGGCTCTTCAGGTACAATATCCCTCAACTCTTCTTCCAAACGGGCTGGATCATCTCCGGTAGCAACCATTGGCGGGTCTTGCAAATTATTATCCGGCAAAAAACTCATCAATTGCCGAATGGAAGCTATGCATTCATCATCATTTGCAGCAACAAAATGAGCTACGCCACTGGTAGCATTATGGGTCATGGCTCCCCCCAGTTCTTCGGAGGATACATCTTCCCCCGTTACAGTTTTGATAACCTGCGGCCCGGTTATAAACATATAACTACCCTTTGTCATAAAAATAAAGTCTGTCAGCGCAGGCGAATATACTGCACCACCGGCGCAAGGCCCCATAATTACGGAAATCTGCGGGATTACGCCAGATGCCAAGGTGTTCCGATAAAAGATTTGGCCATAACCACTAAGGGCATCAACACCTTCTTGGATCCTGGCTCCTCCTGAATCGTTAATCCCGATCAAAGGTGCGCCTGTTTTTAATGCTAAATCCATTACCTTGCAAATCTTGCGGGCGTGCATCTCCCCAAGAGAGCCGCCAACAACAGTAAAGTCTTGTGCGAATACATAAACAGGGCGTCCGTTTATAGTTCCGTACCCTGTTACTACTCCTTCGCCCGGTGCCTCAACTTTTTCCATGCCAAAATCAATACAACGATGCTCAACAAACATATCTAACTCAACAAAACTATCTTGATCTAACAGCCGTTCTACCCGTTCCCGTGCTGTTAGTTTGCCAGCCTGATGTTGTTTGGCAACTCTTTTTTCTCCGCCGCCTGCCTTAATTATCCCTTTCCTACGGGCAAGTTCATCCAGGAAGGAATGTGACATTGCATCTACCCCCTAGCTCTTAAATATTCTTCAAATAACAGCTTTGCACTTAGATTACTGGACAATGCTTGCCATATCATTTCCGTTCACAAAACTCCACTAAAACACCGCCGAATTTTTTCGGATGCAAAAAGGCAACTTTTACACCATGGGCGCCTAACCTTGGTGTTTCATCGATAACCTGTAAACCTGCCTCTTTTGCTGCAGCCAGTGCTGCTTCAATGTTCTCCACCGTGAAGGCAATGTGATGGATTCCAGGGCCATGTTTAGCTATAAACTTAGCAATTGCGCCTGTATCGGAGGTTGGTTCCAATAGCTCAATTTCAGTATCGCCGGCAGGAATAAAGGCAACTTTTAAATTCCGGTCAGGTACCTCCTTAATTTCACTGGCTTCGAAACCAAGAAAATCTACATACAGTTTTAACGCCTCTTCGATTGAATTAACAGCGATTCCTACGTGTTGCAAACTATCCGCTTTCATTTTGATTTTGTACCCCTTTCTTTATATATTTTGGTGAAAGGTTCCAATAGCTCTTGGGCGGCAGTGTAAGGATCTGTTTTTCTGGTGGCAACGGCATCTAATAAAATATCAATTTTCCCTTCATCCTCCCAAAAAGCCAAAAGCCTTTCTTTTAAACCTTCTTCCACGAGAAACATAATTTCAGCGCTAATGCGAGCTTTGTAGCGTTTTTCCAGTTCATTATTTTTCACCAGATAATGATAATGTTCATTGATTCGTAAAAAAAGTTGCTCTGTGCCTTCATTTTTGGTAGCAACAGTACTTATGATCGGTGGACGCCAATGGTTTTCTTTTTCTTTATGGGTTAAATCCAACATCATTTCCAGTTCTGCAATTAAGCGTCTTACCTCCGGCCGATCGGCTTTATTAACCACAAAAATATCTGCTATCTCCAAAATGCCTGCTTTTATGGCTTGAATATCGTCACCCAAGCCGGGAACTAAGACAACCAGCGTTGTGTCAGCTGTTTTAACTATGTCAACCTCTGATTGTCCAACTCCTACCGTTTCAATGATAATATAGTCCATGCCAGCAGCAGCCAGTATCTTAACAGCATTTTGTGTAGCTTTTGCCAAGCCCCCTAAGCTTCCCCTAGTTCCCATGCTTCGGATATATACCCCTGGATCCATGGTTAATTCCTGCATTCTAATCCGATCGCCTAAAATCGCTCCGCAGGTAAAAGGACTAGTGGGGTCCACAGCAATAATCCCCACTGTCTTTCCTGTTTTGCGGATTTTTTTTGCGATTTTATCTGTCAGGGTGCTTTTTCCGGAACCCGGCGGCCCAGTAATACCTATAATGTGGGCTTTGCCGGTATAAGGGTATAATTTTTGCAGATCTTTTATTGCCGCTTCCGGTTCGTTCTCCACCAGTGTAATCAAACGGGCGATTGCCCTTCGATCACCGGCTAAAATTCGTTCTGCGAGGCACACATTACCGCTATTATCTCTAACAGTACACATCTTTAGTTTATCTTTTCCTTTATATAATTAATCACAGCACTGGTAGGGGTACCGGGTCCGAAAATCTCAGCTACACCGGCCTGTTTGAGGGCTGGAATATCTTCTTCTGGGATTATACCTCCACCAATTACCAGCATATCACCTACTCCCCTTGTCTGCAATAGCTGCGTCACACGGGGAAAAAGGTGAGTATGGGCACCGGATAAGCAACTAAGGCCAATTACATTTACATCTTCCTGAATAGCAGCTTCCACAATTTGTTCCGGTGTTTGGCGCAAGCCGGTATAAATAACTTCCATGCCGGCATCCCGCAAAGCACGGGCTAGCACTTTCGCGCCCCGATCATGACCGTCCAAGCCGGGTTTTGCAATCAAAACGCGAATAGGTTTGTCCTTCATCCTCGGTTCACTCTCCTCTTTTTAGCCCGGGATCAAGCAACAGGCAATGTACCTATAACAAACCGATGGCCTATTATATGTACACTTCCCGCCCATAATCTTAGAATATCCCGGAAGCTTCATATTCGCCAAAGACATCCCGCAAGACTCCACAAATCTCGCCTAAAGTAGCATATGCTTTGACTGCGGCAATAATGGGAGGTAATAAATTTGTTTGCGATTTTGCTGCTGCGTGCAAAGCTTCCAGTTTCTCCTTTACTAAAGTGGTATCCCTCATAGCACGGAGTTTGGTCAGTTTTTCCTTCTGGTGCTTGCCAACTATAGGATCAACTTTTAATAGCCCTTCAGGTGCTTTTTCATTTTCCAATTGAAATTTGTTTACACCAACAACAATCCGCTCTTCATTTTCAATTGATTTTTGGTATTCATAGGCACTTTCTTGTATTTCCCGTTGAATAAAACCTAACTCTATCGCTCTGGGGGCACCACCAATTGCATCAATTTTATCAATATATTCCTTTGCCTCAGCTTCAATTCGTGAAGTTAAATTTTCCACAAAATAAGAGCCGGCCAATGGATCTATGGTGTTAGTTACGCCGCTTTCATGGGCAATAATCTGTTGCGTACGGAGCGCAATCCGGACAGAATCCTCACTGGGTAATGCCAATGCTTCATCGCGGGAGTTGGTATGCAAGGACTGAGTTCCGCCTAATACGGCAGCCAATGCTTGTAAAGTAACGCGGATCACATTGTTATCAGGCTGCTGCGCAGTGAGGGCACATCCGGCGGTTTGGGTATGGAAGCGTAACATTAAAGATTTTGGTTTCTTTGCTCCAAATCTTTCATGCATGATCCGTGCCCATAATCTCCGGGCAGCCCGGAATTTTGCAACTTCTTCCAATAAATCCATATGGGCATTGAAAAAGAAAGAGAGCCTGGGGGCAAAATCGTCAACATTAAGACCTGCATTAATAGCCGCTTCTACATAAGCAATGCCATCGGCAAGGGTAAAGGCAACCTCTTGCACTGCAGAGCAGCCTGCTTCGCGAATATGATAACCACTAATACTAATAGTATTCCAGTTAGGCAGGTTAGCAGAACAATAGGCGAATGTATCAGTGATTAGCCGCATACTCGGTTGAGGCGGAAAGATATAGGTGCCACGGGCTACATATTCTTTCAGTATATCATTTTGAATGGTTCCTGAGAGTTGTGCCGGGGCTACTCCCTGTTTTTCCGCTACAGCAATATACATGGCTAATAATATTGCAGCTGGAGCGTTGATAGTCATAGAAGTGCTTACTTTATCCAAAGGGATATCAGCAAAGAGTATTTCCATATCCTGAAGAGAATCAATTGCAACCCCCACCTTGCCGACTTCACCTTCTGCTAAAGGATGATCAGAATCATATCCGATCTGCGTAGGCAGATCAAAAGCTACACTTAACCCGGTTTGGCCTTGTTCAAGCAGGTATTTATAACGTTTGTTAGATTCTTCGGCAGTGCCAAATCCGGCATATTGCCGCATAGTCCATAAACGACCTCTATACATGGTTGGTTGAATACCACGTGTATATGGAAACTCCCCAGGGAAACCCAAATCATTATTATATTCTAAATCAGCAACGTCAGCTTGTGTATATAGACGTTCTACAGGTAAATTAGATAGAGTTTTAAACTCTTTCTTTCTTTCCGGAAACCTGTCCAGGGTTTTCTTTAATGTTCCCGATTCCCATTGCTGCTTATATGCTAGTATTTGATCAACCTGTTTGCTTTCAGCCATCTGCTGGTTCCACCTCCTTGCAAAAACAGGTTATAGTTCTTTCGCCAGCTGAAATCCTGCTGCAAGCGCTTTACGGTTTAATTCCTCTGTTCCTTTGGGAACCCGATTCAGAACCGCTGTTTCCAAAGCTTTTTTACTGACAGCATCGGTAATGCCGACTAAGACCCCCAAAGCAACGATATTAGCTACGATTACTTTGCCTAATTTTTCTCGCGCATAATCAGTAATCGGCACCGCGTATACCTTTGCGTTAGTTGCCGGAATATTTTTAACATAGCTTGAGTCTACGATCAAGATACCATCATCACGCAGTGAAGAAATATATTTATCACAGGCCTCTTGGCTCATTGCCAAAAGAATATTTGGTTCATTTACCTTTGGATAGTCAATATCCTCGGTACTAATAATTACTTCGGCCTTACTGGCGCCGCCTCTAGCTTCCGGTCCGTAGGATTGGCTTTGGACAGCTTTTTTCCCTTCTTTTAAGGCTGCATCTGCCAATATTATGCCACCGGTTATCATTCCTTGACCGCCAAAACCACTAAGACGAATTTCTAGCATCTTTTTCACTCCTTTGCTAGCCTATCGATAAGGGCTTGGTATTGCTCAGTGTACTCAGGTTCCTCAGAACAATGAAATAAACCAATGAGAAACTTACCTGCTAATTTCTCCGGCGGCAATTTTGCTGCAGCCTGCACAGGAATTGCGTGTTCCTTTTGCCAATTGAGCATATCCACAGGGCTACCAAATTTATTTTTGCGACCGTAATAGGTCGGGCATTGAGTGACCACTTCAATAAAGGAAAACCCTTTATGGGCAATCCCTTTGGCGATTAAATCAATTAGCATCTGGGTGTGATATGCTGTACCTCTGGCTACATAGGTAGCACCAGCAGCCTGTACCAGTTTACAAAGATCAAAGGGCCGATCAATATTTCCATAAGGGGCGGTTGTGGCATAACTACCTTGTGGGGTTAAGGGAGAATACTGACCACTGGTCATACCATAAATGTTATTATTGAATACTACAGTGGTAATATTGATATTACGGCGCGCAGCATGAATTAAATGGTTACCGCCTATGGCGGAACTATCGCCGTCACCGGTTAATACTAGCACATTCAGTTCCGGTTTTGCCAACTTTACCCCAGTGGCAAAAGCAAGTGCGCGACCATGGGTTGTGTGTAATGTATCAAATTTCATATACCCGGTGGCACGGCTGGAGCAGCCGATTCCGGAAACAACTGCAGTCTTAGTGGGATCTAATTGTTCACGCTGTATAGCCCGTAATACTGAGCCAAGGATAATTCCGTGACCACAACCAGGACACCAAATATGAGGAAGCTTATTCATTCTTGTATATTTCTGGATCAAATCTTTAACGGCCATTTATTTCACCTCCTGAATTTTCGCTAGTATTTCTTCGGGAGTAATTAATTCGGCATCAACGCGGTTAAGGCCGTAAACATTGGCCTTACCTGTAGCGCATCTTTCAACTTCGCGCACAATTTGGCCTAGATTCATTTCCGGTACAATAATTGTCTCAACATTTTCTGCTAATTTTCGTACTTCTTCATCGGGGAAAGGCCAAATTGTGATGGGACGTAATAATCCTGCCTTAATACCCTTTTCCCGTGCCAAGTTTACTGCCCGCTTTGCAGAACGGGCTACTGAACCATATGCCACCAACGCAATCTCCGCATCCTCCAGCATGTAACCTTCTACCATTAGTATATTAGCTAAGTTATTGAGAATTTTGTTAGTTAGACGTCTTACCAAATAATCGCCGTCACTACCTTTACCCCGGGGGAATCCGGTTTCGTCATGTACCAGACCGGTAACATGGAAACGATACCCGTCGCCAAAGTTGGCCATTGGCGGTACCCCATTAGGTCCCGGTGCATAAGGCAAATACTCCTCCGGAGGTACATTTGGTTTAATTCTATTTTTTATTTCTACTTCATCTGCTACTGGAATAATAATACCTTCCCGCATATGTCCAATTACCTCATCTAATAATAAAAATACAGGCGTACGATATTCCTCAGCTAGATTAAAAGCTTTGATGGTTAGATCTAAGCTTTCCTGAACAGATGAAGGAACTAAAGCAATCACCGGGTGATCGCCATGTGTGCCCCAGCGGGCTTGCATTACATCTGCTTGTGCTGGGGAGGTGGGCAAACCGGTACTGGGACCATAGCGCTGCACATTGACCACCACACACGGAACTTCTGCCATCATTGCGAAACCGATGTTCTCCTGTTTTAGGGAAAAGCCCGGCCCACTGGTAGCAGTCATTGATTTTGCTCCAGCCAGTGCCGCACCGATTGTGGCTGCCATACTGCCGATCTCGTCTTCCATCTGAATAAATTTTCCTCCTACTTTAGGCAGCCCTTCTGCTAAACCTTCAGCGATTTCGGTAGAAGGAGTAATGGGATAGCCGGCATAAAAAGTAACCCCTGCTAAAAGCGCCCCTTTTACGCAGGCTTCGTTCCCGGACATTAATACTGCTTGTTTTTCTTTATTCATCTTCATCGCCACCTCCTACATCAATTGCAAAATCAGGACACCGCAATTCGCAAAGCATGCATTCAATACAGTCCTCAGGACGGGCTACCTGCGGTTTGTTGTCAGGTAGTCTTTCAAATACTTTTTTCGGGCAATAAGCGTAGCATATACCGCAACCTTTACACCATTTTAGATTTACGTCAATTTTTACATTCCTCTTACCCAATTCATACACCTCCTGTGCTTTATAATTTTTCTTGTAGTTCTAGAATAGCTGATTTAATAATATTAACTGATCCCAAATCAGGTCGATATCTTAATTCAATAATTGGTTTATTATTTTTTAAGATATTTTTCACATCCTCTTTTCTGTCGGAGGATACAGCTATGATCTCAATTTTATCTAAAAAAGCAATTAGGTCTTCACCGACAGCCTGGGTTATAGATAGCGAAAATTGCTCGATATCTGAGCGAGCTAAAAATTCGCGAAAATTGTTGGCATATGATTCTGAAGAACAAACAAGTCCAACTTTAGTCTTTTCTGGTATCCTGGCCAACTCAACAACTGCTTCCATATCCAGATTCAAGGCAATCCCCACAATTGGTTTATTCAGATTAGTTAATAATTGTTTGACTTCACTTAAATAGAAAAAAGGAGTTATAATAAGCTCAACTATGGACAATTGCTCTCTAATCATAGACTTGTTCTGCTTTAATTGCTCTATCAACATCGGTTCAACTTTGATCCTGATTTTCTGCGATTGTAATTCGTGCAAAAAGTCTTTACAGTATTCATGACTGGCAGAAATAAAGGCAAGCCGTGCCACTTCTAAAAACTCTTTTTTTTCTTGCGCCCTATTCAGTGCAGTGGCTAAGAATTCATCCAAGCCAAATGTCAATTGGCTTGCCTCTTCAATAGCTAAATCAATCACCTTTAATAGCCTTGATTTTTTCTCATCCTGCGTCCATAATGGGTTTTGACCGGCAACAAATGTGCCTTTTCCTTGTTGTGATACAAGTACACCCTCTATCTCCAATTCTTTATATGCACTACTGATGGTATTACGACTAACCTCTAATTGATCGGCAAATTCTCGCTCAGTTGGCAATTTATACCCAGGAAGCCAGTATCCCAATTGAATACGTTTTTTTATTTGGTTTTTAATTTGTACATAAAGAGGTATTCCGTTTTTTCTATTCAAGGAAAAGCCTGACCTATTCTCAATCACAATTTGCACTTCCTCCAGAAATGGCCACTTTAACCTGTGGCTTAATGGATAGATCCATCATGGCGATTAAACTACCCTTTCCTCTGCAGAAAAGGGTAGTTTGTTTTGCTAAATTAGATCCAGCCTTTGGCTTTCATAGCTTTAGCTACCTTGTCAATTGCTACCATATATGCAGCTGTTCTCATGTCGACATCTTTCTCTTTATGCATATTGTATACATCCTCAAAAGCTTTAACCATATTGATTTCCAGCTTCTCATTTATTTCTTCCTCAGTCCAATAATAACCTTGGAGATTTTGTACCCACTCAAAGTAAGATACTGTTACTCCGCCTGAATTAGCCAGGACATCGGGAACCAACTTAATTCCTTTCGCATTGAGGATTTTATCAGCAGCCGGGGTAGTAGGCCCATTCGCGATCTCAATTATATATTTAGCTTTAATTCGCTCCACATTATCTTCAGTGATTTGATTTTCCAATGCAGCCGGTATTGCAATATCAGTTTCAACCTCTAATACGTATCTGCTATTGTCATTAAACTGTTTTTCTCCAGGGAATTTATCCAGTTCTACGTCACCTTCTGGGATACCGAGGCTTATTGCCTCGCTTTCGACAAATTCGACTAGTTTAGGTATATCCAATCCCTCTTTATTATAAATAGTTCCGGAAATGTTGCTAATTGCCACAACCTTAGCCCCTAACTGATGCAATAAAATAGCGGCATGTTTACCAACATTGCCAAAACCTTGAATAGCAATGCGTGTGTCTTTTAGATCAAAACCTTCAGCTTTAGCCAATTCCCTAGCTATCAACATTGCACCACGCCCGGTGGCAGCAGTACGCCCTATGGATCCGCCAACATTTACAGGCTTGCCTGTGATAACGCCGGGAGCATGATAATCAACTATCTGACAGTATTCATCGGTCATCCAAGCCATGATTTTGGCGTTAGTATACATATCAGGTGCAGGAATATCTTTCAGTGGACCCACAAAAGGGGCAATAGCCCGGATATAGCCGCGACTTACCCGTTCCAATTCAGCCTCGGAAAGCTTCCGGGTATCAATGATTACGCCACCCTTAGAACCTCCATACGGCAGGTTGGCAATGGCACATTTAATGGTCATCCAAGCAGATAATGCCTTTACTTCATCGGCATAGACTCCCGGAAAGAATCGGACTCCACCTTTGTAAGGGCCTAAGGCATTGTTATGTTGAGCGCGATAACCGGTTACAATTTGGGTAGAACCGTCATCCATCTTAACCGGAAAGTTTACCTCATGAAAACGCAACGGTTGTTTGAGAATTTCATAAACCGTTGGTTCTAATTGTAACTGATCACATACCTTTTTAATATGTTCCTGTACACTGGTTAAAACATTCTTTTCTTCTCCCATAGACACAAGCCCCCCTTTGTAATTTGATCTTGCTTGGCCTAGTACATCAAAAACTATTTAACTATATATTTATAGCTACACCCCCTTTATTTTTTTTTGCATATCTCATTTTTTAATCATAGGACTAATGGTTGGGTTAATTACATTTCTTGTAATATATTCTGGTTTATTTGCAGAATTCCTCCCCATCCATTGAGAAAAAATAATAAATTAACTCAGCCAATTATTCTTCACTATTGTTCACCGTTTCCGGCGGTCTGATTGCGAAATTACCATCATAATCGTAGAGCTCAACACAAACGGAAAGTGTGTCATCCGAGCCTATGCTCTGCCCATGGAGATCCATTTGCAATAATTTTAACTCTTTTTTATCTATCCATAGACGACAGCTAAAGTTTTGCCAAAAAGCCTGCCACAATGGATTAGATACAGAAGCTAGCACGCCTTCTATTATATAACACTTTTTTCCTTTATACATCTTCTCAGCCGCAATTGCCGGGCTATGCAGATAGGTTAAATCAGCCAGTGGGCTTGCCGAAAAAGAAATGGTTTCTCTAACCAAGGACGGCCCCCCTTTGAAATGCAGCCATTCCCCTTCCGGATCCTTAACTATGAACTCTTCCCCGATAATATATGCTTCCAAAGGATTGGAGAGGGTTTCTCCTTTGATATAGTAATGATCCGGCCTGTTCCAAATACCTTCTATATCTAATAAAAATGTATCCTGGCCGTCAACGACACTATGGGCTCGTAATAAATACCGGTAACTGTAAGCAGCCTCCAAATTGCTTATTGCTTTGTTAACGATTTCGTTTGGTGAAGGACGATGCAGAGAAAAGTTTCCTACTCCGATCAGGTAAAATAGAAGCAATATCAATAAACCAATGCACAATAGCTGCCACCACAAACGGTTACGAAGGATAACTACTTGCAAATTTGTCACCCCCTCTTTTTTCAATCAATAAATTCTAAACAATAAGAGGAGGGTTTAGAACCTAATGTAATTAAGTAGTACATGCCCTACCAATTAATTCGTTTTTTTAATTCCTCTGCTTGTTCCTGTGTTACCACAGATGAACCTAAAACCGCACCTTTTACATCAGGTCCATGATAATCTGAGCCTCCGGTAATACATAAGTTATTCTTTTTTGCCAGTCTAAATAAGCGTAAAGTAGTTGCTTTATCATGTGTAGGATAGAACACTTCTATACCGGCCAGTCCTAAATGAACTAGTTTTTTTATAAGCGGTTCAGTGAAAAAACCCAAATTATGCCCAGGATGGGCCAACACCGGAACTCCACCACTTTGGCGGATTAATCTAATTCCACTTTTAGGGGTTAATTTAGGCCTCGGTATATATGCAGGGCAACCGCGCCCCAAATAAATTGCAAAGGCTTCTTCAATCGAATCTACATAACCTCTTTTTACTAACGCCCTGGCCAAATGAGGTCTGCCTAACGTCCCATGCCCAACATTATCAGCTATTTCCTGCCAGGTAACTTCTAGCCCTAATTTTTTTATCTGTTGATACATTTTCCATATCCGCAGGCTGCGCTCCCTTTTCAATTTCCTTAAAGTTTGCTGCAATTCAATCTCCCAATAACGGATATGATAACCTAAAATATGAATTTCTTGCTCACCCAATTCAGTACTAAATTCTATTCCCGGAATAACAGTAAGGTCTAACTTCATACCGGCCCGCAACGCCCGTCCGATTCCCTTCACTGTATCGTGATCAGTTATGGCAATTGTTTTTAATCCTTGTTGCACAGCTAAAGCGACAATTTTTTCCGGCATGTATGCGCCATCAGAAACATTAGTATGCACATGTAGGTCGGCTGTCATTTTTCCTGTTCACATCCATTTTCTACCTAGATTTTAACCATAATGCGCCAATCTAATAACAAAAAAACCTGCCTATTCCATGTCAGAATAAACAGGCTTTTATACACTGGATTGATGGTCAACGGGGTTCGACAATAAGTTTGATTGCAGTTCTTTCTTCCCCGTCAATTTCAATGTCTGTAAAAGCAGGAACACAAATTAAATCTATGCCACTTGGCGCTACAAACCCGCGGGCAATAGCAACAGCTTTGACTGCCTGGTTGAGGGCTCCGGCGCCAATTGCTTGAATCTCAGCGCCCCCACGTTCCCTAAGCACACCTGCTAATGCACCTGCGACAGAATTCGGATTCGATTTCGCTGATACCTTCAAAACTTCCATAATACAAAGCCCTCCTTTATTGATAATTAAATCATGCTTCTAATACTAATTCTTTATTCGCGGATAGGAAAAATAATCCTGCAATAATAATAAATATATTCCTAAAAGTTACATAATCTTATGTCAATCTGTGTACATTAGGCAAATTCAACGACCCTGTTGATACTTTTGCTGCTACCGAGGGTTTCATCTATATCGATTATTATACCATTTAGCTGTGCAGGCCCCTTAGCTACCTGAAACTTAACCGGCATTTGCGAACGGAATTTATGTATAACTACTTCCTTTTCAATTCCTAATATACTTCCTGTAGGTCCAGTCATACCTATGTCTGTAATATAAGCTGTTCCCTTTGGCAGTATTCGCTCATCTGCAGTTTGTACATGGGTATGTGTACCAAAGACGGCAGTAACCAGCCCATCTAAATACCAACCAAAAGCTTCTTTTTCTGAAGTTGCTTCAGCGTGAAAATCAACTAAAATAATATTGGTTTTTTGTTTTAAAGATGGTAACAATGAATCCGCAGTACGAAAGGGACAATCTAAATCAGCCATAAAAACCCTGCCGGCAAAGTTTGCTACACCAATAGTAACTCCACAATCTGCATTGACTAAAATCCACCCTTTTCCAGGGGTATCCGGTGGATAATTGGCTGGCCGCAATAACCTTTCTTCCTTTGTAATAAAAGGAACTATCTCCTTTTTATCCCAAATATGATTTCCCGAAGTAAGTACATTTATACCACTGGCAAATAACTCTTGCGCAATAATAGGTGTAATCCCAGCACCTCCGGCGGCATTTTCGCCATTGGCAATCACAAAATCTACCTGATAATTGTTTATCATCGCTGGAAGTAATTGCTTGACAATTTCCCGACCGGGCTTGCCAACAATATCTCCGATTACTAACACCTTCACTTAACCCACCCTCTCTACCTGCTATTGGTGCGTAAACGACTATATAAAAAAGGCGGTATAACCCGCCTATTTAGCATATTCGATCGCCCGTGTTTCCCTGATAACATTAACTTTGATCTGACCGGGGTAATCTAAATCGCTTTCAATCTTTTTCACAATATCCCGGGCTAGCTGGATTGCTGCCAAGTCGTCGATCTGATCAGGTTTGACCACGATCCTGATTTCTCTGCCAGCTTGGATAGCATATGCTTTATCTACCCCGGCAAAGGAATCTGCAATTTCTTCTAGTTTTTGCAAGCGTTTAATATATGATTCAAGCGTTTCTCTGCGAGCCCCCGGTCGAGCAGCTGAAACGGCATCCGCAGCTTGCACAATAATTGCTTCCAGTGATTTCGGCTCTATATCGCCATGGTGCGCCTCTATTGCGTGTATCACTCCCGGCGATTCATGATACTTACGGGCTAGATCAGCACCAATTTTTACATGGGGCCCTTCCACTTCATGATCCACTGCTTTCCCTATATCATGCAAGAGACCAGCTCTTTTTGCCAATTGAACATCGGCGCCAATTTCCGCCGCCATAACACCACAAAGATGAGCTACTTCCAATGAATGTTTAAGGACATTCTGTCCATAACTGGTTCGGAATTTAAGTCTACCTAACAGTTTAATCATTTCTGGGTGTATTCCGTGGATCCCGGCTTCAAATGTAGCTTCTTCCCCTTCTTGCCGGATTTGAACTTCGACTTCTTTTTTGGCTTTCTCGATCATTTCTTCAATCCGTGCTGGATGAATGCGACCGTCAACGATGAGTTTCTCTAAGCCAATCCGGGCGATTTCCCGCCGGATAGGGTCAAAACCGGATAAAATTACTGCTTCCGGCGTATCGTCAATGATTAGATCAATACCAGTCAGAGTTTCCAGAGTGCGAATATTCCGCCCTTCACGACCGATAATTCTACCCTTCATTTCATCATTAGGTAAAGATACTACAGAAACCGTAGTTTCTACAACATGATCTGCAGCACAACGCTGAATAGCTAAAGAAATAATTTCCCTTGCTCGTTTTTCCGCCTCTTCTTTGGCTTGCGCTTCGATTTCTTTAATCATTAACGCAGCTTCGTGCCGGATTTCTTTTTTAATATTTTCCAGCAATAAGTTGCGTGCTTCCTCAGAAGTAAGACCGGATAATCGCTCCAGTTCTTTTAATTGTGTCTGGTAAAGTTCATCTAGACTTTGCTTAATTTCTTGTACTTCAACTTCCTTTGCAGCAATGCCTTCTTCTCTTTTTTCCAACATATCCAATTTTCGATCCAGCGCTTCTTCTTTTTGCATTAAGCGGCGCTCTAAACGTTGCAGTTCTGCACGCCTTTCCCGATGCTCCCGCTCTTGATCATTGCGTAGCTTATGGATTTCTTCCTTTGCCTCGAGAATTATTTCCCTTTTCTTTGCTTCACCATCTTTTTCCGCCTGTTCTGTTATTTTCTTTGCAGCTTCTTCGGCTGAGGCTATTTTCGCCTCAGCAATATATTTGCGAGCCCAGTAACCTAACACTAGAGCTACCAGGCTAATACCGATCATTGCTAAAATTATTGGACCTGTAATGTCCCTTCACCCCCCTTGCAAAAAGATATAAAATTATACTTAACTATTATTGGTAATTACTAAATTGATCACAGGCGGTTAAGAAAACTATGAGAAACCTCCGCACCTTTCCGTAAAATAAGCCGAGTAGGAACTCGGCTTAACGGAGACACCTTTTGGACAAATAAAATATATATTTTTTCCCAGTCCCTAGTTCCCAGTATTTACCAAAAAGGGGTAATCAATCACCTAATGTTTGAGGTTTCTTAAGGTAAATTGTAAAGGGTTTTAGCTATCTTGTCAAGTTAAAGCTATCTATGAGGCTTACATCAATCCTTCGGAAAGGATAGCATTTCTTCCACAGTTTTACTAATAATGGCTGGGGAAAACCCTTTCTGAAAAAGAAATCGGCTAAGTTTGCCATATATATTTATACTTTCTTTATCCCGCAATAATTTTAGTTTTCTTGCCGCAAGACGGCGGGCTAGTGTCAACTCCACTGCCATAGGTATATCTGCCAAAACTACTTCAGCTAATTCATTTTCAATACCTTTAACTAATAGTTCTTGATATAGTCTTTGTTTTCCGATCCCACGCCGCATGCGCATCTGAACAAAATTACGAGCATAGTTTTCGTCATTAAGATAGCCATAATGAAGCATATATTGCACAACTTGCTCAACCATATCACGGCTAAAACCCTTATGTTCTAGCCTTTTTTTAAGATTATTGACACTGTAGGCACGGGATCCCAGTAGCTTCAGCGCATAGCTTTTAGCTCTCTTTAGCTCATCCTGCATTTATATGCCACCCTTTAATTTGCTTTTTGCTCCGTTACGTTTTCTTTCTCCGCAGGAACCGGGAGCTGAAAAGCTAGCCGAATTTTTTTATTTAGTTCATTGCATAAATCAGGGTTATTCTGCAAAAAATCCCGGGCATTATCCCGACCTTGACCAATCCGCGTATCACCATAAGAATACCAGGATCCGCTCTTTTTGATTATATCCAGTTCAACCGCCAAATCCAAAATACACCCTTCCTGTGAAATACCTTTCCCATAAATAATATCAAATTCTGCTTGTTTAAAAGGTGGTGCAATTTTATTCTTCACAACTTTAACCCGTACCCGATTACCGATTAGCTCATTTCCTTGTTTGAGACTGTCGGTCTTTCTAACTTCAAGCCGTACTGAAGAATAAAACTTTAATGCCCTTCCCCCCGGGGTTGTTTCCGGATTACCGAACATAACCCCGACCTTTTCCCGCAGTTGATTAATAAATATTGCCGTAGTATTAGATTTGCTAATAGCACCGGCCAGTTTTCGTAAGGCCTGGGACATTAAACGGGCTTGCAAGCCTACATGGGCATCTCCCATTTCCCCTTCAAGCTCCGCCCTAGGTACAAGAGCCGCTACTGAATCTATTACCACAATATCTATGGCACCGCTGCGAACTAATGCTTCAGCGATCTCCAAGGCTTGTTCACCGGTATCCGGTTGCGATATGAGGAGGTTGTCCACATCAACACCAAGGTTAGCGGCATATGTTGGGTCTAAAGCATGTTCAGCATCAATAAAAGCGGCAATTCCTCCACCTTTTTGTGCTTCAGCAATAATATGTAATGCCACAGTGGTTTTTCCGGAAGATTCAGGCCCATAAACTTCAACAACCCGACCACGGGGAACACCGCCAACACCGAGGGCCACATCTAAAGATAAGGCTCCTGTAGATATTACTTCTACATTTAGTTTGGCAGATGCCTCTCCCAACTTCATTATTGAGCCCTTTCCAAATTGTTTTTCAATTTGAAGCAAGGCCATTTCCAAAGCTCTTTGTTTCTCCATACAAAACCCTCCCTTGTTTCCAATTATTAGTTTTCGGTGCTATCCAAAGTACAACGCTGCAAACATGTATATATGGGTCCCTTTGGAGTAAGAACACTATTATACAGCGCTATTGCAGTAACTGAAAAATCGCCAAAAAACATGCTCTTCTTTTGCTGCAGGAAATCATCTAATGCAATAGCCGCATAAGACCGCACCCTGCCTAAAGTAACATGAGGTGCATAATTTCCGCTTGCGTCAGTATACGCTCCCGCTTCCATTTCACTTTTTAATAAAGTATGTATCTTTTGCAACTGCAAGCAGCCGTTAGTGATCCCTGCCCAAATAACCCGGGGGTTAGAGCGGGGTGGAAATTTACCGACTCCTTTTATTGTTAATTTAAATGGAGGCATTTGAGCTGCAACTCTCCTTGTACAGTCCCGTAATTTCTGTATTGTTGCTTCCGGTTGTAAGCCGGCAAAATATAAAGTCACATGTAAATTGTCTGCTTCAACCCACTTTATATTTAAGCCGGGGGGGAAATCTTTCTTTAGAGCTAATAAGCGTTTTTTAATATCATCGGGCAAAGCTATGCCCCAAAAAAGTCTTAGCATCTCCAATGATATCATCCTCTCTCCCTATTGGGGGAAAAGAGTGCGATTAAACTCAAATCCCGCTTCCCGATAAAAAAACATGATTGTATCAGCAGCATTTAGTCTAACTCCTTCATCTGTGCGCACAAAATGAAGCAATACTAAGGTAAACGGTACTTCTTCCCTGGCTTGCAAACCGCGAATTCCTGCCGCTCCCGTTGTACCTGCACCAATAATAACTGTTCTTTCTTCTTCTTTAATTTCAACACGATGGGTATGCCCATGCAGAATGACCGGTACATTCCCTGCCAAGTTAGATGCTAAGCGATAATCATGAACCGCGATAATGTCTGGTTTTTCGTTTAATGCTAAAGCATCCCGGATCACATCTTGAGCTTTGCTAATCTCTGCGGGATCTGCCGTGGTCATAGTTGCCCGTTGGGCGGCAGGATCAGGAAAGCCCATAATTTTGCATCCAGCCACTTCTACTATATCACCTTGGAGCAGGGATACAGAAGCAATATCTTCCAAGTGCCGTGCCACTGTTGGTGAATCATGATTGCCCAAGGCAATCAAATACGGAACCGTGAAATCATCTAGACGGGTAAGTAATGCTGTCTCAAGGGGGCTCCCGAAATCTGTAAGGTCACCGGTGTCAATAACAAGATCTACGGCAAAAGTATTAATAACCTGTTCTACTAAATCCAAGGCCACAGGGTTATTGTGAATGTCCGATACATGTAATATTTTTATATCGCTTTGCTCAAACTCCAGCTGTCCTAATTCCTCTACTTGCCGTAAAAGATAATATAAATTTGTCGACATCAACTGCACCTGTTCACCTAATGTTTCCACACCCACTAGAGCTTCCTTGGCTAAGGCAACCATCCAAGGTGCAGCCTCTAGCATACCCCTGTACTCAGGGCTGATAAAATTCTCCGGCGTCAAGGTAGCTATAGTAAGGCTTAAGAGCAGAATTCCCACTAATAATCCGGTTAAAAAACCTTTGGTAAGGTGGCGAAAACGGCGGGGGCCGACAGCTAATACTGCTAATCCGCCACCAGATGCAGCCGCCAGTAAAAAACGCCCAATAAAATGCAGAATAATAACACGTAAAGGTCCGCTAAAACGTTCATAAATCTCAACCTGAGTGAATCCGGACAGTATCAGTCTCTGCAATCCTTCCAAGTCAACACCCAGTAAAGTTACAAAAAACCCTAAGGGGGCAATGTGAGTTCTGGCTCTGATTGCGCCAAAAGGCGGGATAGAAAACTCACTATAGCCAAAATTGGTAAAGGCAGTTTTAACTTGGATTTGAAAGGCGTCAATTGTATATTTCCCCTGCCCAAATAGTCCAATCATAATGATTGCCCCAAGGGCAGCAGCCAACATATGGAGGGCTCTTTGCTTTGTTAGCATTATTTACCTCCAAATATTTAAATGTAACCTTGTAAGTATCTCCGCACCAAATCTAAAGCTGCCTGACTGGTGCGCATTTTAATAACCTGCCGCGGGCCACGGAAAGCATGTTTTTCGATAAAATTAGATTCCGGAGTAGCAAGGGCAATATAAACCGTCCCCACTGGTTTATCGGGACTGCCTCCACCAGGGCCGGCAATACCGGTCACAGCTAAACCCAGTGTCGTATCGCCCAGCTGTTTCACTCCTGCTGCCATAGCAGCAGCAACTTCTTCACTTATAGCACCGTATGTTTGTAATAAGTAAGAGTCAACTGCCAAAAGCTGTTCTTTGGAGCTATTGCTGTAACATATTACGCCATAGGAAAAATATTTGGAACTGCCGGGTATTTGTGTCAAACGATGTCCAATCAATCCCCCTGTACAGGATTCCGCCACTCCAATAGTTTTTTCCTTTTCCCGTAGCAATATCCCCACTACTTCCTCCATTGTCTCTTCATCTACTGCAAATACATACCGTCCTACTATTGCTCGTATGCCTTTTTCGACCTCAGCCAGCAACTTGTTTGCTACTTCCAGGCTAGCTGCCTTGGCAGTTAAGCGTAAATGTATCTCTGTTTCCTTTGCCAAAGGTGCAATGGTAGGGTTGGATTGTTGTTCAATTAAAGGATTAATAAGAGATTCCAAGTGAGATTCTCCCACACCATATAGCTTTAAAATCCGGGATTTAATTATTTCCCTATTTCCCGTTAAGTGCCGCTCCAGCCGGGGAACAACCTCATTTAAAAACATGGGTTCCATTTCAAAAGGCGGCCCCGGCAGCAAAATAATAATTCGATTATCATGTGTCAACCACATTCCCGGTGCTGTGCCGTTGGGATTCGCCAAGATCTCGGCACCGGCAGGAAACATTGCTTGTTTAATATTATTTTCTGTCATTTTCCGACCTCTGCTGGCAAAGTAATGTTTTATAGCAGCTAAAGCCTCATCATTTAAAAATAATTCCAAACCTAAAAACTCAGCTACTACCTCTTTGGTCAGATCATCTAGTGTAGGACCTAGTCCGCCAGTGAGGATAATCAGATTAGATCGTTGCCAAGCGGTCTGTAATAGTTCTTTTAATCTGCCGGCGTTATCGCCCACATTACTGGTATAATAAAGGTTTATCCCTAGTGTCGCCAGTTTTTCGCCTAAAAATCGAGCATTAGTATTTGTAATCTGCCCTAAAAGCAGTTCAGTTCCTACAGAAATTATTTCACCTTGCATGGTTAGTTGTTCTCCTCTCTTCGCCCTAAATAATTTTTCTGTTACTTCTATATTTAATTTAAGATAGTTTTTCTCCTCAATTGGCCATAGACCTTCTTTATTTAGAAAAAAAGTAGTAACTCCTGGTTAAATTAACCGGTAGTTACCCTCAACAAGCTGTTTTCGGTTGCGAAGGCTCGTCCCTATTTGCCAGCAAAAAGCGGAAGCGCTCCCCTGTCATTTTTTCCTCCGCCAATAGCTCATTAGCAATTATCTGCAACTGGTCAATTCTCGCCGTTAACAGCTGCTTAACCAGCGTTTCCTGTTCTTGTAAAATACGTACAACTGCCCTGTGTAAAATGCTTTGGGGCAAGTTATTGGGATCAACAATTCCAATATGGGACATTCCGGAAAGAACCATCTGTTGCGCCAATTTAGCTGCTTCCTTAAAATCACTACTAGCTCCGGTACTTCTACTCTGCAGTATTTTTTCTTCTGCCAATGCTCCAGCGATTAAGACTTGAATGCGCCCTTCAATTTGTTCTTTAGTCAGAAGAAAAAAATCATCTTCTGGAGTTTGCCGCATATAACCAAGGGCACCGCCGCGGGAAACTATAGAAATTACCGAAACAGAGCCAGGTCTATTAGTTTCACTGAGCAAAGCATGGCCTGTTTCATGTATGGCAATTCGTTGCAATTCATTATTATTTGGTCGCCGATCTAATTTTTCACCCATAATTACTTTGTCAATTGCATCGATAAAATGATGATTGCTTACTTCTTTCTTTCCTTCCCGTAATGCTAAGATAGCTGCTTCATTAGCGAGATTTTCCAAATGAGCGCCGGCAAAACCAAAGGTTTGTTGAGCTATATATGCCAAATCCACATCTGCAGCTAAAGGCTTATTCCGTGTATGCAACTTAAGAATCTGCAAACGGGCTTTTTTATCAGGCAAATCCACTTGAATAATCCGATCAAAACGGCCAGGCCGCAACAATGCCTTGTCCAATAGATCTGCCCTGTTGGTGGCAGCAATAACCAGAACGCGTATTTCATCATCGGAAGTAATTCCATCCATCTCCACCAATAACTGGTTTAATGTCTGGTCATATTCTAGGTGCCCTGTGTTTTGGCCTCTTTTACCGCCGAGAACATCAATTTCATCAATAAAAATTACTGCATTCTTTTTATTTTCCCGTTTGGCTATTTCCCGAGCACGGCGGAACAGATCTCTGACCCGTTGGGCGCCAACGCCTGCATACATTTCCACAAATTCACTACCTGATGTAGCTAAAAAACTAGCGGCAGTAAAAGTAGCTGCAGCTTTAGCCAATAGCGTCTTTCCAGTACCAGGCGGGCCCACTAAGAGAATGCCTTTTAGTGGTCTTATGCCTAAATGCTTTACATTGATGCGATTATCGATAAATTCCAGTGCTTCTTTTATTTCCTTTTTCGCACTTCCCTGACCGCCAATATCGTCAAAACTGACGCTTAAAGATGTGGTTGTTTTTTTTACGTTAAATCCTTTCTGCAATATTTTAAATCCGGAAAGATGATAAGCCATATAACCCAGCCCTGCCAATAAAAATAGCGGGAAAATGTTAACACCTTGCAATGCGGCAAATAATGCAATGGCAATACTAACACCAATTCCAATCTCCTTAAGCACCCGTTCCTCCTCTCCTTTCTCAAAGCAGATACACTGGGTTTATTAACGAGTAATTATTTCATACAGATAGGCATCATTGTTATGATGTAATTGCACATAAATCTGTTTTTCATCTACTGAAACCCGGTAATAAAGTGCATCAATACCTGCTAACTGTGCATCAATAACATCAGCCATACTGGTAAAATTACCTAGACTAATTGCTTCAAAAATTGAGAAGTGGATTTGGTGGTAGAGGTCAATCAACTCTTCGCTCCTTTGATCATCGATGGAGATTTTATAAGCATTCGCAGTAAAAGCATCGTTTATAACCTTTTCAACTGCTTGATAGGTTACTGCCAGGTCATCCACTGGGGTTAAGGAGACCATAAAATGCGTAATATTATTTTGCTTCTCAGCATTTACTGTCTCAACCCCATCCAGTTGCTGAAGGGTTTGCAACAATGGTTCGAGGACAAAATAACGGCGATAGAAAAATTGCCCACATAGAATTAGGACAAATGTTAAAACGGCTACGGAAACAATCATTTGTAGCCGTAAACCTTTAAAATTCATTGCCTCCCACCTAACTTTACTTACTCTAGTATATTATAGCATCATTTAACTGCTCCCGCAGGATGTAATCTTTGGTAAACACTTATCTGCATTAGTTTTCCGTTTCCATTATTTCTTTCGCCCGTACAAAATAGTCTATGCCGGACAGAATAGTAAGAATAACGGCTAATGATAAGGTAATATTACCAAAGGGAATATTCAATAAACTAAAAGGATAATCACGGAGTAAAATTGCCAGAATGGCTGTTATTTGTAGAATTGTTTTTAGCTTGCCCAATTTACTGGCAGCAATTACAATCCCTTCGGAAGCAGCAACAGTCCTCAATCCTGTGACAGCAAATTCTCTGCCGATAATAATCATAGCTACCCATGCCCCCAGTCTGCCCATTTCAACCAAGCTGAGCAAGGCAGCGGTAACTAAGAGTTTGTCTGCTAAAGGATCAATAAGCTTTCCCAGTTTAGTCACTTCTTTTCTCCTTCTAGCGATATAACCATCCAAGCTATCAGTAATAGCAGCTAAGGCAAAAATACCTGCTGCAATAAAATCGCCATAGGGAATCCGCATTAAGACAAAAAGCATAAAGAATGGAACCAAAACAATACGAATAAGGGTTAGTCTATTTGACAGGTTCATCCCTTACCTCACCCACTAAATCATATTCTGTCGCCGCTGTAATTCGCACCGTAATAAATCTCCCCTGCTCTTGTTGTTCCGAAGCCGTTACAAAAACTAACCCATCAATATCAGGAGCATCTCGATAAGAACGGCATTGTAAAACATTGGACTCACAAGCCGTTCCCTCGATTAAAACTTCCATCTCTCTGCCGATCCATTTCTTGTTCTGCATTGCCGATATTGCCTGTTGTGTCTCCATCGCCAGCTGATATCTTTTCTCTTTTTCAATTTGCGAAACTTGATTTGGATACCGGATTGCCTTGGTTCCTTCTTCAGCGGAAAAAATAAAAAAGCCAACCCGGTCAAATTTTATATCATTGATAAATGCTAATAATTCGGCAAATTCCTTATCCCCTTCACCGGGGAAACCTACCATAAAACTTGTGCGGATGGTGACATCGGGAATTTCTTCTCGCAATGTAGATAACAAGTTATTAACCTGTTTTTTCCCATAAGGACGGTGCATCTTTTTGAGGATTTCATCGTTTATGTGCTGTAATGGTAGATCAATATAATTCAATACCTTTTCCTCTTCCTTCATCACCTGCACTAATTCCGGAGAAAATCTACCCGGATTGGCATACAAAAAGCGCAGCCAGTAAATGCCTTTTATTTTCGTAAGACGCCGCAGCAGGTCAGCCAATGCAGGTTTCCCATATAGATCCTCCCCGTACATAGTGGTATCCTGGGCAATTAGAATTAATTCTCTAACGCCTAATTGGGTTAATGCTTCAGCCTCAGCAATAATTTCTTCTATAGTTCTACTTTCCTGTGGCCCACGAATACCGGGGATAACACAATAACTACAGTGATTGCTGCACCCTTCAGCTATCTTCAGGTAAGCAGTTGCACCCGCTTGCGATAGAACCCGTGGAAATCGTCCTGGGAAATGGGCGCGGGGTGCACCTACAGAAAAAAATTTTTTACCGTCTAATGTTTTTTCAATTGCAGTGACAATACGATCATAATCTCCAGTTCCCAATAAAGCATCAATCTCAGGAAGCTCCCGTGCAATTTCCTCACTATATCTTTGCACCAAACATCCAGTAACAATTAGAGCTTTGCAGCGACCTGTTCTTTTATATTGGGCAAATTGAAGTATATTATCAAATGATTCTCGCTTTGCACTCTCAATAAATCCGCAGGTATTAATTATAATAACATCCGCGTATTCCGGTTGAATCTCTAAGGTGAATCCAGCCTGATCCATAAGTCCCAGCATTACTTCACTATCAACTAAATTCTTGCTGCATCCTAAAGAAACTAACCCTACATGAATATCGTCTTTGCCCATTAACCGTTATCCTCCATGGTTACAATATCCAATTTAATGTTTGGTTATTATTTGAAAAATATAAGTGTAATTACTTCACAGTAATAATAAAATCTTTTACTACAGTACTGGTACCAGCTATACCAAGTTCTTTACCGTTTAACTTCAGGACTAATACACCCGGATTGCCGGCCTTCAGTAACAGTTCCGCTTGACCGGTGAATACTTTTTCATCACCGGAAGCTAAAATCTCTTCCGCCACAATTTTACCATCAGCAATAACGCGGATCCAACAATCTCCTCCTTCTGCCTTTGCAGTTAATTCTATTGGCACGCCTGAAAGCGTATATTCGCCTATCCTATCCGTATTTCTTATTTCCGTAACCAAATTTTGTTCATTTAAATCAGGTTCTTCATCCGGTTCCATTTGTTCACTGGGATCAGGTTCTTCAATTTGCATTTCACCATTAATGCCAGGTTCTTCACCATATTCCGGTGCCTTGGATAACCAATTATTCGAAAAATAAGAAATGGCCACTGCAAGTAAAGCTATTATCACTATCCCGCGCAGGATAGCAAGTAGTGGCAGCGGTTTCTCTTTCGCCTTTATAGTAATTTTTTCTTCAGATTTTTTTTCTTGTTTTTTTTCCTCTCCCTTTAATGTATTGAACATATTAATCAACTTGTCACCTGATATGCCAAGAAATTTAGCATAACTGCGCAGAAAGCCTTTCACATAAACCTGGCCCGGTAAACTGGCAAAATCCTCTTCTTCCAATGCTTGGATATAACGAATACGAATTTTAGTTTCTTCTTCCACATCGCGGAGAGTATAACCTTGTTCTTCCCGGGCTTGTTTTAATAATTGCCCGATACTTTCTTTTTTCTCTACCCCAGTAATTGTACCTTGCATATTTTCCAAACCCCACCACCTCCTTACTGCAGATTCCTTAGGTGAAAATATAAGCTATGATTAGGTTAATGACAGAATTTACAGCCACTGTGTTAAATAACTTAACATTAATTAAGCAGAAAATGTTTTTTGTAGATAGCTTTCAATATGATTAACAGCTGTTTCCATATCATTGGCATTCACAATTGCCACATAGTTCTTTTGCGCCGGTTGCGATTTCTCATATAACGGATCATAATACTTAGTAAGAATTATTTCTACAAAGCTGTGTAAATCACCTTTCATTAACCATTCTTTTAGCTCTATTTCCAACCTCTTCCCTAAATGCTTTGTGATTTTTTCCAATGCTTTAGCTGCGTCATAAATAAGCGTTTCATGATTCCCTGCATATTCCTGTAAGATACGTTGTACACGAATTGCCAAGTCTACTTCTACCAAAATATGCCTACCGTTGTGCATTGCTTTAAAAAGGAAGTCTGGCAAAAAAACATTTCCTATGCGTTTACTTTCTCCTTCAACTAAAATGTATGGCTTGTTTGCCACTGACTGCAAGCATTCCCATAATAGAGCATCAAACATTTTCTGTCCCCGTACATTGTTAAGACCTAATTGGCCAAAAACCGAACCTCTATGACCAGCCATTGTCTCCAGATCTAAAACCGGATGACCTCTATTCTTAAGTTTGTGTAAGATTATTGTTTTCCCCACTCCGGTAAAACCGTCTATTACAACCAATTCTGTTGTTGTCAACTGAAATGTGGATAATTTGCGTACAATAAACTGTCGATAAGCACGGTATCCCCCGTGCAAACGAAAAACCTCAACTCCCAGTAAATCTAAAACTGTTGCCACAGCTTGACTCCTTAATCCGCCGCGCCAGCAAAAAATAATCGGTTTTTTCCCCGCAGTGCAGCTAAAAAAAGTTTGCACTATATGCGGCAATTTAGAAGCAACGATTATGAGGCCTTCCATTTTAGCCTTGGCAGCGCCTTCTGCATGATAAATAATCCCTATGTTGTGTCTTTCTTCGTCATTAAACAGAGGTAGGTTAATTGCCCCCGGAATTGTGGCGGCAGAAAACTCAGCCGGAGATCTTACATCGATAAAACACTTATTCGGCATAGATAAAGCTTCTTCTATTTCTATTTCCTTAAACATAGGTTTTATAATCCCTCATCTTCTCGTTAACTGCTATTATTGTATCGTTCATGCAAAAAAGCGACTAGTTGTTTCTTGGTATGCAATCCAATTCTTCTTCTGTCAGCGGTATTTTTACTAGACCTGCTTTTATTTTCGCCTTATTCGCTGCAACCAATCGCTCGACTTCGACAGAAATTCGATCAGCTGTATTATATTCTAATGTTATTGCATCTTCTGCAACGCCATAACTATATATGCCCGGCTCAAATTCAGTCAACAACTCTTTAGCCAAAGTCTCCACTACGGACACAACATCAATTTTTATATATGCAAGTACTTCTGCAGTATATTTAGTTCCCGGTGTGTTAAATGCAAAAATGAGAATCTCCTTCCGCCCTTGTGCATGCAATAATTCTGTAAGTGCGGCGTCATCTACTCCAGGTAGGGCAAAAATTACATCTACCTTGCGTTGGAACATAGAGTTTAGCGTTGTAGTTAGGTTTTCATCGTCAACATGTATATATTCATCATAGATCAGGCTTTCCGGTCTTGCAGCATAGACCCCAGCTGCAAATGCAAACCTTAATTTGCTCTTATTATTATTATCGGCAGCTATGCTAATCGCACCAATCCGCCCTGTTTCACTAACAGCACCCGCCAAAGTGCCTGCTAAATAAGCACCTTCTTCTTCGCGGAAAACAAGCGATGCAACATTGGGTGCCTCAATGATTTCATTTACCAAAACAAAGTTCCGGTCTATATACAAAGGTGCAACTTTAGTTAAGGGTATGGCCATTTTTGCCCCTATACCCCAGATTTGTTCATTTCCCTTATCAGCAAGTTCCCGTAAATTAACTTCATATGCATCAGGTGTAGCGATAACAGTATTAACCTGGCCGGTAAAGGCATCCACCAGACCCAGCTCCAAGCCCTCCCTAATTGAAGAACCATCTACAAAATCTTCCGGGAGAAGCAAGCCAATACTTGGCGATCTGGTAGCAATAATATTATTAATTTCATTTTGTGCTGCATTGTTACATCCGCCTAACAGAATTACAACCAATAAGACGAGCGCAAATATAACTCTCAAAGTCTGTCCTTCTTTCTTTATTCCTTAATGGTGATTCTCTTCCAGAATCCGCTGCAGTCGTTCTTTTGAGATCAGCACCTGCCGCGGTTTGCTTCCCTCGGAAGGACCTACATAACCTTTTTCCTCCAGCATATCAATCAGCCGTGCCGCTCTAGTATAGCCAATTCTAAATCGGCGTTGCAACATGGAAGCAGATGCCTGCTGTTGTTCCACCACTAAACTAAGAGCCTGGGTAAATAGTTCATCTCCTGCAGCAAACTGTTTATTTGCCTTAGCCGGCGTCAGCTCGGACTCTAACACTTCTTCGCAATATTCCGGTTCAGCCTGTTGTTGCCAGAAAACAACCAGTTTCTCAACTTCCTTGTCTGATACATAGGCACCTTGAATGCGGAATGGTTTTGATGCACCCGCAGGTAAAAAAAGCATATCACCTTTTCCCAACAGCTTTTCAGCGCCGCCCATATCTAAAATTGTTCGGGAATCTATTTGTGAGGAAACAGCAAAAGAGATCCGGGAAGGGATATTTGCTTTAATTAAACCGGTGATAACATCAACCGATGGCCTTTGCGTTGCAATAACTAGATGAATACCGGCTGCTCTAGCCATCTGTGCTAAACGGCAGATGGCATCCTCAACTTCATTGGGAGCCACTAACATTAAATCAGCTAATTCATCGATAATGACAACAATAAATGGTAAGAAAAGCTCCTCCCGCTCATGGGGCGATAATATACTGTTATAACTGTCAATATCTCTTACCCCTTTTTGCGCAAACAAATTATAGCGGTTTTCCATTTCCTGTACAAGCCAACACAATGCTGCCGCCGCCCTTTGGGGTTCTACAACCACTGGAGTTAGTAGATGGGGTAAGTTATTATAAAGACTTAATTCTACTCTTTTGGGATCAATGAGGATAAATTTAACTTCATCCGGCTTGACGCGGAAAAGCAAACTGGCTAAAAGGGCATTTAAATAAACACTCTTACCCGCCCCAGTAGCCCCTGCAATAAGCAAATGAGGCATATTGCTTAGATTTGCGACTATGGCTTCTCCGGCAATGTTTTTCCCTAAAGCAAAAGTAAGTTTTGATGCGCTCTCTTGAAATAAAGGTGTTTCCACCACTTCCCTTAAAAATACAGGTGTAACCTCTTTATTGGGCACCTCAATGCCTACTGCAGCTTTACCAGGAATGGGAGCTTCAATCCGTATATCTGCGGTGGCTAAGTGTAGGGAAATATCATCGGCTAAAGAGACAATGCGGCTAACTTTCGTTCCCGGTGCCAATTGTAATTCATAACGGGTAATAGCAGGCCCCCTACTAACTTCTATAACCTTGGCCTTGACGCCGAATTCAGCTAATGTCTGTTCCAGTAATTTTATATTGTCAGTGACATTTTTTTGCCACCGGTTGACTTTCGCCAATTGATTGCGCCGCAATAAATTTAACGGCGGCAATTGATAACTCAAACTGGCACCGGAACGGGGAAACATAGGAGCAAAATCCACTGCCTGTTCTTCCGCCTTATTTGTTACAACTTCCCGCCCAGTTCCTTCTTTCGCTTCATTAATAGGCACAGGTGCCGGTTCCACCAGCTTAACTGCTGTGTCAGCTGCAGCTACGTTAACTTTAAATTCCTCCTTTGGGGTGTCTTGCGAAAACCCGGAACATAATTCCTTTAATTTATATATAAATACGGATAATTTATTTCCCAATCCATTTACTAATGCAAACAAAGAGATATTAGTGATCAACACTAGCCCAATTAACCCGAGGGTAATAATAATAATATAACTCCCAACTAAGCCAAAAATATTGAAGAGTACGTATGCCAAACAGGCGCCGACAATCCCTCCTCCTTCACCTGTCCAACCCATACGCCACATATCATTATCAGGATAGTTAATATGTAAGGTAGCCAAAAATGCAGAAACCAGTAGTATTGCCCCCAATATATTGCCGGAGAATCTCTTTTTTCTTCCTCTACCCATGAAAACAATCCCTGCATATATGCTAATAAAGGGTATAAGCAAAGCACCATAACCTAGAGTGCGCCGGGACAGTTTTTCTAATAAGATTCCCACTACACCGGCCCTGGTGCTAAATAAACTTACCAAGATCAGTATCCCAACAGATAGTAAAACTAATCCCCCAATTTCATACTTTAAGCCTAGGCCTTTATTTCTCTTATTGGCCACCATACCTCACCTCTAAAATCATTATTCTGCATGAGAGCATATTTCCCTGCAACAAAAAACAGCGCTACATATTGTTGCAACCCTGCCACAAACAAAAAAAGGGTTTTACCCCAGCAGGTTAATAGTCAGCGTAATTATCCCTGTAAGCCAACAATAATAGCCAAAGTAATGGAGTCTTCTTTGTTTCACAACAAGATATAATAATTTAATTGCAACCATACCGGAAATAAATGCCACAACGAAACCGATCCCATAATCACCTAATGTTACCTGTCCTTCAGCAGTAGCTGAGGCAATATCCTTAAGCTGTAAAATGGTAGCGCCAATAATGGCAGGTAGGGAAAGTAAAAAGGAAAACCGCATGGCAGTATTTCGATCTAATCCCCTTAATAATGCGCCGGTTATAGTGGAACCAGAACGAGATAATCCGGGCATGATGGCACACCCTTGGGCAAAACCTATAAATAGAGCATCATATAATCCCATTTCCATAATATCTTTACCACCCAATCCTTTGGTGCGCTCAATCCACCATAACAATGTACCTGTAAGTAAAAGCATAATACCTACAGTAGTGACTGATGCAAACAAGTCTTCGATCACAGAACCTAACAGCAAGCCTAAAGCTGCAGTAGGAACCGAACCAAATATTATCAACCAACCAAAACGCCACGCTAACTTTTGTTCTGGAGAAAAAGTTAATTTTTCCCGCTTCAGTAAGGTTATGCTCCCTTGGATAAAAATACTGATAATGCTCTTAAGATCGGTCCAAAAGAAAAAAATTACCGCCAGCAGTGTCCCAAAGTGGAGGATAACTTCAAAGGTCATTCCGGGAAAGGAAATACCTAAAAAATGTTGCGCCAAAACCAGATGTCCGGAACTGCTTACTGGTAGAAACTCTGTCATGCCTTGGATCATACCTAATATGATTGCAGCAATTGTTGCTGACAATTCTAATTACCTCCAATCCCCCATTACTATATGGGCGATATTAGTTGCGTGGTCACCAATCCGCTCCAAATTGCTAATAATATCTAAATACACAACTCCTGATGCGGGAAAGCAAATCCCTTCATTGAGCCGTCGTATATGATTGTTTCTATATGTCCGTTCCATCAGATCAATTTCATCTTCATGGGCTAATACTTTCCGGGCTAGCTCTTGATCAGATTTTTCCACTGCCAGATAAGCAGTTTGAAACATATCCGCCACCAGGTTAAACATCGTTTGCAGTTCAGCACTGGCAATAGTGGAAACCGGTAAACGCTCCGTAACCGTAGTTCTAACTAGATTAGATATGTTTTCCGCATGATCTCCGATTCTTTCAATGTCATTGAGAGCGTGCAGTAAACCTGTTACTCTTTGCGATTCTGCTTCTGTCATCGAACGCTGGGATAGCTTTACAAGGTAGAAGGTTATTTCCCTCTCTAATTCATCAATGACTTCTTCCTTTTGCAATACCAAATCTAAGTGGTGAAGGTCATGTTGCAAAAAACCCTGCATTACATCGTGAATACTATCCTCTGCAATCTTAGCCATCCGCACAATTTCTTTTGTAGCTTGGGATATGGCAATGGCAGGAGGTATGCGTAAAATTGCTTTTTGTTCAATGTACTTCAAACCCCTTTCGATCCCCTTTTCCTCACCGGGAACAACACGGGTGACAAATGATACAAAACTGTTAATAAAAGGTAGAAGTAATATTGTATTAATAACGTTAAAAGCAGTATGGGCATTGGCGATCATACGGGGGAGACTGAGGGTGCTTAATTGCATTATATCAATAAAATAGCCGAAAAAGGGGAGGAAAATAATTACCCCGCCCACATTGAAAAACAAGTGGGCAACAGCGGTCCTGCGGGCAGTCAAAGAAGTGCCTATGCTGGCAATTAAAGCAGTAACAGTGGTACCAATATTGCTGCCAAAAACAAGGGCTATGGCGCCGCTAATATCAATCATATTCTGGCCTGCCAAAACTATAACCAAACTTGTAGTAGCACTACTACTTTGAATCAAAGCGGTAAACAGAGCCCCAACTAAAATCCCCAAAATTGGGTGTTGCCCAAAAGCAATCATTATCTCGAGAAAAGGTGGGTATTCCCGCAGCGGGTTTAGTGCTACAGACATGGTTCCCATGCCGAGAAATAAAATACCAAACCCCAATAATGCCTGTCCGATATATTTAAGAATTTTGCGGGCGGTAAAATAATAAAGGGCGAACCCCATACCAATGGCAGGGAGGGCATAATCTGTTAAATGAAAGGCTACTAATTGGGCGGTAATAGTTGTACCAATATTAGCCCCCATTATTACTCCTACTGCCTGTTTAAGATTCATCAGCCCCGCGTTAACGAAGCCGACGACCATAACTGTGGTTGCACTGCTACTTTGCACTACTGCTGTAACAAGGGCACCCATGAGCACTGCCACAATAGGGATGCTGGTAAGGATTTCCAAAAATCTGCGCATTTTTTCCCCGGCAGCCTTTTGCAAACCTTCGGCCATAATATTGAGTCCAAAAAGAAATAAACCCAAACCACCAATAATGCCAAACAAGGTAGCAGAGACCATTTATGTATAACCTCCCTATCGTACAAAAAAGGTACTAGCTCACTCGCCATGGGTATTATATCATAAACACTTATTAGTGACCAACGAAATAATTAATTTGAAAAGAAAAAAGCAGGATTTAACCTGCTCTTTAATTAATAGTGGGGGAGAAATTAATCATTGTACCAGGTTGAAAGGATGGGTTCAAAAAGTCCTGCGGATCAGTACTAATCACTCGCACTATTCTCCCTTCAGTCAATCCTAGTTGCTCAACTAAAACAGTTATGCCATTAATGCTTATTTCTTCATATTCCGGTTGAATCTGCCCGAGCCCTTCCATGATCGTATCTATAGGTATGATAGTATAAAGGATCACTGTAATACAGGCTCCCTTCTCTGCTTTACTCCATTTTTCTTCCAGTAATCAATTAGTTCATTTAATTTGCGCAGGGCATCACCAATACCGCCAGCGTCGTCAATTAATTGATATTTTACTGCATCTCTTCCTACCAATACAGTGCCAATATCACGGGCAAGTTCACCTGTTGTAAACATCAATTCACGAAACTTTCCCTCACTAATCCGCGAGTGACTGGAAACAAACCTGATAATGCGATCCTGCATTTTATCTAAGTATTCATAGGTTTGCGGCACAGAAAGGACTTGACCGGTAAGGCGCAAGGGATGAATAGTCATGGTAGCCGTTTCACTGATAAAAGAATAATCGGTGCTAACGGCAATAGGCACCCCAATGCTATGGCCGCCACCTAAAACTAAGGAAACAGTGGGTTTTGACATACCGGTAATTGTTTCTGCAATTGCCAGCCCAGCCTCAACATCTCCGCCAACTGTATTTAAGATAATAAATAAACCCTCGACATTAGGGTTTTGTTCAATAGCTACCAATTGAGGAATAAGATGCTCATATTTACTAGTCTTATTCTGCGGCGGTAATACTAAATGTCCTTCTATCTGTCCGACTATTGCCATCACATGAATATTAGATTTCGGTTCTGGAACCTCCATTTGACCTAGTTGTTGTAAATTTGCTAAATTAGAGCCTGAGTTCTGCGCTTCTGGTAGGTTTTGCTGCGGCTTAGCAGGTTCGGGTTCATGTTTAGGTGTGCCTGGTTGTGTTGGCATTGTTGCTGGTGCAGTAGGGTTTTGCGACCTATAACTTATTGTGTTCATAAATACACTCCTCTCGTCACTCCATCAGCTGTATTATGGATAATAGAGTAAGAAAATATGCAATAAATAATAGACGCGAATTAAAAAAGCAGGATTAACCTGCTTTGACCGGCGCGAACTCCCTCTTTAGCATGGTGCATCGATTCTTTGTCGCCCCTTTGCAATATAATTAAAAATGAGGAAATGCGATCGTGCTCAGTCGCTCTCTTTGCTAGGTAACTTAACCAACCAGGCTTATCGACAACTGTGCAAGATAAACCGGCTCATTTATATTATATCTCCATAATAATCGGCAATATCATCGGCCGCCGACGGGTCCTGTCATATAAAAACTTCCCTAAAGACTCCCTCACTTTGTTTTTAATCGTTCCCCATTCAGTAATTTGTTTTTCTGCACATGTTTCCAAAATTTGCCGCACTTGTTCCTTCGCTTCATCCATTAAGCTTTCCGACTCGCGCACATAAACGAAACCACGGGAGATAAGATCCGGTCCGGCAATAATTTTTTTTTGTTCTTTGCTCATAGTAATAACCGCTATTAAGATCCCATCTTGGGACAATTGGTGCCTATCACGTAAAACTACCTTCCCCACATCACCTACGCCTAAACCATCTACCAGTACTTTCCCCGCAGTTACTTTACCTGCTATACGGGCAGAATTCGGCCCCAGTTCTAAGATACTACCGTTTTCCAAGATAAAAATATTATCTGCAGGTATTCCTACTGCTTCTGCTAGTTTAGTATGATGCACCAGCTGACGGTATTCCCCATGAATGGGTACAAAATATCGTGGCCGGACAAGATTTAGCATCATCTTTAATTCCTCTTGCTGACCGTGACCGGAAGCATTTATCCCGGCATTATCCTCATAAATAACCTGTGCCCCTTCTAAAAATAGCTGATCAATTATCCGGGTTAGAATTTTTCCATTACCTCTGACTGAAGACGCAGCTACAACCACTATATCATCTTTGTTAATTTTGAAATCCCTTTCTCCACCCATGGCTAGCGGGGCTAAAATTGAAAAGGGGTTACCGCGCTTACCACTGGCTAAAACCAACTGGGATTCTAAAGGTAATTGTGCTAATTCCTCCCAACTTACCAAGAGATCCTGCGGAAAATTAAAATAACCTAATTGTAAAGCAGTCTGAACAGAATCAATTAAACTGTTACCTAACAAGACCACCTTCCGCCCTCTAGCTTGGGCACGTTCTAGAATTTGTTGCACCCGATGCAAGTTAGAAGCATAAGTAGCAATGATCACCCGCCCTTTTGCCTGGAGAAGAATTTTATCTATACCTTTGGCAACTTGCCGTTCCGAATTGGCATACCCCGGCTTTTCTGCATTAGTACTTTCTGCTAATAATAAAAGCACTCCCTGATCACCTAAACTGGCCAAGCCGCCGATATCGATCAATTTCCCATCTACCGGCGTTTGATCAAACTTAAAATCGCCAGTATATACTATGATCCCGGCACCGGTATGAACGGAAATGGCCACAGCATCAGGGATATTATGGTTGACATGCATGATATCAAGTTTAAAAATCCCTAGTGAAAAACTTTCCCCTACTTTTAGTTCCTGCAAACTAACTTCCTGTTCTCCATATTTTGCCTCTCTAAGCTTATTTCGTAGTAAACCCAGAGTAAAAGCCGTACCATAAACAGGCACAGGCAAATCCCTTAATATATAAGGCAATGCACCTATATGATCCTCATGACCGTGGCTTAAGATAATACCTTGAATACGACTTCTATTTTCGAGTAGGTAGGATATATCCGGAATTACACAATCGATCCCCAACATTTCTTCCTCCGGAAGCATAAGACCGGCATCGAGAACAAGGATTTTTCCTGCATATTCAATGAGCAACATATTTTTCCCCAGCTCACCTAGCCCTCCCAATGGGATGACATTAATATTTTTTTTATTTTTCCCTGCCATTGTTTTTCACCTCCTCAAAAAAATATATAAGCTTGCAGCATGAGAGAATAAACAGAAAAAAGCCCCTGCCAGACCGCAGGGGATATTAACATCCAATCTTTTACTTTTTCCCCGAACAGGTGGTACTGAAGCAACTGGTTACGATTATTGTTCCTTATTCTGATTAATATTTTCCCCAATTCTTAGGTATTTATAGGTAGATATTAAATAAAAAATTTATTAGTACCACGGCAATATTGACCTAAAGCAATTCCTCAGCTAGCAATTTTTCGCCTATTTGTACTGCATTAAGGGCTGCACCCTTACGTAAGTTATCGGCAACAACCCATAAATTCAACCCATTCTCCACAGTAAAGTCTTCTCTAATTCTACCAACAAATACTTCATCACGTCCTGCACAATTTATTGCTATTGGATATTGATTATTAGCAGGATCATCAATAACTACCACACCGGGTGCTTGGGCTAAAATTTCCCGGGCTTTAGTCGGGCTTAATTCCCCTTCTGTTTCAATAGCGATTGCCTCACTATGGCCACGATAAACCGGTACTCTTACTGTGGTAGCGTTTACTGCTATTTTTTCATCATTCATAATCTTTTTCGTTTCCCGAACCATCTTCCATTCTTCTAATGAATACCCGGTTTCATCAAATACATCTATATGCGGCAATATGTTAAAAGCAATTTGATGGGGATAAACTTCAATATTAGGTTCCTTACCTGCTAACAGTGCTTGGCTTTGTTCTGTAAGTTCTTCCATGGCTTCCAGTCCAGTTCCTGAAACTGACTGATAAGTTGATACAATTACCCTACGTATAGGTGTATAATCATGCAGTGGTTTTAGCACTACAACCATTTGAATGGTAGAACAATTGGGATTGGCAATTAATCCTTGATGATGCTTTATCGCATGGGCATTAACCTCCGGTACAATTAAGGGAACAGTAGGATCCATGCGAAAAGCATTGCTATTATCTATTACGACACAACCCCTTTTTACCGCTTCCGGCGCTAAATTCAAACTGACCTTTGTTCCGGCACTGAAAAAAGCAAGGTCTACATCCTTAAAGGCATCAGGTAGACTTTCCTCCACCAAATACTCTTTGCCTTGAAACAATACCTTTTTCCCGACCGAACGTTGCGAGGCTAATGGCACTAATTTATTAACAGGAAAGTTGCGTTCTTCCAAAACGGATAGTATTTCCTGGCCAACTGCCCCAGTAGCGCCGACAACAGCAATTGTTAGTTTTTTCAATTTTCTCCCCTCCTGGGATTAAAACGAATAAATTGATATATTATTGCTAATCCCATTCTGCACCAATTAAAATTATCTGTCAACCTCTATCGGCCAGATGATTTGTACTGATTTATTAATATCTCGGCAAGAAACGTAAAAGCCAAGGTTGTAAAATCGCTATAAGCAAGGAAATTGCTGCCAATGGCTCTAAGCTGGCAAATCCAATATTAACACGGGCGGGAACTTCAATGTCAAGGAAAGTAACAGTAACTAATAATGTCAGGTAAATACCGCCTGCGACTGCCAATAATTCTCCCATAGCCACTGTGAACTGAGATGGTTTCGGCTCCACGGGTAATTCTTTTCTATCTTTTATTGATATTCTTTTTAATCGTACCCGTTCTCTAACGGAAACAATCAATGTAAAAAAAAATATTATTACCCCTAATAGCACGGACACCACCTCCATGCGTACATAATCTTTCGCCAATAATATCTATTACCTATTATCAGTAGTGCAGCTTAAGAATGCAAAAGATGCTTGCAATGCATTTGCCACTAATCATGATAATTTATCTGCCGGTATGACCAAACCCACCGGCTCCCCGGACAGTATCTTCTAACTCTGTTTCCATTTGTAATACAGTCTTTACCACAGGTTGAATAACCAGCTGGGCGATTCGATCACCTCGACGCACAATAAAAGGTTCCTCACCCAAATTAATCAGCAATACTTTAATTTCACCGCGATAATCAGCATCAATAGTTCCCGGACTATTAAGCACTGTAACGCCATGTTTAAGCGCCAGGCCACTGCGCGGGCGCACTTGTCCTTCATAGCCTGCAGGAATTGCCATCACCAGTCCGGTTGGTATTAATACACGTTGCATAGGTAACAATTCTGCCTTTGTTTCCAGTGCCGCAAATAAATCATACCCGGAAGCTCCGGCTGTCATATATTGGGGCATGGGTAGATCTTTTGCATGCGCTAAGCGTTTTACTTTTACCACCAAAGTAGTTTCCATAAATACCACCTTTATTGTTTGAAGTTATTTTATTTTGCCTCCAGATTATTATAGACAATTAATTATTTGTAAACAATGATAATACGAAGAAAAGATTAAAACTACTGATTGAGATGCCAATTATGGGCAAAAACTTGATTTAAGGGTATATGACCTGCAATGCTGCCGTCACTATTTCCCTCGATCTTAATCTCAACCCCTTCAATTCCATTGAATTGTGTCAATGTATTTGTGATGGAAAAAACAGTGATTTCTTCGCGAATACTCCCTCCCCAGTGATTCTGCTCTAACTCAGCACTAAAATCAACGGATACTATGCCTTCATTGATATCTATAGCTAATATTTTTGTACCTGTTGGGATTGTTGCTGCCAATTTACTTCCTGGATTGGGACCGCCAATCAGTTCCTCTAAGGTGAATCTTACTAGAGTTAATAGGTTTTCATCTCCACCTGCGGCTAAAGAAATATCATCCGGTATCCGACGCCATTCTCTGCCTAGACAATAGTTGTCCGCTACTGAACCGTCAAAATAGAGAAATATAACATTATTGCCAGCACCATCTACAGGTGATAGCCTTGGATCCTGTGTTAAATAACTATTTCCCCAAGCAGCTATACCTGCTAAACAAATCATAAATAGGAAACAAACCGTAAGCTTCCCTTTCCGGGTGACTCTAATTACCCAGCCCTTCATTTTTTTCACCTCTAATTTATCGGCTGTAAGTTTTTAGCTTCCCGGAGAACTTTTACTTCAACGTGCTTCCGGGACTCTGTCTTACTTATAACTTATGAACCGGAAAAGAGGAAAAGGACTGGAAAAAATTAAAAAGCATAAACCTTGGTTTATGCTTTCGTCTTTTTAGATTCATGTTTATCTGCGCTGTTCAATGCTTGCTTGCGCGAGAGGTTAATCCTGCCTTGGCTATCGATTTCAGTTACCTTCACCAGTATTTCGTCCCCAACCTTAACTTCATCTTCAACATGCTTTACTCGATAAGGCGCCAACTGAGAAATGTGAACCAAACCTTCTTTACCCGGTAAAATCTCGACAAAAGCGCCAAAATTCATTATCTTAGTTACCTTTCCGTTATAGAGACCACCTACTTCTACATCTCTAGTCAAACTACGAATTCTCTCTACAGCTTTATTGCCTGCTTCTTCGTCAACTGAAGCAATAAAAACTTTTCCATCATCCTCAATATCTATCTTCACACCGGTATCTTCAATAATTTTGCGTACTGTTTTACCGCCTGGTCCGATTACATCACGAATTTTCTCTGGGTCAATTTCAATAATAATTATCCGCGGTGCATAAGGCGATAGGTTGGCACGAGGCTCATTGATCACTGAAAGCATTTTATCTAAGACGAAAATTCTTGCCTGCCGCGCTTGTTCTAATGCTTCAATTAAAACAGTATCCGAAAGGTTGTTGATTTTACTATCCAACTGCAGAGCTGTGATCCCTTTAGCTGTCCCGGCAACTTTGAAATCCATATCTCCCAAGAAATCTTCCATCCCTTGGATGTCGGTTAGAATTTTATATTTTCCCCCTTCACTGATCAAGCCCATAGCTATTCCAGCCACCGGTGCCTTAATCGGGACTCCCCCATCCATAAGAGCCAAGGTGCTGCCACAGACGCTGGCCATAGAACTTGATCCATTGGATTCTAATACATCGGAAACCAGCCTAATTGTATATGGAAACTCACTCTCATGGGGTATGACAGGTTCCAAAGCCCGTTCGGCCAAAGCGCCGTGTCCAATTTCCCGTCTCCCCGGACCACGCATAGACCGTGCCTCACCAACACTGTACGGCGGAAAATTATAATGATGCAAAAACCTTTTTGATTCCTCGATTCCCAAACCGTCTAGAATCTGCTCATCACTTGCCGCACCAAGAGTGAGCGCAGTCAATACCTGTGTTTGCCCGCGCGTGAAAAGTCCAGTGCCATGCACACGGGGCAGAATTCCTACTTCAACATTAAGCGGCCTTATTTCAGTTGGTTTTCTGCCGTCAGGCCTTATGTTATCTTCCAAAATCAATTGCCTTACCTTTTCTTTGACAATAGTATCTAAGACCGCTTTAATATCTTTTTCCTGCTCTGGATACTGTTCGCTAAAATGTTCTAAGGTTTTTTGTTTAACCTCTTCAATAAGGTCTTCTCTGGCCAATTTTTCCGGAGTCAGGATAACTTTGGCTAGATCTTCAGTGGCATAATCACGGACAGTAGCTTCCACTTCCGGGTCCGGCGCAAAAAGGGTTGTGGTAAATTTAGGTTTACCAACAGCAGTAGAGATTTCCATTTGAAAATCGATTAATTCTTTGACTGCCTGATGGCCAAATTGCATAGCTTCAATGATCCGGGCTTCAGAAACCTCCTTAGCACCGGCTTCTACCATCAATATTGCATCTTTTGTCCTGCCAGCACCAAATGTAGTTCACTTTTTTCTTCTTGTTCTACCGTGGGATTAATAACAAATTGTCCATCAATTAAACCGACAATCACTGCACCAACCGGTCCGCTAAAGGGAATATCAGATATGGATAAAGCGCAAGAAGCTCCAAACAAGGCGGCAATTTCCGGTGGATTATCCTGATCTACTGATAACACTGTAGCTACTACATGAACATCATTCCGAAATCCCTTCGGAAAAAGAGGCCGTAAAGGACGGTCAATAAGCCGTGCAGATAAAATTGCTTTCTCACTGGGGCGCCCTTCCCTTTTAATAAACCCTCCAGGGATTTTGCCAACTGCATAGAAGCGTTCTTCATAATCAACTGTTAAGGGAAAGAAATCAATGCCTTCCCGTGGATTGGCGGCACAGGTTGCTGTTGCTAAGATAACCGTATCGCCATAATGAACCAGCACTGCTCCATTAGCCTGACGAGCAACGCGGTTTGCTTCGACTTTTAGGTTCCGCCCGGCAAATACAATTTCAAATGTATCGGTCATTAATATTTAACCTCCTCTCATATATAATAAGCTTAAAACTAAATGATTGACACTTGTTTATTATTTCCCGATCAGCAAAGAATTTATCTAGGTTGTACCTATGAGAAAAAGAGCGGATAACCCGCTCCTTTATCCGCGTAATCCTAATTTTTCTATGATTGACCGATAGCGATCCAGGTCTTGTTCTTTTAAGTAATTTAACAATCTGCGTCTCCGCCCAACCATTTTCAGTAAACCGCGGCGAGAATGAAAATCTTTTTTATGCTGCTGCAAATGACGGGTTAAATAATTAATGCGCTCTGTCAAGATCGCAATCTGGACTTCTGACGAACCTGTATCTTGTTCATGCAGCTTAAACTTGCTAATAATCTCTTGTTTTTTGTCGATGCTGAGAGCCATTTTTTCACCTCCTATTATCAATATATCCCCTATGAGCCAAGACAACGGTCGGAGTAACCAGTTCACCTAGCCCATGGTTCATTGATCTTTCCCGTTTTCGATTTTATCACAAAAGAATAGATATTGTAAACCTAACCCGGCAGTAATTACAGGTAAGATTAAATGGTATCATAAACAAAAATATCTTTCGCATAATATTTCCATATGCGTTGAGCCAGTTGCACATCAGCTGCAATTTGCGCTTGTAATTGCTTCGATGATGCAAAGTGCTTTTCCGAACGCAAAAACTCTAAAAACTCCACCTTTACTTTTTGATCGTATAGCTTACCCTTAAAATCTAAAAGGTGAATTTCAATGCCAATCTCTTTATTGCCAAAGGTTGGACATCTGCCAACATTTGCCACGCCATATAATATATACTCTCCTAAAAAACACCTTACTAAATAAACACCGCATGCGGGTAATACTTTTCCTTCGGTAACACTTAGATTTGCTGTGGGAAAGCCTAAATGCCGACCTCGTTTCGCACCATGAACTACCCTTCCGTTGATTCCATAGAATCTACCTAAAAGATGAGATGCTTCCTTTAATCTTCCAGAATGCAGTAGCTTTCTGATAAGGGTACTGCTTATAGGCTGGCCACCTTTGATTACAGGCGGAACAATATTGACCTTGATTCCCAATTGGTTACATTTTTGTTCTAATAGAACAGTATTTCCTGCTGCCTTGCGGCCAAAGCGATAATTAAAACCCACAACTACCGTTTGCGCCTGCAATTGAGCATGAAGAATCTGGCTAATAAACTCTTCCGGTTCAATATTGGCAAAAGCTTCGTTAAAATTAACCATCAGTAATACATCTACACCTAGCTTGCGTAACAGTTCTGCCTTCTCTGTGGTTGTCGTTAATAAGACAGGGGTGCTTTCCCCGGTGATAGCCTTAGTAGGATGGGGTTCAAAAGTCATGGCCATTACAATTCCTCCCATTGCTTTAGCTTCACCGCAGGTAGTTGCAATAATCCTTTGATGCCCTAAATGAACGCCATCAAAGTTTCCTAAGGCCACTGCAATCTTGGTATATTTGTTAACCCAATTTTCTAGTCCGTAAATTATTTCCATCCTCTTCTCCCCTATCCGTATAATACTTGACGCGGGCGAAAATAGTCACCTGCCGAGCCCCCTTCCCAAGTAGCTATAGCTAACAAAGCCCCGTCCGGCCGTTCGAGACGAACAAATTGTCCGGTAGAAATAGTATCGGCAACGGGTTCCACATCAGATAGTTTCAAGGATTTACCATTAATTAAGGCTTTAACTGCTTCCGATTTTACTATAACTCTGGTTAAATGACTTAAACCGGCGGTTAACGGGAGTAACGAATGGGAAAGATCAGCAGCGGCAATTTCCTCCAATGTAAGAGACTTTTCTAATTTGAAAGGGCCTACCTGCGTACGGAGCAAAAATGAAAGGTGAGCGCCGCAACCAAGATAGTCACCTATGTCCGCTGCCAAAGTTCGAATATAGGTACCTTTTGAACAATGACATTCAAAAAAGGCACTGGGATAATCATTTCCCTCCCCAGTCCCGGCAGAAAAAGCAAGTAAATGCAGCGTATAAATTGAAATTGCACGCGGCGCAGCGACTACTTCTACATCTTGCTGCGCCCATTTATAGAGCCGCTTACCTTTATGTTTTACTGCAGACATTAAAGGAGGGATTTGCGTCTGCGTACCTGTAAACTTGGCAAAGGCAGATTCTACCTGTTCACGGGTAATAACAGGTGCAATCCGTTCTATAACAGTCCCGGTGGAATCCTGTGTATTTGTACGCACACCAAAGGTAATCTGGCCCCTATATACCTTATCCATGCCAACCATGTATTGGTTTAGCTTGGTAGCCTTGCCAATCAATAAAACAAGTACCCCTGCCGCAGCGGGATCAAGCGTACCGGTATGACCTATACGTTTAATTCCCCAGAGTTTTCGCAGAAGCGCAACTACATCATGAGATGTCATTCCCGGTGGTTTGAGGATATTTAGGATGCCGTTCATTTATACCCTCCTTACCGGTCAATAACTGGGAAACAGCCTGCAAAACCAGTTTTTGAGCTTCTAGCAGGCTTGCCGCAATCTGGCATCCCGCTGCCTGCGGATGGCCGCCTCCGGCAAACTGTCCTGCTATTTTTCTCACATCAATCCCTAATCCTGAACGGAAACTAATTTTAGTTAACCTTGCTTCCTTTTCAAAAAAAAGTATACCCAACTCCACCCCGGCAATGCCCCGTGCATAATTTACAATCCCGCTAATATCATCATCTGTTGCATTAGCACTGGTCAAATCCTTTTGCGTAATTGTCAACGTGGCTACTTTACCGGCAAAATGAATTTCTAATGACTGTAATGCCAATCCCAACAGTTTTATTGCAGCCACAGGTTTTGATTCAAAGACCAATTCTGTCACATAAGTGGGATTAATACCAACGGCCAGTAACTCTGCGGCAATCTGATGGGTTGTAGAATCTGTACTGGCATAACAAAAGGACCCGGTATCAGTTACGATAGCAGTATAAAGAGCAAGGGCAATACATTGATCTATTTCCCAATTTAATTGCCGCAAGAGCATAAATACTAATTGTCCTGTGGCACCAGCCTGTCTAATCCAATTTATCTGCCCAAACTTTGTATTGGTTACATGATGATCAATATTGATCACCTTAGCATCATGCTTCACTACCCACTCCCATTTGCCCAAACGGCTTCTATCGGCCACATCCAAAGTTATAACATAATCGAAATCAAAATAAAGTTCCGGCAGTTCCTCCGGAGAATGCACCACCTCTTCCCAACCAGGCAAGAAGCGATAAATAATAGGCACTTGGTCCGGGCTAACCATATATACCCTTTTGCCTGCCAGCTTCAGGGCCCGTCCCAATGCGAGCAACGAACCAATGGCATCGCCATCGGGATCAATATGACTAATAAGTAAAAAATGATTTCCCTCCTGACAACATTTAGCTATCTTTTTTATCTCTTCCTCCACCTAGGTCAGCCCCTTCACTTTCCTCCTGCTCTAAACGATCAAGCAGTTCCTTGAGATGAACACCCTTTTCTATTGATTCGTCCAAGACAAATATAAGCTCCGGCGTATAGCGCAGACGAATCCGCCTGCCTATCTCCAGCCGCAGGTAATTCCGCGCCCGTTCCAACCCCGCCATAGTCCTTTTTTTTGCTTCTTCATTACCAAAAACGCTCACATAAACCTTAGCCTGCCGCAAATCACTCGTAATATTAACATCGGTAATGGATACAAAACCTATTCGGGGGTCCTTTAACTGGCGCTGAATCAGCTCACTTAACTCTTCTTTGTAAGCTTCTTGAATGCGTTGCATCCTTACCTCTGACATAATATTTTCACCCCACATTGCTAGTTATATTTTCATATTATAGCTTTTATTAAGTTGGGCGTATCTCTTCCATAGTATATGCTTCCATAATATCTCCTTCTTTAAGGTCGTTGAAATTTTTCAACCCTATTCCACATTCATAGCCAGCCGCTACCTCACGGACATCATCCTTAAACCTGCGTAATGATTCAACCACACCCTCATAGATCACTACTCCATCACGAACTAGACGTACTGAAGAACCTTTAACAACCTTACCCTCTAAGACATAACATCCAGCTATTGTCCCTACCTTAGGTACCTTAAATGTAGTTCGTACTTCTACTCTACCTAATAAAACTTCTTTATATTCAGGATCTAGTAAACCTTTCATGGCTGCTTCTATATCTTCAATCGCGTCATAAATAACCCGATATAAACGGATATCTACATCTTCCTTTTCCGCAGCCTTTAAGGCCGAAGGTTCCGGTCGAACATTAAACCCAATAATAAGGGCGTTGGAAGCTGCCGCCAGCATAACATCGGTTTCAGTAATAGCACCTACACCGCCATGGAGAGGATTAAGTTGCACCTGTTCATTACTTAACTTGATTAAGGACTGGCGCAAAGCCTCCACTGAACCTTGTACATCGGCTTTAATAATAATGTTTAATTCTTTAATTTCTCCTTCTTGAATTTGCTGATATAACTGCTCAAGATTAATACGGGATGACCTTGCCATTTCCTGTTCCCTTTGCTTCTCATGCCTATTCTTACTTAACAATCTAGCCTCCCGATCATCTTCTTTTGCCTCCAAAACATCTCCAGCCTGCGGTACTTCTGAAAGGCCTAATACTTCCACAGCAGCGGAAGGACCGGCACTGGTAACCGTTTCACCGCGATCATCAATCATTGCCCGTACTCTTCCCCAGGTAGATCCTGCTACAACAGAATCACCTACGCGCAAAGTGCCATTTTTAATTAAAACAGTGGCTACAGGACCTCTCCCTTTGTCTAATTTGGCTTCAATAATAATTCCCTTAGCAAGGCGTTTCGGGTTTGCCTTTAACTCCGCCATCTCCGCAACTAACAACACCATTTCCAATAGTTCATCTATGCCTACCTTTTGTAATGCTGATACTGGAACGCAGATTGTATCCCCGCCCCATTCTTCTACAAGCAGATCATATTCTGCTAATTGCTGTTTAACCCTTTCTGGTTGAGCATTTGCCCGATCGATTTTATTTAATGCAACAATAATAGGCACAGCAGCCGCTTTGGCATGATTGATAGCTTCTACAGTCTGCGGCATTACCCCATCATCTGCCGCAACTACTAAGATGGCAATATCAGTTACTTGCGCCCCACGGGCACGCATAGTTGTAAATGCTTCGTGTCCCGGCGTATCCAAAAAAACAATTTTCTTCCCTTGATATTCTACAATTGAAGCACCGATGTGTTGCGTAATCCCCCCCGCTTCCCTTGCCGTAACCTTTGTTTCGCGGATGGCATCCAAGAGGGAAGTTTTTCCGTGATCAACATGTCCCATCACAGTTACTACCGGCGGTCGGGATTGTAAATTTTCCGGATCATCCTCTTCCGCACCGGAAAAATCCGTAACTGCCTGCACTTGTTCATCAACATATGGTTTTACAATTATACCCATTTTTCGGGCTACTACCTCAGCAGTCTGATAGTCAATTTCTTGATTTAATGCGGCCATTATTCCCATGGAAATTAATTTTTTAATCAGTGCTTTTGGTTCGTGGCCTAATTTTTCCGCCAGTTCTCTTACTGTCAATGATTCAGGGAGTTCTATTTCAGACAATTGCATTGGTTGTGCAACTTCTTTTTTAGCCTTATTCTGTTTTTTTTGCATTTGTAGCAACACATGATCATTATCGCTTTCTCTGCGCCTTCTTTTTCCATCTTTAGAACGGATTTTTTTCGGTTTGTCTGTTTCCGAGTCATCTATCATTTCCCAATCATTGTTATTATCTATCTCAGTATGCTTATCCTGATTGCCAGCTGGGCCAATAAGAGCTTCAATTACCTGTTCCACTTGTTCAGCAGTTAATGAACTCATATGGTTCTTTACTTCGATTTCCAATTCATGTAGTAAATCCATCAAATCCCGGCTACTAATCTCCAACTCTTTGGCTAACTCATAAACTCTCTTTTTTGCCAATAGCATTCACCTCCAACAATTCTTCCCCACGGTTTCCTCTCAATAAAAGTGCTCAACAAGTATTTTGCAGACTTTGCCTTAATATTTTGGCGAAATGTTGATCGATAACAGCTACTACTGCCCGGGGTGGTTTACCCAATATCATTCCAAATTGCTCCTTCTTCATCCAGATATAATATGGGATCCCCTTCTGGTCGGCTAAACTGATAAAACTTTTTTTTGTTGTCGGAGCAGCATCAACTGCCAACAAAAGCAAATACGCTTTATTCCTTTTTAAGGCTTGTTCACAAGCAAAATGACCTGTAACTACCTTCCCAGCCTTTTGTGCAAAACTTAATAAGCTAATTCCCTTTTGCTTCATTTTCACCTAACCCTTGGCCTAATTCTTCAATTATATTACGAGGAATCGCGGTTTTTAAAGCTCTCTCGAAAGATTTGCGTTTCAGCGCTTGCCTTAAACACTCTGCATTGGGACACAAATACGCGCCACGACCAGATTTTTTGCTGGTCGGATCAATAAGAATTTCATTCTCCGGCGTCAAGACTATCCGTATCAGTTCCCTCTTTGGTTTCATTTCCTGACAGCCTATGCACATTCTCAATGGTATATGCTTCTTTTTCATCCACTCTCCCTCCTTCTTCCATAAGCATCTGACTTTCACTTTTTATATCAATCTTCCAGCCGGTAAGCTTTGCAGCTAAACGGGCATTTTGTCCTTCCTTGCCAATAGCAAGGGAGAGCTGCCTGTCTGGCACTACAACCCGTGCCACCTTGGTTTCTGGATCATGATGCACAGAAAGCACCTTTGACGGACTTAAAGCATTAGCAATATATTTAGCCATATCGGAATCATACCTTACTATATCAATCTTTTCTCCTTTTAGTTCATCAACAATTGCCTGTACTCTCATCCCTTTAGGACCAACGCAAGCACCTACGGCATCGACATTTTCGAAACGTGACGATACTGCCAACTTCGATCTGGAACCTGCCTCACGGGCTACACCCTTAATTTCTACTATGCCATCATGAATTTCAGGGACCTCCAGCTCAAAAAGCCTTTTTAATAACCCGGGATGTGTACGGGAAAGAGTAATTTGAGGGCCTTTAGTAGTTTTATTAACCTGCACAATATATACCTTAATCCGTTCATTTTGCTTATATGTTTCTGTTGCAATCTGTTCCGACTGTGCTAAGACTCCTTCTGCTTTCCCTAAATCTACTATTACATTCTTGCCATCATAGCGCTGGACAATACCGGTAAGGATATCACCTTCCCTGTCCGCAAACTCTTCAAAAAGGATGCCTCGTTCTGCCTCTCTGATCCTCTGGACAACAACCTGTTTTGCAGTTTGGGCAGCAATACGGCCAAATTCTTTTGGCGTAACTTCAAACTCAACCACATCATCTATTCGATACACAGGATTTAGCTTGTGGGCGTCGGCCAAGGAAATCTCTACCCGTTCATCTTCAACTTCTTCTACCACTGTTTTTCGAGCATGCACCCGCACCTCGCCTGTTTCTCGATCAATACTTACTTTGACATTCTGCGTTGAACCACCAAAGTTCCGACGATAGGCAGATATAAGGGCAGCTTCAATAGCCTCCAGCAAGACTTCTTTGCTAACCCCTTTTTCCTTTTCAATATCTGACAATGCATCTAAAAAATCGCTATTCATCCCCCAGAACCTCCTCTGCAACTTATAACAACGTAATTATTTTGCCACCATCTATAACTCCGCCACAAGGCGGGCCTGGGCAATTTGATCGAGTGGAATAGCAACCTGCTCTGCGTCTAATTTAACCACCACCTGCCCATCTTTTACGGATTGTAAAACACCGGTAAAATTTTTCTGTCCTACCACGGGCGCATATGTTTTTAACTTAATCCTTTTCCCTTGAAAGCGGATAAAATCTTGCTCATTTTTCAGCGGGCGTTCTATTCCAGGTGAAGATACCTCTAATAAATAACTATGGGGAATCGGATCTTTTTCATCCAATAATTTACTTAGCTGCTCACTTAACAGCTGGCAATCATCCAGATTGATCCCTGTTTCTTTATCAATAAAAACCCGTAAATACCAATTTGCTCCTTCTTTCCGATACTGGACATCAACCACTTCAAAACCCAATTTTTGGGCAAGTGGTTGTGCCAAAGTAGCAACTATACCTTCAACCCGACTGCCCACATGACTACCTCCTTTTATTTTAGCTAAAAATATAGAAAAATGCCTATCTAAACCACTTTTTGCTTGTATTTTACCAATGTTGAAGCAGGCATATTCCCAATCACTAATGTGAAAGAGTGGGTTTAGCTACCCACTCTTTACCTGAAAAAAGCCTGCTGAACCACCACACGACAATTTATTCAAGTATACCATATCTACCATACATTGACAAGCTTGCGCAATTCTATCTCTCAAGCCAATTCGGCGAAAAGAGCTAACTGATCCGTTTCCGGCAGTCGATGCAAACATCCGTGCTCTTTTAGCACAGTAATGACTTTGCTGCTTAATTTTGCCCTTATGCGCAAGTCTTCAACTGACGTAAAAGGTGCTTCTTCACGGGCAGTAACAATATTTTTAGCCGCAGTCTGACCAATACCTGGCAATGCTTGAAAAGGAGGCAGCAGCCCGTCTGGTGTTAGTAGAAAACGACTGCTGGCAGAGTGTTCTAAACTGACCTTGCAAAAACGAAAACCGCGCGCATACATCTCCAAAGCAACTTCCAGCATCGATAACATGCTTTTCTCCTTGGGCGAGGCGGCCATACCTTTTCGTTCAATTTCCGCAATCTGCCTTCGGATCCCCTCCACGCCATCGTTTACTAAACTAAGATCCAGATCTCCTGCCCGCACGCTAAAATAGGTAGCATAAAAAGCCTCGGGATAGTGCACTTTAAAGTAGGCAATACGAAAAGCCATCATGACATAGGCTACCGCATGAGCTTTGGGGAACATATACTTGATCTTTTGACAGGACTCTATGTACCATTGGGGAATATGCTGTTTTTCCATGATTTCAATGTCTTCCGCTCTTAACCCGTTACCTTTGCGCACCCTCTCCATAATGGAAAAAGCGTACTTGGCAGGAACACCCCGTTCCAAAAGATAGGTCATAATATCATCGCGAGTTGAAATCACTTCTGTCAATACGGCAATTTTACTCTTGACCAAATCTTGGGCATTGTTTAACCATACATCAGTACCATGGGATAATCCGGAAATTCTAACCAATTCGGCAAACGTAGTTGGCTGCGTGTCCAGCAACATTTGTCTGACAAAACGAGTACCAAATTCCGGGATTCCCACAGTTCCAATGGGAATGTCAAATAAACTGGGATCAAAACCCAATTTACCCAAACCGGAAAAAATTGCCATGGTATCCGGGTCATTAAAAGGGATATGTTTGGGGTCTACACCTGTTAATTCCGACAACATCCTCAATGCCGTAGGATCGTCATGCCCCAAAAGATCCAACTTTAGTAAACGACTACTAATGGAGTGATAATCAAAATGAGTAGTGATAACACCTGCATCTTTTGCATCAGCAGGATATTGTATGGGAGTAAATTCGGATATGTCCCTTTCTGCCGGAAGGATTATCAACCCTCCAGGGTGCTGGCCAGTTGTACGTTTTATCCCTGTACACCCTTTAACTAAACGTCCGATCTCTGCATTGCGCCGTTCCAGGCCTTTCCCAGTTAAGAATCCTTTCACAAAACCATAAGCAGTTCGATCTGCTATGGTTGATATTGTACCGGCACGATAGACACACTCAGAACCAAATAACTCTTCAGTATATTGGTGAATGATTGGTTGGTATTCGCCGGAAAAATTGAGATCAATATCTGGAACCTTATCTCCCTCAAAACCTAAAAATACCTCAAAAGGTATATTATGGCCATCCTTGATTAAATCATGACCACAAGTGGGACATTTTCGCTCTGGCAAATCAAAACCACATCCAACTGTTCCCTTTGTAATAAATTCCGTATACAGGCAAAAAGGGCAGCGATAATGGGGCGGCAAGGGGTTTACTTCAGTTATTTTGCACATGGTAGCCACTAGGGATGAACCTACTGACCCACGAGAGCCAACCAGATAGCCATCGGCCAATGATCTTTTTACCAATTTATGCGCAATAAAATAAATAACAGCAAAACCGTTATCAATTATGGCGTCTAGCTCCCTTGCCAGCCTTTGGGCTACTATGTCAGGCAAAGGATCACCATATAGTCTTTTGGCTTCTTGATAAGACATTTCCTTAATTTTTTTATCTGCTCCTTGAATCTGCGGAACATGTAAACCATCAGGTATTGGCTTTATCTCAGCAGCAATGGCAGCTACAATATGATGAGGATTCTCCACAACAACTTCCTGCGCTGCTTCTGCGCCTAAATAAGAAAATTCCGCCAGCATCTCTGAGGTAGTCTTTAAATAAAGCGGTGGCTGGAAATCTGCATCATCAAACCCTTGCCCCGCCAGTAAAATTTGCCGTAGACAAGCATCTTCCGGCTCTAAGAAATGCACATCACCGGTGGCAACTACAGGCAAGTCAAGTTTTTTGCCCAATTGATAAATGGTATGATTCATTTCCAATAACTGTTCTTTAGTTACTTTACCTTCCCGCAGTAAAAATTCATTATTGGCCAAAGGTTGTATTTCCAAGTAATCATAAAAACTGGCAATTTGAGCCAATTCCTCCCCCCGCAAACCACGCAAATATCCCTGGATCAGTTCACCGGCTTCACACGCTGAACCGATAATTAGATTGGCGCGGTAAGCAATTAATTCTTCTCTTGGGATCCGTGGAACACGATGAAAATGATTTAAATGGGAACTAGAAACTAATTTATAAAGGTCCTGTAACCCTCGTTTATTTTTTGCTAAAATCACAACATGATATGGCTTTATTTTTTCTTTATCTTGATCAATTAAATAGCCTTCTAAACCGTAAATTACCTTGATCCCATACTTTTTCCCTAACTTATAAGCCTCTGGAAAAGCCTGAACCACGCCATGATCTGTGACCGCAACTGCCTGGTGTCCCCAACGCTTGATTGTGGAAAAAAGCTCATCAAGTCTAACAGTCGCATCCAATGCACTCATTTGTGTATGCAAATGTAATTCCACCCGTTTTTTCGCCAACGTCTCATCTTCATTACGCCAACGGGCTGGAATGGTAGAAACCTCTCCGGCGTTTACTACCAGTTCATTACTAAACCTGTCCACTTCGACGGCACCCTTTACCCGCAACCAAATATCATCTCTGTGACAAGCTAGCTCTAATTCCTTTGCTTTTTGGGAATCAGTAAAGGTTTTAACTAATATTGAATCCTTTCGATCAGTTAGAGTGAACTGGAATAAAACTTTTCCTCCCTTGATCTCTTTTGTTTCCCAATCAATAACATATCCTTCTAACACTGATTTTTCTTCGGTATGGGCACTTAATTCCGAAATAGTAGCTGTTGGGCCGGAAATCTCTTTCCCAATAATAACTGCATATGAATTCTGTGAACTGGATTGTGACACCTTCTTCTCCTCTGTTTGCCTGAGTTGTGCTATTATTTTTTGTTCTTGCTCTTCCCTTTTTTCTTTCATCTGCAACCACTGTTGGTCGGAAGCACCATTTCCTGCTGCAATTTCAATTCTGAGCTTTTTCCCCAGTTCATGGCAGATTAAATCTTCCAATACGCGCCTTTTTTGTTCCAACATCTGGGCAAGAAAAGGCGTGGGTACCACCAAACAAAACTTGTCTCTAAATAATTTATGCTTAAGATCCCCTAATGAACCTTGGAGAAAAGGGAAATTTTGCCCTAAGCAATTTAATATAAGCTCCCATTTTTGCCTCAGTTCTGGTTCTGCAGTAATTTTTTTTTGTTTAATCGCAACCCTTGTCTTACCACCCAACAGTTGACTTAGCGGTTTGATCAGAAACTCTGTGGTTTGTAAATCTAAACTTTCTGTCTCTGCAAAATTAAGGGTAACAAGATATTGCTCCGCATCTACTTCAGCATAAAGAAAATTATCCTTAATAATCCCCTTAATATCCGATGCTAAAGGAAGGGCTTTTACAATATCTTCAAATGTATGTAATCCCTTTTTGTTCCGCAAACAGTAATCCCTCCCGACAGTTATCCTTCTTCAACTCCAAGCACACCTTCAACCCGTGCCAATTGACTGATAACATCATTAAAAAGACACAATGGCGGTAGGAGCACAAGCATCTCCACTAATAAAGCATTATTTCCTGTCATCTGCTTTAGTTCCATCCGGCGAATATGAACATTCATTTGCCCTAGGGTTGTGCCTAACCTACCAATTTGCCCAGGCTGATCGACAATTTTAACCATCAACAAATGATGCCGTGGCGCTTTAAAAAAACTTTCCTCTATTCTCCCCAAACCAATCAGAGTCAAAACAACCAATATTGTACTTATAACTGCCTGTAAATACAACCCGCTGCCAATGGCAAGGCCGATGCAACCCACAACCCATAAAGAAGCGGCTGTGGTCAATCCACGCACACTGGCGCCTTCCCGCAAAATAGTGCCCGCACCCAAAAATCCAATTCCGCTAACCACTTGGGCAGCAATACGGGCCGGATCCGCATCGGAAATAGAAATAGAAACGATCATAGCTAAGGTGGCACCAACTGCCACTAAGGTATGGGTGCGTAGTCCGGCAGGGCGATTAATGGTTTCCCTTTCTAAACCAATAATGCCACCTAATAAGGCGGCAACTATTAGCCGAAGCACATGCGCAACCTGCAGGTCCACATACATTACTCTAACCTCCAAAGCATAATAAGCAAATAACTAAATCCGGCTATTATGCCAGTTTGCCTAACTTATCCAATCTTAGTGCTTTTTACGATTTCCCAATACATTTTCAAGCGGGCGCAAAATCCCTTAATTAAGCCTAATTTCTCTTCCTTCATCACATGGGTTAAATCATGTAATGGAACTTCTTTAACGGGAATCCCGCTTCGTTCTGCATATTTTGTCAATGCCACCTCTACTCCAAACCTAGAGGCCTCCAACTGGTTTATCCCTGCAACAACTTCTCTTTTAACTGCTCTCTGCCCCGACAAAAAAGGAGCCACTTTTTGCGCAAAATCAGTAGAAACCCGACCGTCATCGAAAATACCTACTGTCATATCCGCTTCACCGACCAGTACAGGTTTAAGCAATGCCAGCACGTGACGTTCCTCATTTAAGCCTACTAGATCTGCATCAAGGAAAATAAAAATATCGGCATCAGAATTATCTATTCCAACCTTCATTGCTCCTCCTTTACCGATATTTTCAGGTAAGGCAATGACAGTTACCTGATATTGGAGGGCAACTTCTACCGTATTATCTTTGGAACCGTCACTAACTACTATGATCTCATCTATTAGGTCAACCCGTTGTAAAACTTCTAAAACTTTACCAATCCGAGTTTCCTCATTATATGCCGGTATGATGGCAGCGATCTTCACCATTGCAACCCCCTACCCTAGTAATATTACCAGTACGGGTCAACTAGAATACATTATTCTGACAAAGAATATCAAACATTTAAAAATTCCCCACGGGAATAATAAATCCTTCTCTAGCTCAAACCCTCTGTTTTAATTAAATTTAGTATTGCATCTACTGTCTGGTCAATAGCTATCCATCTTACTTCACTGGAAGCCCGGATCTTTATTTCCACCTTTTCTTCTTTTACTGAACGGGAGCCAATAGTAACACGGAAGGGAAATCCAATTAAATCGGCATCATTAAATTTTACTCCGGCTCTCTCATCCCGATCATCCAGCACCACCTCAACACCGGCAGCCTGAAGCCGGGTGTATAAATCTGTAGCCAAATTTAACTGTTCATCCTTCTTGCTGTTAACAGGGATGACAATTACTTGGTAGGGAGCAATAGGCAATGGCCAGATAATACCTTGTTCATCATGATTTTGTTCAATGGCTGCTGCCATGGTACGGGGAACGCCGATTCCATAACAACCCATGACCAGTGCTTTTTCAGTGCCGGTTTCATCAAGAAAAGTAGCACCCATGCTTTCACTATATTTAGTGCCCAGTTTAAAAATATGCCCCACTTCGATTCCCTTCGTTGTTTGGAGCGGTTCACCACAACGAGTACAAATATCACCGGCAGCCACTTTGCGCAAATTAGTCACCTCTTGCCAGGTAAAATCCCGTCCCGGATTAACATTTATCCAGTGAGCATCATTTTTATTAGCGCCACAAATAGCATTAGTCAAACCTAAAACCTCTTTGTCTGCAATTACTCGCACATCTTTTAGCCCAATGGGGCCGGCAAAACCTACCGGTGCCCCCGTTATTTGCCTAATTGTGTTTTCATCAGCCAGAGCCACATGTAAACAATTTAAATAGTTCTGCAATTTAACTTCATTAACTTCCCTGTCACCCCGGAGTAATAATACCACCGGATAAGCTGAATCAGCATCGATTGCCATGTAAATCAGTGTTTTAATCATTTTCTTTGCCGTTACATCTAAATACTTACATACTTCTTCAATGGTCCCGGCCCCAGGCGTGGCAACCAATTGCAAGTCCCTTAATGGTTCACTGTCCTTAGTAAATTGCTGCTCCCCTGCTTCAGCCCTTTCTACGTTGGCGGCATAATTACAGGCACTACAATAGACAATTTCACTCTCACCGGTATCAGCAATTACTACAAATTCGTGGGAATCACTACCTCCTATGGCACCGGAATCAGCTTCCACTACCAGGTATTTCAGTCCACAGCGACGGAAAATCTCACAGTAAGCATGATGCATCTTCTGATAACTGAGTTCTAAACCTTTCTCATCACTATCGAAACTATAGAGATCTTTCATGATAAATTCCCGCCCCCGGATTAAACCAAAGCGAGGTCTGATCTCATCTCTGCTTTTTGTCTGGATCTGGTACAACAACAAGGGAAGTTGCCGATAAGAACTGACTTCCCTTCGAACTAAATCAGTAATAATTTCCTCATGGGTAGGGCCAAGACAATAATCCCTTCCATTTCTATCTTTTAAGCGAAAAAGTTCCTTTCCATATACATCCCAGCGGCCTGATTCATGCCACAATTCAGACGGTTGCAGAGCAGGCAGCAATACTTCCTGTCCTCCCTGTTTGTTCATCTCTTCCCGAATGATTTGCTCGATTTTTTGCAGTACCCGCAATGCCAACGGCAAATAGGAATATATACCTGCAGCAACTTTACGGATCATACCGGCACGGAGTAAATATTGATGACTAATTGTTTCTGCTTCTGCAGGCAATTCCCGCAGGGTAGGGGCAAATAACTGAGACATCCGCATAGATAATATCCTCCTTAAAAGATTATTATACTGAAACCAAAAACTCTCGCCTCAATACAGGGACGAGAGTTTATCTCGCGGTACCACCCCGCTTGATAGCCAGCTCAAGTCGCTCTTAAGCAAACTATCCACTCAATCGTGCCGTAACCTTGGGGATAACGGCCATTTACCTTAACGCGGAATCACGATTTACCTTCATGCCGAGGCTTTTCGGCAAATAACTCCAGGACGGGTTCGGATCAGGACCGGTCAATTTTCGCAGCCTAGAAATTGACTCCCTGTGCAGTCCCTGTCAGTTCCTACTATTTCCTATCATCGCATTTGTTAATTTCTACTTAATTTTACTGTATGTACTGTCAGTTGTCAAATCTCCCTTAATAAATATTTGTTAATTTGTTCCAATAATGCCGGAACCAATTGCTCTTGCGGTAATTTTTTGATTACTTTTCCTTTTTGGAAGAGAATCCCTACACCGCGCCCGCCGGCAATGCCGAAATCGGCATCAGCTGCTTCCCCCGGGCCATTGACAACACATCCCATTACTGCAATCCGCAATGGTGCTTTAATCTCCTTAATACTTGCTTCAACTTCCTCGACCATCTTTAATAACTGGATTCCACAACGTCCACAGGTAGGACAAGAGACAATTGTGGGGCCATAGTCCCGTAAGCCCAACGATTTGAGGATTTCATAACCTACCCGCACTTCTTCCACCGGATCGGCAGTAAGTGATACTCTAATTGTATCCCCGATTCCTGCACTTAGTATTGCGCCAATACCTACTGCAGAACGGATAGTCCCTGCCCATCGACTTCCTGCCTCTGTTATCCCTACATGCAACGGATAATTAGTCTGATATGCAATACATCGATAGGCTTCGATAGTTAATGATACATTGGATGTCTTTATAGAAATTATTATATCTTCAAAACTCTCGTCTTCTAAAATATTTACATGCCGTAATGCGCTCTCAACTAATGCCTGCGGCGAATGGCGCCCATATTTCACAACTAATTCCTTTTCCAGTGAACCGGCATTAACCCCAATCCGGATCGGTATCCCCCGTTCTTTTGCCGCTTTTACCACTGCTTTAACCTTTTCCCGTTCCCCAATGTTACCTGGATTAATCCGTAATTTATCTACACCCTGTTCCAAACTAAGGAGAGCTAAACGATAATCAAAATGGATATCAGCAACTAGAGGGATATTTATTTTAGCTTTAATCTTCCGTAAGGCTAAAGCAGCCTCTTGATCTGGCACTGCTACCCGTACTAATTCACAGCCGACTTCTTCCAGCCGGGTTATTTGCTTAACTGTCGCATCTACATCACGGGTATCGGTGTTAGTCATCGATTGAACCACAACCGGATTGCCACCACCGATTTTAAGACCACCAACCACCACCACACGGCTTTTCCTTGCCTGCAAGTGCCATAACACCTCCCGCCAAACAAACCTATAAAACTAAACGGGTCACATCTCGAAAGGTTACAGTTACCAATAAGAACATTAATAAAAGAATACCGATAAACTTGAGAAATCCTTCCTGCTCCGGAGCCAGCGGTCGACCACGAATGGCTTCTATACTTAAGAAAACCAACTGCCCTCCATCCAACATTGGAATCGGAAATAAATTAAAAAGCGCCAGATTAACACTGAGAACCGCAGCTAAAGATATTAAATTCAAAAAGCCGGTACGAGCCACTTCACCAATAACCTGATAGATCCCTACCGGTCCTGCCACATCGGGAGTAATCTGCCCTGTTACCATAGACAAAAGTTGCCTGCCAATAAATGTAACTAGTCTCACTGATTGTTTAAAACCTTGTGCCCACGCCAGAAAAAAGCTATGTCGATAAATAACCCTCTGAATGCCAATATAAGTGGTCCCTGTTTCTGCATTAACCTTTGGTGTTAATTCAAGCTGCAGGATATTACCCTGTCTTTCGATCTGGAATGGGATTGACTCGATGGGAGAACTTCGAATAGCTGCTACCATATCCTCCCACGTATCTACTTTTTCTCCTGCCACAGCTACAACCCGGTCACCGGTCTGAAGACCGGCAACATCCGCCGGACTGCCGGTCAATACTTCTCCAATCAACGGGTTTGATTCAGGCACACCGATAATAAAAAATAGTGCCGCAAAAAGGATTACCGCCAAGACAAAATTCATAAATGGCCCTGCCCCAATAACAGCCAAGCGGCTTAATACCGATTTATTCATAAAGGATCGTTCATCATTTACGTCTGAGTCCCCTTCTTCCCCGGTCATTTTAACAAACCCGCCTAAGGGAAGCAGCCTAACAGAATAAAAGGTTTCTCCCCGCTTTGCGCCAATAATTTTAGGACCAAAACCGATACAAAATTCTTCTACACGAATACCAACCAACTTGGCGGCTGCAAAATGTCCGGTTTCATGAAAGATAACTAACAGACCAAAAACAAAAATGAAAGCCAATGTTGTCACTGCCAAAACTACTCACCCACCTTTAAGGAGCTGTAGTTACGAACCTGAGTAAACCTTTTCCAATTGAAGCATCTATCACTGCTCGTGCCTCTTTCCTTGCCCAAGCATCGGCAGCCATAATATCAGATAAATTAGGATTAAATACATTAACACATTGATCCATAACTGTTTTGATCGTGTCCTGAATCGCCAAAAAAGGGATTCTTTGCTGCAAAAAAGCCTCCACAGCAACTTCATTAGCTGCATTTAACACTGCAGGCATGATGCCTCCTGCTTTACCCGCCGTATAAGCATAGGTAAGACAAGGGAACTTTTTTGTATCCGGAGCAAAAAAAGTCAATTCCTTTCCCACCAAGTTCAATTTGCGCATACTATTGGGCCACCGCTCCGGGTAGCTTAAAGCATAGATGATGGGAATACGCATATCCGGAGCTCCCAATTGGGCCAGAATAGAACCGTCTTTAAATTCAACCAAAGAATGAATAATACTCTGCGGATGGATAACAACTGTTATATCACTAAATGGTACGGAAAATAACCAATGGGCTTCCAATACCTCCAAACCCTTATTTACTAAGGTAGCTGAATCTATGGTGATCTTTGCCCCCATCTCCCAATTGGGATGTCGCAATGCTTCCTGTAGCGTTACCTGCGCCAGCCTTTCCATTTCATATTCCCGAAAGGGGCCACCGGAGGCAGTTAGAATTATTCGTTCCACATCTTGGTGCCTGCTTCCCTGCAGGCATTGAAATACTGCACTATGCTCGCTATCGATGGGGATAATCCGTACCCGGTTTTTAGCTGCTTCATGAGTAATAATGTTTCCTGCCACCACTAGGGTTTCCTTATTAGCCAACGCAATATCGATACCTTTGGCAATAGCGGCCAGTGTTGGCTTTAGACCGGCAAAACCCACTAAAGCATTTACCAACAAGGAAGTGCCTGGATAGGTAGCAGCCTCCAGTAATCCTTCCTCCCCGGCTAATACTCTGATTGCATAACCCCTTAATAAAACCTTCAGTTGTTCAGCAGCTTCCCAATCAGTAAGCACAACCAACTCAGGATTGAACTGTTTTGCTTGCGCAGCCAATATATCCACACTTTTATGGGCGCCTAAAGCAATAATTTTGAATTTATCCGGAAAATTGCTAACTACGTCTAAGGTCTGGCGGCCAATAGAACCTGTTGAGCCCAATAGACAAATATTCTTTTTCATACTCTCCCCTCCAAACTTACCCTAACAAAGAGAACAAAAGATACGCCAAAGGTAATGTAAATAAAATTCCATCAAATCGATCAAGAACGCCCCCATGGCCCGGAATCAAGCGGCCTGAATCCTTAACCCCCGCATACCGTTTTAACATTGATTCCGTTAAATCCCCAATCTGATTCGTACATCCTAGAAAAAAGCCTAAAATTGCCAGTTGCAAAGCATGCATCCCCAACCAGCTGGAAAATAAAGTGGCAACTATGGTACTGGCTGCCAAGCCACCTATCGCTCCTTCTAATGTTTTTTTAGGGCTAACTGCGGGGAAAAAAGGTCTTTTCCCAAAATTATTACCGATAAAATATGCACAGGTATCATTTGCCCAAGAAATAACAAAAACCAGCAATAGGTGCACAATTCCCAGCCTGTGCACCAAAAAAATATAGGCAAACAATAACCCGGGATACAGCACACCCAATAAAGTACCTGTTAGATCGTCAATGTTATTATATGTTTTATCCCAGTGTAACATTTGCCGAAAACACATAATTACTATTAGCAGACAGAAAAAATGAGGTACCAGATCTAGTTTATGCCGATAAAAGCACCACATTACGCCAATGGCTGTTAAATAGCCAAGGATTCGCTGGCCGGTAAAACCTCTTTTGGCCAGAAGCTCATAGAATTCAAATTGACCGGTCAAAACAACTGACAGGGCTCCGATAAAAAGATACCAACCGCCTTGAAATATTAATAACAGCAAAAGAGGGGCACCGATCAAGGCACTTATTACCCTTGTATATAACATTTTTATCACCTATTTTGCCCGGGAATCTGCCCAAATCTTCTTTCCCGTTGTTGATAAGAAAACAGTGCTTGCTTAAATTCCTGTTCCCCGAAATCCGGCCAAAGTACATTAGTAAAATAAAGTTCGGTATAAGCTATCTGCCATAGCAAAAAATTACTTACGCGTGTATCACCGCCGGTTCTAATTAGCAAATCAGGATCCCCCACCTCAGAGGTATATAAATGCTGCGCCACAATTTGATCCGTTATATGTTCAGCAGTGATTACTCCAGCCTCTACCTGCTTAACTATAGTTTTAAATGCATCAATAATTTCAGCGCGGCCTCCATAATTAATACATATATTTAAAACCAAGGCATTATTGTTTTTTGTTGCCATTGTTGCATCGGCCAGAACTTGACGTGTATTAGAAGATAGTTCTTTTATGCGGCCCAAAAAACAAACCTTAACATTACGACGTTGCAACTCCGGTAATTCTTTATCCAAATACACCTGCGGCAATCCCATGAGAAAATCAACTTCTGCTTGCGGTCGCTGCCAATTCTCCGTAGAAAAGGCATATAATGTTAATACCTGGATTTTTTCTTCAATACAGACCTTGACAACCTTTCTAATACTTTCCATACCTTCCTGGTGCCCAACAGTGCGTGGTAACCCTCTATTACTAGCCCACCGCCCATTGCCATCCATAATGATTGCTACATGCCGCGGTAGTTTCTCCCGCTCTAAAATAAAATCAGCCTCCGTCTCCCGCTTACTTCCCCCCGTAACCTTTCTAAACCATTGCCACACTCTCCTGAACCCCCTTCAGGTCTATCGACTAAAATCCCCCCAGTATGGGGGGAGAATAATAGTTTTTGGAAAAAAACATATCCCATTGCCATTACAACTTTTCATAATGATCCCGAACTACCGTCAGGGCTACTTGACAATCTCCGGCTAATCTTTGCCGAGCCACTCGCAATACCTTTTCAGATTCGTCCTGATCCTTTGGTGCGCGAGTTAATGTTACAGAAGCGATAGACCAGCCTGCATCCCTTAGGATCTGTCTGGCTTCGGAAAGCAACCTGCCTGTTATATCGGGAGGTATTGTTTTGGCTTCCACCATTTAGACCTCCATTATTTCTTTCTCTTTGGTATCCAGCACCTGATCTACTTTTTCTATGTATGCGGCAGTCAATTGTTGAATCTTATCCTGAATCCGCCGTGCATCATCCTCAGAAACATCGCCTTTTTTTTCCAGCCCTTTTAATTTTTCATTGACGTCCCGCCGTATATTGCGAATAGCAACTCTGGCCTCTTCCGCCTTTTTTCGTACAACTTTAGTTAAATCAATTCTCCGTTCCTCGGTAAGTTGCGGAATTTGCAGTCGGATTAATGCGCCATCAGAATTAGGGTTTAAGCCTAAATCGGATTTTAATATAGCCTTTTCGATGTCACCGATAATATTTTTATCCCAGGGCTGGATAACCAACAGCCGCGGTTCGGGAGCTGAAATACTAGCCAATTGATTGAGCGGCGTTGCAGAACCATAATAATCAACAACTATTTTATCTAATAAGGCAGGTGATGCTCTTCCTGTTCTAATAGTATTTAGTTCCCGCTTTAAAGAGCCAACAGTCTTTTCCATCCTTGTTTCAGTTTCCTTTTGAAGCTCAGTTAGCATTCTTTCTTAATCCCCCTTTACATAAGTACCTATTCTTTCGCCCATTATAACCCTATTTATATTACCCGGTGTGGTGATACTAAAAACTATAATTGGGATTCGATTATCCATACAAAGAGAAGTAGCTGTTGCATCCATAACACCTAGCCCTTGCTGTAAAACATCAATATAGGCTAATTCGGTAAATTTCTTAGCTTCAGGATTATGCACCGGATCAGCGTCATAAACACCATCCACTTTTTTCGCCATGAGGATTACATCTGCTTCAATTTCAGCCGCCCGCAATGCAGCACAGGTATCGGTACTAAAATACGGATTACCGGTACCTGCAGCGAAGATTACAACTCTACCTTTTTCCAAGTGGCGCAGAGCCCGGCGGCGGATATACGGCTCAGCTACTTCGCGCATTTCAATGGCACTTTGCACTCTGGTATCAACCCCATGGGCTTCTAAGCTATCTTGTAAAGCTAAGGCATTAATAACCGTTGCCAACATTCCCATATAATCTGAAGTAGCCCGATCTATTCCTTTACCGGTACCTGTAACTCCCCGCCAGATATTACCGCCGCCCACTACGATAGCCACCTCAACACCTAAATCTATTACTTGTTTTACTTCTTTGGCAATTGCTGCTACAATTTCACCATCAATTCCAGTCCCCTTTGTTCCCGCCAATGCTTCTCCGCTCAGTTTTAAGATTACTCTTTTATATTTGGCTTTCATCCTTTACCTCCAACCTTCTCCATCTTTATTTTCGCCATCATAAAAAAAATTCCTCTTAACCAGTAGCGTTTTTCAAAAAGGAGAACACAATGTGTTCTCCTTTTCACTTATTCGCTATCGCCACCAAGGGTAAACCGGACGAAACGGCGAATATTTATATTTTCTCCAAGGGTTGCAATTTGTTCAGTTAACAAGTCATTAATGGTTAGATCCGGATCTTTAATATAGGGTTGTTCCAGTAAACAAACTTCCTCATAGTACTTCTCGATTCGACCTTCAACAATCTTATCCACTATTTTTTCTGGTTTTCCTTCGTTTAATGCTTGGCTCCGCAGAATTTCCCTTTCATGTTCAACTATAGCTGCAGGCACCTGACTTCGCTCCACATACTGGGGATTGGCAGCGGCAATTTGCATAGCGATGTTATGTACAAAATCGCGAAATTGTTGGGTTCTTGCCACAAAATCCGTCTCGCAATTTACCTCAACCAAAACTCCAATCTTACCGCCACCATGAATATAGGAATCTATAACACCTTCTCCGGTTGCACGGCCTGCCCTCTTGGCTGCGGCAGCTAATCCTTTTTCCCGCAAATATTCTATAGCTTTTTCCGCATCACCGTTGCATTCCATGAGGGCCTTTTTGCAATCCATCATTCCAGCTCCTGTTTTTTCGCGCAATTCCTTAACTTGAGCTGCTTTTATCATCAAACAAACCCCCTTCAGCACATTTTATGATATACATGAAAAACGGTAAGGATACCCGGGGCAAGATAATAAACCCACCACCCGCTACCCTTACCGTAACGTTATTCAGCTTCCGCCATCTGTTCACCTTGCCGTCCTTCCAATACGGCATCGGCCAGTCGGGAGGTAATTAAACGTACAGCACGAATTGCATCGTCATTACCCGGAATTACGTAATCAGCCTCATCGGGATCGCAATTGGTATCAACGATGGCAATAACGGGAATCCCCAGTTTTTTTGCTTCCGCAACCGCTATTCTTTCTTTGCGGGGATCTACTACATAAATAGCGTGAGGTAAACCGGGCATATCCTTAATTCCACCTAGGAACCGCTCTAGTTTATCCTTTTGTGCCCGCAATTGCATAACCTCTTTTTTGGGAAGCACCGTGAAAGTCCCGTCTTCTTCCATCTGTTCCAGTTCCCGTAAACGCTGGATCCGTTTGCGGATGGTTTCATAATTGGTTAGTGTTCCACCTAACCATCTTGAGTTTACGTAATACATACCGCAACGCTCTGCTTCCTCTTGTACAGTTTCTTGAGCCTGTTTCTTCGTACCAACAAATATGAGGATACCACCTTGCGATGAAATATCCCGGACAAAATTATAAGCTTCTTCCATTTTACGAACTGTCTTCTGCAAATCAATAATATAGATACCATTTCTCTCTGTAAAAATATATTGTCCCATTTTGGGATTCCAACGGCGAGTTTGATGCCCAAAATGTACACCTGACTCAAGAAGCTGTTTCATTGTTACAACAGCCATTTTCCCTCACCTCCTCCCCGGTGGTTTGTCCTCCGTTCCCGTCATTTTTCTCCAGGACCGTTTTTCTCGGCACCCCCTGGGAGAAATTAAGAAACGTGTGTGATTACACCAATAAGAAGTATATCACAGCAAATAAAGAGAATCAATATTCAGCCCTATTTTTTACATCCGTACCATCGCTCTCTAAAAACACCGGTACATTACCCCACCATGTTTTTATACTGAGAGCTTGATGTGCTTTTAACTCGTCCGCTAAGGAATATCGCACCATATCACTGGCTTGTTCCCCCAATTTAGCTGCCAGCGAGGCCAAATCCATTCCATCCAATAGGGAATAAACCGTTTCTTGCACTGTAGCTTGTAAGTACCAATCTAACTGGTCCAAAGCAGCAGCTGGTAAAATAATATTAATTATGTCCGAAATCTTTATTTCCGCCTGCAGTTGACCTGTGTTTAGCCTTTCTTGCACCAAATGCGGTACCTGGGCTTTTAAATCATCAACAACCTTAGGGAATTCCTGTGCTGCCTGTCTCTCTACCTGTCCACCTATGTATGCAGCTAATTGTTCCGTTTCTACCCTAACCACTAACCCCTTATTTGCTAAAATAAAAAAGGCCCCGCCGGCCAGGAGGGCCGTTATAACCAGTCCGACAAACAAACCCAAAATAAATGATGCTGCGTTGCCGCTTAGTTTTTTTCAAGTAGCTCACCCCCAACTATATTATGCCAGTATAGGGGCATAATATAACCGGTATATTCTTATTCTACCCAAATGAGCTGCACTTTTTAGCCAAGCATTGTAGCACAGAGGTTGTGCTTGCATAACACTCTGCATTAAGCATTTATCCCAATGGGATGTAAAGAGTTAAACTTTTCCTTATTTTAGTTGCCTAGAAGCTCATTTTTTTTTCTGCTTAAATACCCTCTTAATCTTACAATGCTTTTACTATGTAATTGGGATATGCGCGATACAGACAAGTTTAACACTGCTGCGATTTCTTTGATTGTCAACCCCTCATAGTAATAAAGTCCAATGACTAACCGTTCCTTTTCAGATAAGTTTTCCATAGCCTCTACTAAAATTTGCTTTTTTTCCTGCCGCAGTATTTGCTGCAATGCTTCCGTATGGAAATCAACGCGATCATAATGTTCAACATTAAAGTCTTGCTCTTCCCCTTGCGTACTATTTCCCTCTAGGGATAACATTAACCCCATACTTATTTCTTGCCGCAGACGATGCAGTTCTTGTTCACTTATCCCTAATTCCTTCGCCATTTCTGGATCAGTAGGAGTCCTTCCTAAGCAATTGGCTAGTTTATAATAAGCTTCCTGAAAAAATTGCTCTTTTTTTCTTAAACCTCTCGGTACCCAATCAGCCTTCCTGAGCCCATCTAACATTGCCCCGCGGATACGGGCAGCAGCAAAAGTTGAAAATTTAATATTTCGCCCGGGATTGAAGCGGTTTACCGCTTCAATTAAGCCAACCGCCCCATAACCCAGTAGGTCTTCATGTTCAATGGTAGGCGGGAGAAACAAACTCAAGCGCTCGGCAATATATGTTACTAAGGGAATATAAGCTTCAATCAATTGCTGACGTACTGTCTGATCACCGGTTTGGCAATAAACCTGCCACAATTCTCTTTCTCGCTCACCATTCACTATTTACTCCATCCTTTCTGTTGTCCAGAAAAACTAGATTATCCTTTCTCTATCAACTATACATTTTCCCAAGCCTGTCCGGGGTGTAAGACTCCGGCGAACAGCAGTTACCTTTCCCCCAAAATGTATTTGGCCATTTTCAGCGGTTGGAAGGGTTCAATATCGTCGGGAACACTCTGACCGGTAGTAATATAAGAAAACGGCTTCTCTGTATCCATGACAATGTTCAGTATTGAACCATAACTTGTGGTTTCATCCATCTTGGTTAGTAATAAAGCATCATATTTTACCCGCTGAAATTTTTGCACTATATCTAATAAATCACTATACTTTGTAGTTAAACTTAAAACAAGATATGTCCTTAAGTGAGCGGAATACTGCAGCATATCCCTCAATTGGGACAGTTGCAAAACATTATGCTGGCTGCTTCCGGCGGTATCAATTAGTATTAACTTCTTTTCTTTATGCCTATTTATGGCCTGTTTTAGTTCCGCTGCTGCATAGACAACTTCTAGCGGCAGATCCATTATTTCCGCATAGCGCCGCAATTGCTCCACAGCTGCGATCCGATATGTATCGGTAGTTATCAAAGCAACATCTTTATTTTCATGTAGTGCAAACTTAGCGGCCAACTTGGCAATGGTAGTGGTTTTTCCAACCCCGGTGGGTCCAACCAGAGCTACAATTTGCAAACCGTTGGTAAGATTGATCGGCATACATAAATTTAACTGTGCGGCAATGATATGCTCTATAGTTCCCTGCACCTGTTGCTGATCATCAAGAGCATTTTCCGGCAGTTGATTGATTAATTCTTTGAGTATCTTAGCCGCATTTGCATCAGTTACGCCATTATGGAGCAATCTATTATTAATATCAGTCAATAATCGATAAGCCTTTAACAGCTCTCCGCCAATTTGCATGGGGCTATGTTGAGAACTGGCAATACCGGCAACCATTTTTTTTAGTTCTCTTAGTTCTTGCTGCAAATTAGAAAGCATATCGCCAGGAGGGAACGACCCGGTAGCTGGTAAGTTTGGCACCGGTCTAATTTGGGCACTATCGCCAAGGGCTGCTGTTATTTCCACAAGCTCTTTGCCGAAAAAGCCCAATAACCCGCCTTTTTTCCTTCGTTTTGTACGGAGGATAATGGCGTCTTTGCCCAAATCTATCTTTACCTTCTCAATGGCAGACTGAAAATTAGGTGCTAGATAACGTTTTATTTTCATATGGAACTCACCCTTCCAATTACCTGGACTTCCAAATCTGAAGGTAATTCATTATAAGACAGCACGGGAACGCGGGGTAACTTTTTTTCCACCAGCCGGCGCAAATAAAACCTGACCACAGGGCTGCAAAGTATCACCGGTTGCTGTCCTCGCCCTAAAGCTTCTTGCAGTCTCGAATCTAAAGATCGGATTATATTTTCCGCTTGTTTTGGGTCTATGGCTAAATAATTCCCGGATTCCGATTGTTGGAGCGAGCTGCGCACAACATCTTCGACTTCCGGTGCCAGAATAATTACTGGTAATACACCTTGTTCATTTCTATATAACTGAGAAATTTGACGGGCTAACGACTGCCGCACATATTCGGTTAATAAATCAGTATCCTTAGTTAATGACCCATAATCAGCCAATGTTTCAAATATCGTTACCAAATTTCGTATTGATACACCTTCACGCAATAAATTACCTAAAACCCGCTCTATTTCTCCCAACCCCAAAATATTGGGATACAATTCATCCACTACAGCAGGGTAGCTTTCCTTGACACTATCAATAAGAACTTTTACTTCCTGGCGCCCCAATAATTCGGAAGCATGTTCTTTAATAACTTCAGTAAGGTGAGTGGCTAAAACTGCTGCCGGTTCCACCACGGTATAATTCATTTTCACTGCCTCATGCCGCTGTTCTTCCCGTAACCAAAGGGCAGGTAATCCGAAAGTAGGCTCTTTGGTTGCTATGCCGCTCAATTGCGGACCATTATCATCAGGCCGCATGGCCAGAAGATATCCCGGCATCAACTCACCACTTGCAACTTGGATGCCACGCAAGCGAATATTGTACAAATTAGAGGCTAGGTGCATATTATCCCGAACCCTAACAGTAGGCACAATAAAACCCATTTCGGCAGCCAACTGCCGCCTAATCATAACAATTCGTTCTAACAGATCCCCGCCTTGTTCGGGATCAGCCAAAGAAACTAAACTATATCCCAACTCAATCTCTAAAGGATCTGTTTTGAGCAGCATTAGCAAATCTTCCTGTTTATCCGGAATGCTTGGTTTTTCAGGGGCTACCTGTTGTTGTGCTATTTGCATTTTGTTATGGGGCTGTCTTAATGTATGGGACAAAAAACCGGTAAAACCGGCCATTATGAGAAATGGAAAGCCGGGCAAACCGGGTATAATTGCCAATATGCCTAATAAAGTTGCAGCTATTCCTAAAACCCGCGGCTGTGACAGAAGCTGGAAAAGAAATTCTTCACCTAAATTGTTTTCTGAGGCTGCCCTAGTCACCACTAAACCGGTAGCTGTGGAAATTAACAGAGCCGGGATCTGCGCAAGTAAACCGTCACCTACGGTCAACAATGTATACTGCTGCAATGCCTGTTGCCATACCATACCCTCTTGAATAACCCCTATAATGAATCCTCCGCAAATATTGATCAGCGTAATAATAATACCGGCTATGGCATCCCCTTTCACAAATTTACTGGCCCCGTCCATGGCGCCGTAAAAATCTGCCTCCCGTCTTATTTCTAAACGCTTGGTTTGAGCTTCAGTATCGCTGATAATTCCGGCATTTAAGTCTGCATCAATACTCATTTGTTTACCGGGCATAGCATCCAAAGTAAACCTGGCCGCAACCTCCGCCACCCTTTCAGCGCCTTTTGTAATCACAATGAACTGAATGATAACCAAGATCAGGAAAACAATAAAACCAACCACAGGATTACCGCCGACTACAAATTGGCCAAATGATAGAATAACCCGACCGGCATAACCATGTAAGAGAATAAGTCTTGTTGTGGAAACATTAAGTGCTAAACGGTATAATGTGGCTAAAAGCAGGAGAGACGGAAAAATCGAAAACTGCAGCGGGTGGGTTGTGTTCATCGCAATTAACAATACCATTAAAGCAAAGGTAATATTTAAGATTAATAGAATATCCAGTACAGCTGCAGGCAAAGGGATGATCATCATCATTACTATGGTCATCACCACTACCGCAGCTACTATGTCGCTATGGTGAAAAATTTGTACCGGAATTTTTCCATGAACTGGACTTGCCATAAATCTGCCGCTCCTTTTGCCCACCTATGATTGTTTGCGCAGCTTATAAATAAAGGCTAATACTTCTGCTACTGCCTGATAAAATTCACCGGGAATTTCTTCCCCAGGTTCAACCGCCCAATATAACCCTCTAGCCAAAGAAGGGTTTTCCACCTGCGGAATGTCATTTTTTTTTGCTATTTCCTTAATCCGCTGTGCCAAATATTCCTTACCTTTAGCCAGCACTTTGGGTGCCTTCATACTTTTCGCATCATATTTTAAGGCAACAGCATAATGCACAGGATTAGTAATGATAACATCAGCGTTGGGTATTTCCGCCATCATCCGGCGCATACCGATCTGCCGCTGCCGTTCCCGTATCCGGGATCGAACTTGAGGATCCCCTTCCTGCTGTTTTAATTCATCCTTTATCTCCTGTTTAGACATCATTAAATTCTTATTAAATTCCCACCGTTGATAAAACAAATCCAATATACCTAATAACAACAAAGCCAAGCCGGAATATATACCTAAATGTAAAGCAGTCTTGCCTATAAATCTTATGCCCGCAGTCAAATCCATTAAAGAAAGCAGTGCCAAAGACTCTAAATTATTTCCTAACATACGATACATAAGCAAAGATACCACCAGCAACTTTATAACTGATTTTACCAACTGAATAAATGCGCTGCGAGAAAATATCCGCTTCCAACCTTCCATAGGATGCAGCCGTTCCGGTTTTAAGCGAAGTGGTTCCCCGGTAAAAACAAAGCCTACTTGGCTAAAATTTGCCATTATCCCTACAAGTAAAACCGTGCCCCATAAGGGAAAGATGATCTTAAGAAAAGATCTTAATAATGGTAATAAGAGTTTGGGGAAATATCCGGATAGAGATGTTATTGTAGGATCCAATGAAAAAACCCATCTAAAAAGCCTTTCCAACTCAGCACCCATGTAGGATATCACTAGATAGAGGGTAAAAAAACCAGCAAGGAAAAGTAAGGCTGAAGATATTTCCTGACTTTTAAAAACTTGCCCCTTCCGTCTGGCCTCTTGCCGGCGATGAGGTGTAGCCTGTTCTGTTTTTTCTTGCGCAAATAATTGCAAATCGATTTTATTTCGCCGGAAAGTAGCTTTGCGCCCAAATACCCTATATCTAAAAAGCGGATCACCTAACCACATTGCCACTCCCTAAAGCCCCCAGTAGCAAAGCAATATCTTCAAATATCCCATGCAAGAGCAGCTGTAATACCTGCATAAGTAGCGGTATGGTACAGATAATCGCCCAGATCCCCACCAAAATTTTTACGGGGATTCCCAAAATAAAAACATTCATCTGTGGAACGGCTCTTGCAACAACACCCAATGCAATATCCAGCAAAAAGAGTACCCCCGCCACAGGTAAAGCCAGGCGTAAAGCAAAAATCAATATTTGGCTAAAAAGGTGGGAAAGATCGTACCACAGTTGCTGCGAAAACATAATTGTACCTGGTGGATAGAAATAAAAACTATCCACAAGTACCTGCAAAAGATAATGATGTCCATCAACCAATAAGAACAGAACCAGGGCGATTAGGTAATAAATGTTGCCTAGCAAAGGTGCTTGCGCCCCTGATTGGGGATCAAGAACATTAATCATCCCAAAACCCATCTGGATATCAATAACTTGCCCAGCTACCTGAATGCTGTAAAAAAGCAATGCTGCAACTAAACCTAATACTAACCCCAACAATAACTCTTGTATAATTAACAAACTAAATGAAAAAATATCCGGCACTGCCACGGTAGCATGCCCAATGATTAGCGGCAGTACAACTAAACTAAAGAAAAGACTAAAAAAGACCCGTATTTGAACCGGAATGGTTCGACTACTCCAAAACGGTGCTACTGCCAATAAAGCACTAATTCTAACTAACACCAGCAGATAAATTTGTATTCCTTGCTGAAGTTGAAATAAAAGTAACTGGGACATTTTTCGCTCCTATTTTTCAGGGTACATAGTAATGGATATTTACCAAAAGATTATGGGTGAACTGAACCATAACTGTAATCATCCACGGCCCCCAGAGAACGATGGCTAATAATACAGCTAGAATTTTAGGAATAAATGTAAGCGTCTGCTCTTGAATTTGGGTAGTTGCCTGCAGTAAACTGACAACAATCCCTACCAAGAGGCTGAGAGCTAGCATAGGGCCTGCCACTAAGAGCACAGTTAGCAAAGCATCCCGGCTCAAATTGATCACAAATAACTCATTCATTCCCATCCCTCCAGCCAACACTAACCAAAACTCATGATTAGGGACCTAACTAATAGATGCCACCCGTCAACCAACACGAAAAGCAGGATTTTAAAAGGCAAAGCAATCATTACCGGCGGCAGCATCAACATACCCATTGACATCAATGTACTGGCAACCACCATATCAATAATCAAAAAAGGCACATAAATAAGAAAACCTATTTGGAAAGCTGTTTTTAGTTCACTGATCATAAACGCCGGAATTAGAACATAAGTGGGAATATCTTCAGGCCCCTGAGGGCGCTCAAGATTAGTAAAGCTAACAAAAAGGGCAAGATCTCTTTCCCTGGTTTGTCGGAACATAAAATCTCTTATTGGCGTTAAAGCGTTTTCTACTGCTTCTTCATAACTGATCTCCTCTTGCTGGTAAGGTTGCAGTGCTGTAGTATTAATCTGCTGCCAATAAGGGAACATCGTAAAAAAGGTTAGAAATATGGCAAGAGCGATTATCACTTGATTGGGAGGCATATTTTGCGTAGCTAAGGCACCGCGTACAAAAGAAAGAACTACAACAATCCTGGTAAATGAGGTTACCATAATCATCAGGGCAGGTACTAGCGATAATATGGTTAATAGAAAAAGGATCTGTAAAGTTAATGCGATGCCCTCCTGTTCTTCTCCGCCGGGAAAATCCAAAGATATGTTGGGTAAAACTACGGGCTGGGCATAAACTTTATCTGTGAGCAATACTAAAACAAATAAAACCAATAATGCGTTAATAAAATATCCACTAGACTTTTGCTTTCGCATCATTCCCTAGCCCCATCCTCTATAGCAGTGTTTCTCTTTCTAAGCCCGCTTAGCTTTGCTTCTAATGCAGCTAAAGTAATCCCTCCCCCTTTGCTCTCACTGGCAAAAACTTCTGCAAATGTAGATTGGGCAAAGCTTGGTTTAGCCAAACCCATCAATGTTTCCCCGTTGGTAATTTCCTGCAAAAGATTAATCGTGTTATTGGTAACCCCTAAAAGTAAAAACTGGCCTTCCAGACGAACTATATAAAGACCTTTATTAGTACCTAAAGGCAAGCTATCAGTGATCTCTAAATGTTTGCCGGTGACTAGCCCTCCCCAGCGGGATTTTAGAAACCGCGTCAAAAGATAGAAAAGAATTAAGACTATAACTAAAGAGAACAGTATGTGCCCCAAAACTTGCACTAAATTAACCCTTACCGGTTCCTCAGGTCCGTTATAACTGAAATTATAACCTTCCCCTCCTCCAACTGGCATTGCAGCCAATACATTAGTGGAAAACAAAAATGCCTGTACTACAGCCATAATCAAAATTCTCATGCCTTAAACCCACTCTCTTTCCCGCATCCAGTTACACCAATGCTTTATTAATTGCTTCCACTACCCTTTGGGGGTGGAACGGTTTAACTTTTAAATCCCGTGCACCGGCCTGGATAGCTTTAATAACCATGGATTGTTGCCCCATAGCACTACACATGATAATCCGCGCCTTCGGGTTTATCTGTCTGATGGCGCCCGTTGTCCAATAACGTCCTTCCCGGCATGATAATGTCCAATAGTAACCAAATCCGGTCGGAGCTGGGTATACATTTCAATTACCAAGAACTTCGCTCCCATAAAAATCCTCCCCGGCAGTGCTTAATGGAGAGATTGTACCCGCTCCTTGATGCTAATAATTTCGGTTACCCTCACACCAAAATTCTCACCTACTACCACTACCTCTCCCTTGGCAATTAATTTGCCATTAACCCTAATGTCAACCGGTTCTCCGGCCAACTTGTCCAGTTCCAAAAGAGAACCGACACCAAGTTCCAGAACTTCTTTAATTAAACGTTGAGTTCTTCCCAATTCTACCGATACATCCAAAGGAATATCAAAAAGGAGATCTATATTACTCTTTTCTCCTTCAAGCCCCCGCGGCCGCAAAGGTGCAAACTGTGCCGGCTGAATAACAGGTTGTTCGTTCGGGTTACCTGCTTCTGGGGGAAATGTTTTTACAGGATCCATATTTTCACCTTCCCTTTGTGCTTGTGGGAAAAAACCCAAGGCAAATAGATATGCAACTAGCTCTTTGGCAAAGGATAGAGGAATCAATTTCATAATTTTACTTTCCAATAGTCCCTCAATACTAATATTGAAATTAATTCTAATCAAGTCTGCCTCAGCTTCAGCCAGCACCCTTTGGCAGTCCACTTCGGCGAAGTCAACTATTTCTATAGCCGGTGTAGTGATACTAATCTTGCGGCCAAATATAGTAGACATGGATGTAGCAGCAGAACCCATCATCTGATTCATTGCTTCCGAAAGTGCACTGAGTTTAACACCATCTAAAAGCCCCTTTGATTGGCATGTATCACCGATCATGGCCTGGGCAATTATTTCAGCATCCTCTTGCCGGAGGACAAGCAGATTCCTACCAACTAAACCTTCTTTGTACTTAACTTCAACAGTAACATGGGGTAGAGGAAAGTCTTGTGCTAGATTCTGCTTGCAGGTTACGAAAACCTCAGGAGTAGTAATCCTAACTTTATGGTTAAGCAACATTGAAAGAGTAGTGGCTGCAGTGCCCATAGCAATATTGCTTATTTCCATCAAAATATCCCTTTCTGCTTTTGCTAAAACAAAGGACTTTTTTTGTGTTAAGTTATTTTTTATAACAGTATTTATCTCTTCCTGGGAAAGCAAACGTTCAGACATCAGCTTCTCCCTCCCTTCGGATACCAGTTATTTCTACCGCATATTTATCACCCAACATCCCCGGCCGCGCTCTAAATTTAGGCCGCTCACAAATTAACACGTCAATATCTTCTGTTATCCTGCTGCCAATGGAAACTACATCGCCTACTTGTAATTCTAATAAGTCCTTAACAGCTATAGTTGTCCGACCCAATTCAACAATTATGGGGACAACAGTACCCAAAAGCCTTTCCTGTAATATATTTACACTTTGCATAGCAACAACTTCCTTTTCCGACTGAGAAAACCAATGATGAGCATTTAACTTTCTGGCCACTGGTTTAAGCAATGTATATGGAAAGCAGAGGTTAATAACCCCTTGGACTTCATGCATCTTAATTTCTAAAGAAACTAAAGCTACCATTTCATTTTCCGCTACCATATGCACAAATAACGGATTAGTTTCTAAACGCTCAATATTTCCAACTAATGAAAATACATAAATCCAAGCCTCAGATAATTTATTTATTACTTGCCCAAACAAGCGTTTAATAATGGTTACTTCAATTTCAGTTAAGGCTCTGTATTCTTCCTTTCCTCCCCCTTTTCCGCCCAGAAGACGATCGAGTAAATTAAATGCCAATATTGGATTAATTTCAAATAGCATCTGTCCTTTTAATTCTTCAACGCTAACCAAAACCATTACAGTGGGATTTAAAACTGAGCCAATAAACTCACCATATGAAAGTTCTTGTACCGAAAGCAGCTTTACTTCGACAACAGTCCGTAAATGGGCGGATAAAAATGTGGAGAGCAAACGGGCAAAGTTCTCATGCATCATCTCCAGGGTTCGGATCTGTTCATTGGAAAAACGATTAGGCCGCTTAAAGTCATATTCTCTAATCCTTTTTCGCATTTTTGTCGTTTTAGCACCAGTAGCGGAAACTCGTTTAGTGGCTAAGCTGGATAAAAGATCTATTTCTTGTTGGGATAAAACCTCTTGCATCCGACACCCCCCTTCCATACTGAAAAATTTTACGTTGTTGGCTAATAATACAGAAGCTTTGCCCATCGTCTTCCGCACATTAATCTATATCTTCTTCGGACCCCAATCCTCCCGGTTCTATATTTCTCCACTGACTGCGGAGAATAACTAAGTCTACACGACGATTAAGCGGCTGACCTGCAGGTTGGTTAGGTGCAATGGGGCGAAATTCACCATAACCAGCAAAAGAAAGCTGATATGGAGAAAAACCTGCCTTCATTAGGTGGCGTATTACTGCCGATGCTCTTGCACCGGAAAGATCCCAGTTGGAGGGATAACGATATGTATTAATTGGTAAATCGTCAGTATGACCCTCAGCCCGAATCTGATTAGGTATATCGCTAATTACGGTGGCTATTTTATCAAGAATTTTCATTGACTGCTCCTTTAGTTGCGCACTTCCCAATTCAAAAAGAATATGTTCAAAAAAGCGTACTATCAAACCCCGTTCCTCTAAGCCAACTATCACTTGACCTTCTAACCCTTCCTTTTGAATAAAGCTTTCCAATTGTGATTGTAATCTTTCCAATTGAAGTTGTTCCTGTTCCCATGCAGTCATTTTCCCATCGGACAAGGTAGTAGGTTCTATTTCAAATTGAATGGGTGTCCCACCTGCAAATATACCCAAGGCTTCTTGGAGCGAATGTATAATAGCCTCAAACTTGGCTGCATCCAATGAAGAAAAGCTAAACAATAATACAAAAAATACTAAGATCAGAGTCATCAGGTCACCATAAGTTGTCAGCCAACCCTGTGTTGGGATATTATTAGCTCTCCTTTGCCTAGAATACCTCCTCATAACCGTCGCCCGCCTTTTCTACATACATTCCATATTGTACTTCCCTGCGTTCTTCAGGAGCCAAAAAAGCTTTCAGTTTTTCGGTGACAACCCGTGGATTCTCACCAGCTTGAATAGATAGTATGCCTTCGATTATTAATTCTTTTAATAGTATCTCCTGTTCACTTCTGATTGCCAGCTTTCCCGCTAAGGGGATACAAATAAGATTAGCAAGAAGCACACCATAAAATGTAGTAAGCAGAGCAACAGCCATATTGGGTCCGATTTGTTCGGGGCTGTCAAGATAGCGGAGCATGTTAATTAAACCAATTAATGTCCCCATCATTCCAAAGGCAGGGGCCAATGTACCCATAGTTATAAAAACACTTTGACCTGCCTGGTGTCGGTTTTCGATAAAGCTTAGCTCTGTTTCTAAAATACTGCGGACCAATTCCGGAACTGACCCGTCGACGACCAATTGAATGCCCTTTTTAAAAAACTCATCTCCCAATTGCTCACTCTCTTCTTCCAATGCCAATATACCTTCTCTTCTGGCCTTATCGGCAAAGTAAGAAATTATATTGATTAATTCTGCCGGTTCCATTGTTTCTTTCCGGAAAGCATTTCTTACCACCTTGAGGACACCAATTATCTGGCTTAGTGGATGATTGATTAATGTGCCCGCAAGAGTACCCCCGAATGTAATCATCAGGGATGCAGGGTCCCAAAAAGAAGCTAAATTTCCCGAACTGGCTATGGCATTGACAATAAGAAAAATACCAATAATAATTCCGCCAATGGTTGCAATATCCATCCGCTCACTCCCTTATCGGGAAAGGAGGCAGAGAAGCGGAGATTCCCTGCCTATCCCTTTTTTACCGTTTAAGGTTAACCAACTCCTGGAGCATTTCATCAGAGGCTGTGATTATCCGCGAATTAGCTTGAAATCCCCGTTGAGTGATAATCATATCTGTAAACTCTTGGGCCAAATCCACATTGGATATCTCCAAAGAACTGGGGCTTATGGTTCCTAAAGCCCCTTGACCGGCTAATCCCATCTGGGCCCTGCCGGAATTGTTAGATTCACTAAAAAGAGTATTACCTACATTGTTCAAACCTTCCGGATTGGCAAAGGAAGCCAATGCCACCCGCAGCAAGGGACGGCTTACTCCGTTAGAGTAAACCCCCGATAAAACCCCACTGGTATCAAAGGTAACTTCTACCAGTGTCCCTTGAGCAAAACCATTTTGTTCTAATTCTAAGTACGAGACTCCGTTTCCTGCATATTGGGTGATACCTGCAAGATTAAGATTAATACTCCACCCACCTCCCAAATCAAGTACCATATCCCCTGAAGCAAAGGAACCATCGGAATTAAAGGCAATATTGCCATGTTCTGAACCGCTGTCCCAGGTGGCAGTCCATGTCCAATCGGTTGCACCGCGCTCAAAGGCAAAGGTTATGTTTCGAGACGTGCCAAGTTCATCATAGACGGTCACACTCCGGGTATAAGTATCGCCAATGTCCGCATCAAATGCCAAATTGCCGGCAAAGGTTATTTCCCCTGTCTGTTGCGGCGGTGCCAGTTGGTCCCGGGGCAGTAATTGCATATGATCAATTTTTTTACTCCACTCGCCTGCCTGGGGATCATAACGATAGCCTTGTACTCTCCGACCGGTACCATTAACCAAATAGCCTGCAGAGTCCCAACCAAATGCACCGACCCTAGTGTAGAGAAAATTATCCCCTACTCCCTGTAAAACAAAATACCCTAACCCTTCTATCGCCAAATCAGTCATGCGACCGGTTCCCTGCAAACCGCTCTGGGTATGAAATGTATCTATAGAACCCAAATTCATTCCCAAACCCACCTGCATAGGATTAGTACCGCCTTTACCGCCATCAGGACGACTGGCTCCCTGTAGGGTTTGGTTTAATGCTTCCTGAAATGTAACCCTGCTTCGCTTATAACCAGGTGTATTTACATTGGCGATGTTGTGCCCAATAATATCCATTTTCGTTTGATGATTGCGCAAACCGGATACTGCAACAAAGATTGATCGCAACATTGACCTAACCTCCCTTCTTATAGGTCACCTCTTTCCTTCGGTGACCTTGGGGCTTCCGCAAGGTCCAGCCCCTATTTTACGATCACAGCACTATCGATATTGGTAAATATATGATCTTGTAAGTTCTCACCATCAATGGCGGTAATCACTGTTTTGTTTTTCACACTGACAACAAAGGCAACATCATCAATTAGAATCAGCGATTCCCGCGCCCCTTTACTTTCCGCCCGGTGCAATGCCTTTTGCAGTTTTTCAAGCTCCTGGACAGTTACCCTTATATTTCTTGCTTGAATTCGCTGTTGGGCATGATGGGAAAACTTTAATGCTTGTTCCTTTTGTTCTAAGATAGCGGCGAAATCCCCAGCAGCTGTTCTTTTCTCTTTATGAAGGCGTGCATCTCGGCCCGGTGGCAATATTGGTTGCGGCCATTGATAAATTCGATTACTCACCTTCTGCACTCTCCTCTTTGCCGCTGTTTAAACCAATATGGATCACTTGTTCCAACTGAAATTCTTCACCCGCAACAATAAGCTTCAGCTTACCGTCAAGCAATGAAACAGCCTCGACCAAACCGGAGAAAACACCTGCATCAGTTTCCACATCTACTTTTTTACCCAACAATTGTAACCCTAGGTAATCAAGACAGCCTTGTATTTGCCGATTTATGGAGGATAAATATTTATTTGTTTGCCGTGCTGCTTCCAGGTTTGAAAATTGTGCCAATTGGGCGATGAACTCATGATCTTTTACTGGCTCTAAGGGATTTTGGTATTGTAATTGGGTTAGAAAAAGTTGTAAAAAATTGTCCAAACTACTTAAAGACTGCGAGGCCAATGCTGCACTATAGCCCGTATTACTTGTAGTAGCACTTATTCTCAACAAACACTTCCCCCTTTCTAGACAAGATAGTTAATTACTCCTTTTCCGATTGGTTCTACTGCCAGCAATAATTCCTGCTCAGCATCCCCGGTTATTTGCCCGTTTGGCAGTTGCCGCTGCCATTGATGGAAATCATTTGCTTGTCCACTTGTATCCCCTGATTCCTGATAATCAAGAAAAATATCCACTTCCATAGGTGTTTGTTGCATATTTTGATGTAAAAGGCTTTCCCTCAATGCCGGGAGTTCTGTTGCCAATAGCTCCTTTACCTGTATATTCCCGGTAATGAAGCGAGCAGATAGCTTGCCTTCTTGATGATGCAATTCAACCTTCAGCTTGCCCAGAATTTCCGGTTTGAGTTGGATTTCCAGCTGTGTTTCTCCACCAAAACGGACAAATTGGACCTTCGCAATTAATTCTTCAGTTATATTTGTAAGTGTTAATTCCGGTTCTCTGTTTATCCTGACAAAATTGGATATGGTGTCTGATGGTTGAAGTAGCTCATCGCCAGTAGAATTGGCGAGTGGCAAATATACAGGCTCCAAAGTATGTTTTGGCATGTTTTTAATCGTTTCTCCATTTTCTTTAATCATTTCCTCTTTAGGCAAAGGTGTTTCTTGTGTTTCCGGCAATTGCACGTCAAAGGTCGAACCATTTTCACTATTTTCCCTTGCTGTATTCACTTGCCTTTCGAGTTTTAAGTTTAGCAATGCTTCTGTAAAAAAAGAAATAGGCTCCGGCATCTGTTCTGTTATTACTAAACAGTGCTCTTGTTGTTTAGGCGCCGGCTCAATTATTTCCGCTGTTTTCGGAATTTCAACCGATTCCTTAATATCCTGCAAAATTTGACCGGCTAAGACTTCTACTTTAAGTTCCTCTAAATTTATTCCGTTTTTTCGCTTTGACTCTGCCACTGGATAAGAATTGTTTGATATTAAGGGAAAAGGGAGCTCATCTGGGGCTTCGGCAACTAAAGCGGATAACAATAAAGAAAAAATATCTGCAGTCTCCTCTTCCTCCTTTCCTTCACTTTTTTTTGTCTGCCAGGATAGCCCGTTAGTAGTAGCTATCCTAAACAATTCCACACTTATCACCTCCCCATCTAATATGCTGTGCCTGTACCCTAAAAAAACTTTTCCCCATGAGAGTTACTCTTCATCAACTCTCAACGGCTCCCCGGAAGGCCATCTGCTGTGCCATTTCATCCAATCTTGCTTGCTCCAATCTTTGTTGTCTTACTGCATGCATCTTTCGCCAACGCTTGTCAATGCGTTCCAACTTTTCTCTCTCTACGCGCAACCCTTCCCACTTATGCGCAGCTGATTCTGCGTCCTTTTTCGCTATATAAACTTGTTCAACCTGCAGGTTGCTTGCCATGCGCAAACCATCAAGATAATGCCCGTAAGTGCGGAGCATCGAAGTATCAAAACCTCCATTTATAAAATAACCCTCAGCTTCTCTCTTTTTTTGCTGTAAAATCTTCAATTTGCTCTGCTCCCTAACCAATGAACAGTTTGCTTGTTGTAGCAATATACAACCCTGTTTTTCCTGTTGTCTTTTCAATTTAAGCAGCCTTGCCAATCCCATAATCTTTACCTCCCTTCTGTAGATGCTAAGAAAAAATCGCCCGTAACTTTTGCATAGTCAGCTCAAAAGGGACTTCTTCCGCAATGTCCTGCCGTAAAAATTCCTGAATGTGAGGAAACAAATTTATCGCTTCATCTATCTTTTGATTGCTCCCCGGGACATAAGCACCAATATTGATTAAATCCTCATTTTCCCGGTAACAAGCCAAAGCCGCCCTTACTCGCTTAGCTAACTGCAACTCTTCCGTTTGCAGCAAATCAACCTGCAGTCGACTAATACTGGCCAGAATATCAATTGCTGGATACTGATTACTCTGGGCTAGCCGGCGAGAGAGAAAAATGTGTCCATCAAGAATACTGCGTACCGCATCAGCAATTGGATCATTAGGGTCGTCCCCCTCCATTAAAACCGTGTACATACCAGTGATTGTCCCTTTTTCTGCAGCTCCGGAGCGCTCCAGCAGCCTGGCCAATAAGGTGAAAACCGACGGAGTATATCCTTTACTGGCAGGAGGTTCCCCGGCAGCTAAACCCAATTCCCTTTGGGCCATGGCAAAACGGGTCAATGAATCCATAACTAAAAGTACATCTTGACTTTGATCACGAAAATACTCAGCTATGGCTGTAGCTAACAATGCTCCCTTCACTCGGCAAAGCGGGGGCTGTTCTGCAGTTGCAACTACCACTATCGATTTAGCTAAACCCTTTTCGCCTAGCACCTTTTCTAAAAACTCTCTTACTTCCCTCCCTCGCTCGCCGATAAGGGCAATAACAATAACATCTGCTGTAGTATGTTGCGCCATCATTCCCAATAAAGTACTTTTCCCCACACCACTGCCGGCAAAGATACCCAGTCGCTGCCCCTTACCACAGGTTAATAATCCATCTATTGCTTTTATCCCTAAAGACAATACTTCTTGAATACGGCGGCGTCGCAATGGATGGGGGGGCGGGTTCTCTAATAAGTATTCTCCCTCTTGCGGAATTGGCCCTTTATCATCCAACGGTCTGCCCAACCCATCCAAGATCCTCCCTAAGAGTTTAGGTCCAACCCCAACCGTTAATCGCTTCCCGGTAGCTTTTACTATTGCTCCCGGGGCAATTCCCGATATATCGCCCAAGGGGCTGAGCAATAATTGTTGCGAACGAAACCCAATAACCTCTGCTGCTAATTCGTTTTCACCTATAACACACAATTCTCCCAACCGCGCCAAAGGGCCCTGCGATTCGATGATTGTCCCAACAACCCTTGTCACCTTTCCCCATCTATTGATCGGTTCTGCAACTTCTATTGCCTTTAGATACCGATGAAGTGAAAAATGTTCAGTCACCCACCATCACTTCTCCCAAGGTTTTAGCCAATTCCTGCAGTTGGGAGCTAGTCCGGGCATCAACAACCCCTTTTTCCGTTTCCAAAATAAAACCTTGCTCCACTTCGGGATCCGGCTTGATTTGATAACCGCCTTGCGGGAAAAGTGCTGCCAACAACGGGCCATTCTCCTGCAAAATACTAACACCTTGGGGATTAACCCTAATCATAACCGGTTCATCGGCAGCATCAACGTTGCATGCTTTCAGCATAGCCAACAAGAAATTCGGGTTAACCTGCAATTGATGGTTGATTATTTTTTCCGCCAGGCGTAAACCAAGGGCAATAATATCTGTCTCCGCTGCAGCAACAATTGCTGCCCTTTCCTCTTGAGCCCGCTCCAAAAGAGCCTTAGCCTCTTCTCTTAGCCTGGCAGCAGCCTTTTCCCCTTCCTGATAGCCGGCTGCAAACCCTTCTTCCTGTGCTTGTTTGCGCAACTGTTTTATTTTCGCCTCAGTTTGGGCAAACAATAAGCGGCTCTTCTCTTGGGCCTCAGCAAATATTTTTTGCGCCCTAACTTCCGCAGTATTAAGGATGTGCTCATAAATAATCCGCCCATAAGCCTCTTTATCAGGAGCATGTTTCGCCGCGGCTATGGTTCGACTATTTCCATAGTCTATGATCGATGCAATTGGTTGCATTTTTACATTTTTCATTATTCTAGACAACCACTTCATCCTCCCCACCACGAGCAATTATTATTTCTCCCATTTCTTCTAATTTCCGGATTGTGTTGACAATTTTTTGTTGGGACTCCTCTATTTCCCGCAATCTAACTGGGCCCAAATAATCTATTTCCTCCCGCAATGTATCCACAGCTCGTTTGGACATGTTGGTGAAAATTTTATTTTTCACTTCTTCACTGGCTACCTTTAATGCCAACGGTAAGTCTTTACTTAAATCAATTTCCCGTAAAATACGCATGATTGATCTATCATCCAGTTGCGTAATATCTTCAAAAGTAAATAGACGGCGCTTTATTTCCTCTGCCAAATCCGGATCCTGTTCCTCTAAACTTTCTAATATTATTTTCTCCGTAGCCCTGTCCACCTGATTTAAAACCTGAACCAAAGACTCAATCCCACCGGCTTGCGCATAGCCTTGTCCCGCTAAAGACGATAACCTTTCTTCCAATACATGTTCAACTTCTTGGATTATTTCCGGCGATGTACGATCCATTAATGCTATTCGTTTTGCCACTTCCAACTGCTTTTCTCCCGGAAGGGCAGTTAGGATTGCACCCGCCTGTTCCGGTCGTAAAAAGGCTAAAATCAGGGCAATAGTCTGTGGATGTTCACCGTGAATAAAGGTGAGCAGCTGGGAAGGCTCAGTGGCGCGGATAAAATCAAAAGGCCGTACCTGTAGGGTAGAAGTCAACCTATTAATTACCTCCATAGCTTTCTGCCCGCCCAATGCCCGTTCTAAAATCTCCTTCGCATATTCAATTCCTCCTTGGGCAATGTATTCTTGGGCCAAATAAAGGCTATGCAACTCATTTAAAACCAGGGTTTTCTCCTCAGAACTTACCTTTGGCATGCTGGCAATTCCCAATGCCAGTTCCTCAACTTCATCCTCCCGCAAATGTTTAAATACTTCTGCTGATAATTCCGGACCCAAAGCGATTAAAGCCATAGCAGCTTTTTGTTTCCCGGTAATCTGCTTCTGGTTCATCTAACTCCACTCCTACTCTTCATGCAACCATGTACTGAGCAATTGAGCAATAACTTCCGGCCGTTGGCGCGTCACCCTTTCCATTTGTTGTATCACCTGTTGCTCCGAAGAGTAAATAGTGTTTTCTTCCTCTCGGGTAGCAGCAGCCTCTTGTGCTAAAGCCATCTGATAATGCAACCGGCGTCGACGCAATAACAATAATATCAACAAACCGGTACATAACAGTAATCCTCCCCCCAGGCCATAACTAAAATCAGCAACCCTTGATCGGCCTCCAGTATCTGCCACATCTGTAAATTCTTCAAATGGGGAAGAAACAAAGGGAAGAGCAGTCACAGATATTTGATCGCCCCGGGTATAATCAACGCCAACAGCAGCAATTACGGACTCTTCAATAGCTAACCTTTGTTCTTGATTTAATTCCTCTGCATCAACCAAAACTGCTACCGATAACTTATTTATCGAACCTGGTGCTATCACCAAATGCTCCTGAATTTCATTAATCTCGAAATTTTTTACAGTTTCCCGTTCGTAGTATACCGACTCATTATCTTCTATTGCCTGGTACGTAGGAATCCCAGGAATATTAGCAGTTGCACCCGGCACTCCTGCACCGTATTCGCCGCCATGAAAGGAACGCTCTAATTCTTGAATACTCCTAAGTATGCCATCACCCTGACCTGGATCAAAATGTTGCGTTGTTATCTCCTTTTGATTAAAGTCTATATCTGCACTTACTCTGGTAACAACCTTGCCTATACCAATAACCATCTCCAACATGGTTCGCAATCCCTGTTCCAGTTCCCGTTCTATTTGCCGCCTAAGATCCAACTGATTAGTAGTTAATCCCAATATGTTTTGCTGCTCCAATTGCTGGGACAATACCTCTCCCTTCGTATTGACAACAGTAACCATTTCCGGTTGCAAACCTTCTACACTATGTGATACCAAATTGATTATCCCTTGTACTTGCACTGGAGATAATTCCCCTCTGTTTTCAATCAGGATTGCAGCACTGGCTTTCTCTTCCTGCGTTTGATAAAGACGCGGTTCCGGAAGGCTAATTTGCACCCAGGCATTTTTTACCCCCGACATTGCCATTATTGTGCGAGTGAGTTCCCCTTGTAATGCCCGACGGTACTGTACCCTCCGTTCAAAATCTGTTGCGCCTAATCTGGCTTCATCAAAAATACCAAAATCTACTGTCCCGCCTTGCGGAAGTCCCTCCATAATCAATTGGTTGCGTACACGATATACTTCCCCTTCAGGTACAAGGATAGTGCTACCGTTATCAGTCAGTCGATAAGATACATTTATATCTTCCAACCTGGCTGTTATCTCCCCGGCATCTGCAGCCGCCAAGTTGGCAAATAGCACCTCATAAGAGGGTCTAACCGATATAGTAAAGGCAATAATTAAAAGTAAAGTAAGCACTAAAACTATTGCCAGTTTAATCTTTGTTCCCTTATCTAAAGCACCCCATGTATTCAAAACTTGAGCCTTGACTTCCGGCAGGCCAGCCATTTTCCCACCCCGTTACCTTAACCCATTCTTAAATTTATGCTGTTTCTTGTGCTACACCTGCATCCGCATCATTTCCTGATAGGCTTCCATAAGCTTATTCCGGACTTGTAGTGTCATTTGTAATGCCAATGCCGCCTTTTCCCCTGCCAACACCACTTGATGCAGATCCTCCACCTGACCTGTCAACAATTGCAAGTTAGCCTGTTCGGCAGCCAATTGCAGCTTGTTCACTTCTTGCAAAGCATTTTGCAGAGTAACAGCAAAGGAGGAATTTTTCTTTTCATTACTGATTTTCGCTTCAGTTTCGCCTTTATAGGGAAAGACAATGTTGTTATGTATTTGCATTACTATCACCTTACCTTCCTATTTCCAAAGCTTGGATAGCCATGGTTTTCCCTGCGTTAAAAGCTGTTACATTTGCTTCATAAGCCCTACTGGCAGAAATAAGATCCGTCATCTCCATCACTACATTTACATTAGGCATGGCAACATAACCATCAGGACCCGCATCTGGATGCTGTGGATCATAGACCACCTTTGCTGGCGTCGGATCCTTTACAATCCCAACCACTCTTACTCCGCTTCCTATTGGATAAAAATAATTATTTCTAAAATTAGATAAAGAACTAGCTTCTTTCTTGGCTGCAAACAGTGGTATTTGTCGTTGATAGGGACCACCGCCTTCAGTTCTGGTAGTGTTGACATTAGCCAAATTATTGGCAATTAAATCTAATCGTAATCGCTGGGCAGTCATACCGGATGCACTAATGTTAAGGCTTGAAAAAATTTGCATCTTTTACCGCCTCCCTTCGCTAATTACCTGCTGCAAGTTATTTAAGTATTGCGATGTCTGCCGAACTAGCGCTTGATAATAAAGTGTATTTTGCGCCAATTTTGCCATTTCCACATCAATGTCAACATTATTGCCATCATTTCTTCCCTTGGTTTGTAATTCCATACCTACCTGCTTGTTTGTAAATGAATTTGTAGAAAAATGGCGCTTATTGGTAATTTTGCCCTTTAAGGCCTGGCGAAAATAAAAAGAAAAATCGACATCCTGGCGCTTATAACCGGGTGTATCCACGTTAGCAATATTATTAGCAAGCAGCCGCTGCCGCATAGCGGCTATGGACAACCCCTGCTCAAAAGCCGATAATGTTAGCCAATTAATCAATATAAACACCTCCCTTTTTCTCATAACAACTTTACACCCAGCTTAACTATTAATGAGCTTAGAGGGAAATATAGCCTTTAAACAGAAAATAATCTAAAATTCCTAGATATCTGACTAAAACTTGCATTTTTTTTACCATACCATATTCTTCCTAAACCTGTAATCAGGCACAGGTCCTTTTTTACATAGGACTTAAGTCCTGCCCCAGATTGTCACTTAATTTAAAATAAAAAGAACCATAGAAATTCCATGGCTCTTTTTTGTATCTTTACTACCTTATTTTAATTTTTTCAACTCTTCCAAGAGTCGATCATTAAGGACTCTAATGTAAGTACCTTTCATACCTAAGGAACGAGATTCAATTACCCCTGCACTTTCAAATTTACGCAAAGCGTTGACAATAACTGATCTGGTAATCCCTACCCGATCGGCAATTTTACTGGCAACTAATAACCCTTCTGGACCATCTAGCTCCTCAAAGATATGAATTACAGCTTCCAGCTCCGAATAAGACAGAGTACCTAAAGCTATTTGTACCGCTGCTTTTTTCCGCGCCTCTTCTTCAATTTCTTCTGACTTGGACCGGATAATTTCCATCCCCACCACTGTTGCACTGTATTCGGCCAAAATCAAATCGGATTCAGTAAAATCACCTTCGAATTTTGCTATAATTAAAGTCCCTAACCGATCCCCGGCACCATTAATGGGAACAATAGTAATCATCTGCTGCGGAAACATGCATTCAATGCCACCATTAAAAACACATTGACCCACTTGCTTAATGTTGGCACTTGTTTCAGTAACTTTAAGCAGGTACTCATTATATTCAGGGGGGAATTTCCCCTCCTGAATAATATCCTCCTCCATAATATCACACTGGTAACCTTCCACTAAGGCGCAACCTAAATTTTTTCCCCTGCGACTTACCACATAAACATTAGCATTGATTAATTCACTAAGGACTCTACAAATTTCTTTGAAATCTACTGGGATTCCAGCACTCTTTTGTAATAGTTTATTGATTCGTCTTGTTTTTTCCAATAGGTTCTTCACTTTTTTCTTCCTCCCTACAAATTATAAAATGTAACGACTTAGATCCTGATCCTTCACCACAGCCCCCAACCGGTCTTGTACGTAGCTGGCATTAATTTCAATCTCCTGAGGCCCTAAATCAGGGGCTGCAAAAGATATTTCTTCTAGCAACTGTTCCATAATGGTATGCAATCGACGCGCTCCGATATTTTCCGTTTGTTCATTGAGTCTACAGGCAAGATCAGCTATCTCTTCTATAGCATCTGCAGTAAAATGGATTTTTATTCCTTCTGTTGCTAAAAGTGCAATATATTGTTTTAACAAGGCATTTTCCGGTTGTGTCAAAATCTGCTTAAAATTTTCTTTAGTCAAACTATCCAGTTCCACCCGCAACGGAAAACGTCCTTGCAGTTCCGGAATTAAATCTGCCGGTTTGGAAACATGAAAAGCACCTGCGGCAATAAAGAGAATATAATCTGTTTTTACCGGCCCATATTTTGTGACAATAGTTGACCCTTCAACAATAGGTAAAATATCCCTTTGTACACCCTCACGGGAAACATCAGGTCCGCTCCCCATTGATTTTGCCGCGACCTTATCAATTTCATCCAGAAAAACAATACCCATTTCTTCAGTCCGATTAATTGCTTCGCTGGTTACCTCATCAAAATCAATCAGTTTCTCTGCCTCTTGCTGGATCAATATTTTTCTAGCTGCACTTACCGTCACCCTCCGTTTCTTTTTCTTTTTGGGGAACAACCCACCCAAGATTTCTTGAAAATTAACCCCCATTTCTTCACCAGAGCCGGAAAAAACTTCAACCATAGGCAGAGCATTATCTTCCACTTCAACTTCTACCATTTCATTTTCCAATTCCCCCTGTTCCAAACGCAATTTTATATCTGCTCTTGTTTTTCGCGCTTGTGCGACCTTTTCTTGATGCTCCTCGGTGACACTTTGCTCCTGATTAGACTTATGGCCAACTCCAAACAAAGCGCCAAAAGGGTTGCTTAAAGTTTGTTCCCGTTTGGGTAATGGGGCTAACAAATCTAACAGGCGCGCATTTGCCAATTTACTCGCTTCTTTCTCCACTAACGCCATTTTTTCCTCGCGCACCATTCGCACTGCCATTTCCACTAAATCACGAATCATTGCTTCTACATCTTTGCCTACATAACCAACCTCAGTGAATTTGGTAGCTTCAATTTTTATAAAAGGCGCGCCCACTAGTTTTGCCAGACGGCGGGCAATTTCTGTCTTTCCCACCCCTGTAGGACCGATCAACAAAATATTTTTAGGTGCAATTTCGTCCCTTAATTCGGCAGCCAGTTTACTGCGACGATAGCGATTGCGCAGAGCCACTGCCACTGCACGCTTCGCCTTTTCTTGGCCGATTATATATTTATCTAAATAACTGACTATTCTCTTCGGTGTTAATTCCTCCAAATTCACCCCTCCCTATAAATATTCTACAGTAATTAGGTCATTGGTATAGACACAAATCTCACTGGCAATTTGTAATGCCTCCTTGGCTATTTCCTGAGCGGTTAATTGGGTATGATCCATGAGCGCCCTGGCTGCTGCAAGTGCGTAAGGCCCACCGGAACCAATGGCTACAACCCCTTGATCCGGCTCAATCACCTCACCATTTCCCGAGATCACCAGCAAATGATCCTGATCAGCTACTATCAACATGGCCTCCAGGCGACGAAGTACTTTATCCAAACGCCATTCCTTGGCCATTTCCACTGCAGCCCGCACTAAATTACCGCGATATTCTTCTAATTTACCTTCAAATTTTTCAAAAAGAGTTATAGCATCAGCAACAGAACCGGCAAAACCGGCTAATACCTTGCCGTTATAAAGACGTCTTACCTTCTTTGCTCCTTTTTTCATAATAATATTGTTGCCAAAAGTCACCTGTCCATCACCGGCCACAGCAACATTCCCCAGCCGTTGCACCGCAACAATGGTAGTTCCCCGCAACATAGAACAGCACTCCTTTCAACATCACTCAAGCCCGAGGGTGAGTTCGCTGATAAACAGCCCGCAGACGTTCCCGCGATACATGGGTATAAATCTGTGTAGTGGAGATGCTTACATGCCCCAGCAATTCTTGCACTGCCCTAAGATCAGCACCTGCTTCCAAGAGGTGCGTGGCAAAAGTATGTCGGATACTATGGGGACTCAAACTATCATTCAATGCCACTTGCCGCAGATATTTATCTACAATTCTCCTGACACTGCGAACAGATAAACAGGTGCCTCGATAGTTCAAAAAAACCCTTTCTAAATTGGGTTCCTTACTCTGTGCCAACAACTGGCGCCGCCCATCGCGCAAATAAGTTTCCAGTGCCTTGGTGGCCATGGTTCCTATGGGTAAGACCCTTTCTTTATTGCCTTTACCCCAAACCTTAACATGACCCCGTTTTAGATCAAGATCGGTAATCTTTATCCCTACCAATTCACTGATGCGCATTCCTGTGGCATAAAATAATTCAAGAATTGCTCGATCTCTTTGGGCCAGCGGACTGTTTCCCACCGGTGCTTGTAATAACTTTTCCATCTCTGTACCATAAAGAAAGTGGGGTAATTTTTTTCTTTGTTTAGGTGCAACAATATCAACTGCCGGATTATCTGGACAAATCTCCTCCTGCTCAAGATATGTAAAAAAAGCCCGCAAAGAAGCCAACTTACGAGCAATTGAAGCACGGCTATATCCTTGCTGCATAAGGTTAGCTAAATAAGCTCTAATTAACAAGCTGTCAACCTGACACCAATCATCTACATCTCTGGTGCGAAAAAAGTTTTCAAACTGCTTTAAGTCAATACCGTAAGCAGTTACTGTTTTAGGAGCAAGATTTTTTTCCCCTTCGAGATAATTTTGAAAAGCGGTAATCAAAGCCACCCACCTACCCCTCACCCCGATCACAAGTAAGATAAGTTTCCAGTTAGGGTGCTCTATCCATAGCTATTATACTAGCATAACAATTCCAATTTGACAACTCTAGATTTCCAAATCTTTGGAAAAATGGGCTAGATGCTCTAAAGCCCTTTGGGCAAAGGCTTGGTTCCTTTCCTTACGGCTCCTAATTTTTGTAGTTAAAGGCGGGAAAAGCCCAAAATTAACATTCATCGGTTGAAATTTCTCTGGATCTGCGTGCACAATATAATTGGTTAAAGCACCAATGGCTGTTTCTGGTGGTATTACAACCGGCTTTAATCCCCTAATTAAACGGGCAGCATTAATACCTGCTACCAAGCCCGATGCTGTTGATTCCACATAACCTTCTACCCCGGTAATTTGTCCTGCAAAAAAGAGCTTTTCTTGCCTCTTAAATTGATAAGTTTTTTGCAACAGTTTCGGTGCCGAAAGATAAGTATTGCGATGCATGACCCCATAACGGGCAAACTCTGCTGTTTGCAAACCGGGAATGAGACCGAATACCCGTTTTTGCTCGCCCCACTTCAGCCGAGTTTGAAACCCTACCAGATTAAATAACGTTCCTTCTTGATTATCCTGTCGTAACTGCACCACAGCATAAGGCTGCTTGCCGGTAAATGGGTTTATTAAGCCCACTGGTTTCAGCGGGCCGAAGCGCAAGGTGTCTTTTCCTCGGCGCGCCAACTCTTCAACTGGCATGCAACCTTCAAATAACCTTTTTTCCTCAAATTTCTCAAAAGGATGCGTTTCAGCAGTAACCAATGCTTCCCAGAACCGATTATATTCTTCCTCTGACAACGGGCAGTTCAAATAAGCGGCATCATTCCCTTTATCGTAGCGGGAAGCACGGAAAATTTGCTCTTTGTCCAATGACTCAAAGGTAACAATAGGTGCGACAGCATCATAGAAATACAAATAATCTTCACCGGTGATTTTTTTTATCTCCGCGGCTAATGATTCCGAAGTTAAAGGCCCGGTAGCAATTATGGCCACCTGGTTTTCCCCGGGAAGGGATGTTACTTCCCCAATTTCTATGTCAATTAAAGGGTGGTCGGTCAGCTTGACAGTCACACAGCCGCTAAAACCTTCCCGGTCAACCGCTAAGGCTCCGCCGGCAGGTACCTGGTGTTTATCTGCGCAATTGATTATAATTGAGTTTAAGCGGCGCAGCTCTTCTTTTAACAAGCCCACGGCATTTTCCAGGGCTTGGGCCCGTAAAGAATTACTGCAAACCAGTTCCGCAAAATTGCCGGTTTGATGCGCCGGTGTCATTTTCTGCGGACGCATCTCCCAAAGTTGCACCTTAATTCCTCGGTTAGCTGCCTGCCATGCAGCCTCAGACCCTGCCAATCCTGCTCCCACTATGATCAACTCTGGTTTCATCCTGCTCCTCCTTGAGTTTATTGCTCGCTTTGTGGATATTCTTTATAACCACATTCTTTATTAATACATTGATAATAAACACCCTTACGGGATCCTTTTTCAACCAGCAACGATTCGCATTGGGGGCAATGCTTAGCTATGGGTTTATTCCAAAGGACGAAATCACACTCGGGATAATTGCTGCATCCGTAAAATTTACGCCCCTTTTTGCTGCGACGGGCCACAATATTTCCCTCGCCACAGCGAGGGCATTTAGCTCCAGTATCTTCTAAGATCGGCTTGGTAAAACGGCATTGGGGAAAACCGGGACAAGCTAAAAATTTACCATATCGCCCATGTTTTACCACTAAGTGACGGCCACAAACCTCACACACTTCATCTGAAACTTCGTCTTCCACTACAACTTTTTCAATTTCCTTCCGGGCATGATCCAATTCCTGTTGGAAGGAGGCGTAAAAATTGGCTAATAATTGCCGCCAATTGGTATCACCCTCTTCAATGGCATCAAGACGTGATTCAAGATTAGCAGTAAACTCAACATCAATGATTTTCGGAAAAAACTTCAGCAACAAATCAGTAACGATAAAGCCCAACTCCGTAGGGACAAAGCGCCTTTCTTCTAAGATAACATATCCCCGTTGCTGAATTGTTTCTACAATAGGAGCATATGTGCTGGGCCGTCCGATCCCCTGTTCTTCTAAAGTTTTAACCAAGCTCGCTTCCGTATACCGCGGCGGTGGTTGCGTAAAATGTTGGGCAGGATTGAGTTCCTTTAATATTAATTGCTGGCCTTCCGCCAGTTCCGGCAGCAATCCTTCATCTTCCGCAATTTGATTGTCATTGCCTTCAATATAGATTTTCATAAAGCCGGGAAAAACCAATGTCGACCCACTAGCGCGAAAAAGATAATTTGCCGCCTTAATATCCACGGAAACAGTATCATACTTAGCTGCTGCCATTTGACTGGCAAGAAAACGTTCCCAAATCAACTTATAAAGCTTATATTGATCCCGTTTCAGAAAAGAACGGATCTTCTCCGGGGTTCTTTCTATACTGGTTGGGCGGATTGCCTCATGGGCATCTTGCCCCTTTTCTCCCTTGCCTGGAGGTTTTTGTCCTTCCCAGTAATCAGAACCGAGATGTTTAATAATATACTTTTTGGCTTCTTCCCGGGCAGCTTCTGCAATCCGGGTTGAGTCAGTACGAATATAAGTAACTAAACCTATCGTGCCTTCTGCGCCTAGATCTAAACCTTCATATAGTTGCTGGGCTAAAAGCATCGTTTTCCTAACTCCGAACCCCAGCTTGCGGGATGCCTCCTGCTGCAGGTTGCTGGTTGTAAAAGGTCTGGGCGGGTTCTTCTTTCGTTCTTTTTTCCTGATATTATTGACAACAAAGGAAACGTCTTCCAGAGCTTTTATTATTGCTACAGTTTCCGCTTCTGTCTTCAGTTCTTTCTTTACTTCTCCTTCACCATAAAACTTCGCCGTAAAAGGATTACTTTCCGGAGTAGTTAATAATTGTGCTGTCAAACTCCAGTATTCCTCTGGAACAAAAGATTTAATCTCCCGCTCCCGATCACAGATTAAGCGAACTGCTACCGATTGAACCCTTCCTGCACTCAACCCTTTTTTTACCTTTTGCCATAGAAGCGGACTAAGATTGTATCCCACCAACCGATCTAAAAGCCGCCTGGCCTGCTGGGCACTAACCCGTCTGCCATCAATCTGCCGTGGTTTTTTTAATGCATTTTTAACTGCATCCTTCGTAATCTCATTAAACTCAATGCGGCACCGGCTTATTCCATCGATACCCAAAACTTGCAATAAATGCCAAGCAATAGCCTCCCCTTCCCGATCCGGGTCAGAAGCCAAATAAACCTTTTTAGCCTTTTTTGCATATTGGCGCAAATTACGCAAAATCGGTCCTTTACCTCTAATAGTAATATACTTAGGTTCAAAACCGTTCTGCACATCTATCCCCAATTCACTGCGAGGCAAATCACGAATGTGCCCCATAGACGCTAGCACCATATAGCTGGATCCCAGAAATTTACTAATAGTTTTTGCTTTGGCTGGTGATTCTACAATTACCAATGATTTAGCCACAGGTTCACCCCCAAAACTACTCGACTCAAGGCGGATCGGATATTTTTTTCCCATAAGCGCCCATGCCGGTATACGGCACCAGCAGAAGAATGAAAATTAGTACCCAGCACTATGGAGTCAATTATTATTTATTTCAAGGTTAAGCTATTTACACTGAACTAACCCGCCCTAATTCCCCCGCCTTTTTAAGCGGCAGGTGTCAAAGAGCAGCTAAGGCCAGTATGGACTTGACTAACATTTAGAGGAGGTTAACCCCCCCTAAATGAAGTCGAGTTCGAAAAGCCAGCGACTGAGCATGGCCACCCGAAAGCACAGTATTTTAATTAATCAGAGGGAGGCCACTTATCAAGGAGTCCGGCGGTAAATAGCTTAACTAACAAGCTGACCATAGCTGAGTGTTAGCGTATATTTTCCGAGTAGAGTAGAAATAATGCGACTAGTTTTCATCCCTCTGTTGATGTTGTATGAAGGTCTAGTCTACAAAAGAATATATTTCCCTGAACAATATAACGAAAATTTGACAGAATGTAAAGGAAAAAATAAGTTCTTAACTTATTCTAATAAACATTTTGCCCGGAAGTTGTTGAATAAATCCTTTTAACTCCAACATTAATAAAATAGCAATGACTTGCTGCGCTGCCATACCGGTATGCCTAATTATTTCATCGATGTGTAAATGCCGTTCCGCAAAAAGCTTTAATATTTGTAACTCTTCCGCAGTCAAGTCAGCGGCTATACTGGCATTGGACCTAGTGTGCTCTATGGGCAGACGAAGCTCTTCAGCAATTTCTGTAGCTTTTTCCACCAAACGGGCGCCTTGTTTAATTAAATTATTTGTGCCTATGCTATGGGAACTATTAATATTACCAGGTACGGCAAAAACCTCCCGTCCCTGTTCCAACGCCCAATCTACAGTAATCAGCGAACCGCTGGTAGCAGCCGCTTCCACAACTAAAACGCCTAAAGATAAACCGCTAATGATACGATTGCGAATAGGAAAATGACCGGCCTCTGGTGGAGAACCAAGGGGAAACTCTGTTATCACAGCACCTTGTTTCGCAATTTTTTCTGCTAGCTTGCGGTTCTCCGGTGGATAAATATTATCAAGTCCTGAACCCAGAACTGCAATAGTACGGCCGCCTCCGTTTAGGCACCCACGATGGGCACTGCTATCCACTCCTCTGGCCATGCCGCTAACTACAGTAAAACCTAATTCGGCCAACTCCCGGCCAAAACGTTCTGCCATTGCCAAACCATAAGGTGATGCCCGTCGACTGCCCACCACTGCCATGGCCATATTATCATCCGTCTGCAAATGCCCGTAAATGTAAAGCACCGGTGGTGGATCAACAATCAATTGCAAATTTTTTGGATATTCCTGATCTAGTAATGTAATTAATTTAATATCTCTCTGGGTCAGTTTGCGCAAAAGTATAACCGGATCGAAATTATTGCGAAATTTAACAAGATCTTCAGCCACAGATACCGGCAATACTACTTTTAATTCTGTTAGCGAAGCTTCCCATACTGTTTTTGCGGAACCATACCTTTCTAAAAGTTGATAAAAACGTCTGCAGCCGATGCCAGGAACTAAAGAAAGACCCCACCAATAAAGTTGCTCCCGTTCCATATTTATCCACCTCCTATTTTATGACTTATTAGCCGCCCTAAATAGCGATTCCTCTTTTGGGGAAGTATTTGTCGCCAAACTAATCGCCAACAACTCCTGTGCTTGCTCTAAAGTCTGTACGGTTGTCAATACAGGAGCAAAAAGATCACCCATTCTTTGTGCCCGTTCTAAAACAGAAATAATGGTAAATTTTCCGGGAAGTACGGTAGGTACTTCATCCCAGGTTAAAGGTGTGGAAACAGTTCCCCCTGCCCGCGGTCTCGGGCTATATGGTGCGCATAAGGTTTGCCCGCGAACATTCTGCATATAATCTAAATAAACTTTTCCCCGGCGCTGTTTTACAGAACGCTCAATGGTAGCCCAATTGGGTACAACCTTTACCAGCATTGTAGCTATTCTCTCCCCTACCTGTCGTACCTCTGCGTACGAATAGATCGGGGCCAAAGGAACATAGATATGCATCCCGGTAGCTCCGGAAGTCTTAGGATATGATTCCAATCCCAGTCTTAATAATAATTCACGCATGAGCAGGGCAATTTCCCTCACCTGCGGAAAATCGTCCTCTCCTGATGGATCTAAATCAAAAACCAAAAAGCTGGGGTAATCTATCCTTTGGCAGGTGGAGAGCCAGGGATGCAATTCTAAACATGCTAAATTTCCCAGCCACAATAAGGTTTCTAAGTTATTGCATATAATATAATTTATCCTCCGGCCACCGCCCTCCGCGTCGATGGTAAAGGTTTCTACCCACTCCGGTGCATATGAAGGCGCATTTTTTTGATAGAAATGTTTACCGGTAATACCGTCAGGCCACCTGGTAACAACCAATGGTCGATCTTTAAGGTATGGCGCTAAATAAGGGTAAATCTTTGCATAATATTGAAGTAAAGTGGCCTTTGTAAAGCCTGCTTCCGGCCAAAGGGTTTTATCTAAATTGCTCAATATAAGTTGCCGATCATTGATCAATACTGTTTGATCTCTGCGGGGCATAAGCTCTCCTCCCTCGCATTATAGCCCAAACCCTTTAAGAACCGGCTGCCTTAAATAGCCCTCCTCAGTCCAATCCAAATATTCCACCTGAACGGGTAAAACCGGTTCTACCCAGTAAAAATGTACGCCTTTTATGTTAGGTGTATACAAAAAGGATGAAGTAGATCTAGCTAATTTTTTTAAGCCCGCTGCCAGAATTTCCTTTTCTCTTTGCGCAAGGGCAACCGCTACTTTACCCACATATATTAATTGCCCATTTTCCCACCTTCCTAAAAGCAATGCACCAATGTTTTTTTCCCGACTTTGGGTGTATCCGCCGACAACACCTTGAAAAAGTCGCCACGATTTGATCTTCAGCCATTGATTACTTGCTTTTCCAATAATATAGGGGCTGGTTAATCTTTTGGCAACCATTCCCTCTAATCCCTGGTCTTTAACAACGGCAAATACCTGTTTCCCACAGCCCCAAAAGGTATCAGTTATTACTACCGGTTCTTGCACGAAAACATTGGTACGCAAACTCTGTTCCCGCTCCTGAAAGGATAAGCTTTTTAATGATTTGCCGCAATAAAGAAGATCAAAGAGAATATAGGTTACCGGAATTTTAGCTCGCAATAACTTAATGCTATCTTTGCGCCGGGCTTGATCCCGCCGGAGCAGTGCGGGAAAATCCGGCTTTCCTTCAACTAAACTAACCATTTCCCCATCTAAAATCATATCTTGGGGCCACGAGTAGCTTTCCAGGGCATGAACTATTTCCGGATACTGCTCTGTTCGCTCCCGCAGGCGACGGTTGTATAATATCACCTTTCCCTTAACAATATGGGCCACAATTCGCACTCCATCCCATTTTATCTGAAAACCATACTCTTGATCATCAAAGGGGTAAGCAAAACTCTTTGGCTCCATGGGTGCAAATGGATGCCCCGGCTGCAAAAAAACCCCTCCCAGCTGCATCGGCAGTACTATGAAGTCTTGCGCCTTTTTTTAGTTTTAGTTGTTTTCTCTTGCTCTCTCGTTTCCGCGGCTACCCTAATACTTTCTTTTAATGCTTCCATCAGATCGATCACCTTTCCCGGAGATGGGCTTTCTCCACCAACCACTTCTTCACCCTCCATCTTTGCTGCAATTATTTGCAATAATTCCTGCCGGTATTCATCTGTATATTTTTCCGGTTCAAAGGCGGCTGCCAAACTATCAATCAAGGTACGGGCCATTGTAACTTCTTTTTCATTCACCTCCACTTGCTGGGGCAAATCCAACTGCTTTGGTGTTCGTATTTCATCTGCCCAATACATGGTTTCCAAGAGCAAGCACTCGTCCTTGACCCGTATTGCAGCTACCGTTTCCTTATCACGAATCACGACTTTAGCCACAGCTACCCGCCCTGCTTCTTTCATAGCTTGGCGCAATAATGCATAAGCTTTTTGCCCACCATCAGCCGGTTCCAGATAGTAGGTGCGATTATAAAATATTGGATCAATCTCGAATAAAGACACAAAATCAACAATATCAATACTTTTCGTTGTCTTTGTAGGTATCTGCTCAAAATCCTCGTCCTTTAAGACCACAAACCGCCCTTTTTCATACTCATAGCCGCGAACAATTTCTTCCTGCTCCACTTCCCGCCCGCAGGTTGGACAATGCTTTTCATAAGCAATGGGCGTATGGCAAACATTGTGCAAAAAACGAAATTTTAACCCTTTAGATTCAGTAGCTGCAAACAGGCGAATGGGTATATTTACCAGGCCAAAACTTATTGCCCCTTTCCATAAAGGCCGCACCCAAAACCCCCCTTGTTAAAATTCGCCTCTACCATCACCGGTTTCATCATCTAGAACATGATAAAGTCGGCAGAGCTCCCGCTGTTTCCGTTGCGCTGCCAGTGAATTACCCCTCTTGAGTTTATATCTTTTACCGAAACTAGAACTATTCCTTTGCATATTCTTTGCCAATGTCTTCACCCTCTCACCCTTTTTAATAGGATGTAGCAAATGGATAGCAGTTTATACACTACTCTTAAACAAAAAACCCCTCGGCAACATCCCGATGGAGTTTTGCAAAGCCACTTAGCTTAATTTATACACAGCAAGCAAATAAGGAGGTTGATTGCGCTGATTCAGAAAACAATACTTTAGCACCTGATAATTTTCTTGCGGTAGCTGGAGCAAAAATTCTTCGAGCAACAAACCTTCTTCCCTTCCTCCTTGATGACCGGGGTACACGATCAAGGTCATAATCCCCCCTCTGCGCAAAAGACCTAACCCGGCGTTCACGGCAGTTAAGGTAGTTTCCGGTCTGGTAATTATGTTATGATCACCTCCGGGGAGATAACCAAGGTTAAACATAATTGCACCCACTCCAGCGGGCACATGAACAGCCATTTTTTCATGCCCTACCTGCAGCAAAGTTACATGATGATGCAGTAAACTTTCCTTTTCTAAACGAAGCCGAACTTGCTCTAATGCTTGGGCTTGTATATCAAAGGCCCAAACTCGCCCCCCCGGCCCAACTGCTTTAGCCAAAAAAACCGTGTCATGTCCATTACCTGCAGTGGCATCTACAGCCAAATCCCCGTAGTGCAGCACATCTTTAATTAAACTTTTCCCATAATGCAAAGGCTTTTCTAAACTCATAACCTATACCTCCAAAAATATTTCCCAGGAAATTACATTTATGCCAAATTGTTTCTTTAGCCCTGCGACGTGGGGAGCCCATGGGCTCACGGCCCCGCCGGGCAAGGAACCGGAGCGTTAGTGCCCGTCGCCTTCGGCTTTGGACAGGCCCTCCGCGAGGAGAACAAAGAGCAAAGCCAGAAGTGATGGACAATCAATTTTCATTCCTCTGCTGGCGGCATGGGCGTCTACTGTGCCATTAATATCCCTTTTTATCCAATTGCCGATATTGAATGGCTTCAGCTATATGTTCGATTTTAATATCCCGTGTTTGTTCTAAGTCAGCTATGGTACGGGCAAGTTTTAATATCCGATCATAAGCTCTTCCACTCAGCCCCAGCCGTTGAAAAGCATGTTGCAACAGAGATTGCGATTCTCGATCCAACTGACAATAGGTTCGCACCTGTCGATGGGTCATAGCTGCATTATATGGGATTTTGCTTCTAGCAAACCGTTCCTCTTGTAAACGGCGGGCAGCCAATACCCTCTCCCTAATCAATTGCGAACTTTCCCCGGGCTTAACATCAATCATTTCCTGATAGGCAAGACGCGGTACCTCCAAATGAATGTCAATCCGATCTAAAATCGGCCCGGAAACTTTTCCCCGATATTTTTGTATCTGATACGGTGTGCAACTGCACTCTTTAATCTGATCGCCATAATATCCACACGGACAAGGATTCATACTGGCAATTAACATAAACCGGGCGGGGTAAGTAAAGGTGGCATTGACTCTGGCAATAGTCACCACTCCGTCTTCCAAGGGTTGGCGCAGTACTTCTAATACATCTCGATGAAATTCAGGGAATTCATCTAAAAACAGGACACCGGAATGGGCAAGGCTAATTTCTCCCGGGCGGGGAACACGTCCCCCTCCTACCATTCCGGCATTGGAAATAGTATGATGCGGTGCGCGAAAAGGGCGGGTAATAATCAAAGGTTGTCCCGGTGGCAGGAGACCGGCAGTGCTATAGATTCTGGTAACATCCAAGGATTCGGCAAAAGATAGCTCAGGTAAAATAGTCGGGAGACGGCGGGCCAGCATGGTTTTACCGGAGCCGGGAGGCCCCAGCATGAGGAGATTATGGCCGCCGGCGGCTGCAATCTCTAAGGCCCGCTTGGCATTCTCTTGTCCTCTAATATCGGCAAAATCAAGTTCGGGATTTAGTGGTATTGGGGAAACAGGTTCTTTTTTATAGGCTTCTTTTATTATATCTCCGGTTAAAAAACCTACCAGATCACGTAAGGAAGTAAAAGGATAAATACTTAAGCCTTCAACCAGAGCCGCTTCTTGGGCATTTTCCCAAGGTAAAAAAACCCTTTTACCTTCTTGTCTTTTCCAATTTAGAACCATTGGTAAGATACCATTGATCGGCTTCAGCGAACCATCCAGAGATAATTCCCCTAAGATTAAGGTATCATTTAAGTCAGAAACGCTGATTTGTTCCGATGCTATGAGAATCCCTAAAGCAATGGGCAAATCAAAGCCGGAGCCTTCTTTTTTGCGATCCGCAGGCGCCAAGTTTACTGTGATTCTCCGCGGAGGAAATGCAAAACCGGAGTTCTTGAGGGCAGAACGGACTCTTTCTTTCGCTTCCCGTAAAGCAGAATCCGGAAGACCGATAAGATCAAAGGCGGGTAACCCCCGGGATGTATCAACTTCTACTTCTACCGCATAACCTTCTATTCCTAGCACAGCGGCACAGTATACCTTGGCAAAGGACATTTTTTTCTCTCCTTCAGTTAAACCCTGAACTTTTATTAAAATTATTCGCTGGTTAATAGTCAAATCCTGCCTTTTTTTATGCAATTCTGACAATATGCATTGGAAACCCGATTTTTGTACTCCTCAGGGGAAACAGAATATACTCAGCTGATAGGTCACTTGTTTCTACCAATTAATGCATTTTCTATTGCTTTCAATATCACTTTGCTGCTGTAAGTAGCACCGGAAACTGCATCAACTTCTAAAGATTGGGCTGCAACCACTTGAGACGGAATTATTTCGGCCGCTTTTCCTCGACCATGGTTGTGCTCTACAAGTTCGATTGCCACTATGGTATGGTTCGCTACTGTGACTTCCACTTCAGCAGCAACGGGAAAAACTTTGTAGCTACCTGTATATACACCATCACTTAATTGGGAACAATCAACATTTGCTATGGTTAAATCCGCCAACTGCTCTAAATTCGACTCAATATTTTTTATAATGCCGGTTGTAATAAAATAAACAGCTATAACTATTGCTAACAATGCACCGAAAACAATTTTCACTTTCTTTTTCATCATTTTTGCCTCCTCTTGTATAATGTATTTAGGTTATTTATTAGGAAAACCTATAAACCTATTCTTTACATCTTCTATCTGTCAGGAGATAATTGTCTTATTAGATTGAGAGAATTATCGTTGCCTCCTTGATCCTTGAGCTTTTATGCTCGTACTTGAAAGACTGATACCTCTCTCTAATAAGCAGTTCGCGTATGAGTTGGATGTTGGTTGCCAGTTTGGCTTCTCTCCGTATTTAACACAAGGTAGTGACGCTTATTAGATGAGTGGACTCCCAATCTAAAATAATTTGTTTGAGGTGTATTTATGTTTTTTGTTGGTATTGATATTGGAAAAAATAATCATGTAGCTTCTATGATGGATGACAGTGGGAAAATAATTTTTAAGGCTTTTTCTTTTTCAAACACTTCTGATGGTGCAGACGCTCTCTTATCTAAGCTTTCCTCTTATTCTTCCAACACTGCCGATTTTGAGATTGGCATGGAAGCTACTGGCCATTATTGGCTTTCTGTTTACTCATTTCTCTATGGTAAAGGTTTCCTGATTCATGTTATTAACCCCATACAGACCGATGGCTGGCGCAAAGGTGTTGAGATTAGAAAACGCAAGAACGACATCATTGATTCTATCCTCATTGCTGATTTAATCCGCTACGGACAGTTTGGACAGTTTGTGGAAACCCGCCTTTCTGACGAGGATATTTTTTCCCTCCGTAACTTGACCCGTTTCCGTTCCTATCTGGTGGAGTCTATCAGTGATTTAAAGCGCAAGGTGGTCTGTGTCCTTGATCAGGTGTTTCCTGAATATCAATACATATTTTCAAACATTTTTGGTAAGACCTCAAAGGAGATTCTATGCCAGTTTTCTTCACCAATTGATTTTGAATCCGTTTCAGCAGATGCTTTGGCACAACTGCTTACACAGCTAAGTCGCCAAAAGGTTGGTGCTGAAAAAGCAAAGCAACTTAAATCTGCTGCTTCTAATTCTTTTGGCATCACCTTTGCCAAAGACAGTTTTTCCTTTCAACTAAGGGCTTTAATTGAGCAGATTTCTTTTATTGAACAGCAAGTAAAGGATACAGAACGCGAAATCAACCGTCTGATGGAGAAACTAGGCTCTCCCATAACAACCATAACTGGTATTGGAAACGTCACTGGCGCTACGATTATCGGTGAAATCGGTGACATATCTAAGTTTATATCTAAGTTTAACAGCCCCAGAAAACTGGTAGCATTTGCAGGTATTGATGCTTCAGTTAGTAAATCCGGTGAATACGAATCTACACATAATGTTATGAGCAAACGCGGTTCACCATATTTACGTAAAGCCATTTTTCAGGCTGCCTTGATTGCTTCTTTTAAAGACCCTGTATTAAGCGCTTTCTATCAAAAAAAGCGGGCAGAAGGTAAACATCATCTTACCTGTGTTGGTGCAGTTTCTAGAAAAATGTGTAATATCATTTATGCTGTCCTAAAGAATAACCAACCTTATGTGCCCAAAGCTTAATTCCATGTAATTATATATTGTTTCAGGTTTGTAATAATACAAGCCTTTTTGTGATGCCTGTTTTTAGTTGGATCTCATTTATAGTTTTTTTACATATTTTATTTGACTTTTAATAGTTGACTTTTAATAGTTGGTCTTTCTATGGGATGCGTATCCCGGCTTAACAGTTTAGTCAATTTTTCCCACCCCGATTATATTTTCATTAATTGAATTACCCATAATATAGCTTCGACTATCTCTGGCTCTAAATCCTTTAATGTGGTATTAGAACGGCGTATCAATTCTAGGGCTTCTCCAAATTCGTTAACAAAACTACCTTATAGATTATCATTAAAGTCCTTTAGGCTAGAAATTTCTCTGCCAGGTAAGATAATCCTTCCCGGAACATTAGTCTATTGACTCTACCGGAAATCCTGTAATCCTGAATAAGTAATCTAGATACTTCTCTTCTCTACGCGATCGGGGCTGTGCGAAAATCAAGCTTTCACACACAACCGTAACCACAGGTTTTCGCTCGAGAGAATACCCTAACCATAACCGGCCAGGCACACTTTTGAACACGTCCCGGATAAAACGTCTGGCAGAATATATTTGGCGACACAATACCTTACTACTGGAAGAAAATTACCCATAACGTTCCCGTGCAAAATCTAAAAGAGTATAGACAAAATCGCCGAATGTGTATATAATGTATATGTACAATATGATAATATAAGTACATTCTAGTCACCACAAAGGGGAAAGAGGTGGAAAGATGAAAATAGTAATTTCCAATGCCGCATCTGAACCTCTTTACGAACAGATTGCAAAACAAATTAAGAGCAGCATTCTCAAAGGAGTACTGGCACCGGGTGACCAGCTCCCTTCCATTCGCGCTTTGGCCAAAGAACTACAAATTAGCGTTATTACTACCAAAAGAGCTTATGAAGAACTGGAAAGAGAAGGTTTTATTGAATCGGTTACCGGAAAAGGGTCCTTTGTTACCGGCCAAAGCAACGCCATTTTAAAAGAAAAACGCTTAAAAATTGTCGAGGAGAATTTAGCAGAGGCAGTGGCAGATAGCAAAATTCTGGGCATTGGTTTAGAAGAACTGCAAAAAATGTTAACTTTACTTTATGAAGAGGGGTGAAAATAAATGGAGAAAATCCTCGAAGTAACCGACTTGCGGAAAAACTACCCAGGCTTTACATTGAAGGATATTTCCTTCTGCCTGCCCCGGGGGTTTATCATGGGGTTCATTGGTCCTAATGGAGCCGGTAAGAGTACCACGATCAAACTAATCATGAATCTGGTGCGTAAAGACAATGGAACGATCAAAGTATTTGGCCTCGATAATACTACCCACGAACAGGAAATTAAGCAAAAAATCGGCTTTGTTTACGATGAAAGCTACTACTATGAAGAATTGACACCTGTGGAAATCCGTAATATTATTGCCCCTTTTTATGCTCACTGGGACAACAAGGCTTATTATGGTTTCCTGCGCTCCTTTGACCTACCGCAGCGAAAAAAGCTAAAACACTTTTCCCGCGGCATGAAAGCTAAGTTCTCCCTAGTTGTTGCTCTCTCCCACGGGGCGGAACTTATAATCATGGATGAACCAACATCAGGCCTAGACCCCATCTTCAGAAGGGAAATTTTAGATATATTATTAGATCTGCTGCAAGATGAGCAAAAAAGTGTTCTCTTTTCCACCCATATTACCAGTGACCTGGACCGCATCGCTGATTATATCAGTTTTATTAACAAAGGTGAAATCGTCTTTAGTGGAGAACGGGGCTTGATTTTGGAAAACTATGGCTTGGTCAAAGGAGGCAGCGAACTTCTCAACGAAACAACACGACCACTATTTATCGGCCTTCGCAAAACATCCTTCGGTTTTGAAGGTTTAACTCAAGATGTACAAAAAGCCAGACACCTACTTAAAGAACAGGCCCTGATCGAGAAGGCTACCCTAGAGGAAATCATGCTCTATACTGTAAAGGGGGAAGTACAATGATTTTCCTGCTGAAAAAAGACCTGCTGATCCAAAAGAAAAGCTTTCTCTTCCTGTTTTTTTATGGCATATTCTTATTAATTACTTTTAATAATCCGGTATTTAGAGATACCGTTTATAGCATGGGGCTAATCATTACCGTTTATTTTTTCCTCATTACCGCAAACATGGAAGATGAAAAGAACAAAAGTGAAATAGTCTTGAACAGCCTGCCATTGCGTAGAAGTCAACTGGTTCTTGCTAAATATCTATCCGTTTTTGTTTACATCTTTATTGGAGCGATTATTTTAGGCGGTTTAGGCCTCTTATTCCAGCTGCCGGCGATTCCCTTTACACCTCGCTTGCTTAACTTAACTGATTTGCTGACAGCTAGTTTTCTTATTAGCATTTGCGTGTCCATCTATCTCCCATTGTACTTCCGCTTTGGGGCAACTGCACTACGCTTTTTTAGCGTAATCTTTTTCCTCTGCTTTTTCTTCCTGCCCCGTCTCCTGTATGATTTATATTTTACTTACGCAGAAACAGCGATAGTTCGTTTTTTACAGAATTTCTTTTTAGAACAGTCACCGCTCTTACAAACAGCAGTTGTGATGATAATCATCTTGTCACTGCTCACGTCCTCTTTCTTCCTTTCCCGAAAAATTTACCTGCAAAAAGATTTTTGAAAAAACGGACCATTGATAATGCGGCAAGCTTCGGCTCAACCTACAAAGAAAGGCTGGCCGTTGATAATCAACAGCCTTCTTTTATTTTCTTCTATGGCAACATTTACTATGGGCTAGCTTAAATTCTCCACTTTACCCGAACATATGTTTGGGTTATAATATAATCACCTGCACGAAGAAGGTGATTATTTTTGACCAGTGATAAAATTATTTTCCATATTGATGTTAATTCCGCATACCTTTCCTGGGAAGCAGTGGATCAACTGCAACACGGTGCTCCCTTAGATATACGAACAATTCCGGCAGTAGTTGGCGGCAACCCCGAACAAAGGCACGGGATAGTGCTGGCTAAATCAATACCGGCAAAGCAATACAAAATCCAAACCGGAGAAACCTTATATTCAGCCCGGCAAAAATGCCCGCACCTAGCTATTTTTCAACCCCGCTATGATCTATATATCCGCTGCAGTGATGCAATGCTGGAGCTGCTCCAAGAGTATTCGCCTTTTATTCAAAGATATTCAATTGATGAGATGTTCATTGATTTCACCAACATGGAATCCCATTTCGGTGAGCCTATTACAGCCGCCCATAAAATAAAAGATAGAATTTATAACGAACTAGGTTTTACTGTTAACATTGGAATCGCAAACAATAAATTACTGGCTAAAATGGCCTCCGATTTTTCTAAACCTAACAACGTACATACCCTTTTCCCGCAGGAAATCCCAGAAAAGCTTTGGCCTTTACCAGTTGCAGATTTATTTATGGTTGGCAGAGCAACAACGGCAAAACTTTTGAAAATGGGTATCTACACTATTGGCGATCTGGCTAAATGTGATCCGCGGTTAATCAAAAAACTCTTAAAAAGCCACGGAACATTAATCTGGAATTATGCCAACGGTATTGAGGAATCCCCTGTCCGAGGATTTTTACGGGATAAAAAGCATAGGCAATTCCTCAACCATTTCCTTTGACGTTACAGATAAAAAAACCGCCCGTACTTTTTTACTCTCCCTCACGGAAATGGTTGCCATGCGCTTGCGCAGTGCCGGATATCTTACCCAATTGATAGCTGTTTCCCTTAAATCAGACCAATTTATTTCCTCTTCCCATCAACGCAAACTTTACTCGCCAACCGATTCTACCGATACTATTTATAAAACTGCTATTTCTCTTTTTGATGAGATGTGGAAAGGAGAACCACTACGGGCAATAGGAATCAGGCTAGCCGACCTTATAGATGGTCCCTGCCAACAATTATCCCTTTTTGACTCCCGTAATTTACTCAAGCAAAAAGCCGTAGATGCAGCAATTGATAAAATACGTATTAAACACGGATCAGATAAAATCATGCGGGCAGTTTTTCTCCATTCCGGCATTAAACCCCTCACCGGAGGGGTTTGGGAAGAAGATTATCCAATGATGTCAAGCATCCTTTAGTACTGGAGGGATTTTAAATGAAGGTGCTGATGAAACCAATAGATATGATCGCCAATTATCCCTACAACGGATTACCGATTCCCCTTAAATATAGAATATCCGTTGCCGATGGAATAAATAAAATTATAAAAGTAGACCACATTTTATCCAGGACCGAAGAAAAACGGGCCGGGAATAAAATGCTCATTTATCGTTGCCAAAGCATAATTGACGGCATCGAAAAAGTTTATGAATTAAAATATGAAGTACGTACTTGCCGGTGGTTTTTATTTAAATTGTAAAGCCAAAAAAATCCAACAAAGGAACCAAACAGTGATTTCTTCCGTCTATTAATTAAGGGAAATTTTATTAACTCCCCGAATAGCTGCTTCTCTTAGTCGTAAAGTAGCATACAGGTCAAATAGTTGGAGGAAAGCCATGTTGAGAAAACATAAAATAAAAGCCCTTGCTTGTTTTTTACTACTATCCTTACTGCTGCCTACTACAGCTTTGGCAAATTCAACCCCAGTGTATATGGAACAATACCCCAGCTTTAATATTGCTCCGCTGAATGGAACTCCCATTGTAGTAGATAAGGAAAAGCTAATTTTCCAGATCGATGAACGATCATCCTCACAAGCTGTGGTTACGGCCAAATATACACTTACCAATACATCTTTAGAACACCAAACTGTACCAATGCTTTTCCCCTTTATTTCCCTAGGGTATAGAAATGTAAAAAGTACAATCTTATTTAACGATCAGGCTGTGGATTATAAAGTTTTTGCTGCCGGGCGCGTTGATGTGCGGGATTATCTGCAAGCTCCCGTGGAATTTAAACAGCAAACGGATATCGACAAAATTATTGCTACCCTTAATGAGCCATTATATAAAGCAGTACATTTTGACGATACAGCTAACGCTACCCTCTATAAAGTAACATTCAGACCGCCAACGGAAAGGCAGTGCCGGATCCAGTTCGCCCTGGACCCGGCACAAACAAGACTCCTTGCCTATGGATTCAATGGGTTTGAGCTTAATCAAAATGGTGAAGGCGCCGTCTTCACCTACATAAGTGACAAAAAAATTGCGGAAACCGGTTACATTTTAGTGTTAGGTTCTGATACCATTACCGACATTGAATGTGATTATAGTGATACCCTTGAAAAATCGCAGGTTATTACTAAGGACTTTATTATGAGCAAAATCGGAGAAACCGGGTATGACATCGGAAATTGGGATAAAGACAACTTATATTCATTGCTCCTAAAAGAAATTGACCGTTTTTTCACCCACGGCCAATTGGTTTTTACATATGATATACTGATGGAGTATATATTCAATTACAATAATATATCCACATTGTTATACGAGATTGATTTTGCACCGAATAGCACCAATACCTTACAGATAACCTTTCCCATGCGAGCCACTATAGACCGCAGAGAAACTGTTGATTATATAAACACCTTTGCCTATTTATTAAACCCAGCCCGCAATTTTGCTGATTTTGGCGCCATTGATATTAGTATAGAGCTGAATTCGCAACAACCATACATAATAGATAGCAGTTTACCCCTTACTGAAGCTGCACCCGGTATCTATACTGCAGTATTAAACAGCCTACCTACAGAAGATCTAATTTTTTCTACCTACCCCAAAAGGGAAATCACCTTTATTGATCAATTAAGGGCAAAAATTCTTCCCCGGGGATATGGTGGGGTTTTGCTGGGGATTGTAGCTCTGCTTTTGCTGGGCATACTTGCTCTTGCTCTCATTTATCGTGCCCTCACCAAATAAGTTGAGCATCTCTAATGGCAGTGACAGAAACCGGACTTTTTCACTGGTCGTAAACTTCCTCTTCCCCTTCGATCCGATAAATACGATAATCCCTCTCCGGCCTGTGCACAGCCATACGGAGACGATAATGTTCAGCTTCCTGCAAAGTATCGTAAACGCTGCTTTTGGCTATACACTTGCCCCGGTGATATTGTTTAATTATATATTTTACCTTGCTCATCCTAGCTCCCTCTCTTTATGTTTCCATATAAGTTTATTATTGGGCAGAAGTAAATATTTAGCCGGATATTAAAAAAGCCCCAAAGTAGATAAACACCGGAACTTTTTCGCAACTATTTCGTCTTAATCATTGAATACTTAAGAAAGGATGGCTAATAAATGAAAAAGAAAATTTCCCTGGTCACTGCTATACTTATTTTATCTGTAACATTAGTGGCATCTGCCTATGCCCTTTCTCCCATAAAAATCGTGTTTGACGGGGTTGAATTGGAGTCAGATGTAGCACCAATCAATGAAAACGGAAGAGTCTTAGTTCCTATTCGCGTTATTGCCGAGCATTTTGGGGCAGATGTATTTTGGGACGCTGATACCAACACAGTCCAAATTATTACCGCCAAAGCACAGAACACAGAAGGCGAAAAGGAAACGGTTGCTAATTTAGTCCAGGATTTCGGCAGTAAACTAAAGCAAGTACATCTTTTAGCTCCGGAAACGGTTTTAGCGGCTAGCATACAAGACAGCTATAGTGATTATGTAACTGCTGAGCTGCTTGCACAATGGCTCAATAACCCGGAGAATGCCCCGGGGAGACAACTATCCAGCCCCTGGCCGGAGCGGATTGACGTTCTTAAAGTTGAGAAATTAAACCAATATGTATATAGAGTAAAGGGCGAAATTATTGAGTTGACCAGCGTTGAGTTAGCTAACGGCGGTTTCGCCGCAAAACGACCGATCACGCTTCAAGTGGAGAAAATAGATAACAACTGGCTTATTACTGCTGTGACGCTGGGAACCTACAGCGAAACCGACTCCATAGTATATGAAAATGATGAATATGGTTTTAGTTTCACCTTACCGGAAAGTTGGCAGGGTTATTCCATTATAACCGACAAATGGGAAGGTTCCTTTTTAGAAAAATCAACTAACAATACAACAAGCGGACCCATGGTTTCCATCAGACATCCCCAATGGACTGAAGAAAACATTCGGCAAGATATTCCCATCATGGTGTTTACGCTAACCCAATGGGATTTGATTCAGCAAGAGAAACTTAGTGTGGGAGCTGCACCTATAGGGCCCAAAGAACTTGATCGTAACGAAAAATTTGTGTTTGCCCTACCTGCCCGTTATAACTACGCCTTTCCCACAGGATTCGAAGAGGTGGAAGATATTCTGGGAAACAATCCCCTCCACGCATTTTAGGTTGATATTTGGTCATAAACAATTATAAATCCCGCTCCGTAAACTTCGGATCGGGATTTTTCGTATGGCGAGATTTACTTCCGATTTTTTCGATCTTTGCAGTGCCGCAACTCCCGGGCTACTTTTAAAAACCTTGCCTGTAATTCCTCTTTTTCTGCCTCGTCTTCTACTGCATTTAATTTCCCGCCTAAAAATGCCAATTCACATTCTAAGCGGATAATATTATCGGTTAATTCCTGTTCTGCTGCAGTAGTATCCTTGCGTTTAGTTAAATAATATGCATAATTTCCCGCATAACAGTTTAGCTTCCCGGAGGTTAGGACAAAGACCTTAGTAGCCAACCGCATAAAATACCGGTCATGGGTAACAAAAATAAGGCTGCCGTTAAAATCCGTTATCACTTCCTCAATTTTTTCCTTAGATTCAATATCCATATAGTTTGTAGGCTCATCCAAAATCAGTAAATTAGCACCGGCCAAGATCAATTTGGCAAAGGCAACTCTACCTCTTTCCCCCATGCTCAAACATCCTATTTTTTTATCCACAGCATCCCCCCGAAAAAGCAAACAGGCCAATAATAATCTGGCTTCCTCTACACTGGCTCCTACAGTGAGCACATGATCAAGAATAGTAGCTTCAAGATCCAAATTATCCAATTCCTGCGCAAAATAGCCGATGTTAACGCTGGGGCTTATTGTAACTTCCCCGCTATAGCTTTGATCCAAGCCGGCTATAATTTTGAGCAGGGTCGTCTTTCCGGCACCATTTGCGCCTAAAAGGGCAATCTTATCCCCCCGTTCAATGGCAAAGGAAGCACCTTGAAAAAGTACCTTTTCCCCAAAGCTTTTACCGACCTTTTCCCCACGCACAAGCACAGGGGGAAACTTCTTCCCCGTGATATTTTTATTAATAATTGCGAAGGCAGGAGTTGGTGCTTTTTGGGGTTTCGCAATTTGCTCCTTTTCTACCCTCTCCAATTCCCTTTCCTTTGCCTTCACAGCTTTGGCGTGCTTTTTGGCTTTGCTCCGATAAAAATCATTCTGTCCGGCTGCAGTATGGGCATTCTTATACCAACCCCTCCGTTCGCTGATTACCTGTTTTAGGTGTCTTATCTTTAATTGCTGCTTTTGATACTCCTTGGCAATACTTTGCTCTTCAATTTCCTTTTGTCTTCTGTAGCCGGAGTAATTGCCTGCGTACTCCTTTAACCCTTCGGTAGTTAACTCCCATATTTTTGTAGTTACCTGATCGAGGAAATAACGGTCATGGGAGATAATCACCATCGGTTGTGCCAAATTAGCTACAAAGTTCTCCAGCCACTCACAACTTACCAAATCAAGATGATTGGTGGGTTCATCCAAAATCAGCAGATCATAATCACTGACCCAAACGCGACACAAAGCCAGTTTTGTCTTTTCGCCACCACTTAAACTAAGAGCCCGCTGTTCCCACCTTTCTTCTGCGATACCCATTATATGCAGGGATTTTTTCACCATGGTTTCCACATCCTGCAGCTGCAACTGGCAATTATTTTCGGCTACCCGCAAAACTGCCTCATAAACTGAATCTGTAGCGACAAATTGAGGATACTGCTCCAGATAGACAATTTTGCCTGTTATCGGTGCATAATCTATTTTCCCGGCATCACAGGTTTCCTGCCCCGCCAAAATCTTAACTAAGGTAGTTTTGCCCACACCATTTCTCCCCACCAAACCGATTTTATCACCAGGGGTAATTGCCCCCGATATTTGCTCCAATACCTTTTTTCCGTCATAACTTTTTGCGATATCTATAAAACGTAAATTCATAACCTCATCTCCTTATTCCTTCCCTACTTGACCTTATACCGGGCATGGGCTTCTAATCTGCGGTTAGAAAAAGAAAACTGCAGTAAACACCCCCGGTGTTAAACTGCAGGTAATTAACAAAACCTAAACCAGCTCCATGACTGGCCTATAACTTAATTAAGGTTTTCCGCGGAAGTGTTTTCTAACCAGTATCCGGAAATGGGCATACCTTCCCCTTGCTTGCGTACATCCTCACCAGATACTATTAAATTGCTTAGTTGAAAAACACTATCCTCATTTCGCACCTCATAAATTATTAATTTAATCCCGCCTCCATATTACCACAAAAAAAATATTGGTTCAAGGCTTGCATAACCCCTGTAATTGCCTGTGAAAAAAATACCACCTTAAAAGAGGAGATATTTACCATGGGCAGAGCCCGAATAATACTAATTTTTCTTAAATCCCGCCATAGGGCGCAATAAATAACTGGCTACCTTCATAACATCCAATCTAGTACTATTAAACAACTTTTGCCCTAGGCTGCTATTTAAATACCTAACTACCGTATCGAATTGTTGATTATTTAAACTCTCCATTATTCTTCTCAAGACTAAAGAATTTTTATAACTTTGTTGCAAGCTCTTGGTTAATTGCGCATAATCCCCCTTACCACAGAGATCATGAGCTGCATAGATTCCAGTTAATATGGCAGCAAATTGGCCAAAACCTAAAAAAGGCATTACGGAACCGAAACAATTACCTGTAAAAAATGTGTTTCCAATCCGAGGGAACCGGCAGGTACCTATCATATAATGGGTAATTTCAAAACGATCAGTAACCCGGAGGTTTTGATTTAACCGCATACAAACATCCTGAAAAAAAGAATCCCACAAAATATTTATATCGTATTTCCGGTTTTCCGGATAATCAGGATAGGCAATAACAATGTTCGCCTCCCTTTCCGAAAAAGGAATTAAATAACAGTACCCTTGCGGTGCAAAAAAATTATTTAGCCACGCCATAACTGTAGATCGCTGGAAAAGTCCCTCAACGGTAGCCCCGCGCAAAGTCACCGTAAGGTCTGTATTGAAAATCTGAATTTTATCTGCGTAAGCTGCATCACCTGTAGCCACCACTACATGGGTAAAATCCTGTAGCAATTGCTCATACGAATATTTGCTATTAAAAATAATTTCACCCTTATACTGACGTACCAATTGATTTTCAAGGGAATCATAATCTCTCCCCCGCACAGTAACGAAACCTAAATTACCTTCAATAAGAGCTTCTTCCTTTGCTGAATAGAGAAACATTTTTTTTATGTTGCTGGCAGGTTGCAGAAAAATACTATGGTCATTGGCAAAATAAGCAATGCTATCGGTAACCGGTCGAGAAAGAATAGATAGTAAAATCTCACCGTTAACAAATCGATCGCCCACCTGGTTCCTGCTTTCAAATACAATAGGGGCAATTCCGTGTTTTTCTAAAGTTAGCGCACAGCTTAACCCCGATAACCCAGCTCCCATGACTGCAACCTTAATAATACTCTTCCCCTTCCCTTTTTTAGTTAGTATTATGAAAAACCTGATACTATATACAATTCAATTCCCTCCATGGGCAAATTAATGTCTTTTCATGTGTTTCAAAGTATTTTTGTGCTAAAAAGATACTATCCCCGCCCGGTTTTTACAAAATAAGCACCGGTGTTAACAACATTCGCTGCTATGGGAAAGCACACCATCTTGATAGGGAAAACGAATAATAAAATTTGTCCCCTGAGAAGAGGAATCCACAGTAACAGTCGCCTTATATGTATCTAAAATCCTAAAACAAACGAATAATCCTAAACCGGTACCATTTTCCTTTGTTGACACAAAAGGTGCCCCCAGATTATTCATTATATCTTCCGGGATACCGCATCCTGAATCCTTTACCTCTAACACAACGAATTCTTTCTCCATATATGTTCTGATTGCCAAAGTTCCCCCTTTTGCCATCGCTTCTAAACCATTACGGGCTAAATTCAAAACTACCTGCCGAATATCCTTAGGATCTACCCATAATTCGTTTATCTCTCCTGTTTGCAGCAATACATTTTTTCCTGCCTTGATAGCATCTGCTCTTAATAAGGGTAGCAAGGCTGTCAAAATTTCATTTATGTCTTGCCTTTGCAAATCTGCATCTTTCTTATCCCGGGCCAGTGAAAGGTATTCTGTGAGGATTTCATTGGCACGATCTAATTCTTCAATAATTAAATTAAAATAATCACTATATTCCTCCATAATAATTTTATTTTTCAGTAATTGAACGAATCCCTTAACTGACGTGATGGGATTTCTAATTTCATGCACAACACTTGCTGCCATTTTTCCGATTAAATCAGTACGGTTAAACTTAGTAATATAGTTATTATCTTCCAATAATGTTTACTTTTAACAAAGGAAAACTGATGATTATGGACAATATCTAAAATTTCATGCATCCCGCACTTGCTCAGTTGATAAGGACAAAGGGCAATCATCTTCAGACTGCCAATTTCCCGCTCCACCTCCGCTTCATAATTCATAAATGTTTTCCAATATCTTTTCTCTAACCAGGATGTGCTCCCGCATATTCTAATGCCCTCATAGCCCTTGGAGAGGGCATAATCAACTTTATCGGTCCATTTTTTTGCTAACCTACTTCCCTGGAAACTACCAAAACTATCGTTATTAATATACCACATTGAATCAGATAAAACTTCTATCTGCTCGGAATAAAGCTCGTAACCGGGAAAAAACTCCCGCAAAATATTAGTAGCGGCAAAAATGCTAATTGATTCTGGGATAATCCAAATACAGTATTCATTATCTTCCAACCCGGCCAGAAAATAAGGAATTAAGATATCGATTAAATCACTTTGGGTTTCAAAAAAACCACAAATATGCGTACCCCAAGGAATATCGTCAATAAATGCTATCCCTGACTTACGCAAGCTCTTGTGAGCCTGTACCTTAACAGCCATTTTTTACATCACCCCAAATTTGAAATATTTATAATCTATGAATTTTTGTTTCGCCATTTGAATAAAAAAATCCTCTTGCAACTGGAATTTATTAACAAACGCAGTAATTTTAATTAACAGACAACATTTATAGTATGTTAAAATTAAAAATGGTCAATTAAATTAACTGTCTTCAAGCGTCTAAAATTTTTAGTTACCCATAGACACGGGCAGATACTTGGGATAATGTAACTATTGGCTATGTGTAGTTCTATTAGAAAAAAGTGGCGAATCTCTTGCAATTGCATATTTTTCATGGTATTATTATAATCGGTGTTAAAGAGAGTTTGCTTGTCAACAAGTTCTTCTCTTTTTAATGCAAAATGAACTTTAGGGGGCACAACAAAAGTGCAAGGAAAAGTAAAATGGTTTAACAACGAAAAAGGTTATGGCTTTATCGAAGTTGATGGCGGTGATGATGTATTTGTACATTTCTCAGCAATTCAGAAGGAAGGCTTCAAATCACTGGATGAAGGTCAAAATGTAGAGTTCGACGTTGTAGAAGGTCAACGTGGTCCTCAAGCGGCTAACGTCGTTGTTTTATAAAAAAGCAGGCAAAAGGCATTTCCGGTACGCACGGAAGTGCCTTTTCCATGATCGGAGCAAGAGGCAAAAATAAGTCGCCAGAGCTGAATCTTAAGCTCTGGCGACTTATTTCATTCCTTTACTGTGGTAATTCCGGCTCACTCTCCCTATTTGGTGCGGCCAAATCCAGCTCCGGTGCTGCCAACACCTCATCCGGCACTTCGATCACAATATTTTCATCATAATCATATTCCTCAATCTCCATGGACATGCGGGCAGCTTCTATGGGCATCGGTTCGCCCAAAATCTCGTCAGCATAAACCACAATGGAGCTAAAGTCAGCACTACGAACTAATAAATCTTCAGCACCAATATACTGGATTCCCCAATAAGACATAGACTTAATCATCTCCGCAGCCGGAGCCAAAGCCTGCTGCATTTGCATCCCCTCGCCAAACTGAGCAAATGCAGCTTCCATAAATTGATTAAAATCATCTATACGGCCGCAAAAAGAAATCACATAAACTTCTTCGCCGTCAATCTCTATGGTATCTAATAAATGATAATGGAGATATTCCTCCATTTCCGCAGGAATTACCTCTGTCTGTTGTTCTGCCGACTGTTTTAACACATCTTCCAGTCCGGGAATATCAGGATACCGGAACCATTGCATTTCACCAGTCTCCGGATCAGGCATTTGCTGAAACATCTTTCCATCAACAATATAGGCCTCAGCAGTTATTTCCAGCGGTTCCTCACCTGGAACTTCCATAAGCATGGTATTTTGCTGGTGAATTAGATCGGGAAAGATGGAAGTCTGAATCAGGCGCATATCAGTTTTAATTTGAGGAATCTCTTCCGCACCTGCTACACCTTCCCTGGCTACCATTTCCATCCTGCCATTCATAACAATGCGCATTTTTTTATGTTCTTTTGCCTTTAGTTGCGCTTCCTCCAATATCTCTACCGCCTCCGGATCAGTAGAAAAAATCTTACGCAAAAAAGCTTCTCCTTCGGCAACAGTAAAGACATCCGTAGGGTTCCCATCCACCAAGCCTTGCCTGAGCAACCAGCCATAATAATTGTAGCCCCAATGATCTTTTGGCAGGGGAACAATAACTGTTGCCGGTGGTGCGATCCCGTCCGCTAAGCCCAATGCTTTTGCTGCCAATGTCACAGCTTCCACCCTGGTAATGCCTTGTTGCAAATACATTTCTCCGTCAGGGTAACCGATCATGATCCCTTTTTCCTGTAATAAATCTGCTGCCGGTAATTCTCCTTCCAAACCGCTAACCTCAACCATCAATTGGGCAAATTGACCTCTTGTCATAGCATCAGCCGCCCAAACGGACCCTGTACCTGCCAACACCAATGCCAATACCAACACTAAGGGTACAATTTTCTTGTGCATCAAACCCCTCCTTAATTTTATTTTCAAGTCACATCCACTTTAATTCAATCATATACTATAAAAAAAACAAAAGCAATGCGGAAGCATTGCTTTTATACCGTATATATACATTATATGCAAATTTGCTTATTGTGCCTACACTTATTGGCCAGGGGAAAATATTCCTAGCCTCTTTTCATTAACTTTACCGGTTGCGCAAATATTAAATGCCTGGAGAAAAGAGCCTCCGAACCACGCTGTTTAATCGCCCAAGAATGCAATAATGAGCCCAATCGGGTTAGGTATAGCTGCATCACCTAACACTAAGGAAGCATATAATGTGGCACTGAGCCAAAGGATAATAAAGGTAAGTAGCTCTCCCCGTTTCCCTTGAGCCAATAGCGGAGGTATTTCTCTGATGGCAATTGCTGCCATTACAAGCCAGATTATAACCAAACCAATCTCCCTCTCTTATCAGAGCACTATTTAATTAACCCGGCACCGGTTATATTTGCTTCCACTACAAAATCAAATTGTATCTGTGGAAATATAGCTTCCCAGCGGGGCTCTAAACGTTCCCAATCCCGGGGGAGTTTACGGTAAATAAGATTGCCTAAACCAATAAAATCACTGTTTAACTTTTGGGCGCTTGCCAGTGTCAGTTGCATGTCATTTTTAATCACTGTAGCCACCCGCCTTTCTAATGAGCGCAGAATATCAACCGTTAACTCAACGGGAGATACCTGATCTTGGATCCTGCCCTTAGCCTTTACCTGCACTTTAATTGTCACCTGATCCCCATTTACCTCCGGTGTGAGGGTGGCGTTTGATTGAAAGATTTCCACCGAAACAGGCTGCCGATCAATGGGGGATAAGACAATTAGGGTTGCCCTTGTGGCTTTACCGGTCAGCCAGTGCCATCCTGCTACTTCCCGCTCGCCAATCCAGCCAACCATTTTATCTCCGCGGAAAACCGCACCGCCACTAGTTTTTGCCGGAGGTGTCATAGCTGTTTTATTGGTATCCTCCTTTGAACCTAACTCCTCCACCCTGCCAATCAGCAATTCATACCCCGGCTTAGCAAGGGTAACCAGCAAATCTCTGGTTTCCCATGTAGGATAGAAGGTTCGTTCAAACATAACTGAAATAGCTTGGCGGCGCAACCCCTCCCCGCTGTTTTCTTCCAAGGGAAAATCTGCTTCAAAAAGAGCTTTCAGGTCACCCTTTACCACCAGCGGCCGGGCAGTGAGCCGAAATTGCCGCTCCCGGGCAAATAAATCCAAGACCGGCTTAATGCCTTGCCTGGCCAAATCCTCTCCGATGGCTAAAACCCCGCTATGGGTCCAATATAGCTCTCTACTGGTAATTAAAGCTAAATTCTGCCGGGCTTCAAAGGGAGTATGGCCCCGCGCCTCCACCACCCAAAAGGGGAGTTTTTTACTGCCGCCGCTTCCCTCCTGATCACTGCCTGAACCTATCGGATTTGCAATTTCCACAATGCATTTATATAGCCCTGTATCTTGCTCAATGTCAAAACCGGTAGCAGTAACAAAGGAAAGCAATTCCGGATCCCGCCGGTTCCAACAGCCGGTTATTGCTAAACTGCAAAGGATGATAATGATAATCGTACGCCCTGCCGGCCGCATTGATACCTATCACCTCTCATTATGAGCGCAGTTTATGATAGAGGTAAGCAAACCAATGGGGAACGATTGTGAGCAAAAACCAAGATAAAACAAGGGGGCCCACAACAGGAGGTTGAAACAAAGCCAATACCTGATAAATATCTTCATATGCATGCAGTGCAAAGGCGGCTTGAATAACCGCCATAGGGAAAACCAAAGGCCGGTAATCAGCCAGGTGCAACAGTTGCGCTAACCCCCTGGCACCGCAATAGAGGATGGTACTAACACCGATAAAAACACCAAACCCCCACGCAAACACTATTGGGGCTTCAACCCGCTGTAAAAATTCACTGAGTTCAATGGAGCGAAGCAGGTTATAAAAAGGAAATACTTCACTGGCACCGAATATGGGCCCCATAATGCCAAGCACTATTATGGTGACAAGCAGGAGGGCGAAAGCAGCGCCGGCCACTGCCCAGAGGGCAGTTTTTATTGCCAGCCGGGGTGCATTTAGATTGGGAATCAAGATACTAAGGGTTAGCAACTGGGCACCAACTGCGATGGGAGTAATCAGTGCCCTCCCCACCGGCGCCAAACCCCGGGCTAAAATCGGCTCAAGGTTAGCAAATTCAAAATGTTGCACAGGGACAACGATACTCACCACAAGCATGAAAACAAAAAGAGGGAAAATAATATCAGCCATCCTTCCCATAACTTCAACTCCCTCCCTGGCACCGAAAGCACAAGTTAAAATCATCGAAAAGAGGACAAATGAAATCGGTGTTTCGCTTAGGAAACCGGTTGTTAATAGCTCACCGTAAATACGCATATCTGTGGCTGACATAACTAAAAACGCCCAGAGCAGAACGAGGCTGGGCAGCTTGGACAGCCATGGCCCCAAAAGCTGTTCACCATATTGGATTGCCGTTTGCTCCGGAAACCTAATCCCCAAGCCTGCCACCAGCAAGACAATGGCAACAGTGCCAAAAAAGGTAAAAATGGCCGCCAGCCACGCGTCTTGCCCGGCATCGGCCGAAGTGAGGACCGGCAAAAAAGAAATGACAACTGTTGTGCGCATCATAAAAAGAATATAAAGCAACTGCCTGTTGGCAATCTTTTCCTCTTTCATTAACTATCATCCTTCCTTCGCTTGTGCCGCACACCGGGCATTAACCCAGCCTCACCCCGGATAGGCTCGCGAAAGCCCATCAGCTTCGGCCTAGTGGTTAACCCCCACCGCCAGTGCCTAAATATGAAATCTTTCCATTCCGACCAGATCAGGGGGCCTGCAGGAGAAAAATAGGGAATCCCAAAGGAGCGAAGGGAGCACAAATGCAGCATCATTAATATCGCTCCAATCTGGATTCCAAAAAGACCCAAAACTCCTCCCAGTATAATAAAACCAAAGCGCAACAGCCGTCCGGAAATGCCAATACTAAATACAGGAACAGTGAAGGATGCAATGGCTGTTAAGGCTACCACAATAATCATCACTGGCGAAACGAACCCTGCCCTGATGGCAGCTTCTCCCAAGACCAATGCACCCACAATACTGATTGCCGGCCCAATGGCCCGCGGTAACCGCACCCCCGCCTCCCGCAGTACCTCAAAGGCAAGTTCAATGAATAGAGCTTCAAAAATAATCGGAAACGGAAGCCCCTGGCGGCTGGCTGTGATCCGCAAAAGTAGCGTAGTGGGAATCAACTCCTGGTGAAAGTTAATCACCGCCACATAAGCTCCCGGTAAGAGCACGGAGGCAATATAAGAAAACAGTCGCAATGCCCGGATAAATGCACCAATGGGAACCTTTTCATAGTAATCATCAGGAGCGTGGAGTAACTTAAAAAAGGTAGTGGGCACAACCAAAACAAAAGGTGTCCCATCTGTAATGATCGCCACCTTGCCCTCCAACAGGCAACTGGTTATCCGATCCGGCTTTTCAGTGCGAAAAGTTAAGGGGAAAAGGGTAAAGGGATTATCTTCAATATAATCTTCAATATAGCCGCTTTCTAAAATAGCATCGGTTTCAATTCGTTCAATCCGGGAGCAAACCTCGGCAACCAGTTCTTCACTGGCCAGTCCCTTAATATAGGCAACGGCTACCTGCGTTTTAGTTAAATGGCCAAGCCGGAAAACCCGGAACCAAAGGTTGGGTGTTTTAATCCGCCGCCGGATTAAGGAGCCATTTGTTTTAATATTTTCTACAAAACCGTCCCTGGGGCCACGGATGGTTGTTTCTGCACTGGGTTCTTCAATCCCGCGCTGGCTAAACCCGGTCGTTTCACAGACGATTGCCGTGTCAGAGCCGACAAAAAGCAATGCTGTCATCCCAGAACTGAGGCTATTGCATAATTCTTCAAAACCATTAACTTCCTTAAGTTTATAAATTGTCAGCAACCGCTCCAACAAAATCTTTTGTAAAGCAGGCCCGGAACCCTGATTGATATTAATTTTAATCGCATCTATTTTAATTTTTTCTATAAGCATTTCGATGGTTTCGTTATTGGACATGCCATCGAGGCAAAGTAGTGCACCGGAAATCTGCCGCGTTCCCAATTTAAAACGGTGGATAATTAGATCAATACTATTGCCATAAAGGTTTTTGGTAATTTGGATATTGGTTTCCAGATCATCAGTTAGTGTCGCATCCCGAAGCCATGCTTCCCGTTGGCCAATATCCCAATGATCTGGCAATGGAGAAACTATGCTTTTTTGTGTTTGTTGACGCTTCTGTTTAATAATTCGCTGTAGGAAAAAAATGGTTACTCATTCCCTTTTCTTGTTTATTTTTGTTTATCATACCCGCTAACGGATTTCATTAATCATTTATCAAAAAAACCATAAAAAACCTGCCGCGCATACGGCAGGTCAAATGTACACTTATAAATTTAGTTACGCATTAGTAATAAATTATATTAAAGGCCTGTGTTTAAAAGTTTTCGTGCGGTTAGCATAATCCTCCACCACATGGCCATTTCCAATTAGCTTATACTTATAGATCAGTAATCCATCTAACCCCACCGGGCCCCGGGCGTGGATCTTACTGGTACTCACACCCACCTCCGCACCAAATCCATAGCGGAAACCGTCACTAAAGCGGGTAGAACAGTTCCAAAATACATTGCCTGAATCTACAAGGCTCATGAAAATTTCTGCCCTTTTCTTATCATTGGTTATTATACAGTCCGTATGGCCGGAACCATATTTATTAATATGATTAATCGCAGCCTCCAAGTCCGGAACAACCTTTATCGCCAGTTTATAATCTAGATACTCAGTTTTCCAATCTTTTTCTGTGGCCGGAGCAACAGATATGAGCGCTTGGGTTTGCGGGCATCCTGCCAGTTCAACATTTTTAGCCTCCAAGGCCTGCTTGATTAGGGGTAAAAACTGCGGTGCGATCTTTTCATGTACCAAAAGGGTTTCGGTAGCATTACAGACTGCCACATACTGGGTTTTGGCATCAACCACAACCTTTACAGCCATTGCCAAATCTGCGCGTTCGTCCACATAACAATGACAGATCCCGTCTGCGTGACCTAAAACCGGAATTTTTGAATTATCCATGATATAACGGACAAATTCATTGGAGCCCCGGGGGATGATCAAATCAATATAGGCATCCATTTTAAGCATTGTACTTACCTCTGACCGAGTTTCCAAAAGGGCGGCCCAATTTGCCGGGATCCCAACCTCATGGGCTGAGTTGATAATGATTTCAGCCAAAATACGGTTTGTTTCCCGTGCTTCAGTACCACCCTTAAGCAAAACCCCGTTCCCGCTCTTTAAGCAAAGGGTAGAAATTTGCACCAGGGCATCAGGCCGCGATTCAAAAATTACGCCAATTACACCAATGGGACAGGTTACCCTATATAACTCCAAACCATCATCCAATTCCGTAGCCAGCAGCTTTTTACCTACCGGGTCTTCCAGTTTAATCAGGCTGTTTATTCCCTCAACAACGTCGGCAATTTTTATATCATCAAATTTCAACCGTTTCAGCAGCGGCGCCGGTAAATTTTCCTGCTTGCTCCGGGCAAAATCCCTTTGGTTTGCCTTAATAATATCTTCTCTTCTTTTCTCCAATGATACGGCTATGTTAGCTAATGCTTTATTTTTCAGTTCTGTGCCTATAGCTGCCAGCCTGATGGATGACTCCTTAACCTGATGCGCCAATTCCTCCATTGGCATCACAATCCCTCCCCTAGGTTATCTGTAGCATAAATATGTCAAGCGCAATATTTACGTTATTATACCATATTTCTTAAAAAGCTTAAATTAATGTGCTAAAAATTAAACTCTATGTGCCATATGGAGCGCGAGAGAGCAAATAGAAAAGCAAAACTCCATTTATAAATGCTTCTGTGTTTAGTATCCTTTCCCCTGCCCCGGGAAATAAAAGAAGCAGCAAAGAAACAACATGCTTTACTTCCCTTTTAATTCATTTTCTGCTCAGGCTGGGTCTTGCCCCTCCCCTTCCAATTTCCCCAGATATTACAGCATATGCAATTGCACTACCTGTTGTAATAAGAGAGCTTGTAATCTACTTCCAAGAAGCAGAACTTCCGCCCCGTTACTAGGTGTTATAGAATTCCCCATCTCTAATACGCAGTTGACAAGTGTTATTAACCGCAAGAGGCCATTGGCCAGATGACTGGTTTATAACTTATATTAAAACCTCAGCTAGTATTAAGGTAAATTATGGGATATAATAATGATAAATGGTTTACCTGCGGAGGAATAGAATCATGAATAAGTTTGCTCGCATCCGAAAATATCTAAGCATGCGCGAACCGGTGAATGCTTGGACTCACTTTCTTACTTTCCTCGCCGCTATAGTCGGTCTAGTATTACTTATTATCCTTACAGCCGGAAATGTAGCTAAACTGATTACCATGACCATATATGGTAGTAGTGTAATTATTTTATTTGGTGCCAGTTCAGTATATCATTGGGCTCAAGTGCGGCCGCGGGTAGTATTAATCCTAAAAAAAATAGATCATATTGCGATCTATTTTTTAATTGCCGGTTCCGCCACCCCGGTTTTTTACCATGGGTTAACCGGCATATGGCAATGGATTATGCTGGGGGGGATCTGGGGACTGGCTATAATTGGCGCTCTCTTAAAAGTTTGGTTTATTAACCTCCCCCGCTATATTTCAACAGCCTTCTATCTTTCTCTGGGATGGATTGCCATAATTCCCATTGCGCAATTAGTGGCTAATTTACCGCTAGGCGCAATTATGCTCATGGTCTTAGGGGGAGTTTTTTATAGCATCGGGGCGATTATTTATGCTACTCGCTGTTTTAATTTTTTCCCCAATCATTTCGGTTTTCATGAGATTTTTCATTTGTTTGTCACCGCAGGGACGATCAGCCATTTTTCCATGGTACTCTTTTATTTAGTGCCACTTTAACTGAACATGGCACCCAGTCCGCCCATTGAGATTTATACAATGGAATAGAGCAAAACGCCTGTCCCATACTGTCCAACTCCTTTTATTATTGTAACTTATTTTTTACGTATGCTATTAAGTCGTCAATATTCTGCCTCTTGGCGAAATCCACAGGAGTATCATAGGCAGCAAGCATGCCTTTATCGTCAGGTGTTAATTCCTTTTTCCTCTTTAACGTCCATTTTAATAATTGCATGAGGATTTTATCACCGAACTGCAGCTTTGTATAATTGAACCCACCCCGCAAATAAAAAAATTGGATCTTTTCTTGCTGTTCAAGAGTAAAATTCCTATCCCTAACTTCACTTATTACCTCTTCTCGCATAGGGGATGCACCGGTAGCAAATACAACAATTTTTTTTCCCTGCAACTTAGCCATATTATTGGTAATTATTTTAACTCCATTGATGCCCCCAGCATATAATCCGCCCCCGTAAATCACTGTATCATAGGCTGTTAACATAGCAGCATTAACCTGTGACACTGCAAAAATATCAGAGCCCAGTTCCTCGGCAATCCATTCCGCATACTTTTTCGTAAAACCAGTCTTAGACCTATAAACTACAATAGATTTCATTCCTTCACCCCCGTATATTTTGCCGTTCTAAATAAATTAATTCGATATTAATTACAATATTCCTTATCAGTATCAAAGCATGGAAAATTAAATTTTTGTGCTGCTCTTAACATCATGTCGCCGGCTGATAAGCTTAGCCACTAATGAAATCAAAAAATACATTCCACCGAGGTCACTTACCATAAAAATTAATTCCTCCTTGTTACGTCCCCGGCTTTAAATTATGTGTGCTGCAACCAGCGTAGCGACCTGTCCATATCAATCTTGTTAACATGGAACCAGCAGTCAAAGACCGCCTCTACAATTCATTTTGCAAAACATTTACCGATACCGCTTTTGGCTGGCTGCCGGTGCCAAAATTATCAACATGTGTATATATTATTTATAGATAAAGGTTTTTTACCTCAAATCTAGAAATAAGAAGCATATAATTTATTTAATAAAGGAGCGAAAAGCGTGGTGATGTCAATTCTGATCGCATTTGTGCCTTTACTGGTGATCATTTTAATTGTCTTTGCCATTGCAGGCAGCCGGCTGGAGGCTAAGGAAGGAGGAGAAGAAATGATAAAAAATGTTTACTTATATCTAGTATTGTTTGCTACACTGATGATGACAATCGGCGGCAGTGTCGGGGCATTTATGGCCTTGGCTGACATTATTGCACCTACGCCTTATTACCAATCCTTCGAAGAATTTAGACAGCGAGATTTTACTAAACCGTACCCTGAACTGGAAACTGTAGAAACTGAAACACCCTCGGAAGAAGAATTGCAAATTAGATACGAAGCATTAGTTACATCCCATACAAAAAATCAAGTGGCACGGGCAACTAATAGTCTAATTAAAAGCTTAGGTTGGATTATAGTTCCATTCCCGATCTTTATTTATTTTCAACGGCGCTTGGTGCGCAAAGAAGGATAAGAGGAGCCGACTACATCATATAAGCTGTAGTCGGCTCCTCTAATTATCCTCAAAGGGGTAAATCCATACTCTGTTGCCTCTTACGGCGGAAATATGCTGCGTAAATAAGGTTCCGCTTAATACTAAAATCCCGAATGCATCGGTATATAACCCAGGATTTATCAACGCCACCTCGGAGCTAAAGCAATTATTACTATCACGCACTGAGAAAAGCAAGCATCGCTTCCACAAATATAGTATCAATTAATAGTAAACCCGGTGACACGGCAAAAATGTATGGGAGCAAAAACCACCTGCTGCCAGTGATGTTGCCCCGGCTCTCTTTGCTATCTTCTCCCGCCGGAAACCAATATTTCTTCGCCACTAATCCCGCTGGCAGCATCACTGGCAAGGAAAAGAACTGTTGCTGCAATTTCTTCCGGATCGATTAATCTACGCAGGGGGGTGTCTTTGGATGTTATCTTCACCATTTCATCAAAGGTTACCCCATGATCTTTAGCCCTCTGATGGAGGATGCCGGTGAAACGTTCTCCAGCCACAGCACCGGGACAAACTACATTAGAGCGAATATTATCCGGCCCTACCTCCATGGCAATTGCTCTATTCATGCCAAGGATAGCCCATTTGGAAGCACAATAGGGAGTACGGTTAATATGTCCCTTTAGTCCGGCCAAGGAAGATATATTGATAATTGAACCGCTTTGTTGTTTTTTCATAATTGGAATAACATATTTACAAAATAGGAAGTAAGAAGTTAAATTAATTGCAATAGTTTCCTCCCAGCCTGCTAAGGAAATATCAGTTATAGGCGCTATGGGGCCGGCAATACCTACGTTGTTAACCAAAACATCAATTTTGCCAAATTTATCTATAGCATTGTTTACTAGCTTCTTAACCGTTTCTTCTTCCGTAGCGTGTCCTGCTTGAAATAATACTTTCCTCCCCAGCTTTTCCGCTTCCGCAGCGACAAATTCCAGAGCTTCCTGTGAACGGGAAATTAACACTAAATCCGCTCCAGCTTTGGCGAAGGTGAGGGCAATAACTCTGCCTAAACCTCTCCCACCGCCAGTGATTAGAGCAACTTTACCATGCAAATTCATTTCCATTAATAGACCCCCCTTAAATTTAGTACATTGTTATATTCGACTCGCTGAACTTCCTTTCCTGTAATAGCTTTATACTAGATTAACAAACCCCTGTTGCCGCAACCCTTCATACAGTACTAAAGCTACAGTATTGGATAAATTTAGAGAACGCAAACCGGGACGCATGGGAACCCGCAAACAGAATTCCTTATTGGCAGTTAATAGCTCATCCGGTAAACCCCTGGTTTCACTGCCAAATACTAAAAAGTCATCAGATTGATATGTAATAGTATGATAGGAGCGATTTCCTTTCGTGGTCAGGTAATAAAACCTCCCGCCTATATAAGCTGCCAGTAACTGCTGAAAATTATCCCAGCAATGGAGCTCCACCTGATTCCAATAATCCAAACCCGCCCTTTTTAAGTATCGATCCTCAATGGAAAACCCCAAAGGCTTTACCAAATGCAGTATTGTACCTGTAACTGCACAGGTTCTTGCAATATTTCCCGTATTCTGTGGTATTTCCGGTTCGTGTAAAACTACGTGCAATGTTACCAACCTCCCTGGAGGGGAAAGGCATCTTTTATTACTTCCACCTTATTGCCATTTTCGGATAATATAATCGCTACTACGTCAAACCGGCAATCTACTTCCGTAAGATTATGGCTCATTAGGTAATAGGTTGCTAAACGGGATAAACGCCTCTGTTTTTCCCGATTCACCGCTTCTTGAGGTAATCCATAATCAGTAGTAGTGCGGGTTTTCACCTCAATAAAAACCATTGTATTACCATCCCAGGCTATTAAATCGATTTCTCCAAATCTACACCGATAATTCTGCTCTAAAATACGGTAACCCTGCTTCCGTAAATAACTGCCAGCCAATTTTTCCCCCTGCAATCCCCGCTCTCTATTGGTCAATTTTATCCTCGGCCACAGGGAATCCTTCTGCTAATGGGGCAAAACTGAGCCGGTGCAGGGGGGAAGGCCCTAGAGTTGCAATAGCCTGGTAATGCTCTTTAGTTAGATATCCTTTATGGTGTGCAAATCCATATCCAGGATAGATTTGATCCCAATGGCTCATCCACAGATCCCTTGTTACCTTAGCCACAACAGATGCAGCGGCAATGCAGGCACATTTCCCATCACCGCCAATAATACTTTCTTGAGGCATTTGCATACCTGCCAATGAAATCGCATCTAACAAAAGATAATCTGGCCGAAGCTGCAATTGTTGCAAAGCGGTTACCATGGCATGCTTGGTGGCTTGTACTATCCCGTAAGTATCTATGTATTCCGCTCCGGCACTGCCCACTGCCCACGCTAAAGCCGTAGAGGTGATTTTTTTGTAGAGATCTTCCCTTTGTTCGCGGGATAAACGCTTGGAATCATTAAGCCCTATGTATGCAACATCTCTGGGTAAAATAACGGCAGCCGCAACAACAGGGCCGGCCAATGGCCCCCGCCCCGCTTCGTCTACGCCGGCAATATACTGCCAGCCTTGACTGGCCAGTGCTCGTTCCTTCCCACTCAAGATTTCCCAGAAAGCATATGCTTCCTCTCGTTTTTTGCATCTTTTTTCCCATTTGCTGCTTAAAGCTTGTACTCCCTTACGGTTGTCTTGTTGCAACCGGTTCAGAACCTTCAGCCTTTCCTCCCAAGAGCTATTCTTTAGCCAATTATCAATTTGTTCCACCGTCATCTGGCTAAACATTACCCCTCTCCCCTTCTCCCGGCTGTTCCAGTGTATGACGGCCCAATTTCCCATCTTGAAACTCTTTCAATAGCATTCTTGCAGTTCGTTCGCGGTCAACAATTCCACCGGGCAGTAAAAATCCTCTACGGGCACCAATAGCTGCCAACAAAACTTCCGGCTTATCCGCTAGAGAATCCAGTTGATAACGGTTTATTAATTGCTGCGGGGCAGATTGCAGGAAAAACTCACATAACCATAAAGCGACTTCTTCGCCAGGAAATACCTCTTCCGGCAGGGCACCGGTTGCTGCCAAGCGCAATAATACTTTTTTGTTATCAGTTCTGGGCCAAAGTATCCCTGGGGTGTCCAGTAGTTCAAGACCCTGCTCACCTTCAACCCGCACCCATTGCTTTCCCCGGGTAATACCCGGTTTAGCACCAGTAGCCGCCCTCTTTTTGGCAGCCAAGCGATTGATCAGAGATGACTTCCCCACATTGGGGATACCAACAACCATTAAGCGGGCGGGTCTGTATTTACGGCCACTTCTTTTCAATTTTGCCATCACAGGTTCGGCTAACTTTTGCACCTGCTTCAGTGCCTGTCCTATGCCCCGCCCAGCAAGTGCGTCTATCGCTACGGTTATTATCCCTTGCGAACTGAACCATTTTTCCCATTTGGCAGTAGATCCGGCGTCAGCTAAGTCAGCTTTGTTCAGCACCAATAGCCTGGGTTTTGCTTTTATTAGTGGGCCTAATTCAGGGTTGCGGCTGCTAAAAGGTATGCGCGCATCCACTACTTCCATTACTAGATCCACCAGTTTTAAGTTTTCCCGTACCAATGCCCTTGCTCCGGCCATGTGCCCAGGGTACCACAACATGAGGCTGCACCTGCTTTCTGCAAAAGAGGCCAACTTATCTGGAATCTACCAACCCAATGTCTCTCAATGGCCAGTAAATAAAGGAAGCCTTCCCGACAATGTCTTGCCGCCCTAAAAAACCTACATCTGGATAACGGCTATCTTTACTATTATTCCTGTTGTCTCCCAAAACAAAAAACTTATTCGCCGGCACTTCTATGGGCCCAAATTGCCCGTATGTGGATTCCAAGATATAATCTTCTGCTAAAGCTTTTCCGTTGACCATTACTTTACCGTCCTTTATTTCCACAGTATCGCCCCCGCTGGCAATTATCCGCTTAATAAAATCAGTGCGCGGGTCAGCAGGATAGTGAAAAACAATCACATCGCCTTTCTGCGGCAAAGTGAAACGATAGATAAATTTATTAACCAGCAGTCTCTGCCCATGATACAAAGTAGGTTCCATAGAAGCTCCATCAACAACAAAAGACTGCACCACAAAGGTTATAATTAAAAAAGCAAGTACAAGGGCGATGGCAATACATTCTATATACTCCCGCACTAAACCTTTCTGTTGACTCATTGTCCCCTGCCTCCCCAACAATCATTAACTATAATATTGGAGCACAAAAAGGCAACGAAAAATAAGGGACTGTTCAACAGTCCCTTCCTCCCTACCGGTGTTTTTCCTTAATCCGAGCCGCTTTCCCGCGCAGATTACGAAGATAGTAAAGCTTAGCACGACGAACCCGACCGCGGCGGGCGACTTCAATTTTGTCAATAGCTGGGGAGTGGAGAGGAAAAGTACGTTCAACTCCAACACCATAGGATACGCGCCTGACAGTAAAAGTCTCCCGGGGGCCGCCATTTTTACGGGCAATAACGACTCCTTCAAATACCTGAATTCTTTCCCGCGTTCCTTCAACAACTTTCACATGAACCCGTACAGTATCGCCCAAATTAAATTCAGCTATGTTTTCTTTCAACTGTTCCTGCTCCAGGGCTTTTATCACCGACATTTAGCCCCCTCCTTCCATCTATAATTGAAACTGTGAGCATAATCATTTTCATGAATAAACACTTGTCATTATATCACAGAAAACCGGTGAAGACAATATGCCTTAATCGGAGGACTCGTTTTTAAGTGTAGGATTACAATAGATCTTGGACACTGGGCTTAAAAAAGAATGCAAGATGAGGACAAATCGGTTATTGTTTAGTTACCAACACAAAACAGTACCGAAAGGAGTGCCTCATCCTGCATGAACAGCATAACACAAGACATGAAGTATCGGCAATCCCTTCTTAATTTTGCACTGAAATACGGTGTGTCCAGAGCTTCCAGGCGCTATAACAAATCACGTTCTTACATATACTTTTGGCTCAAACGATATGACGGAACCCTGGAATCCCTTGCCTGCATGTCCCGGCGGCCACACTCTCACCCAAACCAGCATACGGAGGACGAGTTAACTCTCATAAAAAACATGCGTAGACGCAATCCAAAACTCGGGCTCATAGAATTCTGGTGCAGGTTAAGAGAACGCGGGTATTCTCGCAGCATTACAAGCTTATACAGAGTAATGAGGCGAATAACCTTACTGCCCCCGAAGAAGATTCAAAAGCCCTACAAACCCAAGCCATATCAGCAAATGATCTACCACGGCCAACGGGTCCAGGTTGATGTTAAGCATGTTCCTGCCCAGTGTAGAGTCGGTGAAGCCAAACATATGAAGCTATATCAATTTACAGCTATCGATGAATTCGGCCGGCTACGTTATCTGGAAGGGTTTAACGAGAACAGCTCTTACTCCGCAACTGTCTTTCTCCGGAATGCAGTCCGGTATTTCAAGGAGCATGGTTTCGATGTTAAATGTGTCCAAACAGATAACGGGTTCGAGTTTACGAATCGCCTCGGATCTGCGAAAAACCTACCGACTTTATTCGAAAAGACCGCTGCTGAAATGGGTATACAGCACAAACTGATCCGTCCTTACACTCCACGACACAACGGCAAGGTAGAGCGCAGCCATCGTGAAGATATGAAACGCTTCTATAGCACCCATACATTTTACTCACTGGCTGACTTTCAGGCACAGCTCAAAACCTATAACCGCCGTTCAAATAATATCCCGATGCGTCCTCTCGGCTACCTATCTCCGTTGGAGTTTTTAAAACTGTACTGTGTCCAACATGTTTGACAAACCTACACCTTAATCGGAGGACTCGTTTTTAAGTGTAGGATTACAATAGATCTTGGACACTGGGCTTAAAAAAAGAATGCAAGATGAGGACAATTCGGTTATTGTTAAGTTACCAACACAAAACAGTACCGAAAGGAGTGCCTCATCCTGCATGAACAGCATAACACAAGACATGAAGTATCGGCAATCCCTTCTTAATTTTGCACTGAAATACGGTGTGTCCAGAGCTTCCAGGCGCTATAACAAATCACGTTCTTACATATACTTTTGGCTCAAACGATATGACGGAACCCTGGAATCCCTTGCCTGCATGTCCCGGCGGCCACACTCTCACCCAAACCAGCATACGGAGGACGAGTTAACTCTCATAAAAAACATGCGTAGACGCAATCCAAAACTCGGGCTCATAGAATGGAGATTACCGGGTTTGCCGGACACGTAGAAAAACTCTATAATTAATTCATGAAACTTAATAGGAGGACTCCTTTTTAAGTTCCAGAAGCAATTGCCGATCACCATCATTCAACTTTGCTTTAGCCAATAAATCTGGGCGTTTCTGGAGAGTATTCCGCAATGACTCTTTACGGCGCCAACGACTTATTTCTGCATGATGCCCCGAAAGAAGCACAGGCGGCACCTTAAGACCTTCCCATTCCGCCGGTCGTGTATATTGGGGATATTCCAACAACCCATCAGTAAAGGTTTCATCCAACGAAGAAGCAGAGGCGCCCAAGACACCGGGGCGTAGCCTGGCCACAGCATCAATGAGTACCATTGCCGGTAATTCGCCACCGGTTAGAATATAATCACCAATAGATATCTCATCTGTTACCAAATGCTCTCTTACTCTTTCGTCTACACCCTCATAATGTCCGCAAAGTAAAATGATCTGTTCTGCACTGCTGAGCTCCCAAGCAATTTTTTGTGAGAACACTCTCCCTTGGGGACAAAGAAGTATGATCCTGGTATCAGGTGACAGCCTGACAGAACGTACTGCCCGGAAAATTGGTTCAGGCTTCATTATCATGCCAACACCGCCCCCGTAGGGATAGTCATCAACTATGCGGTGTTTGTCTGTGGTATAATCACGTAAATTGTGGACCACTAATTCCAGCAGTCCTTGTTCCTGTGCCCTGCCTAAAATACTATGGCCTAAAGGGCCGGGAAACATCTCCGGAAAGATGGTAATAATGTCGATCCGCATGATAAAACCTCCCTACCGGAGTCCTTCCAGTAGCTTCACCCGCATAATACCTTGTTCTAAATCAATCTCCTGTACAACTTGTTTCAGAGCGGGAATTAAAACTTCTTCGCCCTTTTCATTCTCAACCACATAGACATCATTGCCTCCAGGGGTAAGCACTTCCTTAACTTCGCCTAAATCTTCACCAAGCTCTGTGAAAACCCGGAGCCCGATAATTTGAAAGTGGTAATAATGCCCTGCAGGCAGGGGGAAAGGTTCATCTACCTGCAAAAGACAGTTGCGAAGTTTTTCCGCTTCATCCCTGCTGTCAATTTGATTTAATTTAAGCAAAACAAACCGTTGATGATAGCGGACAGCTTCAATCTCAGCAATCCACACAGCTTGACTAGTAGGGCTAGCAATATATACTGTCTTTAATGTTTTGAACCGCTGGGGAAAATCAGTCAATGGCAATACTTTCACATCGCCTTTGATTCCCCACGGGGCCAGAACCTGACCAATGGTAATCAGTGGATTCATGAACAAATCACCTGTTTTTACCGTCATACACAGATCATTAGAAAATCGAAAAACTAATACTTCGCTCCTCGCCAACCGGTCAAAAAGATGCATAAAAAGTGCCTTACATGATTTCCAGATTAACCCTTTTCCCCTCTTTGGTAGCCATCGCCTTTACTACTGTTCTGATAGCTTTCGCTATTCTACCTTGCTTACCTATAACTTTGCCAACATCCCCCGGGGCAACGGTAAGTTCCAGGACTATAGTTCGTTCACCATCTACTTGATTCACCTTGACAGCTTCCGGCTCATCAACAAGGGCCTTGGCAATTTCTTCTACCAACTCCCGCATAGCTGCACCCCCTGTCGGCTAAGCTTTTTTCTTTTTCAGATCAGCAAATTTTTCCATAATCCCTTCCTTTTTAAACAGGGACCGAACAGTATCAGATGGTTGGGCACCTTTTTGTAGCCAATCTAAAGCTTTGGTTTCATCCACCTTGACAACTGCCGGCTCGGTAATGGGATTATAGTAACCGATAATGTCAATAAATCTCCCATCCCGGGGCATCCTGGAATCAGCAACTACTAACCGGTAAAAAGGAGCTTTTTTTGCACCCATGCGGCGTAAACGAATCCTTACCGCCATCGCATCTCACCCCCTTCCAAAAGTATAAACTACCGTACTTAAAATTTCATAAAGGGTAAAGTAGGCATTTTGCCACCCTTTTCCATTTGCCCAAATTGCTTCAAAAGTCTTCTTGATTGTTCAAATTGCTTTAACAACCGATTGACATCCTGTACTTTCGTTCCGCTACCTTTGGCAATTCTCCGTTTACGACTGGCATCAATGATCCCTGGATTCCGCCGTTCTTTAATGGTCATCGAATTGATGATTGCTTCCACCTGTTGTAATTGCTTTTCATCTACTGCCATCCCTTGCAACTTTTTCATTTTCCCGGCTCCCGGCAACATGCCTAAAATTTGATCAATTGGGCCAATTTGTTGCACTTGCTGTAATTGGGCTAAAAAATCTTCCAAATTAAAATCAGCAGCCTTTAGCCGTTCTCCCAATTCTTTTCCCTTGCCGGCCAGAGTTGCCTGTGCCTTTTCAATGAGAGTTAGGACATCTCCCATGCCTAAAATACGGGATGCAAGCCGTTGCGGATGAAATGGTTCCAGAGCATCAACTTTCTCCCCAATGCCAACAAACTTAATAGGGCAACCGGTCACAGCCCGTACAGACAAAGCTGCACCGCCGCGGGTATCGCCATCCAATTTGGTAAGAATGATTCCATCTAATGTCAGTTTTGCCTGAAAGGCTTCGGCAACTGTAACAGCATCCTGCCCTGTCATTGCATCTACTACCAACAAACAATGCCGGGGCTCCAATGCTGTTTTAATCTCAACCAGTTCACCCATCAAATCCTCATCTATGTGCAAGCGACCTGCAGTATCAATAATAACAAAGTCATGTCCATGGGAAAGGGCGTGTTCTCTGGCCCCTTTGGCAATATCAACCGGTTTGTGCCTGTCGCCCAAGGAAAATACAGGTATCTCCAGTTGTTCACCTAAAACTTGCAGCTGTTTAATAGCAGCTGGCCGGTAAACATCAGCCGCTACCAATAAAGGTCGCCGCCCCTCCCGGCGTAATAAACGGGCTAACTTGGCACAGGTAGTGGTTTTTCCTGCACCTTGCAGCCCAACAACCATCACCACAGTTGGCGGGCGTGAAGCAGGTTCCAACTTGCTTACCGTCCCACCCATCAGGGCAGCAAGCTCCTCATAAACAATTTTGATCACCTGTTGCGCTGGCGTAAGGCTGGCCATTACTTCATGTCCTACCGCCCGTTCCTTAACCTTACTAATAAATTCCTTGACAACTTTATAATTAACATCTGCTTCCAGTAATGCAACCCGGACTTCCCGCAGGGCTTCCTTGACATCTTTTTCTGAGAGCTTGCCTTTGCCGCCCAATTTCTTTAAGGTTGCCTGTAGCTTCGCAGCCAGTGATTCTAGCACCTTTTCCCCTCCTTTCTACCCTAAAAATACTATGTCCAGGGCTAGCCTGATTTTGTCGCTGCTCCGGCGACCGTGACCGCCCTCTCCAAGAAATTAGAGATTAGAGATTCGAGGATAGACGGTAATGCGAAAGAGTTCTTTATTTTTCTTTAGTTATACATAAAACCTAAAGCTATATTGCCTTTTCTAACTTCCAACATCAAACTTCTAACCTCCAAGAGCAGTCGCCAGCTTTGCAAAATAGGCAAGCCCATCCCATTAGCGCACCACGAGGATACAGTTCACTATGGCCAGCCGGCTTGTTGGTTAAACTATTTAACCGCCGGACTCCTTGATAAGTGGCCACCCCCTGCCAGTTCCTTTCAACATGAGCGGCTACCGCCTAATCATATTTCGCTGAACGTTGCCAATAGGCTTTTCAGTCTATTTAGCAAAGCTTCTGCTTCCTGATCCTTAACCTTTGCTTTTATTTGTGCCACCAGTCGCAATGCTTCTACCAAATTTTGCTGCTGTTTTTCTCCACGTTCAACCAGATTTAATTTTTGATCCCACTCACCTAAAAGTGCCTCTGCCCTACGTATTATGTCATAAACAGCCTGGCGGCTGATTTTATATTCTGTGGCTATTTCTCCTAAGGATAAATCTTCTTCATAATATAATCGCAAAAATGTCTGTTGCCTCTTTGTCAATAAAGGGCCATAATTATCCAACAGTTTCGCAATCCGTAATATCTTTTTCATCCTTGCCTTCCCTCTCCGGATTTACTGTTAAGTAATTTCCCTTGACACTCATCAACAGTATTGTACCCGGATTTAAACCCTCTGTCAAGCAGTAGTTTCTGCAAACAATGCTTCCACAAATTCTGCAGGGGAAAACTCTTGTAAATCGGCCAAACCCTCACCTAAACCAATATATTTCACTGGCACCCCTAATTCTTTGCAAATGGGAATCACAATCCCCCCTTTAGCAGTGCCGTCCAATTTAGTTAAGACCACTCCTGTTAACTCCACTGCCTCTTGAAAAACTCGAGCTTGGGCGAGACCGTTCTGTCCGGTAGTAGCATCCAGTACCAGTAAGGTTTCCACAGGGCATTGGGGACATTCCCGTTTAATGATCCGGTACATTTTTTTCAATTCTTCCATTAGATTTGATTTGGTATGTAAGCGTCCGGCGGTATCAATTATTAAAACATCAAGCTTTCTTGCTTTCAATGCCTGGATTGCATCATAAACCACGGCCGCCGGATCGGAACCTGTCTGCTGACTGATTACATCTACATTCAGTCTTTTCGCCCATTCCCTTAATTGTTCAATTGCTGCTGCCCGAAAAGTGTCACCGGCAGCCAATAAAACCCTTTGTCCTTGACTTTGGAGGCGATGGGAAAGCTTGGCAATGGTAGTAGTTTTCCCTACCCCGTTAACCCCAACCACAAAAATAATCGTCGGAACTCCACGCGCCTCATTTGGCTTGAAGCCTTGTTCCACAGCAAGCATAGACTCAATTTCTGAACGCATCTTAGCTAAAACATCCTCAGATGTCTTTAATTCTCCCATATCAACCGCTTTTTGCAATTTTTCCACCAAGCCTATACTTGTACTAGCACCTACGTCAGCACTTATCAATATTTCTTCTAATTCTGCGAACAATTCTTCATTGAGCTCCGGATTCCCCCGTAATAAATTTTTTACCTTCTGGACAAAACCAACTTTAGTTTTTTGCAACCCTGATTTCAAACGATTAAACATACTTCCTAACACTGTGCAAATCCTCCCTACACAATACTTACCCAACCATAGTATCCCCTATTTTTAATGAAATCAATTGCGAAAGACCGCTGCTATCCATAGCTACCCCGTAGAGGGTATCAGCTCGCTGGATTAACTCTTGACGATGGGTGATAACGATAAACTGGGTCACTTGTGCATAACGCTGCAAAAAATCACCTAAACGATTTGCGTTAACTGCGTCCAGCGAAGCATCTATCTCATCCAAAATACAGAAAGGACTTGGTTTCACTTGTAGAATGCCAAAAAGAAAAGCAATGGCTGCTAAAGCCTTTTCTCCCCCAGACAGTAATAAAAGGTTCTGCAGCTTTTTACCAGGAGGCTGGACAATAATCTCTAACCCGGCATCTAATAAATCTTCCTCTTGCGTAAACTGTAGCTTTGCTTCTCCTCCTCCAAATAATTCTTGAAAAACCTTGCGAAAAGAGTACTGCACTTCCTTAAAGGTTTTTTCTAATCGTTTGCGGCTAATACTGTCAATTTCTTGCAGCAGCTTCCGTAAAGAACGCTTTGCCTCTTTCACATCTTCCTGTTGTTTATGCAAAAATTGATAACGCTCTTCCAACTCCTGATATTGCACACTGGCACGCAAATTTACATTCCCTAGTTCAGATATTGCTGATTTATATTTGGCAATATCTTTTTGCCGGCTTGTAATTGATTTTTCCTGCCTGCGATAATGGTCAGCCTTGGCCGGAGTTATACTATAATCTTCAAATAAGTGCCGTTCACTTTCTGCGATTGCGGTCTCCAGCCGCGTCAATTCCCGCTCCAATTGGTGCAGTGATTCTCTAATTATGGTCAGTTCTTTCTCCTTATCCCTAACTTCCTGTTCCAACAATGCCAGTGAATCTGTTAGTTTTACCCTTTCTGCTTGCAGCTCTTGCACTTCATTATATAACTGTGCTTCTGTTTCCAATATGCGAGCCAATACAGCCCGCTCATTTTCCAGCATGCTTTGTACTTGTTCCTCTTCCTCCTTTAGCCGGTTCAGCTCTGCTACTTCCTTTCTTTCATTGGCATCCTGTTCTTGACATCTGTTCTCCAGTTCCAGTACTTGATACTGTTGCCCTTTGATCTGTTCGCTTAACCCGGCTAACTTTATCTTTAAAGCGTTCACTTCTTCCCGCAGTTGTGCCTCTGCGGCTGTTCTCCCTTGTAAACCTGTTTCCTTCTTACGCACATATTCCCGCAGTCTTTGCTCTTCTTTTTCCCAATAACTTATTTCTTGCTCCTGAGCCTCTAAATCTACTTTGGCATCTAATAGCGCTTTTACTGTTTCCTGCCGCTCCCACTCAAGGACAGATTTTTCTTCTTGCGCCCGTTGCCGTTCCCGTTCTAAATCATCTTCCTCCTTATTCAACTGCACCAATTGAAACTCATTTTCCTTTATTCTCTCGCCAAGCTTTTTCTGCTCCATCTGCAGCTCTGTATCCTGCTGCGCCAGAGCTACTCTTTTTCTTTCCAGCACTTCTACGCTCCGGGTTAAAACCTCTTGGCGCTGACTTAACTCCTCTTCCTCTCGTTTCCGGCTTAACAATGCAACCTGATTTTGATTTAAGGTCCCGCCGGTAATTGCCCCACCCGGATCTATTAATTCACCATTAATGGTTACCAGTTTGTACCGGAAATTTAATTTGCGGGCAAGTTCACGGGCAATGCTCAATTCCTCTGTGACAATAACTCGACCCAACAGATACTCTGCTATCTCCTGATAAATTGGATCGAATTGCACCAATTCAACTGCTCTCCCCAACACCCCCGGCATTTTAAGCAAAGCCTTTACACTTTTAGGCAAACCTTGTCCGCCAATGGCATTAAGCGGCAGAAAGGTGGCTCTTCCCCCTTTCTGCTGCTGCAAAAATTCAATTGCTCGCTGGGCAACTGTATCACTCTCCACCACTAAAAATTGCAAAGAAGAACCTAGGGCCACAGCCACAGCTATTTCGAACCTCTTGTCTACCCGTAAAAGTTCCGCTACCGGTCCACATACACCGGCCAAGTTGCCCTGCAAAATTGTTCTTACTCCCCGATGGAAACCTTCATACCCTTGTCCCATTTCCTGTAAGATCTGGCAGCGCGATTTAACCTGATATAAATCTTGCTCATTCTGTTTTAGCTGCTTTTTAATCCTTTCGGTCTGAGCCTGGTTTTTTGCCTGCTTTTCGGTTATAATCGCCATCTGGTGCTTATATTCTGCCAATGTTCCTAGGCATTGTGTCTTTTCTGCTTGCACTTGTTTTCGTCGCTGTTCAAGCTTCTCCATCCGGTTATTTAATTTGCTAATTTGTTGCTCTAACTGCAGCTTATTGGCCGCCATTGATTGATAGCGTCCCTGTGCGAGCTGCCACTTATTTTTTGCATCCGTGTGCTTATGCAGTGCTTCCAGCACTTGCTCCTTGCTCAGCTCCAACTCCTGTCGCTCCACCTGGAATTTTTGGGTCAGTTCTTTTAATAGACCCTCTTGTACAGCTAATTCTTGAAAGGACTGTTTTTCCTGCTCCTGCACAAGGCGCATAGTATTCCTCGCTTTTTCTGCTTGCGCCATTAATTCTTGTGAACGCAACTTTATGTGCTGCAAATTATCTTGTTTTTTTGTTTGCTCTTGACTTAATTGTCTACACCGCTCCTGCCGATAGTTAATACCTTCTTCCAAACGGGCAGCCTGCGCTTGGGTAACAGAAAGTGACTGTTGTTTTTGACGTAAGTTTTCTTCCTGTAAAGAGAGAGCTACTTTACGCTCCTGGATAAGAGATATTGTTTCGATGACACTAGTCGTCAACTCTTCCTCTTGTCGCTTTTTTGCCTGCAACTTTTCCACTTGGGTGCTTTGTTCCCACCGCCATTTATCCAATTGATAAATGGCTAGACTAATTTGTTCATTTTCCAGTTGTGCTCTATACTCGCGATACAACCTTTCCTGCTCTGCTTCTTTCTTCAATATTGGTAAATTTTGTTCCAATTCGCTCAGCAAATCCTGCAGGCGCAATAGATTTTGCTCTGCTTCCGCAAGTTTACGCAACACTTCCTCCTTGCGATACCTATATTTTAACACTCCCGCAGTTTCCTCCAAAAGCAGGCGCCGTTCTTCCGGGCGCATAGTTAACACTTTTTCCACTTGCCCCTGGCTGATTATGGCATATGTATCCCGCCCAATCCCAGTATCCAAAAACAATTCCTGAATATCACGCAGCCTGCACTGCACCTTATTAATCGAAAATTGACTATCCCCAGAACGATAAATTTGTCTTGTCACTGCCACTTCAGTAAAGTCCAGGGGCAAAATACCTAAAGAATTATCCAATACCAATACCACTTCCGCATACCCCAAGGAGCTGCGCTGATCAGAACCGGCAAAAATCAAGTCTTCCATAGTTTGGCCCCGTAAACTCTTTACCCGCTGCTCGCCCAGTACCCACCGGATGGCATCGGCTATATTGCTTTTGCCACTGCCATTGGGGCCGACAATAGCAGTAATACCGGGACCAAACTCAATTTTAGTGCGCTTGGCAAATGATTTAAACCCATATAATTCTAGTCGACGGAGGAACACGCTACTGCCTCCTTTTCAAAGCATCCTGAAACAACAAGCAAAGTCTATTTTACCACAGCTTTCCTTTTGGTGCTATAGGCAATAGAATAACTATCTTTGAAAATAGCTCCAGAATGTTAATATTGTAAACTGAATGGGGTCTACTTACACCCACACCTCTCCAATTTAGTTTATAAAAGCAAAAACCTGCCCCAACTATTAGGCAGGTTTGAAAATATAAGATCTTATCTTGGTTCTACTATAAATTTAATCGCTGTTCTTTCCTCATTATCAATCTGAATCTCAACAAAAGCCGGAATAGCCACCAAATCAATACCATTTGGAGCAACAAAGCCCCTGGTAATAGCGATGGCCTTTACTGCCTGGTTAACCGCCCCTGCACCAACCGCTTGCAACTCCGCTGAACCGTGCTCTCGCAAGACAGCAGCCAGGGCTCCTGCTACAGATTTAGGGTTTGATTGAGCTGACACTTTTAGTACTTCCACAACCTCATTCCTCCTTTGATAAATACCAAATAATTAGGTCAGATATATTGTTATTATATTCTTCCTATTCCGGAAAATTCCTTCTATTTGTCAGATAAAAATCTAAGTAGATAGCAAATTAGCGATCTAGCTGTACATTTTTATCATATGAATCATCCCCTCCATTGGGAAGGGATGATGAGAAGCAAATTATTGCAATTGCATTTGTTCCATAACTGCCTTGGCAGCTGCCTGCTCAGCCTCTTTCTTACTTTTTCCCAGACCTTGGGCGACAAAAACACCATCTACGTATATGCCTACTGTAAAAGTTTTATTATGATCAGGTCCTTCTGCAGATATTAGACGATAGTGCAAACTGTGTTCTGTTTTGCCACTTTGCAAGCGTTCTTGCAAACGTGTCTTATAGTCAAGTTCCAGGTTCTGCTCCCAAATGGTAACGCTATTTAAGGTTTGCACAATAAGTTCTTTGGCTGCTTGAAACCCCTGATCTAAATACACTGCTCCCAACAGGGCCTCAAAGGCATCTGCCAACAGGGAGGGGCGTTCGCGGCCGCCGGATAGTTCTTCCCCTTTACCTAAATAAATAAATTCTCCCAAATTGATCGCCCGTGCATATTCCACCAGCGAAGTTTCACAGACAATTGCTGCCCGCCGCTTGGTTAAAGAACCCTCCGGCAATTGGGGATACTTATGAAACAAAAATTCACTTACCGCCAATTCCAAAACCGCGTCACCTAAAAATTCCAAGCGCTCATTAGACTTAAAATCCCCCAACCCTTCATTGGCATAGGAAGCATGGGTCAATGCCTGTTTGAGATAACCAAGATTATTAAACTTAAGCCCTAATCTAGCTTCTAAGTCTTCCAGTTTAGGCATATTACCACCTTCATTATTCCACATATTCAGATATGACAATAGTTGCATTATGACCACCAAACCCTAAGGAATTGGATAGGGCATTCCTTACTCTTTTTTTACGGGCTTGATTGGGTACGTAATCTAAATCACAGTCAGGATCAGGATATTCATAGTTTATTGTCGGTGGTATCATACCCTCCGTTATTGTCAAGCAGGTAGCAATCAATTCTGTCCCGCCGGCTGCGCCAAGCAGATGACCGGTCATTGATTTGGTAGAACTGATGGCAACTTGATAAGCGTGCTCGCCTAGAGCATGTTTGATGGCGGCTGTTTCAAATTTATCGTTATAAGGTGTTGATGTACCATGGGCATTGATATAATCAATATCTTGCGGCTGCAGCTGGGCAGCGTCAATAGCTTGCACCATTGCCCGGGCAGCGCCTTCACCGCCTGGCGCCGGCGCAGTAATATGATAGGCATCGCAAGTGGCGCTATAACCCTTTATCTCAGCATAAATTTTTGCCCCTCTACTTTTAGCATGCTCTAATTCTTCAAAAACCAACATCCCTGCTCCTTCACCCATGACAAAACCGTCCCTTTTCTGATCAAAAGGGCGTGAAGCCTTCTCCGGTTCCTGATTACGGGTAGATAATGCCTTCATTGCACAAAATCCCGCCAACCCGGCAGGGCTGATTGAAGCTTCACTTCCACCGGTCATTACAACATCTACCTCCCCTTGTTGCAAGAGCCGGAAAGCATGTCCCATAGCATCTGTACTGGAAGCGCAGGCTGTGGTAACCGTATGGGAGGGGCCCTTAAAACCTAAGCTTATGGAGACTTGACCTGCCGCCATATTGGCGATCATCATCGGAATAAAGTATGGGCTAACCCTAGCTACTCCCCGCTTATGCAATACTTGACACTGGTCTTCAAATGTGGCCAAACCGCCGATCCCGGCACCAAGAATTACGCCACACCGTTCCGGATTTACCTGCTCTAAATCTAAGCCACTATCGTCCAGGGCTATTTTAGCCCCTGCCACAGCAAATTGAGTAAATCTGTCCATACGCCGGGCTTCCTTCTTGTCAATATAGTGCTCCGGGTTAAAAGCATGTACCTGACCGGCAATTTGACAAGGAAAATCTGCCACAGCAAAACCCTGTACCCGACTAATCCCCGAGCGGCCTTTAATTAATCCCTGCCAAAACTCATCTTTCCCGATCCCAACGGAAGTAATTGGCCCAAGTCCGGTAACTACCACTCTTTTTTTCATATTTTCACCTCAAACTACAGAATGCTTGCTAAAAATGTTTAAAACGTAGCAAAGACACAGCATATTTTCATATTTTCACTCAAACTACAGAAGGCTGCCTGTACAAGAAGTCCCGTAGCAGCTATTTAACTACGGGAACAACAGTACAGTACAAATTCAAAAACTATACATTAGCCTTTATATACTCTACCGCATTACCCACGGTTGTAATTTTCTCCGCTTCTTCATCGGGAATCTCCAAATCAAATTCATCCTCTAAAGCCATAACCAGTTCTACGATATCTAAAGAATCAGCGCCTAGGTCATCAATAAAGGAGCTTTCCAGTTTGACTTCCTCTATCTCTAAACCTAGACGTTCAGCAACTATATCTCTTACCTTAGCAAAAACGTCCACTTTGCCACCTCCTTTCCCAAGTTTTCTTAACTTATATAATACTATAAAGAACTGGTAAATAATATACACTTATATGGCTAATCCGCCATCTACCCTGATAACTTCTCCTGTTATGTAAGCGGCGCCGGGGGAGGCCAGAAAAGCTACCGCTTCCGCTACATCAGTTGGTGTGCCGACACGACCTAAAGGAATGCGCGCCAAATACTCCGCCTGAATTTTCTCCGGTAAATTAACGGTCATATCTGTTGATATAAACCCCGGAGCAACTGCATTTACGGTTATCCCCCGCGGCGCAACCTCTTTGGCAGTTGCCTTGGTAAATCCAATGATACCTGCCTTGGCCGCAGCATAGTTAGCCTGCGCTACATTACCAACCATACCGATCACGGAAGATATATTAATAATTCTCCCATACCGCTGTTTGATCATGGGGCGCAAGCAAGCCTTTGTGCAATTAAAAACCCCTTTCAGGTTAACTTCCAATACTTGATCCCACTCGGTTTCTTTCATCCGCAGCAGCAAATTATCACGGGCAATGCCGGCATTATTCACTAAAATGTCAATTTGCCCAAATTGCCGTAGCACTTCCGCCACTAATTCCGTTGTTTCTTCGGTTCTAGTAACATTAGCCTGGTAAGCAAAAGCTTCACCGCCAAAATCCTTAATCTCCTCAACCACTGCCATAGCTGCTTGTGGGCTGCTGGCATAGTTGATTACAACCTTAGCCCCTGCACCGGCCAGTTTAAGTGCAATAGCCCTGCCAATGCCGCGGGAGGCACCTGTGACTATTGCTACCCGCTGTGCTAACCTCATTTTAACTAACCTCCTCTAAATAGGCAAGCGTGTTCTCAAGGGAAGCAACATCATAAACATTCAGTGTGGTAGCTTGCGTCAGAGTCTTTTTGACAAAGCCACTCAGTGCCTTCCCGGGACCAATTTCAATAAAGATCTTTACCCCAGCATCCGCCAATTTATACAATGTTTCCTCCCAAAGCACCGGTTGACTCACCTGCAAAACTAGGGCAGACCTTACTTCTTCACTTTTTGTAACATAATCGGCGCTGACATTGGCCACCACAGGCAGTTTAGGATCCTGCACCTTAGCCTCTGCCAGCTCTTTGGCCATCTTTAACCCCGCAGGTTTTAAAAGACTGGAATGAAAGGGGGCGCTAACCGGCAAATCAATAACTCGTCTAGCTCCGGCAGCACGTGCCAATTCCGCAGCTTTCTTTACAGCCACCTTTTCCCCGGATATTACTATTTGTCCGGGACAGTTATAATTAGCCGGTTCAACCACTCCATAAGTTTCTGCTTGCCGGCAAATTTTAAGCACTGCTTCCCTTGCCAATCCTATTATGGCAACCATGCCCCCTTGTCCCACAGGGACTACCTCCTGCATAAACTGACCCCGTTTACGAACAAGTTGAACTCCTTCTCCGCAGGAAAGAGCACCGGCCGCAACTAAAGCCGAATACTCGCCCAGGCTCAACCCGGCAAGTGCGGTGGCTTCAGGCGCCCGCCTGCTAAAAACTGCCAAACAGGCAAGACTGGTAGCCACTATGGCTGGCTGAGTGTTTTCAGTAAGAATTAATTCCTCCTCCGGGCCGGTAAAACAGAATTGGCTCAGGGGAAAACCCAATACCTCATCTGCCTCAGCAAAAACTTGCCTTGCTTCTGGAAATTGTTGTGCTAAATCCTTTCCCATTCCCACATACTGAGCGCCTTGGCCAGGGAAAAGGAAAGCAATTTTATTCATTTCCTTCAATCCTTTCCAGTATTTTTAACGTTAAATGGGCTTCCTGGATTAATTCTGTTATGATCTCCTGCACAGTCATTTCTTTTTGTATAAGCCCGGCAATTTGACCGGCCATAACCGAGCCATATTCAATATCGCCATCCTTTACCGCTGCCCGTAATTTTCCTGCTCCCAGCTGATCTAATTCTATCGGAGAAGCCCCGGCTTTTTCCCGTTGAGAGAATTCCCGGGTAAGTTTATTTTTTAGTACCCGAACCGGATGCCCGGTGGTTACACCGGTAATCACAGTATCCCTATCTTGAGCCTTGATAATCATCTGTTTGTAATTGGGGTGAACTGTACATTCCTTGGCACAAACAAAACGAGTCCCCATCTGTACCCCCTGGGCGCCTAAAGCAAGCGCAGCCAACAAGCCACGGCCGTCGCCTACTCCACCGGCAGCAATAACAGGTATTTCTACCGCATCAACTACCTGGGGAACCAATGCCATCGTAGTCAGTTCTCCCACATGACCGCCACACTCCATACCTTCCACAATCAGAGCGTCAATCCCCAGGCGTACCAATCTTCGTGCCAGAGAAACAGATGCAACTACTGGAATAACCTTAACCCCTACCTCCTTCAGACGGCGAATATGCTTGCCCGGGTTACCTGCACCGGTAGTAATTACCGGAACACCGGTTTTAATAACTGTATCAATTATTTCATCCACAAAAGGAGATAAATAATATACATTGACTCCAAAGGGACGATTAGTCCAAGTTTTTACCTTATTTATTTCTTGCTCTAAAAGATCCGGAGGCATATTGCCGGCACCAATAATCCCCAGCCCTCCGGCATTGGACACTGCTGCAGCCAACTCCGCTGTGGCCACCCAAGCCATTCCACCTTGGAGTATCGGATATTTTATATTTAACAGATCACAAAGTGGCGTCCTCAATTTTCTAACCCTCCCTTTTCTACTCTACTCCCCATCTAATCACTGCGCTCCCCCAGGTCAATCCGGCACCAAAGCCTACTAAGACAAGAGTATCACCATCTTTAATCCTTCCGGTTGTGACGGCTTCATCTAAGGCTACAGGTATGGAAGCTGCAGACATGTTCCCATACCTGTCTAAGTTTATGATCACCTGATCCATAGAAAGCCCTAAGCGACGACGTGCTGCTTCAATAATGCGCAAATTAGCTTGATGGGGAACTAAGTAATCTACATCTTGAGCAGACAAGCCTGAACGGGATAAGGCTTCCACAGCGGCTTCTCCCATGATCCGCACCGCAAACTTAAATACCTCTGCTCCTTGCATATGAATGTAATGTAGCTTTTCCGCCACTGTCTTATCACTGGTAGGTAAGCGGGAACCCCCTGCCGGAACAAATAATAAATCCCCGCCTTTACCATCAGAACCCATGTATACCGATAAGATTCCTTTATCAGCCGCCACAGTTCTTAATATGCAGGCTCCGGCACCATCGCCAAATAATACACAGGTATTACGATCCGACCAATCGGTTACCTTGGACATGGTTTCAGCCCCTATAACAAGCACTGTCTTTAGACTGCCATTGGCAATAAATTGCTGTCCTACTGCCAATCCGTATAAAAACCCACTGCATGCAGCACCTAAATCAAAGGCAGCGGCATTTTTAGCCTCTAGCCCGGCCTGAACTAAGCAGGCAGTGCTGGGAAAAGCCATATCCGGTGTAGCCGTTGCCACTATGATTAAATCAAGCTCTTCCGGCAGTATACCCGCCCGATCTAACGCCTTTCTCGCAGCCGCCAAAGCCAAATCTGATGTAGCAGTTTCTTCGTTGGCGATCCGGCGCTGACTAATGCCGGTTCTGGTTTTTATCCATTCATCACTGGTATTTACGATCTTTTCTAAATCCTGATTGGTAATAATCTTTTCCGGCAATGCGCTGCCAATACCTACAATTCCAACATTTTTAGCCTGGGCCTGCATAACTACCCCTCCATTAGACCCTGCAGTTTATTAGCGATCTGGTTGTTTATATCGTTCTCAACTGCATTTACTGCGGCGCCAATTGCATTCTTAATTGCCGTGGCATCAGAACTGCCATGACTGATAATACAAATGCCATTTAAGCCCAACAAAGGGGCTCCTCCATATTCTTTATAATCTAATTTTGTTTTAATACTATGGAATGCTGGCAGTGCTAAAACTGCACCTAGACGAGTACGGAAGCTTGTAGCTAACTGTTCACGCAACATAGCAAAGAGAGAATAAGCCAACCCCTCCACAAGTTTTAAAACAACATTACCAACGAATCCATCGCAAACAATAACATCAGCCTCCCCTGCCGGCAGGCCTCTGCCTTCAATGTTGCCAATAAAATTTAAAGGTGCCTTTTCTAACAACAAAAATGCCTTTTGGCTCAATTCATTGCCCTTTTCTGGCTCACTTCCAATATTTAATAACCCGACCCTTGGATTTTTAATTCCGAAGACAGATTCAGCGTATATAGCTCCCATAAGGGCAAACTGTAGCAGATAACTGGGTTTGGCATCAGCGTTTGCCCCGGCATCCACAAGCAATGCCATCCCTTTAGCCGTCGGCAAAGGAGAAGCGATGGCAGGCCTTTCTACACCAGTGATTCTACCCATTTGCAAAAGAGCAGCACCCATGGCAGCACCGGTATTGCCGGCGGAAATAAAACCAGCTGCCTTTCCTTCTTTTACCAGTCGAGCAGCTATTACTACGGAAGCATTTCTCTTCCGTCGCAGAGCGTGCCCCGGTTGTTCCCCCATCCCTATAACCTCTGTTGCCGGTACCAGTTCTATTCTTGCCCGTAAGGGAACAGGAAATGAATTAATTTCTAATTCTAAATCCTCCGGACCTACCAGCAAAACCTGCAAATCTTCTTTAGCCTCTAGGGCAACAGCAACTCCCCTGATTATTTCTTTGGGACCATAATCTCCTCCCATGGCGTCAACCGCAATCCTCATTGATTTCTCCTCCTCATTGGGAAAGGGAAACGAGGATAAATTTGGCTCGAAAGGCCTCTTGTTCCCGACACCGGGTACGAACCCAAATAAAATACTTGTTTCCCCTTCTCCTTGTTACTTCTGCCCGGGCTACCAAACGGTCGCCTACATTTACCGGGATTTTATATTTGATGTTAGCCACCCCGGTCAATGCAACCTCAGCATCAACAAGGGCTAAGGCCAGGGATTCCGCCTGTGCATATATGTAATGGCCACGCACAATCTGACTTTTTTCAAACACCATTTCCGCAGTTGTTTCCAACAGTGAAAGCGCCCGTTTACCCAATTCCAGTTCGTACAATTCGCCGATGATCTCTTTGCCGCTAAGAGTTTTCAACTCTTGATAAGCACGCTCAGCCATAGACATGGTTCTTTTGCGCAATTGGGGAATTCCTAATTCCAAGCGATCGAGGCGAATAGTGGGCAGGCTCACCTGAAAATGTTGCGCTAATTCTTCATCGGTAAAAAACGGATTGGCCGTCAACAGGGACACCAGTTCCTGCTGGCGTTGCTGTTTTTTTAGTGGCCTACTCATTTTAGCACCTTCTTTTATGACCTAGTAATAAAAGCTGATAGTAAAAAGTATACTATACCTCTTTTTAATATGCAACCCCAATAATACCTATCTTGAGCAAAAAAGCAAGGAAATTCCCCTTAATTAAGGAACTTCCTTGCTTATTGGCCTCAGTAATAAATTATTTCCCTATTCTTCCTTATTCATAACCTGCCGGTTTTTATAATACCCACAGCTGGGACAAACCCGATGGTTCAGCTTAGGCTCATGGCAACGCGGACATTGGGAAAGACCGGGTAAGGTCAATTTCCAATGGGCCCGCCGCCGATCACGCCTAGACCTAGTCATTTTCTTCTTTGGTACCGCCATATCTTTCCACCCCTTTCCCTGAATGCACTGCTAATCTGCTTCAGTATCTGTAGCGATTAATTTTTGTAAAACTGCCAAGCGAGGATCAGGTTCATACTTACGGCAATCACATTCACCCAAATTTAAGTTTTGCCCGCACCGGGGGCATAATCCCCGACAATCTGCACTGCAAACCGCCTTCATGGGAAGTGCCGCCAATAAGTTCTCTTTAATTGCCTGCGTGAAATCAACAGTATCACCGGTAAATTGGTTAATACTATGTTCCGGAATCTCTGCATCGGTTTTTTCTTCATGTGCTTCGCCATAAGTCTCACTGATTGAGGCTTCTAACTGATAAGGAAAGGCTTCTAGGCAACGGCTGCAGTTAAGTTGAATTTTTACCCTAATGTTACCTTCAACCAGAACAAGCCCTCCACTGTATTTAAGCTGCAAATCTATTACTACCGGCGTAAGTAATGTAATTCTTTCCCTTTCCCCCTCTAAAGGCGGCATTTCTATTTCTGTTTCTAGGTTCATTACTGCTCCCGTGCTTTGTTTTAATTGCGTGATATCTATTTGCAAAGCAGTTCACCCACCTAATCAACATGGTTCATTATACCCAAAAGAATTCCACATTGTCAATATAGATAATAATAACCCTAAGTTATAATATAACCAAATAGTATTATATATGCTCCACCAATTCCTGCGTATCTTGGGCAATCATCAACTCCTCATTGGTAGGGATAACAAAGATTTTGACTTTTGAACCGGTTTTGCTAATTTCTGCTTCTTTCCCTCTAATTCGATTCTTTTCCGGATCTAATTCAGCCCCAAAAAATTCTAAACCCCGACAAATTGCTTCTCTTACTTCGATACCGTTTTCCCCAATGCCGGCGGTAAAAACGATTGCATCAACACCGCCCATGGCTGTGGCATAAGCGCCAATATACTTCCGATTATGATATGCAAAAACATCCAGAGCCAATTGGGCCTGCTTGTTCCCGTTAGCGGCAGCTTCTTCTATGTCCCGCATATCACTACTTACACCGGAGATGCCTAAAAGACCGCTCTTTTTATATAAAATATCATTCATCTCTTGCGGAGCCAAGCCTTCCTTCTCCATTATAAAAGGAATAACAGCAGGATCAACATCCCCGCAGCGGGTTCCCATGATTGGACCGGAAATTGTACCAAACCCCAGGCTTGTATCGACTGAGACGCCACCTTTAACAGCAGTAAGGCTACAACCATTACCCAAGTGACAAGTTATAATTTTTAACTTATCTAATGGCTGTCCCATCAACTTAGCTGCCCGCCGGGAAACATATTTATGGGAGGTGCCATGAAAACCGTAACGGCGGATACCATATTTTTTATAATAATCATAAGGGAGCCCGTAAATGTGAGCTTCCCGCGGCACAGTTTGGTGAAAAGCGGTATCAAAAACAGCTACCTGGGGTACATCCGGCAAGATACTGCTACAAGCTTTAACTCCCATGATATTCGCCGGGTTGTGCAAGGGGGCCAATTCTTTACATTCCTCTAAACCAGCCATTACTTCTTCAGTAATAATTACCGAATCGGAAAATTTTTCTCCGCCATGCACAATGCGATGACCAATGGCGTTAATTTCTTCCATGCTTTGAATCACACCGTATTGTTCATCTACCAATGCAGCGAGCACCATCTTAATGCCGACCTTATGTTCAGGTACTTCTTCATGAATCTCCACTTTGTCTCTACTGCCGGGATAATATTTCAACAAGGAGCCCTCAATACCAATCCTTTCTAATAAACCCCGGGCTAGGACTTCTTCTGTCTCCATCTCAATCAATTGATATTTGATCGAAGAACTGCCACAATTGATCACTAGAATTTTCATTTTCCTTACCCCCTAACTACTTTTGAGCCTGCACAGCAGTTATAGCTACCACACTGACAATATCTTCCACGCTGCAGCCCCGGGACAGATCATTAACTGGTTTAGCTAAACCCTGTGTTACCGGTCCCACAGCTCTAGCCTTTGCTAAGCGTTCTACCAATTTGTACCCTATATTGCCTGACTGTAAGTCTGGGAAAATAAGCACATTTGCTTCACCGGCGATTTTACTGGCTGGCGCCTTTTTCGTCCCTATGGCAGGAATAATAGCTGCATCCAGTTGTAATTCTCCGTCAAGCAAAAGGCCGGGGGCCTTTTGGCGGGCTAACTCAGTGGCTTGCACCACCTTGTCTACCAATGGATGCTTGGCACTACCTTGCGTAGAAAAAGAGAGCAACGCAACTTTGGGTTCAATTCCGATTAAAGAACGGGCTGTCTGCGCTGAAGCAACAGCAATTTCAGCCAACTGTTCCGCTGTTGGTTCCGGATTCAGGGCACAGTCGGCAAAAACAAATGCTCCTTCTGCACCATAAGCACAATCAGGTACTAACATAATAAAAGCACTGGATACAATAGATATTTCCGGTGCCGTCTTAATTATTTGCAGTGCCGGGCGAAAAGTATCTGCAGTTGTATGCACAGCGCCAGCTACATACCCGTCTGCATCTTCTAACTGCACCATTAATGCTGCATAGTAAAGGGGATCTGCAGCCAATTGAAAAGCTTCGGCTTCCGCTAAACCTTTGTGTTTTCTTAATTCATAAAGCTTAGTGGCATAAGCTTTTCGTCTGGAACTAGTTTCCGGATTAATTATTTTTACTCCGGATAAATCCGCACCTACTTTTGCTGCAACACTTTTCACTTCAGCGGGATTGCCTAACATTACGATTTTAGCCAATCCTTCTGCCAGTATGATTGTTGTAGCTTTAACCATTCGTTCATCGGTAGCTTCCGGTAAAACAATAGTTTTAACATTTTTCTTAGCCTTTTCTTTAATCTGAGTAACTAAGTCCATATTTCCAGTCCTCCCGAAAAATGATTAAAACACAGAAAAAAAGGAATAAATTAAACTGAAAAACTAAACTAATTTTCCCCCTTTTCTCTTTATGTACCCCTATTCCCCGGCTATAGTCCAGTCCTCTTTTTTCCTTCGACATTAATCTGGTATTTCCTGCTGGATTGTTAAGCCCATAACAAATCTAAAGAAAAGGAAGTAACAATAAAATGCAGAATTAATCCACAGGAGGTGGATGGCAAGTGATTATTACCGGTGTAATCGCAGAATTCAACCCCTTTCACAATGGCCATCAATATTTCCTCGACACAGCGCGCAAAAAAACAGGGGCTGATGCAATTGTTTGTATTTTAAGCGGCAATTTTACCCAACGGGGTGAACCGGCTATAATAGACAAATGGGTGCGCACCAAAATGGCCTTACAGCAAGGTGCTGATCTTGTGATAGAATTACCGGTTATTTATGCAATTCAACACGCACAAGGTTTTGCCAGCGGCGCGTGCAAATTGCTCAATGCTACCGGTGTAATAGATTATTTAGTTTTCGGTAGTGAACACGGTGAAATCTCCCAATTACTCGCTTTAGCCAAATTTTTACTCGCTGAACCTGTAGCTTTTCAACAATATTTACAAGCATATCTTAAAAAAGGTTTTCTCTTTCCCAGAGCCCAAGCTACTAGCCTGCTAGACTATCACCAAGCCTATGGAATCCCTCAGTTGGAACATTTATCAAGCAACCAACTTTATACATTAATCCGGCACCCCAATAATATCCTTGGCTTGGAATATCTAAAAACGCTGTTAATAATAGAAAGCAACATGCAACCGCTAACATTTACCCGCTACAAAGCAGACTACCACCAGCCTAATTTGGGAAGTGGAAGAATTGCCAGTGCTACTGCTATTCGCAAAGCGCTTCTTAGCGCGCAGAATTGGAACCGCATACAAGAGGTTATACCAAAACAATGCTGGCAAATTTTGCATCATGAAATAACTGCCGGTCGTGGGCCCATATTCCTCAATGATTTTTCACCACAACTTATGACTTTACTGCGGCGCTGTGATCTAGCCGATCTAACAAAAATAGCCGGTATGGATGAAGGATTAGAGCATCGTTTACAGCGTATTGCCCGAGCTGCCGGAACAATTGAAGAATTGTTAAGGGGATTAAAAACCAAACGCTATACCCGGACAAGATTACAACGCTTACTCCTGCACTTTTTACTTAACATCAGCCGCAAAGACGCAAACCTGTTCGCACCGGCAACAATGCCCTGTTACTTACGCGTCTTGGGGTTTACTGCCCAAGGACAAAAGGTGCTACGATACATAAAAAAAAGGGCTAGTTTACCCTTAATTACCAACCCAGTTCACCAATTGCCCCCTATTTGCCTTCACTCCCAACGGGCAAGTAGAATATGGGAGCTAGAATGTTTAGCCACAGATCTTTATATGCTAGCAAACCAGGCAATTTCCGCCCGGTCCGGAGGACAAGATTACACTCGCCCATTATTAATCGTTTAATTTCCAGCCGCCTTTTGGATCATCTTTTGGTGAGCAGAATCGATTCGCCCCGTGTTATGTAATCTACTGCCGAGAAAATGGACGCAAAAATGTCCTGGAAAATCATTATTAGTTATTTCCCCACTTCCATGGGGCATCCCATTCATAGAAGCTGCGATCAGCCGGCCGTCTATTTCTACCACAATTGCTTTGCGTTCCCAACCCCATTCCCCCTGATAAATCATACTCATATACTGCGTATCCTCAATTGTAAGCGGCTCCATATCCATATGCTTATGACCGCCTCGCCGCCGGGCAACAAATGAGATTCCCGTTTCCACATCGGTCACTATCAATTCAGTACCAATAGGGGCTAATAAATCCACATCCTCCCAAGCAATTAATTCGCCATACAAAGCATCATCCTTTGGTCTTTGCCCTCTTGCCGGCAATTGTCCATACGTGAAAGTGCGTTTACCGGAAAGGGGCAGGAAAATTTGCTGCCCAATTTTCAGTTCCTCATTTGCTATAAGCCCATTTAATGCAATTAATTCATCTTCACTAATCTGAAATCTCTCAGTTATAGCAGCGATTGTATCCCCCGCCTCAATGGCATAAGGTACATACTCTAATGTAGCCAGTGTTTCTTCGCCTACAATACCATCGACTGCTATTCCCCGCTCCTTTTGTAACTGAAGAACTGCTGCCAATGTTTGCCGCCCGTAAATACCATCAATTGGCCCCGGATCAAGCCCCATCTCTTTTAACCGTACCTGCAACACCGCCACATCATTACCATAATCTCCAACCCTTAACAGGCGTGTTCCCAGCTGGAATCCCAAAGCAATGCCTTGCCAAAGCAGTAGCAGACACAGCAAGCATACTAGGATTCTCCCTTTTTTACCCATTGTCACATCAACCCCCTTACACTACCCCTTAGGGACGTGGCTATCGGAGGTATATTTTGTACACAACGATTTAAAAAGAGGCAACTTTATGCGAGTAGCCACAATACCCGCTTCCACACATTGTTCTACATGCTCAAACCCGGTTCGACTATAACCCGCTACGTTTGGTTCAATAATGATATCAGCAGCCAACATTTTATGTTCCATAACCTGGACTTGCATTAGATCAAAGGATTGCATAATAATATCGGCCACATTACGAAGACGTTGGGCAGTGACCGGTAGATTTATTTTTACCGCAATTACAATATCAGCGCCCATTTCCCTAACTATGCTAACTGGTACTCGATTAACCAAGCCACCGTCAACCAAAACTTGATCGTTTTGATAGACCGGCGCAAATATCCCTGGAATAGCAATACTAGCCCGTATAGCATCAATAACTGATCCTTCCTTAAACACGACCTCTTTCCCATAACGCAAGTCTGTTGCTACAACTGCTAACGGCACTTTTAACTGTTCAAAAGTGGTATCTCGAAAAAACAAACGCAAAAAATCATTGATTTTTTGCCCCAATAAAAAACCTTGCCGCGGAAAAGTTGGATCAACAATATGCCTAAGTCTAAGATGCTTGGCTATCCGGCTTAAAAAGGACATGTCAAAACCAGCAGCATAAAATGCGCCTATCAAGGCGCCAATACTGCTCCCAGCTATATAATCCACTGGGATACCCTCAGCGTCTAATACCTGGAGCACCCCCAGATGACAAAAACCCCGCAGGGCGCCGGCGCTCAACGCTAAACCAACCTTAGGCCTATCTCCCGGCATCATACATCTCCTATCTTGGCAAAAATAGATCAATCCGGCGATCACGATCATAAGCAGCATATTCATATACACGCCAAAATGACAAAATTCTACCTAACTGCAAATAAAGTTTTTTCCCCAGATAATAATCATAATAACAAACTGGAAAAACTTACTTCTCTTCCCCCGCAAGCATAATCCTATCCTTGCAAAAATATAATCATTATAGTTGTATAGCGTAACATGACCTAGCGTTCATGCCATAAAGGGGGTTTTCTAGTGAACACATCAAACAAAAATCCCGGCTACTTCAAAGCCCGGTTCACAGCATGTATCATGGCTTTTGGTGCCATTTTCTTAACTATTTCCATGGTGCTTTATCCTGACATTTCCTTTGAAGCTGCCGCGCATGGCTTGAAGGTCTGGTTTGAAATTGTTTTTCCTGCTCTTCTGCCTTTTTTTATCGGTTCCGAAATCCTCATGGGGCTTGGTGCAGTTCACTTTTTAGGCGTGTTGCTGGAACCGTTTATGCGCCCGGTCTTCAACGTACCAGGTGTAGGTGCGTTTGTTATGGCCATGGGTCTAGCCTCTGGCTATCCGATTGGTGCTGTGCTTACAGGGAAATTGCGGCGGCAAAAAATGGTATCCCGTGTAGAAGCAGAACGGTTACTAAGTTTCACCAACACCGCTGACCCGCTTTTTATGTTTGGCGCCGTAGCCATAGGCATGTTTGGCATTGCAAAAGTTGGCTCAATCATAGCCTTCTCCCATTATATATCAGCCTTGTTAGTTGGTATCATTTTACGCTTTTATGGGAGATCCGCACCGGCACAGGATGAAAAGCAACCCCACGGAAATATTCTTTTCCGGGCATGTCAAGCCCTATATAGGGCACGGCTGGCAGATGGCCGACCCTTTGGCCAGTTGATGGGCGATGCGATTCGCCAATCAATAAACACCATGCTCTTGGTCGGTGGTTTTATCATCCTTTTTTCGGTGGTTATCCGCGTGGCTACAATGATGGGCTTAACTGCCGTCTTAAGCCTTTTCTTTGCGCGCATTCTCAGCTTGATCGGGCTCGAAACCACCTTGGCTGAAGCTTGTATCAGCGGTTTGTTTGAAATTACCATTGGTTCCGATCTGGCCAGTAGTGCTCCCAGTACACTTGGCTCCGGCTTGGCATCTTTAAGTCAGCGCATAGCCGTAACAAGCGGTATCATTGCCTGGAGCGGTATCTCTGTACACTGTCAGGTGGCAGCTATCATTAATGATACCGATATCAGACTAACGCCTTATCTAACTGCCAGAATCCTCCACGCTATCTTGGCAACGAGCATTGCGCTCATAATGGTCCAGTTTAACCCTGTATTTCTTGATAGCATCGCCGTCCCTGTTTATTTACAAACACCACCTGATCCTGCATGGTCGTACTGGGGGCCCAGGCTCCACTTTCTCTTAACCAGGGTTGGCACGCTATTGCTGATCTTGGTTTTAAGCTCTGCCATTTACTCATTTATCCGGCGACTACGTTTAATTCCACTGCTGATTAAAAAGCAATAAAAATTTATGTACAACTGCTATTGTCTTTCTTTTTTTAATTCCTCCCTACCCCGTTGCGTTGCCCGCAATAATTCGCCTAATGTTTGTTCTAATCTGGCCAGACATTTTTCCGCATATTCATAGGCGCCTATTTTTATCTCTTGGGATACCTCCTGCGAACGTTTGATAATTTCCTGCGCCTTTTGCTCTGCTTTTTTGGTCACTTCATTCTCATCGATTAGCCTATTGGTATATTCTTTACCTTGTTCTACTATTTCCCGCGCTTCCTGTTCCGCATCAGCAATAATTCGCTGCCGCTCCTTCATTACCCAGCGAGCTTGACGCAGTTCTTCCGGTAATGCGTTCCGGATCTGCTCTATTACCTCAATTACCTCGTCTTCATTGACAACAACCTTCCCAGTTAATGGTATGCGGCTTCCCCCGGATATCAGTTCTTCCAAGTCATCAAAAAGTTCAAAAATCTCCATGTCTTTTCCCCTTTCCGCAACTATTTTGATTCATATTCCCGATTATATTTTCGCCTCAGTTCCTTCTCTACGTTAGCCGGCACAAAATCATGAATACATCCGCCATAACTGGCCAGCTCTTTTACGATACTAGAACTAAGATATATGTACTTACTACTGGTCATCATATAGATTGTTTCAACTTCCTCGACCAGTTTCTTATTAGTTAATGCCATTTGAAATTCATATTCAAAATCAGATAGAGCACGGAGCCCTCTGAGAATAATTTTTGCGCCTTTTGCTTTCACATAATCGCTGAGCAAGCCTTGGAAACAATCGATTTCAACATTGGGAATATGCGCTGTAGCATCTTGCAGCATCTCCACTCTCTGTTCAACAGAAAAGAGAGCTTTCTTCTCAGCATGTATTCCCACGGCTATAATCACTAAGTCAAAAATCTTTGTCCCCCGTTCGATAATATCTATATGCCCATTGGTTACCGGATCAAAGCTGCCTGGATAAACTGCAGTCAGCATTACAATACCCCCCACAACTAAGATGTCGAAGCAAAAGGACAAATCCCCGTCTTTATTTTCTTACTCCTTGGGATGCGGTAGAAGCTCCTCCCCAGACGCACAGCGATAAAAGGATAGTACCGTATCACCATAAGAACGTTGTTGCCAGAGCCCAAGATTCATAATTTGCGCTGGCAGCGACTCGCGAGGGGAATGCTCTACTATGAGCAAACCTGCGGAGTGCAGTAAACTGCCGCCGGCTACCAATTGAATAATACGGTTTGCCAGCACTTTCCCATAAGGAGGATCGGAAAAAATCAAATCAAAAACATTGCCTTTTCTTGCGATATATTGTAAAAAAACCAGAGCATCTTTTCTATATACTATAGCCTGAGCCAGCAACCCTGTACGCTCCAAGTTTTTTTTGATCAATTTAATACTTTCTTGATCCCTGTCGACAAATATAGCCTGTCTAGCTCCACGGCTTAACGCTTCAATACCGAGGCTACCGGTACCGGCAAAAAGATCCAATACTTGCGCACCATCAACCCAATTTATAATGATGTTAAAAAGTGCTTCCTTCACCCGATCAGATGTGGGTCTAATCGTCTTTCCCTTGGGGCAACATAACAGGCGACCCTTGGCCAATCCGGCAATAACCCGCACCTTGAATCCTCCCATTTTTTCGTAAGCTGACTATATTTTAGCATATAATAAAAGGAAAAGCGAGCCAGGAAATTTTCCTGTGGTATTATTTACCACTATTGCCCCATGTATATTTCTTTATATATTGTTAATACTATGGATAGACCGGAATACATTTAATTCATTTAATTCATTGCATAGAAATTAAATCCTCCCCCATAAGCTCTTCCTCCGGTTTCTCCTCTCCCAGTGGCGGCCTCTCCGGCCGCCATACTATTTTAAAATTCTTCTATAAGGATGATACTAATGAGAAAAACTAATCTCAATGACATTACCTAAAGGGGGCATCGCCATGAATCCTAATTTATGGGATGGAAGCCGGAACATCCGCACTGACTTAGCTGTTGAAGCTCGTCAATTTTTAACTGAACGAGGGCACTCAGTTCCCGGTGTAGAAGTGGAAGAAGAAGAAGAAAGCAAATACAGTAAAGTAACATGGGTTAAAGTATCTACACCGGAAGGGGCACAAGCCATGGGCAAACCTCCTGGGAACTATATTACCATTGATTCCCAAGAACTTCGCAGCCCCAGTAGAGTAATTCAAGAAGAAATTAGTAAACTGCTGGCGGAAAAACTGGCTCAACTGGCTGATCTGTCTGACGATGCGACAGTTTTAGTTGTAGGCCTAGGCAACTGGAATGCAACTCCCGATGCTTTAGGTCCCAGGGTTATTGATCAAATATTAGTAACGAGACATATTGCTCAATTTGCTCCGGAAGAACTGGCAGAAGGATTACGCCCGGTTTGTGCCCTCTCTCCGGGAGTGCTGGGGCTAACGGGAATCGAAACAGGAGAAATTGTCAGAGGTATCGTGGAAAATATTAAACCGGATTTAGTAATTGCCATCGATGCTTTAGCTGCCCGGAGTATAAGTAGGGTTTGTACTACGATCCAGTTGGCAGACACAGGTATTAACCCCGGTTCCGGAGTCGGGAATAAACGGCTTGGCATTACCAAGGAAGATCTAGGGGTCCCGGTTATTGCCATCGGAGTACCTACAGTTGTCCATGCAACAAATATAGCTTATGACGTTATCGAAACATTAATGGGACAGTTGCGGGTACAAATCAATGACCTGGGGATAATGGGCCGCCTGGGAGAAGCAGATAAACGGCAATTAATAAAGGCTGTACTAGGACCGGTTATCAGTGAGCTCCACGTTACACCTAAGGAAATAGATGCTTTAATTCTAAATCTCTCCCGGGTTTTAGCCGGCGCCCTTAATGTTGCCCTCCACCCGGCGATAAAGCCGGAGGAAGTGAATCTATATCTACAATGATAAAATGAATCTATGCCCAGCGTTCCTGCCAGGATACACCAAAAATATAACCTAATTCCTGCTTCAATGATTTATGTTGGGGAGCAAGCAAAGACGGATCTTCTGTTAGCAGCGCCCTAGCCTCTTTTTGTGCCAACTGTAATAGATCAAGGTCATTAACTAAATCGGCTACCTTGAGCTCCGGTAACCCACTTTGCCGTGTGCCGAAAAATTCCCCCGGGCCCCGGAGCTTCAAATCCTCCTCTGCCAGGCGAAATCCATCTGTAGTTTGAGTCATCACCTTTAGTCGGTTTTGTCCCTGTATTGTAGATGGTGAGCCGATTAAAATGCAATAGGATTGTGTAGCGCCACGCCCAACTCTACCACGCAATTGGTGTAGTTGGGCTAAGCCAAATCGTTCCGCATTTTCAATTACAATTACTGTAGCATTAGGCTCATCAACACCCACTTCGATCACTGTGGTAGCTACCAGAATATCAATTTTTTGCCGGTGAAAATCTTCCATGATTTTTTCTTTCTCAGTTATAGGTAGGCGCCCATGAAGTAACCCAATCTTAAAATCGCTAAATATTTTTGTTTGTAAAGTCGTTGCCAATTCTACGGCAGCTTGAACTGATAGTTTATCGGATTCTTCAACTAATGGGCAGACCCAATAAGCTTGGTAGCCCTTTTTTATTTCCTGGCGCAAAAACTGATAGACCTTTGATCTAGCCTTAGCACTGACCCAATATGTTTTCACCGGCTGCCGGCCAGGCGGCAATTGCGCTAAAACTGTCACGTCAAAATCTGCATAGAAAACCATTGCTAAGGTACGGGGGATAGGGGTAGCAGTCATAACCAACAAATCGCAATTAATCCCTTTGTCCACTAACTGAGCACGCTGATTGACACCAAAACGATGTTGTTCATCAATTACCGCCAGCCCCAATTTTGCAAACTCTACCTCCGCTTGGATAACTGCATGGGTACCTATTACCAATTGGATTTCACCTTTTGCAACCTGCTCTAAGATTTCTTTTTTCTTCTTAACAGGTATGGAACCGGTCAAAAGGGCTATCCTTAACCCCAATGGTTTTAATAGGTGGGTAAGATTAAGAAAATGCTGTTCCGCCAATATTTCTGTAGGTGCCATCAATACCCCTTGATAACCATTATCTATCGCCTTAACTAATCCATACGCGGCTACTACGGTTTTTCCTGAACCGACATCACCCTGCAGCAATCTATTCATATTTTTACACGCTTCCATATCGCGGCGAATCTCTGCCATGGCCGCCTGCTGAGCACTTGTTAAAGAAAAAGGCAATGCGCTTAAAAAACTGGCCACCAAGTCTCCGTCGGGAGCAAAACAAATCCCTGCAACTTCATCCTGCTGCCGTCCCCTTAATAGACCAAGTTGCAATAAAAACAGCTCTTCAAAGGCCAGTGTGCGCCGGGCAACTACCAATTCTTTTTTCCCCCGCGGGAAATGCAATTCTTGCACGGCAATTGCTTTAGGTAGCAGGCAATACCTTTTTCGAATCTCTACCGGTAATATCTCCGGAATCTGCACTGCCCACTGCTTGAGAGCAACGAATATAAGCCGCCGCAACCAACGGGAGGAAAGACCTTCAGTACCCGGATAGATAGGCACAATGCGACCGCTATGCAAAGTACTTTCATCCGTTATTGTTTCCCATTCAGGGTTTGCAATCTGTAGCTGCCCCGCCCGGTTTTCCACTTTACCGGTAGCCAATACCGCCCGCCCGCGCCGTAATTGGTTTTTAAGAAACGGCTGGTTAAAAAAAACCAACCATACTTTTCCGCTACCATCCCCAACAGCAAACTTGGTAATTGTAAGACCGCGCCGGGGGCGATTTTCCTCACAACCTACAACCTGACCGCAAACGGTAACCTGGGAACCGGGAGTCAGTTCAGCTATGGGCTGGATGTTACTTCTATCTTCCCACCGCCGTGGATAAAAAAATAAAAGATCAGCAACAGTCTTTATTCCCAATCTGGCCAATAATTTAGCCCGACTCGGCCCAACACCTGCTAGCTTTTGGATATTAACACTTAATCGCGAACTGTCCATCGAACACCCTCCCAATGCAAAAAGGAAACAGGTGCAGCCCAACACCTGTTCCCAACACCTCCATACCAGATTATGTAAGGCTCACATATCCATAAAAGAGGTGCACCAAAATAAATTATTCTAAGGCTTAACCCCAATTAAACAAAGTGTTCCGGGACCAACATGGGTACCAATCACCGGCCCCACATCAGAAATCAATAATTCTTGCGGTTGCCACCGTTCCTGAACCTTTGCCTTTAGTTTTTCCATCCCTTCTCTATTATCCGCATGCATAATTACCATTATGGATTGCTGCTGGGAACCAATTTCCGCTTCTAAACGATGGAGAATTTCTTCCATTCCCTTAACCCTTCCTCTAGCCTTAGCAACAGGGGCAATGACTCCATCCTCTATGGTTAATATCGGTTTTATATTTAACATCGTCCCTAAAATTGCTTGGGCTTTGCCGATGCGTCCACCCTTTACCAAGTATTCTAAAGTGTCAACCATAAAAAAGGCTGTAACCTTCTTTTTAAGCTCTTGAATTAACCGTAAAATTTCTGCCTTCGATTTTCCTGCCTGCGCTGCCCGGGCGGCTTGTATTACAATAAGACCGTGGATGGTTGAAGCCACTTCCGAATCAACCACTTCAATATCAGCTTCCGGCAACATTGAAGCGGCAATCACTGCAGAATGATGAGTACCGCTTAACTGCGCTGATATATGGATAGAAATAATGGAATGATTACCACCTGCTAAGACCTGGCGATAAACACTTTCAAACTCTCCGGGGGATGGTTGCGATGTGGTAGGTAATGCTTTACTCACCCTCAATTTTTGGTAAAACTCATCAGCAGTAATATCAACACCATCCCGGTACTCTTCTTGTGCAAAATGGACCTTAAGGGGTACTATATAAATACCGTATGCAGCAATTAGTTCCGGCGGTAAATCGGCTGTACTGTCACTGACAACAATCACTCCCAAAATACTCACCTCCGGTTAAGAATTTAACCCGCTTTCCTCTTATTCCACTGCTATGATGTAATAATATAAAGGCTGGCCACCATCATATACTTCTACTTCACAGTGGGGATATGCAGCCTGCACCTCTTGTACTAATTGCTCTGCAGCTGCTGAGGTAATATCTTTCCCATAATAAAGGGTTATAATTTCGCTTTCTGCTTTAACCATCTGTTCGAGCAAGGTTATAACAATTTCTGCCGGCTCTTGCCCAACTTCAACAAGCTCACCATCGAGCAACCCGAGAATATTTCCCGCCTTGATCTCCTGCCCGTTGTAACGGGAATCACGGATCGCATAAGTGACTTCTCCTGTTTGTACCATCCCGAGGGTTGCAGTCATTTCCCGAGCATTTTCCGCAAGGCTACTCAAAGGATTATAGGCAACCAGTGCCGCTATCCCCTGGGTAATACTCTTTGTCGGGATCACAACTACCTCCCGCTCCACTATTTCCTGTGCCTGCTTTGCAGCCAAAATAACATTTTTATTGTTAGGCAACACAATAACCTGTTCAAAGCGGCACTCTTTGATACTCCGCACTATATCCTCTGTGCTGGGGTTCATGGTCTGGCCGCCTTCTACAACCTTCTCTACCCCCAGACTTGCTAAAATTGCCTTCATCCCTTCACCAACTGCCACTGCAATAATACTAATTCCGGTCTCATTGCACTCCGCAAGTGGTAATGCGTTTTCTACCTCTGGTTGTTCAGGCTTGGTTGCTACCGATTTTTGGGATACAACAACTTCACGATGTTGCTCTGCCATATTGTCGATTTTGATATCATGCAATGTTCCCTGGACTAGACCGTATTCCAATACCTGCCCCGGATGATTAGTATGGATGTGGACCTTAACCAAATCCTCCGTTCCCACGGCAAGTACACTATCGCCCATATCACATAATGCATTTCTAATCATATCAACTCTGAGATTGCTACCGCGCAAAATAAATTCAGTGCAATATTGATATTTCAACTCTAAACCAGGCTGGTCAATTATCTCTGGGGGGGGTGCATCCTTAAAGTGTGTCTTTGCATAATCTTGTTGCTCACCCTTTAAGCTCTGCAGGGCTCCCTGCAAAAGAAATAATAAACCCTTTCCTCCTGCATCAACTACTCCTGCTTCTTTTAATACCGGTAGCATATCCGGTGTTCGCTCAAGTGTTGCCGCAGCCTTATTTACAGCCGCTTCCAATACACCAATTATATCTTCGCCCATCCGGGCAGCTTGGATAGCAGCTTTGGCTGCCTCTTTAGCCACAGTAAGGATCGTACCTTCAACCGGTTTCATTACTGCCCGATAAGCAGTATCTACACCTGCTTGCATAGCCCGCGCAAATTCTTGCGCCGTCGCAGTTTCCTTACTTCCAATTGCATGAGAGAAACCACGGCAAAGCTGTGAGAGAATAACACCGGAATTACCCCTTGCCCCCATTAGTGAACCGGTAGCCAATGCCCCTGCCACCCGGGAAAGCTGCTGCTCAACCTTCTCAACTTCCTTTACGGCAGCTGCCACAGTTAAGCCCATATTAGCGCCTGTGTCCCCATCAGGAACAGGAAAGACATTGAGGGCATTTACTTCTTGTTTTTTACTCTCCAAGAGGGCAGCGCCGGCAAGCAACATTCGCCGCAGATGTATTCCTTCTAAAACATTAAGCTGCATTTTTTTCTACCTCCTAGCTACTTATCTTTGCTGACTTTGACCCCTTGGACATTTACATAAACTTTAGCCACCTTGAGGCCGGTAATATGCTCGATACTATATTTTACTTTTTCCATCACATTATGGGCAACTTCAGAAATCTTTACCCCATAACCGACGATAATGTACAGATTGATAAAGACATCATCATCCCGCACAATCACTTCCACACCGCGACTCAAATTATCCTTGCGCAGTAGCTCTACGATCCCATCCTTAATTTTTCGGCTGGCCATCCCTACCAAGCCATAGCACTCTACGGCAGCCATACCGGCAATAGTGGCGATCACTTCTTCTGCAATCACAATACGACCAAAACTCGTCTTTATTTCGTTCTTCATTTTTAAATCCCCCTCATGGACCAATTGCCTTTTTGAATAAACGAATAAACTTTTAGTTATATTTTCCCTTACGCCATGATTTTCTTTTTTGTATTAAACAGCCTCAAGATACAAATATTATTCGTCGCCTTAATTGGAGAATCCTCTTCTTATAGCATTATTCTCCACAAGGCTGATAACATAATAAGCTTTAATTCAATGTTATTTTATATTTTTATTTTTTATTAAATCGCTTATTTTATCTGTTGCCTTTAATCCGGACCCGGTTAAAAGAACTACTGTATCCGCTTCCGCTGCCAATAAACCTCTTTGGCAGAGTCGATCCATCCCGGCTAAGGCAACTGCAGATGTGGGTTCCACATAATATCCTAAAGTCGCCGCCTTGATCAATGCTTGCACTATCTCCTCCTCTGTGACAGCTTCAATAACTCCACCGGACTCCACAACTGTATTGATAATTTCCTCAGTTCTGATCACACGGGCACAGGCTACCCCTTCGGCAACAGTAGGTAATGGATTCATCTGACCCTTTTCTCCGGTAAATGCCCTATACAATGGGGCACAGTTTTGCGCCTGGATTGCATATAAGTGAGGCATACTTTCAATTTCACCGGCAGTCAAGAGTTCCTGAAATCCTTTTGCTAAACCCAACAAGGCACTACCCATACCTACAGGTACGATTACATTTTCCGGAGCACGCCATCCCAATTGCTCCCAAATTTCAAAGGCCAAAGTTTTGGTTCCTTCAATAAATAATGGATGCCAATTATGACTGGCATAAAACGTTTGCTCCCCTGCCTCCATAGCCTTTGCCGCCACATCCTCCCGGGAACCGGATATGCGATGCAATTTAGCACCATACATCGTTATTTGCACCAGTTTCCCCGCAGAAGTTGTCGCAGGGACAAATAGATCGCATTCTATCCCGGCTGCTGCACAATAAGCTGCAATTGATGCGGCAGCATTTCCCGATGAATCCTCCACAACACGTTGCACTCCAAGTTTCCGCAAAAAATTCACCAAGATCGCATTACCCCTGTCTTTAAAAGAACCTGTAGGCATGAGATAGTCAACCTTAAATAATATTTTTCGCCCTTGCCATGGCGTTTCCACGAGCGGTGTAAAACCTTCTTGAAATCTGGTTGTAGATTCCTGCAGGGTCAGTGGCAAAGCTTTTTCATAGCGCCAAAGGGAAACCTGATCTTTAACCACATCCCCGCGCCGCAGCAAAAAATTCCCCCTGCTATTAAGATAACCTCCACAGGTACAGCGCCAAACCAAATCAGTGACGCTATATTCCCGACCACATTGCGCGCAATAATATTTCATCAGTAATCTTCCTTTCTAAATAGTTAGAAATAAAGGCATTAATAATATGACAGGTAACTTCACCCAATATTCCCGCTAATAATGATCTAGTCTAATTTATTCTTCTTATCCCCTTATATTCCTTTATTTCCCGCCAGCAGAACCGCAAAAGAAATGGCCACTTTGATGTGGCCCTTTCCATAAAACACTATTTTAGAGGAGAAAGCGTGTTGGTAATATTGCGAGCAGCTTCACTGAAAAACCTCACCCCTAAGGGAATAACGTCTTCGTTGATATCAAAATAATAATGGTGGTGACCTGCTGCCAATTCGGTCCCTAAGAGCGCATACGTAGCCTCTCCCCCCAGTTGTTGCACCCTCTGGACAAAATAAGTATAATCTTCGCTCCCACCGGATCTGCCATATTCCATAACCTCAGTGAAATCAGGTATTGCAGAGGCAATTTCAGCCAGCTTTTTCACCAACCCCTCGCTGGGGATCATTCCTGGGGCAGAACCTGCTATTTTGATTTTCACTTGCACATCATGCATTGCCGCAGCAGCTTCTAAAATTCGGCAGGCATTTTTGAACATATACTCATTTAACTCAGTTGTTTCGCCCCTTGTTTCCATCTTCATTTCTGCCCAAGCTGGAATTACATTCCGTCCTGTTCCCGCAACCAATGTACCCACGTTTATCCGGGTAGCCCCACCACTATGGCGAGAAATGGCGTGTAAATTAAGGCCTGCAGTATGTGCTGCCAATAGAGCATTGCGGCCTGCCTCAGGCTCTGCACCTGCTGTGGCAGGATTGCCGCCCGTAAAAGATACATCTATCTTCGTCGTCGCCAAAGAACCTAGCCCCCCCGCAAGCTACCTGCCCTAATTTGCGGTAATAACTGCCCACGTGAAAGCCAATCATATAGTCAACATCATCCACAACACCAGCTTCCATCATCGCCTTCGCTCCACGCACTCCTTCTTCCGCTGGTTGAAAAATAAACTTTACTTTTCCCTTGAGATCATTCTCAATTGTCAAAAGAACTTGCGCTATCCCCAATCCTATGGCCGTATGGGCATCATGACCGCATGCATGATTGGTGCCCTCATTTAACGAAGCAAACCCTTCGGCGAATGGTCTGTGTTTTCGATCTTTTGCCTCTTCAACATCATTAGCATCCATGTCGAAACGAAAACCGACGGTAGGCCCAGGTCTGCCCGTATCAAGCACTGCAACCACCCCTGTCTTGCCGCCTTCCATTTTAGCCACAATATCCGGATCTGCTCCCTGTTCTACAGCCCTTTTTTGGCAAGCAGCTAGTATTTCTGCCGAAGGTACGCCCATCATTGCTTCTTCTTTAATAACTTCAGAGCTGTAAGATACTTCCAGTCCAAGTTCTTTTAATTTTTTTACCACATAAGCGGCGGTCCAAAACTCCGTCCAGCCTGTCTCGGCATGACGATGGATTGCCCGCCGCATTCCAATTAAGTTCGGTTTAAGCTCAGCAACCAAATGGCCAATTTTTTCCTTCATCACCAATAACTCCTTCCGCAAGGTTATTAGTATTTAATTAATATATTCTCTCTATTTCTTTATTTTCCCTCTTTTCTCTCTTTACAAATAATAGCCGCAATTCTTGCTAGTTATATGTTGCAGCCAGCCCGTGCATGAAATGAATGGAAGTCTTGCGTGCGGAAATTAATATTATTTATTGAGATGAATAAAGCTACTATTTAACTGTCAATAGTCAGCGAAAATGTCACCCCTTTACCTGGATAACTGAGCAGCAGAAATGTCACCCCTATTTCTTTTGGAATAGAACATTTTGTTATAACCAAACCAAGGAGATTTGTTTTTAGGTTTACTTTGGGGATGAGCTGGCAAGCCCTTCAAAGAGTCTTGCTGCTTAGGTTTTTGTGCTATACTTTCCTTGGGTTTAGTTTTAAGCGGTTCAGGCTCAATAACCAAACCCTTGTAGAGTACCTGCACTCCGATGTACTTACTGGTGGCTACGGTAATCGTATCATGAGGAGATGCAGGTACTTTGTTATTTCCCACATTAACCGGTAGCCTGTACTTTTGATTCTTAAAGGAAAAGCTAAGACCTGAATCCAGTTTTCTAGTTTCATGCTTGGCGAAGATGAGCTGTAATTCAAACATATCTCGCTTAGGCAAGTAGGCCTTTTCCGGGTTACTAGCCTGAACAGCAAACTTGCGGTTGTAGTAAGGAATATACTTTTTAAGGAACTCATTAGCTTGCGCAACAGTGCAAATACCGTTACGTTTCATATCTTTGGTTAAACGATCCTGTAATGTTTGCCAGAGTCTTTCGATACCACCTTTAGCCTGAGCAGACCTGGCAACGATATGTAAAATATTAAGTTCTTTAAGAGCCCGGGCAAAGTGGGGTTGTTTCTCCAGCTTACCGGCCAGTTCTTCTTCAAGGGTTAACTTCTGTTTCGTTTTACTGTCATAGACAAAGACAGTCCTGCCATCAGTGTAAATTTCTCTTGGCAAATGGCCATCTCGATTCATGTGAAACATCAGTTCACAATAGCCTTCCAAGGTTTCCTCCTTGTCAAAGTGCAGTGCTAAAATGCGGCCAGTTGCATCGTCAATGACCCCATGCAGATGCAAGTAAGAACCATTACCAAGCCAATCAAAACTGGAAGCATCCATCTGAGCCATTTCTCCTTCCCGTTCTCGGGCGTCTCTGGAACGATGTTTTTTAGGCCTGCGCTTGGCTTTGGGAGAGCGAATCCCACTTTGTTTAAGATATCTTGAGACAGTGCTGACAGATACAAAGATGCCTTTTTCTTCAGCTAGAACATCAGTAGTATGGCAAAAGTTATAACCAGATAACTCCGTTTGATAAATACTAGTAATTGCTGCAGCTACCTTAGGATTTAATGCATTAGCAGGCTTACGACCACGATTTTTATGCAGGATACTCATGACCCCATTTTTGGATGCCTCCGCCTTCATCCTTTATACTTGTCTGACACTGAGGTCTAGAAGCTCTGCCGCCTGCTTGTTGGTAAATCTACCCGCCAATAGTTCTTCAATGATAGTTATTTTTCTCGCTTCTTGTTTACTCATTTCTGTTTTCATCCTCCCATTATACTCTTATGGGGGGATGACATTTTCCCTGATGAGTTATGCTATGACATTATCACTGATTAACAACACAAATAGCACAGGATGGTTGATTAGTCAACCATCCTGTGCTATAATACATCTTATATTTACTTAAAGAACAAGAGGTTAAGTTATGTTGGATGTAAGAGATATTTGGATTCGCATGAAGGCTATATTGCGCTCAGCCGGACAGATAGTAAATTCTGAATTGGTGTCATTAAACCTGACAGGCGCGGAAGCCGATATCATTTTTCACCTTCTTTCGACAAGTGACGGCCTTTCGCAAGAGAACCTTGCTGAGCGTCTTGATATCGGAAAAGCTGCTATATCCAGAACAGTTAACTCACTTGACAGCAAGGGCTATATTCATCGTGAGCGGCAAGCCGATGACTCGCGCACCTATCGCGTTATGTTGACTGATGCAGCAAAAGATGTTAGCGATAGGATTGAGCGTGCCTATAGAATGGCATATGAGATATCGCTGAGAGGGATAAGCGAATCGGAGTTTGGGAGCTTTGACAGGTTGCTTCAAAAAGTATATGAAAATTTGAACTCACGGGAGTCAGAGATATGATTGATTTTTTACAGGGCTTCGGAATATTGTGCGGATACTTTCTCGTATGTGCTTCAGCAGCACTTTTGTTACGGTGTTTTATCCGTATTCCTTCAGAAGTGTTTCGTAAACTCTTACATACTATTTTGCTGTGTTCCTTGATAATATGGATATATGCCTTCCAGACATGGTGGATTGCATCACTTGCTGCTCTGGTTTTCATTTCAATCGTATTTCCGTTGCTGTCTTTGGCAGAAAAGCTGAACTGCTATTCCGAACTACTTACCGAACGAAAAAGCGGCGAAATTAAACGCAGCCTGGTTCTTGTATTCAGCATGTTTGCGGTACTAAACAGCATTTGCTGGGGATGGTTTGGCGAAAGATGGCTTGTTCTTGCATGCATATGCGCCTGGGGTTTTGGTGATGCAGCCGCTGCTTTGATTGGAAAAAAATATGGGAGACACTATCTTGAAGGCAAGCTCATAGAAGGGCGTAAAAGCGTTGAAGGAACATTTGCTATGTTTACAGTGTCCTTGATTTCTGTTTTCATCGTTCTTTTAATCAACGCGAATGTCGCGTGGTACATCAGCTTGATAATAGCCGTGCTTACAGCAGCTGTCAGCTCCGTTGTTGAGCTTTATACCCGCAATGGTATGGATACAATTACATGTCCGTTTGCAGCTGCTGCAGTAATTTTGTCGCTATTGCATTTATGGGGTGCGTAGCCATGAAAAAAAAATCAGGTGAACGCACACTTCTTGCGTCTGTTGTTCTTAGCTCACCCGGACCCATTGTTGTTGGAATCGGTCTGCTTTTAGGCAAGTCCTCTACACAACTTGCGGATTTTATACGCCGAACTGCGGAACTTGTTGCAATAATTGTATCCTGGGCTGTATATCGGGTAACACATAAAGGCACAGAATACGATGAGAATCACAGGCTTCGCCTTGAGAAGATTGCAAATTATTGTGTCGGTGCTGCTATGTGTCTAAGCGGCATAGCGATGCTCATAGTGGCACTCTTATACCCCGCAGAAGAGAAGGGAAATGTAATATCGGGTCTTATAATAGCCATTTTGGGCGTTACGGCAAATACATGGTTTTGGATTCGTTACCGAACGCTAAACAAAGCAAATCCCAACTCAATTCTTGCCATACAAAGTAGGCTGTACAGCGCAAAGGCAGTGGTTGATACCTGCGTTGCAGTAGCGCTCATTGTTGTTGCTGTTTCTCCCGGCTCTCCTGCCGCATATTTCATGGACATAGCGGGATCGGTTGCTGTCGCGTTATATTTGCTTATCAACGGAGCTGGTACTATGTCAATAAAAAGTACAACCTAAACTGAAACAAATCCTCATTATGCCGTTTTCTCCAATGCTCGTTTTAGTTGAGCATAATAATATTCTTCATACTCTTGCGGTGATAAATATCCGCAATGGCTGTGGCTTCTTACAGTGTTGTAGAAGGCTTCTATGTATTCGAAAACAAGTCTATAGGCATGGTCAAAGTCTTTGATTTTGAAGCAGTATAGCCACTCTCTTTTGAGTAAGGCATGAAATGATTCTATGCAAGCGTTTTGCCACGGGCTAGCCTTTTGGGAGTAACTAGGCATGATATTGTTTAAAGCCTTGATATAGGTGCCACTGACATAATGGGAGCCTCGATCGGAATGAAGCACCAGGGGTTGGGTGGTACGCCTTAGCTTCTTGGCCTCTAGGACACATTTTACAACCCATTTTGCTTCTAATGTTTTTGATAATCTCCAGGCTATGATTTTACGTGAAAATAGGTCCATGATACTTGTCAAATAGGCAAAACCCCTACCTGTATGAATATAAGTGATGTCTGAACACCAGATGGCGTTAGGCTTTTCCGGGTTAAATTGTTCGTTAAGCAGGTTCTTAAGGCGATTATCAAAATCAGGGTCAATTGTAGTCTTTACAAAGGGCTTAATATAATGAGCCCTTAAACCCATTTCCCTCATGTAATTACCAACGGTCTTTTCGGCAGCCCTGATCCCTTGTTTCTTAAGCTCCATGGTGATTTTAGGGGCGCCGTAGATCTGTTTTGACCGAAGGTGAATATCCAGAATTAGATTTTTTAGTTCATCTTTACGTGATAGTTTGGCATTTATATTGAATTCCCTTTCCTTGAAGCTATTGTAACCGCTTCGAGAGACGCCTAGAATTCGTAGCACCCCGCTGACATTAAGGCGGCGCATTTCTTCTCGCTCAAGCTTTTTTCCTAATATTGCTGTTTGTGAGAAGATCTCCTTGGTCAGTTGCCCAGGATGCTGATAGCTTTTTTTAAGATTTCAAGAGCATCCTTCGTGTCCCGTAATTCTTTCTTAAGGCGGGCGTTTTCCTTAGCTTCATCGGATTCATAGTTACCGGAACCTCTGTGAACCTCGCCGCGCTCTTTGGCCTTTTTCACCCAGCCATGTAAGGTATTGGCGCTGATCCCCAAATTACGGGCACAAGCATTGATACTGTAATTGGAATGATCATGGACGTAAGATAGAGCATCTTTTTTAAACTGTTCTGTAAACCGTCGGGCCATTTTCTTCATCCTCCTAAATATAGTCTATGGTTTCTAGGAGGACTTGTCCATGTTTAACTTGTACTATTTATATGCTAACACGGAGGGATTCCAGGGTGTTTGGCAAGTAGGTAATACACAGTTTGGCAATTAAAAAGTGCAGAGATTGCCATCACATTAAGGGGAACCGTGATTTACAGATTACATGCGGAGAGAGAGTACTTCAAACGGTTGCTTTCTCCTTCGAAGGCTAGAATATGCGCATGATGCACCAGACGGTCAATTAGAGCGGCGGTTAATCGGTTATCATCAAGAACGGAATTCCATTCCCCAAATTGAAGGTTGGAGGTTACGATCACGCTTTGCTGCTCATATGCCTGGGCAATCACATTGAATAGCAACTCGGCTCCTTCACGGGCTAGGGGTACAAACCCCAGCTCGTCGATGATCAGCAAGTCTGTTTTTGCTAATTCTTTCATCAGCCGGTATAACTTTTCCCGGCGAAGGCTGTCCAGCAGGGTATTAACCAGGTCTAAACAGCGGTAGAAACGGACGCGTTTGCCACTTAAGCAAGCCTGTAACCCCAAGGCAATGGCCAGATGGGTTTTACCGGTACCTACAGCCCCCAGAGCCAATATGTTTTCATGGTGGTTAAGAAACGCAAGCTCTGTTAATCCTGAGATAGAAGTAGCAGTTGGTAGTGTAACAGGCTCCCAATTAAAGGCCTCCAGAGTTTTTTGGATAGGGAAGCCGGCTTTCTTGATCAGTGCCGCAACTTTTTTAGCCCGGCGCACTTCCAGCTCAGCTGCAAAAACTGATGTTAAATACTGCTCCCTATCATTGAAGGGCACTTCAAGATATATCTTAGGAACATGGCCCAGTTTAAGGGATTTGCACTGCTCCTTTAGAGTCATTTTTAACACCTCCCCTCAGCGGCAACAGCCGGTCATAGATATTTACCTGAGGAGAGTAATTCCTGACACTGGCAGGAGTATAGGCCTCATTTAACAGTTCTAAAGGCTTATCTGGAAAGGCTAGTCGGTAGAGATAATGACGTATTATTCCTTCATCGCAATGATTGTGTTTCAGTGCTTGAGCTATCTGTTCAATAGTAAAACCTTCCTGAAGTAGGGAGTGAATAAAACGCAATCGCTCTTTAAACTGATGATGGTCTAGATAGGTTTTTACATCCGGGGGAAGATGTTTATACATACTGGCATTTTTAGCACCCCGGGGTTTCTTGACAAAAATTACGAAGTAACTCTTCCAGTCGATGGGTTGCTCTTTAAAGGTGTAATTCCTGGGGAATGTGGCCAGAGGTTTGTAGCTGCTGCTGTAGACATCAATATGGTCCCACCACATCCGCAGGTAAACAGTTTCTCCCTTCTTAGCTTGGGGCAGATTGTATTCCTCTTTCTGGCAGCGAATACGACAATACTTATCCACCCGGGCGGTATCTGTTTGTGCAGGTTCAAAGGGGATAGCAGGCAGGGCTAGAAGCACTTGCTTGTCGGCTTCCCACAACTCTTCCAACCGGGATTCCTTTTGGTAATGAGAGCGATTTAAATCTTCAATCGCCCTGTGGTAGAGTTCATCTGCTAATTCCTCGAAGCTGGTAACTTCCGGGTAAGGCAACACCCAATTACGGCGAACGTAGCCTATTTTGTTCTCAATATGCCCCTTTTCGTTGCCTTTGCCCCCGTTGCAAAAATGGGCTTCAAACCGGTAGTGTAGCTTAAAGCGAGTAAACATCTCCGTTAACGTCCGTTCTTCCCCTTTGCCAATACTTACAACCGCTGCCGTCAGGTTGTCAAACCATATTTCCGGAGGCACTCCCTTAAGCCAGCTAAAAATCTGTGTTAAGCCATGCAGGAAACATACTGTGTTTTCTGCTGGCAGCGGATAAGCAAAGGCAGCATTACTGTAGGGGAAAGAGCACATCAGGCACATTATTTCTCTAATCTGGCCATCCCAAATTACCCTAATCCTGCCGAAATCCACCTGAGCCCGACCTGGAGGGTGATCCAGCTTTAAGAATTTTTCTGTGTTGCTACTTAGAAGTTCCTGTTTGCGCTGTGATACATATCCCCGAATTGTTCTGTCAGAACCGCTAAAGCTATACTCTTTCACCAGTTGGTGATAAATAGCTGTTGCACTTCTTCGATCCTTCCGGGGTTTTAAACCGTCCTCTAGCAGCCAGATGTCGATGATTTCAGCGACACTGTCTATTACAGGTCTCTTCCGGGCGCTCTTTGCAAAGTCTCTGTTCCAATCTTCCTTCTTGGCATATTTTGCTGCCGTTCTCCAGTTAATTCCTACTTTGTCGCTAATCTCGGTAATGTTGCAGTCTTTTTTTTCATACAAAAACTTGATATAATCTTGCTGGGGCATTGCCAACACCTCTTTATTCCCTCCTGTTCTTACGAGAGTTTCAGAAGGGATTATTTTGAGAACGTGATGGCAATGTCCTCTTTTTTAGATTTTTTGCTCTGCACTTTTAAGTGCCATTCTATGTATTTTTATAATGCCATAAACATTCCAGGGTTCCGTCATATCGTTTGAGCCAAAAGTATATGTAAGAACGTGATTTGTTATAGCGCCTGGAAGCTCTGGACACACCGTATTTCAGTGCAAAATTAAGTTAGTGTAAAATTACTTTGGGGAAAAACCAAAAAATAAAAGATAAGAGTATCTCTCCTGTGATATCATGTAATTTGTGAAGGACCACAATAATCACAGAGAAAAGGAGATACTCTTATGGAACTAATTATACAGGAAATCATAGAAAAAATCAGCAGTAGTTTTGAAAAGGAACTAGAGAATCTGATACGTGAAAGAAGAGACATATCCGAATTTATTCTAGCTACTAAGAAGACGTTGGACGAGATTGGAGTAACCCTAGTGGCCGAAGCCTTGGAAACAATAGACGAGGCGTATAGAAACAGTAAAGACCGGAAACGAAACTGGACAGTAAAGGAGAAAGCAGCTGAAAAGACCCTTATGACAATATTTGGCGAAGTCAGGTATGAAAGGACATATTACAAGAATAAAAAGGCAGGCGAATACAGCTACCTGTCAGATGAGGCTGTGGGCATAAAAGCCCATGATAAAATGGATGCTTCACTAAAGGCAAGGCTCATAGAGGAAGCAGTATTTATGCCCTATAGTAGAAGTGCAAAGGAAGCAGCTGAAGCTGTGGATCTAACATCACAGACAGTAATGAACAGTATCCGTGAGCTTGGCAGTGTAGACAATGACGCAGTAGAGGTTAAGCAAGATAAAAAGGCGGTAAAGGTACTGTACATAGAAGCTGATGAAGATCATGTACCACTTCAGACTGGGGGCTACGCAGAACCAAAGCTTGTATATGTACATGAGGGTAGGGAACGGGTTGGGGAAAATCGGTGGAGGTTAATAAATGCAAGGTATTTCAGCGGTATTTATGCAAACAGTGATGAGCTATGGGTGGAAGTTTTGGACTACATAGATAAGACTTATGATATGGATTCTATTGAAAAGATATACCTCTCAGGGGATGGTGCTGCATGGATAAAGAATGGACTAGGCTGGATAAAGGGAAGCATCTTTGTACTGGACCGTTATCACTTATCAAAGTATGTAACTCAAGCTACAGCGCATATGAGCTACACCACACCAATTATGTGGGATTATATAAATGCTGGAGACAAGGAAAGTGTAAAAGAGCTATTTAAAGCAATCATAAGTACAACTGAGCCGGAAACAAAGAAGAGAGCTGTGCAGGAAGCAAGAAGATATATACTAGGCAACTGGGAAGGGATAATGCGGCAGTATGTGTCGGATTACATCGGCTGCAGTGCAGAAGGTCATGTTAGCCATATCTTGTCGTCCAGGTTAAGCTCACGGCCTCTGGGCTGGAGTAGAACGGGTGTGGACCAGATGGCCAGGTTAAGGGTCTTTGTAGCGAATGGCGGAGATGTGTATGACATATTTATGCGAAAGAAAAAAGCAGCAATAAATGAAGCAAGTGAGGTAAAAGTAGACCGGGAGATTATTAGGAAGAGAAAGCTTACAGCATCGCGCGAAACCATCGGTAACATAACCATTTTGAATATTGGCAAAAGGACTTGGGCTTCCCAGTTCCTTAAGTCAGTGAGGGATGCTTAAAGTAGCAGGTAAACAGGAGATTACTTTTATTTTTAAAACCCATAGTATCTTGACGCTATCATAGCTACTATTTAACTTGCAGCATTGATGCTCTTATGGTAGAATAAATAAGTGCATTACTGGTAGCAATAGGGTATTGGGATAAGGAGGTGGCAGCAATGCCTAAGGAATGTGCAATTTGTGGCAAAAGCAAACAAACAGGTTTCACTATTAGTCACTCCCATATTAAAAATAAAAGAACTTGGTCGCCTAATTTGCAACGGGTAAGGGCTGTTGTGGGCAACACCACAAAAAAAATACATGTCTGTACCCGCTGCCTTCGCTCCGGCAAGGTACAGCGAGCTCTGTAAGAAACGCACCAAATAGGTGCGTTTTTATATTCTAACTCCTATTGACAAAAAAAAAGGCCCTACTATTAGTGCCCCCAATAATCTACAAGCAATATTTTTTTATTTCTTTACACTAGTCACTTCGATGGAAAATACGCAAGATCCCCAAGATAAAATTACCAAAAATCCGTGGTACTTTGATCACATGGATACGCATTTCCTTTCCCCCTTTCTAAAAAGTAAAATTGTTGCCTATGAATATTAGTTCTGTATTATTTTATTAAGGAAAATGATAAATTTGCTTCTTTTCTCAAAAACGATCAAGCCTTATAATAGACCAGCCCAAAGCAATCAAACCGCTGCCAACTAAGATAGCCCAAATCCAGGGTGGTAAAACTAAAGCGCATAATCCTATGCCGCCCATAATTAACAAGTACCCTAAGATTCTAGTTGTTTGCCCATGAGTTAGCGGCCTCATTGCGCTCTCATCCCCTTGCTTTTCCTTCATGCAATACTATATTCATCTTTCACTATAAATGTGATTTGCCACTCATAAAAAAGAGAACCGCAACCGGTTCTCCTTCCCGTCGATACTATGCACTTGCATCATCCAATAAAAGATGGACACTGAAACACATTCCAGTAAGATCAACCCAACTCGAAAAACACTTTGTCCGGAGCTAGCCTAATTTTACCGCTGGCTCCGGCGACCGTTGCCACCCTCTCCTACTCTTTTCTAACTTCCAGCTTCTAACCTCTAACCTCCAAGAGCGGTCGCCGGGTTTATCGAACGCGACTTCATTTAGAGTATTTAACCCCTTGTAAATGTTAGTCAACTCCATACTAGACTTAGTCGCCCCTGACACCGTGCTTATAGAGGCGGGGAAATTGGCGGGTTAGTTCAGTGTTGAACAGCTTACCCTTGAGATAAACAATAAGCGACTACATAAGTTCCGGTGCTAAATTTTGTCCTTCTGCTGGCAAACACGGGCAACGGAGCCTTCCCGCAATGCTAAAATAGCTTTTTTGTAATCATTGCTGCCAAAAACAGCCGATCCGGCAACAATTATATCAGCACCGGAACGCACAGCCTCCAGGGCTGTATCTTTATTCATGCCGCCGTCAACACTAATTGCCGCTGAAAAACCTCCTGCAGCTATCCGTTTTTTAAGTACGGCAATTTTATTCAAAACAGCCGGAATAAACTCTTGACCGCCAAAACCGGGATTTACACCCATCAGCAAAACCAAATCCAATTCAGGAAGGATATGTTCCAAGTAACATAGTGGTGTTGCTGGATTTAACGCCACCCCTGCCTTTATACCTTTCTCTTTAATGGACATTACGGATCGATGCAAATGATGGCATGCTTCAGCATGAACTGTAACCAGATCGGCACCTGCTTCAATTAAATCCCCCACATAAGAATCGGGGTTATCCACCATTAAGTGAACATCAAAGGGGATAGAAGTTTTGCATCGCAAGGCCTTCACCACCGGTGGCCCAAAGGTGAGATTTGGAACAAAGTGCCCATCCATAATATCAAAATGCAAAAGATCTGCTCCAGCTGCTACTGCTTGCTCAACTGCGGTACCCAAGCTGGCAAAATCCGCCGCTAAAAGCGAAGGGGCAATCTTTACCATCCTTAAGCCTCCAATTCCTGCAGAAATTCCAGATAGTGAATATAGCGCTCTTCCTTAATCTTACCTGCTTCCACTGCCTCTTTAACGGCACAATTAGGCTCATGCCTGTGTAGACAAGGATTAAACCGACATTCTGTAGCGCAGCTGATAAATTCGGGGAAATAATACATAAGCTCCCTTTGGGTTATACCTACCAGATCCAAGGTTGTAAAACCCGGGGTGTCTGCAACCCAACCGCCGCCGGTAAGCGGTAATAACTGGACGTGGGTAGTAGTGTGCCTCCCGCGCCTAAGTTTTTTACTCACTTCTCCTGTTTGCAGAGATAGTCCCGGCTCCAATCGATTCAATAAACTTGATTTGCCTGCACCGGAAGGGCCGGCAAAAACTGAAGTCTTATCCTTTAAGGCAGTGCGCAATTGCTCTATACCAGCTCCAGATTTTATACTGGTGGCAAATACAATAAATCCTGCATCCTGGTACGTAGAGATTTTTTCTTCTACTGTTTCGTTCGTGACCAAGTCTACTTTATGCAAGCATATAACCGGTTTTAATCCTGCAGCTTGGATTAAAACCAATAACCGGTTCAACAAGTTAGCGTTAAAAGGGGGTGTAGTAAGAGACATTATGACCACACCTTGCGCAATATTAGCTATAGGTGGCCGTAATAACCAATTCTTCCGGGGTAAAACCTTTTCAATTACCGCCTCTTGCTCATTCAATACTTCGACTAAAACATAATCGCCAACTAAAACCTTCATGTCCCGCTTAATTTTACCACGCAGATAACAGCGATATTCCTTATTATCGCCATATACAAAATAGAAACCACCTAATGCCCTAACAACTACCCCTTCCAGCATAACTAACTGCATTTCCCCCTTCTAATAAGATCCCGCTAACTACCAACCTGGACACCCGGCGGGGGAGGGCCAGCGCTGACTACTAAATCAACTGCGCTTCCTTCTTCGATCAATTCGTAGGGAGCCGGTGATTGATTAATTACTCTCCCATAACTATAAATATTACTATATTCCTCCTTGATTTCCCCTTTAACTAAATTTAGTTCCCCCAAGCGAGTTAATACTGCTTCTAGCTCATGACCGCGAAAACTTGGTACTGTTACAAGGATTACCGGCGGTCCTAAACTAATGGTAATATTCACCTTGCCTCCCGGTTCCAACGGAGTATTTGCTTCCGGTTCTTGTCTTATGATCAAATCTACCGGAACAACTTCATCATAATCTGTGTCTACTTCTCCGATAACCAATCCCTCTTTTGCCAACTCATTTGCCGCGGCTTGCTTTACCAAGCCACGGACATCAGGGACTATGGGCTGCTCAGGACCTAAACTCAAGACAACTTCTACCACATTCCCCTCCTTGCGGAGAATGCCTGCCTCGGGATACTGTTCAATTACTTGATCTGCAGGCTCTTCTGCATGCTGTGTACGTAAAACACTGTAGATAAGCCCTTTTTCCGTCAATAAAGCCTCCGCTTCAGCGGCATTTTTCCCCATAAGCTGTGGAACCTCAATCAACTGCTGCCCGAAAAGCCACTGCCATGCTTTGTAGCCCCCATAAAATAAACTTATGACCACCAATAGCAATCCAACCAAAACCAGCGATCGAGTACTCTTATTTTTCGGTTGCGATTTTCGCCGTTTCATTCCATCCCCTCCTGTCCCAGAGGCTATCTGCGTTGGCACATCTGCAGAATCTACACTCCAGCTAACAGGTAAATCAATTTTTTCAATCGGCTGGGATGACAAAGCTTCCAAATCAGTTAGGATTTGTTCCGCGCTTTGATAGCGTTTACTTTCTTCCTTATGCAATGCTTGCAAAATAATTTTTTCTAAAGCAGGAGAAATAGCGGGATTAAGTTCCCGGGGCGGACGTGGTTCCTCAGTAAGATGCTTTAAGGCTACGCTTACCGGGTTTTCCGCTTGGAAAGGAACCTGACCGGTAACCATTTCATAAAGGACAATTCCAAGGGAGTATAAATCCGATGGTTTGCCGCTCAAGCTACCGCGAGCTTGTTCCGGAGAAAAATAGTGGACGGAGCCAATGATGTTTCTGGTAGCTGTTAATGTACCGCCACTAATAGCCCGGGCAATACCAAAATCAGTTACTTTTACTCTCCCGTCTTCAGTAACTAAAATATTGTGTGGTTTTATATCTCTGTGAACTATCCCATTTTTATGGGCATGCACCAATGCCTTGGCGATTTCTTGACCCAAATAAACAGCTTCTGCCTCCGGTAACGGACCGCGAAACCGAAGATAATCCTTTAAATTCTGTCCTTGTACATACTCCATTACTATATAATCATTGTTGCCTTCTCGCCCCACATCATAGATACCGACAATGTTGGGATGAGATAACCCGGCAGCAGCCTTTGCCTCACGGCGAAAACGACGCACGAATTCTTCATCTTGCAGATATTCTTCCCGTAAAAATTTAATCGCAACCAGTCGATCCAGTAGTTGGCAGCGAGCCTTATAAACTAAGGCCATTCCACCCCCGCCTAATTGTTCTAGGATTATATATCGGTTTCCCAGAACTCTCCCCTTCATTAAACTCACTCCTTCAAATCCACTCCTGCAGTTAATTAAACTTGGACCAATATAATTGTAATGTTATCTTCTCCACCGCGGCTGTTAGCTAAATCCATAAGAGCCTGTCCTTGTTTGCACAAAACAGTATTTTGCTTTAATACTTCTGTAATTTCGCCATCATTGATCAAACTTGTGATTCCGTCAGTGCATAAGAGGAGTAAATCCTTCGGCTCCAGAGCACAAACTGACGTATCTACTGCAACATTTTCATCAGTACCGATAGCCCGGGTTAGGATATGCCGCCGAGGATGATTTTGAGCCTCCTCCCTTGTCACCAATCCTTCTGCCACCATTTCCTCCACCAAAGAGTGATCCCTTGTCAATAGATGTAATTTCCCCTGTCTAAATAAATAAAGACGACTGTCGCCAACATGTGCGGAAAAAAGGTTACCTTTAACTACCATAGCGGCAGTTAGTGTGGTTCCCATGCCTGCATACTTAGGCTCTGTCAAAGCCTGTTGGAAAATTACCCGGTTACACTGCTGAACCCCTTTTTGCATGATGGCACTGTAGTCAATATTGGCTGTAGTAGGCACGTCAAAACAAAAAGTTTCTATATAGTTGCGAAGAGTATCTATTGCCAATTTACTGGCAACCTCTCCTGCCTGGTGCCCACCCATACCGTCTGCAACCATAAAGAAGCCGGTTTCTCCAGAGCACCAGATATAATAACTGTCTTCATTCAGTTCTCTAACCCTGCCTATATGAGAACCACTCCATGTTAACATAACCATTTACTCCTCACCCATAATTTTTTCCATGCCACCGGTGGTTCTGTGGAGCAACAATCTATTTTAATCGCCTGCGCAACTGACCACAAGCAGCATCAATATCCTGGCCTAATTCCCGCCGTTCGGTTACCGGAATCCCCCGCCTTTTAAGGTAACTAATAAATGCTTCCACTTGAGCAGGAGAGGAAGGAGAAAGACCGCACTCTGCCACCGGATTTAGAGGAATAACATTTATATGACACAACATTCCTTGTATAATATCTGCTAAAACTTTTGCCTGTTCAATGCTATCGTTTACCCCTTTTATGAGCGTATATTCAAATGTAATCCTCCTACCTGTGATTTCTATATATTCATGACATGCTGATAGTAATATGTCTAAAGGATACTTCTTATTAATAGGTAAAAGTTTATTGCGCAAACGATCGCTGGGCGCATGTAAGGAAACGGAAAGAGTAACGGGGATATTTTCCCTTGCCAAGGCTTTAATACCCGGTACTAAGCCACATGTTGATATTGTAACCCGTCGATAACCAATATTAAGTCCTTTTGGATCATGCAATATGTGTAAAAAGCGAACAACATTAGTGAAATTATCCAATGGTTCACCAGTACCCATCAATACAACCCGGGAAATTGGCAGTTCCCCTTTAATATTTAATTCTTTTTGCACAAATAATACTTGATCAAGCATTTCCGCCACAGTGAGATCCCTTGTTTTACCACTGAGCGTTGAGGCACAAAATTTACACCCCATGGAACATCCTACCTGCGTAGAAAGGCACAACGAATTCCAAGAACGATAACGCATTAAAACCGTTTCTACTGTCTGCCCATCCACTAATCCGAAAAGATACTTCACTGCCGCTCCTGATTCTTGCCGCTGCCTAAGCTCCGGCCACGAAATATAACTGCTCTGCGCCAGCTTTTCTCTAAACGCCCGAGGTAAATTAGTCATTTCCGAATAGGAAACTGCCTGCTTACGGTAAAGCCAATCCCAAATCTGCTGTGCACGATACTTAGAATCGCCCAGATTAAGCAGAAATTCTGTCAATTCTTCTTGTAATAAATCCTTAATGTTGACCTTAGGCAAGAGCAATCTCCTCCGCTATCTATTACCCCTAGGGTAATTATACTATAAGTGCCCAACAGTGAACAGTAGCAAGGGCATCATTGCCTGCGTACCATGCGCGCTACAAAAAAACCATCTATTTGCTGTCGATGAGGATAGACTTGCAGAAAGCCCTGTTGCGCCAAAGGCTCTGCTAATCCCGAAGGTATATAGGGAGTCAAGTCATCCAGTTGAAAGTCAGGATTTTCTTCTAAAAAAGCCTCAATTACCTTATTATTTTCCTCTGCTTCCAGACTGCATGTGGAATATACCAAAACTCCTCCCGGTAACACACAGGAGGCTACCGCCTGTAAAATTTTCCGCTGCAGTATTGGAAGTTCCAGTAGTTGTTCAGGCGTCCTTCTCCACCGAGCATCCGGCCGCCGATTCAATACACCGGTTCCGGAACAAGGCGCATCAACCAAAACGCGATGAAACCTCTCCCCTCCCGTACAAGCCCATTCCCGCGCGTCCTTTTCTTTTACATCCACAGAGGTAATCCCCAACCTGGTGCAATTTGAACGAACTAATTCCAATTTATGGGGATGAATGTCCCCGGCGATTATATTACCGCAATCGCCCATCAATTGTGCAATATGAGTTGTTTTCCCTCCCGGAGCCGCGCATGCGTCAAGAATCCTTTCATTCGCCTGCGGAGCAAGTATCCGGGCAGGTAACATCGAAGCCTCATCCTGAACGATAAACAGCCCATCCTGAAAAGAAGCCAATTTATTAACAGCGGGAAGCTGCTCCAGTACCAAGGCTTCGGCAAAATATCTTCCCGGTCTAACTGCCAATCCCTCATGAGTTAAAATACTACATAATTCTGCAGCTGTTGTTTTCAATGTGTTTACCCTAATAGTCAACGGCCGAGCAGTATTATTAGCTTGCAATAGTTTTTCCGTTTCAGCAAAACCGAGCCGCGCCAACCACCTTTGCACTAACCAGCGGGGATGCGAATAAACTACAGCCAAATATTCCACCGGATCCGAGGCAGGATCCGGAAAAGTGATCTCTTGCCGCCGCCTTAAAATATTCCGCAAGATACCATTAACAAAGGCTGCGCTTCCCTGATGACTATAGTATTTGGCTAACTGAACTGTTTCGTAGCACGCTGCCCGGGGCGGTATCCGTTGTAAATAAAAAAGTTGGTATACACCCAAGCGTAAAATATTTCGCACCCAGGGATCCAATTTATCCAAAGGTCGCTTACTAAACAGACTAATAATCCAATCTAGTTTCTGCTGCCAGCGCAGGGTCCCATACACCAATTCTGTTGTAAAAGCACGATCCTTGTGACTTAATGTTCCTTGCGCCAATAATTTCGGTAAGAGGATATTGGCAAAACCGCCCTGTTCATTAACCTGATATAGAACCTCAACAGCCAATACCCTAGCCGATTTTATTTTTCCCATTGAATATAATTGCCTCCTCTAACGTTAACGACGCGACTTTTGCTGTGTTCGCACAAAAAATTCAGTGGGAACAAACCCTAAAGCTCCGGGAAAAACCCTAAAAGCTGGAACTCTATATTCGACACCCACAATTTCCAATTTATCAACATCAGAGGATGTAGTCAAATGCTGTTGCAGCCAAATGCCAAATACAGGACCGACTAAATTAGCGATTAGTATTGCCGGAAGTACATTTACTAACGTAAATTGACCGGTTATAACTAACAAGGTTAGAAAAACAATGGCAGAAAGAAAATTTGCAGCTGCCATGGTGGTACCGCAACGGCGGTGGATTGCCAAGTGCTTCTCTCCTTGTTGTAAGCGCCTTAAACCAATACGGGCAGCATTCTCAATCAAATGCGGTTGTACGGGGCCTTTGATGAAAAAACCATCCTCTTGGGCAAAACCGGCCAACTGCTGTGCGCCATAATGTTCTTCAATGACATTGATCGTAGCATGTTCTAATGCATGGTTGCTGCGCAAATGCCTGTTAGTGGCTATTTGCCAAATCTGTCCAGGTATTGTCATCAAGCTCAAAAGAGAACGAAAGGTAAAACTAAAGGGCAATAAAAGTAGGTTAATTAGGAGAAAGACAAATAAAGGTAATAAAAGCCATGGGAAAAAGACAAATAACAACAAAAACAAAATTAAGAATAACACCAACAAAACCTCTCCCTCAAACACAGTCTTCCTGTTTAGACTTGCAGAAAAAATTCAACACTCTCCCTTACTCGCTGCGGATCCACCTGCGTGTTAAAGCAAGGACCCTGAGGGCGAATATTAACAACCCCTAAGGCCGGTAGAGGATAAATGTCCTGGATCCCACTGGATAAATCTCGCTCACAAGCTATGGCCACAATAGCCCGCGGGCGAATACTCGCTACAATTCGCCGTGCCAAAGTGCCACCTGTGACTACGGCTACCTTAACGCCATAATCCTCTGCCAATGATAATAAATCATTTATTGAACAAGCTCCACACCGCTGACAATTATAAATATCTGTAGTAATCCGGTGCGGACACTGGGAGCGTTGCAGGCAATGAGGTGCAAGAATTAAAACCTGTTCCGGTTTAATCTTCCCCTTTAATTGTGCTCTTACCAAGGAATTGTTAACTTCAATAAAAGATTGTTCTACCCTTTCCTTGGCTATATGGAAAAATTTCCCCAACCGGATAACCAATGGCAAAAGGTGATTAATTACTATCTGGCTGGGCCGGCTGAAAAATGGGTTTGTTTTACCGGTTATTATACTATATACGATTCCCAGTATCCCTCCCAATACCACACTAACCAGAAAAAATATTGCCAATGCCAACCCCAAAAAGAACCGCCGGGAAACAGGGCTAGGCTCGATAAAAGTAAAATACCATAATAAAACCCCCACCGCACCAACAAGTAACACAGCCAATAAGAGGGCACCTAAAAACACCCTCTTTTTCCCCTGCATGGCCTCACCTCCCCCAAAAAACTAGCCCCCAAAGCTCATTCCCGGTTCTACTCTGTAACCTCGAGCAAAATCACAGGCTAACATAACCTTTTTACCCGCCGGTTGCACCTTATGGAGTTGTAACAACCCTGCCCCAGTACTGACTAAAACGCCTGCCTTATTATCAACAGATAACACTTGCCCCGGATTTCCCCTCATTTCATCTTGTTGTCCTTCTTGAAATTCCACTTCTGCAAAGGGAACTGCCTCCCATACTTTCAGGTTTTTCCCTTCCCAATAGGTTGTAGCTCCAGGTTCTGGGTTTAGTCCCCTTACTTGCAACCAAAGTTCTTGCGCCGAGCGAGACCAATCAATAACTTCATCTTTCCGTTCAAGAGGCGGAGCATAAGTTGCCTCTTGCTCATTTTGTGGTATTCGCGGTGCACAACCTTTTTTGATCTGCACAATTGTTTTTACCAATAGCTTACCTCCCGCAGCAGCTAATTTGGTATACAGGCTACCGGCAGTATCTGCAGGTGAAATAGGGACCTCTTGTTGATAAATAATATCGCCGGTATCCAATCCTTCGTCCATATACATAGTTGTTACTCCGGTCACGTCCTCTCCTCGCAGCAATGCCCAATGAATAGGAGCGGCGCCTCGATACTTAGGCAATAAAGATGCATGTAAATTAATACAACCCTGAGGAGGTAAGCTTAATACTTCCCGCGGCAAAATTTTACCATATGCTACCACTACAATCACATCAGGACAAAAAGAACTCAGTTTCTCTATTACCAAATTATCCTTTAATTTTTCCGGTTGAAAGACCGGCAAACCTTTAGCGTCGGCAAAGACCTTAACCGGTGGAGGAGCGATCTTCTTTCCTCTCCCCTGCGGGCGATCCGGTTGGGTTACAACTCCTACTACTTCCTCACCGTCTTTTATCAGCTGCTGCAAAGACTCTACGGCAAACTGGGGAGTGCCCATATAGAGAATGCGCATCTTATTGCGGGCCTCCTTTTTCCTCTGCATCATCATCTTCTTCAATGTGACGCAAATTCGTCGCTTTATCAATAAATAAAACACCGTCTAAATGATCTAATTCATGCTGCAAAGCCCGTGCTAAGAGCCCTTCAGCCACAATCTCAACTCTGCGACCTTTACCATCCAATCCATTAACCACTACTTTTTCCGCTCGTGTCACTTCCCCAACGATTCCCGGGATACTTAAACACCCCTCTGTTGCTGTTTCACTGCCATAATTGCGCACTAGAACAGGATTAACCAATTCAATTAAACCTTCACCAACATCTACCACGATAATCCGTTTACTTATACCTACCTGCGGGGCGGCTAACCCTACTCCCGGAGCCGCATACATGGTTTCTGCCATATCAATAAGCAACTCCTTAATTTTCCGGGAGACTTTAGGCACAGCCTCTGCTCGCTGCCGCAAGACCGGATCCCCCATCTGTCGTAGCTCCAAAAGCGCCAATTAATTTTTTCCTCCCTTCGACTGCTTATAGAACCTGAATTCCTGTTTCTATAGAATTCACAATAGAGAAACTGGAGCAAAGTCAAAACTTAAACTAACTTTTTCTTTACCTGCTTCAATCTCCATTTGTTTTCTTATTTTCCGCAATTCTTTGGACCACCGGTTAATATTCGTCCCCTTTAACATGATTTGATAACGATATTTTCCCCGCAGTTTTGCCCGCGGTGCCGGTCCTGGCCCATAGATCTTATACACAGAAGGCAATAACGTTTTTATCCTTTCAGCCAGCCGGCTGGCTACCTGGCTAGCATGCTGCCCGTCCTTTGAACTTACTATTATATTTACCAATTGGCTGAAAGGAGGATAAAAGTAACGTTTACGAAAGGCCAGTTCCTGCTGTAAAAAACCCTGATAATCATGATTACAGGCAGTTTGAATACTATAATGCTCCGGATTATAGGTTTGAATGATTACCCGCCCCGATAATTCTCCCCTTCCCGCCCTACCGGCCACTTGCGTAATTAGTTGAAAAGTGCGCTCACCGGCTCGAAAATCGGGAAAATTTAAAGCTGTATCTGCACTGACAATCCCCACTAAAGTAACCCGGGGGAAATCAAGACCTTTGGCCACCATTTGCGTGCCTATCAAAATATCCGCTTGTCCGCTGGCAAATGTTTGCAAAAGGTTAACATAACTATCCTTACGCCTAGTTGTATCGGTATCAAGCCGTACACTTTTTGCGCCGGGAAACAACTTCCCCAGTTCCAGTTGGACCTGTTCTGTGCCTAACCCAAAGTGGCGTATATACGTGCTACTGCATACAGGACATTTATGGGGGCTACTAGTTTCGAAAAAACAATAATGACATAGCAACCGTTCTTTTCCTTCATTATGATAAGTAAGAGAAACATCACACTCAGGACATGTTGCCACATAACCGCACTGGCGACAGAGCAGGAAACTGGCAAACCCCCTTTGATTCAGGAATAAAATTGCCTGCTCTTTGCGTTCCAATACAGCCGCGATTTCATGCTGCAACTCGTGACTAAATATACTGCGATTCCCTGCCTCCAATTCCAGCCGCATATCCACTAATTCCATTTTCGGCAATTTGTGATTATCCACTCGGTTGTGCATCGGTAATAATTTATACCCGCCCTGCAAAGCCTTATAGTAGGTTTCCGCTCCCGGCGTGGCACTGCCCAGCACCAATGTAGCCCCTGCCTCCCGGGCGCGAAAACTGGCAACCTCCCGTGTTTGATATTTAGGGTTTTCCTCCTGTTTATAACTGGTTTCATGTTCCTCATCCAAAATAATTAGCCCTAACTTCTGCACAGGGGCAAAAATTGCGGAACGAGCACCGATTACAATCATAGCCTCTCCTCGGCGTACCCGCATCCATTCATCATACCTTTCCCCTAAGGAAAGCCGGCTATGTAACAAGGCAACCTGGCGACCAAAACGGTCCTGAAAGCGGGCTGCCATCTGGGGGGTCAAGGCAATTTCCGGCACCAAAACCAAAGCTCCCTTACCCAGTTTTAAACAGTGGGCAATGGTTTGGATATAGACCTCCGTTTTCCCGCTGCCTGTAACTCCGTGCAATAGGAAACCTCGCGGCTTAGCTTCTTCCAGTGAGCTGATGAGCGCTTTGCATGCCTTTTCCTGTTCGCCGGTTAAGTGCTCTGGCGGAGGAGAAACAAATACAGGATTACTACCGGTGGGATTTCGCAATAGTTCAATTTTTTTCGTATCAACTAATCCTTTCTTAATCAAACCAATGATCGGCCCCGGGCTGACACCGGCAGCCATGGCCACTTCCTTAAATTTTAAGGGCGACTTAGCTTGTGCCAATACTTCTAATACACGGGCTTGTTTCGGTGCCCGCCGTTTTAACCCTGTAATCACTTCCTGTATTTCTTTCTGCTGCATATTCAAATATAGTAATTTTTCCTGTTTGCCTCTAATCTGCCTTCCTTCCCCCGGAGGCAACAGGCACCGAATAGCTTCTATTAAATAACAATTATACCGTAAAGCCAACCAAAAGGCTATTTTCAACATCTTTAGATCAAGAATCCCCGGAGATGTCACCCGGATAACATCCTTTAACTTGACCGCCTCAGGTTCCTTGGGCAATGCCACCACATAAGCTAAAACTCTGCGGTGCTGGAAGGGAACCATAACCTGATCCCCTAACCTAATAACTTCTTGTAATCTCTCCGGCACTCGATAATGAAAAATTTTATCAGCAGCAGGAACAGAAAGATCAATTATTACCCCAACATATGGATTTGCCTCCACTCAGTTCCCCTCCTTGCTGCCAACTTAATATTTCTCCAAACATATGTCAACACCTGCTTGGAAAACAAAAAGCGACTTAATGTCGCTCGAGCTTGTAGACAACTCAATCCATTAGGCTATCTGCTAAGCCCGCTGCGCTGAACATGGCCGCCCTCCTTATTCGCGTGGTATTTCCAAGGGTGGCCACGGTCGCGCCAAAGCGGACAGATAGACCAAGTTAGCCAATAGAACCTTGCCATCAGTCGGAAACGACTAATGTCGCCCATCCGCAGACCGAAGCAACTTGCTTTATCTCGCTCTTTCATTAAGCAGCATTGCCACCTCATCCAAAATATGATGCGCTAATTCCCTTTTTATCATCAGCGACAGCTGTTTTTTCGATCCATCGCGGCGGATTATAGTAGCAATATTAGTATTAGTGGCAAAACCCGCTCCGGTTTGTTTAATATTATTTGCCACGATTAAATCCAAGTTCTTACGCTCCAGTTTTTCCCGGGCGTGCGCCATAACTTCCCAGGTTTCTGCTGCAAATCCGACTAATATTTTGCCCTGCTTCCGTTCCCCTAGTAGTTGCAAAATGTCCGGATTGCGCTCAAAGGTTAATTGAAGTTTATCTCCACCTTTTTTTATCTTTTCCGCCGCTGTAGTTACCGGACGATAATCGCTAACTGCAGCGGCTTTAATCACAATCTCCGCTTCATTAAAGTAATTTAGCACCGCCTGCAACATTTCTTCAGCACTGATCACCGGAACCACTTTCACTCCTGCCGGTGGTTCTTCTGTAGTCGGCCCACTGATTAAAACAACATCTGCGCCCCGATTACGAGCTGCCTCAGCAAGGGCATAACCCATTTTTCCTGTAGCAGGGTTGGACAGAAAACGCACCGGATCAATGAACTCACGGGTAGGGCCGGCAGTAATTAAAAATTTTTTACCTGCCAAGTCCGTTTTTCTTGCCAGTATAGCTTCAGCCTGGGCAAGAATTAAGTCGATGGAAGCCAGACGGCCTTCACCCCAATCACCGCATGCCAGTTCACCAACACCGGGGGCAACAATTTCATAACCGTATGCTTGTAATTTTGTTAAATTTACCTTTACAGTCGGATGTTGATACATCTGATTATTCATAGCCGGGGCAATGAGTACAGGTGCAGTAGTGGCCATAACTGTAGCTGTAATCATATCATCAGCCAAACCCATCGCCAATCTACTTATGGTGGCAGCGGTTGCCGGTGCCACTATAATTAAATCAGCTTGCTGTGCATAAGCAACATGTTGTACATTCCAGACTTTAGGTTCAGCAAACATATCCACAACAACCGGGTTTCCGGAAAGTGTTTGAAAGGTAAGGGGAGTGACGAAACGTGTGGCAGCTTCAGTGAGCAAAACATGAACATTTATCCCTTTTTTAATTAACCCGCGCACAACTTCTGCCGCTTTATAAGCGGCAATACCGCCTGTAACCCCAACTATAACCGTCTTTCCCACCAGTATCGTTCCTTCCCTCCGCTAATGCTGATTATTTGATTCCCGATTTCAAACGCTCATATTGAATTTTACCGGCAGCAACTTCCTGCAACGCCAGACTAACCGGTTTGCTCAGCTTATTATCAGCTATACCGCTGACTAATAATGGCGCTCCGTCCATTAGCTGCCTTGCCCTTTTTGCCGCAACGACTACCAATGTATATTTGCTATCGACTCTTTGCAATAATTCATCATAGCCAGGCTCAATCATTCTTTACCCTCCTTGCAATTCGCAATCAGATCATGCAAAAACATTTGATTGCGAATTACCCTACACTTTTCCGCTTTTATGATTGCTACCAGCTTATCTACACTGGTGGCAATCTGTTCATTTACAATTATATAATCATATTGCTTTGCAAACTCAAGTTCCCGCTGTACAGCTTTTAACCGGGTCAACATACTATGCTTATTTTCCGTCCCCCGGTTCTCAATTCGTCGTCTCTGCTCTGCCAGAGAAGGTGGTAATAAAAAAACAAAAACTCCTGCGGGAAATTTTTTTTTAACTTGTAATGCTCCCTGGATATCAACCTCCAAGAGGACGTCTTCTCCCTGAGCCAGTGTCTCTTCAACAAAATCCCGTGGGGTTCCATAATAATTACCATATACCAATGCCCATTCCAGAAAACCATCTTGCTGAATCCGCTGCTCAAACTCTGCTTTCCCGAGAAAAAAATAATCAATCCCATCCCTTTCACCCGGGCGAGGAGGACGGGTTGTCGCCGAAACCGAATAGTGTAGTGCCGGAAGAAAACCTCTCAGGGCACTACACACAGTCCCCTTGCCAACCCCTGATGGCCCCGACACTATTAATAAAATCCCCGTTTTCATTTGTACCTACCCCTTCAACCTCTACCATGCAGCAAATTACATTATTATTATTCTTCTTCTCCTCCATCACGATTTGCCAAACGGTTGGCAACAGTTTCCGGTTGCACTGCAGACAAAATAACATGATCACTATCAGTAATAATTACCGCTCTAGTCCTGCGACCGTATGTAGCATCAACCAAAATACCCCTATCCCTAGCCTCTTGAATTATCCGTTTAATCGGAGCGGACTCAGGACTTACAATCGCGATGATGCGATTAGCAGAGACAATATTGCCAAACCCAATGTTAATCAATCTAATCTCCATTTTTATCCCTCCCTTTTATTCAAATATCTATTTAACCCTATTCTACATTTTGGAGCTGCTCCCTGATTTTTTCCAACTCACTTTTCACTTCAACAACAGCCTGCGATATTTCCGCATTCGATGCTTTGGCACCAATAGTGTTAATTTCTCGATACATTTCTTGCAAAATAAATTCAAGTTTGCGGCCTATTGCTCCGGGCTCATCCACTGTCCCTCGAAAAAGTTCTAAGTGGCTCGCCATACGAACTAATTCTTCAGCAATATTCACCTTTTCGGCAAAATACGCCACCTCAGCAATAATACGGCTTTCCTCTATTTCATTTTCCCCTACTAAATTACTAATCCGTTTTTTAAGCCCGCTTCGATATTCCTCCACTACCTGCGGCGCCTTAGCTTTTATACTGCTTATAACTTGTTCTATTCTCCCAATTCTATGTATTATGTCTTCCTGTAATTTTTTTCCTTCCACCGCCCGCATGGATACCAATGCTGAAACTGCACTTGTCAAAGCCGTCTGCAATATTTCCCAAGCTTTTTCCGGCTCAAGTGCTTCTTCCTCTACAATGAGAACATCCGGAAAATTGGCCAATAGTTCCAATCCCGGCTGTGATTGCAATTTTAGATAGCCGCCTAATTCTTCTAAAGCATTATAATATGCTAATGCCAATTCTTTGTCAACCTTTACCTGCCGCGTTAAGCCCTTTTCCCCCAGACTAGTAATATTTACTTCTACCCGTCCCCGGTTAATCGACTCCTGCAAATATTTACGCACCCGCTCCTCCAAAAAGCTATACTGCTTTACAATCCTAATGGAGCACTCAAAATAACGATGATTTAATGACCTTATTTCTACCTGAAAATATTGTTCCTTGCTGCGACATTCACCGCGACCATAACCGGTCATACTCTGCATTGTAAGGCACCACCTAGTTAGATATATTACCATTAACTTCATCATCTTCTATTCTGCTAAATTCCTTTAATTCCTGCTGAAAACTATAAATTAATCACTTTTTAACCGCAATAACCACTATTATCAACTTATTCTTATGGTTTGGTAAAAAGCTCAGCCTTTGCCTTTATTTTCGATTTTTCCCACCATTGCCTTCCATTAACCTAAATATTGCTTTTGGTAACAAAAAACCGGGCTGGCGATAAATCCCTTGCCATAATCGCGGTCCGATAACAACCAGCATAATCAACGCCCATTGCTGCCAATTAAGAGGAACAGTTTGAAATGTATCATTAAATCGCGGCCAATAGAGAACCATTAGCTGCAAAAGGAAGGAAATTAAAGTTGCTACAATCAGATGTGGATTGCCCAAAAAGCGAATCGATAAATTATCTTCTGATCTACATTCAAAAACGTGGAATAATTGCAGGATGACCAGGGTGGTAAAGGCCATTGTACGCGCTAAATTAGTGTCGCCACTGCTAAACCCGCCGATAACAAAAACAATTAAAGTACAGAACGCAATTTGTAGCCCTCTGGATACGATTAAACCACTTAAACCGTGGGCAAATATACTTTCTTCCGGATGGCGAGGGGGACGTTCCATAAGTGCCGGCTCCGGAGGTTCGACTCCCAGGGCTAAAGCAGGCAACCCATCGGTAACCAAGTTAACCCATAATATCTGAATAGGGATTAAAGGCAGAGGCAAACTCAATAATGCTGCAAAAAACATAGTCATAACCTCACCGATATTGCAGCTTAAAAGATACCGGATAAACTTACGGATGTTATCATAAATGGCACGCCCCTCCTCTATGGCAGCCACAATACTGGCAAAATTATCATCCTGGATCACCATCGCCGATGCTTCCTTGGTTACATCGGTTCCGGTCAAACCCATGGCAATACCAATATCTGCCTCCTTTACCGCCGGCGCATCATTTATCCCGTCACCGGTCATAGCTACTATATGTCCTTGTTTTTTTAACGCTTTAACTATCCGCAATTTATGTCGTGGTGACACCCGTGCATACACAGAAACCTGCTCTATTCTCCGCTCCAACTCCCGCTGCCCCATTTTATCCAACTGATCGCCAAGCAGGGGGGTAACGTTTGTGCCGCAAATCCCTAGTTCTTTGGCAATAGCCGCTGCAGTATTTGGGTGATCCCCAGTCACCATAGCCACCTTAATACCTGCTGTATGACAACGGGCAATTGTTTGTGCCATCCCTTCCCTGGGCGGATCAATCATACCGATTAATCCCACAAAAACTAAGTTGGTTTCCAGTACATCCGGTTTCTCGTTACCAGTTAGTTCCGGCAAGGTTCGCATCGCTAAGGCGAGTACCCGCATTGCCCGTCCGGTCATTGCAGTAAGCGCAGTCTGTATTTCCTGCCGTTTGGCTTGAGTAAGTGGTTTAATCTTACCTTCTTCGTAAATACCAGTGGCTAACTCCAAAATAACATCAGGTGCCCCTTTAGTACATACTAAAAATTCCTTACCCTTTGGCATTTTGTGAACTGTACTCATCCGCCGCCGCTCAGCCTCAAAGGGAACTTCAAGGATACGAGGATACAAAGCTTCTTGTTTTTCCCGCCATAGGTTGCCCTTGGCTGCTGCCACCAGCAAAGCACCTTCTGTGGGTTCACCGGTGATCTGCCATTTTTCTGCCCGGCCTCCGGTGACCAATCCTTTAAGACCATTGTTTTCCCGGTATAATACACAATTATTACACAGGCATGCAATGGTCAATGCACGCGCCAAATGTTCTTCCTTAGCCGTTGTCTTTTCCGAACCTAAATAAAAGCATCCTTGGGGTTCATATCCTTCGCCACTGACTGTTATATACTTGCCATCCGCAAAAATCTCCCGCACAGTCATCTCATTTTTTGTTAAAGTCCCGGTCTTGTCAGAACAGATTACCGTTGCACAGCCTAAGGTTTCAACTGCCGGTAATTTCCTAATCAATGCCCGCCTGCGAATCATTCGCTGTACACCTAAAGCAAGGCTTACAGTAACAATAGCTGGCAGACCCTCCGGAATAGCTGCTACCGCTAAACTAATACCTGCCATTACCATATTAAAAACACTCTCTCCCCGCCAAATCCCGAGAAAAACCACCGCCAAACAGATCAAGATACATACTCCTACCAACCACTGCCCCAGATGGGATAAACGACGCTGTAACGGGGTCGGTTCCTCGCCCACCCGTTCTAACATGGTGGCTATACGCCCCATCTCCGTATTCATACCTGTTGCAACTACAACGGCCTTTCCTTTGCCTCTGGTCACAGTGGTTCCGGTGAATACCATATTTTTTTGGTCACTAGGTGCCAATTCTTTTTTCACCAACGGTGCAACAGTTTTCCCAACCGGTAAAGACTCACCGGTCAAAATCGATTCATTGCACTCTAAATTTATACTTGCTAACAATCTAGCATCAGCAGGAACCCGATCCCCTGTTTCCATATAGATAATATCTCCCGGTACCAACTCATCCGCCATAATTCTTTGTACTTTACCATTGCGCAAACAGCGAGCCGCAGGGGCATTAAGTTTTTTCAAAGATGCTAAAGCCCGCTCTGCATTGTATTCCTGGACGAAACCTAGAATTGCATTGATAATTACTATTGCTAAAATAGTAAGGGCGTCATCCCACTGCCCCAATAGACTGGAAAGAAGCACCGCAGCTAAAAGTACAACCACCATAAAGTCGCTAAATTGCGCAATAAAAATAGCACCAGCAGATACTTTTTTCCCTTCGGCTAACCGATTAGGTCCGAATTGCTTACTTCTCCTTTTCACAGTGCTTGCTGAAAGACCCTGCTGTAAATCAGTTTGCCAATAACGGCAAACCTCTTCCCCTGTAGCATTATACCAATGCTGTAATAACAAAGTCTCCCCTCCATTTCTACCATGGCCTGATCCTTCCTAATCTTATTCCTTTTTTTTTAGAAAAATACCAAGCTACAAGACTGCAGTTGACCGGAAAATGAGGGTAGGCTATACTGAAAATATGCCTAAAGGAGAGATGTTCAAATGACCATAGATGGTTTTGTGCTTTCTGCTCTTAAGCAGGAATTGGAAAAAAATATCCTTCCCGCCCGGGTAAATAAAATTTATCAGAGATCACAATATGAAATTCTGATCTTGCTCCACCGACCGGGGGAAAACCTTACCTTGCTGATTTCCAGTGATCCCCGGTTTGCCAGGGTCCATTTAACTGACTCCTGTCACGATATCCCTCCCGCACCACCCCGTTTTTGCTCCTTATTGCGAAAACACTTGGAGGGAAGCAAACTAGTAGATATAAAGAGGCCGGGGTTTGAACGCATCCTGGACTTTTACTTCCAATCCCGTTCCGAGCTTGGCGACCCTGCTATCAGGGTCTTAACCATAGAAATCATGGGGAAACATAGTAATATTATCTTCCGTGAATCTCCCACAGGTAAAATTCTTGATAGCATTACCCATGTTACCTTTGACATGAGCAGGTATCGCCAAGTGCTCCCAGGCATCCTCTATGCGCTACCGCCGGCTCAGGAAAAAATCAACCCGCTCCAAGTGCGGGAATTAACTTTTTACTCGCTCTTGCAAACCTTACAAGAACCATTGGTACCGGCATTAGTTCACACCTTTGCCGGCCTTAGTCCGCTCCTGGCCAAGGAACTGGTATATAGGGCCAAAATAGAAAAAGATATGCTTCCCATTCAACTGGCTCGGAATCAGCTGTCAGCACTATGGCAAGGTTTTTCCCAATTAGTAAATAGTATTCAGGAAGATAATATTGAACCGGTTGTAGTTTTGACTGCAGATAAACAGCCTTTGGCTTTTTCTATTATGCCTCTTGCCCAGTATGCGAACCAGCAACAACTTAGCTTTAGCTCTATTAATGCCGCCATCAACTATTACTATAATGCGCTAAAGTTGCAACAATCTTTAAGCATACAAAAACAAAAACTGCAAAACTTAATCAATAAGAAAATCAAGCGTTTAACTGCTACAATCAAGCGGCAGGAAGAATCCTTAAACGCCATGGACAAAGCGGAAATCTGGCGCCATCAAGGGGAACTTCTTACCGCCAACCTATATCGGATACCACCCGGTGAGCAGCAAATTGAAGTTGAGGATTTTTACAACCCTGCCGGTGAAAAATTAACCATTGCTTTGGATCCCAGCTTAAGTCCTGCAGCAAATGCCCAAAGATACTTCAACCGTTATCAGAAAGCGAAACAAGGCAAACCCCAACTGGAAAAACATCTAAATAATAATTTAAGCGAACGGGATTACCTGGAAGGGATTAAACTGGCGATTAATGATGCAAATACCACTGCAGATATCAACGAAATTATTAGCGAACTAAATTCCCAAGGATATCTGCCAATACATAACCAAACCAATAAAAATACCGCTAAAAAAGACAGTCACCCTCCCCGACCACTTTGCTATTACTCCCGTGACGGATTTACTATTATAGTCGGTAAAAACAACCGGCAAAACGACTATCTGACGAAACGGGTAGCTAAAAGTGATGATTACTGGTTCCACGCTCAAGGGATGCCCGGAGCCCACGTTATTCTCCGTTGCCTTAATAAAAAGAAACCTTCACTTACCGCAATCGAAGATGCGGCTTATTTAGCTGCCTTCTACAGTAAGGGGCGATTCTCAAACCGGGTTCCAGTAGACTATACACAGGTAGCTAATGTGCGAAAGCCTAAGGGAGCGCGGCCAGGGATGGTAATATATGATCACTACCAAACCATATTTGTCAATCCCACTGCCGCAAAACTGAAAGAGCTTAAACAGGCCACTAAAACTTGATATTAATATGAGTATGGAATGAGTATAAAAAAGGCTAACGAACCAAAGTTCGTTAGCCTTTTATTGCAAAATAGCATAACAATTCAATTCCATATTTGCACTACTTACTGCAATTTTCATCTACCACAGCCAATCGGTATTCTATATCGTTTGTTTTAGAGGTGTTTTTATGTTCATTTTTGCAGCTGTAATATTGGAAATATAGTATAATGCTCCATATAACATGACTATCCCTAAAACTAAAACCATTACCACCGGAAACCCTATAGCAACTAGGATATAGCTAATTATTGCCATAACCGTTACCAGCAAAGAATATGGCATTTGCGTTCTGACGTGATCCATATGGTCGCAACCGGAAAACATTGATGATAAAACAGTAGTGTCCGAGATTGGCGAACAGTGATCCCCCATAACCGAACCGGATAAAACTCCGGATATAGCTATGAAAACAGGGACGTTCAATGTCAGGGCTAGGGGTATGGCTATAGGTGTGACTATTGCCATTGTTCCCCATGAAGTCCCAATCATATAAGAAATAATACATGAGGCAATAAAAACGATCAAAGGCAACATACTAGGTGTGATGATTGACTGCACATTTGTTATGATAAAGTTGGCAGTGCCTATTTCCTCCGTGACCGAGCCCAATGCCCATGCCAACAATAGTATAATATTGGCAATTACCATCATTTTAATCCCTTCAATTAGTGCATTCATCAGTTCTTCAAACGTACCTATTTTTTGCAGAGAATACATTACCATACAAACAATTACTCCCGCAGCTCCAGCCCAGAATAAAGCTGTCATTGAATCGGAGTCATTTATGGCTTGGGTAACGGATTCTGCCGATGGCCCTCCCCCGGTCCACCACATTCCCACCAGAGCTACTGCAATTAAGGTGATGATAGGTATAATCATATTAATAGCCCACGGTTTACTGGTTATTGATTCCTCAATCTCACCGGTAATTGGCTTTGCAGTATCAGCTAATACTTTACCCGTAGTGCGCGCACGATATTCGGCTTGTAACATCGGCCCAAAATCCCTTCCAGATATAGCGATTATAAAAACAAATATCAATGCATAAATACTATAAAAGCTATAAGGTATTGATTGCACAAAGAGAGTGTAAGGGTTTGTTGTTATTTGTGTCCCTTGCAGCTCAGCTCCTATAAGACCTACCTGATATGCGATCCACGTAGAAATAATTGATAAGGAACACACCGGTGCTGAGGTTGAATCAACAATATAAGCTAATTTTTCCCTTGATACTTTTAATTTGTCAGTTAAAGGTCGAAAAGTATTTCCTACGATTGCAGTATTTGAAATATCCTCAAAGAAAAATATTAATCCCAGTATCCATGCTGATACTTGCACACCTAAGGGGTTTTTTACCTTTTGGGTAATAAAATCCGCAAACCCTCTTGCTCCGCCCGAATACTTAATTAATCCTACGAAACCACCCATAATAAAGCTAAATAGAATCATTGTAGCATTCCACTCATCGGCACAGTTTGCAATCATATAGCCGGTTGTTTTCATGGCTCCGGCAATAGGATTCCAGCCTGATACAATGGTTGCCCCCACTATAATACCTATAAGCAATGAGGACAATACTTCTTTTGTAATAAAACATAATATTATTGCCAATAATGGTGGAATTAACGACAAAATACCGTAATCACCCAATTTTTCTTGCCTCCCTTATCTCTAATTCCTCCATAGCTCAATTAGTAATAATTTTAAATGCCACTATGTATTTTAATTTCCTTCTTAGTAATTACTGAAACTATGACAAAAACTATAAAAGATACAATGACAGCTAACATCTCTGTCGGTAAATCAAATACTGTAACTCCACCAAAAGCACCCAGCATAACTAATAATGCTCCTACAATAATAGCTGCCAAGGCCCCTTGATAAGTAGCCTGTTTCCAATACAAACCTCCTATTACCGGCACAAATATTCCTCCGGTATATAGAAGAAAAGAATACATCAATATATCTATAACACTGGGTACTATTAATGCTATTGACAAACCCAAAACACCTATTATTGCTGTCGTAATCCTTGATATCTTAACAATGTCTTTTTCGGAAAACCTTTCATCACTGCCTAACTCAAAGTCGCTAATTATGTGCGAAACACCAGCTGTTAACATCGAATCGGCAGATGACATAATTGCAGCTAAAATAGCAGCAATGAAAATGCCCCCCATTACAGGTGAAAAAACTTGTTGAATCACATAAGGTATCGCCGTTGCAGGGTCCTGTATATCTGAACCATATAAAACCTTAGCTGACATACCTACAAAGGTAGGAAAAATAGCAAACAATATTAGAACTAACCCGCCTAAAATACTCGCATTTTTTGCGGTTTTAGCATCTTTTATACTAAAAACTCTCTGATAGAATTCCTGACCTATTAAAGCATACGTTATTTCACCCGTTAAAAAAAGAAATATCATTTTTCCACCGGCACCAGTAACACTAAAGAACCGTGAAGTTTCGATACCCATAGATATTGCTTGAGTACTAATATTTGTCAAGCCTCCTGTTTGACTTAATATGATAATTGTACCTAAAATTACACCTGCTATTGCCAAAACCAGCTGGACAAAATCAGTAAGTGTTACTGCCCACATACCGGCAGCACTTGTATAAAGTATAAAAACTAATGCAATGATAACAGAACCTATTATAGGATCCATGCCTAATATAGTCGCCATTGCCTTACCTGCAACTATTTGTGCTGCAACTATACCTATTATGGCAACCATGGATAATGTCGCAGCTAAAAATCTTAGATTTTTTGAATTATAGCGCATTTCAAGGTACTGAGGAACAGTATATAAAGCTAAAGTCCTCATTTTTTGCGCGGTGAATAAACCGATTAAAAGTATAGCAAGACCACAGCCAATACCCATCCAAATGCCTGATAATCCATAAGTAAAGCCCCATTCGCCCCCGCCAATTACAAACCCTCCGCCCATCATAGTGGCTGCAAGAGTTGCTGCACCCATCCCCAGACCTAATCTTCTTCCTGCCAATAGAAAATCATCTTTATCTTTTATGTTCTTAGAAGCATACATACCAATTAATAACATTACTAGCAAGTATAATCCAACAACCACGGATGTCATTAACCTCACCCCTTATTCTTTTATTGCCTAATCATTATTATCTGTCGTTTTTTGTTGTGCCATATCCTTATACATTTGTAGAAAATCTTTCAAATTTGGCTTGATTACCCGAGTTCTACTATACTTACTTATTGTATTGATATCGCGTAAACCAGTTCCTGTGATAACACAAACAACTTTTTCATCAGATTTTATTTTCCCTGTATTAATTAGTTGTTTCAGTCCTGCCACTGATGCAGCAGAAGAAGACTCTGCAAAGATACCTTCTGTTTGCGCAAGGATTCTCTGAGCTTGTAAAATTTCTTTATCTGTGGTAATTATAGCTTCACCATTTGTTTTATATAAGCTTCCTAGAGCTAAATTACCATAGTCAGCATACTTAGATAGAATAGATGTAGCAACAGTCGGCTTTGTTTCAACTACTTCAGGGTGTTGTTTCCTTTTAATAAATGCCTCTGCCAAAGAGGCACCAGCACTGGTTTGAACCGCTGCCAAGTGTGGTAACTTTTTTATTAATCCTATTTTGAAAAATTCATCAAACCCCTTAAATTCTCCTGATAAATTACCGCCGCCACCGGTTGGGATGATCACCCAGTCCGGTACATTCCAATCCATTTGTTCACATATTTCGAAGGCAATAGTCTTATCACCTTCAATTCGGTAGGGGTTTATAGCTGCACTGCAGTTAATCCATTTCATATATCCACTTGCCTCGATTTGCAGTTTTAGAGCTTCCTCATACACCCCATCCACAACAATAACATTTGCACCAAAATACATGATTTGAGCTAATTTTTCATCCGAAGTAGATTTAGGCACAAATACAAAAGCATTCAATCCTGCTTTAGCCGCATACATTGCTAAAGAAGCAGCAGCTGTGCCCGTAGATGCAACAGATAAATTCTTTTCGTCATGCTCTTTGGCCATACTTATTACTACACTTGTTTCTCGGTCCTTAAATGCCCCTGAAGGGTTTAATGTTTCATTTTTTATATATAATTCCTTCAAGCCTAAGTATTTTGCTAAACGGTCCGCTTTTAGCAGGGGCGTTCCACCTTCCCCTAAAGTAACAATATTTGATTTATCATTTACCGGTAGTAATTCTGTATATTTCCATATGCTATTCTCCCCATTACCAAAACCGCCGCTTTTCGCTATTCGATGATTATTTGATGCACGATAACATACTTCCAGAAGACCGTTACATACATATATACCATCTATGATTTCTATAGTACAGTCTTCACAAAGACACCTCATTTGTTTTGGTAAATAAGTTTTACCACATTCAATACATCTTAAAACATGCTCAGCCATTTAGTTTCCTCCTTGGCTAGAATCACATTTTTTCCGTGGATAGTATCACCTCCCACCATTTGTCGAAATCCTTTACATGCTGACGTTTCTGATTCTTTAGCTTATTTTAATCGACTCAATATCTTCTCTAGGATATCAACAGCTTTATCTACATCTTGCTCATTATTAAAGAAGTGGCAAGAAAACCTGGTGCCATTAAATCTAGGTGAAACGATCACATTATTTTTATTTAACTCTGCTGTAACTATTTCCCCATCATATCCAGGAAAGCGTGCAAAAACCGTTCCTGTCCTTCTATATTCTTCGCGGGGTGAAAGTACTGTTGCTCCCAATTGATCTAATCTTTCTATTAGGTAATTACTAACCTTGATAGCTTGTTTGCGAATTTGGTCTATACCCAAGTTGTTTATGTACTTGACCGATTCTCCTAAAGCATATCCTGCAGCGTAGCTCATTGTGCTATATTCGTAGGCTTTCAGCCCGTCATTATACTCATAACGAGTTGCATCAAAGTGATAAGGATTCTTCATTGAGCGCCAACCTACAAACGTCGGTTCAATACATTCTTTTAATTCATCGCTTATATATAAAGCAGCCGCGCCAAAGGGACCACAAAGCCATTTATAACCGCCGACTACTAGAGCATCTACCTTTGAGTTTGACAAGTCAATTGGAACTATACCAACCGACTGAACCGCATCGACAATGCATTTGGCGTTTTGGTCATGACATGCTTCTGCCAACGCGTGAATATCCAAAACTAATCCGTTTGCATATTGCGCATGGCTGACACTTACTATGGATGTATTAGCGTCTATATTATCTATTACTTCTTGTGTTAAAAGATCCGCTGGCCGATCTTTTATTTTAATAAATTCCAATTGAGCACCGGTTTGTTTTGCTACACGCGCCCAAGCAGTAACATCAGATGGAAAATCTATGTCAATAACTAATATCTTCCCTTTCGGCTGTAACCCCCACGCCACTTGACACAGTCCTTCCGTTGCACTTGTAATAATCGCCAAATTGTCTTGAGAGCAGTTTAACAATTGGGAAATAGCATCTCTCGTACCTTCCACTGAATTTATTTCGGCTTCTTCATCAAAGCTAACAGTTCCCGCATAGTTTATCCTTTTAGAAAAGCTCTCCAGCTTGTTTTGAACCGGCATCGGCATTAAAGCTATTGAAGCCGAGTTAAGATACACATACTCATTTAATGCCGGAAAATCTTTTCTTACTTCATCTATACTGAAATCTTTCACCCACATCCCGCCTTCCCATGGTAATGACAGAACATCTCCCTAAAACGCTTCCATCACCTCTCTTTACATATGGATTTAATACATCATATGGATTGTTGAACCAATCTTATTTGTTTTCGCTTGATCCAAAGCTTTTTTAGCAGTTATCAGATCTTGAATGGCCATACCGGTGGCATCAAATACGGTAATTTCATCATCAGAACAACGACCCTCTTTTTCTTGCAGGAGTACCTGCCCTATTTCTGTTATCGCAGCTTCTTTGAGCATCTTCTGTGAATATGCCCACTGGCATTCACCTTTCACCGTCACCTGTGCAATACTGTCAGCAAAAACCTTTGCTGACGCAACTAATGACGGTTCCAATTCCTGTTTCCCCGGCATATCGCAGCCAATGGCATTGATATGTGTACCCGGCTGAATCCAATCCCTTTCGATAAAATAATTGCGCGAGGTAGTGCAGGTAACAACAATATCAGCCTTTTTCAGTTTGTTTTCCAATTCAGAAAAAGGATGTGCATATAAGGCGATACTGGGAAATAATTGCTGCTGTTCAGAAACAAGCTTACATGCCAGTTCATATTCCTTGTCAAAAAAATGGATCTCCTTTAAAACCGGCATTGTAATCGATAATCCTTGCAATTGAGCCCGTCCCTGCATTCCTGAGCCTATTATCACAGCCCTGCTTGAATCCTTCCGGGCGAAAACCTTTGCCCCAATTGCCCCTGCAGCTCCGGTACGTAAAAAAGTTATTGGTGATGCATCGATGATGCCAATGGGCTGTTGGCGTTTAATCTCCATGAGCACAATGAGGCCGGAGAGGGCGGGAAGATCCTGTTTGGGATTATCTTTACACCACCCCAATATTTTCAGGCCATATATACCTCCCCCCCAAAGATGCCCAGATTTGATATCCATATCATTTTTACCCGGTTCAAATTCATGAATAATTACCGGAAATAGCCCAGCTTCACCCTTTGAATATAACTTATAAGCTTCTTCCACTGCTGGAATAACATCATCCATTTTTATAAGCGTTTTAACCTGTTTTGCGTCCAATACTCTCAGAGTATACATCTTATCAACTCCTTCATCAGTCACAGAGACCGGCATATTTGTTAACGATATTTATCGCCCCCACTAAGCTTTTTGCGGAAAGTCTAGCATATTCCTCGATTAAATTTCCATCTCTATCCAATGTACCCATACCCGGTCCAAGAAACATTTTACCTGCATAGATAGTGGCAGGTTCAACATTCATTTCTACTTGTGCCGATACTATGGGATTTGTATCAGCCCATAAATCTTCTAATGTATATATGGGAATACCCCTATTACCGTTTTCCCATGTGCGTTCATAATTTATCTCAGTGCCTCCCAGCTGGTAAGTTTTAGTGAAGATTAATTTGTCCAACAGCCATGACGGTTCAATAGCCTTGAACTCTTCCAACAATATTTCATGGTATTTGTCTATGGGATCTTTTATAAGATGTGCATTATCTCGCAGTGTCTTTAAATACGCTACTAGCCCAATAACAGCATCTCGCCCAGGGTCACTGAAAGTAAAAACTGCCTTGCCGTGTGAGGATGTTTCACCATAACGTTGACCCCCCAGACCCATACCCTTGCGGATCTGTGACATTACTTCATCTTTACCTATTATTAGACCGCAACATGGTGCACGGCCTGCCTTATCCATACTGTATGTAATAACATCACAACCAATATCAACCGGACTAATACCTATAATGGGGATAGAACCGCCGGTATCAACTAAGTATGGAACTTCGTAATCCTCCGCTAATTCTGCGATTCTTTTTAATAATATGGGAGTGCCGTTTTCGTCAAGTTGGCCATTCCCGTAACTAGGTGTATCGTAGCCAATTGCAGCAAAACCCACCAGATTTCCCACATGTCTTTCTGCTACTTGCCTTAGCCGCTTAGCTGTTTTATCTGCATCTACACCTGTAAGCAAAGGTACTGGATTCCATCTAACTCCATGGCAATCATACTTCGCCCCGATCATCTTCACATAGATCGTGTCTAAGTTAAACAAACTCTTTCCTTCAACACCCAGTTCCCCTCCTGAAACAGTGCGGTCTACTAACAGGTTTTTATACCTGGGTGGAAATGCACGGCCATAACCGCCTATCCATTCTATATCCTCTGCATAGGGCATTATAATTCTGCCCCTATAAGCTTCACCTAATCTCATGGTAGGCGGTTGAAATAGCGTGGATTGACATATTCGCAAGCATGCCTCACATGTGTTAGCGGCAGCAGCATCATACTCATCACCGTAAACGCTTTTAACTACATCTCTTAGTTGATCTTCAACATTGCGCAATGTCAATGTTTTACCGCTTTGATTTGCCTTCACTATCTCATCTAAAACATAGCTGGGTAAATTTCCGGGTCTAGATGAACTTCCTGCATACATGCCTATATCATCTTTTATTTTGTCTAATCCTAAACTGGCTGCATATTGTTTAGCTTCTTTATGTATTTTTGGTTTTGATTCATAGATTTTTTGATACCATTGATATTTATAGAGTTCTTTCACAATTTTCCCCTCCCAGACAATTTAGACAACTTTATATCTAATTATACTCCTTAACGCATATTTATGCAATATCTATTTTAATAATTCCCTTTTATTGAAACAATTTTTTCTACAGCAATAGCGAACACCATGCTCTATAAAACCCCTAAATCTTTATACCACCTGCTAATCTCTGGTAAGAAAGATACCCGTAGCTGTTATTGATGATGATTCACAAATATGATTGCCAATTCAGGGTAAACTGCAATTAACGCAGTCACTGCATTCTATTCATGTACCTTTACCTATATGTTGAGCTTATTACTTACAGAAGGGAAAAAGAGAGCACAATAGACTAAAATGTAGTCTATCTGCTCTCTTTATTATTAATTACCTGCTGGGTTTCCCAACGGATTATCTTTTATAATCGTTTCTTCCACTTCTGCCGTTACTATTTCCTCCTGAACATCCTCACCGGGAAGAAATAAATTTAACAGAACCCCAACTATGGCAGCCAATGACATACCATGAAGGGTAAAGGTGCCAAATGATATGGAGCCACCGCCTATTCCCAATACCAATATGACGGAGGAAATGACCAGATTTCGCTTTTGGCTGTAATCAATACCACTTTGCACCAGCATGCGCAAACCGGAAGAGGCGATGATCCCAAAGAGCAGGATGCTGATTCCCCCCATAACCGGTACCGGAATAGTCTGGATCAACGCTCCTATCTTTTGTACGAAAGCCATGAGTATTGCTAAAACAGCTGTTCCGCCTATCACCCATATGCTATAAACCCGGGTAATGGCCAAGACGCCAACATTTTCACCATAAGTAGTGTTGGGCGGCCCACCCAATAAGGACGCAACGGCTGTCGCTATACCATCGCCTAAAATCGTACGATGCAAGCCGGGATCATTAATATACTTGCGCCCAACTATATTGCTTAATACTAAAACATCGCCAACGTGTTCTGCCAAGGTTACAATCGCCACCGGAGCCATTAAAACCATCGCCGGCACAACTGCGCCAGGATTAGTAAAGAGCAAGCCTAAAGGAGATGTAAAGTTTGGTAAAGCAAACCATTTGGCTTCACTGACCAAAGTTAAATCCACTAACCCTAAACTAAAGGCAAATAAGTAACCGGCTATAATACCCAATAAAATTGGGATAACCCCTAAAAAACCTTTTAAAAAAACAGAAGCAATAATTGCTACAGTCAAGGTAAAGAGAGATACCCAAACTTCTCGGGAAGCCAAAAATCTTGCCGATTCACCTTCAGCATTGGGCAAAAGGCCGGCCATATTTAAGGCGCTCCCTGCCAAACCCATACCAATTACAATAATAACAGAACCAATAACAACCGGGGATAAAAGACGATTTAGCCAGCTTGTACCGATTTTAGTAATCAACAGGGAAACTAGCACATAAACTAAGCCGGCGGCAAAAGCTCCGGCCAACGCCGCTTCGGTGCCCCAGGTTTGCCGGGCAACTATGAGCGGAGTAATAAAAGCGAAGGAGGAACCAAGGTACGCAGGTACTTTGCCACCGGTAATTAAGATAAAAAGTAAAGTCCCTAAACCGCTGGTTAACAAGGCAATAGAGGGATTAAGGTCAGTATAAAAAGGAACTAAGACAGTGGCACCAAACATTGCAAATAGATGCTGTAAACTCAAGGGAAACGACTTGGTAAAAGGCAATCTTTCGTTAACATCGACAAACCCGTTTTTCATCTTTTTCTCTCCTCTCACTAGTCCTTTTTTGCCCTACCAAAAAGAAACCTTCTTACCGGCAAACCGATAAGAAGGGCAGACTTAGTAGTAGTACTAACACCTACCCCTTATCGGTCTCACTGAACCGATTTCAAGGGGTTATTCAATTAGTTCCTGCAATATTACCCGGTCTTCCTCACCATCCACCTCAACCAATTGTACTTTAACGACCTCCCGCCGTGCGGTAGGAACATTTTTACCTACAAAATCTGCACGTATAGGCAACTCCCGATGTCCCCGATCAATCAAAACTGCCAGCTGAATTCTTTTGGGCCGCCCATAATCTACTAAAGCATCTAAAGCTGCCCGGACAGTACGACCGGTATAAAGCACATCATCAACTAAAACTACCACTTTGTCTTGTACTCCCACCGGCAAGCTGGTCTCATAAACCACTGGCTTATCACCTAAATTGTGCAAGTCGTCTCGATGTAAAGTAATATCGAGACTGCCGATGGGAACCTCAACCTTTTCAATTTCCCGTATCTTCGCCGCTATTCGCTGTGCCAAGGGTACACCACGGGTTCTGATCCCAACCAGCAATAGATCCTTGGTGCCTTTATTTTTTTCTAGAATCTCATGGGAAATCCGGGTTAAAACACGATGGATTGCAATTTTATCCAGCAATTGAGTCTTATCACGAAGTTTTATCTTCCTTCACCTCCTCGGGTAAAAAATAAAAACCTCCTACCGACCGGCAAGAAGGTTTGTATACACAAAGAAAATACATAATTCTACTCCTTACCGGCCTCGCGGGACCAGCTTAAAGGCTGTTTTTTGTCATAATTAGTTTACCAACTAAACTACTTTTTGTCAACCTGTATTCTCCTAATGGCGCTTTGGAAATCCTCAGGCAAAGGGCTGGTAAAGTAAAGCTCGTGTCCTGTAAGCGGATGGTAAAAACACAATTTAGCAGCATGGAGGGCTTGTCGCTTTAGACCCAATTGATTTTTCCCTTTACCATATTGGGGATCCCCCACTACCGGATAACCAATATATGCTAAATGCACTCGGATCTGATGGGTGCGACCGGTTTCCAACTTTACTTCTAATAATGTATACCCACTGAAGCGCTCCCGCACAATAAAACGGGTGCGGGCTTCCTTGCCACCGGCAGTAACCGCCATCTTTTTCCGCTGGACAGGATGCCTACCTATGGGTGCAACAATTAAACCTGTTTCATGGGAGAGTTCCCCTTTGACCAGAGCCAGATAAATTCGTTCAACTTGCCGCAGCTTTAATTGCTGAACCAGTCTATGATATGCAATTTTACTCTTTGCCACTATTAATAACCCTGAGGTATCTTTGTCTAGACGGTGTACTATACCGGGGCGGAAATTTTCTCCCACCTCAGCTAGTTGCTCATGATGATACAAAAGGGCGTTAACCAAAGTTCCCGCCCCATGGCCTGGAGCAGGATGGACAACCATACCCGCAGGCTTATCGACTACTAATAAGTGATCATCTGCAAAAACAATTTTCACAGGAATATCTTCAGGCTGCAGTTTATCGCCTTCAGGCTCAGGAACTATTAAGTGAATATTGTCCCCTTCCTTTATTCTGTACCCGGATTTGTTCAGCACTTGATGATTAACTAACACTGCACCGGTTGCAATTAATTTTTGGATCTGACTTCGCGAAAGATCCAAATCCCGGCGCGCAGCTAAAAAACTATCTAGCCTTAAACCATGTTCCTCCTGGGGTACCACATATTCAATTGATTTACCATCATACTGCGTCACCGGTAAACCTCCCATATTATAAACCTTCCAGTTGTTTAAATAAAATGAACCAGAATAATAGTGCCACCCCCACTACAACAGCTGAATCGGCAATGTTAAAGACCGGCCAAATCCGAAAATCAAAAAAATCGATCACATAACCAAAACGAACCCGATCAATAAGATTACCCACTGCCCCTCCCAGCAATAATCCCATGGCTAAACGCAATTGCAACTGGCCTTTTGTTATCTGCGGAATAATATATAAAACAAAACCAACCACCACAGCAGTTATAATCACAAAAAAAAGGGTCTTTCCCTTCATAATTCCAAACGCAGCCCCTGTATTTTGGACATAAGTAAGATGAAAAATTCCCGGTAGTAAGGGAATGCTTTCCTGGGGCACCATACTATTTTGCACCCACAGCTTAGTCACCTGATCAAGGGCAAGTATTAATACTGCCATTACAATAATACCCACATTGTCACCACCTAAAAGCACTTTTACCCCGTAATTTTAACACACTTTACCAGGTATGTCCATATATCCTTACGTTAAGTTCTTTGCCTCAAAGTTGTTCTTTATAATCTTCATTACTGATGTTATCAGTTTCTTCCACCAAACCTAACTTATCTTCGTCTTCACCCACATCCTCATAAAACACATTGGAGAGTTTATTGAAACGGGCAACAGCTTGCCAGCTATCTTCTCCGTCAACCCCCACAGTTTCACCTTGATCGTGAAATGTACGGCTAAAAGGGGCATTCATGGTTTCCTCTTCCAAAGGCCGTTGCGTAGAATGCCGTAGTCGCTTTTCTTCTGTATCCTTACATTGATGGCAGAGAGTAGTATAAGGTACTGCCGCTAACCTTTCAGCGGGAATCAGTTGACCGCAATTCTCACAGCTCCCATATGTGCCTTCATCCAGCTTTTGCAGTGCCTCCTCCACCTTCGCCAAAAGCAGACGACTGTTATCCCGCAAACCTAAATCCTTTCCCCGTTCAAAAGTTTCGCTGCCAATATCTGCCGGATGATTATCATAAACTGAAAGTTCCTTAATTGAGTCACCCTGACTCTCCTTTAATCCCTTCTCCAAGGAGCGAATCTGCTTTACCAGCCTCTCTTTTTCCTGTAATAATTGCACCCGGTAATATTGTCTATTGAACACGGTTTTGCCTCCCTTTTAGGAAAATAAAAATATCATCACAAGATATTGCACGGAGAGAGCATCATAATTAACTAAGCCGGTTGCTTGCCTGCCGGTGCCCCAAATAACCCCCCGGGATCTACCCGCCTAACTGAAACTGCACGATCCGTACTATTTCGGCAATAAAACTACCTATGAGCGGTAAGTTAACCAACTTCCCTAAAATGTAGAGCAATAATGCACCTAAAATAGTAAAGCCAACAGCCATCCCAATACCCCGGGCAATACCGGTTATAAAGTTGATCCAAAGCAGACGGGGCAAGTTTTCCAGCAACTGTACATATTCCGCCAGCTTCATTTTTTCCATGTGCAGCGATAATTCTTCTATTTTTCGCACTAGTACCTTAACAAGTTGCTGTTCCGGTGTCCCTTGCATAACCCTCCCCCCCTTAATCCCTTTCTAACTTTCCCATTTTACCCTCCCTCTAATCAGGAAATATGTACACTAGAGATTAGTTAGAACGAAAAAAGCCAGGCAATAGTATAATTGCCTAGCTTTTCTGCTTAAGCAAGCACTTCTTCTCCCCTGGCATAAGCCACCGCCCTGCGGGCCAGTATATCTGTAGGATCCAAAACCGGAACCGGTGCATCGCCTGCTTGCAACACCAGGGGTAACTCCGTACAACCTAACACTAAGGCCTGAACTCCTCTGTTTAGCAAACCTTGCGCCGCTTTTAGAAGCGATTCTTTTAATTGGCTACCTGGACAGCCGGCTTTAACCTTATAGATGACCTCCATGACCTGTTCCTGCTCCGCAGCATCTGGTATAAGTACTTCCACGCCATAATCACGAAAAGCATTATGATATAATCCGGTGGCAATGGTTCCTTTGGTAGCCAGCAATCCAACCTTGGCTAAATCAGGGACGTATTTTTTACCCCAAGCGGCACACTCAGCCAACATATTTAATATTGGTACAGAGCATTGCTCTTGGAGCCGTGCAAGGTAGTAATGAGCAGTATTACATGGAATGATAATAAAATCAGCTCCAGCTTTGATCAAGTTATGGGCAGTGTCCACTAAAAGAGGTAAAGGATCTGTCCCTCCCTGTAATATGGCAGCAGTCCGATCCGGGATTTTAGGGTTACTCTCAATTATCACCCGTAAGTGTTCTTGGTCAACCTTAGCCGGCGTTGCCTTAATCAGCTTTAAATATAAATCAGCCGTTGCTTCCGGTCCCATTCCACCTAGAACCCCGATCTTCTTCTCTCCCATTGGCCTTCTAATCCCTCCTTATTGAATTTCCGCCATTACCTTTGCACACCGGGGACAAAGTGCCTCATGTTCACCATGTTGTCCTACATCTGCACCAAATTTCCAGCACCGTTCGCACTTTGCACCCTCAATCCGGCGCACAATTACTGCCAAACCATCAATTCCCTCAACCTTCGCGGCAGCATCCGGGAGAACATCCTCCCACAGTTGTAAATCCACTTGGGAAACAATAAAGAGATCAGCCAATTGCTCCTTATGATCGGTCAATAGTTGGTATATCTCTCCCTGTGCAAAGAGCTCAACTTTTGCTTCTAAGGATTGACCAATAATGCCTTCTTGGCGAATCCTCTCTAACGCTCTGGCCACTTCGCTCCGTACCGCCAGCATTTTTTCCCATTTAGCCAATAATTCCGCATCATTATATTCTTCCGGTAACTCGGGCCAAGCGGAAAAATGAACACTTGGTTCTTGTGCTCCTGCTTCCGGTAGGTAAGACCATATTTCTTCCGCAGTATAGGCTAAGACCGGTGCCATTATCCTCACCAGGGCGGTTATTACTTGATACATAACTGTTTGGGCTCCCCGCCGTTCCAAAGATAAAGCCGGCAAACAATAAATCCTGTCCTTGATAATATCTAAGTAGATCGCACTCATATCAATTGCACAAAAATTATGGAGGGTATGATACAACAAATGATATTCATAGCTTTCATAAGCCTTATTTACCCGTTCCACCAATCGGGCTAACCGCCCCAAAGCCCACCGATCCAGTTCCGTCAATTGGTTATAGGGTACGCTATCCTGTGCCGGATCAAAGTCATAGAGGTTGCCCAAGAGAAAACGGCATGTATTCCTAATTTTTCGATATACCTCGGACATTTGATTCAGTATATCCGTTGATACTCTGATGTCAGCTTTGAAATCAGATGAAGCCACCCACAGCCTTAAAATATCAGCCCCATATTTATTAATAATCTCCTCAGGGTAGATAACATTGCCTACCGATTTAGACATCTTCTTCCCTTCTCCATCTACCACGTACCCATGGGTTAAAACTGCTCGATATGGAGCTTCCCCCTTTACAGCTACCGCAGTTAAAAGCGAAGATTGAAACCAACCCCGATGCTGGTCGCTACCTTCTAAATATAAATCACAAGGCCACTCCAATTCCGGCCGTTCCTCCAAAACAGCCATATGGCTGGACCCGGAATCAAACCAAACATCCATGGTATCTGTTTCTTTAGTAAACTCTTGAGCTCCACATTTACTACAAGCGATAGAAGCGGGGAGAATTTCAGCCGCCGACTTTTCAAACCAGGCATTGGACCCCTCACAGTAAAACAAATCTCTTACTGCTTTAATCGTCTCATCTGTTATGATTTCCTGCCCGCATTCAGTACAATAGAAGATGGGAATCGGCACGCCCCACACCCGTTGGCGGGAAATACACCAATCGGAACGATCCTTTACCATATTATGAATTCTATCCTCACCCCAAGCAGGAATCCAGCGAACTTTACTAATTGCAGCCAACGCTTGATCCCGGAAAGCCTCTACCGATGCAAACCATTGCTCTGTTGCCCGGAAAATAACCGGCTCTTTACAACGCCAACAGTGAGGATATTGGTGTGTAATTTTTCCGAAACCGAGGAGGTAACCATCTGCTTCCAATCTTTGCCTGATAGGTTTACTAGCCTCATTAATGTGTAATCCGGCAAAGGGCCCTGCTTCTTTGGTAAAATAACCCTTTGTGTCTACAGGATTGATAATATCCAATCCATACTTTAAGCCACTTTGGTAGTCTTCCATCCCATGGCCGGTAGCAGTGTGTACACAGCCGGTACCCTGATCTAAGGTCACATAATCTGCCAAAATAATGATTGATTCTCTGTCTATGAAGGGGTGAGCGCACCTAATCCCAGCCAGTTCATCACCTTTATAAGATGCAATAATCTCCCCATCATCCAGACCTGTTTCCTCTTGCACATGCCGGACCAGTTCCCTGGCCATAATTAACACTTCATTCCCGTGTTTAACTAAAGAATATTCAACATTTGGGTGTAAGGCAATGGCCACATTTGCCGGCAAGGTCCAGGTAGTGGTAGTCCAAATGACAAAGTGAACCGGTAAGCCAAGATTATTTAATTTGCCGGTAGGATCATCTGCCACAGGAAATTTTACATAAATAGAATCAGAAGTCTTATCTCCATATTCCACTTCCGCTTCTGCTAAAGCAGTTTCGCAAGTATAACACCAATATACAGGTTTTAAACCCTTATAGATGTAGCCTCTTTTGGCCATTTCGCCAAATACTTCAATTTGCTTTGCCTCATATGCCGGCTTCAAGGTTAAGTAAGGATCTGCCCAATCACCCCGCACACCTAGCCGGCGAAATTGTTGCCGCTGTTTATCAATATATTTATACGCATATTTAGCACACTGGCGGCGCAGTTCAACCGTACTGACCTTAGAACGATCAATGCCCAACTGCTTAATTGCAGCATGTTCAATTGGCAATCCATGGGTATCCCAGCCGGGAACATAGGGAGTGTCATAACCCTGCATAAAATTGTACCTGTTGACAATATCCTTTAATACTTTATTTAAGGCTGTGCCCATATGAATATCGCCATTGGCATACGGTGGCCCGTCATGAAGAATAAATTTCTTCTTCCCCATCCTTTTTTTGCGAGCCTGCTGATAATCCCCTTCTTTTTCCCATTTTTGCAAAATCTCCGGCTCCCGCTGGGGCAAATTGGCCCGCATGGGAAACTTTGTTTGCGGTAAGTTTAGTGTTTTCCGATAGTCCATTAGAACACCTCCGGTAAGCTAAATTAGACATTGTTTTGGTTGAAAACATTGATAAACAAAAAAACCTCCATCCCGAAAGGACGAGAGGATTCCCGTGGTACCACCCTTCTAACCATTCTCCCCAAATATGAACTGGAAAAAGGTTACTCGCAAATAAATAACGGTTTTATCCGGCACTACCTACTCCGTTGAAGGGAAAGTTTCAGTAGCCGACTCATAGGTGATTTTAATCAGGATGTCCGTACTGGCTTTCACCATATCCAGCTCGCTAACCGGGTCAACCTGACTACTTTTCCCATTCATTGTCTTTACTCACTATGCCAATTTTAAGTATAATTATAGTTAAAGGAACCGAAAAAGTCAACTCCGACCTCATTTATAATACCTTTCACTCTTTAAGCTCACTATTATAGACCATTCGCTTGCCCCGGTAATACCAAAGGCTCAATAAATAGGTGCATAATAAAGCTGATGTAAACCTAGTCAGAAAAAGTACCCACACATGCGCGCCCATCGCTGCCATAATCGCTATTTCCTCAAGCACCCCATGGCTCAAACTCAAAAACAGGCAGAGCAAGGTCATTTCTCGCACTTCAACTTTACCTTCTTGTTGTATTTGATATAGAACTCCGGCGCCAATTGTAATCCCAATAAAGAAACCGGCTACCAAAGCAGGAGCAACCCGATGGGAAAGATGTATACGTTTTAATACCGGTTGCAGAATATACGAAGCCCGTTCCAACCAACCTAAATCCTTTATTATCTCCAAAACCACAATCAAAGGTAAGATTATAATCGCAATTTTACCCAATGATGCCAAACCGGCCAAAAATCCTGTCCACAGGGTGCCAAGCATTCCAATACCCCTTCCTATAAAACCATATTTAAAAATAATCCTGCAGCCAAGCAAGATCCTATACGGCTCAAAACAATGGGAATCGGTCTCCCCCCTGCCTTAATAACTATGGCAGTTTCTATCAACAATGAATGGCATAATAAAAACATTACACCAATTATAGTTATTTGCTTCGCAGTCAAATCAATTGCCGTTATTACCGCAATACCCGCATAATAATTGGAAAAATTACCTAAAGCCAATGCTAAAGCGGTTTCCCCGGGCAAACCAAACAGCCCCATAAAAGGCGCAAATAGACCTGCTATGTGCTTCAACAACCCCGATTGTTCTAAAAAAGTAACCACTATGGTTATGGGAATAATAACCTTGGCCAGTTCTATGATTACCCCTATACCGCTGCGTAAACCCCGATAAATAGTATCAATAGTAACCATTTCTTTTACCTCCTTAGGTTAACTCTTGGTCCAAATCAGCTAAAATCTTTACCTGGGTATCCACCAATGCCTTGACTTTGCTATAGAAAACCCGCAACTCCTGTGTCGCCTGCCGGCGGCGGTCAATGATATCCTGTACACTTCTTTCTGCCTCGGCAGCAATTTGAGCGGCTTTTTCTCTAGCTTCCCGCAGCATTAACTCCCCTTCCCGTTGGGCATTAATTTTCACTTCCTCAGCTGTCTGTTGAGCTAACACTAAAGTGCTTTTCAAGGTCTCTTCCAAGCGCTCATATTGCTCCAGCTGTTCCCGCAGATATTGTATCTGTTCCTTTAATTCTATGTTTTCCCGATAAAGAACCTCAAAATCTTTAATGACCAAATCCAAAAAGTCATCTACTTCATCTTCACTATATCCTCTTAGGGCTCGCTTAAACTCTTTTTTTTCGATATCTAGCGGCGTTAATGGCATCTTTTCACCCCCTAAAAAAATAAAATTAGCAGGCGCACGAGCAGATTACGGATTACCTGAAAAAAGAATAAGGCCAATAAAGGTGAGAAATCCAAACCTATACCAACAGGTAATATACTGCGAAAAGGTGCCAGCAAAGGCTCTGTAATCCGATAGATCAGGTTCACTCCCGGTGCATAGGGGTTGGGGCGAAACCACGAAAACAACACCCGTACCATAATTAAAATGTAAATAAGATCGAAAAGTGTATTAACAAGCCTGAGTAGAGAAAAACCAAAGGGCAGCGCCAAAATACATCACTCCTTTTTACCTGCCATAGCCCGGGATTTCTCCGCCGCAATCCGCACGGCATCCATGACCGTACCGCGGAAAGCCCTCTCCTCCAAAACACCTATCCCCGCAATAGTGGTTCCCGCCGGTGAGGTAACCATATCTTTCAATACTCCCGGGTGCTTGCCTGTATCCAATACCATCTTTGCCGCACCTAAAACTGTCTGCGCTGCCAACCGTAGGGATACCGGCCGCGGAAGTCCTTCCCGTACACCTCCATCTGCTAAAGCTTCAATAAATAGGTATCCGTAAGCAGGTCCGGAACCGCTCAAGCCGGTAACAGCATCTAAGAGTTTCTCCTCAAGGATAAATGCCTCCCCTACCGCTGCAAATAACTTTAGTGCCAATTGACCATGTTCAGCAGATGCCCGGGAACCTAAGGCAATTCCAGTTGCCCCTGCGCCCACAAGGCAAGGAGTATTGGGCATCACGCGAATCACCGGCATCCCTTGAAGATATGCCTCTAGATCTGCCAGTTTGATACCGGCTGCTATGGAAATAACTAACTGTTTTTCCGGTACCCAATTGTCTAAAGGAGCAAGCACAGAAAAAATAACCTGTGGCTTCACTGCCAGTACGATTATATCAGTTATGGCGATCAGCCGCTCATTATCTGCTACAGCATTAATCCCCAATTCTGTTGCCAAAGCAGTTAAACGGTTCTTGTCTATATCACTGGCAAAAATCTGTTCCCCGCTTAATACGCCTTTTTCAATAATTCCATGCATCAGGGCACTGGCCATAGCTCCGGCGCCGATAAATCCAACCCGTTTATTAACTAATGACAAAATTCCTACCTCCCCTTAACAGATGAGACTTATAACCCTACTTTACCGCGCCCACAAAAAGGGCGACTCCCGTTCTTCAGCTTTGCTTTCCTTAATTTCAGCCGCAATATCTACATTATTGGGAGTAAAGAGGAAAATACCTTGCCCCACTTTTTGCGTATTGCCATCGGTGGCAAAGGAAGCCCCACTAACAAAATCAATGATCCGTTGGGCTACATCTTCCGCAGTGCTTTCCATATTTACTACCACCGGCTTACGACTTTTAAGATGATCCACCACCCGTTTTGCATCCTCAAAACAAGTGGGTTCAACGACCATTACCCGCATCCGCCCTGGATTATGCAAACTAATCACCTTACCTTTCCCCGACCGAGGTAACATCTCCCTTTCTACCTCCGGTTCTGAACTCAAGAGGACTTCCTCTTCCACCACTTCGTCTTCAAAGCCAATAATACGCAATAGCTTATCAATAAATGCAGCCATCATCATCACTCCTCAATTGTATTCCTTGAACCAAAAATTTTCGTTCCTAGCCGAACCATATTGGCGCCTTCTTCTATTGCTACCGTATAGTCATTACTCATACCCATGGAAAGGTATTCCATCTTTGCCTCGGGAGGATAACCCGGTTGTGTAAACAGTTCCCGCAGACGGCGAAATACTGGACGAACCTCCTCCGGATCCTTTGTATACGGCGCAATGGTCATCAAGCCTCTTATGGTTAAATTAGGAAAACCGGCTACTTGCCGGACAAAAGGAAGCAGTTCCTCCGGTGCCAGTCCAAACTTACTTTCTTCACCGGCTACATTAACCTGTACTAAACAAGATATGTTAATATCTTGTTTTGCTGCTTGTTTTTGAATTTCTCTGGCTAAGGATAGCCGATCAAGAGAATGAATGAAATCAAATATGACAATGGCCTGTTTAACTTTATTGCGCTGTAAGTGCCCAATCAGATGCCATTTCACCTTCCTACCTACTGCTTCATACTTAGATTTCGCCTCTTGAACTCGATTTTCACCGATATGTTTAATGCCGGCTAAAATAGCTTTCTCTATTTTATCTACTGGCACGGACTTTGTCACCCCAATTAGGGTAATATCCGCCGGGTCCCTACCGCTACGCCGGGCTGCTTGCGCAATTTGCTCCTGTACCTGGATGATGTTATGTAATGGTTCCTCCATCCTTTTCCTCCTTTCCTTTCTGGTAAGTCAAACGCCCAAACTGGTTAGCTACCATCCGACCTAAGTATTTTTCATGTCACCGCAACTTCTGTCCTTCACGCACCCAAGCAGGGTTCGTTATAACTTCCCCATACAAAGGAATTCCTTTGATCACCTTCTCCTCTTCATTTCCGCCAACCACTTCCACCGGTTGAAAAACCACCTGCTGCCCCTTAATTATAAACACTCCTTCAATACCTTCCCGTACAACTAATGCCTCATTAGGTACTACCATCCCCTGATAACGACTCAACACCAACTCTAAGGCGACCATGCTCTGACCCAATAATTCCAGCCTATATTCCGGCAGTTTTACCACAGCTAATCTTGTTTCCGTTAATTGAACAATGGGGCAAACCACTTCCCAATCACCGAATTCTGGAAATCTAACTGTAATCCGGTTGCGTCCTTCCAACACGGCCATATCTAAATCAGATAGGTAAACTGCCAAATGAAAATCAAAATTATCCAAAACCCGCAATAGTGGTTGCCCTTCTACAACCATCTCCCCAGGTTGAACCATCGCTGAAGGTTTAATTGCATTTGCAGCCAGTTCGGCAAATTCACATTCCATGATGGTTGCCAAGGAGAGAGGCTGCTTGCCCTCAACTAGTTGATATGTTACTACGCCTGCAACCGGTGTTTCCAGAGGAATAGTTATTGCTTTTAATTCCTGTGCTAAATTCTCCCGCTGTTGAAACCATGCCTCTCTTGCCGTGGCAGCAAGCCGCCGCTGTTCAGCCAATTCCAAAACTAGCTGGTGCCGTTCATGGAGTAAACTTTTCAAGGCAATAACTTCGGCTTGCGCTTCTTTAGCCATACCTGACTCCAACGCAGCTTTTAATTCTTCTACCTTCTCTGCAATTCTTTGTGTCTTTTCCGCCAGTAAAACCTGCAAATCGGCGATTTTTTCATTTTCTTCCTGCGCCAATTGGTCCAGTTGTTCTTGTATTAAATCAAGTTCAGACATTGTTGCCTGTAAGCTGGGTTCCACCACTTCTGCTACAACAGTTCCCACAGCCACCCTTTCCCCTTCGGCCACTGTAGGACAAAATAAACCGGAAGCAGGAGCTGTAAACACTCTTTCTTGAGTAAAAAGAATGCCTGGTGCTGCATGAATTTCCTCAATTATGCGTTCCTGAACGATAGTAGTCTGAATCCGCGCTCGCTCAATGAAATCTTTAGCAAAACTTATGATAAAACTAAGAATAAAAAAAAGGATTAAAATCATTAAAAGGCTAGGCAATGAACCTTTTCCCTTTTTTTTATTTTTTTGCTGCTGATGTACCGCCACTAAAGCCCCATCCTTCTCCCGTAATCATTTCTCTTATTGCTTTTTCCACATTGCTATTATAATTCCTCCCAATGATATTTGAAATCTGCTACTTTCCCCGCAATGCTATTATAGCGGCCAGAGCCCCTGTTTTTTTTGCATGGGCTCGATAGGAAAAAAAGAGTTCGGATGTACAAGATGTGCAGAGGGAACTACAGAATATATTTTCCGCTTTTACTCCAATGTCTAATAATTGCCTCCTATTTGTTTCCCACAAATTTAACCTCCATTTTCCTTGACCTTGCGGGATTACCAGTTCCGTCCAATAAGGAAAGACCTTTGCCAAAGAGGTGATCACCTGTTGATCCACCTCATAACAACAAGGACCAATAGAAGGACCGATCCCCACTAAACAATGGATAGGATTAACCCCAAACTCTTTTTCCATAGTCTTTATGGTTCGCTGCCCAATTTTGCCAATAGTTCCCCGCCAACCGGCATGGGCTAGACCAATCACCCGTTGCATCGGGTCGAAAAAAAAGAGAGGCACGCAATCGGCAAAATAAGCACTCAAGGTCACCTCTGATGAAGCAGTGATTAAAGCATCGGTTGCCGGTAGTGCTTCCCCATATGATACACTTCCTCGCCCCCGATCCGATTTGGTCACTACAGCCACATTAGTCCCATGAACCTGCTGCCCTGCAACCAAACTTTCCAACTCCAACCCCAATGCTTTTAAAAAACGGCGACGATTTTCGATCACATTTTCCCTGGAATCATTTTTCCAACTTAAATTCATAGTTGCGCATGGGCCTTCACTGACACCGCCATGTCTGGTACTAAAAGCATGGATAACCAGCCCGGTTCTTTCCAGAGCGGGAAAAGTTAAATATGGATATTTCCCATTTTGTGTATCGGCAATTTTTTTTTCCATCAACCTCACCTATTCTTGCCTAGACTTTTCTTACTCATATCCATATTATAGTATGTTTTTGCACACGAATACAACATAACAGGTCTGCATTGGGGCATCCTAATATTACTCACGCTTGTGCCTTAATTCTGTAGATGTATTTACCTCAACTAAGATTACATCTACGCCGATTTTTCTAATTTTTTCCCAAGGAATAATTAAATCATCATTTTTGCCAAACAAACCTAGCACCCGTACTGCGCCAGGAACTATTAATGCACTGATTGTGCCTTCTTCTACATCAACATCTATATCGCTAATTACTCCCATACGTTTACCGTCCACAACATTAACAACTTCTCTTACCTTTAAGTCGGAAACTCGCACCATCTTATTTCACCCCCCCGCTATGCCACCTAAAAAAAATTATACTTGTTTTATATATATGTAATGATTTATATCTTGTACCTTAAAGACAATAAAAATGGCAATAAAAAACAAAAAAGCCCCTATGGACTGGGTTTAGAAGCCATACATTTATTTAAGGGACTTTTTTGCTTATATTTTTCCGTTCAGGTCAATAGAAGCGGAGCGCTGTACTGTTTCCTGTAGCCTAGCAGGGGTTTTTAGGTATTCTTGTGCTAAGAACTGTATTCGGTGCAGGTTTTCTGCATTATAAGCCTTTACAACCTTTTCTTCCGTCTGATTGCACACTATGGCAATAATTAATAATATGAGTAGCCCTACAAAAATTCGCCGATGCCGCATAATAATACACCTCTCTATTTAAATATATTTTCGCAAATGTGCCAGTGCAGCCTTTTCCAACCGGGACACTTGAGCCTGGGAAATGCCAATTTCTTCTGCAACTTCCATTTGCGTCTTACCCTCAAAGAAGCGCAAGGTCAAAATTAGTCTTTCCCGTCCGTGCAGTTTGCGCAATGCTTCTCGCACTGCAATTCCTTCTAACCAAGTTGAATCTTCATTTTTTTCATCACTAATTTGATCCATGACGAAGATCGGATCGCCACCATCATGATAAATAGGCTCAAAAAGAGAAATCGGTTCCTGGATAGCGTCCAAAGCAAAAATGATTTCCTCCCGGGGAAGTTTTAATTCCCGTGCAATTTCACTGACACTTGGTTCACGTGAATGCTTATTAATTAATGAGTCCCGCACTTGCAATGCTTTGTAGGCAACGTCCCGCAGTGAACGGCTAACCCTAATGGGATTATTATCCCGCAGATAGCGGCGAATTTCACCAATAATCATAGGCACAGCATAAGTGGAAAACTTAACATTTTGGCTGAGATCAAAATTATCAATAGCCTTCATTAAACCAATACATCCAACCTGAAAAAGATCGTCAACATACTCACCACGATTGCTAAAGCGCTGGATAACACTTAAGATCAAGCGGAGGTTTCCATTGATTAATTTTTCTCGGGCACTGGTATCCCCAGCTTGCATTGCTTTCAATAATTCACGCATTTTACTATTGGAGAGAACAGGTAGTTTAGCAGTATTAACACCACAAATTTCTACCTTGTTTAAAACCATGGAGGACAGCTCCTTTATGGGTATTGGCAAGCAAAAATGGGATCACTTACAGTATTGCCCTGACCGGATTTTTTATACTAGCTGACAATTTGTGGTATTAACTCAAAAGCTGCGAAAAAACAATACCCCGGCAAATATGCCAATAAATACAAAAAAAGACAGCCCCGGTAAAGGCTGTCAATATTGCTAATTTATTCTAATTTAACTAAATTCCAACCTGTATTAAATGCAGCTTTGTTCATCGCCACAGTTTTTGCAGGTACACTGTCTATCATTGCCAGCTCCCATAAAGGTTTTTCTATACCTAAATAACGGGCTAAACCACCTAACAGTACCATATTTTGACTCCGATAATTACCTACCTGTAAAGCAATTTTTTCCGCAGAAACAATATTCACCTGCCCCGCCCTTTGCCTTATTCTATCATTTATATCTTGCGGATAATCAGCTTGACCGGTAAGTACTGATAAAGGCGGTAATTCCAAATCATTTACAATAACAACACCACCGGGACGCAAATAATTTAACCACCGCAACCCTTCAAGTTTTTCAAAAGCTAATAAATAATCTACTTCTCCGCTGGTAACTACCGGCGCAAAAACCTGTGCGCCAAATTTTACATGGGTCACCACACTGCCACCCCGTTGTGCCATACCGTGGATTTCCGCCATCTTTACATCAAATCCTGATTGCAGCAAAACCTTGGTCAAAATCTTACTGGCCAGGATAGTACCTTGACCTCCAACCCCAACAAGAAGAATACTAGTAACCTTCCTTGTCATATTATTCACCAACCTTTACGATGGCTTTCTTTGGACAGACTTGTGCACAAAGACCGCAGCCGGTACAGAGAGACTGAATAATTACTACATGTTGTTCCCTCACTATAATTGCAGGACAGCCTAATTTTAGACAAGCGCCACAATTGATACAAATATCAGCATGCACCTGATAATAATCACCCGCTACCGTAGAACCTGGTAATAGGACACAAGGTCTTTTTACAATCACTACGGAAGGGCCGGGAAAAGCCAAAGCTGATTTAATTGCCCTTTCTAACTCTGTTAAGTCATAGGCATCAACTGTTACAACATCTTCTACACCCACTGCCCGGCAAAGATTTTCCAAATCTACTTTTACGGTAGAAACTCCTTTTAATGTAACCCCTGTTCCAGGATGGTTTTGATGTCCAGTCATGGCTGTGGTATTATTGTCGAGGATTAAAGTGGTGGTTGAACCTCCGTTGTAAACCACATTGAGTAACCCCTGGATACCAGAATGAAGAAAAGTCGAATCGCCAATGACCGCCACTGCCTGGATCCCATCCGATCTACCCTGCATAACTTCCATAAAACCAAAACAATTACTGATACTGGCACCCATACAAACCAGACTATGCATTGCTGCTAGCGGCGGTGCCGCCCCCAATGCATAACAGCCGATATCACCATTTACTACTACTTTTAACCTATTGAGCAAATAAAATACTCCCCGATGGGGACAGCCGGGGCACAATACCGGCGGCCTGGCAGGAACACCTCGCCCTAATTGGCCGCTTGCCATAGCTTGATTATTAAAAGCTGCTGCAATAATCTCCGGACTTAGTTCCCCTATACCGGGGATTATTTCCTTCCCTTTAACTTTGATCCCTATTGCTCTTACCTGTTGCTCAATAATTGGGTCTAGTTCTTCCACCACATATAGTTCTTCCACACTTTCAGCAAATTGAGTTACCAAACCCACAGGCAGAGGATAAATTAAACTTAGTTTTAAATAAGATACCTGATCTCCCAACACTTCCCGCAAATATTGATAACTAATTCCGCTAGTAATAATTCCCACTTTTCTCCCTTTGCCCCAATGAATCCGGTTAACAGGAAGCTTTTCGCTAAAGGCTACCAAATCCTTTAGCCTCTCTTCCACAGCAAAACGCCGCTGACGAGCATTGGCAGGTACCATGACATATTTGGCAATATCCTTTGCAAAAGGACGCATATCCTTATGCGTGCGGTCCTGTAAATGGACAACTGATTTACCGTGGGCAATTCTGGTGGTAATCCGCAATAATACCGGTGTATCAAAGGTTTCACTTATCTCTAAGGCTAAGCCGACAAAGTCCTTTGCCTCTTGACTGTCGGCAGGTTCTAATACCGGAATTTTGGCAAAGGGACCGAAATGACGATTATCCTGTTCGTTCTGCGAGCTATGCATCCCAGGATCATCGGCAGATACCAAAACCAAGCCTCCGTTCACTCCGGTATAAGCAAGGGTCAATAATGGATCAGCCGCCACATTAACTCCCACATGTTTCATCGCAACTAATACTCTTCCTCCAGCAAAGGAGGCGCCGATTCCCGTTTCCAGCGCCACCTTTTCATTAGGTGCCCATTGCGCAGTTACTTCTGCATAAGTTGCTATATTTTCTAGAATCTCAGTACTGGGAGTACCAGGATAAGCAGCAGCAAAGACAACCCCTGCCTCGAACGCCCCCCTGGCAATTGCTTCATTTCCAGTCATTAAAACCTTCATATCCCCAATCACTCCCTGGTAATAGTAGTTTGCATAATTTTTTTACGGAATTTCCACAATTCCCAATTGCTGCCGGTAAAATACAACATAAAGTCAGAGTGAACCTCAAAACCGGTATCACCCTGCTAACAAGATGATTCTCCATCCATAAATTGATTCCCTGCATATTGAGCGGGAAAAGGCTTTACAATATCTAACAGGATTTCATAAAAAAGCCCTCTTCCGAGGGCTCAAACTCCGATGGCAGGAAGGAGTATATTATTATTCCATACGCTTTATTTCTTTCCTTAAACGCCGTAAAATTCTCTTTTCTAAGCGGGATATATAAGACTGGGAAATACCCAAAAGATCGGCAACCTCTTTTTGGGTCTTTTCTTCGCCGTCTATAAGACCAAAGCGAAGCTCCATAATCTTTTTTTCCCTGCCATTTAATTTTTGTAAAGCAATATGTAAAAGCTTTTTATCAACTTCTTCTTCAATATAACGAAAAATAATATCATTTTCTGTTCCTAAAACATCGGATAATAACAATTCATTCCCATCCCAATCAATATTCAGCGGCTCATCAAAAGATACCTCTGAACGCAATTTATTGTTACGTCTTAAATACATTAAAATCTCATTTTCGATACACCGAGAGGCGTATGTGGCTAATTTAATTTGTTTTTCTGGATCAAAAGTATTAACCGCCTTAATTAAACCAATGGTACCAATGGAGACCAAATCCTCCACACCAATACCGGTATTTTCAAATTTACGAGCTATGTATACCACCAAGCGCAAATTACGTTCAATCAAAATACTCTTCACTTCATGCTCACCTTTTTGTAGTCTTTCCAAAAGAAATACTTCTTCGCTATTACTGAGAGGCGGTGGCAGTGTTTCACTACTACCAACATAATATATTGGCCCCGGCAACCCAAGTTTGCCAATTAACTTAATAATAAAGAGTCGCAGCACTAACCTCCATTTCCCTCTTTTGTGCAAATACAACTGTCTCCCTCCTCTCCTCAATTTTAATGATATTGTTATACATCAAGCAAAGCCGGATGAAGCAAAGCTCGATAATTCCCTTCATGGTTTAAGGCTCGGTTAATTAATCCTACCATAGCCGGCTTACTCTGCTGCCATTGATTCTCCACTCGCAAATTAATTTCATCAGGTCTGATACTAAAAAGCAAGCCATTATTTGTACCCAAACCGGTAAAAGGAATATAATAACACCGCTTTATCCACTTAGGATTTTCTATGGCTGCAGTATGGTTCGGTACAAAATCACCTCCTCGATAAAATGTTAATACCTCCTCCGGTAATACATTTTCGAGAACACCGCTCTCCATTATGATCACAGGGTTATGGCTAAAGGGATCCCATAACTGGTTCCCCGTATCTACCAATGCCATCACCTCTACCCAGGCTGAATCAAAACGAATGCGTAATGGCATAAATAATTCAGAACGTTGCTGTCTGCCCATAAATAACCAAATCAACTTAACCGTTAACATCACAATAAATACTGCCAATAACACTATCCATAACGACACATTATCAACCGTCGGAAGAAAAGGATCAATAAACCCAGAGGAAAAACCAATAAAATAGAGGGCAAATGTAGTACCCCCAATAACAAAGGCAAGTAAATAAAAATATAACAAAAGCCGGATAAAACGCCTTTGTCCCCTAAAGCCAAACGCTAAACATACCATCAGTAAAGAAAAAAGAATTTTTACCTGCGGCATTTGCAATACGCGCAACTGTGGGAAAAGAACGCAAATCCCATAACATGCTCCCAACATAGAACCGGCCCCCAAACGCCAGGTATTGGTCTGTTCCTGGGTCATAGTGGCCGTTATGAAGAGCAGGATATAATTCATAAATAAATTGACCATAAATATCAAATCCACGTATATGTAGGTCAAAGAAAAGACACCCCCCGAAAATTAAAGCTATAATAGGATACTGTGAAAATAAGTGCGAACTCTGATGGGATACAGCTTGGCTAACTTATTTAACCGCCGAAACTCCGCGACCATTACCTTTATGTATATCATCCCTGCCTTTCGTGCACCGGAAATCAAGAAAGAACTGGCATTTAAGCCAAGGAAAGCTTTCGTTTCTCCCTTAGAATGGCAAGTAAGACAAGACAACATAGTATTAAATTATTAAAATGATAGTCACGAATATCTCCTTCCCTATGTTTATGAAGCAGGCAGCCACGTTATACCTATTATATCTTTCCGTCTTTACAAAGATTGTCAGAAGAAGTTTCATCCCAAAAAAGAAAAAGCGAGGTGTTTTTCTCCACCCCGCTTTTTTAATCCTTTCCATCGCTTTTATTTGCGCCGTAAAAAAGCCGGTATATCCAAATTATCATTGGCAAAGGATTTTATTCCCAACTCTTTCATGCTCTTTCCGATATTAGTCGTCCTTGGTTCGAAACCTGTTGCAATAACAGTTACCTTGACTTCATCTTCTAAAGTTTCATCAATTACTGCACCAAAAATAATATTGGCGTCTGGATCAGCAGCCTCTGCAATTATCTCTGCCGCTTCATTTATTTCAAACAAACCTAAACTGGAACCACCGGTGATACTTAACAAAACTCCCTTGGCGCCATCTATGGATGTTTCCAATAAAGGACTTGATATGGCCATGCGTGCCGCTTCTTGAGCTCTGTTTTCACCATTGGAACGACCAATACCCATTAATGCGGAACCAGTATCCTGCATGATTGTCTTCACATCAGCAAAATCTAAATTTATTAGTCCGGGTACGGCAATTAAATCGGAAATACCTTGTACTCCTTGGCGCAAAACGTCATCAGCAATGCGAAAAGCCTCTACGATTGAAGTTCTTTTTTCCACAACTGCCAACAGCCGATCATTGGGAATAATTATTAATGTATCAACTTTACTCTTTAATTCTGCAATCCCTTTTTCCGCCTGTGTATACCTTCTACGCCCTTCGAAGGAAAATGGCTTAGTCACAACACCCACAGTCAGGGCTCCCCGTTCTTTAGCTATTTCCGCCACTATTGGACAGGCACCGGTTCCGGTGCCACCACCCATTCCGGCAGTAATAAATACCATATCTGCTCCTTCTAGAGACGCTTGTATTATTTCTCTGCTTTCTTCAGCAGCCTTCTTTCCAATTTCAGGGTCAGCACCTGCACCTAAACCCTTGGTTAGCTTTTCACCAATCTGAATTTTTTCTTTAGCTTGCGATAACAATAACGCTTGGCCATCAGTATTTACCGATATAAAGTCAACGCCCTTCAATCCTGCCTCGATCATACGGTTAACAGCATTATTTCCCCCTCCGCCAACGCCAACTACTTTAATTTGGGCGAAGTTGTCCATTTCAAAATCAAATTCTAACATGCCCGACCCTCCTTGACCTTATCTTTGTCCACTGATTATTTAAGATGCCCAAAATAAGAACTTTAGCCCTTATTTTCTACCGATAAGCTTAATGTTGTATTAAATATTCAATGCTAAAAATGAATTCCCTTTATTTTTCAAAAACACTTTTTCACTATTCTTCGCTTTCCAATACTGTTGCTTCTAAACTTACATGGGCTCGTTTGCCACTCCACACATTAACTGTTTTCACTGTGCATTCCGTTTCTGCCAAGGCTTGTTTTATCAGAGATAACTTTTCGGTAACTTCCGTTGCTTGACCAAAAATGATTTCCAGCCCGTCTTCCAAATAAATAACCAAATCTCCTTCCTCATGCAGATGGAATTCGGCCACCTGTGCCAAAAAAGAATCAGGAAATTGTTTCCAAGCAGCTAAAAGCTTGTCTAATTTTGGGTCAGCAAGTAATTCTCCCGGTAATGCAGGATCATGTATTTTTACACCGGTTACAATAGGAAAATGTTCCAATTGGCCAGAATAAGGACCTAGCAACGCGCCGTCGGCAGAAACTAATAAAAAAGATGTATAATACAATACCAAAAAGGCAGGTTCCCTTTCCTCAATTTCAATTATTAGCTCATTAGGTAATACTCTTTTTACCGTAGCTTTTTTTACCCAAGGAGTAACCTGGATCCATTTCTCTATCTGCTGCGGCCGGATAGTGAAAATATTTTCGCCGCACTCCACAGCAGTTAACCGTTCCAAATCCTCTCGCTTGAGAACCTGATTGCCAACATATGTGATCTCTTTCAGATTAAATACAGGTAAATACAATAAAAGTCCACCTATACTACAGCATATTAAGGCTACCATAAAAAAAATCCGGAACAGAAGAACCAGCCTAAACCTTTTCCGTTTGGGATTAAATGGGACTACTTCACCTCCTTTAATGTCCATACTTCTTCACCTGCCCTTGATCTTGCTTCATCTTTAAGCACCCGGGTACGCCAGATCTGAGAACCCAATGACCGTAATTTTTCTTCTATCCGTTCATACCCTCGATCAATATGGTAAATATGATCAATAATCGTCTGGCCTTCAGCTACTAAACCGGCGAGAATTAGTGCCACCCCAGCCCGCAAGTCAGAAGCTTCTACAACAGCCCCGGTTAAAGTCTCACTGCCGCGGATAATTGCCGCTCTACCCTCAAGTTTAATTTTAGCCCCCATCCGCCGCAATTCATCAACATGTTTAAATCGATTAGCAAAAATATTTTCAATTATTACGCTGGTACCGGTTGCAATACTGAGCATAGCCATGGTTTGTGGTTGCATATCCGTAGGGAAACCGGGATAAGGTAATGTTTTAATATCAACTCCTTGCAGCCGCTTATAATTCCTTACCCAAATTCCATCTCCATTATTGATCACCTGAGCCCCCGCTTCTCTCAGTTTTGCAGCTACCGGTTCCACATGTTCATAAATTGCATTCTTAATCATAACTTCTCCCCCGGTCATGGCAACAGCCATCATCAAGGTTCCCGTTTCAATTCGATCAGGGATGATGGAATAACTCACCGGGCTTAAGTCATGCACTCCATCTACTTTGATCACATCTGTTCCTGCACCCCGTATCCGTGCCCCCATTTTGTTAAGGAAGTTTTGCAAATCCACTACTTCCGGTTCTTTGGCTGCATTGCGAATAATCGTAGCCCCCCTAGCCAAAGTAGCTGCCAATATAATGTTTTCTGTGGCGCCCACACTGGGAAAATCCAAATGGATTTCCCCGCCACGCAGATATTTTGCTTCCGCTTGTATATAACCATGTTTTTCAGTTATACGCGCATTTAATGCTGCAAGACCTTTAAGGTGAAGGTCTATAGGGCGCGGGCCAATATTACAACCGCCGGGATAAGATAAACGAACACTACCATATCTCCCCAATATTGCACCAAGGAGCAAAATGGAAGAGCGAGTTTCCCGCATTATTTCCTCCGGAATATCATCATTAACTAAATGTGTAGTATCAATTATTAACGTTCCTCCTTCCCAGCAAACCTGCGCACCCAATAAACCCAATGTTTTTGCCATAACGGCAACATCACGCAAGCGCGGGGCATTATGAATCCGGCATCGCCCTGCCGCTAAAACAGTAGCCGCCATAATGGGTAAAATAGCATTTTTCGAACCATTAACATGTACTGTGCCCTGCAAAGGGTTACCACCATTGATCAGTAATCTTTCCACGGCCTCAGCACCTCCCGGTTTTCCTCTTCCCACTGCCAAATTTTCAGCCTGCCTGCTGCTGGAGCATATCTATCAACCCAACCCCTGCCTGCCAAACATCACCGGCACCAATAGTAAGCACTAAATCCCCTTCCTTTAACCGGGGAGTTAGATATGAAGGTATTGACCGGAGTTCCGGAACATAATGGACATTCTGCTTTACCTGCTGCATCTGATTTATTATCAGTGCCGCATTTACCCCGGGAATAGGCTGCTCACCGGCAGGATAAATATCAGTAATTATAACTTCATCAGCGTCTTCAAATGCTTGCGCGAATTCATTAAATAAAAACTTTGTTCTGGTATAGCGATGGGGTTGGAAAATAGCGATAATACGCTTAAAACCACCCTGCCTGGCAGCCTTTAAGGTCGCCTTGATCTCCGTCGGATGGTGTCCATAATCATCAAATACTTTCACCCCGGCTACCTCGCCAACCAATTCAAAACGCCGGTGCACACCACGAAAAGCTACTAATGCCTGCGCAATAGCATGAAAAGAAAGTCCACAATGCAAACCAACGGCAACTGCTGCCAATGCATTGGCAATATTATGTACCCCAGGTACATTGAGGGGCAAGACACCTAATTCTTGATTATGATAAACAATTCGACTCTCACTGCCTAGTCCACTGAGTTTAATATCCTTGGCCATCAGATCCGCTGTTCCTTTAACAGAATAAGTAAGCACATTGCCTGTGTAATTATTGATTATTTCTTTAACATTATTGCTGTCAATACAGACAATTGATACTCCCCCCGACTGCACATTGGTAAGGAAGTTCCGGAATGAAGCAACAATCTTTTCAACGGCACCATAATAATCCAAGTGATCATCTTCGATATTAGTTACAATTGCAATTTCCGGTTTCAGTTTCAAAAAAGAACCATCGCTTTCATCAGCTTCTGCTACTAAGTATTCACCATTACCTAGTTTAGCATTGCCACCAATGTCATTCAATTCCCCTCCGATCAACACTGTTGGCTCCATGCCGGTTCTTTCCAATAGTAGCGCTATCATAGAAGTAGTAGTTGTCTTACCATGACTCCCGGCAACAGCAATTCCTCGCTTCATCTCCATCAGGTGGGCCAACATTTCCCCCCGCTGCAGGATTGGTATCCCTGCATCCCGGGCTGCTACAACTTCAACATTTGTATCCGGTATAGCAGTAGAAACAATTAGTAGATCAGGGGCGTGTAAATTCTCCCGCCGATGTCCTATATAAGTAGTCGCCCCCATATCTGCCAATTTTTGCGTAGTACTGGAAGGTTTCAAATCAGAACCGGACACTTTATAACCCATTTCTAACAATACTTTGGCGATGGCACTCATCCCTGCCCCGCCAATTCCTACAAAGTGAACACTATTTTGTTGTGTGAGCATTTTTTCAACTCCTTCCCGGGGGATTATCTATATTAGTATTGCAAATTATAGGAAATATACGATATATTATGCCTATCGCATCAGAAGTGTTACAAAAGAGAGCAGCCTACCTCAGTGGTTTATTCCTTAACTAACTCTCGTACCAATGCTAATAATTCCTCCCTGGCACCACGCCTACCGAGACTGAAACTAGCCTCCGCCATTTGTGCAAGACGCAAAGGATCTGAAACTAAGTTCAATATAGACTCCGCCAAGTATTCACCTTTAAGCTCCCGCTCACGGATCAGCACAGCTGCCCCTGCTTTTTCCAATAACCGGGCATTATGTTCCTGATGATTATCTGTAACATAAGGTGAAGGAATTAAAATGGCAGGAATTCCTCGCGCAGTTAATTCTGCCAATGTAGTTGCACCGGCTCTGGATACAACTAAATCAGCAGCCGCCAAGGCTGCCGGCATATCATGCAAATAAGGCTTAATGATAATGTTTCCGATCCTGTGCTCCTCTATACCCAAATGTAAAGAACTACATACATACTTATAATCCCCCGGGCCGGTAATATAATATACGACTAACTCAGAACTGCTACTTAAGGCAGGAATTGCTGCCATTACCGCCTCGTTTATGGGTCTTGCGCCTCTGCTGCCACCAAACACTAACACTACCTTTTTGTCAGCTGCAATCCCAAGGGTTTTTCTTCCTTCTTCTCTCGTAAGCTGTAAAACCTCCTTACGCACCGGATTACCGGTTACTATAAGCCGCTTAGCACGGGGAAAATACCCTTTTGACCCTGCATAAGAAATGGCTACTGCTTGAGCAAAACGACTTAGGAAACGATTTGCCGCTCCCGGCAAAGCATTTTGTTCGTGAATCAAAGTTGGAATCTTTAACCAAGCAGCTAGCAAAACAAGTGGCACAGAAACATACCCTCCTGTTCCTACCACGATCTGCGGCCTAAACCTACGAATTATGCTCCAGGCTTGCCATAAACCCATACCCAATTGCGTAAAGGTGCGGAAAGTGCGTAAAGACAACTTTCGCTCCAACCCGGAAACAGTGATTGTCTCCAACTGATACCCGGCTTGCGGTACTATATCTTTTTCCATACCTTTTTTTGTACCTACAAACAAAATTGAATGGTTGTCCGTCTCCTTTAGGGCTGCTGCCAAAGCTAATGCAGGATATATATGCCCTCCTGTTCCTCCACCTGTAAAAATAATCCGCACTTGTTAACCACCTTCCCCAGTGCTAATCATAAAAAGTGGGACAATGGATTGGTTGCGCAGCCCATATCCCACTTTTTTCACTCAATTAATCCGGCAGTAACGGGATATATTCAAAAGGATACCCACTCCCGCCAAAGTGGGAAGCAGAGAAGAGCCTCCATAACTGATAAAAGGGAGCGTAATCCCGGTTATGGGTAAGGAACCGGTTACCACGCCAATATTAATTAATGCTTGGATGCAAATCATGGTAGTAATACCTACTGCCAACAAACTGGCAAAAGTATCCGGAGCAGTAACAGCAACCTTATAGCCCCGCCAAGCGAAGAGAAGAAATAAAGTCAGCACTAGAAATGCGCCCAAAAAACCCAGTTCCTCCCCAATGATGGCAAAGATAAAATCAGTATGCCGTTCCGGTAGATAGTACCATTTTTGCCTGCTCCCCCCCAAGCCCAAGCCAATAGGCCCTCCTGAACCCAAGGCATAAAGGGATTGAATAATATGATAGCCGCTGCCCAGCGGGTCGGCCTCTGGATTCAAAAAGGAAAGAAAGCGAGCCGCCCGGTATTCTTCACTAAAAATAGCATAAACTACCCCGGCAAGGCAACTAAACCCAAACCAAACAAATGACTCATTTCCGCACCGGCAGTAAAAAGCATCAGTGCTGCTGTAACGCCCAATGCTCCTGCTGTCCCTAAATCCGGCTGTTTCAATATTAAAAGAAAAAAAGTGCCCATTAAAACAATCGGTGGCAAAAACCCTCGCCAAAAATACCTGATCTGCTCTCCCTTGACCGTTAGATAAGCAGCCAAAAAAATCACTAAAGAAAGCTTAGCTATTTCCGATGGCTGAACATTAACCGGGCCAACAGTAATCCAGCGCATGGCGCTCAAACCTTCCCGTCCGATCCCCGGGATCAAAACTAACACCAATAATACAATGGTGATTAATAAAATAAGCTTACTTAACCGCCGCCAAAGTCGATAATTAATATGCATAAATACTATCATACCAATAGTACCAAGCAATGCCCACATTCCCTGCCGCTTCAGATAATAATAAGCATCATTCTGCAAACCGGCAGCAGTTGCAAAACTGGCACTAAAAACCATAATAATGCCAATTCCCAACAAAGTAACGGTAGTAAAAAAAACAATAAAATCAGGAGTTTCACGGCCCTTCCTCATCAATTTCCCTCCTCAATTGAGCCACTGTCTCCTTAAAAACTCTACCCCGTTCCTCAAAATTATTAAACATATCCCAGCTGGCACAAGCGGGAGACAACAAGACGCAATCACCTACCCGGGCTAAAGCATAAGCCTTGCGCACAGCTTCTGCCAGCGATGCAACTTCAACAATGCGGTCGTATCCTTTGGCTGCCAAACTCTGTTTTATTTCAGGAGCAGCCTCGCCCAAAAGAACCACTGCCTTAACTCGTTCAACTATTTCCTGGGCAAATATGTTAAAATCGGCACCTTTACCGCGGCCGCCGGCAATTAAAACAATCGGCTGGGAGAAAGCATGTATGGCAACAATTGCCGCCTCGGGGTTAGTGCCTTTGGAATCATTGACAAAAGTTATCCCATTAATTTCATCTACTCTTTCGCAACGATGTTCTACGCCGGCAAATTTTGTTAATACTTCCCTAATTGTCTGTGGCGAAATTCCTGCCAGATAAGCTATTAGTGCGGCAGCCAGACCGTTCTCCAAATTATGTTTCCCTGGCAGGGATAATTCCTCAATTGAACATAGTTCAATATGTGCACCGCTTGGTTCCCCAATTACCAGCTGGCCAGCGTCCAGATAAGCTCCCTTTTCTACTTTCCCTTGGGCATTAAACCAATAAATTTCCCCGCTTGTACTCCCGGCCAACTGAACAGCATGGGGATCAGCTGCATTAAAGATACTATAATCTTCAGCCTGCTGGTTAGCAAAAATTTTTCCTTTAGCTCGTACATAGGCAGTAAAGCTGCCGTGGCGATCAAGATGATCAGCCGTTATATTCAATACCGCCGCCATCCACGGCCGAAAATCTTTCGTCCCTTCCAATTGAAAGCTGGACAATTCTGCCACTAACAATTGCTCAGGAGTTAGTCCCTTTACCACAGTAGACAGCGGTGTACCAATATTTCCTGCTACTACTACATCCTTCCCGCCTGCCTTCAGCATCTCACCCACCCAACTGGTTGTGGTTGTCTTGCCATTGGCACCGGTAATCGCAATAATGGGAGCAGAACAAAAATGATAGGCAAGTTCCACTTCACTTATAATTGGTATTCCCCGCTTCCTGGCAGCTGTCAACAAAGGTATGTCCACAGGCACACCAGGACTCAAAATAATCAAATCAGTACCGTTTAATAATGATATGGGGTGCCCGCCTAAGGCCAACTTTATTCCTTCATTACTTAATGCTTGCGCCCCAGGCACTTCCGACAGCTGTTTAGCATCGGTAGCAATAACCCTGGCTCCCTGCCGCAGTAATAGATAACAAGCAGCAACTCCGCTCCTGGCTAAGCCAACAACCAGCACCTTTTTCCCTTCTACCTTTTTCAATCTGCCACATCCCCTTTTATTACGCCACTGAGAGAACACAAGTTGTTATGCCAAATACCAGAATCCTACAGCCACCAAAGCCAAAATAACTGCAACTATCCAGAACCTAATGACAACCTGAGTTTCCTGCCAACCGCTAAGTTCGAAATGATGGTGCAACGGACTCATGCGAAAAATCCGTCCTCCTGTGAAGCGAAAAAATAAAACTTGGATAATAACCGAAAGAGTTTCCAATACAAATACGCCACCAATTAAAATTAACCACAACTCAGTTTTTGTCAACACGGCAACACTTGCCAAGGCGCTGCCTAAAGCCAATGAGCCGGTGTCACCCATAAAAACCTGCGCGGGATAACTGTTAAACCATAAAAAGCCTATGCAGGCACCGGTTACCGCAGCTGTAAAAATCGCCAATTCCACTTGCCTTAATCCCATAGTTATAACTGTATAAGCTACTAAAGCGATGGCAGTCGTACCGGCAGCAAGTCCATCCAACCCATCGGTGAGATTAACTGCATTGGATGTGGCTACAACAACTAAAACCACAAAGGGTATGTAAAACCACCCCAGATCTATGCTCACTCCCCGCAAAGGGATGAAGACACTTGTTCCCAGTTCCGGTTGGTTCATAGCCCAGACAGCAAGCAGAGCAGCTAATCCAATCTGCCCCAATAGTTTCTGCCGTGCTTGTAATCCCAATGACCTTTTCCAAACAGTTTTAATAAAATCGTCCACAAAGCCGAGTAAGCCATAACCGATGGTAAGGGTTAAGGCTAAGACCATATAAATGTTACCACCGGCAAAAATTAGGGTGGAAATAGTAAGAGCAAAAATAATAATAAGTCCTCCCATTGTAGGGGTACCAGCCTTCAATTTATGACTGCTGGGACCTTGAACGCGAATCTGTTGACCAAATTTCAAGCGCCTCAGATAAATTATTGCTACCGGACTAACCCCAATGGAAATGATAAAAGCAATAAGTGCTGCAAAAAAAATCCGACTATCCATGTCTTTACCTCCAAAACTAGTACAGCCCAATAACACTGTGGAAAATCAATTAAATTATACTAATATTTATATTATCTGCTTGCCAGTTGGGATACCACGTACTCCAAACTCAATCCACGGGAGGCTTTTACCAAAACCACATCTCCCGGAGTTACATATTGGTCTAAAAATGCCACTGCCTCCTCGCGACTGGCAAAAGCACGGCATTGTTCTTGTTTTAACCCACCTGCTCTTGCTCCCGCCAAAACTTCCTCCCGCCAAGTTCCTAAAACAACCAATAAATCAACCCCTAAACCGGCTGCCTTATACCCTAATTCCCGATGGGCAGATTGGGCAATAGGACCGAGTTCCAACATATCACCAAGCACTGCAATGGCCCGCCCCTTCTCTTTCAAATCCATTAAAGTTGTTAGGGCAATATCCATGGTAGTAGGATTTGCATTATAGGCATCATTAATTATTGTTACTCCATCTTCCGTTTTTATAGTATCTAATCGCATGGCTACAGGCTTAAATTCGGCTAAACCCTGAGCCATCGAAGATAGTTTTAAGCCAAAACAACTGCCCACTGCTATGGCTGCCAGCGCATTCCTAACATTGTGCTTGCCAGGTAAGTTAAGTTTTATTTCCAACTTATCTTCCGGCGTACATACAGTAAATTCAGTTCCGACACCCTTTTGAGGTTGAATATTTATCGCCCGAAAGTGATTATCCTCCCCGAATCCATAGAATATAACTTTTCCGGCAAAATTTTGCGCCAACTCTTGTTGCCGCTGATCATCACCATTAAGAATAGCAACGCCATCCGGTGGTATCTCCGCTAATAGTTCACCTTTGGCCCGGGCAATGTTTTCAATCGTCCCCAATATTTCCAAGTGGGTTACATCAATATTTGTAATCACACCAATTTTAGGTAGTGCCACCTGAGCTAGCTGCCGTATTTGTCCTAGCCCCCGCATACCCATTTCAATAACTGCTATTTCATGCTTGGGTTCCAACTGCAGCAAGGTCAAGGAAACGCCTACTTCCGTGTTATAATTCCCTACGCTTTTGTGTACATTAAACTCTTGCGTTAAAACAGCGGCAATCATTTCTTTAGTGCTGGTTTTTCCGGTGCTGCCTGTTACACCGACAACAGTTGTTCCAAACTTACGCCGGTACCAAGCGGCTAAATGTAAAAGAGCCTGCTCTGTATTCTCCACTTTCAGGATAATACCATTTCCTTGAGGCATTTGATCGTTTTCCACTAAAGCCGCTACTGCCCCTTTGGCAAAAGCAGCTGAAATAAAGTTATGTCCATCGACCCTCTCCCCCTTGCGGGCAACAAAAAGATCTCCCGCCTTCACCTGCCGCGAATCTGTGACAACATCTAGTATTTTCTCTTCTCCCTGCCCTGTCGACATTATCGCACCGGTAGCCAAGGCAATTTCCTTCACAGTTACTGGCAACACTGTTCTAACCCCCTTAATACTTGGCGAGCCACCTCTTTATCGTCAAAGGGGATAACCTGTTCACCAATAATTTGGTATTTTTCGTGACCCTTCCCAGCCAAAATTACAATATCACCTGTGCGAGCCATCTTTAGCGCCGCCGTGATCGCTTCTTTCCGGTCGGGCATAATAGCGTATGCTGCCGACACTCCCTGCCCTGTTTGCATACCTCGTTCAATGTCAGCGATAATAACCATGGGGTCCTCACTCCGGGGGTTATCTGATGTGATAACAACATAGTCTGCATATTGAGCAGCAATTTTCCCCATAATTGGCCTTTTTGTCCGATCCCGATCACCGCCGCAACCGAAAACTATTATTATTCTACCGGTGATAAATTCCCGGGCAGTTTGCAATATATTTTCCAACCCATCTGGAGTATGGGCATAATCCACAACCACATTAAAATCCTGTCCTGCATCAATCCGTTCAAACCGGCCCGGCACTCCCGGCATCTCAGCCAATGCCGCTTGGATAATTGCTTCTGATATTCCTTCAACCAAGGCGACACCTATGGCAGCTAAGGCATTATAAACACTGAACATACCTGTCAGCTGTAATTTAATCGGAATAACCTTTCCCTTAAAATCTAGATTGAATTCCACCCCCCGGGGGGTAATATTTATCTGTTTGGCCTGTACATCTGCAAACTGTTTCACCCCATAGCCTAGACAGTACACGGGGCATGCCCGGGCAATCTTTTGCCCATTGAGATCATCTATGTTAATAACAGCAGATTTAGGACCTTGCTTTGGCGATGGTTCCGCTAACTGAGAAAAAAGTAGGGCTTTGGCATCCCTATATGCTTCTATTGTATGATGAAAATCCAAATGATCTTGAGAAATATTGGTGAATACACCTACATCAAAATCACAGCCAACAACCCTCTGCAAACTTAAAGCGTGGGAAGAAACCTCCATTACACAATAATCAACCCCTGCCTCTACCATTTGCGCGAACAAGTGCTGTAAATCAAGGGATTCCGGAGTAGTTCTTTCTACCGGTATTTGCTGGGTATTGATTCGATTATAAATAGTACCGATTAATCCGGTACGATAACCCGCTTTCCGTAGAATTCCCTCAATCAAGTGAGTGGTAGAAGTCTTTCCATTGGTCCCGGTAACCCCAATCAACCGCAATTTGCCTGAAGGGTAGTCATAAAAGGCGTTTGCTACCCGGGCTAATGCTTGACGGGTATCGGATACTTTAATGCGCACAACTCCTCTGGGCACAGCCACATCCCTTTGTACTATTACCCCCACACACCCGTTCCCAATTGCCTCAGCAATAAAATCATGTCCATCATGTTGAAACCCCTGGATACAAACAAAAAGATCGCCGGGCTTAACCTTTCTTGAATCATAAGCTATCCCGCTCACACATATATCAGCTTGGTCAGATATTGCTTCTATTTCTAACGCAGATAATAATTCCCGTAAGTCTTTCTTCATTCCTTTTCTCCTTTCCTCCACGGGCCTTAATCCCATTTCCTGTTATTTAATTTATTAATTATTTTATTACATTCTCCATCCATCGTACCCGGGAATTGATTAGAATTATCTAATGAGAGGAAGGAGAGGCAAATTTAACCTCAATAACGCTGTTTAAAGGAACCACGGTTAAAGGTTCCGGGTTTTGCTCTACAGCTAGACCTGTTCCTTCCGGATGCAGAAGTAAATCCAGTTGGCTTAGGGTATCAGCCACTTCCCGAATAGTCATGCCATACAAATTGGGGACCATAACTTCTCCTTCCATTGAACTTCCGGGAGCTTCTCCTTCCTCCCGAAAATACAGAAGAACTTTTGTACCCTCTTTCACCTTTGCTCCCGCCCGGGGAACTTGGTCAAACACTATTTTGTCTTCCTCACCCGGTTGAACCGTTAGCCCTTTATCTGCCAGTACTACTACTGCATCCGGGTACGGGAGATTAACCACATTAGGCACTTCAACAAAAATTTCCATTTCTTCCTCTTCCTGCAGTTCTGTGGGTGGAACACCTAGGTATTGCAACGATTCTTCCATAACCTTACTAAACACCGGTGCTGCCACTAAACCACCGTAATATGCACCCTTAGGTTCGTCAATTACCACCAGCACTGCCAATTGCGGATCTTCCACCGGGCCGAACCCAAGAAAAGAAGCAACATGCTTATCGGAAACATAGCGCCCTGCTTCTATCTTTTGGGCGGTACCTGTCTTCCCTGCCAGTTTGTAGCCAACAACATCAGCATTGCTTCCGGTTCCCTCTGAGACAACCAAATGCAAAAAACTAGTTAACTTTTCCGCAGTTTCCCGAGAAACAACCTGCCGTACCACTTGGGGGGCAAATGCTTCCACAAGATTATCCTCATGATCTCTAATTTCCCGCACAATTTGCGGTTTTAGAAGGACTCCGCCGTTGGCGATTGCACCAGCCATATTAATCATTTGCAATGGTGTAACAGCAATACCCTGGCCAAAGGAATTATTAGCCAACTCCACAGGCCCTACTTGACTTTTGGGAAGCAAAATCCCAGCTGCCTCCCCGGGTAAAGGAATGCCTGTAGGGTCACCAAAACCAAAAGCATCGATATATTTATATAATTTGTCTGTACCTAAACGTTGCCCAATAGTAATAAAGCCAACATTACAAGAGTATTTTATCACATCAGCCAAGCTCTGGCTACCGTGGGCGGAAGCACAACCAATACTATGACCGGCGACAGTAATGCTTCCATTACAAAAAAAACCCTCATTCTCCGACACTACTCCTTCTTCCAAGGCAGCTGCCGCGGTCACAATCTTAAATGTAGACCCTGGTTCATAATTAAACCAGATAGCTAGATTACGCCAATTATCCATTGCCTGTAGCGGATTATTAGGATCATATGTAGGCCTATTACCCAGTGCCAACACTTCACCGGTTTTCGGATTAGTAACAATAATCGTTGCCGCCCGTGCTTGATTTTCCTGCATAATCTGATCAAGCTGACGCTCCACAATATATTGAATTCCTTTATCTATTGTTAGAATAAGATTATACCCATCCCGGGATGGAATATACTTTTTCAAACCATCAGGAATTTCCGTCCCGATGGCAGTAGTTTCCCCCAAAAAGCGTCCTTCTGAGCCGCGCAGTTGCTCATCATAAGTAACCTCAATTCCTTCTAAACCTTGATTATCTATGCCGGCAAATCCCAGTATATGCGCCGCCAATACACCTTCAGGGTAATAACGTTTTGTTTCCTCAACTAAGTAAACACCTTCTAAACCCAATTCCCGGACTTTCTGCGCAATATCTTGGTCAACTTTTCGTTCAATAAATTCAAAGGAGCTCTTACGGGAAAACAACTCCAAAATATCTGCCTGTTCCCTACCCAAGATTTCTGCCAGCGCCTGCGCATTTTCCTCCTTGTTTTTCAATTGCACCGGATTGGCAACTATGGAATCAACACTAATATCAAAGGCCAGTTCTTGTTTATTCCGGTCATAGATGGTACCGCGGGTAGGTTGAATAAATACCTGTCGCAACCTTTGAGACAACGCTTGTTGTTGAAAAGCCTCACTCTGTAAGATCTGAATGAAAAATAAACGCCCTCCCAGTGAAACTGTACTAAGGGCAATTAAAATGAATAATACTACGATTCGCCGCCTAATTAACAATGGAGTCATGGAGCCTCCCCCTTCACAACCCCTTCATCGCTTTTCCGGACTTTGGGCATAAGCTGAACCCGCTTTAGGTAGCAACCTGCCTAAAAACGCAAAAATACCATTTTCTGTAACAATCCCATCTTCCGCCTTTAAGGGATATTCCTGCGAATCTACCTGCTCTAATACAATATACCTAACTTCTGCGGCAGGAACCATACCCAATTCCCCTACTGCTACTTCCTCAATCCGTTCCAATGAACTCAACCTTGCCATTTCCCGTTTTAAGTCACTATTAACCCTTGCCAATGTATCTAATTCTCTCTGTAAACAATAAACCTGATGATTCATATGTGCTAGAACCGCATATTGGGAAAGATAGAGAACCGCAAGCAAGACAACAAAAGAAACCGCCATCCCATACAAAGGTATGGGCCGAACCCGTATTCGCCGCACACGGCGCTGTTTTGCCACCCGCACCGGTTGTGCCTGATAATGTGATGGTTGATATGCAGGGGCAGTGTTGCCTCTGGTCATAAGCAAATTTATTCACCCCCTTGAGAGTTTAGAACTACTGGTAGTTTTTGTGCTGCCCGTAACTTGGCACTCCGTGCCCGTGGATTGCTATTTAGCTCATCTGTTCCCGCTGTAACAGGCCGCCTAGTTAAAACCTTAAGTAACGGTTGGCCGCCGCAAACACAAACCGGTGCTTCCGGTGGGCATGTACAAACTTGCGCCAGTGCACGAAATTTCTGTTTCACAATTCTATCCTCCAAAGAATGAAAAGAGATCACGCATATGCGTCCGCCAGGTGCCAAAACGTCAATAGCGTCTGTCAAAGCAAAGCGCAAAGATTCTAATTCATTATTGACAGCTATTCTTAAGGCTTGAAAGGTTCTCTTTGCCGGATGCGGACCGGAACGACGGGCCGCAGCCGGAATTGCCGCTTTGATCACATCCACCAATTCCGTGGTAGTAGTAATACTTTTTTCCTGCCGCGCCTCCACAATATATTTGGCTATTCTTGTTGCCCACCGTTCTTCACCGTATTCCCAAATCAACTGCGCCAGCTCCTTTACTGACAGCTTATTAACCAAATCAGCCGCAGTTTGCTCTTGCCTAGTATCCATGCGCATATCCAAAGGCGCTTCCCTTTGATAAGTAAAACCCCGTTCATAAGCATCCAACTGGGGTGACGACACTCCCAAATCCATAAGTACTCCGTTTACTTGCTTAATACCATGACCTGCCAATACCCCTTTTAATTCCACATAATTTGCTTGCACCAATGACACGGACTCTGCGTAAGGGGCCAACTTTTCTTTTGCTGCCGTTATTGCTGCTGCATCTCGATCAATACCTATTAGACGGCCACTGGGTACAATTTTCCTTAAAATAGCCTGCGCATGACCACCACCGCCTAATGTGCAGTCAAGATATACACCGCCCGGTTGGCAGTTTAATAATTCTATGGTCTCCTCCAGCAAGACCGGAATATGTTCAAAGGCCACCATGCTCATCCTCCCGGATAAAGGTCAAAATCCACAATTTTTTCTGCGATTTCTTCATAAGCTGCTGCTGCTTTACTGCTATATTCCTGCCAGTTTGCTTCACTCCAGATTTCTACTCGGTTGGACACTCCAAGCAAAATAGCATCCTTCTCGAGGCCGGCATATTCACGCAAATTTGGCGGTAAGAGAATCCTTCCTTGTTTATCCAACTGGCATTCCGTAGCTCCGGAGAAGAAAAAACGGACAAAGGCCCGGGCATCTGCCTTCGTAAAGGGAAGCGACTTTAATTTTTGTTCCAAAATAGACCATTCTGCCTCCGAATAGAGAAAAAGACATTCATCCAAACCCTTAGTAGCAATAAATAGGGAACCTAAACCATCCCGAAATTTGACCGGAATGATCAAGCGTCCTTTATTATCAATAGTATGACGATATTCCCCCATAAACATGTTTGCCACACAACCTTTATTAGATAATTCCTCCACTTTCCCCCACTTTTACCCACACTTTATTACTTTTCGCCAGTCCAGCCCATTTTCCTGCTAGCTAGAAAAATTATCAAAACATTTTTTCACTATTCTTTTCTACAGCACAAAAAAAGAGCAGGTTACCCCTGCTCATTTTCTTCACTATTGGGTATAGCCCGATGGGCCAGCCCTACTGCCACTTCATTCAGATGTAATAATCCGACTCCAAAAAAAACACAAATACTGATATGTTCACCTTTGCGTGCAATTCCTATTTTGCCGCCGATATTTAAACCCATAGCTTTATTCATTATTTGTGCCAACGCCTCCCTGGTCGCACCGGCTACGGCACCCTCCTCCAAATGGGTTGCTTTGATCACCTTTTCTCTTTTGGCGGCAACAATCGCCCTTTCCACCACTCTTTTTAAAGACGCGATGTATTCCCCTCCATAATCAACGGCTACAGTCCTAATTTGTTGCCTATTGAAGTGTGTTTTCAATGTTTTTTCTTCAGACCTATTTTCACTAAGAGCCATTTTTATAGCCGCCCGTGCAATATCAATACTATTTGGTTCTGTCATTTACACCTCTCCTTTACTGAAGCCATTGGCTGGGTTTATACTAATTATTATACTTAGCAAGAAAAAAAACAGGAATAGTATTCTTACAGCCGAAAATAGTAATATTACACAAACAATCCCGCCCCCTTTGGAGGTGAAGTAATTGGGAAGACAAAACATGAAATACCGCAAAGGTAGAGTAAAAAGGAAGCACCATCTTCTTCCCGGATTATGCCCCATGCTGGAGGAAATTGCCAACCACCCTGCTGTAAAATCTATTATCCCCGGCCGAATCAATAGTGCCATACGTGGCTCAAAAGTACAACTATCTTGGAAATATAAAACCCCCACCGGGGTAAAACTTTTGGCTAAATCCGGCGGGGGTGTGCAAGAAATATTTATTGTTACGCCAAACCCAGATTCACTCCATGAACTAATAATGCAATTTTCCTAATTTGCCGTTTACTGTTAAAATATAACCTGGAATTGTATTAATTTTTAACCCATTGTACAATAAGTTTATCGAGAGCACTGCTTAATTCTTGCACATCAGAATTTTTTACATTTTTTGGATTATCAGAAACAGCATGATATAACTTCGAGCGCAGCTCTTCAATCGCTCCTGCTAATTCCTTACGATAATTCATTACAGCGTCCTCCTTTATCTGTCGATGCCTTTATATAATACCAAAAAACTATTACCAAATCAAGTCAATTTATGCAAAAATTTCTATATTTTCCGCGCTTATTGTCTTACATTTATTTACATATAAATCATATTTTACCAAATTTCTAACCATTTCCTCTTTTTCCCATTAAAAACCATCCGATACCGATTAAAACTAAAATCCCCCCAAGTATTTGTCCGTATATTGGTATCTCCTGCAAAATTAAAAAGGCTAATATAGTTGCTCCCACCGGTTCTCCCAAAATACTCACTGATATTATCCCTACCGGCAGATAACCTAACAACCAATTAAAGACTGTATGCCCACCCAGAGTAGAAACGGCAGCCAACAGGAAAAGCAATAAATAATCGGAACAAGGATAAGGATAAAGAGGGATTTTTAGCATTAGCCCTGTGACTACTAACAACGATGTAGCTACTCCGTATACTAAAGATACATAGATCCATAGATTTATATGCCGCCGCAACCAACGACCTAGCAACAAATAGCCTGCGTAAAAAATAGAACTTAAAAAAGCCAAACCATTCCCTGATAGTGTTTTGCCGCTTATGATTATGGCATCAGATCCAGTTAGAATTAGAGCTCCACTAAGAGCTATACCTACGCCGATCAATTCTTTGGTTGTAACCTTTTCTCCTAAGAAGAAATGTCCCGCCAATAAGGTAAAAATCGGCTGCATAGTAACTAAAACCACAGAACTGACCACTGAAGTCAACTGCAATGATGTGATCCAGGTAAAAAAATGCAAGGCTAAACATAACCCACTTAAAATAGCCCAAAATATATGTTGTGCACGGAGGTGATTAGAACGCCATTCCTTTTTGCTGATTAATATAGGCAAAATGAAAATCAAGGAAAACAGCAGTCGATAAACTGCAACAATCACCGGCGGAGCAGTTGTTAAACGAATAAGGATGGCGGAAAAAGAGATACCAATCACTGCTGTAGTTAATAGTAAATAATGTACTGTTCCTGTTCTTTGCTCCGTTTCCATATCATTTCCTTCCCCTTTCCCAAGCACGGAATAAAACCTTTTCTAAAATTCCGCTTCTACCGCGAAACACCTGCCAGACATAAAATTTTGATCTCAAACTAAAGAACCGTCTTCGCTCAGCAGGAAGACGGTTCTTTAGTTACTTAACTTGCCTTAATAATTCTTATCTCCAACTTGCGTACGGCTTCATTTGGATTTGCGCCAACTTCCTCTTCCAAGTCTACTTGTTTGCAATAAGCAACCCATCGTTTGGAAGGGACGTTGCGATGTTCAAATTCAACAGTAATAGTATATTCTTTACCATTAATTTGCCGTATTATTTCCATCAATTACCCTCCCTTTTCTCGAACATTGTATATTTTATTAAATTGCAAAAAAATAACTTAAATCATTATACATTACTTCTCCTGAATAAGCAACCATTATTCCTATGATATTTCTAAAAATTGCGGAGGTTTTTTTATTCATAATAATACTCATTATGGTAAGACAAGAATCTCCACATAAAGAGGATAAGAAGAATGGATAGTATCACCCCGCACATAAGCCAATCGATCAGCCCAAAGGAGAAAACTATTTTTCCAGCCCCCATTGTTTGTCAAAGATCTTTCCCGACCTCCTTGATCAATATAAAAAACCTCTGTATACAACCCATTTGTTCCTTCCAAAACCTTTCCCACTAAGAGTCCTGATTTATACCATTGCAATGGTTCGTCCATAGCTTCTCGAACAGTCAACTCCAGTCTACTGCTATGCCTATTCAATACTAAAAGCGATGAGCTGCCATCGGCATCGTATCTAAAAATAGAAATTCTTTCATTATCCGGTGACCACCCGCCAACAGAAAACCACTCACCTTCCAGCTCCAATATTTTTTGCGGTTCTCCGCCAGCTAAACCAACTTCATAAATACCATCCCAAATAAAATCCGGCTCCCAAAAATTAGACTCATTCTCCCAGCGGGCGGAAAGAAAAGCTAAATATTCACTATTATTTGACCAATAAGGAGCCCCAACTTTTCCCTCCTCAAGTTGGTAAGTAACTATCTGTTCACCTTCCACATTATATACCTGTATTTTAGTAGCAGGGGGCAAAGCACCATCTTCCCCCTGATAATAATCATAACCTTCTCCCTGCAGAGCAACTCCTGTCAAAAAAGCAATCTTGTCCTCTGCCGGATTCCATACAGGGAAAAAATGGTAATCATCATTTTCCAGTAATACCGCTTCATGACCATTTTCGGTATTTAGAATGGCTATTCCATTCTTTCCATTCCTCTCTAACTGATAGGCAATATATTTGCCTGTAGGGGAAAATGTTACCTGAAATAAACCATCCCATTGCGGAAGATTTGCTGCTAACAATTCCTTTGCCGCTGTCTGTATATTAATTCTCCATAATTCACCCGCCCGGTGACAGAGCAAAAAATTATTATCTTTTACCAACTTAAACTGGCTGATTCCGGAATAACCGTCCTGCACCCAAAGCACTTCTGCTACCGTAGCACTTCCATCTGCCAGCACCACTTCTCCTAGAAAAAGTCCAGTTTTCCCTAAATATGGTTCTGTCACCTGCAAGCCTTCAATAATAAAATATAATTTTTCCCCATCAGCACTCCATCCCAAAATTTGTAAATTGGTACAGTTTGAATCTATCCTTTGGGGAAGTCTTATGGCCTGATGAATCTGCTCTTTTTTTAGATCTAACACCCATACCCCTTGACCTGCAGCAGCACCTTTGATCGCCAGATGCGTACCTAAGGGTGACCAATAAATTTGCGGTAAAACTCCATAAAAAGGGCCGGCAGATAAGATCCTATCACTTTTAAGCACTTGTACTAAATTTTCTCCCTGATCATCTACTATAGGTTCATTAACTTGAGAAACAGGTTGCTCAATGTCAATACTCTCTTCATGAGCCTCTTTTACTTCATTAGGCACCTGCAGCTCAATCGCTTCTATTTCTTCCTCAACGGCACGATTTTCTTCTTCATTAATTTCGGGATTAATTACGTCCAATGACCCTTGTTCAATTTTATCACAGGCGACAAAAACAAGTGAAAATAATAACAGAAAGAATAAGATTCTTGGCCTGCCCATCTTACTTCACCTCCGGTATCCCTTCCTTTCTCATTGTACCCGAAAATAATAACAATGATCATAACCAAGTATTACAAAATAGTAAATATTTCCTAAAAGAAAAAGGAATAGTGATTATCACTATCCCTCAACTATACGTTTCATTTCGATAAGGAAGGAAGAACCTGCTTGAGCTTTTTGTATACTGGGACAAGCAGTTCTTTTCGTTGCGAAAAGTCTAACTTCCCCAATTTTCCGGTTTCGCCTTCTAATACTAATGTTTTTCCTGCCACTTGTATTAGATGGACCTGTTCCAGAGCAACACAATTAACCCGTACTCCAAACAACTTTTTATGTAAAAAGTAAATATTACGATTTGTTACCACTACCCCTTGACCAACAGAAAGCTGTACAGAAAGAAGAGTAATCTCCGCCAAATCCACTACTCGCCGCTGCATTCTGGAAAATTCCGGCTTTAAATCTTCCAGCAACTCAAACACTTGCTCACACCCTTACTCCATTGCACTACGAAAAAGAAGCTGTGATAAAACAGCTTCTTTGCCGCATTAGCTACATAATAATTTAGGCCGGTTGCGGAGCGCCCACCGGACATACATCCGCACAAGCACCACAGTCAATACAAACATCAGCATCAATTAGATAAATATCTCCCTCACTAATAGCTTCCACCGGGCAGTCTGCTTGGCAAGCTCCACAAGCAATACACTCATCAGAAATACTATAAGCCACCCTAGTCACCTCCCTATAGATTCTCAAACTCAAACATATATATTCGCAGCCAATAAGAAAATTCCTCCTTATTTATCGGAAAAACAATCGGTTGTGAGTTCAATAAGTTTAAAAAATTGGGAATAGGGAACAAAATAGTAAATGCTTTCCATACCCGATGGAATTTATTTATTGTATAATAAATATAGTTGTAACTTGTATCTTAGATTGTTTCAGATTGGAGTGATTTTTTTATGAAACCTTTACAAAAAAAACAACTGGGTTGCAATCGTTCTGTATGTATTTCCTTTTTGCAACAAAGAGGTGTAAGTGTAGAAGAAATTGCCTCATTGGTTTTAATATTACAAAAGCCTTATCTACCTGACCTAACCTTAACAGAATGTATCGAGAACGTTAACTGTGTACTGGAAAAGCGAGAAGTGCAAAATGCAATCCTAACCGGATTAACTCTCGACACTCTTACCGAAAAAGGGGTTGTTCCGGAGCCACTTAATAGTATCATCCGCAATGATGATGCTCTCTATGGGATTGATGAAATACTGTCTCTAAGTATTGTCAATGTTTACGGATCTATAGGTTTTACCAATTTTGGCTATCTAGACAAGTTAAAACCAGGAGTGATTGGTAAACTGAACAAGGACAAAGGGACTACTGTCAATACATTTATCGATGATTTAATTGCCGCTCTGGCAGCAGCTACCGCAGCAAGAATAGCCCATCGGGTACAATCAGAGTCTAACACTAGTGAATAGCCTTCACTATTTTGCCGATTCTACAACATTCCGGTATCCTCGCTGTACTACCCGATTACATATTAAGCAAAAATAATAAACCGAGAATCACGCCCACCACTGCCCCAAAAGTTGCTGAATGGCCATCAGCCAGGCGGTGAGCATCAGGTAATAGTTCATCGAAAATTACATATAACATTGCCCCTGCGGCAACTCCTAAAGCCAAAGCTAATACCAAATTAGATACTCCCCCTATAATTGCGCCTAATAATGTGCCAACCCCCATCGGTAAACCTGCTAAGCATGTCCAAAGCAGTATTTTAGAACTATTCACCTGTCCTGCCTTCATGGGGCCTGCTATGGCAGCTCCCTCAGGGATATTGTGCAGACCAATAATAAGCGCTAAACCAATACCAATATTTTCCGACGCTATATAACCTGCACCAATGGCTAAACCCTCAGGGAGGTTATGCATAGCAATTCCGATACATAATAAAATGCTTGTCCGGATAAAGTGGCTTGTTCTCTCCCCTGCCTCATTAAAGAAGTGGGAAAAATGGGAATGGGGAAAATACATATCAAGTAGTGCTAACATAATTACACCTATAATTAGGCCGCATAACACAAAAAATATACTGCCAAATGCAAGGGCTTCCGGTAGTAAATCAACAAAAATAACAGCCAACATTATGCCGCCGGAAAAAGCGAGGACACTACTTAAAACACTATCCTTTGGTTTGCCTAGCATAACAGTAAAAAGCCCGCCTAAACCGGTTCCCACAACCCCCGCAAGTATACCATAAAAAGTAATTGCCAATATCTGTTGCATCTGTATACTCCCCTCACTGAGAACCATTATCAACTCTTTAAGTATACTTTAATTGCCACCTTTTTGTCAAGTTCGGTAGAATATAAGGATTCAGTAAAAGATATGCATGGTTAGAAAAGACAGATTACAGGGGTAAAGGTGCATCAATAATGAAATACTAATAATAGTTCCAGCCAATAATGCTTACAGGAGAGATGTAAATTGCCCCCCAAAAATAACCGCAATAACAAGGATAAAGAAAAACAATTTGCTTCTGATAACATTATGTCCAATGGCATGCTGCCCACTATCAGCGCCGATGAATTGATCAATGAACAAGTTAAATTCATGGGGAAAAAATATAACCAGCAAGAAGCGAAAAATGATAAATAAAAACAAGTTACTTAAAGCACGGGGAAAAAATATCTCCTTCGTGCTTTTTAAATTACAAGGTTACGCCCGATAAAAAATAAGTAAATGCTACGCTATCCAACTAAGTTGTTAGATTTCGCAAATTTATCTTACCTTCCGGGGGTGCTACCCATTGGGTAGTTTCTTCCCAAACCTCTTGTAACCTTTGATAATCGCCACTGGTCAAATAACTTGCATTTCCTTGTTCATAATCCCTAAGGGCAGATTCCACCGGCAGAATCTGATATTGCAGCCTGCCTTCCCTTTGATATCTGTGCACCCAGGTAGGCACATATTCTACCTTGCTAACAGTCTTAATATCTCGAGTAAGATTTTTCTCCAGTGTCATATATAAAATCATTCCACTATCGCGATAACGATCCCGTTGATTAGAAACAAAATTTCCCAATGAGTATGCTACCACCTGATCAGTTTCCGACCCGGAGGTAACTATAACGGGCTGTAAAACGTGGGGATGGCTCCCTAAAATTACATCTACCCCTAAAGTAATAAGATAATCCACCAATTCCTCCTGTTCAGGGGAAGGAGTACGTTGGTACTCATTACCAAAGTGCAAGAATACTATGATCCAATCAACACCTTCTGCCCGGGCATGCGCAATATCTTCCCCCATTTCTTGCTCGTCAATTAACTTGACCAGATATTCCTTTCCGGCAGGAGGTAAGAGACCATTGGTACCATAAGTGTAGGCTAAAAAAGCCAGCCTTTGTCCGCCCTCCTCCATAATAAGTATTTCCTTCCTTTCCTCCCAGTTAGAGTATGTACCAACAGCCGCCAACCCCTCGACATTCAAGTTGGCAAGAGTACGTAAAACTCCCTCTTCCCCTCTATCTAATGAATGGTTATTAGCAGTACATATCAAATCAAATCCTGTCCATTTAAGTGCCTGAGCCAATTCAGCAGGGCTGTTAAAACGGGGATAACCGGAAAAATTACGGTCTGACCCTGTTAGCGTAGTTTCCAAGTTGGCAACAGCTATATCCGCTTCTTCAAGCAACGGCCGCACAGGGGCAAAGCACGGAGAGAAATCATAAACACCTAATTCTTGATTATATGCTGCATTTACTTGCGGCATATGGGCCATAATATCGCCCACAGCAGCTAGGGTCACTTCTGTAATTAAGTCCGGTTCAGGTTCTTGTCCTACCGGTTCTAAATCTGCTACCACCGGTGCAGCCGGTTTAGCCTCAAAATAGATCAAACCTGCAAAGGATAATATGGCAAGTAGGAGCATAATTGGCAGGGAATACTTTCTATCCATATACTTCACCTCTCATGGTAATATTCCCCATGGCAACAAGAAACCCTTCCCAAGCTTCACCAATAAAAAAGAAGGTCTACGAATTCTGTGTAGACCTTCGCATTATTCAAGTTCTACTTAACGTTTTTCTGAGCGATTATCTCGCCTGTAAAAGCGTCAAGCAAAAAGCTGGCAGGATTGCGATTTCCTTCCTTATGCAGGCGGATTTCCCAAGCCAGAGTATTGCGTTTCAGCGTTAAGCCAACACTGGCATCAGTATATTTATAATTGATCTGCCGCTCCGCAATTCTTAATGCACGTTCCTTACCCACTCTGGCAACATGGCTTTTGCCGTCTTTAATCCAGCCGCGCTCAATAATCTCGCCATTATCTTGATTGATCATAACATAGATTCGTTCTGTAGAATCAGCTATTCCTTTGGGGAGCATGTTTACCACCCAAATACGGGAATTCTTCATATGGGCAACAGCCTTAATGTCTACTTCTTGCACCACTTCGCCGCGGGCAATTTTAATTGCTTCTTTTTGATCAACTTCTTTAGGTTTAGTAACCGGCGGACGCGGTGTTTCAACTCCTTTTGCTCTATGCTCTAACACTTTACCATTCAATAAATTCACCCAAACTTGATGGGTTATAGTTTCCCTGCGACTTTCCTCATGTAAGGTGATTTCCCAAGCAAGTGAAGACCGGAAGATAACCAAACGAGCTGATTCCACTTTCAAGGAACGGGCTCCCACCTGTTCTTTCGCGATTGCCACTGCCTGTTTTTCATCCACTAATTGCAACCGGATAACATTATTATTAGAATCCCAAATCACTTCACCATAAGAGGCTGCCAATGCTTGTCCACCTAATAAAATTACTAAAAACGAGACCAAAAGGGTCGTGGTAAGAGTTCTTTTCAACAAAATTGTTCCCTTCTTTCTTAAAATATCTGGTATTAGTGGTTACCGGAGACCCTTATCATCCCTCCTCTTTCTATTCTACTAGTTTAGACAGAAAAATAAAGGGCAATGTTCCTGGTACTTTCTGGGTAACAATTGAAGAAAGAAGGGAATAAATATTAGCCGGCTTGCCTCCCCTGATAGACTAAACTGGCAAAGATTAAAGAGCAAAACTTGGAATAAGCGGTATCAGCCCGCGATGGTAAAATAACCGGCGCTTTACTTCCCACAACAATACCGGCCATAATGCCTCCCGCCAGAAAGGTAAGGGATTTGCCAAAAATATTACCGGCCTCAATATTTGGTACTAAAAGTAAATCTGCATCTCCCGCAACCGGACTATTTATCCTCTTCTGTTCCGCCGCATCAGAACTTATGGCATTATCCAAAGCCAACGGCCCATCAACTAAAGCTCCCTTGATCTGACCCCGTGCAGCCATCTTTGTTAAAATTGCTGCATCTATAGTTGCATCCATCTGCGGGTTGACTGTTTCAACGGCACCAAGAACCGCCACTTTAGGATTTGTATAACCTAAGGCCCGCACAGCGTCAATTGCATTTTGGAGTATAACCTGTTTCTGCCCGATGTCAGGAGCAATATTCACCCCGCCATCGGTCATAAACAAGAGCCGGCTAAAGTTTGGCACAGCAAAAGCTGCCACATGACTTAATAACCTGCCTGTTCGAAGGCCGTATTCCTCATTGAGTACAGCCTTTAATAAATATGCTGTGCCTACCATCCCCTTCATAACCACATCTGCTTCGCCACTGCTGACCAACTTAACTGCAGTAGCTGCACTGGTAATGGCGTCAGGAGCAGATATTAACTCACAAGCAGCCAATGGTAATCTTATTTCGGCAGCAGCCTTTTTGATTTCCGTCTCATTACCAACTAACAACGGTTCAATTAGCCTCGCTTCAACAGCTAGCTTTACCCCTTCCAAAACCCCCTCATCAGCAGCCGCTGCCACAGCAACCCGGGTTAAAGGGTGTTTTTGGGCCCGTTCCAGCATCTGGCTAAAGTCCTTAAGCCTCATTATTGAGACCCCCTTTCCCCATATAAACCTTTGCCGCTTCTTCCCCTTTCACTACCCGCAAGGCTCCCTCTGCCAAGGCAGCCATCTCTTCCTCTCCCGGATAAAGCAGAACCGGGGCGATAAACTCTACCCGCTCTCGAATATAATTTGTTACTAATTGTGAATAAGCAACTCCGCCGGTGAGTATTACCGCATCCACAACACCTTTTAATACTGTTGCCATGGCAGCAATATTCTTCGCAATTTGGAGTGCCATAGCCTCCAATACTATCAGTGCTTCTTTGTCACCTTGCACAATCTTAGCTTCTACTTCTTTAATGTCAGCGGTACCTAAATAGGAATACACGCCACCTTGATGCAAAATTTTAGTCAACAGTTCATTTTTAGTGTATTTACCAGAATAACAAAGTTCAATCAGGTCAGTACTGGAAAGGCCACCGGTTCGATTGGGCGAAAACGGACCTTCATGGTTAGCACTATCAACATCCACTAACCGTCCCTTGTACATGGCAAAGATGGAAATACCTCCGCCTAAATGCGCTAAAACAAAATTGCACAGCCCATAATCTTTGCCCATATCTTCAGCAGCCAACCTCGCTATCCGCCGCACATTAAGGTAATGACCCAAGCTGCTGCGAGTAATCTCCTTTAATCCCGAAATACGACAGACAGCATCCATCTCATCTACAGACACCGGATCCACAATGAAAGCCGGAATCCCATACTCAACCCCGATTTTATGGGCAATTATGCCTCCTAGATTAGCCGGATGCTCTCCCTGAATCCCGGCTTCCAAATCTGCTAACATAGCCTCATTTACTTGATAAGTACCTCCTGCCATTGGGTGCAATAGCCCGCCCCGTCCTACAACCGCCGCACAATTAGCCGGTGAAATCCCTGCTTTCTTCAAGGCATTTTTAATATAATTCAATCGATAAGGCAACTGTTCAATAATCCGCCCAAACCCCAGCAACTCTTGCCGCGGGTGATTAATATGCTGGCTAAATATGCATTCTTCCCCGACAAAAAAAGCAATTTTTGTTGAGGTAGAACCGGGGTTGACAACCAAAATGCTGTGCTCTGCTGTTATTTTCTACACCCCCTCATCCCTTATTAATCAAAGTACTATGCAGCAAATATTCGCTGCCAGCAATGTATCTCCTCCCCAGTTGAGTCAAGTATGAGCGATGCAAAATAAAACTGCAAAATTGCTTTAGCAGCCATACTCCACATTAATACCATTATATCTAGCTTATCAATCAATCACGCTTTCCTTTTGATAACGATAGACTTTAGCCGAAATTTCTTCTACCACAGCAAACCCGTCATCAATGCTTTGTCCGACGCCATCGGTCATCACCGTTAAGATATAGGGCCGATCCGCTAAGAAAACAATACCCACATCAGCAGCCACATGGTTAACGGTACCCACTTTATGGGCTACTTTTATTCCATCGGGCACGCCAACCGGTATCCCCTCTTCATCAAAAATCGTATGGGACATATAAGCTAAAAGAAGTTCCCCCAATTCCGGCTCCCTTTCGGTAAAATCTAAAATTCCTTGCATGTATATCCCTAAATCCCGGGCAGTTGAAATGTTTTGCCCTTCCGGATATACGGTTTCCCCTCCCAGGGAACGAAAATAACTAGCCACATTATCTTTTCCCAAGCGTCGCAATAACATTTTCCAAGCAATATTGTCACTAATGGTAATCGCCAGGTTAGCTAAAACACCTAATGAATATCGAGCTCCTTCCGCAGCGAAAAACTGCAGGTTTCCGGCACCGGCACTATAATCTATATCTTGATAATCCATCTTCTCCTCTAAGCTGAGCTTCCCGGCTGCCACCTGTTCAAAAAGATAGAGGACAATAGGTGCTTTAATAGAGCTGGCGGCAGTAATCGGTTCTTTCTCAGTAATACCAAAACTTGCCCCCGAACGGACATCACGAAAATAAACGCCGATTCTGCCGCCTTGAGACTGGATGTAATCTTTTATTTCTGATCGCAAAGGCTCGTAATCAGGTTCAGGCAATGGCGAGTTTTCCAGCGGCTTCCAATATTCAGTCAAACTGCAACCGGATAGAGCTTGTACTGCAATTAGAACAAGTACTAGCGATAAAAATAGATGTTTATATTTATTGCCCAACCAATCCCTCCAGCCTTGCATGTATTTCCCTCCTTTTATTGTTTGCTCTATACTACTTTTTCCTAGCTAGGACAAAGCTATACAGACACTTTTGTAGGTAAGTATTTCAAATATAACCTTGTACTGTTGGTGAAAAACTAAACTTATTCGAAAAATATTTTCTGCACCGACAAAGATACAACTAAGGGAGGATCTACATGTCAACTGCTTATTCATCTTTGCCCGCTAAATCACTGCGCTGCCAACTAAATCCGAGGCTATTACCCTTTAATACCACAGAACAATTAATCCCTATTGACGATATTTTTGGCCAAGAACGGGCTGTGCAAGCATTAACTTTCGGACTGACCATAAAAAATCCTCATTATAACATATTTGTTGTGGGTCCTGCTGGTACAGGACGCAGCACCTATACGCAAACAGCCATTGCAAAAAAAGCACTGCAAGAAACGCCACCTGACGACTGGTGTTATGTTTATAATTTTGCCCAACCTTATGAACCTATTTCGCTTCGTTTGCCACCAACCGTAGGAGCTTCGCTAGCCCAAGATATGGAAGTGTTGGTGGAAGAATTACAACAACGGATACCAATAATCTTTGAAAGCGAAGAATACCAACAAAGTAAAGAGCGGGTGATCAAGCAATACCAAGAGACAAGCAATGAACTGATAGACCAATTCCAACAGGAAGCCAAAGCAGCCGGCTTTACGTTACAAAGAACTGCGGCAGGTTTTATAGTTTTTCCCATGGTTGACAATCGGCCACTGAAACCGGAAGAAATGGCCGGTTTAGATGAAGCAACACGGAAACAATTCGAAACCGTAAGCCGTCAAGTGGAGGATAAATTACAAGAACTGGGACGCCGCCTGCGGCTTTTGGAAAAAGAAGCTCAAACACAGGTAGAGGAATTAGATAAACAGATTGGCTATTTTATCGTCCGCCATCCCATAGATGATCTTAAACTCCGGTATCAAGCGTTTCCGCGTGTGGTTGAATACCTGGAAGCAGTACAAAATGATATTATTGAAAACTTAAATGCCTTTCGCAAAGAAAAAGACGAACTTGATGCTTTGGATTTCCTTTTCAACAAATCCAAACAAGAGACTTCTTTTAACAAATATAAGGTTAACCTCCTCATCGATAATGGCAAACAACAGGGAGCACCGGTAGTAATCGAAACAAATCCGACCTATTATAATTTAATCGGCAAGATCGAATATAAAGGACAATTGGGATTAATGCTTACCGATTTTAGCATGATCAAAGCCGGTGCCCTGCATCGTGCCAATGGTGGCTATTTAATCCTTTATGCCGAAGATATTCTCCGGCAACCTGCTTCCTGGGATGCATTGAAAAAAGCCTTAAAGAACCAGGAAATTAGGATGGAGAATATTGCTGAAAGATACGGCCTAGTTCCTACTGCCGGTCTCAAGCCGGAACCGATTCCACTGGAAACAAAGGTGATTATCATTGGCAGTCCCATAATCTATAATCTCCTTTATCAGTTTGACGAGGACTTTGCCACACTATTTAAAGTGAAAGCAGATTTCGGAGCGGAAATGCCCCGCACTCCCGATAACATCAGCAATTATGCTGCATTTATTGCTTCATATTGCCGGCGAGCTGGACTGAGACACTTCACTGCTGCTGCCTGCGCTCAATTAATCGATTACAGTTCTCGCTTAGCCGGTGACCAGGAGAAAATGACCGCCCGTTTCAATAAAATAGTGGAAATGATCTGTGAAGCCAATGCCTGGGCAGAAGCAGACGGTTCCAAACAAATTGAACCCATGCATATGGTTAAAGCTCTAGAAGCAAAGGAATATCGTTCTAACCGGACCGAAGAAAAAATCCGGGAGTTAATTGCCCGCGGCGATATTCTTGTAGACACTAAAGATAAGGTAATTGGACAAATTAACGGGCTTTCAGTTCTCGATCTGGGTGATTATCGCTTTGGCAAGCCCGTGCGCATAACTGCCCGCACTTATAGTGGTAAACAGGGTGTTATTAATATTGAACGGGAGTCTGATCTCAGTGGGCCAATTCATAATAAAGGCGTCTTGATATTGAGCGGCTATTTGGGAGGCAAATTTGCCCAAGATAAACCGTTGACCCTCTCCGCCACAATTTGTTTTGAACAATCATATGACGGGGTTGAAGGTGACAGTGCCTCCAGTGCTGAGCTTTATGCCCTGCTCTCTAGTTTGGCCGGAGTTCCTCTAAGTCAGGGCATTGCAGTTACCGGTTCTGTCAATCAACGGGGGGAGATACAACCTATTGGCGGAGTAAACGAAAAAATTGAAGGGTTTTTCTATGTCTGCAAAATTCAAGGGTTTACTGGGAGACAAGGAGTAATCATTCCTCGCCAAAATATCAAAAACCTCATGCTGAAGGATGAGGTTGTGGAGGCTGTTACCAAAGGTATATTCCATATATATGCCATTGACCATATTAGCGAAGGAATAGAGATCCTTACCGATCTGCCTGCCGGAGATAAGGATGAAAATGAATCCTTCGCCACAGGTACTGTCAATGACTTGGTAAACAGGCGCTTGACTGCATTTGCACAACAGATCCGTACACAACAGCTGTGGCAAATTGATGAAGAACCAACTCAACCGAAAAAAACTCCAGCACTACCTTGAAAATACATTGTCCGGTGCTAGCCTAATATTGCCGTTGGCTCCGGCGACCATGGCGCCCTCTCCTAGAAGTTAGAAGTTAGAAGTTAGAGTTTCGAGGTTAGACAGTAAGGCGAAAGATTTCTTTATTTCTCCTTTGTTATGCATAGCACCTAAAACTATATAGTCTCTTTTCTAACTTCCAACTTCTAAACTTCTAACCTCCAAGAGCAGTCGCCAGCTTTACAAAATAGGCTTGCCCATCCCATTAGCGCACAACAAGGATAGAGTGCACCAAAGTCAGCACTTCTGGCGAAGCGTATTTGCGGCGAGCGGCTGTAGCAGTTGCCAATAGACAGCAGTCAATAGCTCGTTGCCAGGTGCCGGAAGTACCCTGAAACAGCATTGAGATACTAAGTAAAGAGAACGCAGGCGAGTGAGGACAAGCAGCGACACCATGTCTGAGCCCGCAAGGGCGGGTTGTGTCACTGCCCGAACGAGCCGCGCTCGTTCAGGAGAACTGTCTCCTGCTGTGGAGAGGTACTTCCGGCACCTAGAAGTATAGAGGTCCCATGGGCTCACGACCCCGCTGGACAAGGAACCGCAGTGATAGGTCCTCCCCAAGGGTGACGCCATAAGTGCTGGACACTTGTGCCGGGAATCGGTGTGAGGACCAAACCTAACTACCCAACTGTTGCAAACAGCGCTGAATTTCCCCTAATTCACTGTGGCTTAAGCCCCACAATGCCGCTGCCTGTTTGTTAATTTCATTCTCCCATTTTTCACAATTCTCTCCCTTGCAGGCAACGGAGGTCGCTGTTTTGGCTAAGTGAGCCAATTCCTTATGCAGAGAATTATTAGACTGATAACAGGGGATTGGCACCTTAGTTAAAATATGGGGTGAGGCAAAACTTCCGGTGGCCAGGACAGAGGTTGTGCGCACGATCAGCTGGGCAGGAGCCGAATTGAGCAATGCGCAGAAGTAATAAGCCTCCTCAGCTTGGGTAAAAGGAACGAAAACAGTGCTGTCATTAGGTATTATTAACCCCTGCTGGGGCGGCATAACATCGAGACTACCTACAACTGCAGCCTTGATCTTGGTGCCAATCCGATGCCATACTACCTTAAAGGGAGTAAATGTATAGTCGCCAATGCCAAAGAGAGAATAATAAAAACCTTTCTCCATCAGTTTTCTGACTACCTGCGTTCGCCGCTGATATAAAATGGGAGCAAAGCTCTCTAAATAAGCAAAGGTGTTTGGGTAATCACTAGCTAGTTCCTCCGGGGGAATAGCCTGCAGCTTTTTCCCTTCTTGATGGGTCAGTAGGATCCATTCTTCCGGTACTCCTCGCCAAGGGGAAATATTGCGGCCCCGCAGAACCGGATAAATCAGATCGGATTCCAACCATGCTTCCTGTGCCGGCACTGATCTTTTATTGCCAGATGTGATATTGCGCACCAGGAGCTTTTTCCCGTCTTTTCCCCGTGCCAAGACCTCGAAATAAAATACGCCATTAGCACCCCCGGTATTTACCCCTTCCCGCGCCTGATAATAAGACTTACCCTGTAGCTTTTCAATAACCGGTAAAACCCCCGGGGTGATTGTCAACCAAGGCGAAGCATTGTCAGTGGGCAAATAAGGCTTGGCTACCAATGCTAAACGTTGAGTCTGCCTTTTTACCTTGATCAAACTGTCATGCTCCCGGGGAGCTGGAAAGCCCGGTTGACGCTGCCAATATATATAGGGAACCGGGTAACAGGTGCGCATTCCCTTTCGCAGTAAAACCATAGCGGTGCGATTCTTGGCTCCGGAAAACGGTTTAATACAACTAAGATCTTCCACTTGCAATACCTGAATCGGCGTTCCATCACCAAGCTGAAAAGAGCGAAAGCCCCTCCCTGCACCGGTAGTCTGAAAAATAGATTGGGTGATAATAAAAGCCAGGGTGCCACCGCGGCGAAGATAGCGTTCAAGAACTACATAGGTTATTAAAATAGACAAATCATCCTTACTTTTGCCCAACAGGGCATCATAACCCTGATGTTGAAAAAGACCGTGCTCAGTCCATAATTGCTTCGTTTTTTCTCTATATTCTGCAGGTAACGCCTCCCAATTAACCCAAGGCGGATTGCCTACAATATATTGAAATTCTTTAGCCTCCAACTCTTGCGGTGGTGCCAAAATACTATCCCCCCAATAGACAGGAGGTAAAAAATGCGCAGCCATACCTGGTGCGTAAGCTGCAATCGCTAATAAATAATTAACCCGCGCCGCTAAAACAGCCAAAGGGTTCCGATCGATTCCTACCACCAACCTGCCGGAGGCGACAATCAACTCCCTTGCACTGAAACCCAATTCTTGCCCCTCCTGCCATAACTGTTTCAGCGCCGGCAGGAGAAAAGCGCCGGATCCGCAGGCAGGGTCTAATAAACCTGCCTCTCCGTCGGGAGAGAAAAATTTAGGGGCCAACAATTCATAACTGTAATCTACTAACCATGCCGGTGTATAATACTCACCCATACCGTGCCGTAAAGCCGCCGGAAAGAGTGATTGATACAAATAATGCAAAATATCACCGGGCAGCTGTTGTTTGTTATGCCTGTTTACATAAGAAGACCGGGTATACGCAAGCAGTTCCTCCAGCGCATCAGCTAATTTTGGAGTCCAGTTTTCCAGATACCAAGTAAAAAGAGCTGCCCCTTGACTATCTCCTGCCGGCATGGCGAAAATTGGATGTCTCTCTAGCCCCGTCAGCCAGGGAAACAAATTTTGCTGGTCAGGGGGATGCTCGGCAAAGCCAATAACCGGCGCTGCCAGCATTTTTGTTATCAGGGCAAAATATGTATGGAGAACAAACAAAAACAGCTGCGGTTGTATTTCCCAACTATTAAAACCCAATTCTCCAGCCAAGGAGATTAAAGCATTTTTTTTCCGGGTTTCGGCGCGGGCATTATTCACTTCATCTTGGCACATAACATGCTGCCATCGGTCTACCAATTCCCCCCGCCTGGAAGGAGAAACCCTGCTTAAGGATCTATACAGTGCTGCTATAGTTTTTTTTGTAAAACCACAATGCAGGCCAAAATCACCCATGATTGGCTGCCGGGTATGGGCTGACGATTTTTTCTTCATTACTTCCTGCTCCTTTATCAACTGCCGATATTAATTTAAGTCACAAATTTCCTATTCGCCGCCCAAAATAATAACACCTTTCCCTTTCACTAACGCCTTTGAAAATTTCACATCCATTATTAATCTCCCATGCATAAAACCACTTAATTAGCCTAATTACTAAAGAAAAACACTGCAGGCGGGAGTGCTAACCTTGCCCACAAGAATTATTGAAGCTTTTGTGGGGGAATATGCCAGCGGCAAAAGTGAAAATGCTATCAACCGTGCCCTAGATTTTTTAGAGCAGCAACGGAACGTAGTCTTAGTGGACTTGGATCTGGTGGAACCCTTTTACACCCTCAGACCGCTGAAAGAAAAATTAACTGCTACAGGACTTAAGGTTATTGCCTGGAGCCGCGAAGACGCCTTGGGATTCGGGGAAACCGGCACCCTGCTCAAAGCGGAAACCAAAGGAGTGCTTCGGCATCCGGGGGATATTATTTTCGATGTGGGCTATGGTGTCGGTGGAGCTAATGCTTTGAATCTGATTGAAGGCCTGCCGCAAAACGAAGCATTAAAAGTCTACTTAGTAGTAAATATTGCCCGGCCAATGACTGCCACGGTAAGTGATATTATCGCCTATGGACAAACCTTCCCCCAACTGGATGGCCTGATCAACAATACACATCTCGGCTCGGAAACAACCCCGGCCATTGTCCAAGCAGGAGCCTTGCTGGTTAAAAAAGCCGCAATAGCATTAGGAGTCCCTTTCCTCTGGACCAGCGCTCTTGCCCCTGTAGCAAAGCAGCTTGGGGCGGCTGACTGCACCGGTACACCAATTCATAAATTGACTCGCTTCATGGAAGCCGCCTTATTTTAAGCATAAGCAGAAAGGAAGGAGATTTATGGTAGATATCGTTACCAAAGAACAGCGTATGTTTGTTACCGGCAATGAAGTTGTGGCCTGGGGGGCCCTGGCAGCCGGGGCTGATATTATGTATGGTTATCCTATTACACCGCAAAATGAAATTATGCACTATTGGACCCGTTTAGCTCCCAAATTCAACAAGGGTTTTTTACAGACAGAAGATGAAATCTCAGCCGGTTTTGCTACCTTAGGGGGAGTTATGACAGGCAAGAAGGCTTTTTCTGCTACTGCCGGCCCGGGCAATATCTTAATGCAAGAGTCTATTTCCATGGCAGAGATGATGCGGATTCCTGCTGTGTGGATCATTACGCAGCGGGGAGGCCCTTCCACAGCCACTGTTATCTATTCGCAACAGGAAACCAGATTGACCTGCTTTGGAGCCAATGGGGAAGGATTACGGATTGTCTATTCCAGCGCTTCCCATCAAGATCTCTTTGATTACACCATCAAAGCCATGAATACTGCCTGGAAATACCGCTTTCCCACCTTTGTGCTGGCAGACGGCTACCAAGCCAAGATGCGGGAACCGGTCACTCTTTATAACCCCCAAGATCGAAACATCCAACTGGTTCCCAGCGAAAAATTAGTCCTGAAACCGGGTATTCCCGGTCAAGATCGGCCGCCCGCCCACCATCGGAATACCTACAGTATTGAAGAAGAACTGTTGGAAGTTCTGGAAAAACATATCAAAGACTATGAAAAATTCACACCTGATATCATTGAATGGGAAGAAAAAGGTCCGGAACAATGTACACTTACCTTAGTCGCTCACGGTGTGGTTTCTCGGGCAACCAGGGATGCCCAAGAAAAACTGATGCAGCAGGATCTGCCCATTGGCTATTTTCGCCCCATAACAATGCGGCCTTTTCCCGCAGATCCGATACGTAAAGCTGCCCAAAAAAGCGAAGGAGTTTTAGTCGTAGAATCAGCTTACGGTCAACTATTAAGCCAAGTAAAAGAAGCGCTTTACGGGCTCAATGTTCCCATATATACCCTATTGCGCCCAGGGGTCGGGATTACCTCGGCAGAAGTACAAGAAAAAGTCCGGGCTCTACTTTCCTAAAAGGAGTGAAACCTGATGACAAAACTTGAGCCAGAAAGGATTATGACCCATGTGGAAAACATGCCATATACTTGGCGGCGGGATACTAAACCCCACAAATTTTGCCCCGGTTGCGGCCATCCCATAATTCTAAAAGCACTGGGAGAGGTCATCGACGAGTTGAACATCCTCGACCGTGTTGTTTACGGTTGTGATATCGGCTGTTCTCTCCTTAGTTGGGATTTTTTCAATGCTGACAGCATTCAAACCCACCACGGCCGTACTATTCCGGTAATCACCGGAGTAAAACGAGCAACACCGGAAGCCATCTGTATTGCTTATATGGGAGATGGCGGTGGCTATGCCATTGGCCTACAACACTTGGTCAGTTCGGCAATTCGCAATGAAAAAATCACTACCATACTTTGCAACAATACTGTCTATGCTATGACCGGCGGTCAAATGGCTCCAACCACCTTACCTGAACAAACTACGGAAACATCACCTTACGGCCGCGATATAAATCTTACCGGTTCCCCAATTTTAGGTCCGGAAATGGTAGCTGCCACTTCCAGCGCTAATGCCTATATAGCAAGAGGAACCATACTCAATTATCCCCAGTTAAAAAATTTTATGCGTCGCGCCTTAAACAATCAATTGGAAGGACGGGGGCTGTCTTTTCTTGAAGTTCTATCTTCTTGTCCCACCAACTGGAGAACAAATGCCCAAGAAACCCTTGACTATATCAAGGAAAAAATGGCCAAAGTCTTTCCTGTGGGAGAGATAAAAGTGCCTGTTGGGGAAAAGGAGGGTCATTAAATGAAAGAAATAACTAAAATTGCTTTAGCCGGTGAAGGAGGGCAAGGGGTGCAAGCGGTTGGTGAAATCCTGGCAGAAGCCGCTTACCTTGCCGGCAAAGAGGCTATCTATATTCCCAATTTCGGAGTTGAACAGCGGGGAGGCGTTTCCATCGCCTTTGTCCAAATTAGTAATGCTCAGATCGGTTCTCCTAAATTTAAACAAGCAGATATTATTGTCGCCTTGAGTCAACGGGCTGTAGAGCGAACTAAAATATACCTTACTCCTGCTACTCTTTTCATTTACGACAGCTCCGCCATTAAACCGCCGGAGATAGGAGATCTAAGCATCGGCATCCAAAGTTGGGATACAGTAGCTCCGGAGGCTTTTGCCAACCAGGTGGGCACCCAACCGGGAAAACCTATTACGCCGCCTAAGGTTCCAAAGGTAATAGGTATCCCGGCAGCTCAAGTTGCCAAGGATCAATTAACCCCCCGGGTTTTTAATGTGATTATCTTGGGAGCTATTATTGCTGCCAGCCAAGTGCTGGAGCCGGAAATAGTCAAAAAGGCAATGGAGGCTAAATTTAAGGATAAATTCGCCGCCAAACCGGAGCTGGCGGAATTAAATGAAAAAGCCTTTACCACCGGTCAAGAGCTCTACCGTAAACATACTGCCACTGTGAAAGGAGGGCGCGCCTGATGGGACACAACATGGCTCAAGACACAAAAACCTTTGCCGGATTCCGTTCCCAAGTACCAAAGGGCGGTAGTTGGACAGTATATCCCGGACTGTGTAAAGGCTGTGGCCTCTGTATTGAGGTATGCCCGGTAAACGTTATCGGTTGGTCGGATCGACTCTGCGTTTACGGCACTCCTTCTGTAGAAGTGGACGCCGCAGGCTGCATTCTCTGCCATCAATGTGAACGAATTTGTCCCGACGCAGCCATTGGCGTAGAAAGTTATCAGAACAAAATTGCAGTTCAGGAGCAAAAGGAAGGCGAAAAAGATAGGCAAAATAAGGAAAATTAGCTGTCCTCTCCGGATAGCCCATGTTTTTCAATTAACTTTAATTTAGCTTTTGGTGCCAATTTTTTCAGCCGCGCCTCCCAAGCCAATGCTTCGTTTTGGGAGTCAAATGCCAGATAACCAAGCAATTCCACCGGACGACGGCCCCTGGTGTATTTAGCGGCCTTACCTGCCTGATGTTGCGCCAACCGCCGTTCAATATTAATTGTATAACCGGTATATATGCTGCCATCGCGACAACGCAAGCAATAAACATAATGAGCCAATTGTGTCCACCCCTATTTCCACTCTTTCTCCTCATTATTCTCCACTTCTCCACCATTAACCTGCCCAAAGCCAAAAGGTCCGACCCCACCAAGGTCGGACACTAATATTGATTAACCTGCTGCTACCTCATGCTTACTAAGCCTGGCTCCATTAATTTGCCCTACCAAATCAATTGCCTTTTGGGGACAAGCCTCTGCGCACCGTAGGCAGCGAATACAGCGACTGGAAAAAACCGCCGGCTGTCCGGGATTTACCCTCTTTTCGCTAATCGTCTGTGCAGGAATTCCAGTTAGCGGACAAGCCCGGTTACAAAGACCGCATCCTTTACAATCACCCACAATTGCCAGCTTATAATGGGCTTTCTTTGGTTCATGAAGCGCCCCTCCTTTTATACCCTTAGGGGTATATTCTATTATATACTATATTATAACTACTAGGTTGCGTCAAATGGATTTTCCCGCTGCAGAGACCTATTAGCTCCATACCAAAAAAACCCGATCATAAACGACCGAGTTTCCCTGCAACAAGGCTGATTTCTGCCGAGTATTGGCATGGGTTCCAACTAAAAATTATCTACCTGCCTAAACCTAAAGATAAGTGCAATGTACCTACCAAAAGGAGAGCGATTAGGGCGTCAATCCCGTGGTGTAAGAGGGTTCCCACCCCCACCACATATAACCCATGAAAGAGGTCAAAACCAAAGGGTAGTACTATAAAAGCTTCTCCCAAAGCATGGACAGGAGCAGTAACCAAAAGAGCAAAACGGTACGGGCGGCCTTGTCTGATTAATAAGGCACCTAATACCCCAATTATGATATGCACTGCTGCCCGGGCGGCAACTACCGGCCCGGCGACGATTAAAAACCCGATGGTAGAACCTACACCTACTAAAAAAGCCACCAAAGGACTAAAAAGCATTGACAGCATAACCGGAACATGTGAGGCCAAAGTAGCGGTAAACGGAGGAATAATGACCCGGAGATAACCGCCGAAAGCTAAGGGGATTACCAAGGAAAAAGCCGTAAGCAGGGCTCCATAAACAAGCTCTCTAGTTCGCATTTTTTCACCTATCTTTCCATTTATCTCTTCTCTATATTGTATGGATTTGATAAGTGTCTTGTCAACTGTAAAGTCAATCCCCTTCCACTAATAGAAAACCTAAATCCTGCAATTTCGACTCTGTTTCAACGAAAGCACCAGGATCAACAGCCTCAATTGTATGCAGATGCACTCCTCCGGTTAATGTGGAAAGTAATTGCGCTGTTTGCTTTTCATAACGCCGGATAAAACTTTCTACATCTGCTTTAGTTTCTAAAAGTAATAGGCCGCGAATTTCACCATACAAAGAATGATCAACTATGACATCGATCACACGACAGCCCGCAGTAACAATTGCCATCAATTCGGCACGGGTCTGGGCAGGGCTATGGCAGCAAGCCAAACGCTTGGTAATAGTTGTTACTCTATGGGGCTGCCCAAATAGATACCCTTGGGATGTGGCAAAAATGTCCGCCCCTTGTGCCCTCAGAATAGCAATATCTTGCACAATAACCTGCCTACTTACGGCAAAATATTTAGCCAGCTGGGTGCCGGTAATAGGTTCCCGCCCTTCTGTAAGCAAACGAAGTATCTCCTGACGGCGTTGTTTACCCATACTACTTACCCCTTTCAAAATTATCCTTAATATATTGTTCTCGTAAAAACATTTTGGTTCCTGCTGAAATAATGCCGACCGCTTTTGCGTATTTTCAAAAAAAAGATTAGATGTTATGCCGGAAATTGCTGCTGCCTTTAGCAGGATTTTTCTAAATAATATGCTATTCTTATCCATAGGAAAAATATAAGTCTTGAGGAAAGGAGAAATAAAATGGCGGTCAAAGATATTCTGCTCCTTGGTGATTCTAGGTTATATGAACATGCGCTTCAGGTTAAACAAGCAGAACTGCCATGGATACAGGAAGTTATCCGGGATTTACACGATACGCTGCTGGACTTCCGCAAAAAGTTCGGTGCCGGAAGAGCTATTGCAGCTCCACAAATTGGTGTTCCTAAAAGATTAATTTATTTGTACATAAATGAACCACCTGTTATCTTTATTAACCCCCAATTGACGGATAAAAGTGATGAAATGATGGAGATCTGGGACGACTGCATGAGCTTTCCCAATTTATATGTTAAAGTGCTCCGACACAAAAAATGTACGATAACTTATCGAGATCTTACATGGCAAAAAAACTCGCTCCCATTGGAAGGCGATTTGGCAGAATTGCTGCAGCACGAATATGATCACCTGAACGGCATCTTAGCTGTATCCCGCGCACTTGATGGCCAATCCTTCGCCCTCAGAAGATAATAATATTCTTCCTCAAAACTTCCCAGGCCGCAAACATTATCAGAAACAAAAAAGCGCATTTAAGACATTATGTATGTTAGTTGTACCTCTCCCTTCATTGTTGAAACCATTAATAATATAGACAACAGGCACGTATGAGTTCAACAATATAAAAGCCGCCCAATCACCGGCGGCTTTTAAGAATTTGTTTTTATACTATCCTTACGCCTGCTGTAACTTTACTTTATGCGTTAACGCTCCGATGACCGGTAGCTGCTTTTTGCCAAAAGAAAATAATTGCCAGTGAGGCTAAACCAATTACATCGCTAAGCAAACCAGGGACCATCAATGTCAAAGCACCGACGAAAAGGATCCCACGCTGGATTGAGTTGAGATCTCCCATAAAGTAAGCTTGCACAAAACCTGCCAGACCCACAACGCCAATAATGCTAGTAATGCAAGCCTGCAAGATCTCCAATGTGCTACCACCCATCAGGAGTAGCTGCGGATTGTAAACGAAGATGAACGGGATAATAAATCCAGCCAAAGCCATCCGGAAGGCCGTCCAACCCACTTGCGAAGGATTTGCTCCGGCAATGCCTGCACCGGTATAGGCCGCAAGAGCCACTGGTGGGGTAAGGTTGGAAAGGCAGGCAAAGTAGAAGACGAACATATGGGCTGAGAGAGGAGCAACACCGAGCTTAATTAGAGCCGGACCGGCTATGGTGGCAGCCACAATGTAGCAGGCAGTAGTCGGTAATCCCATACCTAAAATAATGCTCACGACCATGGCGAGGAAGTACGTCATAAAGATATTGCCGCCTGCCAAAGAGATAATATTATCACCTATCACAAGGCCAAGCCCGGTTAGGCTGGTGATACCCACAATATTTCCCACCACAGCACAGGCAATACCGGTACTCACTGCACTACGGGCTCCGCCCTCCAAAGCTTTCAGCAAACCGGTGAAAGTAAGACGGGTGTCCTTCCGCAGCCAACTGGCTGCTATAGCGGAAATAATGCCATAGAATGCAGCATTGAGAGGAGTTCTACCTGATAGTAGTAAATATACAATAACAATCAAAGGTATAACCAAGTGGCCTCGTTCCCGTAACAATGTTTTCATTTCCGGAAGCTGTTCCTTAGGCAAGCCCACCAAACCGGTCTTAAGAGCCTCTAGGTGCACAACCAAAAACACGGAGATATAGTAAAGCATGGCTGGTAAAACTGCGGCAATCATGATTTCACTGTATTTCATGCCCAGAAACTCAGCCATAACAAAGGCAGCAGCACCCATAACCGGAGGCATTATCTGGCCGCCAGTAGAAGCTACAGCCTCCACGGCACCTGCAAAGGTGGGGCGATAGCCTACACTCTTCATCAGCGGGATGGTAAAGGCTCCTGTGGTAGCAACGTTAGCTACTGCACTGCCGTTAATTGTACCGAGTAAACCACTGGCAACAATGGCCACTTTCCCCGGCCCGCCCGGTGAACGGCCGGCTACAGCCATAGAGAACCTGTTAATAAAGTCTGCCATCCCAGTCTCACCCAGGAAAGCACCGAAGAGAATGAAAAGGAAGATATAGGTGGCTGACACGCCCAGCGCTATGCCGAAAATTCCCTCTGAGGAAAGATACAGATGGTAGACAATACGTCTAAATGAAAATCCGGTATGCCCAAGAACACCAGGTAGCATGTCACCGAAGAGTCCATAAAGCCAAAAGATTAAAGCCAGGATTGGAAGTTCCTTCCCAACAGTACGGCGCGCTGCTTCCAATACCGCAACTATGGTTAGGACACCAAAGAAAATATCTCTGGAAATTGCAGTACCCCTGATGCTAAAGGCATCAAAAAAGAAAAACAAGTACATGCTTGAAATGACACCAATGACCGCCCATAAGAGATCCCAATATGAAGGTCTGTTTTTCGGAGACTTCCTTGTGGCAGGATACAAAATAAAGGCCAAACTCAGTAGAAAAGTGAGGTGAATGCTGCGTTGCTTCATGGCCATCAGCGTGCCAAAACCGGCTGTATAAAAGTGAAATAAAGACATGGAAATAGCAATAACGGCTACTGCTTTAGCCCAAAAACCGGTATATTTGCGAAAGCGGGACTCAGTATCAAACTTCTCCAACATTTCTTCCGCTACTTTGGTAGCGGGAACTGCCTGTACTTGTAATGAATCTAGGTTCTTAGTATTTTTCATAAATTAACCTCCTACAGTTCCCCGGACTATTAAAGCAAGAAGGAAGGGGGCAACCCCCGCTTCCTTCTTCAGAAGTCCTAGAAGTAATTGGAAGTGCCTTAAGCTTTAGGTACACCACTCATATCAACGCCATGCTCCTCAAAATACTTGATCGCCCCTGGATGCAGCGGGATGATCATACCGTCCATGGACTGTTCCAGAGTAGTGTCCTTGGTAGCCTGGTGGCCAGCTACAAGATCATCGTGGTAGTCATAGACTGCCTTAGTCAGATTGTAGACCAGATCTTCATCCATATCCTCAGGCACGATCAGCATATTGGAGACGGCAACTGTATGAATGTCCTCATCCTGGTTAGGATAAGACCCGGCAGGCACGGTAATGGGGAAATACCAGGGGAATTTATCACAGATTGCCTGGATCTTATCTTCTTCTAAGGAAATGAGGGTGCCAACGCCGGTGGATAAAACGTCCATTACCGCAGCAGTGGGAACACCGCCAGCGATCATGGTGGCATCCACGTGCCCATCCTTCATCAGGTCCACCGCTTCGTTGTAACCAACAAAGTCTGCATTCACATTCACTTCACCTTGATCAGACATATAATTCAGGCCGTAGACCTGCAAAATTTCTCGGCTGTTAATTTCAGTGGCGCTGGCTACTTGGCCGGGGACGAACCTTTTGCCTTTTAAATCAGCAGTTGAAGATAACCCTGCGTCTGTCCGGACTATCATGTGCATAACATTGGGGTAGAGAGCCAACATACCGCGAATCATAGGTACCGCTTTTCCTTCATAGGTGCCAGTGCCATTATAGGCATAATACGCAATACCATTTTGACCAATGGCAACATCCGCTTCTCCATTTTGCATCAGTTCAATATTCTGAGGCGTTCCTGCGGTAGCTTGGGCAGCAGCCCGGACGCCGGGAACATTTTTGCTCCAGATCTGAGCTAAAGCATTACCGATTGGATAATAAGCACCGCCAGTGGTAGCGGTGGCAATATTAATTCTCCACTCTTGCGGTTTTTCCTCCCCTTCTCCGCCGCTAGGCTCAGAGGAACCACCGGAACAACCCACCAAAGTCACCATTGCCAACACAAACACCAAAGCCAAGACAAATGTTTTTCTGTACCTGTTTAACACAATTTTCCCCCCTTATAATTTTCTCGCCTATTCCGATTAAATGTGAATATTCACCCCCTTCATCGCAGTGTGATAATAAAATAAATTCAGCATGAACCTACTAATTCCTTCTTCATAAATAGACAAAATTGACAATATTCCAGGAAATTAACACATAATTTTTTCATCTTTTTATATGCCTAACCATACCATTGGTCACTGGCAGAAGCGCTCAATATCATTATTGCCCGCAATATATTATAAGTTTCTAACATATGTCGCCCAGTTATACTCACCTTCCGCGGTGTTTTTTTCACCACACCCGGCATCAATGTTGCAATTTCCGCTGCACTGGTAGACAAGAACTCTATTGTAAGCTCCACCGGGCACATAACACTACATGGGTGATAAAGTTTTATATTTTGCAATGACCGATAAGCCTTTGCTTCAATCCATTGGGCGGTTAGCTGAGGGCTATAGCATTTAGCCGCCCACCGTTCTATCCCTTCTTTGACAATAACCGTCTCCACCCGGCCTAAGAATGCTTTTGCCTCTTGAGCGACTTTGTCATCACCGGTTACCATAACAACGGGAACCTGGTAATGACCGGCAAAAGCAGCATTAAGCCCCAACTCACCCACTTTCCTACCGTTTATCCACACACCGGTAATTTCCCGCCCCAAAAGAGTATGGTTGATTACAGCCCCTTCTGTGCCAGCCATGGCATGATAACCGATGAAAAAAACCGCTGCGAAAGACGCGTCCAACCCCTGCATCATCGGTTTATTATGGGAGCCGGATAATAATTGAGCCCGAGGATCCAACTCTTCGATAATTATATTTCTCATCCCCCAATGGGCATCATTAACTAATACCTCAGTAGCGCCGGCGGCAAAAGCACCCCTTACAGCGGCATTAATGTCCGCAGTCATCAATGAACAAAACCGCCGATAATAGCCCTTCCCTTCCGTTACTTCCGCCGTACCGGTAACTCCGGTTATCCCTTCCATATCCGCCGAAATATATATCTTCAAAAACATCCCCTCCTGCACAATCCTCGCCTACTAATAATTTCTATTCTCCCAAAAAACTTTCAGCACAAATTTACCGACTAAATTAAAAGCAGCACCCCACCAGGTGCTGCTTTACCATATTAATTGCATCATTATTTTTTCATAATCTCACCAAATAGTTCTTCATCTGTTGGCTGATTATTTTCAATGGGGAAGGAAACCCAGGTGGTGTTTATCAGTTTGTGCCAGGTGATGTTATCGGAAGATATGTTGCCGCCCCATGTTCCACACCCAAGGCTCAATGTCATAGGCATGCCGTTTGTCCACGCGCCGCTATTGGCAAGACACTGTGGCTGCCTTACCATCACACGGCTGGTAAAAGTATTCAATGCCAACTCAATTATCCGCTCATTATCGGTTGAATGTATGCCGCAGGAGTGACCACTTCCCTGGTACGCCGTAATTTTGTTTACCTTCGCTATGGCTTCCCCAAATTCTTTATACTTGTATAGAGTTACCACCACAGATAGCTTTTCGCCGGAAAACGGAAATCCTGGACCAATTCCCGTTTCTTCCACCATGATAAACTTCTTGTCTGCAGGGATATTTATTCCCGCCACCTTACCGATAGTCTGTGCAGATTGAGCCACAATATCCCGGCTCAAATGCCCGTCAACCCACATTCCTTTTTCCAGCAGTTCTTTTTCCGCAGCATTGACAAGATAACCGCCTTGTGCTTGCAGGTGCTCCAAGAATTGATCATATACACTTTCTTGTATAACCAATGAGTTTTCCGTAGAACAACTTGTCGCTAAATCAAATGTTTTACTGCGCATTACCTTATATGCCGCATCTTTCAAATCTGCAGTTTCATCCACTACTACCACTGCATTACCTACTCCTACTCCATAAGCAGGTGTGCCTGACGAATATGCTGCTTTAACCATCCCGCTCCCGCCTGTGGCTAATATAAGATCACACTGGCGCATTAGCTCTTTTGATATTTCCATAGTTGGTTCCTCTATTGGTATCAGCAGGTCTTCGGGGGCACCATACCGTTTTAGCGTTTGGCGCATCAGGTTTACAATAAAGGTGTTAGTTTTCTTTGTGCGCGGATGTGGTGCAAAAATAACTGCATTCCGTGTTTTGATAGCCATCATGGCCTTTAACACAGGTGTTGCCTCAGGATTTGTACAGGGAATTATGGCACCCACTACTCCCACAGGTTTAGCAATCTTTACTATGCCTTTACTTTCATCTCTTTCAATTATCCCTACGGACTTTTCCCCTTTCATATCCCTCAGGGCGCCTCTCAACTTAACCATTAATTTCGCATATTTCGATTCATAATTACCCATACCTGATTCTTCCACAGCAAGTCTTGATATTTCCTGGGCAGGACCATCTTTTACAATATCCCAGCATACTGCCGTCATAAGTTTATCTACTCTTTCTTGGCTATATCCGTTAGCTATCTTCTGGGCTTCCCTTGCTCTCCTGACTAAACCGGCAATATATTCCTGTGCATTTGTGTTGCTTTGACTGTTCATGTTCGAACCTCCTTTGCATAATTAACATCAGAGATATTAGTAAACTTATATGAGAGTTGCCTTTTCAAACATACTAATACTGAATGACTTTGGCACAGCTCTAGAACAAATAATTGTTATCGGTAAATAGTTATTATCTAGGTTATTTATTATACAAATTTCTAGAACTGGGTGATAGTTAATTTAGCAAGGACTTCTTCATTGAGCTCTATTCCCAATCCCGGTCTTTTGGGGACACTCACCTTCCCGTTAACCGCACTAAGCGGCTCTTTGATCAGCTCCCGCCGGATGGGATTATCCAGCAGGCAGTATTCTAAATAGCAATGAGCCGGTCTGGCAGCGATAAAATGAACTGTAGCAGCCACCAGAATATCATTACTCCAACAATGGGGAATAAGTTCCACTCCTTTTAGATCGGCTAAAAGTGCAATTTTCTTCACTTCCGTAAGACCTCCGGCGCGGGCAATATCCGGCTGGATAATACTTACTTTTCCCCGCTCCATCAGCTCCAGAAACCCGAATCTGGTTGTTTCCTTCTCACCGGTTGCAATGGGCACAGTAGTAGCTGCACTGAGGCAAGCAAAACCTGCCAAGTTATCGGGAGATAAAGGTTCCTCTAAAAAGGCAATATCGTACTCCTCTAGTATGCGTGCTAAACGGATAGCATGGCGAACCTCTAACCCATAACCAATATCAATCATCACTGCAAAACCGCTGCCCACAGCTTTTCGAATGGCTTCTACCCTTTTTCGGTCAGCAACCAAATCGGAGCCTAAGGTTTCCCAACCAAATTTTGCCGCTTGAAAACCTTGCGCCTTAATCTCTAAGGCCAGATCCCGCGCTTCCTCCGGAGTGTCCGGCATTAACACACTGGCATAAGCTGAAACTTCCTCCCGGAAACGGCCGCCCAATAAAGTACTGACAGGCAAGCCAGTATACTTGCCTAAAAGATCCCAGAGCGCTATATCAACAGCACTGATAGCATTGAGGACAGCCCCCCGTCTTCCAAACCGTGATGTAAAATAATACATTTTATGCCACAACCGTTCAATATCTAAAGGATTCTCGCCAATTAAAAGAGAACGAATGCCCTGGGCTACTATCCCAGATGAATCGGTTTCAATTATTGCTTTAATTACATAAGGTGCTGTATGAGTCTCGCCAATCCCTTCAATACCTTCATCGGTCTTGATGCGAACAATTACCGCCTGTTGTGTTGAGTCGGCAATCAGTTTCATCTCCGAAAGACTAACCCAAATAGCCTCAACATCGGTAATTTTCACGCCTTCACACCTCCTTGCCAAGTAAATTTACGATGCGAATAACTAAGCCCATAGCGGTACAAATATGCACTGAAACATATACTGAGTATACCCGAATAATTATTTTATGCTAGCCGCCAAATAGCAAATTCGCCTAATTCAAATTGTTCCGCTTTGGTCAACTTACCATTGGCTACAGCTAATATTTCCGCAAAAATCTCTTCACCTACCTCTTGGACTGTGTTCACGCCATCCACAATCTTCCCGGCATTAATATCAATATTGTCTTGCATCTTCTGGAAGGTGGAAGTATTGCCTGTAACTTTAATCACCGGAGCAATAGGACAACCCACCGGAGTACCCCTTCCTGTGGTAAATACTACTACTTGCGCCCCGCCGGCAACCATACCGGTAATTGATTCCACATCATAGCCGGGCGTATCCATAATAATTAAACCCTGCTTTGTCGGTATATAGGCATAATCAATCACTTCCTGCACAATTGCACTTCCCGCCTTATGCACACACCCTAAAGACTTTTCCTCAACTGTAGATAGACCTCCTGCCCTGTTTCCCGGAGCAAGATTGCTCATATTATAGCCCAAGTTATGTCCATGGGTTTCCGCCCGGGCAACTACATCTAATATTTGTTTGGCTACTTCTTCATTGACAGCCCGTTCGGCCAAGATGTGCTCTGCCCCTACTAGTTCCGTAGTTTCCGAAAGAATGGAAGTGCCCCCATTATTAATTAATAGGTCGCTGGCCACGCCAACGGCAGGGTTAGCCGCAATTCCCGAAGTGGTATCAGAACCGCCACACTCCAATGCTAAAATAAGCTTCTCTAAGTTATGTTCTTCCCTTCTCTGCCGAGAAAGATCTTCTAGCATTTCTCGCCCCACCTTAGCACCCCGGCTAATGGCATTTACCGTACCGCCTTCCTCTTGAATGACAATACAGGCAACCGGCTTGCCCGATTGGGCAATATCAGCAGCTACCTTAGCCGGCTTTACTCCTTCACACCCTAACCCTACCACAATACAAGCTCCCACATTGGGGTTTTTACCAAACCCGACCAATGTCCTGTGGGTTTGCCCAACATCAGCAGGATAATGAGCACCACAGCCGTGTTCGTGAGTTATGGCAACTGCCCCCATAATCTGATCGGCAATTTTTTTTGCCGTTCCATTGGCACACACAACAGTTGAAATAACCAAAAGATGATTTCTAATTCCAACCTGCCCGTCAGGCCGAGTATAACCCCAAAATTTCATTTATTGCCCCTCCTTGCCCCCATTGATTTTCCCTCTCAGACCTTCAATATTATGATCGTGCACATGCTCCCCTTGTTTGATATCCTTAATTGCCTTGCCTATGACTGCACCGTATTTCAGTACTTTGGTTCCGGTTTCAATATCTTTCAGCGCAAACTTATGGCCAAATGGAATAGGCTGTATAACCGGTATTTCTGTTACCGTCGACTCCCCTCTGACAACAGCTTGTTCGCCCGCAACAAGTTCCCTAATAGCTACTGCCACATTGTCTTTTTCATTGATCAAGATCGCATCATGCTTCTTCGGCATTTATCATCCGCCTCCCTCGGATTAACATAATATTTACTCCTCTCAATCCTTATATGGTGTAATACACCTCCCTATGACAGTTATTACAATTAGAGTTCGCTATAAAACCTTTAACTCCTTTCTCTGGAAATATGCATTAGTAATGGACAAATAACCAAATAAATATGTTATTGAGAATAATTTTCCACATAGTTTACTCCAAACCAATATAACCATCACCAAACACATAATAATAAAATAAAAGAGACAAGATGCCATTAGCCATCCCGAAGAATAGAATGCGTAAAGAAACCCAACTAAACAATAAAGGAGGGATTCTACTTCTACTCTTGAACCACAAGGCTTGGCATGAAGTTTTTGACTTTCCGGTTCCGGGGCAAAAAAATAAACCACGGCCAACAGGACTCACCATGGTCATAGACAAAGGACTGGGACTACCGATACACAAGATTTATTAAACCTTGCATCTGACTATATCGATATGATCAAATTATCCTTTGGCACTTCAGCTTTTTACTCCACAAACCTGCTCCGGGGAAAAATCCAGTTAGTCAAGTCCTATGGTGTAGATATTTTCCCCGGCGGTACATTTTTGGAAATAGCTATTCTGCAAGACAAACTAAAAAGCTTTCTTAAACGGGCAGTTGAATTAGGGTTTACCCATGTGGAAGTATCCGATGGCACTATCGACATGTCCCATGCCGTGCGTCTTAAGGCTATTCGGCAAGCTCAAGATTACGGCCTGCAAGTAATAAGTGAAGTAGGGAAAAAAGACCCGCAAGAACGATTGCCGGGAAAAAGAATGCAAGAACAAATCTTAAGTGACCTGAAAGCAGGTGTCCTGGGGACTATTATCGAAGGGAGGGAATCAAGGAAAGGAGTGGTTATTTACGACCAAGAAGGGCGGCTACTCCAAGAAGACCTTGAACATCTAATTGAAGGCCTCCCAGACGTTACTCCGCTAATTTGGGAAGCACCCTTAAAAAATCAACAACAAAGCTTGATCTTGCGTTTCGGACCTAACGTAAATTTAGGCAATATCCAGCCGCAAGATGTTTTAGCCTTAGAGGCCCTACGGTGCGGACTACGGGGCGATACGTTGAAAGCATCCTTACGAGGTGCCTTCACAAAACATGAGCTGCCCAAAACAGCTGCAGCCGATGGCAACTAAACAAAAAAGTAAAACTCACAAAGGGGAATAAATCGGCTCCTTCTTGTGAGTTTTACTTATGCGTTCATACATCAATACTCACTAGATTAAATCAGCTATGGACATGCTACCCATAACCTCTTCCAAATTCTTTTGTGCTTTCCGCCACAACGGCAACAGGTTACAAGTGTCCTGTTTTTGAAAAGAACAAATGCCGGTAGCACACTTTTTCACTAAAAACGAGTCCTCTGCCAACTCAATTACATCTAAAACACTGAGCTTGTGCGGATCCGCCACCAAACGAACGCCTCCATTAATACCACGCACAGATTCTACCCACCCTCTTTTCACCAAGCTTGACATCAACTGCGGCATAAATTTGGGCGGTACTCCTTCCTCATCTGCTACTACCCGTGATGAAATAAACTCACTGCATTCACGTTGAGCAAGGTTAATTAGGATTTTCAAAATATACTCGGTTTTATTGCTGACCATTTAAATCACCTGCAAATAAATATAAGTTACTAACTTAATAATAATATACTTTATCACCAGCTTTTTTGTCAAGGCTTAGTGTTACCCCGGAAACCTATTGCGCCAAAATGGTGGGATGACCTCTTAGCAATCATTCTTGGATAACTTTTCCTTTAACAGCTCCACATCCTTTTTTAATGTGCCCACTTGGGCAAGTGCTGCCAAAGCAATGACAAAAGCAACCGGTGCTAGTAAGCCAAAAAACTCCATGATTCTTTCCCCCTCTTTAATTATTTTTATTTTCACTATACACCTACCGGTTCCCGCCACCTAATTTGCCTCGCGCAATGTATGTTCTCCGCTCGGAAACACTTTTAGTCGATTATCAACTGCACAATTTCCTGCTTCCTCACATCTATTAACCCCTGATCGGTAATTTTGAGACTTGGGCTGACCGGAAGGGACAGAGTACTAAAGGACATTATCTCTTTTTGATGCTGATATCCCATTGCCTGCATAGCTACTCTTATTTTTTTCAATTTACTCCCAATTACCTGCACATTTTCCGCTGATAATATCCCGCCAATAGGTAATTCCAAAGCTGCTATCACTTGCCCATTCTTAACTACACAATACCCCCCCTGGTTTGCAATAACCCAATTAGCTGCTACCTCCATATCCCTTTTATTCCTGCCCATGACTAGCAGGTTGTGGTGATCATGGGCATATGTTGTAGCAATTGCCCCTTCTTTGATTATGGAACCTCCAACCAAACCTACCCCTTTACGCCCACTCCCTGTATATCGTTCAAAAACACAGATCAGACAATATGCGCTATCTTCCCATTGCAGCTCATTATTTATAATATTCAATGCCCCTTCTCCCGCTTGGGTAAATGTAGTATCAGGGGTAACATACATAACTCTGCACCTTACCCGTCCCGTCTCCATAGGTACATTTAACATAAAATCCTGTTGCGAAACAGGGCTTAACTTGACACTACGATAAAAATGTCTTGGAAAATAACATCCTGCACCATTATCGGAGGTCTCCACTTTTTTCCCATTTTTATACACAGCATCAATCATAAACTTATTTTTATCCTGTAAGAGAATAAAATCAGCGATTTTTCCAGGGGCAATACTGCCTCGATCTTTCATACCCATGCGTAAAGCAGGGGTATATGTAGCTGCATAAATGGCATCTTCCGCTGCCATCCCCAATTTAATTGCATCCTTTATTAATAAATTTAGATGGCCGGCCATCAGTTTATCTGCCATAACATCATCAGTTACAAAACAAAAATGCTCAAATAAATTATGCTTAACCAAATACGTAATATTGTCTTGTGTAAGTGATTTGCTCTGAATTTCCATAAACATGCCATTTTTAATTTTTTCTGCTATGGTCTCCGGCGTCTGTTGAGTATGATCTGAATCAACCCCATTATATATATAATTTGCCAGTTCATACCCAGATATTTTCGGGCAATGTCCTTCTATTGGCAGGTGCTGTTCTTGTTTTTTAACTAAACCAATGATCTGTTTAATCAATGTAGGCCCAACTGCTACTAAATCTTTGCAATTCATCACTTCCCCCAAACAGCAAACCTGTTTCAGCTTTAATAGGTCAAGAACCTCAGCCAACCCAATCCGGCCACCGGTAGTCTCTAATGCTTGCGAAGTAGAAGGCACAGAACTGGGAATGCCGTAAAATATATCTACCCCATCCCCATTATAAGAATCGATCATAGCTTTGATGCCCTCGATCCCTAAAACGTTGGCTATCTCGTGCGGATCCGCAACCACAGTAGTTGTACCATGTCTAATAATGGCAGCACTAAATTGAGACGGTGTAGTCATTGAGCTTTCTATATGCAGGTGGATATCAATTAATCCTGGAATCATATAGTAACCTTGGCCGTCTATAACTTCCTGAAACTCTAAACCTGTGTCCCATTCTTTCCCCATATACAAAAAACGTCCGTCTTTAATAATTACGTCCTCTACAATAAACTCCTTATAGTATGAATTATACACATATACATTCTTGATTAATAAATCAAGCAACACTTTTTGTCACCTCCTGGTTAAACAGACTTGACTTATCACAAAGCCCGGTAACCCACTTAAAGTATGAATTACTCAATAACCAGCTAAAATCCTTTCGCAAGCACCGGAGATTGCTAAATTAACCTGCAAATATAAAATGTTCCTATTAATTGAAGCAAAAAAGCCCGGTGAAACCGGGGCTTGATAAACAACATGGATATTTAGATGTAGGGAAAAGTAATGTTGTGGGACAGTCTGCCGCCAAAATGCCGGTAAGGATGGATTCCATTAATCATCACGATTTCCTGCTATCACCCTTCACCCAATCTGGATGATTATCTGGTTAGTGGCACACCAGACCATAAAGTCTAAGGAAAACTTATCTTTTGCCACAACCCTCAGTGAAACACCGGCGGATGTTCTTCTTCCCGTTTATTGGTAAAAGGTAATTCAACTGCCTGTTCCACGGGAAAACCATCTCGCCCTTCTGCAGGCATATATGCCCATCCAATTCCTGCGGCGCGGGCAAGCTCACGATCCGTAGTGGTTAAATCAGTTTTATTCAGTTCCCGGAAGGACTTTTTCCCTAAAGCATAAGTGGCCAATTCCATTTCCTTAACCGAAGCACGCAAAAAATTGTAGAGACGGTTCGCCCCTTGGTCGATTTTCAATTGCTGCTTGTATTTACCTGTATACAAAGGCACCTGGGTCGGGGGTTCCCAAAGCATTGCTTTTGTCAACTGCTCACTCAGCATGGCAATAACAGCAATGGTCCCAATATAAATGGCATCAGCGCCCAAAGCCAAGGCCTTCAAGAACTGGCCAGGGGTAAATAAACCGCCGGCAATAATGAGACTAACCCCATCCCTGGCGCCGCTGTTTTCCAGAAACCGGACTGTACGGATGAGGGCAGGGAGGGTGGGCAAACCAACATCATCTTGCAGAATGGGCGGGCCGGCATGAGTACCCCCCTCAGACCCGTCAACAACAATAAAATCCACCCCTGCTTCCAGAATAATGGCCAGTTCTTTTTCCAAATGATGGGTAGCGGCAAATTTCACTCCTACCGGCACATCGTAATCCCCTCGCAGGGAACCGACCAGTTTTATAAACTCTTCCTTACTATTTATCCCAGGCAGCCGTGATGGTACTTTTTGCTGCTGACCCGGTTGCAGATGAAAACGCTTTCGCATTTCGCGGCCAATAAATTTGGCGGGTTGAGAAAGAGGTGCAGCCGCCTGGGCGCCTTGCGCCAACTGAATTTCAATAGCGTCAAGCTGTTTAAGATCATCCGGATCAGTCATATAGCCACTTCGTGAATACTGACCAATAAAATGACTTGCCGCTTCCCTTTCTTCGGTAATTAAAGGAGCCTCGCCGGAATTGGTTGCAGTACCTGCCATAGTAGCTGCCCGGGCGAAGGCGATTTTTGCCCGCAGGCTCAATGCGCCTCCATAAGACATGGCGGCTATCATAATGGGAATCTGCAACTGCAATGGCCTTCGAGCCCTGGGGCCGATAACTACACCAGTATCAATGCTTGTATCGGCAGTTGTAGGAAAGCGAAATAGATGGACCGGATTGAGCAAAATTTGTTCCCAAGCAGAAAGCACAACCGGGCTGCCTAAAGGCCGCTCCAACGGCTTTCCCCCAGCCGCCCGCATTTCAGCTTCCATGAAATTATGGAACCCCACTTTATCAAAAACAGTAATGGGAGCATAAATATTACGGGTATAGTGTTCGCGATACATCCGGCGAAGCATGTCATCCACTACAGCATCACCCAACCTCCTGGCTAGCCAACTAAACATGACACCACCTCACTTTTTAATCTAATATTGTTTTAATAAGTGATATTTTATTCACAACTTGCGGATGATTTTAAACATGCAAAATTGGGACAAGGCAAAACAAAATCCTTCTAACAATAATCTCAAAAAACATAATAACCACCCAAATTTCAATGATTTTAGACGGCTTTGGCACAAAAAGAAAAACCCCCGGCAACCGTTTAAGATTGCAGGGAGTTTCCGTAAATTATTTGGTGGAGCATAGCGGACTCGAACCGCTGCCCTCTTGACTGCCAGTCAAGCGTTCTCCCAACTGAACTAATGCCCCGTATTATTATTAATTGAGTACTATAAATGAGTAGACCTGTAAGCCGAGTCCTGTCTTAGATGACCATCTATCTGGGATGCCAGTTACCTGACACCTCAAGCGACCTAACCCGAGAAGTCAGCGGGCAACTTCCTCCTTCTCCTATTCGGTCTTGCTCCGGATGGGGTTTACCTAGCCAGTTAGTCGCCTAACTGCTGGTGAGCTCTTACCTCACCGTTCCACCCTTGCCTGATATGTAATACCAGGCGGTTTATTTCTGTGGCACTAGCCTTAGGGTTACCCCCACTGGACGTTATCCAGCATCCTGCCCTGTGGAGCTCGGACTTTCCTCAAGAACGGCTTTTCAGCACTTGTTCCTGCGGTCATCCGGCCTACTCACTTTTCTAAGTTTTTAACCCGGATTTTTATTATACTCTCGTCCCTTACTGATGTCAATGATAATATTTCCCTTTGCCAAAACCCTATTCTTGGTGCAAGGCTCTCAAATACAGAATCTCGATAAACTTAATCGGTCATAATCTTACTTAAATAATTTCCTTAAAGCCCTGCCGGTTGCCTTCCCGGCAACCCGCCTTGCTATTCTTCTTCTTATTTTACCAGAATCACCGCTGGCTATGGCTTGTAAATCTCCCAACAAGCGGGCCATTTGATAAAGAAAACCCCTTGTTTTGTTTATACTCATATTCTCCCCTCCTGGTTATCGGCACAACATTTCACTGACACTGATGACTATCAATGCCTTGATTGGCGAGAGCATCAGCATATTTATTCTCCGAACGGGGAATATAGGTTATTTGAAATCGCGGCAACTGCCTTATTAAAGCTAATGCCTCTTGATAAAGGGGGATTAGGTTCTCATGCCGCACCTTATATTCCCCCTTAACCTGCCTCACCAACAATTGGCTGTCACAAAAAGCGTGTACCTCGGCGGGCGAAAGAGCCGTTGCTTCTTGTAGACCTCGGATAAAAGCTCTGTATTCGGCAATATTATTTGTGGTTTCGCCGATGTATTCACTACACTCTACCACAACTGAACCTGTATGGCCAATAATAGCCACGCCAATTCCCGCCGGTCCCGGATTACCTCGCGCTGCCCCATCGGTAAACAATTTTATTAATTCCACACTATCCCTTCTCCTTCATATGCATTTTATTTCGTGCCTTCGTAATAAAGGATTCTACCACAATTGGGGCAGGTCTGCAACCGGTTATTACGAATAATCTGGCTCACTAAATTAACCGGGATAGATATGCGGCAACCTAAACATAAATCACCGCGCACTGCCGCAACCGCCCTACCACCTTTCTTGCTTTTAAGTTCTCGGTAGAGTTGAAGGATTTTATGATCCACTTTTGCATGCAATTCCTCTTTTAATGGCTGAATCTCCTCCAGCTTCATTTTTATCTCTTCCACCTGCAGCATATAGGATTGGTTATTATCTTTTAATTCATCCTCTATCTTGCCTATACTAAGGTTGATCAGCTCATGTTCCTTCTCCAATTCTTCCTGTGTAAACATTAATCTTAATATTTCTTCCTCTAATACTGTTTCCTGCTCTTCTAGATGACCCAGCTTTTGTTGAATCTGACTTAATTCTTTTGCATTGGTCACCTGACCGCTATAAAGTCGATCCTGCAATTGTTTTTTTTGCTCCTTCTTTGTAGCTAATTCCATTTCCCGTCGTTTCAATCGTTTATTGGTATCCTCTACTTTTTGCACAATCTGGACTAAAGTTGTTTGTTCCTTCGCTAATTCCAGTTCCAATTTATTAATTAATTGTAAAACTTCCATATTCTGTAATTTACGATACAGATTTAACTGCTCCAAATCGAGATTTTGTAACTGCCACAAAAACCCAATATTGCCTACATTTCCTATCATGTTCCCACCCCCATTTTTTCATAAAATAAAAGACAGGCCAATCCAATGCCTGCCTACTTTATCCAAAAAAGCTGCTGTGGATGATGACAATATACCTCAACTGTACCATCATCCGCTAAACCTTGGTGCAGATATTCTTTAATAGCATCTACTATCAATTGTTCCGTCCCTTGATGGCCGGCGTCAATAACCGCTAATCCTGCGGCTGCTGCGGCGGCTGCATCATGATATTTTATATCTCCCGTAACCAATACATCTGCTCCCTGTTCGCCGGCCTGGGCAAAAAAAGAACTGCCGCTTCCCCCACACACAGCCACCTTCATTATCTGCTGTCCCGGATTTCCAGATACCCGTAAATAATCAAGACCTAAATCCGCTTTAATTTTACCGGCAAAATCATCCAATGATAAAGGAGCAACAAGCCTTCCAATCCGTCCAAAACCCCAAACCTTACCTCCCTGTTCCATGCGAAAAAGATCATAAGCCACCTCTTCGTAAGGGTGGGCTGCAAACATAGCTTCCAGCACCTGGGGCAAAAGCTTCGCAGTAGTAACAGTTTCCAAACGATACTCCGATACCTGTTCCAATTTACCGGTTGTACCGATAAAAGGTTGACTGCCCACTTGCGGCTGAAAGGTTCCGGTACCGGACACCCGGAATGTACAATGGCTGTAGTTTCCTATCCACCCGGCTCCGGCATCGCCCAGTGCAGACCGAACCTGCGCTTCATATTCCTGTGGTACAAAAACAACCAGCTTATAAAGTTCTTCTTTGCCTGTAGGATGCAGAATATCTACCTCTGTAAGTCCGATTTTTTTTGCCAATAGATCGTCAGTACCGCCCCAGGCTTGATCCAAATTTGTATGGGCGCAATATACGACCAATTTTTCTTGGATTATCTCGGCCAGTAAAGCCCCTTGCGGCCGATCATAGCGCAAGTTGGTCAGCGGCTGAAAGATCAGCGGATGATGGGCTACGATCATCTCCGCCCCTATGCTTTTCGCCGCTGCCACAGCGTTAGCATCCACGTCCAGAGCCACCAATATTCTCCTTACGATCCGGTTAGGATCACCGATTTGCAACCCCACATTATCCCATTTTGCTGCCAGGGATAAGGGAGCCCATTTTCCCATTAACTTAGCAATATCCACTGCTCTTACAGGCATGCTTCAATCTCCTTCAACTTACTTAATCTTGTTTTCAGGTACCGCATCCTTTGCCAATTTTCGGGGGTCCAGATTGCTGTCCTTTCTATCTCAGCTAGTATTTCCTGCTCCTTTTGCCGCAACCTACTTAAATATGCCGGTAATAATGGATCTTTTTTTGCGACCAAACATGGTCCGGTAACTAATAAAATCTCGGAAGCGTTCGGTTCCACGCCATGTTCAGCCACAATTACTTGATATATATGCCCCCCATCAGCAACCAATGCAGCATCGATAATGGCAAAATAGTGACGGCTTAACCACAGCCGTAGTTCTTCGATTTCCGTTACCGGTTGGAAAATAAAACGACTAATTGATTCCGTTACCAATGGCTGTGCTCGCAAAATATTAATTATCGTCCTACCCCCTACACCGGCTATAACCGCTACTTCCACCTCCCCAGGCTCTAAAACTGCAAACCCATCGCCCAGCCTTAATTGTATTCGTTCTCCGGCACCACTTTGCTCTACCATTGCGCAAGCATTGACATAAGGCTTTTCATTGACCTCGCTGGCAATAACATACGGGCATAATCCTTGGCTTATCAAATACAGGGGTAAATAAGCGTGATCAGTGCCTATATCGGCAACCACTTTCCCTCTAGGTATAAATTTGACTATTTGCAGCAAGCGTAAAGAAATTTTCATACAGAACCCCCTAGTTTTTCCTCCGATAACGCATAACAAAAGGCAGGGATACACCGCTCCACTGCCTTAGTTTATTCCAAAAAGTCTTTTAACTTTTTACTCCGACTGGGATGCCGCAGTTTCCGCAATGCCTTTGCTTCAATCTGCCGAATCCGCTCCCTGGTAACACCAAAGACCTGTCCCACCTCTTCCAGAGTACGGGCTCTGCCGTCATCAATACCAAAACGCAAGCGCAGAACCTTCTTCTCCCGTGGAGTTAAAGTTTCCAAAACACTTTCCAATTGTTCGCGCAAAAGGGTAAAGGAAGCAGCGTCTGCCGGTGATAGGACATCTTGATCTTCAATAAAATCCCCTAAGTGACTATCTTCTTCCTCCCCAATGGGAGTCTCCAATGACACCGGTTCCTGGGCAATCTTCATGATCTCCCGGACTTTTTCCTCACTAATACCCATCTCATCGGCAATTTCTTCCGGCGTGGGGTCCCGACCTAACTCTTGCAGTAGCTGCCGTGAAACACGCACAAGTTTATTAATGGTCTCTACCATATGAACAGGAATGCGAATAGTCCTGGCCTGATCCGCTATGGCTCTAGTTATGGCCTGCCGAATCCACCATGTTGCGTAGGTGCTGAATTTAAAGCCTTTTTGATAATCAAATTTTTCTACCGCTTTCAGCAGGCCTAAATTACCCTCTTGGATCAAATCCAAAAAAAGCATACCTCGTCCAACATAACGCTTAGCAATACTGACAACCAACCTTAAATTTGCTTCCGCCAACCGTCGCTTTGCGTTTTCATCACCTAATTCCATTCTTTTAGCCAATTCAACTTCTTCTGCCGCTGTCAATAACGGTACCCGGCCTATTTCCTTCAAATACATACGGACCGGATCATCTATGGCAATCCCTTCCGGGACACTAATATCAATAGTTTCCTCCGGGCTTCCATCCTCTGTTTCGCTCTGCTCTCCTTCTTCATCTACAACTTCAATGCCCATTTCAGCCAATGCTTCATAAAGGTGATCAATTTGTTCCGGATCTAATTCTATTTCTTGTAATGAATCCATAATTTCACTATAAGTCAAAAGGCCCCTTTTCTTCCCTTTAACAAATAGAGCATCTAAAGTATCTAACTTTGGTAGTTGATCCTTTTTAGCCACTGCAACTTCCCCCCTTCCTTTCACCAATTCAACGCTTCATCCTTTCTATCAGGATAAATTTCGTAATTCACTTAATAGTGCATTTAACTTTAATAATAAATTCTCCCTTTCGACACTTTTCCCTTCCTGTTCGGAGGAAATAATTTGTGCTTGTATTACCTTAATCTGCTTTTGCAGCTGATGTTTCTTTAATACCGCCAGGCAATCCTGTAATTTTTTTTCCCTTTGCTCCCCCAGTGATTCCTCTTGTATGGAAAGACATGCGACCATTTTTTTTGCTTCCTCGTGCCCTATCCGATCCAACACCGCAGCAGGAGTGAAATCTTTACTTTCTTGATGCAACTGCCATATGGCTTTGGCCAATTCCCGATTAGCTCCTTCTGCAAACTCTTCCCAAGACAATGTTTTTATTATTTCTCCCCGTGCCTGTTTATCATTTAAGCACAAGCCTAAAAGAATTGTTTGTGCCTGTAAATGGGCAGGTTTAATACTTGGGTTTATTGGCTGATTGTGGAAACCTTGATCTATATTATACCTGTTTACCAATATTCTATCCCTGTTTTGCTTAGCTTTCCCAGTCTGGCTGCGAAAACGTCTAATTTCGCTCCAAATTGACTCTTCGCTAACCCTTAAGTGCTCAGACAAACGGCGCACCAATAACTCTCGTTCCACAACGCTTTCAGTGGCTACTAAAAAGGGAACCAAAGCTGCAATAATTTGCACCTTTCCTTCCACAGAAGTACAGTCATATTTTTTATCTAAAATAGATAACTGAAATTCCACTAAAGGAAGAGCAGTCTTAATGCATTGGGCAAAAGCGGAATTCCCTTTTTCTTTCACATAAGAATCCGGATCATACCCTTCAGGTAATAAAATAACTAATACTTGACAACCTGCTTCTTTTAAGAGCCGGAAACTGCGCAAGGTGGCCTCTTGGCCGGCAGTGTCAGCATCATATGCAATCAGCACACGCCGGGCATGTCGCGCCAACAATTGGGCCTGCTCTGCAGTCAAAGCGGTTCCTAAGGACGCCACAACATTTCGCCAGCCATATTGATAGAGAGTAATAGCATCTAAATATCCTTCTACCATTAATGCCCATCTTTTTTTGCGTATGGCTTCCCGGGCAAGATGAAAACCGAATAAGTTTTTCCCTTTACTGTATACCGATGTTTCCGGTGAATTAATATACTTGGGCAGAGAATCATCCAGCACGCGACCACCGAAAGCAACCACTCTGCCATTTTTGTCACTAATAGGAAACATTAAGCGCTGGCGGAACCGATCATAATGGCCGCCTTCCTTGCCGGGCAAAACCAATCCTGCTTTTTCAAGAATCTCCGGGATTATTTTTCGTTTCCGAAAAAAGCGCAATAAGTCATCCCATCCAGACGCAGCATAGCCTAAACCAAATTGATAAATTATATCACTTCTAATTCCCCGTTGTACGCAATACTCCCTTGCTTTAGCCCCTTCGGGACTCTTAGCCAATTGCCAGTAATAGTACTGAGCGGCTATCTTCAAAACCTGATAAATAATCTTACGCTCTTGATATATTTTTCGTTCCCGAGGAGATTTATCATCATTAAGGGATATCCCTTTCCGATTTGCAAGAATCTCCAGCGCTCCTTTAAAATCAGTATTCTCCCATAGTTGCACAAACTTATATATATCTCCCCCTACATGGCAACCAAAACAATAAAAAAGTTGCTTTTCCGGCGATACGGTAAAAGAGGGCGTCTTTTCTTGATGAAAAGGACATAACCCAATATAATTTTTTCCCTGCTTTTTTATGGAAACATATTCCCCAATGACTTCAACAATATCATTTTCCTCCCGTACCCTCTCTACCAGCCCTTCCATTTTTGATCACCTGGCCCAAAAACAAGTTATTCGTTGTAAGTTTTTGTTTTCCTTCCTATTGGTTAAAAATATATAAAAATCCCCTTCTCCCTAAAAATGAGACAGGGGCAATAACCATAAGGAAGTACTCTAAATTATTCGGCACAGCGGTAGTAAATTCCTCCCTTAACAAACGACTTTTTACCCCTTACCCCCATCAGTATTTCTCAAGCTAAGGCCAGTTATACTTTATTTAGCTGCCCGAATATAATTTGGACATCCGTGACAATCTTCTTCTATCCCAGATAACATGATTTCCTTGAGACTACACATAAGAACCACTACACTCTCTCCATGATTAAAAAACCGTTTTGCAGGTTCCAAATAAATACAATGTTCTGCATTCAGTATGACCGGTATTATACACCAGGCACAAGCCCACTCTTGGTTAAGATCTGCTTCCTTGAGCACAACATCCCCTGCCAAACAGCGATATAAATTCCCCTCACCGGACCCTGCTCCGATGTCATACTCCTCTGGAATTAAATAAATACAATCAACCTTACTCATAAGTTGCCCCTCCCCCAAATTTTCACAGCGCGGTGAAGGACTACCTTCTTTAGAGTTTATTAATCAAAACTATTAAATATGTCATTAGGATGGAAAACCATCACATTACCTTATATAGCTGGGAGGCAAAGACAACTTCTGCGGCTATCCAGCAAAGACCGCCGCCTAAATAAGGCAACCATTCATTTTGTATGTACCTGAAAAAACAGAATCCAGGCCGTATAACAAATTATAATAGGGCATAACCCTTGTTACCGTTTCAAAATATAAAAGAAGCTGAAAAATGGGGAATACACTTCTTATCTATTATTTAAGAAAAGACCTTAAAGCCAGCAGGAACAAAATAATTATTAAATTGCTTAATGGCAAACCGATCCGTCATCCCGGCAATATAGTCAGCTACCCTCCGCTCTAACTGGTCAGTGCTTTTAACCTCTGTTCCCAACTCTTCCGGATGTAAGATATAGTAGTGATATAACTGCTGCAAAAGTGATTTTGCCTTATCCTCCTCCCCTTTCGCCAAAGGATTGGAATAGACATTTTCAAACAGAAAAGTTCTAAGTTTAAGTGTAGCTGCAGTAATCTCTGCTGACATTTGAATTGTATCCTGTTCCCAACTAGATTGAATGAGATCTATAACCATGCGGCTGATTCTAGTCCGGTGATCATATCCCAACACCTGCAGACAATCCTGGGGCAGATCTTCCTGTTTAAGTATCCCTGCCCGCAAAACATCATCAATATCATGATTAATATAGGCAACCCGGTCTGCAATCCTGACTATTTGCCCTTCTAATGTCGACGGCGATTGGGCACCGCAATGATGTAAAATACCGTCTCTAACTTCCCAGGTAAGATTCAAACCGTGCTTTCCTTCCAAGTAATCCACTATCCTCAGGCTTTGTTCATTGTGCCGAAACCCTACAGGACATACCTCATTGAGGGCGGCTTCCCCGGAATGGCCAAAGGGAGTGTGGCCTAAATCATGTCCCATAGCAATAGCCTCCGTTAAGTCCTCATTAAGTCGCAATGAACGGGCTATGGTCCGGGCTATTTGGGAAACCTCTAAGGTGTGGGTTAAACGGGTACGATAATGATCTCCTTCCGGGGCAATAAATACCTGTGTCTTATGTTTCAGCCTCCGGAAAGCTTTGCAGTGAATTATCCTGTCCCGATCCCGCTGGAAAGCGGTCCGCACCGGACACTCCTCTTCTTGATACCTCCTGCCCCGAGTTGCTTTACTCAGTGTTGCCCGCGCAGAAAGATTTTTTTCCTCCAATGCTTCTGTTTGTTGACGCAGCAACATGAACATCACTCCTTTTGCTTTCCACTCCCCGCTCGGTTAAGTTGATCTAACCGATAAGTTCGGAGATGGCCCCCCCATTAATTGTATTGGCACGTTCAATTCTTTTCCACTACTTGGCATCGGCATAATGCCGCCTGTGCGGTCACTTGTGCTGAACCGGAATCCGTTTCGCACTGCCAACCCCAATTAAATCTTCGTTGTTATGAACAAACATTGCGTAGTTAAAATATCATTCATTGTTTTTCGACTGATTTATTCTTAAGATTGTAAATTGCCTTTTTCCTATTTGTTGTTTTTCCAAGCGCGTAAATTTCTCATTCCTGACTTTCTGCTTCTTATGCATACAAAGACCGATAATAGTATTTGGACTGCAAATTTCATAAATCATATCTAATAACTGATCAATAACATTTTCTTCATTTCCACTCCAAGCTACCATATGACCATATGGAATATCAGTAACAATAATATCCGGTTTTACCTGCATACTAATATATTTTGTTGCGTCAGCTTGAAAAACTTCAGTCTCAATCTTGGTTTTAAGCAAGCTTTTGAGTATAACAGCACTATTTTTTGCTTCAACATGTGACTGCTTGTGATAACTAGCTATCATCTGCTCAATCTCCGTTATCCGCCTATTTATTCCTTCTATGCTTAGCAGTGATAGATTCTTTTGTGCCGTATTTATTAATTCCATATTTATATCACTGCCAATGATTCTCCCAATGGTGTCTTGATTTAAAAAGCCCAAAACAGTAAGTAAATATCCCCCACCACAGCAACAATCATATACACATATATTTTTCTTTTTAGGTAAGTATTGTAAGCATCTACCATATATCTCCTGTGCCAATCTCACCGGAAAGTTCGTCATCCCACTGCCATGATATAGCACCCGACCACTGGAAAAGTGCTCATAATTCCCATTTTTTCCATATTTGTATTCCATCCGAAAAACCTCATTCATTTAGTATTTATTAGTTATTATATCAAATAGTTCTACCATCTTGTATCGCCTTCTAATAGCTTTCGACAAATGATATGGCACCGATTAAAAGCGAAAACCACAGTTATTTTCATTAAAGCATGACTATTATATTAATGCCTTAGCCAGTTTAACCACAATTTCAGCGCACATGAAAGACGGATACTATTTCCCCAAACCATTAAGAGAAAGTATCCGTCTTTCATACCCTCTTCAACAAGCTTAGCGTGGATCATATCCTACTACCGAACCAAATGCCTGTTTCATCCTGCCGCACAAGCCTCTTTATATAGATACGTTCAATGCTGCCACTTCCACAATCACTTCCGCAGCATTGTTTACTGCCAGCTTAAAGGACGACATAGGTATTTCCGGTTCTCCTTCCGGCGTAAACTATAGATTGACTAAGGTAAGCGATACCTGCAAAGGATCAAGCTGCCACGGTTCTTCCTCTGTCCACTTGTTTTTGGTCAGTTTCAACAACCTCTTAATCTACCGAAACCTTAACCTGGGTCTTGCTCACCAGATCTTGATCCGAATCGGGCATAATAAGATCCATTGCAATCTGACTGGCTAGTTCTATCCGTTAAGCTCCTTTTTGATTGTGAACCTCCCCTTCAGCCAAGTAAAATATGAAGGGTACTGTCTCGTATAATCCAAATAAGACAATGCCCTTCTTAAGAAGCAGAAGCATGGGGACGGTTTTCTTGCTTACTTTTCAGCTATTTTAGTTTACTTTGATTGATCTTTATTTCTAATCGCCGCCTGGGCTGCTGCTAACCTTGCAACCGGTACCCGGAAGGGGGAGCAACTGACATAATCTAAGCCAACCCGATGGCAAAAATCAATAGACCTTGGTTCACCGCCGTGTTCGCCACAAATGCCCACTTTCAAATTCGCCCTCCGCTGCCGCCCCAGTTTTACGCCCATATCAACCAATTTGCCCACACCCTTCTCGTCCAAAACCGCAAAGGGGTTATCTTGTAATATTTTCTGATCAATATATTGATATAAAAACTTCCCTTCAGCATCATCCCGGCTAAAACCAAAAGTAGTTTGTGTTAAGTCGTTTGTGCCAAAGGAAAAGAAATCGGCATGTGCTGCTATTTCATCTGCTACTAGACAAGCCCGTGGCAATTCAATCATTGTACCAACTGTATAGGAAAAATCTACGCCGGCTTCTGCTTTTATTTGTTCTGCTACTTTTATAACTAGTTCCCGTAGCGGGATCAACTCTTGCTGATCGCCAACCAAGGGGATCATTATTTCCGGGTATACATTAATGCCTTCTTTAACTAAATCAACTACCGCGTTAAAAATCGCCTTTGCCTGCATTTCATATACAGCAGGGAAAGTAAGCCCCAGGCGACAACCTCGATGCCCAAGCATGGGGTTAAATTCCGACAATGCACGGACTTGGGCTAATAACGCCTGCTTTTCGGCTAATAATTCCGGATTTTCACCGGTTAACTCCAATTTAGTAATCCCTACCAACAGCTCTTCAGCGCTGGGTAAAAATTCATGGAGCGGCGGATCTAACAGGCGAATAGTCACAGGTAAATCTGCCATTGCTTTTAGTATGCCATAAAAATCTTGCTGCTGCATCGGTAATAGTTTTGCTAATGCCTGCTCACGCTCTTCTTCTTTTTCGGCAAGAATCATTTGCTGTACAGTTAACAAACGTTCCGGCTGCATAAACATATGCTCGGTCCGGCACAATCCGATTCCTTGGGCACCAAATTCCCTTGCCCGCGCTGCATCCTCCGGTGTATCGGCGTTGGCTCGCACACCTAAACGGCTAATCTGATCTGCCCAGCGTAATAAAACTTGGAATTCGGCGGTCATTTGTGCCGAAACAAGTTTCGCCTCGCCTAAGATAACACTACCTGTACCGCCGTCAATAGTGAGTAAGTCGCCCTCCTTCACTGTTATGCCCTTAGCGGTAAACTGCTTTTGCCGCAGATCAATCCGCAAAGTCTCACACCCGCAAATGCAAGGCTTACCCATGCCCCGGGCAACAACTGCCGCATGGCTTGTCATGCCACCTCTGCTGGTAAGAATTCCTTGAGCCATAACTATGCCGTGAATATCATCGGGAGTGGTTTCCGGCCTGACTAAAATAACCTTTTCTCCATTTTTGCCTAATTCTGCAGCTAGGTCCGCATCAAAAACTACCTTGCCGATGGCAGCCCCTGGGGAAGCAGGCAAACCCTTGGCCAGTATTTCCGCTTCCGCCTCCGGGTCAATACTGGAATGCATTAACTGGTTTAATTGTTCCGGTTCTATGCGTAAGATAGCTTCTTCGATGCTTATTAATCCTTCCTCCACCATATCCACCGCTATTTTTACCGCAGCAGCCGCAGTCCTTTTGCCGGAACGTGTTTGCAGAACATATAGTTTTCCTTTTTCAAAAGTAAATTCAATATCCTGTAGATCCCGGTAGTGTTGCTCTAACAATTGACTAGTTTGCAAAAACTGTTTATACACTTCTGGTACCTGCTGCTTTAAGCCTGTTAGTGGTTGCGGGGTCCTTATCCCTGCTACCACATCTTCACCTTGGGCATTAAGAAGATACTCTCCATATAATTCTTTTATCCCTGTGGACGGATTACGTGTAAAGGCAACCCCTGTACCGGAATCATCACCCATATTGCCAAAAACCATGGTTTGAATATTTACCGCTGTCCCGATATCATCGGGAATTTTATGTAGCCGGCGATAAATAACCGCTCTGTTACCGTTCCAAGAGGCAAAAACTGCCTTTACTGCCGCAAAAAGCTGCTCCATGGGATCCGTAGGGAACTCTTCACCTATTTGCTGCCGATAAATCCCCTTAAACCTTTCGATTAACCTTTCTAAATTAGCAGCAGTTAATTCAGTATCATTGACCACTCCTGCCGCTTGCTTTTCTTTTTCTATTTCCGTTTCAAAGCTCTCTGCCGGGATTCCCATGACAACCTCACTAAACATTTGAATAAAACGCCGATAGCAGTCATTGGCAAAACGCAGATTATCCGTAAGCTTTGCTAGACCATTCCGAGTTTGTTCATTAAGCCCTAGGTTTAAAATCGTATCCATCATGCCGGGCATAGATATGGCAGCTCCAGAACGAACTGATACCAGGAGCGGATTTGCCAGATCACCAAAGCCCTTACCCGTTTTTTCTTCCAATTTTTTGATCCCATACCTAATCTCCGCTTGCATTGCTTCGGAAAGCTGTTCACCTTCAGAATAATAAGCGCGGCAACCTTCAGTACTAACAATAAAACCGGGAGGAACCGGCAACCCAATGCGGGTCATTTCCGCCAAATTGGCACCTTTCCCACCTAAAAGATCCCTTTGCTTGGCATTACCTTCTGAAAAAAAGTAAACATAACTTCTCTGCATCACTTCCACCCTTTCTTAATAATCCTGGCGATTTCACCGGCAGTTTCTTCTACAGCTTTGTTGCTGACATCGATCACATGACACCGGATCCTAGACATAATTTCTTCAGCATATCTTAACTCAGCTAAAATACGCTCAGGATTAGCATAAGCAGCATCACCCTTCAACCCAAGATTTTTCAGACGCTCTTGCCTAATTTCCAATAAATGTCGCGGCGCAATAGTGAGACCGACAATTTTATTGGGAGAAACAGCAAACAGTTCCTCCGGCGGGCTTACTTCCGGCACCAAAGGAACATTGGCAGCCTTCATGCCCTTATGCGCCAAATACATACACAGAGGAGTTTTGGAAGTTCGCGATACTCCAATTATAACCACATCTGCCCATAAAATACCCCGTGGTTCCTTACCATCATCATATTTAACCGCAAACTCAATTGCCTCCACCTTCCGGAAATACTCCTCATCCAGCTGATAGACCAGTCCGGGTTTAAGCCGAGGCGGCTGGGGAAACAATTTTCCAATCGTATCCACAACAGGGCCCATAATATCAACGCTGGGAATTCCCCGTTTTGCCGCTTCCTCCCGCATGTAACTGCGTAACTGGGGCAATACCAGTGTATAAACCAATACCCCTTGTGCTTCCTCTACCTCTTCTAAAATGCCTTCCAGGCTCTCTATTTCTCTTACAAAGGGAATCCGGCGAATTTCTATCCGCCCGGAATTAAACTGGCTGGCAGCGGCACGAACAACTAATTCAGCAGTTTCACCAACAGAGTCCGAAAGAATATACACCACAGGTTTATTTACGATGCCTTATCCCTCCCTGTGCCAGTATGTACCTAAGCCTAACTCAACAAACAACTTTGTTATATTAGTTTTTGTGATCCGGCCAACCACTTTCAGCCCGACTCGTAATGTATGGGGATCCGCTTGAGAAACGTCCTTCAATACTACAACCGGCAAACCGTCAACTTGATGCTCCACCATTTTCCGCGCTGCTTCGCAAACGCTCTCTTCCGGGGTAACGGTTATAACATTGGGAAACCGAGTCATAACAATACCTACAGGTACTTTATGAATATCGCCCTGGCCAAGAGTTATTTTCAATAGGTCTTTCCGGGATACTATGCCGGCGAGCAATCCGTTTTCCTCCACAACAATTAAAGTGCCTACGTCTTCCAGCATCATAGTGACTATAGCATCGTAAATGGTGACATCGTCCCTGACTACCACCGGCCGAGATTGAACACTTTTGACCGTTAGTTCTTGCAGTTGATCGCCAATGAAGAATGGCAACGGCTTTTTGTTATAACAATAGCCAACCCGCGGTTTTGCCTTTAAAATGCCCATCATCGTCAATATAGCCAGATCAGGTCGTAAGGTTGCCCGGGTTAAAGATAATTCCTCAGCGATCTGCTCACTGGTAATAGGTTCCTTGTTCTTGACAATATCAATAATTTTTTTCTGGCGTAAGGTAATTCGAATAATCCTCACCCCTTTCTCAACTTGCCAATTAATAGATTCTCCACAAAGGATAATAACCCTGCTAAATAACCTTAAATATTACTAACTTTTTTGCTTATTACCGGTTATCTGCTATACTATTGCTTATAAAATGAGTAATAATGCTTCTAAAAAGTGCCTGCAATAAGTTTATTTATTATCCGCAAGTATTATTCTAGGCAACAATTTGGCTAAAATCGGCAATGGTAAGAAAGAGTTGATCTAATTCCTTTAATAGTGCCAATCTATTTACCTGCAATTTTTTATCCTCTGCCATTACCAGCACTTCATTAAAGAAGGCTTCCAATACAGGTTGAAGTTCAGAAAGTGCTTTTATTCCCCCCACATAATCTTGCGCCTGCAAAGCTCTTTCCAACTTCGGTTTTATTTGCCGGAAACTGGTATAGAGTTTCTGCTCCGCCGGTTCTTGCAAGAGTTCAGCGACATACTTGCTGCCTGCTTCAGTTTGGCGGGCTAAATTGTGAATGCGGGTAAAGACCGTCAAGATATTAGTAAATTCCGGCTGCTGTCTCAATTTACTAATAGCCTCGACGCGGTTTAGGGTCTGGCTCACATTATCATAATCGGTTGCCATAACTGCCTCGATGCTATCGTAGCTAAAGCCCCGTTCACTGAGGGCATTTTTGATGCGCCCAGCAAAGAAAGCTAAAACCTGTTCTTTTACTACAGCTGTTTCCCCAGAAAGAAGACCCTTGCTTTGATAAATCGCCAAGGCATATTCCACCAGTGATGATAGTTTAAGATTCAAGTCGCTATGCAATAAAATGTTTACAATCCCATAGGCTTGCCGCCGCAGTGCGTAAGGATCTTGCGACCCGGTAGGAATAATACCTACGCCAAAACAGCCGCAAATACTGTCCAGCTTATCGGCGATGCTGGCAACTTTACCGACCATAGTCTGCGGCAATTCATCCCCTGCAAAACGAGGCAGATAATGCTCATAAATCCCTTGGGCAACCACCGGGTTTTCACCGTCTAGTAATGCATATTCCCTGCCCATAACACCTTGCAATTCGCTAAACTCGTTAACCATTTTTGTTACCAAATCATTTTTACTCAAGGTCACAGTACGCTGTACCAAGGAGCGTACCGGCTCATCAAGCCCTAAGTTTTCCACAATAAAGGCAGCCAAATCCTGTAACCGTTCTACTTTATCATATACAGAACCTAACCCTTCTAAAAATACGACTTCCTGCAATTGCGGCAACCGTTCTGCCAATGGAGTTTTTTTATCTTCATTATAAAAAAACTGGGCATCAGCTAACCGGGCGCGTAAAACTTTTTCATTTCCTTCCCGCACAATAGCAATATTGTCATCAGTTCCGTTTCGGACAGCAATAAATCGCGGCAACAACTCGCCAGTCAAATCAGCCACAGGAAAATACCGCTGGTGTTCCTTCATCGGTGTAATTACCACTTCTGTGGGCAGTTCCAAAAAATCATGATCAAAGGAGCCCATAAAAACTGTAGGGTATTCAACCAGATTAACCACTTCTGCCAGGAGTTCCTTATCCCACAATACCTTACCGGCTTCCTTTTTCACTATTTCTTCCGCTTGTTCCCGGATAAGCTGTTCCCTTTCCTGGGGGTCTATGAGCACATAATGCTGCCGCATTTTTTCATGATACTCCCTCGGCTCCGCCAGTTCAATCGAACCCTTGCTCAAAAAGCGGTGGCCAAAAGTCCGGCGACCGGACGCAACCCCAGCAATAGAGAACGGAATAACCTCCTGGCCCAACAAAGCGACTAACCAGCGAATTGGGCGGGCAAACCTGAGATCGTTATTGCCCCAGCGCATTGCCTTGGGAAAGTTGATCCCAGTGACCAACTCCTCTAGAATTTGTGGTGCCAATTCCCGCGCCGGGCGTCCTAATTCTTTGCGACAAGCAAAAAGGTACAGCCCGCCATCAAGCTCCTTTACCTTTAGATCAGCTACGGAAACACCCTGATTGCGGGCAAAACCTAAAGCCGCTTTGGTCGGGTTGCCGTCAGCTTCAAAGGCAACTTTTTGCGGTGGGCCCTTTACTTCCAGTTCTAAATCAGCAGCCTTGGGCGCTAAGTCATGGATATATAAGATGAGACGTCTGGGAGTCCCGGAGGTTTCCAGTTTACCATGTGCTAACCGGGCTTGCGCCAATAACTCCTTCCCTTGATCCCTTAGTTGTGCCAAAGCGTCAGGTATAAACCGGGCTGGGATTTCCTCCGTCCCGATCTCCAAAAGTAAATCCAACTCTTTATCCATTTCTCTCTGCCTCCTTCTTATTAGCCAATAAAGGATAGCCCATTTCTTCCCTTTGTTCAAGATAAGCTTGCGCACATTCCCGGGCCAAATCCCGAACCCGGTGAATAAACCCGGTCCGCTCAGTAACACTTATGGCTCCTCTGGCGTCAAGAAGATTAAAAACATGTGAGCATTTCAATACATAATCATAGGCTGGTAATACTAGCTTTTTTTGCAGGATATTTTTTGCTTCAGTTTCATACATGCTAAATAACTGTAGCAATGTCCCAATATTGGCTTCCGCAAAATTATAATGGGAATGTTCTACTTCAAACCGGTGAAAAACATCACCATAAGTGATTCCATCCCGCCAGGTTATATTAAAAACATTGTCCTTTTTTTGCAAAAACATCGCGATCCGCTCTAAACCATAGGTTATTTCCACAGCTACCGGTTTAGTGTCAAATCCTCCCACTTGCTGAAAATAAGTAAACTGGGTTACCTCCATGCCATCCAGCCAAACCTCCCAGCCTAATCCCCACGCTCCCAGGGTCGGGGACTCCCAATTATCCTCCACAAAACGAATATCATGTTCCAAAGGATCTATCCCTAATTTATACAAACTCTCTAAATACAGTTGTTGAATATTATCGGGAGACGGTTTCATAATCACTTGATATTGGTGATGTTGATACAGACGATTGGGGTTCTCGCCATAACGCCCGTCTGTAGGCCGCCGTGACGGTTCTACATAAGCTACATTCCAAGGTTCTGGGCCCAAAGCCTTTAAAAAGGTTGCCGGATTCATCGTCCCAGCCCCCTTTTCCACATCGTAAGGCTGCAAAATAATACATTCTTGCTGTACCCAGTAATTTTGCAGATTAAGAATAATATCTTGGAAATGCATTTTTATTTCCCTCCTTATGTTTACAATTCTCACTGCCAGCTAACTCTATGCTTAATAAAACAAAAAACTCTCACCTCCTGCAATACTTATGCATTGCAGGGACGAGAGTTAACCCGCGGTTCCACCCTGCTTGGCTGGCATTACTGCCAACCCTCTCAATAGTTCAGGCCTACGAGAGCGCCCTTCATCGGCTCATTAATACAGGGCTTACAGCTCCGCCTTGCAGGCGGAACCCTGCTCTCTGGGAAAAATGGCACCAATTACTCCTCTCTTTCATCAGCCGGAACATATAAATTTTATCTCCACTTTAGCAAATTCACCAATTATTGTCAAACACTGCTATTTTTTATCTGGGAGCGTTTCATCCTCTTGGACTAGTTTAAGAAAAGATAAGGATTTCAATTCCCGCGGCAGGAAATAAGCTATATATGCTTGTAGTACATTTCTCAGCTCTTTCCGGGTAAATGCATTGGCTCTTAATACTTTCAAACCCCGGGGCGATGTAACCTGCAAGCGTTTAAGCAGTGCGATGCTGCCTAAAGAGACATTAAGGGCTCGCTGGTCTTGCCCCCAGCAGCGGGGACATAAGATCCCCCCCAAATGGCTGCTGAATTTAAGGTCAGTCAAGTCGGAAGTTTGGCGACAATTAACACACTGTGCCAATTCCGGCTGGTATCCGACCAGGGATAAGAAACGTAATTCAAAATAACGCAGGCACAGTTCCCAGTCTTTTGACCCGGTGAGCAAATAGAGCGTGGTTAAAAGCAGGTAAAATAGTTCTTCGTTTTTTTCCCGTTCTTCCAGCAAAAGATCATAAAGTTCCGCTATGTATGCAGCTGCTGCCATTTTTTGCAGGTCTTCCCGCAAAGAATAAAAGGATTCCCGCAACTGGCATTGGCTAATTTGATCTAAGCTTTTCCCCTTAAACAGGGAAAACTCCGTATGGCTATATGGTTGTGTTCCTGCCAACAGCCGGTTACGGGGGCGACAGGCACCTTTTGCCACTGCCTTCATTTTCCCCAATTCCCTGGAATAAAGGGTTACCAACTTATCAGCCTCACCAAGATAGCGGTGGTTTAGTACCACCGCTTCGATGCGATAAAGAGACATAGTCTTCTCCTCTCTCTAGCAGTACTGGTCCTGTTCGTTTCCTCCCTCATTACTTCCATTTTCTTCGGTAACCAGGGTTTTATAGAAAAGATAAGCCCCGATGTGACCAGTGGCTTGAAAGAGTCGCCATAAAACATCATGGGACTCCTGCATATAGGTATCACCCTCCCTCTCTTCTTAGGGTGGCTAACGCCAAAGAGGACTATGCTAGTGCTTTTTGGCACTAAACCCAAAAAACAACCGAGTAAGGCAACAGTCTACTCTATTTCAATCCTGGTCCCTTCCGGCACTACCTGCACCCAGGTATTTCCCTTTATAAACGAAACTATATCTCCATCAGGACCATAATAATTCGTCCAGGCATACCGGCTTTTCTTCTCCCAGGTAGCATCAACCCCCTTGCCGGCACGAAATACCTTAGCTTCTCCTTTACCCACCATTTTTAACTCCAACCGCCCCTCGCTATCTAAAACCCGCGGCCGCTCCACCTGCTGGATAATTACATTATTAACCTGGATCTGTTGACCTGTTTCCCCTTCACGATGCGGTTGCCCCCGGAAAGACCGGGCAAAAGCGCCGCTGGCCGCCTGATAGCGATACTCAACAACACCGAGAGGATAGTGAATCCTAATCCTACTGACAGGAACACCCGGTATATCTTCCTCAGCTTTAAAATGATTAATCTCCCACTTAGGGGTGAATTTATTTAAACCGCGCTTTTCTACTTCAGCAAACAAACCTTGCGTGTCAGTATAGAGATTATGGGGCATTTTTTTATCTTCAGTCCGCCAGTATAGTTTAGGGAGGGCGAATTCATTTAAGGAAATAATTCCTAACTGCGGGATGTCTTTTTTTGCTTGCGGGCTATAGCCGATATGAGCAAGGGCAGCTTCAAACTCTAATGCCCGATCAAGAAAATAATCACGGGCACTCCTTACCGGCCCTAACACCGGTGCATCCTGATGTTGATATACTGCAAGAAAACGGGTAATACCGCCTTCAGCAGCAATCTCATAAACCCAAGCTGCTTTATCTAAACCTGACTGGGCACCAAAGGTAGGATCATTATCAATAATTACTGCCAGCGGGCGACGGGTAATCAGTGCTTCCTCCTCCACCGGTTCCCCTGTCAATGGGGCAATTAATCCGATTTCTGTTTCCACTTCCTGCTCATTGTTAAGTTGCTCTTCCGGTGGTTCCTGCTCTTTTTGCTCGGGCTTATTACTACTACATCCGGTCATGACTAGAAAAAACACCAATACCAGTGCCAATAGCAGTAATAGTAAACTGACAGTTTTATGCCCAAATTGCATAACATCACCTCTCCAAGCATTCATCCTAGTTTTGTCCGTAAGATGGCAAAGAAATCTTATCTGCGTGCTCAATCTCAAATCTAATTCCGGTTATCTGATATTCACTTTGAATTAGATCGAGACTACTGGCCAAAACAATCGGATCGCCAATAGCGCTTATGGTAACCGGATTAACGGCAATGGGCTGGTGGTTCACTAAAATTACCGGACCAGCACAACGAATTGAAGATGTTGTAGTCAGCCGTTGATTATTAACAGCAATTCCCGCCGCCCCGGCGGCAAAAAGTTCATTGACGATATCGCGCACATCAAAATCATGGACAATCTGTTCCGTCCCAACTCCCGGCTCAGCATCATAAAGCCTGACAATAATCCCGGAACCGGTCATCGGTTCTAAACCAGCCCCAATCTTAACGGATTGCAATTGAGAACGCAAGGAATCAACTTCATGTTCCAACAATTTTAAGCGCTCCAACATTGTCACCGGAGTGACCAAATCAGCCTTACCGTCAACTATCTTAATCTCAATGATTTGCGATAAGCGTTGTAATCCCTCATGCTGCTCAATTTGTTCTATAATACTTTGCGAGAGTAAATTTTGCGGATCTTCTATGACTAAACCTGTATCCTCTCTTCTCGTAATGGTAATATATGTCTCACCTGTCATCTCTTGTAGTTTAGGATCCTGCCTTACTAAAGAGAGGGCTATCCCCCGCCTTAAGTTTTCTTGTTCCCGTAAAATAATATCCTCTGATTCACGGCCATATTTTAAAACAATTTGGGCAACCTCTTCCGGGCGGTTGGCTTGTTCGATCTCAAACTTGAACCTTGCTAACACATCCCTAACTGCCAAATTAGACTCCACCCCTGCATCTTGAGCCCGATTTTTCACATACTCATAAATATAAAGCCCTCCCTGTTGTGCCTGTTCTCTGGCACTAAGCTGCCCTGGAAAACTAAGCAGCTGCGCAGCATGGGCTAGGATTATACTATTAGCTATTAATAAAAAAATAATCAGGACTAATAAAATGCGCGGAAAATGACCTTGCTGTTGTGGTTGTAGGCGCATTTAAATGGCACCTCGCCAATCTTACCCGGTTCTTGCTCCGGTTTTTATGTAAGCTTGCCCAAGCCTCTTACTAGTACTGCTCTGAAAATAATCGCTAACATTCAGCTATGGTCAGCCGGCTTGTTGGTTAAGCTATTTAACCACGGGCACTTTGATGAGTGGGCACACTCAGATTAAATAAAACACTGTGCTGTCAGGTGGCTATGCTCAGTCATTAGCTTTGTCAAACGCCACTTAATTATTAAGAATGGTTAACCCCCTCAAATGTCAGTCAAAGTCCATACTAGACTTAGCCTCCCTTTGACACCCGCCGTGTTGCTTATAGAGGCGGGGAAATTAGGGCGGGTTAGTTCCAGTGTTAAATAGCCTAGCCTTGCGATAAACAATAGGCGACTCCATAAGTACTGGGTACTAAATTTTCATTTTCTGCCGGTGCCGGGAATCGGCATGGGTGTCTACTAAAAAATTATAGCACACAGCCCTGGCAAATACAACGTCTCTTAACTAAAGATGCAACCCTGCAATTAAAAAACATAAAAAAGCCCTCTCACGAGGGCATTTAGTAATATTTATTTCAACATCGCGCCAATCCTGGGGCAAAATAATAAAACACCAACAATCAGCGCATTGAGGGCAGTTACCAGTACCGCCCCGGCAGCTAAGTTTTTCGCCACCCGCGCCTGATTACTGTATTCTGCAGTAAATAAATCAATAGCTGTTTCTAAGGCACTATTAAATATCTCTGCTACAATTACCAGTGTTATTGCAATCACTAAAACTGCCATTTCAACGGCGGGAAGCCGGAGATAAATACCTGCACCCAGTGCCAAAACAGCGATTACGAAGTGGATGCGCATATTTCGCTCTGAGCAAAGGGTATGTCCGATCCCTTGGCAGGCAAAACCGATGCTTTGCAGGACATTTTTTGCTTTCATACGTCCCGCACCAACCCCAGAGCACTGAGAATCTGCTCCTCTTTTGCCCGCATCTGCTTCTGTGCATTATCCGTATCATGATCATAACCGAGCAAATGGTAAAGCCCATGAACTAACAGGTAAGCCATTTCCCGGGACAAGCTATGCCCATACTCTTGGGCTTGGAGAACAGCCCGTTCCATGCAGATAACAATATCGCCCAAGAGCAGTTCATCGCCAGACCACTGTTCTCCCGGTTCCAGTTGGGGAAAAGAAAGGACATCCGTAGGTTGATCAATCCCGCGGTAAGTAGCATTTAGTTGTTGTATCTTTTGATTATCAACCAAAACTATACTTACCTCTCCTGTTTCAGGTATGCTTTCAACTGAAAAAACTTGTTCTACCGCACGTTCTAATATATCCTCAAATTCGCGGGAAAATTGCACCTTATTCTGTCGGTTTTGGATCAATATTGGCACTTGCCTCCACCCCTTCTATTAGCTCTTCACCTTTTTCCGGATATTCGATTCTAGTATGAAAAATACCGGCCAACACACGAATAAAGGCTGATGCAATTGCATCTAAATCCCTGAAAGTCAAATCACATTCGTCTAACTGGCCATCATGCAATCGTTCCTTAACCAACTTATGAACCAAACCCTCAATGCGACAGGGGTTAGGCCGGGCAAGTGACCGTACCGCAGCTTCCACTGAATCGGCTAACATGACAATTGCCGCCTCTTTCGTTTGCGGCTTCGGACCCTCATAACGAAAACCCTCTTCGGATAAGTTTTGCTCCTTCCCACATTCCAGAGCTCGATGGTAAAAATATGAAACCAATGAAGACCCATGATGTTGTCCAATGATATCAAGAATTACTTGTGGTAAGCGATGCTGGCGAGCCAACTCCAAGCCGTCTTTTACATGGGACGTTATAATCAATGCACTCAGGCTGGGCGAAATTTTATCATGGGGATTATCTTTCAAGACCTGGTTTTCAATAAAGAAATACGGCCGTTGCAATTTGCCAATGTCATGATAATAAGCACCGGCTCTAACTAATAATGTATCTGCACCCACAGCCTCTGCCGCTGCTTCGCTCAAATTGCCCACCAAGATACTATGATGATAAGTTCCGGGGGCTTCCAATAATAGTCGTTTCAAGAGCACATGATTTGGATTGGATATTTCCAATAGTTTTACTGCGGTAGTGAGCCGAAAACTGCTTTCCAGATAAGGTAGAGAGCCAATAGTCAACACTGCGGCAGCCACGCCGTTTATTATCCCCAAGAGCACCCCCAAGGATACCTCCTGCCAAGACCGTAAGGAAAAGATGCCGATGGCAAAAACCACAAGCAAATTTGCCCCTGCTACAAAAAGCCCTGCCCGGGTCAAGTCAGACCGTTGATTAAGGTGAGAAACACTATAGGCACCAACCAGCCCGCCAATAGTCGCAACCAGAGCAAAATCCAACTGGCCTCCTGTTAAAATACCAGTAAATACTGCCAATATCACAGTGTACAAGATGGCCAAATGGTTATCAAGCAAAATTGCCACCAGCATGGCACCGGCAGCTATGGGTATTAGATACCCATAAAGGGGATTAGGGATCAAGGTCAAGAGTCTCGCCACCAGCAGATTTCCGACTATGATCATTCCCAGTAAAGCCAATTGGGCAACATCTTGCCAGATCTTTTGCTTGAACAAAAACAGATAACCTACCGTAATACCCAGCATAACCAAAACTACCAGGGCAAGTCCCAATAATTTTACCCAAAAATTTTCTCCATTCTTTTGGATCCCTAAAGCCCGCAGTTGATCCAAATGTTCTTGGGTAATTGGGTCACCTTCCCTGACAATCACATAATCCTTAACAATAGTTCGCTCTACCGGTTGCACACTCTGACGTGCGCGCTCGCGCCGCTCCTCAGTTTCTTCTTCATTATAAACCAAATTGGGACGCAATTCTTTGACTGTTACTGCCGCAAAGAATTCCCTCTCTTCCGGCGTCAGTGACAAATCCCCTATTGCCTCTACCAGCTCTTCCCGTGCCTCTTCCAATTCGTAATCCCGGATCCCGGCATCTAAAAACTCCCGTAACAATTGCCCCGCCTTTTTCTCTAAATAACCATACCGGATTGAGTCTAAACCGACCAGCACCCTATAAACCTCCTCCGGGATGTCCAAGGACAGTTCCTGTTGTAACTCCTGGATCCGCTCATCTTCTGCCAGATCAGTTTGCGCCAATACCCGTTCAATTGTGACAAATACCTGACCCAAGTGGGCCAATACTTGGTTATTGACAGTTACATCGGGATCATAAACCGGCTCCACCAAACGGGCGGCGTTTGCTTGTAATTCCACAGTTTTTGCCTCATCAATATAATGCACGGTTCGATCGGCAGCAAAGGTTGCCGGACTGGGCAATCCTATTTCCAATTCTGCATCTACCTGGTAAAAATCCACACCAAGAATAGCCGTGATGAGTAGAAACAGAATAACTCCCAAAAGTCCTCTCTGTACACGGTAACTACTTATTATTTTCACTAAAGATAATTTGCTCCATTGTTTATGCAATCCAAGTAGTGGAATCATTACCAAACCTCCAAGAGGTTAATTTTCGAACGGAGCCTTGAGCCTAAAATTCCTTACTCTACTGGAAGCAGCCTCTTTGCGAACTCGCTCATAATCCTCATAAGCTTCAATTACACGCTGTACCAATTCATGCCTTACCACATCCTGCTTTGATAAATAGACAAAAGCAATGTCGGTAACATGCTTCAGTATTGTTTGGGCTTCTTGCAACCCGGAAAACTGACCCCGAGGTAGATCGATCTGGGTAATATCTCCGGTTACAATTGCCTGTGAGTTAAAACCAAGCCTGGTGAGAAACATTTTCATCTGTTCCGGAGTTGTATTTTGCGCTTCATCCAAGATAATAAAAGAATTGTCCAAGGTACGACCGCGCATATATGCCAAGGGGGCTACTTCAATGATCCCTCGCTCCAAATATTTGCGAAAGGTATCACTGCCCATTATATCATAGAGAGCATCATGCAGTGGCCGCAGATACGGATCTACCTTTTCTTGTAAATCACCAGGCAAAAATCCCAACTTTTCTCCAGCTTCTACTGCCGGGCGCGTCAATACAATCCGGTCAACTTTCTTCGCCTTTAGTGCATCTACAGCCATAGCCATGGCCAGATATGTCTTTCCCGTACCTGCCGGCCCGATACCAAAGACAATATCGTAATTACGAATGGCATCAACATATTCCTTCTGCCCTTTTGTCTTAGGTCTTATTTCCTTGCCGCGTGGCGTTATCAGAATTGTATCGTGGTATAGATCCACTAACCGAATATCCCCCTCTCCTTCTCGAACCATTTGCAAAGCATACCATACATCTTGTGCGGTTATTACTTTGCCCAGCTTTACAACCCCGAGCAGCTGATTAAGCACCCTTTCTATCTTGTCCACATCTTCCGCAGCCCCGGAGATAGTTATTTCACTGCCGCGGGGTATTATTTGCACAGGGAATTCCTTTTCCAATAGCTTTAAGTTTTCATCAAAGTTGCCAAATAGAACTAGTGCTTGCTCGTTTGTGGGCACTGTTAGCCTCTTCTCAGTCCATTGTTTCAACCTGTTGGCTCCTTTCTTCCGCAAAAACTTCAGGATCAAACCCTTGTTGCGTAGCTATATCTGCTAACACTTCTACAATCACCTTTATTTGCACCCTTTCTACGTCACCTAAAGGTACGCGCCTGACTTCTTCTCGCAAAATCCTTGCATCCGCTGCAAGTTGACTCTTTATCCGCGCCAATGCTTGCGCCTTAGCACGGGCCTCTGCTTCCGCAACTGTGAGCGCAGTTCTCGTTTCATTAACCTCATAATAAGTTATGATTATAGCTTCGACAGGAAGAAATAGATTCCTCCATAGCCGAACTTGTTTAATTTCTACTTCTCTTTCATAATCTAGGAAAGGAATTTCTCCCCCCCCACTGAGCGGAAATTCCCATTCTCCTGCCCGCAAGATAACAACCTGGTGCGTATTTCCTGTAAGCCGCCTTTCTGTTTCCCAACGGGGATACTGCCCATAAGCTTCATGCCACACAATAGCCCTTACTATTCCTTGGGCAGCCACCGGCTGCTGGCCTAAAAAGCCACTGACTAAGATTTGCCCCCGTGCCACCGCTTCACCTTCTGCTACAAGAGGTTCACCCATTAAAACTGTTATTTCCTGTACTACTCCATCTCTTTCCGCTACCAAATGACAAGGTAAACCAACCTTACTGGGAAACTCCTTGGGAACTACCTCAATTAATAATAAGCTTCCCTGTATATCCACCTGTACCCATGCCAAGTGAGGAAGTTCTAAGTTTATCTTCCGCGCAAGCTCATCCGGATCAATAGTGCTTTTATACACTCCCGGCCGGGCGCCCTGTTCTTCGGCTTTAAGCAATACTTCCTTGATCTGTAAGGGATCCACCACGCCAACTACTTCTACCGCCCAAATAAAAGAACTAAGGACATAAAGAGCCAAGCAAAACAAGATTGCCCCTGCGATTAATATCCATCGCCCCCGCAAGCGCCGCCGGTAAAATGGCAAACCTCTCTTTTTTAAAATTTTTACTTGACAACCGGTGGAACGTACAATAGGGCGGAGAAAATAAAAATTGCCCGCCCCCATACAAACAGTAATATTTTTGCCTTTCCGTTTTAGGTTCCATAAATAGATTCCCCTGCTAACGCAAAGGTTGATAAATTTTTCTAAATTAATTCCCGTTACTTGAATACATATATAACCGCTAACATAATACCAAATATGTAAGACCAGCACAACCCTCCCCCCTAATCCCGAAATTGCACTCCGGTCAATTTACCTTCCACTATGATTTCCTCCCCGGAAATCAATGCTATGTTCAAATCAGTACCTGTTATGGCAATTTCCCCTTTTTCCAAACAAATCCGCAATAATTCCGGCGCATATTGAATAATTCCCCGATGGTTTTCAACAACTAAGCGCAAGTTGCCCATCAGGGTCAGCCGGGGAAGATCCAAAAGAATATCCTTGGGAAGTTCGAAAAAATCGGCCAGTTCACTGCGTAAAGCAAAGGAGTGCCTTTCCTTCATCTCATGTCCCCCTCATATACCCCAGCATTTCATAACTCTATATTTAGATATTATGCAAGAGAAAACCCGGTTAAAACCAGATAAATAAAACCCCCAACAGTAGTTGAGGGTATAATAGATATTTTACTTCTTTTGCCACGGCCGCAGCGAACGGGGCGGTGATAAAACTTCCGCCATTATTATCCCATGAGCCCAACTCTCCGGCCGGGAAAATAAGCCTTTTGTTGCCGTTGTTTGCAGGCGGCACACCGGCGGTGCATCTGGCTCCTTTGCTTCTGTTTTGGCAACTTGTTGCTGAAATTCTAATTCTCTTGCAGCCCGCTTACTCAGGCTTCCCTCTGTTGCCTTTCCTGCTCTTCTTGAACCATCACCATAACGGTGCGGCAAGGGAAAGGCATTCTCCCACTCCCGCGGGATCCGTGATTTCTCCTGACTAAACACTTCTTCCAGATCTCCTGCCGGCGCATAAGGTTGTGGTTGCCGCTTGCGGGGAGCAGTACGTTGCCCTTCTGCAACCCCTTTGAGCATGCGGGGGAGCAATACCAAAAAAACATAAATCAATACTAATTCCCACATACGCGCCCCCCCTTAAAACTTGATCCCTTCTCCTGGCTCACCTGTATCAGAGCGGGAAATCGATTGCCGCATTTGCGTATCAGCATTTAGGTTCTTCATATTAAAATAATCCATAACTCCTAATTTCCCTTGTCGCAAAGCCTCAGCTAATGCCCTGGGCACTTCAGCTTCAGCCTCTACCACTTGCGCCCGCATTTCTTCAACCCTTGCTTTCATTTCCTGTTCCCTAGCAATGGCCATGGCCCGTCTTTCTTCCGCCTTTGCTTGGGCAATCCTTTTATCAGCTTCAGCTTGATCCGTCTGCAGTTGGGCGCCAATATTCTTGCCAACATCGATATCAGCGATGTCAATAGATAGAATTTCAAAGGCAGTTCCTGCATCTAAGCCCTTATCTAAAACAGTCTGCGAGATCAAATCCGGATTTTCTAAAACTTGCTTATGATCCTGTGCCGACCCAATTGTTGTCACTATCCCTTCGCCAACCCTGGCAATGATGGTAGCCTCACCGGCACCGCCTACCAGTCGATCGATATTAGCCCTAACCGTTACCCTCGCTTTAGCCTTTAACTCAATTCCATCGACAGCCACGGCTGCTACCTGAGGTGTCTCGATCACCTTTGGGTTAACACTCATCTGTACCGCTTCCAACACGTTTCGCCCTGCCAAATCAATGGCAGCAGCCCGTTCGAAATTGAGGGTAATATTTGCTCTTTGAGCTGCAATCAAGGCATCCACCACTCGATCAACATTTCCTCCGGCTAAATGATGCGCCTCCAGTTGATTTACCGAAAGTACCAGACCGGCTTTAACCGCTTTCACCAAAGGAAGCACAATCCGCGATGGGATAACGCGCCGCAGCCGCATGCCAATTAAAGTCCCAATTCCAATCCTAACACCGGCGGCTAGGGCTGAAATCCACAAGCCTAAAGGAACAAAACTAAATATAACCATAACCCCCACAAAAACCAAAAACAATGGCAGCAGTACTAAAATCAACTCAACCATACTATTCCCTCCTCTGTTTACAAACTATCTTGCCTATCTGTTTCTACCGGTCGAACCAACACCCGAACTCCTTCCACGCGGATCACTTGAATTCTAGTCTGGGCAGGAATAAAACTACCTTCTGAGATCACATCCTGCCTTTCACCTTCAATCACTGCACTTCCTGCTGGCCGCAGTGGAGTAATGGTATGGCCCTCTTTCCCTACAAGGTGCTGTAAATCCAGTGCAGCCACATAACCCCGTTCCTTATCCTCCCTATGAGTTAAGATAAACCGTTCCCATCTACTAGTTTTGGTCATATAACGGAGAAGGAATGACAGTAGGATCACTGTCCCTACCAAAGATACCAGCAGTGATATGAGTGCCTGGGTGCCGTTGGCGGAAGCCAACACAATGCTGGCAAGTACGGCAATAATACCGCTTACCCCGGTAATGCCGAATCCAGGAATCACCAATAGTTCCAACAAGAGCAGCACAACCCCCAAAAAGAAAAGACCTACAACCCACCAACCTGCCAAGCCGGCTATCAGATGGCCGCCAAAGTATAAGCCCAGGGAAAGCAGGCCAAGGCTACCCGGTACCCCCCACCCGGCAGTATACAACTCTAATAATAGCCCTGTAAACCCTAAGGTTAAAAGCAACGGGCTTACTACCGGATTAGTAATAAAGCGGGCCATTTTCTCCGCTGTTGTAGGGGCGACAAACACAAGGTCTGCCCCTTCATAACCTAGATAAGCTAATATTTCTTCATAATCTGCTAAAATTGCTTCCGCCATCCCTAATTCCACTGCCTGCCGCGCCGAGAGACTCAGCAGTTTCCCGGCGTCAATAATATCAGGGATATCAATATCAGCATCGACCATTGCCGCCGCTAACTTAGGATCCCTCCCCGTATCTTCCGCAGTTGCTACAAATTCCTCCCGTAAAGCAGAAACCGTTTTCTCATCTGCCGGTTGATCGCCGACTCGCGGTTCTGCAGCACCAATACTACTGCCCGGTGCCATCACAATATGGTCAGCGGCCAAAGAAATCAGGGCTCCCGCTGACCAAGCCCGGTTATGCACAAAGGCAACCGTCGGCAAAGGATTGGCAAAAATCAAGTCTTTTATCTGGGTTGCCGCATCTACCCTGCCCCCAAAGGTATTTATATCTAGGATAACAACACTGGCGCCCGCTTCCACAGCCATATTAAAAGCCCGCTGCAAATATGAAACCAAACCTAACTCTATATCGCCTTCTATCGGTATTACAAAAACCGAATCATTTGTGGCTGCATCTATCTTTAAGCTTGTTCCGAGAAAAGCAGTGACTAGAATACATAAAATCATTACACCCGGAAGTATGTTTTGCGATAAATAATTGCCTATCCTCTGCATTTCTCAGCTCCCCCTCAATTTTCACCTTTTATTTATTATCCCCTTACAATTACTCATTTAGACAAAGGGAAATTTCTTTCTAGTTATCTATTTCTCTTCCTAAATTGTGACTCCTGCCAGCACTAAATAAAAAAACCCAGTACCTTGCTGGTACCGGGCTCTTTCCACAGTTATAATTGCTCCAGAAGCCGACGTGCTACTGAATTAACTAATTTTCCATCTGCTCTACCTTTAGTTTTAGGAATTACTACACCCATAACCTTGCCTAAATCCTTAGGGCTCATAGCTCCGACCTTGGTAATAGCTTCACCCACTAATACTTCAATTTCCTTCTCTGAGAGTTGCCGCGGAAGATAAGCGGATAAAACATCTATTTCCTCATGCAGTTTCGCTATTAAATCCCCCCGCCCGGAACGCTCGTAATCGGGTAGAGATTCTTTCCGCAACTTAACCTCACGGGCTATGATGTCTAAAACTTCTGTTTCCGCAAGCTCGTGTCCGATTGCAATCTCTTTATTTTTAATCGCCGCCCGTACCATACGAATGGCAGCAAGCCTTGTTTTTCCAGCTTCTTTAGCCTTCATAGCCTCTTTCATATCTGTGAGCAATCTATCTTTTAGGGACACCAGGCTCCCCCCCTAGCTATTACCGAATCTCTTATTCCGCCTTCTTGCCGCCTCTGACTTCTTTTTCCGCCTTACACTGGGCTTTTCATATGCTTCCCGTTTGCGGCTTTCGGAAAAAATACCGGACTTTTTACACTGCCGGCGGAATCTACGGAGTGCACTGTCAAGGGACTCATTTTTTCTCTTTCTTACTTCTGTCACCTATTCTCCCTCCCCTCCACTAAAACCGTCGGCATAATCCATAGCAATTATCACGCATGCAACAATAATTTAGACAACAAACAAATTATAGACAATGTCAAGTGTACTGTCAAGAACTAACCGGGAGGCCAGCCCATGAACCGGCCGCCTAAGAGGTGAAAGTGTAGGTGCTCTACAGTTTGTCCGCCGTCTTCACCTGTATTAATAACTGTACGAAAACCTTTTCCTTTTAAGTCGTATTGTTGCGCCAACTTATTAATGACGGCCAAAAAGTGACTGGACAGATCTTTATCTGCTTCCGCCAACTCCAAAAGGTTGGCAAGATGTTTCTTGGGTACGAGCAAAAGGTGAATTGGGGCTTGGGGATTAACATCCTTAAAGGCCATAACTAATTCATCTTCATAAACAACTTCTGCCGGTATTTCCCCGTTAACAATTCTGCAAAAAAGACATGCAGCCACTTACTTAACACCCCCTCCCCAGAAAAATAATGGTAATTATTGTTCATTATTCCTTAATCCCTTTATTCTATGCCTTTATTACAAAATCCTGCTTTTACCCAGTAGGAATATTTATCCCCTTCTTGCCTATATGCGAACTCACCAACTATAATGAATATAATTAAGGTTATAGAGGATTGTAAAAAAAGAAGTAGAAAGACCAACTATTAAAAGTCAAATAAAATATGTAAAAAAACTATAAATGAGATCCAACTAAAAACAGGCATCACAAAAAGGCTTGTATTATTACAAACCTGAAACAATATATAATTACATGGAATTAAGCTTTGGGCACATAAGGTTGGTTATTCTTTAGGACAGCATAAATGATATTACACATTTTTCTAGAAACTGCACCAACACAGGTAAGATGATGTTTACCTTCTGCCCGCTTTTTTTGATAGAAAGCGCTTAATACAGGGTCTTTAAAAGAAGCAATCAAGGCAGCCTGAAAAATGGCTTTACGTAAATATGGTGAACCGCGTTTGCTCATAACATTATGTGTAGATTCGTATTCACCGGATTTACTAACTGAAGCATCAATACCTGCAAATGCTACCAGTTTTCTGGGGCTGTTAAACTTAGATATGTCACCGATTTCACCGATAATCGTAGCGCCAGTGACGTTTCCAATACCAGTTATGGTTGTTATGGGAGAGCCTAGTTTCTCCATCAGACGGTTGATTTCGCGTTCTGTATCCTTTACTTGCTGTTCAATAAAAGAAATCTGCTCAATTAAAGCCCTTAGTTGAAAGGAAAAACTGTCTTTGGCAAAGGTGATGCCAAAAGAATTAGAAGCAGCAGATTTAAGTTGCTTTGCTTTTTCAGCACCAACCTTTTGGCGACTTAGCTGTGTAAGCAGTTGTGCCAAAGCATCTGCTGAAACGGATTCAAAATCAATTGGTGAAGAAAACTGGCATAGAATCTCCTTTGAGGTCTTACCAAAAATGTTTGAAAATATGTATTGATATTCAGGAAACACCTGATCAAGGACACAGACCACCTTGCGCTTTAAATCACTGATAGACTCCACCAGATAGGAACGGAAACGGGTCAAGTTACGGAGGGAAAAAATATCCTCGTCAGAAAGGCGGGTTTCCACAAACTGTCCGTAGCGGATTAAATCAGCAATGAGGATAGAATCAATGATGTCGTTCTTGCGTTTTCTAATCTCAACACCTTTGCGCCAGCCATCGGTCTGTATGGGGTTAATAACATGAATCAGGAAACCTTTACCATAGAGAAATGAGTAAACAGAAAGCCAATAATGGCCAGTAGCTTCCATGCCAATCTCAAAATCGGCAGTGTTGGAAGAATAAGAGGAAAGCTTAGATAAGAGAGCGTCTGCACCATCAGAAGTGTTTGAAAAAGAAAAAGCCTTAAAAATTATTTTCCCACTGTCATCCATCATAGAAGCTACATGATTATTTTTTCCAATATCAATACCAACAAAAAACATAAATACACCTCAAACAAATTATTTTAGATTGGGAGTCCACTCATCTAATAAGCGTCACTACCTTGTGTTAAATACGGAGAGAAGCCAAACTGGCAACCAACATCCAACTCATACGCGAACTGCTTATTAGAGAGAGGTATCAGTCTTTCAAGTACGAGCATAAAAGCTCAAGGAGGCAACGATAATTCTCTCAATCTAATAAGACAATTATCTCCTGACAGATAGAAGATGTAAAGAATAGGTTTATAGGTTTTCCTAATAAATAACCTAAATACATTATACAAGGAGGAGATATATGAATCTTACCTTAACCACTATTGCCTTCGGCTGTCTTTTAGGCGCCTTACTCCGAATCAAGATTGCAGCACCTTTACTACAATTTATTGTGGGCATCACTAAAGGTATTATTGCAGGTCTTTTAGCAAAAGTATTAATCGGCACAGAGTTAAATATCATCATCGTAGGATTGGCTACTCTGATCGGCCATAACTTGTCTTTATCCCACTCTTATCAACAACATAATATGATTTATATGACACCAGCTATAGGCATCCTCCTAATTCTTGCCCCTTGGGCCTTGGTTACCTTGGTCTTGCTTCGGTTAATCTTCACTATCATTAACAAAGATAAACTGGGTGATTTATTTATTATCTTAGTCCTTCCCCTTGTGCTTTGGCGTTTCAGGCCTTTTGATATCTATCTTATCTTTAGCATTTTTTGTATTTCACTTTTTTTCTACCGGCATCTAGATAATCAAGTTCAAAATAGCACAAATACACCTGAACAGATTGAATTAGCTAATCAACGGAAAACTATCTATCGGAAAGCAATTATGCTCTTTCTCATCTCTTTTTTGTCCTTATCACTTTTCTTTACCCGTTATGTTTACCGTGGATTTGGCATGCAGATAGATCTGATCCGTAATGGTAATCGAGAGCTGAAATTTGTATCTCTTACCTTCGATGATGGCCCTGACCCTGTATATACCCCACTTATTTTAGATATTCTTGCTGACTATGACCTGAAAGCCAGTTTTTTCTTGATCGGAAAGCATGCAGAAATGTACCCGGAAATAGCTTCCCGGATCGCTGCAGAGGGTCATGATCTTGGTAACCACACCTATACCCATCGCAGCCTTGTTCCTTTATCTATCGACAAAACAAAGGCAGAAATCCTGCAAGCCCATAATGTCATTGAATCTATAACAGGAACAACCCCTTATCTCTTTCGCCCGCCCCGGGGCATTTATTCCAACTATGCCCGGGATTTACTTCAGGAAGAACAATATACCATTGTCCTCTGGTCTTTGAGTACACAAGATTGGGCGGAAATAGGTGTTAGAGATATGGTTAATAATACTCTACGCCATATTAAAGGCGGCGATATTATTCTATTTCATGACGGTGGTAATTTAGTCAGCAGTTCTGGAGGAAACCGGATAAATACTGTTAAAGCTCTACCCCGCATAATTGAAGGGTTGCACGCGCAAGGTTATACCATTGTCCCGGTTTCAGAATTACTTCTTATTTCTGGTCTAACAACCACCGAACCGTTAGAATAGGTTGGAGGAAAAACAAATGTTCCATTTTCGGCAAGCAGAGCCCGATGATATTAATGCAATAAGCCAATTGTTTCTTGCCTCTTTCCCGGAAAGCATCCGGCACATTTTTGGCTCTAGACAGCCACCGGTTAAAGCGATAGCAGATATTTTTACCTTTATCTTAAAATTCGAACCCTCATGTTTCTGGAGCGCAATTTACAACGGGGAGATTGTCGGTTATGTCATAGCGCCCAAAAATATGCGCAGGTTATGGTTGGCCGCTTTAACCGGCGGTCATATATTTCGCTGGCTGTACTATTGGTTGACCGGTAAGCACCAAATTGGTCTTAAATCGCTACAGATCATTATTGCCAATAAACTGACCTTTATCTTTTCCCCTTACAATTACCGTTCAACTCCCCCAGCACAAATATTGTCTATTGCTGTGGCCAAAAAAGTGGCAGGCCAGGGAATCGGTAAAAAATTGATGTCCCATGCATTAGCTTATCTCACTTCTCAAGGAGTGCAGGAGGTCAAGTTAGAAGTGAGACCGCATAATACTCCCGCCCGTCGCCTTTATAGTAAGCTAGGATTTTTGCCCGTAGGTACAACAAAAGACAGTCAAGGAGAATGGCTGGTACTAGTTAAGAAATTATCCCCCAACACACATCTTCTAACGCCTCAGTAATTAAAACCTGCACTATCCGGCCGGCTAGATTGTTGGTACCGGCAAAAAGTACCCGGATATAGTTGCCGCTATAGCCGGCTAAAAGACCTGTTTCCCGATCCGGTTCATATTCAACCAGTACGGATAGCGTTTTCCCCACTTGCTGCCTGTGAAAGGCTAAAGATAATTCCTTACCCAGTTTTACTAGGCTACGTACCCGCTCTTCTTTAATTTGATGTGTAACCTGCTCCTTAAAGGCTGCTGCCGGTGTCCCACGGCGGGGAGAATAAGGAAAAACATGCAATCTACTGAACCTTTGCCGGCGGACAAAATCAATGGTAGCAGCAAACTCCTCCTCTCCTTCACCGGGAAAGCCAGCAATAATGTCTGTACTGATGGCAATTTCCGGAATTAAATCCCGGGCTTGGTTTACCACTCGGCAAAAATCAGAAGTAGTATAAGGCCGATTCATCTTCGCTAGTATTCGATCAGAACCGCTCTGTAAAGGTATATGTAAATGAGGACATATCTTTGAACTTCCAGCCATTAGAGCCAGTAGTTCCTGGGTTACCTCTTCCGGTTCGATGGAACTTATCCGCAGTCGTTCCAGCCCGGGAACAGCTAATAATCCCTCTACTGCCTGCACCAAAGTAAGATCTCCGGAAAGATCTGTACCGTACAACCCAATATGAATCCCTGTCAAGACAATTTCTTTATAACCCTTTGCCACATAAACTTCTGCTGCCTGTAGCACCTTCTCTAAGGGAAGACTTCTAATCGGCCCCCGGGTATATGGAATAATACAATATGTACAAAACTGATTGCACCCTTCTTGAATCTTTAGAAATGCCCGGGTACGGGTCGCAGGAAAATCCAGCGGCAGCTCTTCAAATTCTTTGGCTGCCATTATATCCCCTACAGCATTGATTAGCCGCTGCTCTTTACCTGCCTTTTCCACTAAATCCACCAAATTTTGTCGCTTTTCGGTACCTATGAGCAAATCAACATCAGTATGCTTTGCTACTTCTTCCCGATTAGCCTGTACATAACAACCTACCGCTGCTACAACGGCATCCGGATTCCGCCGCCGCGCTTGCCGAATCATCTGTCGGGATTTACGGTCAGCCAAATGGGTTACGGTACAGGTATTTATAACATACACATCTGCCGGTTCATTAAAATCTACCACTTGATAACCGCGGCTTTGAAATAAAGTCTTCATCGCTTCGCTCTCTGCCTGATTCACCTTACATCCAAGGGTATGGAAAGCAACCTTTTTCACCATTATCCGGCCTCCACAACCAGCAAATACTTATCCGCCCAACTCCCCAAATTCATACAAAGCCATTGTTACTGTGGCCAATGCTGCGGTTTCCGCCCTTAATATCCGCGGACCCAAACTGACCACTTGAATACCATTACTTTGGGCTGATTCCACTTCATCCTGGGTAAAACCGCCTTCAGGCCCAATTATTACCAATAAGGAATTCAACTTATGAACATTTTCCTGTAACACAGCTTTTATTCCGCGCTTGTATTCTCCCTCCCAGGGTAAAAGACCAATGCCATGCGAATTATATTTTGCTAATACCTCTGCCAATTTTACCACAGGCTCAACCTTTGGCACTACTGGCCGGCCACATTGTTTTGCCGCCTCCTGGGCGATTCGCTGCCACCGTTCCCGCCTTTTGAAGGTCTTTTCCCCGGTAAGCTTAACCACAGTCCGCTCACAACAAAAAGGTACAAAGGTATGAACCCCTAGCTCCGTACCCTTTTGAATAATCCAATCCATTTTTTCACCTTTGACTAATGCCTGAGCTAAAATAAATTGGACCTCTGGCTCCCTCCCCCCTGGAACAGGCTGCAAAATTTCCGCAGTACTGGTTAAAGGGCTGGTGTCCACTAGCTTAGCCAGATAAGCTTGGCCTTGTCCATCGAAAACTTCTATTATATCACCGGGATGAAGCCGCAATACACGGTAAAGATGATTGGCCTCCGCGCCGGTAATCTCCACCTTACCAGAGCTAATAGCAGCAGGAACGATAAAACGCTGCATATCTAACCCTCCTTAAGGGCGCTTACGGTTACCCAATCACCTTCGGTTTTAATGCCGGTTATAATTAACCCTATTCCTGCCAGCATTGCATGAACCTCTTGTACCCTGGGAGCAATAATACCGCCTAACACTACTTTGGCCCCGGTATTTAAATGTTCCCCCAATTGTACCGCTAACTTTTTTATAATATCCACAGTTAGGTTGGCAACAATTAAATCAGCCTTACCTGCAACTTCAGTTAACAAATCACCCCTACTGATAATAACCTTTTCTTGCATACCGTTGGCCTGTACGTTGGCTCGAGCACTTCTTACTGCTATCGAGTCATTGTCGATTGCAATTACCTCTTTTGCACCTAACTTGGCGGCAGCAATTGCTAGAATACCGGAGCCGGTACCCACATCAAAAACCCGCTCTCCGCCGACTATAATCTCTTCAATGGCTTGTAAACACATAACAGTTGTGGGATGTGTACCGGTTCCAAAGGCCATTCCCGGATCAAGCTCAATCACAACCTGTTGCGAAGTAGGGATATAATCCTCCCATGCCGGTTTGATCACTATGTTTTTACCCACTTGCAGCGTTCGGTAATATTTCTTCCAAGTTCCCGCCCAATCTTCATCTTTTACCTGGCGGAACTCAACTCGCCCCTCTGCCCCAGGCAAAACAGCCAATACATTATCTACCCCGCGTCTTATCTCATGCAGGCGGCCTGCCAGATAATCATCTGCCGGCAGGTAGCCACGCACAATAACACCTGTACCTACTTCCTCTACTCCTGGGAAGACCTGGCACTGTAGAATATCCTCCCCTTCCAAATCCCAACTCCATTGGGGCTCCTCAATTACCACACCGCCTGCTCCCATTTCGTGGAACATGTTGGCAACCGCTTCTACCCCCAAGGGATTGATCGTTACACTTATCTCTACCCATTCCACAGCAACCAACTCCCCCCACTAAGATACCGCAAACCTAGGCCTTTTCCTTAGTTTGCCCCAAAAGCATCTTTCACTTTCTTAAAGAATCCTTTACTTTCTCCCTTTTCTTCTGTATAAGTGCTTGCCAACTCCTCCAGCAATTGGCGCTGTCGTTGGGTCAACCGGGTAGGAACTTCAATGGTCACCCGAACATGTTGATCACCGCGGCCTGCCCTGCGCAAATGGGGCATCCCTTTGCCCCGCAGGCGAAACCTGGTTCCCGGTTGAGTTCCTGCCGGAATATTAAGCTTAGCTTTACCTTGTAAGGTAGGTACTTCAATTTCTGCCCCCAAAGCAGCCTGAGTAAAAGAAATAGGCGCTTCATAAATAATATCCGCACCTTGGCGAATAAAAAGCGAATGGGGTTTAACGGATATATAAACATAGAGATCACCGGGCGGACCGCCATTAACGCCAACTTCCCCTTCCCCGGCAATGCGCAAACGGGAACCATTATCTACTCCCGGAGGAATATTAACAGTTATGGTGCGCAGTCGCCGCACTTCACCCCGCCCATGACAGGTACTGCAAGGAGTATCAATAGTCTGCCCCCTGCCGCCGCAATTTTTACAGGTAGTGACATTGACCATCTGCCCTAATAATGTCTGCCGCACCTGTTTTACCTGGCCGGTACCGCCGCACACTGAACAGGTACGGGGACGGGTCCCCGGTGCTGCCCCGCTCCCGTTACAATCGGGACAACTTTCCGTCCGCAATACTTCTACTTCTTGTTTGAGCCCGGTGGCTGCTTGTTCTAAGGTAATTTCCACATCAGTGCGTAAATCCGATCCCTTACGAGGTTGGTTTCTAGCCCCACCTGATGTGCCAAAACCCTGCCCAAAAAACATATCAAAAATATCGTCAAAGCCGCCGAAACCACCAAACCCATGCGCACCTTCCTGCCCGCCAAAGCCAAAGCCTCCATTTTCAAAGGCTGCATGCCCAAACTGGTCGTACTGGGTCCGCTTTTGCTCGTCACTGAGTACATCATAGGCCTCCTTAACCTCTTTAAATTTTTCGGCAGCACTGGCATCGTTAGGGTTTACATCCGGGTGATACTTACGGGCTAAGCGTCGATAGGCTTTCTTGATGTCATCTTGGGTAGCCTCTTTAGAGACGCCTAGTACTTCATAATAATCCCTTTGTTTCATAGATTCACCACCTTTTCCCCATTAGGCAAGAAGCCAAAACTGTCAGAGACAGATTTGGCCTCAGTGCTATCACTTTTCTTCCCCTTCCTCCCCATCGACAACTTCGTAATCTGCATCAACCACATTTTCATCGCCGGTTTTATTTTCCGCTTTTTGCCCTTCAGCCTCGCCGGCTTTGTAAGCAGCGGCACTCAATTCAAAAATGGCGGAGGTAAGGTTCTCAGTACTCTTCTTGATCTGTTCAATATCGTCACCCTTCAGAGCATCTTTTACCTCACTAATTGCCTGCTCCACCTTATCTTTTAGGGCTTTGTCAACCTTATCCCCCAATTCCTTCAAGGTCTTTTCTCCATTATACACCAAAGCATCTGCTTCGTTCCTCACTTCTACCGCTTTTTTCCGTTTTTCATCCTCTGCGGCATATTTCTCTGCTTCTTCAACCATCCTTTTGATCTCACTTTCATTCAAACCACTGGAAGCTTGAATAGTAATTTTTTGCTCCTTCCCTGTCGCTTTATCCTTCGCGGAAACATTGACAATCCCATTAGCATCTATATCAAAGCTAACCTCAATTTGGGGGATGCCCCGTGGAGCCGGCGGAATTCCCGATAGGATAAACTTGCCTAAAGTTTTATTATCAGCAGCCATCGGCCGCTCACCTTGCAATACATGGATCTCCACACTGGTCTGGTTATCCGCTGCTGTAGAAAAAATTTGACTCTTGGATGTTGGTATAGTCGTATTCCGTTCGATAATCCGCGTAAACACTCCGCCCAGCGTTTCAATACCTAAAGATAGGGGGGTGACATCTAAAAGAACTACATCCTTAACCTCACCGGCTAAGACCCCTCCCTGAATGGCAGCTCCGATAGCCACACATTCGTCCGGGTTAATGCCTTTATCCGGTTCTTTACCAATATATTTGCTTATGGCTTCTTGCACAGCAGGTATCCTAGTGGAACCGCCAACTAGAATCACCCGGTCGATATCTCCTGGTTTTAAGCCGGCATCAGCTAATGCCTGCCTGGTAGGTCCCATAGTTTTTTCTACTAGATCTTCAGTTAGCTGATTAAATTTAACCCTAGTAATTGTCGTTTCTAAATGCTTCGGCCCGGTTTGATCTGCTGTAATAAAAGGCAGATTCACAGTTGTACTGTTAAGACTGGATAGTTCTATCTTCGCCTTTTCCGCTGCCTCTTTTAACCGCTGCATGGCCATTTTATCCTGTCTGAGATCAATACCATTCTCTCTTTTGAACTCATCGGCAATATAATCGATGATGCGCTGATCAAAATCATCTCCGCCGAGACGGTTATTCCCACTGGTGGCCTTAACCTCAAATACGCCTTCCCCTAATTCCAAAATTGATACATCAAAGGTACCGCCGCCCAAATCAAACACCAGAATGGTGGAATTATCTTCTTTATCAATACCGTAAGCTAAAGCTGCTGCCGTAGGCTCGTTGATAATCCGCAATACATCTAACCCGGCAATGCGGCCGGCATCTTTAGTAGCTTGCCGCTGACTGTCAGAAAAATAAGCGGGTACAGTAATCACGGCTTTTTCTACCTTTTCCCCTAAATAAGCCTCTGCATCCTGCTTCAATTTTTGGATAATCATGGCAGAAATTTCTTGCGGTGTATACTCCTTACCATTAAGCTTTGCTTTATAATTTGTACCCATATGCCGTTTAATGCTGGTAACAGTGCCCTCAGGGTTTGTTATAGCCTGCCGCTTAGCTACCTGCCCCACCATGCGTTCACCGCTTTTATTGAAGGCAACTACAGAAGGAGTGGTCCGCCCGCCCTCAGCATTGGTGATCACAACAGGCTCACCGCCCTCTAATACCGATACTACTGAGTTGGTCGTTCCCAAGTCAATACCTATTACCTTAGACATTTTCATTCCTCCCTTAACATCCGGTAATTTTAGTACATACTGTACAAATTCACTTGGCTACTTTGACCATGCTAGGTCGTAAAACCTTTTCTTGTATAAGGTACCCTCTTTGCAACTCTTCCACAACTATGTTTTGTGCAGCACCTGACTCTTCAACCTGCATAACTGCCTCGTGCTTTTGCGGGTCAAATTCTTCCCCTACCGCCCGAATAGGCACAACTCCTTCCCTGTTCAAAACTTCTAAAAATTGCCGGTAAATCATTTCTACCCCGGAAATAATAGTTTCATTTTCCGGCTCCCTCTGTATCTCCAATACCCGCTCCAAATTATCCAAAACAGGTAATAAAGTAAAAATAAGCCTCTCATTTGCCCGGCCAATTAGCTCCTGACGTTCCTTATCCATACGGCGCCGATAATTATCAAAATCAGCTTGCAGCCTTTGCAGCCTGCGGAAATACTCTTCTTTTTCCGTCTCACTGGCGATCAAAGCTGCTTTCAGTTCTGCAATTTCTTCTATTTCTTCCTGCTCTTCTTGATCTGGAGCAATAGATTCTTCCACATTTTCTTCATCCTCTACGTCACCGCACTGTCTACAATTTTCCGCTTCTTTTTCCCAAGTAGGTGAAACACAACTATTATTATTCTCTGGGAAAATATCTTCCCTATCTTCCCAACCTTGCTCATTGCCTTCCATAACCATTTACTCACCACCCTTTGCCATTTACTAATGATTCTGATTCTACTTACTAAGACCCGCCCTTTGCCGCCGAAATGGCAGGGCGGGTCCCAATTAACAAATAAACTAACTGTTAAATGTTTACCGAATTAATTGCTGTAGGGTTTCACTAAGAAGCTTTTGCATAAATTCAACAACAGAGATAACCTTCGGATAATCCATCCGGGTTGGACCCAAGATACCAATTGTTCCTACCAGTTTCCCATCTACCGCATACCTGGCTGTGACGATACTGCAACCTTTCATCGGTAAGCACTTATTTTCTTCACCAATAATGACTGCAATCTCATTGGAAGTATCAGCAGTTAAAAGTTCACAGAGCAATTCCTGTTCTTCTAGTACTTGTAACAAGCCTCGCACCTTTTCCACATTATTGAATTCCGGTTGGCGCAAAATATTGGTGGTGCCGCCTAAATAAACCTTTTCCGTCTCCGATTGATAGGTTAAACTGGCAAGCAATCTCTCAATAACCTGCTGCAATGCTTCATTTTTACGGGCAAATTCCTGATAAATATCTTGGAGGATAATGCTATTTATTTGCTCAAGGGGCAAGCCTGCCAGGCGGCGATTAAACAACTGGGCAATTGAGTCTAACTCTGCCGACAATACACCAGGAGGGATTTCCATGATTCGATTCTGTACCAGACCGGTATCTGTGAATAAAAGAATGATAGCATAATGAGCGTCTAAAGGTATTAACCTCATTTCGCAAAATATTTGCTGCCCTACAAAGGGACTCATTACCAACGAAATATACCGGGAAACATTGGACAATGCTTTGCTGGCTTGACGGAAAACTGTATCAATCCTTTCCAGACGCTGTTGTAAAATCTGGCTCAACTCTTCTTCTTCTTCCGGAGTTAGCTTTTCAACCTCCATCAAACAGTCTACATAATAACGATAACCTTTATAACTGGGAATCCTACCTGCCGACGTATGCGGCTGTTCCAGATACCCCATTTCGCCCAAGTCAGCCATTTCGTTCCGAATTGTGGCCGGGCTTACTCCTAAATGATAACGTTTAGCCAAAGAACGGGAGCCAACCGGTTCTGCAGTTTGAATATAATCATTAATCACCGCATTTAAGATAAGCCTCTGTCTTTCGCTAAGCATATCAATCACCTTTCTTTAGCACTCAACCTCTAGGAGTGCTAATAATCTCTTTTCAAAATACCTTAAAATGTAACCTTTGTCAAGACAGGAAAAAGCATTTTATTCAGGAAGAAACTCCATAAATACCTGATTGGCAAAAATAAGTCCCTTTTCTGTTAACCGTACACACTCGGCATCATATTCGACCAAACCTTTACCAACCAATGCTTGGATTTCTCGCCAGAATACGTCCACAGGATCAGAACCAAAGCGTTGCTGAAATTCTTCTCTGGCGACCCCGGCTAAGAGGCGCAAACCTAAAAACATCGTTTCCGCCTGTTCCAGCTCTTTTGTTATTATTTCACGAAAAGCCACCGGAAAAATGTTTTTCTTCAATTTTTCTCGATACTTCTTTAGGTTCCCTTCATTAGCCCTTCGCTCCCCTTGAAAAAAAGAATGGGCACTGGGACCAAAACCCCAATAAGGCTTATTGTGCCAATAAGTTAAATTATGGCGGCTATTTTTACCGGGCAGCGCAAAATTTGAGATCTCATACTGCTTATATCCCCTTTGGCAAAGTATATCCCGAGCCAACTGATACATAGCAAGGTCTAAATCTTCGGAAACTGGCGATAATCTTCCTTCTTCCCGCCATTGATAAAATTTAGTTCCTCTTTCCACTACTAAGTTATAAGTAGAAATATGATCCGGTGCTAGAGCAATTACTCCTGTCAATGTTTCCTCCCACTGTGACAGAGTTTGATTAGGAAGGGCAAAAATGAGATCCATACTGACATTATTAAAACCAGCTTCCCTGATTAAATTATAGGAACGAAGAACATCAGCCCTCTGGTGAATACGCCCGATATGGGAAAGGAGTTCATCCTGTAGAGCCTGCACTCCCAGGCTAATCCGATTAACGCCATATGCTTGAAAAACAGCTAACTTTTCTCTGGTAATCGTACCGGGGTTTGCCTCTATTGTCACTTCTACATTATCAGCCGGGGAAAAATAATGCAGGCAGATCCCAAACAGATCTGCCAGTTGGCTACAACTTAAACATGACGGGGTACCTCCCCCAAAGTAAAGTGTTTTCACTTGCTTCCCGGGTAATAGCTCAGCATAAAGTCTAAACTCTCGCTCTAAGCTATGAAGATACGCATGTACCTGGAACTGATCATAGGGAAAGGAAATGAAGTCACAATAGTAACATTTGCTGATGCAAAAGGGAACATGCACATAGACAGATAAATCCATAGTCTCCCCCGCCATTTTTATTTAATCTTCAACACCGCCATAAATGCTTCTTGCGGAACCTCAACATTACCAACCTGCTTCATTCGTTTTTTGCCTTCCTTCTGTTTTTCTAGAAGCTTACGTTTACGAGTAACGTCACCGCCATAACATTTCTGCAAAACATCTTTTTTCAGTGCCCGGATGGTTTCCCGGGCTATAGGCCTGTTGCCAATCACAGCCTGGATGGGAATATCAAACATATGACGCGGGATAAGTTGTCGTAGTTTTTCCACCAGTTCCCTGCCCTTATAGTAAGCTTGTTCGCGATGAACTATAGAAGACAAGGCATCAACCGGTTCCCCGCCAATCAAGATATCCAGCTTCACAAGTTTGGACTCCCGGTGTTCTAAATATTCATAATCCAAAGACGCATACCCTCTTGTCCGTGATTTAAGCAAGTCAAAAAAATCATATATAATCTCACTCAATGGCATATCATAGGTCAAGACAACCCGGGTTTGATCCATATACTCCATGTTCTTAAATTCACCCCGATTATCTTGGCAGAGTTCCATCACCGACCCCACATATTCACTGGGAACAATGACAGTAGCACGAACAAAGGGTTCTGCCAAGGAAGCTATCTCCTGTTGGGATGGAAATTTGACCGGGTTATCAATACTTTCTATGGTACCGTCAGTTTTGGTAACTTGATATTTAACACTGGGGGCAGTAGTAATTAACTCTAAACCGTACTCCCGTTCTAACCTTTCTTGGACAATCTCCATATGCAATAACCCCAAAAATCCACAGCGAAAACCAAACCCTAAAGCAGCAGAATTCTCCGCTTCAAACACCAATGCCGCATCATTTAATTGCAGTTTTTCCAACGCATCCCGCAAATTTTGATACTCATTACTATCAATGGGAAACATACCGCAATACACCATGGGAGTAATTTGCCGGTACCCGGGCAAAGGTTTATTAGCCGGTCGGAAAGCCTCTGTTATGGTGTCACCAACCCGACAATCAGTAACGTTTTTAACCCCCGCCACCACAAAACCAACATCTCCCACAGATAGTTCCTCCACCTTGGTTGGTTGCGGACAGAAAACTCCTGTTTCGTTCAATGCAAAAACCTTACCGGTGGCCATCATTTTGATCTCAGTCCCGGGACGTAATGTGCCCTCGACCATGCGGATATAAGCAATAACACCTCTGTAAGCATCATAGTGGGAATCGAAAATCAAAGCTTGCGCAGGGGCAGCCGGGTTACCTGAAGGGGGCGGTATTCGCTTAACTATAGCTTCCAAAACCTGTTCTATCCCTGCACCGGTCTTCGCGCTGACCAAAATTGCATCATCACCGGAAATGCCTAAAATCTCCTCCAATTCCCGCTTCACTTTATCCGGGTTAGCACTGGGAAGATCAATTTTATTAATCACCGGGATAATTTCCAAATCATGTTCCAAAGCCAAATATGTATTAGCCAATGTTTGCGCCTCTATACCTTGCGAAGCGTCTACAACAAGAAGGGCCCCCTCACAGGCGGCCAGGCTCCGGGAAACCTCATAGTTAAAGTCAACATGTCCAGGGGTATCAATAAGGTTTAATGTATATGTCCCGCCAACCTTCGCTTCATAGAGCAACCGCACAGCCTTTAGTTTAATAGTTATACCCCGCTCCCGCTCTAAATCCATTTTATCCAGTACCTGCTCGACCATTTGTCGTTCGGACAATGTACCGGTCTTTTCTAATAGGCGATCAGCCAAGGTGGATTTCCCATGATCTATATGCGCAATAATGGAGAAATTTCGGATTTTCTGCTGCCTTTCCCATTCTTGTACAACTAAACTCAATATTTTATCTCCCTTTCCCGCTACTATATAAATCTGCCCCAATTATAACACCTTATTAAATCCGAGGCAAGCTTCGCGAATAAAGGCAGTAAGGGATATTATTTAAGGAAGAAAGAAAAAACATTTTTTGATGGGAAGATTCAACCGCCAGGTTCCCACCTGTAGACAATAACCTTCTTCATCATCGTGCAGAATTTCAACAGGAATTACCCAGGATATTTCCAATTCATGCCCGAAAATTTGCAAATGATAATGACCGGGAGCAGGGAGCTGTACCCGGAATAAGGAAGATGGTGCTTCAATTTTGTTCAACTGAAAAAAAGCTGTTTCTACTGTATTTAATCCTGCCAAAACTAATAATCCCATCACTATCCAGACTATACAGAAATCGTTCCAAGAGGCAACCCGTTTCCTCCATCTCATTCCTCTACAACTTCCCTTCCGTCTTACTCAGCCAAAAATGATGCCAAAACCTCCGCTAAAATCTCCCCAGCCCGTTCACATTCCTCCGGTGTATTATACACTCCTCCCAATTCTACCAACAGCATCCTGGGAGATAAATGTTGATTATACCTTGCATCGCTGACATTAACTCCCCGGGAAATCCCCGGATATAGTGTTTCCATTTTATTATGTACCTGTAAGGCAAGCTGATGATTAGCCGTCCAATTGGGATGTGCCAAACCTAAACGATTGGTTCCCACAACCAACATAATGCGAGCAATTGTTTCGCCGTCGATTTCTGTTGTGGTCAAAGCACGGGATTCTTCCCGGGGAACATTAGGCGCATCCCGATGTAGATCAATAATAATTTCCGCATCCGGATGTTCCTTTAATAATCGTTCAACAGTTCCCACTGCCTTTAGATAAGCCTCCCTGTGCACTTCAAAGTCATGGGGGGTTTGATCATGTAATACCGGAATACCTTTTCCCTCTAATTTTTTTTTGAGCATACTCCCCTGCATTACAATCCCGGAAGTCTGATCATAAATATGGCTTTCACCATGTAGGGGATGAAAAGTTTCCGACGTATGTGTATGGAAGATCAGGATCCGTGGTTCCCCTCCATGTATGCTTTGCTCTGGCAATGATTGTATAAGAGGAGGGATTAACGGTTCAAAAATTGGTGCACGGGTATGTACACCTGCATTTCCATTATCTCCAGTTTCATGTTTATTAATCATGGCAGGCAAGGGAAACTGGACACCTGCCGGTAGTTGACTGCTTAAAATTGTCCACGGGTCAGAGAACCTCACCTTGGTTATTTCCTGCAGTAGACCGGTGAAAAAACCCGGGGTTTGTCCTGCATCGTCCGTTGAAACCTCATTTTCCTGCATATGATCCAGCAGCGGAAAACCATAGTTTAGAATTTGTTTTAAATCTAGGGAAAGCCATTGGAGAACGGTAGCCAACAGATTATTCTCCTGCCCTTTCGAAACACTCCCAACTTGCCCAGGGGCAAAGACAGGAACAACCTCTGATTGTCCTGGTACGTTAAAACGTTGCATTGATACACCAACAACAAGCAAACAAACCGCTAGGGTGAGCATAATAGTATTACGCCAGAGAGGACTGGAAGCTCTCCAAAACTGCAGCCACGAGCGTGAAGATGTATGCAACCAGCGCAAGGTTATCCTCACCATCCCTTCCCTTACATCATCCATATATATTCCTTGTGGGAAAGGATTATTACTATCCAAAAATAACGTACACAGCAATTGTTGCTACTTTATTAAACAAAAAACCGCCACTTTACACAGAAGTTTTCTTGCTTTTTCCCCGAGGCCATGCTACAATGTAAAATGTTGAGAAAAACTTTACCAGGAGGTGAATTTGTTGGCTAACGTACCTGCAGCTGAAAAAAGAGCAAGACAGAATTTAAAACGAAGAGCACATAATATATCTATTCGCTCCAGCATCAAAACTGCTATTCGCCGGTTTGAAGCTGCCATTACTGCCGGGGATTTGGAAACTGCTAAAACTGCTTTGCATCGAGTCACTATCCTCCTGGACAAAGCGGCAAGTAAGGGTATTATTCATAAAAACTTGGCAGCTCGCAAAAAATCTCGATTAACAAAAAAATTTGCTTCAGCTACCAAAGCTAGCTAAATAAAAAAGCGCCTTCGGCGCTTTTTTTTAATAACTGTATAGTTGTTTGTCAAAAACTAATGATAACTTTCTACGGCAAAAATATCATCAAAATTATTCCGAATAAAATACCCACCCCTGTATAAAACACGCTCTGCCCAATAGCTTCAGGGATTAATTCATCTCCAACCAGATAAAGCATTGCACCTGCAGCCAAAGCCAATAAAGGTGAAACAAAATCTTCAGTGAGATTAATTAAAAGGAAACCCAAAAATGTACCTAATGGAGTAAACAAGCTTACCAAAAGAGTAGTACCAATAATCAGCAACCTATTAATTCCCGCCATAATTAAAGGGACAGCAATGGCAACTCCTTCCGGGATATTGTGCAATCCGATAGCTAAGGCAATTATAGGGCCAATTGAACCCGGTGCCGCGTAACCGGCAGCAATGGCAATCCCTTCCGGCAGATCATGCATGGCAATTCCTATGGCAATTAAATAACCCATTCTTTTAAAAGATCGGAGATTGTTACCATCATGAACCAGTATTAACCCCAGTAATGCATCAAACACATAAAGGAAAATAATCCCCACAATAACACCGATGACAGCAGCTATGGGGCTCCCGAAAGAAAAGGCTGAGGGAATGAGATCACAAAATACCACCCCTAACATAATTCCGGCAGCGCATCCGAGTAAAAAAGCTAATCTCCGCCGACTTGGCCTACCAAACAGCAAAACCAAAACTGCGCCAATGGCAGTACCCAGTCCGGCTAACATGCTATACGTAAGAATAACACTCATCTAGTACGCCACCTCATAAAATAAAAACTATATACTCCTTTTTTGATACATATTAATTGAAACACGCTCCTATGCCTATTCTGCAGAAGTTATTTTGACAAGTAATAGTTCCAAAACAAGACTAGGCTCTAACTGCCCTCCCTTTAGTTGACGATCAGCCCAAAGGCATTCCTCTAAATACCGCTTGAGCTGTGCAAAACTAAAATTATCTGCCTGTTCAATCGCCTTGGTGATCACAAAGGGGTGCTGCTTTAGCTCGGATCCGATTTCCCGCGAACTCAGTCCTTCTCTCCGCAATGCTTTTACTGTACCCAAGAGCCGCAGCCTTTGGGCAATTAAAAACAACAATAATAAAGGACCCTCCCCATTAGCTAACATCTGCTGCAATAATTGTAATGATTCCTTTGTTTTACCCTTTCCTGCCGCGTCCAATAAGTGAAAAACATTCTCCCTATAACCCATATTAACTAGGAGTTGAATGTGTTTCTGTTGTATTTCTCCTCCTTGCCCTACATAAGCCACCAGCTTTTCTAATTCACAATTGAGCCTATTAAGGTCATATTGCCATAAATCTGCCAAATATCTGCTAGTATTAAGGCTTATCTTAGCTCCTTTTTGCTGAACTCTATGCATAATCCAATTAACCAATTCTTTACCTCTGAGATAAGGAAACTCCCACACCCTACCCTGCTTTTTAATTAATTGCACCGCCTTTTGCCGCTGATCCACCTTCCCTTTAACTAGAAAAACTAAACAAGTAGTTTTCGGAAGCTGCTGCAAAAGTAAAGTCAAATTTTCCCGCACATCTTTTTTTGCTCCCTGCCTGCCGCTAAAAAAATAGGGGCTGTTTTTGACTACAACCAAACGCCGGGGGCTACCAAAAGGCAAAGTTTCCACCACAGTTGCTAGTTTCCCAATAGTGACCTCTTCTCCGTTTAGATAGTCAATATTAAGTTCGGCTAACCCTGCTCCCAACAGCGCTTTACCAATAGCCGCCACTACACTGGAAATTAATAAGTCCTCTTCGCCATATAAAATATACATAGGAGCGATATTTCCCTTTTTTAACTCAGCAAAATAGTTCCTATATACCACGCGCCATCACCTCCTTGTACAATTAGTATAGTTGTTTTATCAGTGGTTTTTGCCACTGTTTAGCTCTGTTAACATAACGTTCTATCTATTACCCTTCTAAACATCAAGCACTTCTATGTGTCCTCTCCTAGGGGAGGGCAGCGGCCTCAAATTTCTGTCGTTTGCGGTTTCATATCTTTAGCCGCCTGCCAGCATTTGGCTGGCCTGAACCTTTAAAGTCATGTATAATACTCTTCGGACTTGGAAGGTATGTGTAACACCTCCTGGGACGGACCTTAGCGGGCCGATTACCCGTGAGTTAGAGTATTTATCCATTCCGGTAAGTCTACATGATTTGGCTGGTTGAGGCCGGCTCTTTAGCTGGTTCCTCGTGTCACATGCAAGGTTGTTTGCTTACTCGGAAAGGAATGGTGACTTTTAAGTCCATTAATCTTGTGAAGGAGGCTTTTAGATGAATTTAAGACCTATTGCAGGAATTGATGTGGGTAAGTTCTTCAGTGAGATGGTTATTCTTTCTCCATCCAATGAAGTGGTTGCCTGCCTGAAAATCCACCATGATTCCAACACTGACGTGAAAAGGGCCATTGAGCTGCTTCGAAAAATGGAAAAAGATTTTGCTTCAAGGCCTTTCGTAGTCATGGAATCTACCGGGCACTATCACAAAATCCTTTTCCATTCACTTTGTAAAGCTGGATTTGAGGTTTCTGTTACAAACCCCATCCAAACTGATTCTATCAAAAATATCGGAATCAGGAAAGTGAAAAATGATAAAGTGGATGCCCGTAAGATTGCACTGCTCTGCAGATTTCAGGAACTTAAGTCCACCAATATTCCCAATGAGGACATTGAGTGCTTAAGAAGCTTATGCCGCCAGTACTACAAACTAAGCGATGAGCTTACCGTATACAAAAACAGGCTTACCGGTATTATTGACCAAGTCATGTTAAGCTTTAAGGATGTCTTCCCCAATGCATTCTCAAAAGCTGCTATAGCCGTCCTGGAGCAGTACCCTACTCCCGAGCATATTCTTAAGGCTAATAAAGGCGACCTGGTTTCATTAATCCGGGATAATTCACACAAAAGCCTTGAATGGTCAACCGCCAAATATGAGCTTTTAGTATCCAAAGCCAGGGAATTCGCGTCCCTTAGTATCAATAACCCCTCGAACATTGCAATGATGGGTATATATATTTCCATGATTAAAACATTGGACGAAAACCTCGCAAAAATCCTTAAAGCCATACGTCAGCTAATCACAGAAGATATGACTAAGGATACTCCCATGCTCTCATTAACACTTGAGCTTTTACAGAGCATCCCGGGTATCGGTCTTCTTACGGCAGCTACCATTCTTGCAGAGGCCGGTGACTTTTCTGCCTTCTCAAAACCGGGCAAGCTGGTCGCTTATTTCGGCGTTGACCCATCCGTCATGCAATCCGGAGAGTTTATCGGTACACGCAACAAAATGTCCAAAAGGGGACCGAAGTTGCTGCGCAGAGTACTCTTTACAGTTGCGCTTGCCAATATCCGAACCAAACGGGATAAGAAACCATGTAACCCTGTACTGATGGAGTTTTACAAGCGCAAGTGCCAAAGCAGGCCTAAGAAAGTGGCTTTGGGTGCTGTTATGCGTAAGCTTGTTTGTATCATATTTGCCGTTTTAAGAGACAGAAAGCCATATGAGCTACGTAGCCCCCAGGAACACGCTCAGATGCTTGCAGCAAAGCGTAAAGCGGCATAGTAATACTTGTTGCTTGATGTTTAGTTTTCAAAGAACAAATTGCTGTTTTAGACCGGCTATATTATGTCTACCTCGCTTAGGTGGTCTTGTTGTGATACCCTTTTTTGTGCTAGAGATTTCTCAACTTTTATAAATCTTTTTCTTCAAAAACCCTTGACTTTAATTAGCTGGTCTAAAAACAAATACTGTCTACCACGACTTACCTAGCACTTTCTACCCAGAGCCTATGGCCATCAGTGCGTATTTTCACTGCTCCATCACGATCAGTACGATAAACCACCGCCCCTACCTGCTCCAATCTGTCTAATGTTTCCTGATGGGGATGGCCGAAGGTACTAGGACCGGTAGAAATCACTGCCACTTTGGGAGACACCTGCTGCAAAAACCTCTCTGTGGAAGAAGTGTTAGCGCCATGATGCCCTACCTTTAACACTGTTGCCTTTGGTACTAAATTTTCCCTGAGCATAAGCACTTCTCCTTCTGCTTCCAAATCCCCGGTAAAAAGAAAACTGACCTCATTCCATACCAGGTAAAGTACCAAGGAATTATTATTAACATCACTTTCCGTACTGAGCAATGATGTTTCACTAGAAGGGTGTAGGACTTTTAAGCTAATATCTTCTCCCAACAACAAACTATCTCCAGCCTTTAGCTGATACAAAGGAATACTCTCCCCTTGGGTGATACCAAAATCGCCAAAGGTAAAAACTAGAGGGTATGCAATTCCCCGTACCGAAAGGTTAGTAATCACACTATTTAGCCCACCCCAATGATCTTGGTGCGGATGTGTCAGCAAAACCAGTTCTATCTGTTTAATCCCCGCCTGCCGCAGATAAGGGACAATCACATTTGCACCACTATCATACTGTCCTTCTCCTCCGCCAGGACCGGTATCAATTAATAATGTCCTTCCACCTGGCAATGTTACCACAATTCCATCTCCTGCACCCACGGATAAAAAGGTAACTTCAAATTGTGCTGGCCTCCAAAGTGGGATAACCCATAATAACACAAGTAGCATAAATGATGCCACAACCATAAGAGGAGCTTGTCCCTTAAGCTTATACCTATTATCTCGGCGAAAAAGAAGAGGAGAAGCAATTAATAAAATATAATAGAAGAGCATAAAACTCCAAGTTGGTGGTGCTGTATTTAGATAAGCCCAGGGCAAATTTGCAGAAAACCTAACCAAATCCAGAAAAAGATTAATTAACAGGTAGATTGCCAGCCCCATAATCTTGGCAAAGGGCAGAAAAATAAGCCCTACTGTGCAACCAATTAATCCCAACATTACGATTAAACCCACTAAAGGTACTGCCGGAAGATTGACTAGTACTGCCCCAAGGGGAATACCATAAAAATGGTAAGCCACTAAGGGCCAAGTGGCTAATTGAGCAGCTATGGATACTGCCAATGGAAAAGCCAGCCAGCGAGGCAAACTCAATAAGAGCCTGACAATATGGGAAAATAAGTAAATAATCCCCCAGGTGGCGGCAAAAGACAATTGAAACCCAGAGGTGAAAAGAAGACCCGGCTGGAACCACAATAAAACAAATGCTGCTGCACTGAGGGCAGTAAGACCGTTGAGCCGCCGGTAAACAAGCAAGGCCAAAATCCCTATCCACAGCATAATACCTGCCCGATAAACTGACGCCCTAAAGCCAACTAACAATAAATAAATCCCCGCAAACAAGCCACTTATTATTATTGTCCACCGAGGTGACCAATTACACAATTTTCCCAAGCCATATCCCAGTGCCGCCACATAGCCAACATGAAGCCCCGAAACAGCAAATAGATGCATTACCCCGCTCCTTTCAATCTGTAACAAAAGCTCCGGTGTTAATGCTCCCCGCTCCCCAAATAAAAACCCGGCCAATACCTGAGCTTGAGGAGCTGGCAGCATATTCTCCACTACATCAATAAAGCGTTTCCTAAATTGCAATGCCAAATGTATGCATCTATTACCTTGGCCTTGTGCTAATACGGTTATATTTTCTCTGCCCTGGGACAGTAATATCATCTTAATTCCCTGGCGCCGTAGGTAAACAGCATAATCATGCCGCTGAAAATTGGCCGGAGACAAAGGGGAAACTAACTTGCCCAGCAGCTGCAATTTTTCTCCATAAGTAACCTCTCCCTCTGTTAAGCCCCCTACTTGCACCAGAACCTTTTCACGGAGGGAAAAATACTGTTCTAAATCCTTTATAGTTTCTACTTGCATTGTAAACTGAAGCCTACCATCCAGCAAATCAGGCTCTTGCAAAACAACTCCTGTGACAACAACCTCCCGGTTCCGGAATTGTTCCAGAGAGCTTTGTTGTTGCCACAGGAGTTGGTAACGCAATATTCCTCCTAATGCCACCAATAAAAACAATAACCACGTTACTTGTTTACCTTGGCCCATCCAATAAAAAACAAGCATTACTAAGAAAAAACAGAAGAGTAATAGTATCCCCGGCGAAATATCAATAACACTACCAACCATAATCCCAATTATGAAAGTAATTGTAATCTGCAGCAAAGTATTTTTCATCAGCTTCGCTCCACAATACAAATCACACTGCCCTTGGGTTTCTGCTGTGATATTTCTTTATGACAAGTAGAATTCCTCCTACTTTTATTGCTGCTTTCTACCTTTATTTACCTTCTTTAGCTTTAGATCCCAAGCTTTAGCTCTAATAGCTACCGGGCTGCGATTAAAGATCTTAACCAGGTCTTTGGTTGATGTAGAAGGATAAAGCTCTTGCAGCAGTTTAATTTCTTCAGGAGTCCAACGTCGCGGCAGGCTACGGTTTACTTTACTGAGCCTTAAACGAGCTGCTTTATTGCGTACACTATATATGCTTCTACCTAATACTTTTGCTAATTCCTTAGTGTCAGTGTGGGGATACAAGCGGATCAATGTTTGTATTTCATCCTCATCCCAATAACGATCCCTTTTTAAATTTAGGCTGTTAGCTTTATAGATTATGGCAGAAAGTTTGCGGCCAAATATTTTCTCCAACTCAGCGCTTTCCGCCGTGGGATAGAGTTCCCGCAATAGTTCCTCTTCTGACTGTGTCCAATGCGGCATTCTCCTCCCTCCTTTTTAGACAAAACGGCACTTCAACTACTATAGCTTTACATTAGTTTATGGATAAAGGAAGGAAAAGGTTACGAAATCAAGCCTAATAATCAGATGTTTATTCTCAAGTCTCCTTATTTGTATAGTCATAAAATCCTTTGCCTGTTTTACGACCTAAGTACCCTGCTGCAACCATCCTTTTCAATAAGACAGGTGGTGCAAAAAGAGGATCTTTAGTTTCTTCATGAATTGAACTAACAGCCTCATACGTAACATCTAAACCAACATAATCCTGTAACTCCAATGGCCCCAAAGGATGACCTAACGCCAACTTAGCAGCTGTATCAATGTCTTCCTTTGTGGCTATTCCTGATTCCAACATCCGAATAGCATTGAGGCGAAATGGATACTGTAAATAATTCACAATGAAGCCTGGTGTATCTTTTGCAATAATTGTTACTTTACCTAAGGAATTAATAAATTTTTTCGCAATATCTACAGTTTTTTTAGCAGTAGTAATAGGAACAACAATCTCAACCAATTTCATTAACGGCACAGGATTAAAAAAATGTATACCAAGCACCTGCTCCGGCCTTTTCGTAACAGCTGCTAGCTCAGTTACTGATAAACTTGAAGTATTAGTTGCTATAACTGTATGCTGAAGGCATAACTCATCTAATTGTTTAAATATCTCTTTTTTTAATGACAATTTTTCCGGAACAGCTTCTATAATCAACTGACAACATAATAGATCTTTATTAGTTGTAGTTCCTTTAATACGGCTTAATGTAGCCTCTTTTTCTTCCGGAGTCACCTTGTTTTTAATAATACCTTTAGACATAAAAGCATCAATTTTAGCCATTCCCTGTTCTAAAGCGCATTCATTTGCTTCTAAAGCTACCACTTGATACCCAGCCTGAGCACAAACCTGTGCAATCCCCTGCCCCATGGTTCCAAAACCTACAACCCCAACTTTCCTAATCTCCATTTGTTGCCCTCCTAATTTATAAGTTATATATAGCTAGTTACTTATAGCTCTCTTCACAATCGCTGACCATTCATCAGCCTGCCGGCAAAGATAATCGATAACATCGTTCGCCAATAATATAACATTGCACTACCCTTAAATTAGGCTTGTCCCATATAGCATCCATCTTTAATTAACATCCACTTTTCTGCCTAAACAGTAATACTGCCACGGCTCTATATTTTAATAGGAATAGCTATATCCGTCACAATACCCCTTTATATATCTGTATTTGTACTTTTTTCAATTTTCCCTGCTTTCCTAGCTTGATAAAAGCAAATCCTATTGCCCAAACCCCTCCAACACCTTGCGGGCATACTCATGGGCTCCGTTTAAGGAGTGCTCTCGATAATGCCCGCATTGAATCTCATTGGCAGCAGGAATCTCCCGTGCCTCTAGAACTCTAGCCAATGAATTCAGTAAAGCGGCTTGTACCTCTTGCGCTTCCCTATCTCCCCAAACAATGAGATAAAAGCCCGTCCGGCAGCCCATGGGTGAAAGATCGATAATCCCGGGCAACTCCTCCCGCATCAAAACAGCCAATAAGTGTTCCAATGTATGCATTGCATCCCCTGGCATAGCAGCCACATTGGGCTGTAAAAAGCGGAGATCGAATTTAGTCACAATGTCACCCTTCTCTCCCTGTAAGCGTGCCGCCTTGCGTACATAAGGGGCTTTAACCTGCCGGTGGTCTAAGGCAAAGCTCTCTACTGTTGTCTCCATATCTATTACTAAACCTCCCTTTTCCGGCAAAAAAATCCCCGTTTTTGACTTCCCATGCGCCGTCATATACCTCATTATTTCAAACCTGCCGCAACATTATCCGCAAATTCCTGCGGGGAAAGATTGCCTTGCAACAATTTCGCCAACGCCCCAGGTAACACCTCTTGCCGCCACATACGCTCCGCATTTTTTGTTGCATGATGAAAAGGCAGTGGTAATAAATACGACAGCCGTTGCCGGAGAAAACGGATATTATTGTACGAAAGTTCATTCTCGAGCACAGTTGGATTCTCTGATTTATAGGCAGGTAAAGACCATAAAAAGGACGCAACAGCATTGCCTTGGTGCCTGCTAAAATAACGGGCAAACTCCATGGCTGCCTTAATCCGGTCTGAGCCTTGAAAATTTTGCTGCCGAAATACCCGCACAACTGCAAGCGCCGGTTCATTATATTCCCTTGCCCCCAATTGATGGGGGGGAGGAAGAAAAACATAATCGAATTCGCGCTTTATTTTATGTAAACCACTTCCCGGTCCCCGTATTACCCAAGGATAAACAGGTCCCACCAGTGCCGCCTCTCCCTCCCAAAACCTCTCTACCCATGATTCGGATCCCAACTGGTAATCATGCCACAAGTTTTCTGTTACCAAATTTGCTACTAATGCCCCAGTTTCCGCTACCGCATCGCCAAACTTCTGCTTTTCACCTAAACTTGTGGGCAGTGCGGTTATGCCATTATTTTGTAAGAGATTTATAAACAGTTGTTCTATTCCTGGCCCAACCAAATAAGAGATATTTTGACCCAATTCCTTAGCTGCTAGTTGCCTCCCTGCAACAAGAAACTGTTCCCACCGCCAACCTATGGCCTGTAACTGGGCTACATCTAAACCACATTCCTCCAAGAGAGTACAGTTGCCAACCCAAATCATAGGGGCTATCCACGCAGGCCAGGCCCATACTTCTCCTTCTGCTTCTAATAATGCTAAAACCCCCGGATGATAATTCTCTCTTTCCTCCGGTCCCAAATAAGAAGAAACGGGAATTTGAAATCCTTGATGACAGACCATATTCTCAGCAAAAGGCTCACTGTAAATATCCGGCGGCTTACCCTCCCGGAGTGCTTGCGTAAGCAATTCCCTCCCTGTTGTAAAAGCAAGTGGATAATAATTTATTTTGATGTTGGGATGTTGCGCCTCGAAGTCAGCTATAATTCGTTGCACGAATTCCTGATAAACAGTGCCATCCTCCCAAACCAAAGGAAGAAGGTAATCCCAAAATTCTAATTCATATGTGCGTTCCACCTTGATTTCAGCTTCGGGGTCGATTTTAACCTGCTTTATCCCAAACCAATAGTATAGAAAAACAATAAGGAGCAAAGACACTGCGACCACATATACCATATATCTTTTCATGTCTAAACCCCCTTTTCCTGCCGCAAACCCAAAAGATACAAGAGGGAAGTATCAGCCTCTCCATTAGGGTGCAATTGATAAAAATACTGCAATTCCCGAACCGCTTTTTCTGTTGCCTCTCCATATACACCATCTGCCCGCCCTATAGCATAGCCAAGTTCCTGCAGCTTCCACTGAAGAGGGACAACACTTTGCGCGACATCACCCCTTACTAACCGGGAAGGAAGGGAAACATCACGGATCCGGGAGCCAATAATCTTCACCGGCGTATTCTCCGGCACCCAATCATAGAGTTCAATTACATCCTGATTATACATTCTTATACACCCACTACTTGCTTCCCACCCAATGGAACCGGGATTATCAGTTCCATGAATACCATAACTTCCCCAAGGACAACTAAGACCCATCCAGCGTGCGCCAAAAGGTCCCGACCATACGGCTATTTTATTTACCACCAACCATTCCCCAATTGGTGTAGGAGTAGTCCATTTCCCGATCGCTACAGGATAAATTTTATATGGCTCACCATCTGCGTATATAATCAATATCAACGCATCAATGTCAACCAACAGAGAGATTTCTCCCTCAGGTGGTGGAAGCTGATTCACTGCCACAGACTTCTCTCCTTCTTCCATCCAAGCCAAATATGCCCACGTTGCTCTATCCATATTTCCAGTAACCGGAATTCCTACCTCTCTTTGCAATTTTGCTACAGCCTGAGCAGTTTTTCTACCATACACACCATCAAATTCGTCTTCATAATACCCTAATTGAGCCAGCTTTTCCTGTAATTCTAGAACTACCGGACCGGTGGGGGCAGGTAAATCTATTTTTAGGTCAGGATAACCGGAACAATTGCAAAAAGGTCGGTTGAAGTCCGCACCGGTTAGCAAAAGTACCATTGGCAGCAATAATAAAAGCGCTAAGCGCAGCCGGATCGGCAAAACTTCACCCCCAATTAAGACAACTTTTCCAACCTGCTAATAAATATGCCAAAGAGGATGTTAATATCACTACCCAATAGCGCCCCATTTTCCTGGCATAAAAAAAACGTACCCCGAGGGTACGCCAGATTGATTATATTCTTATATTTGCATGTTTGGGCTATCTATCCACCGTGCGAAATCATGACCGCTCCCAATCAGGAAGTAAGCAGTTGGAGGCAAGATAGAGATAAATACTTGATTAATTTCTCTCAGATCTTCTTATTTCAAACTCTAACTCCTGTGAGCGGGTTTTGCCAGATAGCCCAGTATTGAGTTTTTCCACTTACTGCCTTAACCGAGGGTGCGCTTAAATAACTTCATTTATAAAGGATAAATATTACTCATCACAAACTAGTTTTCCAGACCGAGCGAAGCTGTCCCGTTTCATCTCTCGCATAATAATCCGAACTGATTCCGGTTTCACATCCAGGCTTTCACAAATTGCATTGGTAACCTTTTCTGCCAATAACCGCCTTTGGTCCAAATTCCTTCCTTCCAACAATTCAATTTGTACAATTGGCATTTACTCTCCCCTCCTTTCCTCAAGTTAAATAGTTAATTGCTGCTTATTAATTATTATTTGGATAAAAAATTAATTACTCGCGCCAAAAAAAAGCTTGATCTCCCGTTCCGCACTTGCTTGGGAATCAGAACCATGGACCAAGTTCTGGGCAATACCTAGCGCCCAATCTCCCCTAATCGTCCCCGGTGTAGTGCCAGCAGTATCTCCCATTAACCGCCGGACAGTGTTGACCGCATCCGGTCCCTGTAAAACCATCGCTACTAAGGGTCCCTCAGTAATATACGCAATTAAGTCAGGGAAAAATGATTTGCCTGTGTGTTCTTGATAATGCCTTTTCGCTATCTCCTCAGTCAGCTGCATCATTTTTAATCCGGTTATTTGCAATCCCTTCGCTTCGAAGCGGGCAATAATCTTCCCCACTAATCCACGCTGAACTGCATCCGGCTTAATCAATACCAATGTTTGTTCCAGTATGATGACCTCCTATTAGCTATATTATTTATAAATTAATTTATTCCCCATAGGCAAATTATTACCCCATCTCTTTAATACAGGAAATTATTAGTTAATAATGATCTTTTCGGCTCCTACGGCAAAATTCCTGCTCAGATTGACAACATTAAGTGAAGAAAAGACCGGAAACTTAATAGCCCCGGTCTTTTTATTAATAGTTTCTTATACCCGTATTATGACTGTAATTCTTTGGCGTATGCTAAGATTTCTGCCAAAATTTTATCCCGCAATCTACCTATGGCAGCGAAATCCATTGTGGGTGCATAGAGTTTTTCCAAATAATCATGTTGTTTTTTTGCCTGCCCGATATACTCAGTTCCCTTATTAAAAAGAACAGTAAACATTTCGGCTGTTTCTTTGATTAAATGTGCATTCCTAACTATTATCTGCCTGTCAAGCCCCAGGTTAAGATCAATTAAAGTATCCTCCCTTTGTAAACAATCGTACCGATGGGGTTCAATGGATTTGGTCAAGGCAACCCCTAATTCATCAATCACAATATGCTCAACCTTTTCCGGATTTAAGGGGCAATGGAATAATTCTACATTGTACCCTCTTTCTACGGCTGCCGTTGCTACTTTCTGAATTAATGTTGATTTACCGGTACCAGGCTCTCCTTCAATAACATACCGGCGCTGACAGGGCCTAATTATTGTATCAACATAGTTTAATATTCCTGCCGGTGTAACTGCCCGGGCAAAAAGATGCCGCTGCCGACCTACAGTTGAAGCGCCTGGCTCTTTAGGAAATATTTCATTAATAATGCACACAGCCTGCTGATTGGCGTAAGCAAAATTCATTGCCTTCATATTGATATCTTCCCAATCCCGGTAAATTAGCTGGGCAGCCTGCAAAAACCGGTAAGCTCGCTTATAAAATTGCTTCGACCTGGCCACAAGCTGAATAATTTCCTGTTTATGAGCTTTTATCTGTTCAACATCCCAATATTCACCGAGATTAATTATTTCTTCCACAGCACCGGGATACTTGGGATCAATTAAATGGGGGGCAGTACCATCCAATAACACAATCCCCAACTGCGGAATCCCAAACCCGTCCAAAGAGTTGACATCAGCTGCACAACAATACAATTCAACATCAAAACCCCGCTCAATCACCTCCTGTACAATTTTCCGCATGAAAGTAGATTTTCCTACCCCAGGGCCACCCTTCATAATTAAAATACGTCTGGCTTCAGGGGAGACAACATAATCCCAAAAGGAATAAAAACCCTGGGAAGTATTACTCCCGGGAAAAACCTTTTTCACATACCCCTGCGACATTACGATAAACCTCCTTCAAATCTTTGTTACTTTACTCCTATATAATACTGTTTAATAACCAGGCGTGTGCTTGTCCCCGGGGTTAAGAAAATATGAAAAAAGGCAGGAATAAGTATTACTTCCTGCCTTCAGTATTTCCCTATAGAGCTAAATTATCGGCCCAATAACAGCTATGTCGCCAGTATCATATTCCAAGACCTCTGCTGCTGTCAATTGGCCATTGGCTGTACGCACTAAGAGATCCATCACCTGCAAAGAAGCTGCTTGCAGATCGCTAAAAGCGCTGGGGGCTATGCAAACATCAATATGATCCTTCATTTTGTCATAGGTCCGTTTATTGCCAGTCACCTTGAGCACAGGTACAAAGGGGAAACCTTGCGGCGCGCCTCTGCCAGTGGTGAAAAAAATTATTTGCGCACCTGCTGCAGCTAATGCTGTCAACAATTCAGGTTCCCTGGCTGGAGAATCTACAATTACCAAACCTGTTTCAGTACATTGACAACCATAATCTAACACCTGGCGAACCGGAGATTTTCCGGCTTTAACCGCTGCCCCTAAGGATTTCTCTTCAATAGTGGTCAACCCACCGGCAATATTGCCCCGGGTAGGCTGCGAACCCCTCATATCTGTACCTGTAGCAAGAACCCTTTCTTCAATTGTGTTTACAGCCCTGAGAAAACGAGTGCGTACAGTATCGTCTTCAATTCTGGCAGCAACAATGTGCTCCGCTCCCAAAAACTCAGTAATTTCGCCCACAACAACCGTACCACCGCTTGCCACTAGCTGATCGGCAACATTTCCGAGCACCGGATTGGAAATGATCCCAGACGTGGTATCCGAACCACCGCATTTAATACCTATACATAGGTTATCTAAACTACACTGCTGCCGCTCCTGTCCAGCAAGTTGAGCTGCAAATTCCGTAGCTATTTGTACGCCTTTAGCTATCGTACCGTGTAAGCCTCCTTCTTCCTGAATCAAGAGCATCTGCACAGGTTTGCCGCTTTCTGCAATAGCCTTGTGTACCAACTCCAGATTAACACTTTCACAGCCAAGTGCAACTAATAATACAGCACCTAAATTAGGATGGACGCCTAAATTGATTAAGGTGCGATTTACTATTTCCAGATCAAGAGCTGTCTGGCAACATCCTTGACTATGCACAAAGGCTACGGCACCTTCAACCAGGTTAGCTATTCGCTGTGTCACCGCATTGGCACATACTACAGTAGATATTATCCCTACATGGTTTCTTGTACCTACCTTGCCATTAGCCCTTCTATAACCCAAAAAATTCATCTCATTTCTCCTCTCCTTTCACAGCCAGATCGCCTCTACCCCGCAAGCTCTCCACATTATGTACATGTACCCACGCTCCTCGTTGAATATCTTCTACCGCTCGTCCGATCTGTTGTCCATATTTGAGTACAAAGCCGCCCTTGGGAATAAATTGGACAGCCAGCTTATGCCCTGAATCTATGCTGTCCTTTAACTTTACAAGTATATATCCTGTATCGGTTTTCACCGGCACTTCCTCACCTGCAGAAAAACTCTCCAGTACTGTAGCAGTATTATCTGTTGGCGATAACATAATGGCTCTAATCTCATCATTACCTTCAATTAACAAAACAATCTCCCCCTTAGAGAAATATAATAATAATTTACCTTTTTAATCAATTCTCTTCTCCACAATCTACTCCTTCCGCACACAATAAAAAACAGTGAAGGTTTCCCTCACTGTTAAACGAGCTGAAACAAATTCTATTTATTCAATCTTCTCGCCCCCAACTTAAAGGCAATTGCAGCCAGTAAAAGATTAGCTCCTGCAGCCACTGCCAAAGGAACAAACAGACCACTAAACATAACCATATTCCAAATAGGTAGAACATAAATAACAGAAACTAGGGCGTGCAAAAAAGTAATAGCAATTATTGAAGATATAATTCCCACCTTTTTTGTAATATACGAAAAACACATTGCCCAAATTGCCATTTGCAGGGCTGCCAATAAATGCAACCCAATACCCAAAGGGAATCCTCCGGTAAAAGCTACTAAAAGATGGCTAATCCCAGCCACTAGCGCACCATCAAACCAACCAAAAGCTAAAGCGGCAAAGTACCCGGGAAATGTCTCCAATGCCACCTCGCCTGTAGGTAAGGGCAGGCGTACCATCGAACCTAATAAGCTAAGGCAAATCATGCAGACAAGCCGAAGACTTCTGAGCAAAACTGCCGTATCCCGCCCCTGTACCTGTACTTTACGAGTCTGTGCCTGGAAACGACCGCTCAATATCTCCACCTTCCCTTCCTATAAATTACCTAAAAAATCGCCTCTCATTTGACAAATATTCACTACAAAAAAAAATATGTCATAGCTAACAAGGTTTGCCATGCTAATTTTAGACACTTCTGGTAAAGACATCTATTTATACCAGGAGTCAATTTTCATAATTATAGGGATGTACCTCCTTTAGGTACATCCCCCACCGCTACTGTCTACCTGCGAGCGAACGTTCTGCCCGCTCAATAGCCAACCTGACCAGGTTGCCACAGTCGCGAGATGTAACGCCGCCAAAGCCTTCATTTCTCACGATGTCAGCAACCCCGAGCTCTTGGGCTAATTCATATTTTAATTGTTCAGACATCACACCGCGACGTCCTCGCCTTGCCATTAGCCATCACTCCTTTTAAAGTTGGCAACAATAGCGGTTATCTTTAGTCTGCTCAACTATTAGATATTCTATGTAAGCAATTAAGGCCTAAATTGGAAATAAACCTTAAAAAATTAATTTAATTAAAATTATTCTACTTATAACATCCAATTTCAGATTTCCCTTCCAGAAAGAACAGGAAAGAATCTACTGAAAATGTTTTGCCCGGGGCTAGCCAAATTTTGCCGCTGGCTCCGGCGACCTTGGCCGCCCTCGCCTAGAAGTTAGAGTTTTTCTAACTTCTAACCTCCAAGAGCAGTTGCCAGCTTTGCAAAATAGGCTAGTTCAGCACTTCTGGCGGAACTTATTTGCGACGAGTGGCTGTAGCAGTTGTCAGTAGTTGGTGTCAGTAGCTCGTTGCCCGGTGCCGGAAGTACCCCGAAACAGCATTGAGACACTAAGTAAAGATAGCGCAGGCAAGTGAGGACGAGCAGTGACACCATGTTTGAGCCCGCAAGGGCGAGTTATATCACTGCCTGAACGAGCCGAGCTCGTTCAGGATAACTGTCTCCTGCTGTGGAGGTGTACTTCCGGCAGTAGAAGTATAGTGGCATGGGCTCACGACCCCGCTGGACAAGAAACCAGAACGTTAGTGCCCATCGCCTTCGGCTTTGGACAGGCCCTCAGCAAGGAAAACAGAGAGCGAAGCCACAAGTGATGGAAATTAATTTTCACCTTCTGCTGGCGCCGGATTATTGGCATGGGGTTTTTTTTATTCCCCTGCTGTTCCGACTTCCGGCAATGGCTCCTGAACGCCAGTATTGGGGTTAATATAATAATTCTCCCACATGATCAGTTCCGAAATTGGCACTACCTGATAACCGTCTGCCAGCAACTGCTCTAAAATAGGTACTAAGGCAGGCGGAGTGTTTTTGGCATTATTATGAAATAGAACAATAGCCCCGGGTTCAATCTGCCCTAATACCCTGTCTGTTATCTCTTCTGGGCTAGGATCCCGCCAATCCAAAGAATCGATGCTCCACTGAATGGTTTTCATCTCCAGATCCTCAACCACAGTAATTAACCTGTTATTATATTCACCAAAGGGTGGACGGAATAACCGGGGTGACTTGCCCACCAGCCTTTCGATCAAACGATTAGTTTCCAACAATTCTTGATAAATTTCATCTTCGGAGAGGGCATTCATATGTGGATGCGTCGCGGAATGATTACCGATTTCATGGCCTTTGGTGGCAATTAACTTTGTTTCTTCAGGGTACTTCTCCATCCAAAACTTTACTAGGAAAAAAGTAGTTTTAATGTCATATTGATCAAGGATAGCAAGTATTTCCCGGGTATACTCTGCCCCCCAGGCCGCATCAAAGGAAATAGCAACTTTTTTCTCATCAGTAGCAACAGCATAAATTGGCACTAAACGATCTTGAGTGGCAAATACTGGCCACGTAGCAACAATTTCATCATGCAGAGAGATAAAGACACCGGCAACAAACAGAAACATAATCAAAAAACCCAAAATAACCTTACCCGGTGGTAAATAAATAACCTTAATCTCCCACCCCTCCTTTCCAGTCTCTCTTAACCCATTTTTATGTATACTGGAAAAAGAATATGCGCAGGAAAAAAAGGTACTGCCTTTACAAAAAGCAGTACCCTTTCTTTACTTCACCAAATAATAACAATAGTTAAATTGACTCTCCTCTGCCTCGGCCAATTTTGCTTCTAACTGTTCCCTGGTCCCATTATTAAAAGGAACATAATAATCTCCCAACATTTCCCGACAAACGATCCCACTGGCATGAGATTCCCGGTGCATGGCTACAAAGTTTACAATCTCCCGGATTCTTTCTGAGCGTTTATTTTCCATGGTCATAGCCCCCTTTACCTTAGGATGATTATCCCACAAGCCAATTATTCCCGCCCACTGCATCTTTCTTGCTCCTTCCGTTAGGGGGCTGTAACCAAATCCTTCAGTTCTTCAAAACGCACATCACCAATCCCTGATACCTTTTTCAGTTCATCGACACGGCGAAAAGGGCCGTTGGTCTCCCGGTAAGTAATAATTCTGCTAGCCAAAGCCGGCCCAATTCCCGGAAGCGTCTCTAATTCTTCTTTACTGGCTCGATTGAGATTAATTTTTCCGGTATTATTTGCCACCGCATTTACTCCTGACATTATTGTCTCCTCTTCCATCGTGGGTACGTAAATATAATCTTCATCCCGCAACAATGCAGCCAGGTTTAAGGCATGAATATTAGCCGCATCCGTACCGCCACCTGCTGCTTCAATGGCATCAATTACTCGGGACCCCAGCGGAAGATCATATACACCTCTATTAACCACAGCCCCCGCAACATGAACTAATATTACCTCCGGCTCTGCTACTTCTTCCACCAGTGTTACCGGTGATAGATCCGCAATCACAAGCTGCCTAGTTCGCTGCTGGTGCCAGAGTATCACTCCTCCAGCCAAAATCATCACAATAATCAGAAAAATAAGGACATATTGTTGTTGCCGCGGTATTTCTAACACCTTACCTTCCCTCCCCCTCCGGAGGTTTTACCAGCTAAATTCTCCCTGCACCTCACAATCTCCTGTCATATAACAAAAAAAGTAAGGGTAAAAACACCCTTACTTTACTACAATATTTACCAACCTGCCGGGTACATGAATTATCTTTACGATCTGTTTCCCTGTGGTTAATTCCACAATTCGCGGCAAGGCCAGTGCCTGCTTTTCCAACTCACCCTGAGCAATGTCTACAGGTACCTGCAGCCGATCCCTAAGTTTACCGTTGATTTGAATAACAACATTAACAGTTTCTTGTTGTAATGAATCCCGATCATAACTGGGCCATTCATGCCTGTGAATAGTATCGCTATAACCAAGGCGGTGCCACAATTCTTCCGTCAGATGGGGAGCAAAAGGAGCTAACAACAAAACTGTTGTTTCCACTGCTTCCCGAACCAGTTCCCTGTTTTGGTCAGCAACGGCAGTCTGATCCTGGTAGCGATAAACCTCATTAACCAATTCCATAATCGCACTAATGGCTGTATTGAAGTTAAACCGTTCTTGAATATCCTCGGTGACCTTTTTAATGGTTTCATGAATTTGTCGTTTTAACTTTCGTTCCGGACCATTTTTTACACCCTCAGCCTTGTTACCCCGGCTATCGCCAAAAAATTCTATATTGCCGGTTACCAGTCGCCAAACCCGGTTCAGAAAACGCCATGAACCTTCTACCCCCTGATCGCTCCAATCCAGATCCCGCTCCGGTGGTGAAGCAAAGAGAATAAAAAGCCGGGCAGTATCAGCGCCATATTTCCCAATTATTTCTTCCGGCGTTACCACATTCCCCTTTGACTTGGACATTTTAGCTCCGTCTTTGATCACCATTCCTTGGGTAAGTAGATTTGTAAACGGTTCCTGACAGCTCACCAACCCGGCATCATAGAGCACCTTTGTAAAAAACCGGGAATAAAGCAGGTGAAGCACTGCATGTTCAATACCGCCAATGTATTGATCTACTGTCATCCAATAATCTACCGCTTGTTTGCTAAAAGGAGCTGCGTCATTTTGGGGGTCAGTATAGCGATAATAATACCAGGAAGAACAGATAAATGTATCCATTGTATCTGTTTCCCGTCGTGCGGGGCAACCGCACTTGGGGCAAGTAGTATTAACAAAACTCTCTGCATGAGCCAAAGGAGATACTTTTCCTGTTTCAAACTTCACATCCTGGGGCAGTATAACAGGCAACTCTTCTTCCGGTACAGGTACTACCCCACACTTTTCACAATAAACAATGGGAATAGGCGCTCCCCAATAACGTTGTCTGGATACTAACCAATCCCGCAGTTTATAGCTGACTGCCCGCCGTCCAATATTTTTTTCTTCCAAATAATTTGCTATTGCTTCCTGGCCTTCTTTAACTGTAAGTCCGTCAAAGGGACCGGAATTAACTAAATAGCCGTCTCCTGGCTCTGCCGCAGTCAATTCTTTTGCTTCTGCTAAAGGATATTCCGGTGTGATCACCCTCCGTTGCGGAATACCATACTTTAATGTGAACTCAAAATCCCGCGTATCATGGGCAGGCACACCCATTATCGCCCCTGTTCCATATTCCATTAACACATAGTCAGCCACCCAGATGGGAATTTCTTCTCCATTAACCGGGTTAATGGCATAAGCACCTAAAAACATTCCTTCTTTATCCGCCTCTGCTCCGTTTGCTTTTGTATCCCGTTCCCGGAGCGCCTTAGCAACAAACCGGCGCACAGCTTCTTCCCTTTCTGTGCCAGCCACCAACTCCAACACTAAAGGATGTTCCGGCGCTAAAGCCATATAGGTAACACCAAAAACAGTATCATGGCGAGTAGTGAATACTGTTAATGATTCATCTTGTCCTTTTATAGCAAACTTAATTTCCGCTCCTTCACTGCGCCCAATCCAATTGGCTTGCATAGTTTTGACGGGCTCTGGCCAGCCTGACAATAGATCAAGGTCTTTCAGCAATCTGTCTGCATAGGCAGTGATCCGGAAAAACCATTGTTCCAATTCTTTTTTTGTGGCGACAGTATCACAACGCCAACACTTACCATTGACTACCTGCTCATTGGCCAATACAGTCTCGCAAGATGGACACCAGTTTACCTGTGCTTTCCGCTTATAGGCTAAACCCCGGCGATAAAAGAGCAAAAACAACCATTGCGTCCACCGATAATAATCAGGAAGGCAGGTAGTCACCTCCCGGTTCCAATCATAACTTGTTCCCAATTGTTGTTGTTGCCGCCGCATATTGGCAATGTTCTCCTGGGTCCATTTGGCAGGGTGGGTACCATGTTTAATCGCTGCATTCTCTGCCGGCATCCCAAAGGCATCCCATCCCATGGGATGTAAAACATTGAAACCTTGCATCGTCATATAACGGGCTAAGACATCACCAATGGAATAATTCCGGATATGTCCCATATGCAATGCCCCGGAAGGATAAGGGAACATCTCTAAAACATAATACTTTGGCCGCTTAGGATCAGTGTCTACCTGGTGTAAGCCATTTTGCTCCCAATATTCCTGCCATTTTTTTTCGATGGCCTTAAAATCATAATAATGATCCATTAAGTATCCTCCTTTATCTACACTTTAAGCAATATAAAAAAACCCCCCTAACCTGACCTGTTGCCAGGGACGAGAGGCTCTATTATATCCATCCCGCGGTACCACCCTGCTTGGTAAAGATAAAATGGTGGAGCTGAGGGGGCTCGAACCCCTGGCCTCCTGAATGCCATTCAGGCGCTCTCCCAGCTGAGCTACAGCCCCATTTCTTCTTTACCCACTTATACCCAGCCATTCACTCAGAGGCGAGTTCGACAAGTTTTGCTACCGATTTCCACTAACCATCGGCTCTCTGTAAGCCAATTTTTGTCTACTACTCCCCTTCATTGCTGAAAATCAATATTCCCTTATTATAGCCAATATTATAAAATATCGCCCATTAATTGTCAAGTTACGGGAGGCAAATTAGGCATTCAGCTCTATTCGTTTCGCATCCCCCCACAAACGTTCCAAATCATAAAAGGCACGCTGTTGATCATGAAAAATATGAACCACAATATCTCCATAATCCAGCAAAATCCATCCCGATTTATCATTCCCCTCCCGATGTTCTACTTTTATACCTCTCAGAGCCAGTTTTTCCTCTATCGCCTCTGCAATAGCCTTTACCTGTACTCTACTGCCTCCGCTGGCAATAACAAAATAATCACATAAGGGTGAAAGGCTTTGTATATCCAGGATGATCACATCCTTGGCCTTTTTTTCATCGGCCGCTTGGGCAGCAACAAATGCTATTGCCCTTCCGTCCATTAACTTCCCTCCTGATATGCCCGATCATAATAAAGAACTACAGTGTACCACAACGATAATTTCTTCTTATCTCTTACTACATTATTCTGATCTTGTGCGAAAATATACTCTGGCAATTAAGAGATTAATCCAATTTATTCTGGCCTACAATTATTGTCACATCCACCTCTTCTTCCGCGGCAACTGCAACACCGGTGGTATCATCACTAATATGATAGATCTCAACAGCACGTGCAACCTTTTGCGCTGCTTTGATGTCATTATGGCAGATAATTAAGCTCTCTGCGTAATCATAATGTTCCGCATTCCCTACAGCGACCACATTGAATCCAAAGCGCCGCAAATCAGACGCCAGCTCACTGGCTGCACCACTAACACCGGAACCATTTAAGACCTGAACTTTAATCTCCCTGTTTTCTTCCTTTTTTATCCCCCGTAAAATCCGATCCACTTGCTCTTCCATTCCTTTTTCATCAACTAACCAATAACTAACACCATCAACATACTGATCAATCCCGGCTAGGGTCTCCATCTCCAGGCTTTCCAATTTAATATCCCAAGCCATTTGCGCATACTGCAGCATTTTAATTACATCCATATCTGTTTCCACATTATCTTTAAAAATCCCTACTAACTCCGGAATTTTAAGAATTGTCTTCATCTGCATCAATTCATCTGCCAACGCTCTGATGAATTTCTGCTGCCTGGGTATCCGGCCAATATCACCACCGCCATCATCCCGCCAGCGCACATAATCTAAAGCATCGGAACCATTCAACCTTTGCTGCGGCCCTGCCTGCAAATGAATTTGCAGATTTTGTGTAGGATCCCAATAATCCATATCTTTTTCCACATCAATAACAACACCGCCCAGTGCGTCTACAATCTTTTCAAACCCTTCCAGATTTACTTTGACATAATAATGTATCTCGATCCCTAAAAGCTCTTCTACAGTTCTGATTGCTAATTCTGGACCCCCATAGACATGGGCTGCATTAACCTTGCCAATACCGCGCCCGGGAATATTAACCCTGGTGTCCCGAGGTATGGAAATCAACCCGCCTTCATTAGTCTCCGGGTCAAAGCTTAAAACCATCATCGTATCAGTTCTCGCAGGACCCTTCATATTTGTACCTTCAATTACTCCTGCATCTACTCCCAATGCCAGTACATTCAATCTTTCATGTATTTTAGGCGGCAATGGTTCCTCGCCACTGGCAATATTCCCCGGGTTATCGTTATTAATAGTACTCAACCAAACAGTAAGAAACCCCGCACCGAGCATCAGCAGTAAAAACAAAATACTGCAGAGAGTAAAAATTGCAAAACGCTTCCAGTTTAAGCGTTTCCGGACTTGCTTTTGTTGCACTACAACTGACATTACACTTACTCCCCTCTTTAATAAGCGTGGGGCTAAATTTTTGTGCTCTTATTACCATGAAGAAGATAATAATTACGAGTTCTTACCATCCGGGGATGAATAAAAGAACCCTGCTGTAACAAAAAATGCAAAGTCTGATCAATACAGGCAAGTAAAGCTACATCTAGATCACTTCTAGCTTTTATTCGCAATGCATCTACTCCTGGATACTTTCTTCCCGGTTCAATGTAATCAGCCACAAAAATAAGTTTAGCCAAATCCGACATTTGTGGCTTGCCAGTGGTGTGGTAAGCAATCGCCTGTAAAATATCCTTATCTGTAACATGAAACTGATAACGGGCTAAACCAGCACTTATTGGTGCATGAATGACCTGCGGGCAAAGAAGGTCGAAACTAGTTAATACTATACCAAAATCACTGGCTTTTTTCAACAGCATAGCTAAAGGTAAATCCTTTCCACAGTCATGCAATAGGGCAGACATTTTTACTCTCTCCGGATCAAGCACGGGATAATGGCGAGACCTTAACTCCAAAGCTGTATCAACTACCCCTTGCGTATGTTCCCACCTATCTTTTGTTAATAACGAATAAACTTCAGGTTCTATCGCCATATGTATTTACCTCCCTTTTATCCTTCGACAAAACCCCAAAAAAGTCCTGCCCTATGAAAATTGAAGAAATAGAATAAGCCTCCACCTCAGGTGAAGGCCGTTCTAAACGATCTTAATTAAACCCTATTATCCCTTGGCTTTGCTTCATTAACAATTATTTCCCTGCCGTTAAAGTCAGCGCCGTTCATGACCTCAATTACCTTGGCCAGATCTTCATCACTCTCAACTTCCACAAAACCAAAGCCGCGGGAACGACCGGTTTCCCGGTCAGTTATGATCCGGCTGTCAAGCACTTCCACACCGGCTTTAGCGGCAAATACTTCCGCCAATTCTTCCTTCGTAGTTGCCCAGGGTAGATTACCAACATAAATGGTCTTGCTCAATAAGGTTCACCTCTCTTTCCTAACCCCACACCACTTCCCCTGTAATGCTAGTATGTGCCACAGGTTCATTTCTATGCATTACAAACTCCTGCTGCCTGCAAAAAGGTTACTGTGTCTCCTCTCCACTTCCCTGGTATAGTTTATACTTATAGATATAGTATTCTACACTTTCAGGTAGGAGATATTTAATGGGGCGATTTTGTGTCACCCGCTCCCGGACACTTGAAGATGAGATGGCCAGGGCAGGTACTTCGACACAGGATACCTTGTGGGAAAATTTAGCCTGGAGATGGCCCAAGCGCTTACTTAGTTCTTCCAAGGGGTAGCCCGGTCGGGTAGCAGCGATAAAAGAACAAATTTCCAACACTTCTTCAACATCTTTCCAAGTGAGGATATCAAGAATAGCATCGGCACCGCTGATAAAAAAAAGCTCTATTTCAGCGCCTAGCTCTTTCCTGAGGGTGCGTAAAGTGTCGACGGTGTAAGATGGACCAGGCCGTTCCAGTTCGATCTGGGAAACGTAAAAAAAGGGGTTCGTTATCGTCGCTAAAACTGTCATCTGGTAGCGATGAATAGCAGCTGTTACCCGATAGTTCTTTTTATGCGGAGGCAGCCGATTCGGTACAAAAACAACTTTATCCAGGTTGAATTCTACCCGTGCAGCCTCAGCCGCTACCAGATGCCCATAATGGATAGGGTCGAAAGTACCACCCATAATTGCAATCCGGCGAGCTTTAGTTTGCCCCCATAATTGCAGCAACGTTTTTAACTCTGGGTCCATTTTCTCCACTCCTAGAATGTTCCCTAAACGCTGTGTCTTATTGCTTTCTTATTCGCCCTCTTTTTATGTATTCCTCCTGCAGCAAAGATAAAAAGTTCTTCGATCAGGAAGCCGAGACATGATGTCCCGGCTCAAATGTATTAATTAACATATAACTTCCAAATTTAAGACATTACCCGGTTTTTGGTTCTCTTCGATTTTGCTTTCTCCTGAACTCATAACCCTGTTCCCCTTTTTTCCAGCCTGTTTTCACCTTTTCTTTGTGCTGCATCAATGCTTCATCAATAATAAATTCATTACGATCAGGACAGTAATAAAGTACTTCCCCCTGTTGACAGTTTCCACAGGATAGACAGCTCATGGAAAAAACCTAAACCTCCATTCATATAATATCTATTTTTGTCATTCCTGCTTTTGCGTATACGCAAATTCGATTTCCCCTATACTGACAACATCACCTTCCTTTATCCCATTGGCCTCCAAAGCAGCAAAAACGCCCATTTTTTCCAATATGCGCTGAAATCTTCGCACCCCTTCTTCTTGTTCAAAATTAGTCATTGCTGCCAGCCGTTCCACCGCTTTACCTTTTATTATATATATGCCCTCAGTGTGAATTATGTCAAATTTAGGGTCAGGTTCTTGATATATCACTGCGGGAATTTCTTTTCGTTCTTGTTCCTGTTGAAGCGGTAATTTCTCTAGCAGTTGTTTTACCCGTAACAGCAATTGCTCAACACCCTGTTTTGTAGCTGCTGAGATAGGGAAAATTTCATGATCTTTCCCGATCTTCGCCTGCAAGCGGGCAATATTCTCTTGTGCTTGCGGTAAATCTATCTTATTGGCAGCAATTACCTGCGGAAGTTGCGCCAGTTTTTCATTATAATGAGTTAATTCCTCATTTATTTGATAAAAATCTTCTATCGGATCTCTCCCTTCCAATGCTGCTGCATCAATAACATGAATAAGTACCCGCGTTCGTTCAAGATGCCGTAAAAATTCATGCCCTAAGCCTACCCCTTGATGGGCTCCTTCAATTAGACCCGGTATATCAGCCATGACAAAGCTCTCTTCTTGTACCTTAACGACGCCTAAATTGGGAGTTATGGTGGTAAAAGGGTAAGCTCCAATCTTGGGCTGTGCCGCAGATACTGCAGCCAATAAAGTTGACTTGCCAACATTGGGATATCCAACCAAACCCACATCAGCCAATAGCTTTAATTCTAGTATAAGGGATAACTCCTCCCCTGGTTCTCCTTTTTCCGAAAAACGAGGTGCTCGATTGCGGTTACTCAAAAACCGGGCATTTCCCCTTCCTCCCCTGCCGCCCCGTGCGACTAAAAACCGTTGTTCAGGGCTAACTAGATCTACTAATACTTCCCCGGTTTCTTCTTTTCGCACCACCGTTCCGGGTGGGACCTTAATGATTAGATTCTCACCGTCTTTCCCGTGCTTTTTGGCACCCATCCCATGCTCACCGCGTTTGGCCTTATAATGACGCTGATAGCGAAAATCAACTAATGTACGCAATCCTTCATCAACCTCAATAATTACATCTCCGCCTTTACCTCCATCGCCGCCATCCGGTCCGCCTAAAGGCACATACTTTTCCCGGCGGAAACTGACTATACCATTACCGCCATCTCCAGCCTTGACAAAAATCTTGGCTTTATCAAAAAACATTTACAGCACCACCTATCAACCCACTCACACACAGAGCAAATCTGGAGTTATTTTAACCAAGATAAAAAAATTCCATCCACAGCAGGTTTGGTAATCATAGCTCGTATTTCCTCTGTATGATCTTTTCTATTCAACACTACTTCTCCCTGCAACCGCCCGGCTTTTCTTTCTAATGCCCTTAACGAATCCCTCTTCGCTTCCAGTTCCTTGCCTACTATAGTTGTGTTTACTATTAGTTCTTTGGTACCTGAGGAAAATATTTCCAAGGAAATATTCTCTATCTTATTCTCCTGCCCCTTTGTAAAAAGATAATAAAACAATTCCGCAAAAAATTCTGTTAAGGCAGCTGATGCATGAAGAGAATTTGAAGGGATCTTAATATTAATATCTAACTTCATCCCCATTTTCTTTGCCCTGCTAATATTGAAAAGAAACAATTGCGCCAATTTAGGTGGCAGCCCGGTAATGGATGCTTCTATCCTATAATGCTCAATTATTTCTTGCACATAGTCTAAAATACCTTCGTACTTGCCCAATTGAAATAATCCGTTCAGTACCTGCAGATAATTAAGAAAATCATGGCGTTGGGCCTTAATATAATCAATAAATAATAGCCTTTCTGCTTGCACAAAATCAATTTGCACAAAAAAGACAATGACAAGCATTACCAGAGAAGCAAATACACCGATACCCATAGTGATGGTAAATTCACTCATCCCTAACAATATTGGGAGCAAACTGCTTACAAATAGGATAACAGCATTGCATAAAAGAATACACCGTACCTTCAACCAAGAACTATTCACCAGCGCTCAACCAACCCTCTTAAGATTCTTTTATTTTTTTCTTTTTTCGACATTATTATAATAATCCCTTTATCTATTCACATTATTTTTGTGCCGGTTAAACAAAATCATAAATCCGAAACCGCAATCTCATTCTCTGCCTGAAGTAGCCATAAAAAAACCGCTAACCTTTATTAGATTAGCGGTTTGTTAACTAGACTACGACAGCATCTTCTGTATAAACGCATACCTGTTTTTTATCTTTCCCACGGCGTTCAAAGGCAACAAAACCATCTACCAACGCAAAAAGTGTGTCATCCTTACCAAGACCCACATTAGTTCCCGGTGCTACCTTTGTTCCCCGTTGCCGAACAATAATTGAACCGGCAGTAACAAATTGACCATCATGCCGCTTAACGCCGAGCCTTTTGGAATGGCTATCCCTGCCGTTACGAGAACTTCCAACTCCCTTTTTATGGGCAAAGAGTTGCAGATCAATCCTCCGCATCATTCTCCACCTCCTCTTCAACAATGCAAACATTATCCGGGTAATCTAAGGCAATAGCCCGTAGCCCCATAACCATAGTTTCCAAAATTGCAGCCGTTTCACTTGCTCTATTCCCTATCTCTTGCAGGCTGCAATGCAAGGAACCTGCTTCTACCTTTACTTGAGGCTTTAACCGCAAGTATTCTTCCAGGCCAATAACTGCTGTTTGCGCAAGTACAGAAACTGCAGCACAAACAATATCATTGCCATAAGCGCCGCAACCGGCATGTCCCTGTACATTAAAGGCAATTAATTGCCCCTGGGAATTCCGTGTGAGCAAAATTTTAACCATCTTGGATCAACCCTCAATTTTTTCTACTAAAATCTTAGTATAGGGTTGACGATGCCCATAACGCCGTCGATAATTGGTTTTAGCCTTATATTTAAAGACCAAGATTTTTTTCTGTTTGCCCTGTTTCAAAACCTTACCGAAAGCTTTGACACCGGCAAGATATGGTGAGCCCACATGTAAATTGCCATCCTTATTGAAAGCCAAAACCCGATCAAACTCTACTTCCTGACCTGCCTCAGCATCCAGCTTTTCTACAAAAATTTCTTTACCGGGTTCTACCTTATACTGCTTCCCGCCGGATTCAATAATGGCATACATTCATTTTCCACCTCCTCGCATCAGACTCGCCGACAACAGGTATCCGTAAAATTGGATTTTATTGTAACCCGTTTCGTGCGGTTGGAGCGATAGCTGCAGATGACGCAACTAGACGTTCGTATTGTAGCACAAGTAATATACTCTGTCAAATGTCGGTATATTACCATATGCCATCTATTCATAACCACAGCAGTATAAAACCGGGTAAAACTAAAAAAGAAATTGATGCCAGTAAAAAGCAAGCGCATTATGGGCGAAAAACGGCTGCTGGAAATGCAAAACAACCCTCCGGTATGCAGAAAAGAGGCATGCTCTTTAAAATTAAAGGGCACCGGGACCAGGTTGCCGTTGTGAAACAAAGTACAGCATAAAAGCGGAAAGCAGCATCCTACAATCACAAAGGAAGGATAGTTTTTTCAAACATGTTAAACAACTTCTCTATCCGGCAAAGGTAAATCGACCTTTTTTATTTAATAATCGCTGGATCATCCAGGGAAGATACTACTCTGGCCTTGGCATAGGTGCGAAATACCTTGATGATTTCAATTTCCACCCGCTGCCCTACAAGATTACCGGCCTCTTCTATGTCAATTACATAGCCTTGTAAGCGGCTAATTCCATCCCTTGGATTAGAGATATGGGCTTCCTCCACCTGCACGATAATTTTATCCCCCAAATCAACCGGGCGACAATATCGTTCTAGCTCTTCTGCTGAAAGAAAAACCTTAAAAGTGAAATCATCTATATGCAACAAATCGATTCCTTTGATATAAATAGGAATTTTTAAGTTCCTTTCCAACTCTTCAAGGTTAGAGCCTCCAGAACCTATTAATAGTGAGGCTACCCCCGGATGAACCTCAACTAATAAAGCCGGCACCCGCCGCTCCTTAACCAACCTATTGATATGCCTCTTTACCTGAAGGGCTACCATGTCTTCACTCAATACTTTTCCTTTACCTTCACAATACGGGCATTGTTTCATAATACTATTGGTCAGTGATTGCCGTACTTTCTTCCGCGTCATCTCTAGTAACCCTAATTGAGTCAAGCCCAGAATATGAACCTTTACCTTATCTTTCTTAAGTGCCTCCTCTAATGTGGATAAAACTACCCCTTCATCCCCCTCGCGCTCCATATCGATAAAATCAACAATAATTATCCCGCCAATATTACGCAGTCGTAACTGCCGCGCGATCTCTTTAGCTGCTTCCACATTAGTTTTCAAAACTGTATCAGCCAAATTTGTGGTGCCAACATATTTTCCGGTATTTACATCAATAGCTGTAAGTGCTTCCATCTGATCAATAATCAAATAACCGCCTGATTTAAGCCACACCCTACGTTTTAACGCTTTCTCCAACTCAGTCTCTAAACCATAAGCCTGCAAAATATCCTTCTCTGCAGGAAAATAATGTACTCTTTCTTTAAGGTGCGGTGTATATAGTTCTAATAATTCCAAAATTTTTCCCATAACTTCGTGGTTATCCACGGTGACCCGGTCAATTTTGTCTGTATAAAGATCCCGCATAATCCGATATGCCAGGTCTAAATCCTTATAAATAAGCCTCGGGGCACCCTTATTTTCCATCCGCTGCTTAATTCGCGACCAGATGCGTGTCAAAAAATCAATATCCTGTTGTAATTCAGCTTCTTCCTTTCCTTCCGCCACCGTACGGACAATAAATCCCATTCCTTCCGGTTTTAGTTTTCCCATCAATGTGCGGAGCCGTTCCCGCTCCCCTTCATCAACGATCCGCCGTGAAACCCCCACATAATCAACAAAAGGCATCAGCACTAAATTGCGGCCTGGAATGGTAAGGTGAGTAGTAACCCGAGCTCCTTTACTGCCAATAGGCTCCTTAGTTATCTGAACCACAATTTCCTGCCCTTCCTGTAAAAGCTGTTCTATACAAATTTTGTTGCTCTCCTGCCGCTCCGAATCAGATACATGTAAAAGGGCGTCATCTACATAGAGAAATGCATTCCGTTCCAAACCAATATCAACAAAAGCGGCCTGCATGCCCGGTAAAACATTTTCCACCTTACCACGGTAAATATTACCCACTATCCTTTGATTTAGCGTTCGTTCCAAATATAATTCTACCAGTACACCTTCATCCAATACCGCTACCCAAGTTTCTTCCTCACAAACATGAATTACTATTTCCTGCACAATTAGTTCACCCCCTTCCTGTATCGTTACATTGTTCCAGCTCTTGCCAAAACCAGCAGGTGACTTTCACCTACTTCTCGAAAATTAATTGCCTCTCTGCCCATGCTAAGGGTGAGTAAATTTTCCCCTCTTCTAAAATATAGAGCCCCTGCCGATGAATAGAACTAATCTTTCCCTCCCAGCCGGTAGCATCTTTAAATACCTGTATCACTTCTTCCGGCCGTACACTTCCTTCTGGGTTTAGCTTCAAACGCAGATTTATTTGCGCAACGCCAGCTGCAGTTTCTACTAACTGTTGCTGCCAAAGCAGTGGCATAAGATCAAAGGTACGAACACCCTTTTTAGTCTTGCGCTGAACAATGATCTGTGCTTGAGCGAAAAAATCCTGCCACGCAGCAGTTAGTTTTCCCACCTGTGTCTTATTATCGTATATAAACGCAACCTGATAGACAGCAAGATTAACTACTGCCATCAGTGCCGGGAGTTTCCTGTTTACTTCCTTCGCTTCTATTATTGCCAGCCCATCAGGTAACTGTTTATTGAGTTCCTGGCAAAAAGAATTAGGGAGCAATGGTTCCTGCAAAAGAAACTCTATATACTCTCCGGAACTGGTCACACCAACCGGGAGAGCGGCGGCAAAGGCAATTTTGGGATGGGGATTATATCCTTGGCTTAAAGCAATGGGAATACGTGCCCTCCGTAGAGCTTTTTCTACCGTTCCCAACAGATCAAGATGGGAAATAAACCGGATATCTGCCTCCTTAATCAATCTGGCCCACAGTTTCTGGGGCATTGTCATCACCTCCCCGCAACCGGATCGGTAACTCTAACGTGGGACAAACTCCACATTGGCTACAACCGACCATGCTGCAATCAACTGTCGGCTCTCCTTGCAAAGCCCGTTGATATTCCGCATAAAGATAATCCTTGCTTACGCCCGGTGTTAAATGCTCCCAAGGTAAAATCTCCGCAAAACTTCGGCTCCGGTTAGCATAAAATTGTGGATCAATACCAGTATCGGCAAAGGCACGCTGCCATTTCGCAAAAGCAAAATGCTCTGTCCAACCGTCAAAGCGACAGCCCGACTGCTGCGCTCTTACCAATGCTTTCCCTAAACGCCGGTCACCCCGGGCAAACACCGCCTCCAAAAAGCTTGCCTCCGGATCATGGGTATTATAGATAATGCGCCTGTCTTTAATCGCCTGCCGAATAACCCCCTGTCTCCGGCGCAATTCAGCAATTCCCACCTGCGGCTCCCATTGAAACGGGGTATGGGGTTTAGGCACAAAGTTTGCCACACTGACTGTCAACCGTTTAATCCGCTGTTTATTCCCTTCCCCTCTAGTTTTAACGGCTTTTTCCGCTAATTGGGCAATTCCCAAAAGATCTTCATCCTGCTCCGTGGGAAGTCCAATCATAAAATAAAACTTAAAAGTGCTCCAGCCACAAGCCACCGCATTACTAATTGCCATATCCAATTCAGCAGCCGAAACATTCTTATTGATTACGTCCCGCAACCTCTGAGTCCCTGCTTCAGGAGCCAAAGTCAAGCTGCTCTTCCGTACTCCTTCCAATTCCCGGGCTAAATTAATGGCAAAGCTATCTACCCGTAAAGAAGGAAGGCTGACCTTGAGCCCTGCGTTACGGTAATACTCCTGCAGCTTATTGACTAAATACTTAATTTGTGAATAATCGGTGCTGCTGAGGGAGGTCAAAGACAATTCCGGATAACCGGTAGTATCTAATAATTGTTCCGCCTGCTCCAAGAGGTTTACAACAGAACGTTCCCGCACCGGCCGGTAAATCATTCCTGCTTGACAAAAACGGCAACCGCGGGCACAGCCCCGAAAAAGTTCCAACATAGCCCGGTCATGGACAATATCCATAAAAGGTACCACCGGCGCCACAGGGAATTCCACTTGATCCAGATCGGCAACAACTCTTTTCTGCACAACCGGAGGAGCATGTTTATGCACCGGCACAACCTCACTGATAGTGCCGTCAGCTTTGTAATTTATCCGATATAAAGAGGGAACATACACACCGGGAAGAGCCGCTGCCTGAGCTAAAAACTCAGCTCGACCCCAGCTCCCTTCCTGCTTCCATGCTTTATACAGGTCAATAATCTCTCCGATAACTTCCTCCCCTTCTCCCAACACCACTAAATCGAGAAAGTCAGCTAAGGGCTCCGGATTAAAGGCACAAGGCCCCCCTGCAATAACAAAAGGGTCTTGCGGACCCCTTTCTGACTGCAACAGAGGGATATTTCCCAATTGAAGCATATTTAATATATTAGTATAAGTCAACTCGTATTGCAAACTAAAGCCAACCAAATCAAATGCATAGAGCGGCTTTTTACTTTCCAGGCTAAATAGTGGTAAACCCTCCTCCCGCAGTTTAGCCTCCATATCCACCCAAGGAGCATAAACCCTCTCTGCCACTGCATCTTGCCGCTGATTAATTATATGGTAGAGAATCTTTGAACCTAAATGGGACATGCCAACCTCATAAACATCAGGAAAAGCCAAGGCGAAACTTACCTCTATTTCCCGGTGATCCTTATTAATTGCATTCCATTCGTTGCCAAGATAGCGGGCCGGTTTTGATACCTGCAGCAAAATTTCCTCCAGCTTTAGCTCCATCTCATAGTGCCTCCTTATGTCCAATTTGGACCGATCAGTGTTCATTATTATTCCCTTTGAGATAAATCCATATCATTTTGCGACACTAACATAGCTTCGACACAACAAACAAAATCCCTTTTTCATATGCTATTTTTTTCCAGACCGGTTTTGCAGAACTGTCCTTAAGGTAGTATCCAGTCCCTGTTCAAAAAGAACCTGGACTATTTCCGCTTCAGTCAAAAAACCCAAAATATAGTGATCAGCATCTAAAACTAACACGAGATAATACCTTTTCGGTACAAAGCGCCGCACAAGCTCCCGTAAAGTTGTATTTTCTGTGGCCACTAGCGCTTCTACAGGTAAGATTCCTCTTTCCCGTAACTCCTCCTTTTTTCTGGTCATAAAGCGCATAAAAATATAAATGGCTGCTGTCCGTTCCCGCCCAGCCGCCAAAAAAATAAAAAGCGCAATAAAAAAAACTGTTATATTAAACCAACCCCCATATAAGCCTACCAAGCTCACCAAAGCTAAAATAACCCCAACCACCCGCCCGCAAACTGCTACCTTTTCTGTTGCCTGCCGGTAACCTAAGCGGTTGACCAAAAAAGCGCGGTATACCCGCCCTCCATCTAAGGGCAATACAGGTAATAGATTTAATCCTGCCATTGCTAAATTGCTATAGAGAAAAAAATTGGCCAAAGGCTCCTGCCAAATAACAAAGTGACGCAAAAACAGCGCCAGGCCGGCTAATAAAAAGTTCTGCAGCGGGCCGGCAAGGGCAATATTGGTTTCTGCCACTGGGTTTAATGCGATCAAATCAAAATCCTCAATCCGCGCCACTCCGCCAAAGGGCAATAATTCAATTTCTTTAACCCGATAACCGTAACTATAAGCTACCAAAATATGGGCCATTTCATGAATGAACACCACTGCAAAAACGGTTAAAACTTGAGGCAAGAGACCGAAAACACCATAAAGGAGCAAAAGGAGTAAGAAGAATTTATCTAATAAGATCCGGATCCCAAAGATTCTACCTACCTGCATACAGAACCCTCAACTCCTTCAGGGGTTTATCTCCCCCAACCAAAGGGCAGGATCCACATTAACCCCCCGCTCCTTTATTTCAAAATGCAGGTGTGGATTTTCCGCAAGTCCTGAAGCACCTACGGTGGCTATAATCTCCCCCGCTTGTACCGCTTGGTTTAGTTCGACCAGTACCTGGCTGCAATGGGCATAGATTGTTTCCAAGCCGCCGCCATGGTCTAGATATACTACCAACCCTAATTCAGGGTGTTCGCCAATCCCCGCCACCAAACCACCTTTTACAGCCTGTATGGAAGTGCCCTCCTGTGCCCCAATGTCAATACCATAATGAAAGCGCTGCTCGCCAAGAATAGGATGCTCTCGCCACCCAAACCGAGAAGTTATCTCTCCTTCCACAGGCAGCAACAATGTTTCTCTACTTACTTCTCCCCCTGCAGGAGTAACCTCGTCAGGCCGTGGCATAAGAAAACTATTCACAGGCAGCCAAGTAGACGGGCTTTGCAGCCACGAAATATCACTGAGCCTTTCCCAATCCAATACCACTTGATAATCATAAAGGACATAACGCACCTGGCCTAAAACCGTGCCGATAAATGGAAACTTTAACTGCACTAATCCGAGAAAAAAAATGTAAACAAGGCCAGCAGCCAATATTTTTCTCCACATAGCCCATCTCAGTATCCTATACCAAGTTGTCTTCAGCCACAGCCGCAATTTAAGCAGGGGATTCATTCTCCTGCCCCCTTTCTTTCTCCGCCGGACATAATTATTACTAAGTATATTGTGGTAAGGATAGTATTATGACAAAAGCAAAACCTTTCGCCCGTGTGGAGCAGTGGATGCATCCCAATAAATTCCTGGCTACCTTCCCCTTTTTCATCACATACTAACTGGAGAGGTGATGAGCATGCGGCAAAATGTAGGTCTCGTAGACCGAACTATTCGCATTTTAGGCGGGTTAACACTAATGACCATAGGCACCCATCGATTGCTGAAGCGTAAACGGGGGTTGGTCATTTCACTTTTGGGCTTCAGCCTGTTTAGCGAAGGAATATTCGGTTATTGTTTAGGTTATGACTTGATGGGTATCTCCACCAAAGACCGGCCCCTATATCTGGCCACAGTACAACCGAAAACAGTACCACTCCTCAGTTGGTGCGGAAGAAAATAATTAACACAGAGCAAGGGGATATATATCCCCTTGCTCTGTGTTAATCGTGTATCAACACCGGTGTAAAGTTTACCGCATCAGCAGCCACAAAAAAGTACTCCACCCCCTGCCATTGGCCCACCAATGCACTATGCTGGGCTTCCCCATGGAGATGCCCATACAAACATTTTATTACCGGATACCGGCAAAATAGTTCAGTAAAACCGGAGGGTTCATGTTTTGTATTCACAGGCGGATAATGGAGTGCAACTACCAATTGCTTATAACCGGCTTTAACTGCACTGGCCAGGGAAAGCTCCAACCGTTCTAACTCCCGCTTGTAAATCCTATCATCCTGCTCCGGTTCATACATCTTATCTCCGGGAACGATCCAGCCGCGACTGCCACAAATAGCTAATTCCCCCCACGGGAAATGATCATTCTGCAGGGCAAAAACACCGGCAGGTAATGCATTTCGTACTTTTCCAATTCCACTCCACCAATAATCATGATTTCCTCGTATCAAAAGCTTTTGTCCCAATAAACCGCCAAGCCAATTAAGATCAGGTACTGCTTCAGCTAAACGCAAAGCCCAGGAAATATCCCCTGGGATAATTACCAAATCTTTGGGGCCAATTACCCGCTGCCACCCCCGGGCTATTTTCTCCTCATGCCGGTTCCATACTGAACCGAATATTTCCATGGGCTTCGGGTTGGCAAAAGATAAATGCAAATCACCTAAGGCAAAAAGGGCCATCTTATACACCCTCCCCGATTACTGCCATCAACTATATATATCTTAAATTATTTCCTTAGAGAAAGCTACTCTAAACACCATAGCCGGCTCATTCCTCTTAAGCCCACTGCCATTTTTACATGGATACAACCCAAGAATAATTATTGACAATGCTTGCGAAATATGTCAAAATACCCATAGGGGTATTTTAATCGATTCCGGAAAAGGGCGTGTGTATATGTTAACAGTTACGGCAAAGGCTCAAGAAGAATTAAATAAACTGCTCATGACTAAGAACAATAGGGCAAGCAAAATTAGAATCGGCCTACAGGGATTTAGCTGAGGTGGACCAAGTTTTTATCTGACTCTGGATGAGTCAGTCGGTAGTGACGACACTTTAGTCAATGTGAACGGACTGGAATTTGTCATGGACGAAGAAATCGCAGGGCTACTTACCGATGCCACGATTGACTATACGAGTTCCTGGTTTGGTAGAGGGCTCCGTATCCGTACAGGCAACTCTTCTTCCTGTTAAAGCCAAACAGCAAAAGACCGGACAAAACCCATTTGTCCGGTCTTTATCCTTTACTGTATTATATTTGCCCGGGGAAAGGAAATAGTAAAAGTCGTCCCCTTACCTAATTTGCTCTTTACGGTAATAGTCCCATGATGGTTTTCAATTATCCGGTGCGAAATAGCTAGCCCCAAGCCTGAACCTCCCTTTTTCTCTCGTGAGGTAAAAAAAGGCTCAAAGATCTTATGCAAGTATTCCTTAGGCATACCTGTACCAGTATCAATAAACTCAAGTTGTACCATATCAGATTTTGGTAAGAGCGCCAGCTCCAAGACGCCGCCAAAAGGCATTGCATCAAAGGCATTGGTAGCAAGATTAAGAACCACTTGCTTGATTTGATCCAGATCAAGAAATACAATTTGTGGTTCCTTTACAGTTAGTATACGAACTTGTACCCCCCGTAGCTGCGCCAACCCCTCCAGCAATAACCCCATTTTGCGTAAAACTATATTTAAATCCATTGCCTTTAAGTTGGGCGGCTTAGGATTGGCAAATAATAACACGTCAGCAATAATAGTATTTATCCGATCAATCTCAGCCAGCATCAACTGAAAATACTCATCATGTTGCAAATCCCTGTCACTTGCTGCCCCTTCCTCTTTCTGCGCTGTTTGCATCATTTGCAAAAAGCCACGCAATGTTGTCAATGGATTACGAATTTCATGAACTGTGGCAGCAGTCATTTCTCCCAATGCCGCCAGCTTCTCTGACCTTTGGATTAATGTAAAACTATATACAAGCTCCTGATAAGATTTGGCAACCAACCAATTTACCAAAAAGAAGATTCCTATGGTGATGAGATCTGCTTCTAATTGGAGATTTTGACAATCTTTAGACCTTGCCTGCCAATAAAAACAAAGGATAACAATAGATGCCAAACCACAGGCAATGTTACCGCCTAGCAACCCATAATGGAGGGAGTAAACTAAGATAATTGGCAAAAATAAAAGTTTAAAACCACTTGCCGCGCCCCCGGACATCTGCAGCAATAAAGTCAATGGAAGCATGACAACGGCTAAACCTAAGTAAGCCTTCCAATCAAGACTAGTGTTTATTTCCCTTTGCTTCGGCAACAGCAAAAGCCAGAACTTTCCCAGGCGAAAAACAATTAGATATAGAGCCATCGGTATTAAAGAAAGGCCAACATGAGCCCATGAAATTTCCCTGGTCAGAGTTAAAAGGGCAATGCAGATAAAAAGAAGGGCAATAACCCCAACCACCGGAACCATCTCTTTTATCTCTTGTTCTCTCTCCCATAGGCGATTATTCATGGACAACATCTCCGCCTTATAGTCCACCAAATCTAATTAGCCCCGCTTCACGCAAACCAAAGTAAACAAATGAAATCTCTCTTGTCTCAAATAATTCTTCGGTAAAGCATATAAATTTCCCTCTTTTTTAGGTAAATTTATTAAAAGCTCAAAAGGATAATTAAAAATTTTTCTGATTGTTTCATTAAATAAAAACACCTGGCAAAGCCAAGTGGTTTATCTTAAAACAATATTTTCTGCCTCCTCATTCCCACATTAAGGAGCAAGCCAATCCCGATCATTGTTGATAAAAGAGAACTCCCGCCATAACTTACCAAGGGTAAGGGCAACCCGGTAACCGGCATAATACCAATGGTCATCCCCACATTAACCAATAACTGAAAGGTTAAAAGCGAAACAATACCGGTTGCGATCAATGCTCCCAGTAAATCCCTGGCCTGGCCGATGATCCTTATTCCGCGATAAATAATAATAAAATATAACACCAATAAGAAAACCGCGCCTATAAACCCTAACTCTTCACCAACCACCGAGAAAATAAAATCCGTATGCTGTTCCGGCAGAAAATCAAGTTGATTTTGCGGACCGGCAAATAGACCTTGACCGGTCATGCGCCCTGAACCAATGGCAATCATGGACTGGATGACATGATATCCTGAGCCGGTAGGATCAATGCTCGGGTCCAAAAAGACTAAAATACGTTTTTGCTGGTAATCCTTCAAAAAACCCCAAAGCACCGGCACCATAGCAACTCCCGTCCCAATTATTGTAAAGATAAATTGCCATTTTATACCAGCGATAAAAAATACTCCCATCAAGATAGCGATAAACACTAATGATGTACCCAAATCCGGTTGGATCATAATTAACAACATCGGTATACCAACATGCACAAAAATCGGAAACAAGTCCGAAAATTTATTAATATCTCCAATTAACTTAGCAACAAGATTTGCCAGCGTTATAATAATAATAATTTTAGCAGGCTCAGAAGGTTGCAAGGGAAAAGGGCCGATTTCTATCCACCTGGCAGCCCCTTTGGTCTCGTTACCTAATAATAATACGGAAGCCAATAATGCTAAGTTGGTAAAATAAAGATAGGTTGCCTGACTGGCAATGGTATGATAATCAATAGCTAAAGTAAAAAATAATCCGATTACGCCGATAACAAACAAAAACGTTTGTCGCTTTACGAAGTAATATGGATCATCTCTCTCACTCAAGTTAGCGTGCGTAGCACTAGCGATTATCACAAGGCTAAAGGCTACAACTAGCACTACCGCCACGAGAAGTACCCAATCAAGATTCTTTAACATGCGGCGTTCAAACATAACCATGTTCCTTTCCCAAAAAAATGGCAACCGGTTCAACGATTATTATACATGATCCAATACAGGCTCGTCCATGAAATAAGCACAGAATCGCTACGGTTAAAATTACCAGCAAGTGCTATAGATCCATTCCTACTTTAACCAGCCGCATAACCCTCGCCGTAGCCTCTGCCACCAAGTCCCCAGTTTTGGCCATTGCTTCAGCCAAAGAGATTGGGCCATTAACAATGGTCATCATCGCTTCTATTCCTTCTTGATATACATCCTCTGCCCCTTGGCCAATGCTACCGACAATAGCTATTACCGCAACGTTATATTTTTTCGCAAGCCTGGCAACACCTACGGGTACTTTGCCGTACAAGGTTTGCCGGTTAATCTCCCCTTCTCCGGTAATAACTAAATCTACACCCTCCCTTAAGATTTCTTCCAGTCCCACTACCTCCAATATTAAATCCACACCAGGAACCAAACGTGCTGCCAAAAAGGCCAGCAAACCGGCACCTAAACCGCCGGCAGCACCTGCACCTGGAATGTCTTTTACATTCCGCCCCAAATCCCGCTCGACAACTTTGGCAAACCGTTCCAATAAACGATCCAATTCACCCACCATCTCCGGGTTAGCGCCTTTTTGCGGCCCAAATACTTGCGCTGCCCCCGCCGGCCCAGTTAAGGGATTATTCACATCACAGGCAACCAACACTTCTGCCCCCTTTAACCGGGGATCCAAACCCTTAATATCTATTTTTTTTAAATGCCCTAGTCCAGCTGCGCCATAAGATATCTGCTCACCTTTTACATCCAAAAGCTTTACCCCTAAAGCCTGTGCCATACCAGCCCCGCCGTCATTAGTTGCACTACCGCCGATGCCAATAATAAAGCGGCGACATCCCTGATCTAAACCGCCCCTAATTAATTCTCCAGTCCCATAGGTAGTGGTAACCATGGGGTTTCTCCTTTCCTCCGGTACCAACGGTAACCCGGAAGCAGCAGCCATCTCCAAAACAGCTGTAATACCGTCACCTAAAAGCCCCCACTTGGCTTCTACCTTTTCACCTAAAGGGCCAGTCACACTTTGTGTCATTATTTGGCCGCCTGTGGCTGAAACCAAAGCCTCCACCGTTCCTTCTCCGCCATCAGCCAAGGGAATAATTATGGTTTCAGCCTGGGGGAACACACTCCTGACACCGCCGGCAATCCTCTCCCCTATTTCTATTGCCGGCAAGCTTCCCTTAAAAGAATCGGGCGCAATCAATACCCTCATCCCTGCCACCTCCTTCTCAATATTTCAGATAAATAAACGGAGGTTGCCCTCCGTTCTTAGCCAACTATTAGATTATGCGCAGCATCTCACTTGGAAGCAGATAGACGTTTCATCCGTTTCACCGGAATATTAGCAACCAATGCCACTGATTCTCCCATCGTATTCAAAGAAACTTCCATCCCCGCCTCATCGATTTCCATATAATTAGAAATTACCTCCATTACTTCTTCTTTAATCATTTCTAAAAAGCGGGGTGAAACCGTTGCCCGGTCATGAACCAGTACCAGTCTCAACCGCTCTTTGGCAATTTCCTTACTGGATGCACTCTCTTTTCCAAATACTTTACTAAAGACCTCTAGCATGGTTCTCCCCTCCTCGCTTAATTATTGCCCCAGTTGAAAACTCGCTTTAACTTCGCCAGGAAACCTTGCTCCGTTTCCATAGACATTAATGGTATTTCTTCACCCATTATTCTGCCGGCAATATTTCGAAAGGCAATGCCTGCCTTAGAGCCGGGATTTAATACCACCGGTTCTCCCTTATTGGTAGATATAACAATATTGTCATCATCCGGTACAACGCCAATCAGTTTAATCGCCAAAATATCAATCATATCATCAATATCCATCATATCTCCTTTTTTCACCATGCTAGAACGAATGCGATTAATAATTAATTCCGGACTACCTTTTTCCGCTGCTTCCAACAGGCCAATGATACGGTCAGCATCCCTCACTGCAGAAATTTCCGGTGTGGATACTACAATAGCCCGATCAGCTCCGGCAATGGCATTTTTGAAACCTTGCTCAATCCCGGCAGGGCAATCAATCAAAATATAATCAAACTGTTTTTTCAACCGTTCACACAAGTCAGCCATCTGGTCAGGCGATACAGCGGTTTTATCCTTAGTCTGGGCAGCGGGTAACAGGAAAAGATTATCGTTAAACCTTTTATCCTTAATCAATGCCTGTTTTAGCCTACACACACCACTGGTCACATCTACCAAATCATAAACAATCCTGTTTTCCAACCCCATGACAACATCCAAATTCCGCAGCCCAATATCCGCATCAACCAATACAACACTATTACCTAAAAGGGCCAATGCGGTCCCTAAATTAGCAGTAGTTGTTGTCTTCCCCACTCCCCCCTTACCAGAGGTAATTACAATTACTTGGCCCATTGCCATTCCTCCTTTTCCTCCTCGTTACTTCCTTCCCTGTTGTATAGGCGTACATTGTCTCCCAGCGCCAAATAAGGCTCGATCAAGATTTTATTATGGAAAAGCGTAGCAACTTCGGGTAGTTCCGGCGATTTGTACTCACCGTCGGGCGAACGGGTAAAGACATCAGCAATCCGCAGTTGGGTAGGTTGGAGCCGCAAGGCACCTACAATCGCTTCCTCATTTCCAGCGGCACCGGCATGAACCATACCCCGCAAAACTCCCATCACGAGAATATCGCCGCCGGCAATAACTTCAGCACCCGGATTGACATCACCGATAACAACCACATTACCATGATAGTTTATCCTTTGGCCTGATCGAAGAGTGCGACGGACAAAAAGAGTATATCCTTCCTTGTATGGATTTTTTCGATTCTTTTCTTCTGTACCGACTCCTTCACTTTTCCCATCCTCCTGCAGAGCTCTAGAATCAAATTTTACTTCCCCGCGAGCTTTATCCTCCAGCGTACCGTCCAATATTTTCACCTTCTGCCCACCCCGGCGGAAACCTGCTACCTGTAAGCCTTTATAGTCACGGAGCAGTTTAACTAACTGTTTTGCTTCCCGTGGGGTTAGTTTGCGTTGACCAACGTCAATAAACACCTTTGCACCCTGTAAAAACCCGCTTGCCATACTCAGTTTTTCTTCAAGGCAGGCAGCAATATCTTTCAGGTCCGCTTTTTCATCCAGAACAATCACGAGCCCATCCCTAGTTCCTTTAAGTACCGCATTGGCCTTAATCATGCGTGTCCCTCTCTTTAATAGCTGCTAGATTCTTCCTCAAACTATATTCAATAATTCGCTAGTTCCCTGCTAAATCCTCCCTTAAGCCAATAAAAAACGGGTGGGGAAAAACCACCCGTTTATTCCTCATCCGACACATATTTCTTGCCAACAACATAAGTTGCTAACATTCATTCCCATCTTAAGGTGAAAATTGTTGAGAACCCAGGAAAAATGCTTGAAAAATTTCCCGGGCTATGGGAGCAGCCGCCGCGCTTCCCCCTCCACCCTGTTCCACTAAAACAGCCAAGGCAATCTGGGGATCATCAGCAGGGGCAAAACCAACAAACCAACCGTGACTATCTCCGTGCGGGTTTTCTGCAGTTCCTGTTTTCCCAGCTACAGAAACCGGGAAATTAGCGAAAGACCCGTATCCTGTACCCCCCGGCTTAGTAACAGCAATCATTCCCTCAGTTACCAAGCTTATTGTTGCTGGCGAAATACCTGTCTGTTCTAAAATCCGGGGCGAAAAGGTTTGCAGTACATCTCCCTCCGGTGATAAAATCTGCTCTACCAGATACGGTTGATAGCGAGTACCGCCATTAGCTATGGTAGCTGCATAATTAGCCATTTGCAAAGGGGTAAAACTGGAAAAACCTTGGCCGATGGCTGCACTTAATGTTTCTCCCGGCTGCCAAGGCTCACCAAATCTTTCCAAACGCCACTCTCGGCTTGCCAATAATCCAGTTTTCTCTCCCGGATGTAAGTTAATATCTGTTGCTTGCCCTAAGCCTAATAGCGCTGCGTATTTATTGATATTATCGATCCCAACGCGATAACCTAAATCATAGAAATAGACGTTACAGGACTCGGCAAGGGCACGCTTTAAGTCCACTCGCCCGTGACCGCCCCGGTTCCAATTCCAACATCGCTTTGGTTCGATGCGCCAGTAAAAACCCGTGCAATTAACCGTATCATGAGGGCTGATAGTCCCTGTTTCCAAACCGGCAATAGCAGTGACCATTTTAAAAGTAGAACCAGGCGGATATTCCCCCCGTAATACCCTGTTTAACTGCGGCTTTAACACCGGATCATTCAGTTTATCCCATTCAGCAGTAGTAAGAACTTGCTTCACAAAGATATTTGGATCATAACTTGGTTCACTGACTAGAGCCCGGATTGCCCCGGTATTAACATCTATTGCTACAGCTGCACCGGCCAGAGCATTTGGATAGCTATCCTGCAACTTCAGCAGCCCATTTTGTAATGCCTTGGTCGCAGCCTCCTGTAGTTCTAAATCCAGCGTTAGCTTAATGGTATTTCCCTGCATAGGCTCCTTTCTACCTTGATCCTTAATGGGATAACCATAAGCATCAACCTCTACCCTGCGTGCGCCATCCTCACCCCGTAATTCTAAATCATAAACTTTTTCCAACCCCGTTTTACCCACCAGATCACCCATCTTATAGCCCTGTTCCCGCAAAGACTCCAATTCATCTTTGCTTATTTCCCTTACATATCCAAAAATATGGGCTCCCAGTTCCGCTAAAAAATAATCTCTCACCGGCTGCTGTTCAATCACTACCCCGGGTAGTTCCATAAGATGCTCTTCAATAATGGTTAGAGTAGCAATATCAACGTCAGTTGCAACCCGGATCGGCTCAAAAAGCCGATATTCCTTTCTCGCTTTTTTCTTCTCAATATATTCTTGGACATGAGTAACTACATCAAACCCTAACAGCTCCCCCAAATGCTCAAGGACTTCCTCCGGTTGTTCTTGATCCTGCAGATCCATAAGGTTCACACTGATAGTTGGTGCCAATCGATTAGCAACCAGAACATTGCCATTGTGGTCAATAATCTCACCCCGCGGTGCACGGAGTGTTAAAAGGCGGATCCTATTTCCTGCAGCCAACTGCTCATACTCTTCCCCCTGGACCAACTGCAAGTATCCTAGCCTCCCCACTAAAAGAAAAAAAATCAGAGCAATAGCTAGGGTGAAATAGTATACTCTTATTTCTAACTTTTGGCCCACCTTTCTCCACTCCTTAAATCAAACTCGTTTCCTCTCCCGAGCATAGCGGGAGCGTCCTTGATACCATTGATATAAGCGGGGATAAATAAATGGTGCTAAAACAGCATTGTAGATCGATACCGGTAATATGATTTTCCACAGCATCCACCAAAAGGATACATCCAACTGCCGAAATGTTATAGCCAGGAAACCAAAAATAAATTCCTGTAACCAAGTAGCCACAAACAAAACAAATACAGGTAAGAGAATGTTTTCTTTAAATATTTTCCCTTCCACTAAACCAAATACTGCACCGATGATAAACTTTGTTACCGCATGAAACCCTATAAAGTTACTGCTTACCAGATCTAAAGCCAAACCGGCACAGAAACCAAATATAGCTCCATAATTTGAGCCTTTAATCAAAGCAGTACAAACAACTAAAATCAAAATAAGATCCGGAATTACCGCAAAGGGAGTAAAAGTGGCCAATAGCGTTGATTGCAAAGTTAAACTCACAAGAATCAATATGATTAATACCAAATAGTCGCCCCACTTCATTCTGCATCCTCACTTTCTGCTTCATCACTTTCCGGGGCTTTTTTAATCACTAATACTTCCTCCAAGTGGTCGAAGTCTACGGCAGGTTCTATAACTGCATACCTGGCAAGGCCATAGTCCTCAGCCTTTACCTCTACAACTACTCCTATGAATAATCCTTTGGGAAATATACCGCCCAAACCGGAGGTTAATACTGTATCTCCCGCCATCACTTGCGCATCTCGTGGTAAGTACAGCAAGCGCAAGCTCTCCTCTTCACCGGCGAAACCTTTGACAACTCCTAATTCCCTTGTGGTCAGGATAATGCCGCCTACAGCACTGCGCTGATCCAAAAGCAATAAAACCTCCGCCTGGTGACTGGTAACAGCTGTAATCCTACCAACCAAACCTTGATTGGTTATAACCGGCATATTTACCGCCAAGCCATCTTTAGTTCCTTTATTGATAGTCACAGTATTATACCAATTACCCGGTTCCCGTGCTGCAACCCGGGCGGCTACAGTATCATACTCAGGTATGGTCTCTTGGAAATTAAGCAATTTAGTCAGGCGCGTATTCTCAGCCCGAATCTCTTGCAATAAATTATAAACAAAGTTCCGATGCTCCAGTTCCTCTTTAAGTCGTTTGTTTTCCGCATGCAACGTCCTTATTTCCGCCAAAGCCTCTGCCACACCGGTAACCCTGTGAATCGTTCCTTGCACAAACCCTTGTACCGGCAGTAAAACTTGTCGTACCACTGCTTGCGGCCAATATATCCGAATGGGTTCACGGTTGACAAAACTGATGGCCGTGATCATCAAGACCACAGCCAGAGCAAGCTGGACAAATTTTCCATGCCTTTGCCACCAACCGTCCACTGGCACCACCTCTCCCCATTACAAAAACCCTAACCAACTATAGCGGTTTCCGCGAGGAGGCCAGGCTTCTTTTTATCGCATCAATTTCCTCGAGGGCTTTTGCTGTGCCCATGACTACACAAGTTAGCGCATTTTCCGCCAAATAGACCGGCATACCTGTTTGCCGGGATAATAACAGGTCAAAGTTTCTTAGCATTGATCCGCCACCGGCCATCACTATCCCTCGATCCATTATATCTGCCGCCAGTTCCGGCGGTGTTCTTTCCAGTGTAACTTTTACCGCCTCGACAATACTAGCAACCGGTTCTGCCAATGCCTCCCGGACTTCCCCGCTGGTAATAGACAATGTTTTGGGTAGTCCTGTTACCAAATCCCGTCCCCGTACTTCATAGTTCTCCGCTTGTAAATCACCGGGGTCATAAGCGGAACCTAAATTAATCTTAACTTCTTCGGCAGTCCTTTCGCCAATCATCAGATTATAAACCCTTTTTACATGGTTGACAATCGCCTCGTCCATCTCATCGCCACCAACTCTGATGGAGCGACTGGTAACAATACCGCCGAGGGAAATTACTGCTACTTCCGTGGTGCCGCCACCAATATCCACAACCATATTACCAGTAGGTTCATTAACAGGCAGGCCGGCACCTATTGCTGCTGCCATCGGCTCTTCCAAAAGATAGGCTTCTCGACCTCCGGCCTGTAGAATAGCGTCTAAAACAGCCCGTTTTTCAACCTCTGTTACCCCCGAAGGGACACTGACAATAACCCGGGGTTTTACTAGGCTTCGTTTTCCGGCTTTGGCAATAAAATGACGGATCATCGCTTGCGTTACGTCAAAATCGGCAATTACCCCATCCCGCATAGGACGAACTGCTACAATATTGCCGGGGGTGCGGCCAATCATCCGTTTAGCCTCTTCGCCTACTGCCAACACATGACCGGTATCCCTCTGCATCGCCACAACAGAAGGTTCTTGAAGGACAACACCCCGCCCCTTAATTGCAACCAAACTGTTGGCAGTACCTAAATCTATACCCATATCCCGGGACAACTGATTTAATACAAAACTAAAAACCATAACTACTTCCTCCCTCTCCTATTCCAGGTTGTCATCACTAGTAGTGCAAAAAATGATAGGTTAGCAAACAAGTCAACCGAACTACCATCTTTTAGTATGACCTTCATAGGGAATCAGTAAATAGACAAGCCCTGCGCTTCGCTCTGGACAGGCCTCCCTGCGAAGAATAAAAAGCGAAGCCAGAAACACTGAGCACTTAATTTCATTTTTCCACTGGTGCCGGAAACCCGTAGTAATCTCTATGTAGCCGGCATATATTAACGCTTATTGTATAGTTTACCCAGTTTTTGCTTCTAATTATATGATCCCTTTTTCTTTCATACTTAGAAATACTCCGTCACCAATAATTAAATGATCCAAGATATTGATCCCTAAAAGAGCGCCGCCTTCCATAATTCGCTGCGTGATTCTAATATCCTCCTGGCTCGGAGTCGGATCGCCACTGGGATGATTATGTACTAAGATTACTGCAGCAGCGCTGCGCCGAATACAAGTGCGAAATAGTTCCCGTGGATGAACCAAAGAAGAGTTCAAACTGCCAACAAAATCAACTTCTTGCGCCAAAACCTGATTTTTGGTTGACAATATCAGGAGCCGAAATTGTTCTCTATCCAAATAGCGCATCTCTTCCATCACCAAAGCTGCAGCATCTTGAGGGGACTTAATCACCGGTCTATAGCCAGTAGTTTCTAAAGCCAAACGCCGTCCCAATTCTAAAGCTGCCTTGATTCTTGTTGCCTTAGCAGTACCTATACCATAAACCTGGCTCAATTCTTCAATGCCGGCATCCAGCAAACCCCGCAGACCGCTTCCCTGCCATTGTAAATATCCACCGGCCAATAGTTTCTCTGCCAGTTGCAGTGCCGTATCTGTTCGCGAACCGGTACCAAGCAATAATGCCAGAAGTTCGCTGGTAGAAAGAGATTGCGAACCATGTTTTATTAACCGCTCCCGCGGTCGATTCTCCTCCGGCATATCCTTGATCGTGAGGTGATACTCAGGCCTCATTGCTAATTCTCCTCCCGCCTGCGCCAAGGATCAACACCGAATTTCTCCAGCATCCGCACTACCCGCAATAATGGTAAACCGACCACATTAAAGTAGCACCCGTTTATAGCTTCCACCAACAGTGCCCCTTTACCTTGGATAGCATATGCCCCAGCCTTATCTAAAGGTTCACCGGTAGCAACATAACCCTCTATATCTCGCGGAGTAAGTTTTCGCATCCACACCTGGGTAACTTCTGCTTCTACTAGATAGCTGCCGGACTGAATATCCAACACTGCCACACCGGTAATAACCTGATGTTTTTTCCCCTGTAACTGGCTTAGAATTGCACAAGCCTCTTCCGGTCCTGCCGGTTTTCCCAAAACCTTATCTCCCAGCACTACCACCGTATCGGCGCCTAAAACCAGACCCTGTTCTTCATTAATAGCTACGGCTTTCGCCTTCCGATAAGCCAGTTCCATTACCCCTGATTTAACGTTCATTTCCGGCGGCAGAGCCTCAGAAACAGAGGACGCTACAACCCGAAAATCAAGACCTATCTGCTGCAATAATTGGCGTCGTCTGGGCGAGGCTGAAGCCAATATTAACGGGACCACTATCCATTCCTCTCCTCCATCCAGATTTAGGTTAGAGTTGGCGATAGAAGAAGAACCCTAAGATAAGACCAATAACTCCTGCTAGACTAAGTCGGAAAGTAAAACCTAAGGTAAAAGCTAGAACCCCCAAATCAATTGTTGTTGGACTAAAGCCAAAGACCTTGTCCACCATCAAAATAGGTAAATAACCTCCCAAAATCTCACCTAACAAGCCACCGATAGCAGCTCCGGTTAGAAGTAAGATTAATAACAAGAGACTACTGCGGGTTCTCCTCATATATGGTACCTCCCCCAAATAAAATTAACCATATAATCCATTCCACATATTAATATAAAATCCTGTCACTTACACGTAAATATTGGCATTAAACTACATAATGGTTATTGCCATTATCTGGCAGATAACCTAAATTATGATTGATCCGCAGTAACAGATTGGCAGCAATACCGGTGAAATAACCGGTAGGCAAGGCAAAAAACAATAAATATGGTAGATAGAGAAAAATCCCCGCCTGTTGGATTAAAAGCGCTGCAACAAAAAGTTGGGCAACATTGTGGGTTACGGCACCACATATACTGACGCCAAACAAGCTTAACCGCCCGCCTGCCCAACAATAAACCAAACCCATTACCGCTCCGCTGCTCAACGCTCCGGCAAAACTAAGAAAAAAAGTGGTACTGAGAAAGGTTCCTCCAATTAAAGAACCTAAAAAAGATCGCAACAACACTACCGCCAAGGCTTCCTTGTAACCGATAAGGACAAGGGTCACCAAGGTTACGATATTAGCCAGACCCAGCTTCGCCCCGGGCACAGGGATAAATTGAGCAGCCGGTAATAAGGTCTCAAAAACGTGTAAAGCAATACCGAGTGCTACCAATAAAGATAGCTGTACGTTTTTTTTTGTTTTAGTCATTTTTATCTCCTTTTCAACCGGCAATTCCGTCCAGTTCCGGTGCTTCATCCCCTTCAATGCGTACAACAACCCGATTTGGCAAACAAACGATAACCTGACCCGGAGTGCTGACCCAGCCCATGGCGATACAAATATGATCCGGACAAGGTGATTTAATTAATCTTACTTTATCTTGCCCTACCTCCAGTATACTATTCCCCAGCCTGCCGGCAATGGGAATTTGCTCTCCCGGTTCCAATTGGCCTAACGGCAACACCTGCACCACTTCTCCTTCAACCTCTATTACCACCTGTGTGCCTGTTTGGGCAGACTGGAAGTGTATAAACAGGAAGCCCACAAGCATTGCCCCGATGATTAAGCCGTATAGAATTTTATCGTGTTTTGTCACCATTGTTTAAATTAACTCCTTTCAAACCCTTAAACCTGTCATAGCCCTCAGCCCTTAAGCCTACTATGCTCAACATATCTGCATGCATGGGACAATCAGGAAATAACGTTGGGCTGATGTGTGTGATGCGCAAATTAGCTAAAAAAACCGGGTGTAGATACGATTTGCATATCCTCGGTAATGAGCAATCCTTCAATTTCCGGTAATGTTTCCAGTAAAGCCAACCCTTTTTCTGTTCCTAAAATGAAAACAGCAGTTGATAAAATGTCCCCTGCCAAGCCACTGGGGCATAGAATAGTGGCACTAATTAGTCCGGAGTTAGCCGGCCAACCTGTTTGCGGATCAAATATATGATGATAGCGTATTCCATCCTTGGTAAAAAAACGCTGATAATCCCCGGATGTTACTATGCTATAATCACTAATGGGGACTACAGTGATAATTTCTTGCGTATCCCGGGGATGCCGCACACCAATCCGGAACTTTTCCCCTCCCGGCCGGGCACCCACTGCTACAATATCACCGCCGGCATCGATCAAGCAAGAGGAAACCCCCCGCGCAACCATTACCTCTCGAGCCCGATCTAAAGCATAACCTTTGGCCGCACCGCCCAAATCCAGTTTCATCCCCGGCTTATTAACGGTAACAGTGTTATGCTCCCGATCTAAAACCACAGAATTATAATCCACCAACGCCAATGCTGCCTGAATAGCTTCTCCAGCCGGAATCTGCCCCGGGTTGTCGGGTATATCCCACAGCTCCAACACCGGCCCAATTGTAATATCAAAAGCACCACCGGTCAAGGCTGCATAATGTAAAGATTCTTCAATAACAGCAAATGTTTCAGCACTAACTGTGACAGGTATCCCTGCCGGAGCGGTATTAATCTTACTGACATCGCTGGTGGGAATGTAAGCCGACATGAGGGCTTCCACCCGTTCCATTTCTGCGAAGGCAGCGGTAACAGCTGCTTCTGCAGCAGGATCATAATAGCTAATTGTCACCATGGTACTCATAAGAAATTCAGTTCGCTGCTGCACTTCGCTGCTGCTATTGGGTTTTGTACAACCGTTAATCAACACAACAAACAGCATTATTACGATCATTTTTTTCCCGCTCAATTTTGTCACCGCCTCAAAAGGCAATTCCTTACGACACTCGTTAATAGTTTATCATTCCTCACCTTTGTTACGCAACTGCCAAAAAAAGAAAACCGGGCTTCCCCGGCTAATTGCCAAACACTTTCATAGTAATTGCACCCTTCGGGCATTTTTCCGCACACAAACCACAGCTGATACAAATATTAGGATCAGCTGTATGCGCCTCTTTAACCTCACCATTAATAGCCTCCACAGGGCACGACTTCTTGCAAATAGTACACCCGATGCATTTGTTCGGATCTATATTAGCCTTCGGTTTCTCCAACCGCTGGTCAATAATGACATGCCGCGGGCATTTCTCCGCACAAAGGCCGCAAACGCGGCATTTTTCATAATCAATCACAGCCAGGTTATTGATTACCTTAATGGCGTTAAAAGGACAGGCCTGCTCACAAATCCGGCAGGCAATGCAGCCCTCAGAACAAACTTTCGTCACCTTTTTACCGGGAGCTTGAGAATTGCAAACTACGTAAACTTGTGCGGTTCCCGGGATTAAAGTCAAAACAGCCTTGGGACAGGCTTCGATGCACTTGCCACAAGCAGTACACTTTTCCGGATCAATCTCCGGCAAACGATCCGCATTCATTGTAATGGCGCCAAAGGGACAAACCCGGGCACAGTTGCCAAAGCCCAAACAGGCATAATTACAAGCTCTGCCACCGGACGCGTACATATTGGCAGCTCGACAATCGGGCAATCCATCGTATTCAGCAATCTGTTTACATTCAGCTTTACCACCGCGACAGATAAGTTTCGCTTTGGGTGGTGCCAATTCGGCACCAGCTTCCATGTCCTCTTCAACACCCATTATTTGGGCAATCTTTTGCGCTACAGCTGCCCCACCCACAGGGCAGGAAATAAAAGCAGCCTCTCCCTTGGCAATCGCTTCTGCCAAAGCATTACAGCCTGGAAAACCGCAGGCACCGCAGTTGGCGCCCGGCAAAATCTCCTTAATTGCATCTGCCCGCTCATCAGTGGGAACAGCAAAAACCTTTGCCGCGTATCCCAGGAGTCCACCGAGAATAAGTCCCAGAGCACCTAAACTAATTACAGCATTTAACAATGATTGCACCTCCTAAGACAATAATGCGCTAAAGAGTCCCTGAAAACCTAGAAATGCGATAGACATTAAACCGGCAGAAATCAAGGCAATGGGAAACCCTTCCAGGCTTTCCGGAATATCGGCAAGTGCCAGCCGCTCCCTAATCCCGGCAAAGAGCACTATAGCTAAGGTAAAACCTATTCCGGCTGTGAGGCCGCTTACAGCACTCTGTCCAAAGGTATATAGTTCATTGATATTGATCACTGCTACACCTAAGACACCACAGTTAGTGGTGATTAAAGGCAGGTAAATGCCTAGTGCTTGATAAAGGGTAGGACTGGTTTTCATCAACACCAATTCCACAAACTGTACCAATGCAGCGATAATTAAAATAAATGCAATGGTCTGCAGATATTCCAAACCTAGGTTAACCAGAATAAGTTCTTGCACCAACCATGTTGCTGCCGAAGCTACGGTCATCACAAAAATAACCGCCATACCCATACCTGTCGCAGTCTCTACCTGTTTCGAAACCCCTAAAAACGGACAAATACCAAGAAAACGGGACAGGATAAAATTATTAAGCAGTATATTAGTTAGGATAATCGCTATATATTCCACTCATTACCCTCCTTTTTCCGTTTTAGCTCAGGAAGCGTGTTTTGCCCGCCGTTTACCGATTACATTAAAGAAGCCTAATAGTAAACCTAAGGTAATAAATGCACCGGGGGGCAAAATCATAATCACCGCAGGTTCGTAAGCAACCGGCATTACCTGCAGGCCAAAAATAGTTCCAGCTCCCAATAATTCTCGAATGCTGCCGACAATAAGCAGACCAACCATATACCCAAATCCCATACCCAGACCGTCGAACATCGATGGGATCATCGGATTTTTGGAGGCAAATGTTTCCGCCCGGGCCAAGATTACACAGTTGACCACAATTAGGGGAATAAAGATGCCCAGTTGCCTATGGATATCCGGCTGGTAAGCGTTCAAAAGCAAATCAGCTATGGTAACAAAGGCTGCAATTACAACAACAAAACAGGGAATCCTTATTTTATCCGGAACAAACCCGCGGATTAAGGATACTACCAAGTTAGCCATAGTTAAGACAAAAATAACCGCCACACCCATCCAAGCACCGTTGGCAGCTGCTGTTGTCACGGCCAATGTCGGGCACATTCCTAACAATAGCTTAAAAATCGGGTTTTCTTTCGCTATACCGTTAAAAAATATTCTCCACAGCCGCACAGGATACCACCTCCAAGACCTATTATTTCCGTACCGTACCGTAGATGCGTGGCACTGTATACCTATCAATCAAGGGCGTAGCCACATTCATCAACAAGATAGAATAACTGACTCCTTCCGGATAACCGCCCCAGAGGCGAATAAGCACCGTAATTACACCGCAGCCAATACCCATCAGCAACCGGCCTTTTTTCGTTACCGGTGAAGTTACATAATCTGTGGCCATGAAAAATGCGCCTAGCATTAATCCGCCGGACAATAGATGATATATGGGATCACCGGTAAAAAGTCCTGCCCGCCCACCAAAAATCCAGGTTAAGACAAAGACTGTTCCCAAAAAACCTGTGGGCGTGCGCCAATCAATTACACCTTTGACAAATAGATAAATTGCACCGGCTAAAATGGCCAAGGCGGAAGTTTCACCGATTACCCCACCGATATTACCAATAAGAAGATCCAAATATCCGGGCAGTGTGCCTTGAGCCGAACCTTTCAGTACTGCCAATGGGGTTGCATGGGTAACGCCATCTACAAAAGGAACAGCATAAGCGGTCATATGCACCGGCCAAGAAGCCAAAAGCACTGCCCGGGCTGCCAAGGCCGGGTTCATAAAGTTACTGCCTAAGCCCCCAAAGGCTTGTTTGACAATGGCAATGGCAAAAGCAGAACCGATAACCGGAAGCCAAAATGGTACATTAGCAGGCATGTTTAACGCTAAGAGAAGTCCGGTTACCGCAGCACTGCCATCTGCAACCGTGATCTCTTTCCCTGTCAGTTTTTGAACCAGTGCCTCAGTAGCTACTGCTGTAATTATTGCTACGGCAATAATGGTCACTGCCCGCAAACCAAAAAAATAAATACTTAAAATCACTGCCGGTAGTAAAGCCAAATTGACATGCCACATCATTTTTTCCACATCAGCACCGGATCGAATATGCGGTGAAGAAGAAACAAGCAGATTACCTAGTTTCTCCATAATTATCCGAACCTCCCATCTTATTTCCGTTTCTTGCGCCGGGCTAAAATATCTGCCTTCCCCATCCGAATTGCCTGCACTAGCGGGCGGCGGCTCGGGCATGTGTAACTGCAGCATCCACATTCAATACAGTCAAGAATATGATACTCCTCAGCCCGATGCAACATGCCTTTGAGGGTGTAATCCATTAAATATACAGGCAACAAGTATACCGGACAAACATCGACACATTTACCGCAACGAACGCAAGGTTTTGCATCACCGGGTGCTACGTCTTTTGTATCAAACAATAATATGCCCGAGGTGCCCTTTACTACCGGTACATCTGCGGTGGTCTGCGCAACACCCATCATTGGGCCGCCAGATATCAACTTTTTGGGTTCACCGATAATACCGCAATGATCTAACACATGGGAAAACAATGTCCCGATTTTAACCAGATAATTTCCCGGGTTTTCAACTGCAGACCCGGAAACAGTAACAACCCGTTCCACTAAAGGCATACCCGTCTTTAGAAAGCGAGCTAAAGAAGCAGCCGTACCCACATTTTGCACTAAGCAACCCACATCTAGCGGTAATCCGCCGGAAGGAACTTCACGACCGGTCAGTGCTTTAATCAATTGTTTTTCTGCCCCTTGCGGATACTTGATTGCCAACTCCTTGACTTCAATCATCCCGCCATTGCCAATCTTTTCCCGTAATGCAGCAATGGCATCAGGCTTATTGGCTTCAATCCCGATATATGCTTTGGGAGCACCGGTTACCTTTAACAATGCTTGCACGCCAAAAACTACATCCTCAGTCCACTCTATCATGATCCGGTGATCACAGGTCAGATAGGGTTCGCACTCAGCGGCATTAATGATTACCACTTCAAAACTCTTGCCTTTTGGTGCAGATACTTTCACATGGGTGGGGAACATTGCCCCTCCCATACCGACAAAACCGCCTTCTCGAATTGCTTTGCGTAAATCGTCGGGAGTCATTTCCGCCAAAGCCGGATAAGACTCCAAGCCTTCCCAAGGTGTATTTTGCCCGTCGGATTCAATTATTACTGCGGGAACCTCTTTCCCAATGGGAGCCAACCGATTTTCTATGGCTATTACCCGCCCTGAAACGCTGGCATGCACAGGCGCGGAAACAAATGCATCGGTATCACCAATCTTTTGGCCCACTTTGACATAATCCCCAACCGCCACAATTGGCTCTGGCGGCGCGCCGATATTCTGCTGCAGGAGAATAACCACCTGCGCTGGATCCGGAATCGGGGTAATAGGTCGATCGTTGGTGATTTCCTTACGATAAACCGGGTGTACTCCGCCTTGAAATGATAGCCTGCTCAAAAGCATTCACCCCTTTTCAAAGCAAAAACTTCACTACAAAAGATAATAGCTTCGTGATCCAAAGCTAGAATTCCTCTTCCTGAAAGAATTCTTTTATAAAATACACATATAAACAAACTGCCCTGAAGCCAACCACTAATAATTAGTATACCATAAAAAAAGATTGGTACCAGTATTGATACCAATCTTAAACTAAGATAAACAATAATAATATAGATAAATTTATATTTCTCAGCTCACTACAAATATTGGCAAGTAAACCCATGAACCCCTGTAATTCACTTCTTATCTGTTTTTCTTATTCGCCAAGCCTCGCTATATATATTAAATCGATTACCCCGGGCAAAGCCGACCAGGGTCAAACACAGGCGGTGAGCAATCTGGACAGCTAAATCTGTAGGCGCAGAAGGAGAAATTATAATCGGAACACCTAACTTGGCAGCTTTGATTATCATCTCAGAGGAGATACGGCCACTGGTCAGTAATATTTTATCTTGACAATTAATCCCGTGTAAAAGGCAATAACCGGCAATCTTGTCTACAGCGTTGTGGCGGCCAATATCCTCGCGAAAAAGCAAAATCCCCTGCTCATTAGCCAAGGCACCCACATGTACGCCGCCTGTTTCTTGAAAAAGTAATGAAGAATCTTCCATGGATCGTACCAGAGCATTGATGCATTCCGGTCTCAGGGTGAAATCGGAAGTTACCACGCTGGCATCTAAAGCATCTAAAGATTGATAAAAAATTGACCCGCGGCCGCAACCGCTAGTGAGCATCCTGCGACCGTACAGCTGCCATCCCCGTTCCGTTTCGGTTGCCGTAGATACTTTAACCCAATTCCCGTCGGGATCAATATCTATGCTTGCAACTTCACAGGCTTTGGAGAGAAAACCTTCAGCCAGTAAATAGCCTACAGCCAGTTCATCCAAGTACTGGGGAGTGGCCAACATTGTTACTAATTCCTGTTCGTTCACATAAAGGGTTACCGGTACTTCCCGAATTACCAGGTCCTGTTCTTGTGACCATTCACCCTTCTTGTTCCTGCATATATTGAGTGTAATGGTTAAATCCATTTATACCAGCTTCCTTCCGGAGAATCCCTTCTGCCCTGATTAAATCTGTCGGTGTATTAATGTTAAAAAAACTGCAAAGTTCCGGATCAAAGGTTTTGATCAAAGCCTCATTGAGATAATATACCTGGAGAGGTGCTTTTAACAAAGCACTTAACTTGTAAATCCCAACATTCAATTGTGCCTTAATAACGGTCAAAGTGCGTTTATGATAAAATGCGTGCAACGGCTCGATATATGAACCTAACCGTGGGATAACCAGATCATATTGCCCAGTAAAAGAATGCATATAATTAATTATATCACGGTTCAAAAAAGGCATATCGCAACCGACAACAAAGTTTACCTCGTCTGTTGTTGCTTCCAGGCCGGCTTCAATCCCTCCCAAAGGGCCTCGATGGGGATGAATATCAGTGACAACCAGTCCGGGAAAATAAGGATATAATTCCGGCGCATTGGTTACTAAGATCAATTGGGAAAATAATGGTTGCAGGCATTCTTGCACCCACTGTATGAGCGGCTTTCCCGCTACCTGCTGCAAAGCTTTCTGCGAACCTCCCAGCCGCTCCCCTTTTCCCCCGGCGAGGATAATACCAGCCATGGTATTCCCACCCTTTCTGCCATACTGTCGAAATTCCGCTTTAATAACCTTACCTATTTCCCTGCAACCGACGCCTGCCCGGCATCTGCCGCGGCCTTTTTCGCTATGGTTGGCTTAACATAAATCAGATAATAACTGGTAGCGACAATGAGAGCACCGCCCACAAAATTACCCAATGTTACCGGGATCAGGTTATTACTGATGAAATTGCCCCAAGTAAGCATGGATATGTCTTTACCAAATAATTCCACAATTGCCGCCTGATTCTTCAGTATGATCCCTGCAGGTACAAAATACATATTGGCAATACTATGCTCAAAACCGCTGGTAACAAAGGCCATGATCGGGAAGAACATGCCCACCAGTTTACCTGTAATATCTTTAGCCGATAAAGCAAACATAACAGCAATTGTAACTAAAACATTGCATAGAATCCCCCGGGCAAAGGCGGCAGAAAAGGAAAGCTGCACCTTGCCGACGGCAATCCCCAATGCCTTAACCCCTACCATCCCTCCATTTAAACTCCACAAGCCGGTCATGTTCATTAACCAAACCATCAGCAATGAACCGGCAAAGTTTGCCAAATAGACCAGTACCCAGTTTTTCAGTAATTCTCCGGTTGTGATCTCTCCTGCATATAGCGCCGGTACCATCAAATTATTCCCTGTCCACAATTCGGCACCGGCAATAACAACCAGCATTAGACCAATGGTAAAAGTAGAGCCGAAGAGAAATCTTGATATGCCATCGCCTAAAAAAGCACCTGTGTCATTAGTGGCAATTGTAGCCAATTGGGCGGCAAGGGCAATATAAACGCCGGCTAATATGCCTAACAAAATCATATTCTGGCTGGTTAAACTTGCCTTTGCTTTACCAACACCAATTAAAGATTGGGCAGTTTCTGCAGGCGTATTAAATAACTTTTCCACTATTGTCATCTCCTATATTAATATTTAATGCAGCAGGGGCATAAGCCCCTGCTTATACCTTTAGATTTTTTCAATCTTAACTGCACAAACTTTAAACTCCGGAATCCCGGAAAGGGGATCATAAACAGCGTTGGTTAATACGTTGGCTGCATTCTCCCGGTAATGGAAGTTGATAAATACAACCCCAGGGGCAACCCGTTCCGTAACTACTATCTGTGGTGTAATACTGCCACGGCGGGAAGATATCCTTACTACCTCTCCATCCTCAATCCCCAGCTTTTGAGCATCTTCCGGATTTACTTCCAGCAAGCCACAGGGAGCCAACTGGTTTAAACCGTCTACCCTGCGGGTCATGGTCCCGGTGTGGTAATGGTAGAGAATCCGACCGGTGGTTAGGTAGAAGGGATATTCTTCATCCGGGACTTCCGCAGCTTCTTTGTAAGTAACTGGGTTGAACAAGCCTTTACCCCGGGCAAATTTCCCCGCGTGGAGGAATGCGGTACCGGGATGATCCTCATTGGGGCATGGCCATTGTAAACCGCCCTTCTCTAACCTTTCATAGGTAATACCACCGTAACTGGGCGTAACGGCGGCAATTTCCTGCATGATTCCTTCCGGTCCGCTGTAATTCATTTCATACCCCATTCTAGCAGCCAATGCTGCGATTATTTCCCAATCTGCCTTGCAATTACCCCGCGGGCTAACTGCCTTACGTACCCGAGAAACACGGCGTTCTGTGCTGGTAAATGTACCGTCCTTCTCAGCAAAGGAAGCTGCCGGGAGAACCACATCCGCCAATTGAGCGGTTTCCGTAAGGAAAATATCCTGTACCACAAGGAAATCAAGATTCTTTAGGCATTCTTCTACGTGATTTACATCGGGATCACTGAGCATGGGGTTTTCACCCATTACATAAAGTGCTTTTACGGTTCCCTTACCTGCCCCATCAATTATTTCACCAATCTTTAAGCCAACTTCAGCGGACAGTTCCTCTACGCCCCAAGCCTGTGCAAACTTCTCCCGAATCTCAGCGTTTGTAACCGGTTGATAGCCTGTAATAACGTTAGGAAGCGCACCTAAGTCGCAGGCACCCTGCACATTATTTTGCCCCCGGAGCGGGTTAACACCGGTACCTTCTTTACCCATGTTCCCGGTAGCCATTGCCAAGTTGGCAACAGCAAAGACTCCTTCTGTCCCTGTGGAATGTTGGGTTACACCCATGGTATAGAGGATGGAGCCCCGTTCAGCTTGGCCATACAGGCGAGCTGCCTCCACCAATAGGGCTGCCGGCACGCCGCTGATTTCTTCAACCTTGGCCGGTGTATACTCTGCCACAGCCTCTTTTACCGCTGCAAAATTTTCTGTGCGCTCAGCAACAAATTCTTCATCTACCAAGCCTTCGGCAATAATCACGTTCAGTAAGCCGTTAAATATGGCCACGTTAGTACCAGGGTAAGGCCGGAGCCAAATATCAGCTTTGGCAGCCAGATCGGTCTTCCGGGGGTCAATTACAATCAGTTTGGTACCATTTCTTTTCATAGCCTTATGAATTCTGGTGGCAATCACCGGGTGAGCTTCGGTCGTATTGGTTCCTGCCGCCAAAATTACATTAGCCTTTTCAATCTCAGCAATACTGTTAGTCATTGCTCCACTTCCAAATGCAGTAGCCAGACCGACTACAGTGGGAGAGTGTCACAATCGCGCACAATGATCAACATTATTTGTGCCAATCACCGCCCGGAAGAATTTTTGGAAGAGATAGTTCTCTTCATTGGTCACCCGGGCAGAAGCAAGACCTGCCAACGCCTGCGGGCCATAGTCAGCTTTTATTTGTCTAAATTTATCTGCCACCAAATCCAATGCTTCTTCCCAAGAAGCCTCCACAAATTCACCGTTCTTTTTGATCAAAGGTGTAGTAAGACGATCGGGGCTGTCAACAAATTCATAACCAAAACGGCCTTTGACACAAAGATAACCTTGGTTATGACTATCAGCCACATTGGTCACACCGACTATTTTATCATTTTTTACATTAAAAGCTAGCTGGCAGCCAACACCACAATAACCGCAGGTAGTTAGCACTTTCTCAACTTCAAAATCCCGCCCTTTACCCTTGCTCTGCTTAGCAGTTAAAGCACCTACAGGGCACATGTAAATGCACTGGCCACAGGAAACACAAGGAGAATCACATAAGCTGCGGTCAAAAAAGGTAGCTATTTTGGTATCAAAGCCCCTTTTCGCAAAATCAATCGCACCCACACCTTGCACCTCGTGGCAAACTCGCACACACTTGCCGCAGAGGATGCACTTTTCCATATCCCGCTCAATAAAGGGGTTGCCTTCATCAATAGTATAGCGTCTCTGCTCCCCTTCATACCGGGAATCCTTCACTCCATACCTGTAACAATACTCCTGCAGTTTGCATTTTCCATTAGCCTCACAGGTGAGGCAATCCAAAGGATGATTGGCAATAATTAACTCTAAAAGCACCCTCCGGGCTTCCTGCACCTTGGGACTATCGGTGAAAACAACCATACCCTCTGCCGCAGGTAGAGCACATGACGCCGGTAAATTTTTCTTAAACCCCTCCAACTCCACCACGCACAACCGGCAAGCACCGGCTATGGAAAGATCCTTTTCGTAACACAGGGTCGGGATATCTATTCCCAGCTTTCGAGCCGCATCCAGTACAGTAGCACCCTGAGGCACTTCTACCGGCCGGCCGTCGATAGTAAGGCTGACCATCCTCACGCTACTTCCCTCCCTTTCAACATCATAATCCTGGCAAATACTATTTCAATACGATGGCATTGAACTTACATGTTTCTTTACAAGCACCGCACTTAATGCATTTTTCGGGATCAATTTGGTGCGGTTTCTTCACTTCCCCACTGATGGCACCAGCCGGACATACCCGTGAACAAGCTGTGCATCCGCGGCATAAATCAGGCTCAATATAATAGGTTAAGAGGGCTTGACAAACTCCGGCAGGACATTTTTTGTCCTTAATATGGGCTTCATACTCATCCCGGAAGTATCGAAGTGTAGATAAAACGGGATTGGGGCATGTTTGGCCTAAACCGCACAGGGCAGTATCTTTGATGTTCTTAGCCAATAATTCCAAATTATCCAGGTCTTCCATTTTTCCTTTACCTTCGCTGATTCGCTGCAGGATCTCCCGCATCCTTTGAATGCCTTCCCGGCAAGGAGTGCACTTGCCACAAGACTCGGCACGGGTGAAATCGAGGAAAAAGCGAGCCACATCAACCATACAAGTGCCTTCATCCATTACCACCAAACCACCGGAACCCATAATAGCACCGGCACCGGTTAAGGACTCATAATCAACGGATAAGTCCAAAAGCTCTTCCGGTAGACAACCGCCGGATGGCCCCCCGATCTGGACGGCTTTGAACTTTTTATCTCCGAGAATACCGTCACCGATATCAAAGATAATCTCCCGCATGGAAATTCCCATGGGAACCTCTACCAAGCCAGTATTCTTAACCTTCCCGGTCAAGGCGAAAACCTTAGTTCCTTTACTTTTTTCGGTCCCGATGGCAGCATACCAGGAAGCTCCATGACGAATGATCGGCGCCACATTAGCCCAAGTTTCTACGTTATTAATATTGGTCGGCTTATCCCATAGCCCCTTGTTGGCAGGGAACGGCGGTCTCGGTCGTGGCATGCCTCTGCGCCCTTCAATGGAAGCCATCAATGCTGTCTCTTCACCACAGACAAAGGCACCTGCCCCCTCCTTGATGTGAAGGCGGAAACTAAAATCTGTCCCAAGAATGTTATCACCCATCAAGCCCAATTCTTCCGCTTGCTGCAGGGCAATTTTTAACCGTTTGATGGCCAAGGGATACTCAGCCCGGATATAAACATAACCCTCACTGGCACCCATGGCATAAGCGCCGATCAACATACCTTCGATAACGGTATGGGGGTCGCCCTCTAGGATACTTCGATCCATAAAAGCACCAGGGTCACCCTCATCGGCATTACAGATAATATATTTTTTATCGCCGGGCGCACCGGCACAAAAACTCCATTTCAACCCGGTTGGGAAACCGGCACCGCCGCGTCCTCTGAGTCCGGAGGCTTTGATCTCCTCAATTACCTGTTTGGGTGTCATCTCTCCCAAAACCTTGCCTAAAGCAACGTAGCCATCCCGGGCAATATATTCTTCAATCCGCTCCGGATCTATATAACCACAGTTGGCCAAGGTAATCCTTCTTTGCTTACGATAGAAATCAATCTCTTTATAGGTTGGAATCTGTTCTTGCGTAAGGGGTTCTGTGTACAGGAGCCGCTGCACAATTCTCCCCTTGAGCAAATGCTCCTCCACCAGTTCCGGTACATCCTCCGGTTTCACCTGGCAATAGAAAGTTCCTTCCGGATACACAATTACCAATGGTCCCTTTTCACAAAAGCCATGACACCCGGTTTCCACAATTTTTATTTCCTTATCCAGGCCTTGTTTAACTAGCTCAGCCTGCAACACTTCCTGCACTTTCTTGCTGCCTGAAGATGTGCAGCCGGTACCACCGCACACCAGCACATGGGCCCGAACTAATTCCATTCCTTTTCCCTCCTTTACAAAAGGTTTCTCCTATTCTTCAACCCTTGCTACCACCAATTCCTCTACTACCCGCCCATGTAAAACATGTTCGGCTACCAGACGCTTAACATCCTTAGGAGTAACCCGGCCGTAGGTAACCCGCGATTCATTTGGCCGTTCAATGTCAACCAATGGTTCCCTTTCACACATGCCTATACACCCGGTTTGCGTTACAGTTGCCTGAATATTGCGGGTGCGAAGTTCTTCCAACAAGGCAGTCATCACTTCCCTGGCTCCGGCGGCAATGCCGCATGTGCCCATACCCACAACAATCTTTATTTCCCCGCCAAAACGCTCCTTAACTTGCGCTTTCGCTGTTTCCCGCAGTTTGCGTAAATCCTCTAAATTTTTCAAAGCAGTCATCTCTTTTCACCTCCATACAAATCAGCCAAACCCTGGGCTAGATACTCCTCTAACCAACCCAGAACAGCTAAGTTATTCAGGGGGATCTCTAGCCCTAAAATCTCTCTCAGTTCTGCTGTATCTGACGCTAAAGCTCTGTCCATTTACCTCATGCATGTATTCTAAGTGTAAGTTCCGGGTTGCCACTGATTATGGTTATAAGTGTCGCAACTATATTCCCTAGGGGAGCACGATCCCAATGACTATGCTGAAAAACAGCAGAAACTTTGGTTCCTCTACCTGGTATGGAATCTACTTCCACCTTGCCATTACACTGCTGCGCGGCCATGTGCAGAAGCGATAAACCCAACCCTACACGGCGGGTTGTCCTGGTAGTGGCAAAAGGATCAAATATGCGCTGCAAGAATTTTTTATCCATCCCCCGGCCGTTGTCATGTATCTCTAAGCTAAAAATGTCTTGTGCCAGATCCTCGACAATAACCACCTTTACCCAAGTAGCACCGGCACCCAAGGAATTTTGCACCAGATCTAAAATATGCAGTGACAGCTCTTCCATATTATTCGTATTTAGCTAAAATACCGGGCACCATATCCGGAGTTAAACGTCCATGGGTATCATCATTGACCATCATTACCGGTGCTAAACCACAGGCACCCAAACAAGCAACAGGCTCAATCGTAAAACGAAGATCTTTAGTGGTTTCCCCTGAATCAATGCCCAATTCTTTTTTAACCCGTTCTAATACCTTTGCTGAACCGCGAACATGACAGGCAGTGCCTTGACATACCCTGATCACATGGCGACCCCGAGGTTTTAAATGAAACTGGGCATAAAAGGTTGCAACTCCATAAACTTGGCTCAATGGCATCCGGAAACTTTCGGCAATTTGCACTAAAACCGGTTCCGGTAAATAACCAAAAATATTCTGGGCTTCCTGTAATACTGGGATCAAAGCCCCTTCTTTCCCCTGGTATTTTGCCAATAACTCTGCCAGGCGAGCATATTCACTGTCAGGTGCTGGTTGGTGATTGCAGGCAGCTCCACACATCTCGTACGACCTCCTTTTCTCATTTATTCAACAAGTTCTATTGCCTGGTTTCTTCCCTCGGTCTCCAATCACCACCTTTCTGGCTCCTAAACCTTGCAAAGCCATGGTAAGCTCACTGAAAGTAGGTTCTTTTAAATAAAAATAAGTCCGGCAATTGCGCTCCATCTGTCCTAAAAAGTGAGAATCGGAAAAAGAAACCAGATTATAAGCATTGAGGGTAGGAAAATCTCGCAATAACCCTTGTCTCTTTTCCGGCCGCGCAACTTCCAAGGCAGCCACCGGCAGCTTTGGAGGAATAAATCCCAAATTAGCCAACAAACTAAAAGCCGGTCGATCAATATGCGCAGGTATTATTAGCCCTCCTGCTGCAACAACCTTACTTGCCACTTCCTCCACAGAAGCATCGACCGAGCTGGCTAGTAGGGTATCCTCAAAACCTAATATTTCTTCCGCTGCATTGACAATAACCTGCTCGCCAAATACTTCAGGGCGATTAGGTATCCCGGGTAATTTATCCCGGATAAATGATGCAAAATCCAACAGTTTGCTTAAAGTAGGAAAGTAACATAAAAGATGTACCTCTTCCCTGGTTTGTACCTCCATCCCGGGGATTACCCGGGGATAACCTCCCTTAGTTAGTTCTAGTACTCCCCCAACATTGGCGGCAGCATTGTGGTCGGTAATGGCAATTATATCCAACTCTAGTTTCTCAGCAGAGCGCACAATATTAATCGGACCCATATCTAACTCAGCACAGGGAGACAACACACTATGGATATGTAAATCGGCACTGTACCAGCTAAACATTTTGCTTCCCACGCAAACCTAATGCGTAAAGTCGTCCGGCCACCTCAAATCCGGGCAAGGGTGTAGTAAACAAGTTAATTCCTTCTGCCTTTGCCTTCTCACTGGTTTCTGCATCGATTTTAACCCCATCAACAACAATAATCCCGGCCAGTTCAACTAAGACGGCCACAGCAATAATATTTTGATGGCCTTGATGGGTGACCCACAACTGCCCTCCTGCAGCTTTGGCCATCACGTTACTCAAAAGATCAGATGCATATCCTCCCTCAATCTCTCGATCAAGATTTGCACCGGAAACAACTTCCAATTCCAAAGCCGCCACTATCTGCTGCAGTTTCATTCCCCATCCCCCTTTTTCGGTTTCTCATGGCCCGAAACTAAACCCATTATTCTTTCTTTTAAGATAAAAATGCAATCTGTTTCCCGGGCTTTCCCTAAGGCGATATCCTCTGCCAAAGCTTTACATGTGGGAGAACCGCATGCCCCACAATCCAGGCCTGGCAGGGTAAGTAACATCTTCTCCGCAGCGGTCATTTTTTGCATCGCCTTCGCAATATCCTTATCTAAATGCACTATGGGTCGAGGTTGCACCTCTAAACGGGGAATCCGGTAATCAGCCAAGCATAATTCCGGATAACGGGCTACCAGCGGCAATTTATTTTTATTAAACTCCTTCGCAAGTTTCCGTAATCGCACCTTGGCAACAAAACTGTTTTGCACATTTAATAAACCGCCCACACAGCCCCCGGTACAAGCCCGGGCTTCAATAAAATCCATCCCGCTCAACCTACCCATCTCAAGCTCCTCCAGCACACTAATTACATTGTGGATGCCATCCACCACTAAGTGATTCTCTATCCCCACGGCATTTTGCTCGCCACCGGACACCCCCCAGCCTATTCCCAAACCTGAGGCTTTTTGGTAATTATTATCCGGGCTAGCCTTCTTAGCATAATGATGCAACTGTGGATAAAGTTGGTGCACACTAAATGCCCCATCAATATTGGATGGAGTAGTACCTACCGGTGCCTTAATGGCAGTCATCTTTGCCGCACAAGGAGTAATAAAAAATACGCCAATTTCTTTTTCCGGAATCCCCAGTTCCCTGCTCTTTAATCTCTTTACTAACTGGGCGGATATTTCTGCCGGGGAATCAAAAGGCAAAACCAGTTTAGTTAGTTCCGGAAAGCGCACCTGAATTAACCTGATTACTGCCGGACAGGTGGAAGAAACTAAAGTATCTCCTGTTTTTCTTGCCTGGAAAAGCTTTTTTGTCGCTTCCGCAACCACTTCTGCTCCGATGGCAGTTTCAAAAACATCATCAAAACCTATATTAATCAAAGCAGCTAATACTTGTGCCGGTTTAATGGACTCCGGAAATTGGCCATATAACGAAGGTGGCGTCAGCGCAATTGTATAATGATAATTGTCTAACATAGTCAACGGATCAGTGTGTACATATTTGGCCTGATTAGGGCATGCACGAATACATACTTCACAATCAATGCATCTTTCTTCAATAATTTCAGCTTTACCATGACGTACCCTAATGGCTTCCGTAGGGCATGTCTTAATACAGTTCACACAACCCTTACATTTTTCTGCATCAAGGCGCACGGAATGAAAATACTCACCCATTTCACTCACCCTTTATCTGCATAAATAACAACCTCAAGGTACGTACCCTTTTTAAGTTCAGATTCCATTTTGAACTCATCTGCACAACGCCTAATATTAGGCAAACCCATACCGGCACCAAACCCCATTTCCCGGATTTCATCAGAGGCAGTAGAATACCCCTCCTGCATGGCTAAATCAAGATCAGATATGCCCGGTCCTTGATCTACCAATCTAATTACGATTCGATTGGGAAATATTTCCGCCTCCATAACCCCTTTATAAGCATGAATGATCACATTCATCTCCGCTTCATAAGCTGCGATAGCCGCCCGCCGTACAACACCGGGATTAAAACCTAACTTTTTTAGCCGCTGTTTCAATTCGCTGGAAGCTTCACCGGCCTTAATAAAATCAAGACCCCGTAATTCAAATTCTAATTTGATAACATCCTCATCTTTTTTCTGCTCCCCCACCGGCAACAATCCTCCTGTGTGGTTCTGCGCCTCGGTTAATACCCGATAATCCGGCACTAAACAGTAACCCTGCCGCCTCATACATAGTTAATTTAGTACAGAGCAAGGGGATACCAATCTCCTCAGCCATAGCCACAATTTCTTGTCCCGGCATCTTCCCCCGCACAAATACAATGGCAGCCAAATCACTCATCTCCGCGGTCCTAATCACCTGAATATTAGTCATGCCGGTGAGAATCATTGTATGTTCCCGGCACATTGCTAAAATATCACTCATCAAATCCGCACCAAAGGCCATTTCCACTTCATTATCCAGCTTATGGGCATCTACCAACACATCAGCCCGCAAGATACGCTGCACTTCCAACAGTTTCAACCATTCCGCCCCCTTTAGAAACCAAAACAGAAAAAACAGAAAATATATCTTAGCTACGCCTTTATTATACAAACAAATTATTAAATTTGCAGGTTCAAAAATAAGGCTTCAGCTACAGTTAGCTTCCTATTACTACTGAATATGGTAAATACCTCGCATCTGCTTATTGTTAAATAGTTAACAAATATATACCCAGCAATTTAGCCTTAAGTTAGAAAATAAAAAATAAGGAAAAGTTATTGCCATTATCTTTGACACAGTGTCGTTATTTTTTCAACGATAATCATATTCGCGGATTACGAAAAAATTCCTCCCTAAAAAACAAATTACTGCAATTATTACTATACAAATTCGTAATCTATAATTGTTGCCAGATATTTATTAGCTCCGTTAAAGTTGTCCCCGGGTATCTGCCAATTTCTTTATTTTCAACCTGAATCCGAAAACGTGCCAACGAATTAATGATATCGTCAGCTAAAACTTCTAAGTTTGATTGCAGACTGACACAAACAGAGGGAACAGGCAAAGATTTTATCCTAAGGGTGAGTTTGCCCGCCAGTTCTTCCACCGCGGCTAATTCGTTTAATACCTGCTCTTCAGCTTTCCCGCCGGCTGCATAAATACTCCATAGACTTTCCATTTCCTGGCCAATAACCACTGCTGATTCCAATATATCCGGTAGTTGCTGCCAGTACGTTCTATCTTCCTGCGCGTGTTCGATCTTAATTCCTGCCAAAACTTCCGGTATCACTATTGGTTCCTCGGAAAAAATTTCCTCATCTTTTGCCAATTGTTCCGCCAGTTCACCGGCGCCAAGGCTTGTGGCCATTGCTCCAACACTAACTCGATAAAAACCGTCACCGGTTGTGATTAATCCCTTATACTCATATTCCGCTTCCAATTGTGCAAGAAAATTCGTGGCATTTTCTTCTTCGCTAAAAGCTCCTGCCTGCACCCGGAAAAGACGCAAAGCTGGCATTTGTGTAGATATGAGCCCATTATCCTGACCCTGTTGGGAAGCTGAATTATTAGGCATGCCGGGATCCGGGGCTTCTGTTTCCTGTTCGGATACAGACGTTTCCCCAGGGCTAACGTTCCCAACCGCGAGGCCAGTTTCAGACCCTTGAACCAATATCCAACCATGATACAATTTGCCCAGTATTATTCCAAAAGCAATGGCAATCGCTGCGCCTAACAGAATACGTATAATCACCTGCCCAGAAGAATTTTTTTTGCGAGCCGCTCTCCTTCGCCGGGACATAATCTCACTCCTCACATTTCTGATCAAACTCTGTAGAAAAAATGGCAATTTGTCAAAATAGCTCAATTTTATTCTTCTCGAAATAATACTACCAACTTAAGGCTAAATCCTTCCATAAAAATTAAAAAGCGCCGAACACGTCGGCGCCATCCATTATCAACCGTGGGGTATTTTAGGGTCTTTTTCGGCCTTAGACTTATCTGTTGCCAGAGGAGCTGCATATTCCTCCAAAAAATCCTTTCGTATTTCCTGCTTGGCTTTATTTTTCTTTTTTGCCATCCCTATTCCCTCCTTACTTTTTCTTGCTACTATTAGTATCTCCTTTTCCACTGCCCCTATCCTGCCCTTGCTTACCTTTTTTTGTTGAACGCATTTCTGCTGGTAACATTTTTGCCGGATTGAGGAAAAAGATTCCTGCGGCAGCAGTAACTGCTGTCATTACGGCAGCGATCAAAAACATATTTTTCGAGCCTAGAGCTAAACCTAAACCTACGGCAGGCGGTCCTAAAGCAGCCCCAAAAAAACGAACTGTACCATAAAAGGCAGTAACAACCCCTCTTTCTTGCTGAGCTGCACTGGTAATAAGGGTATTTATAGCCGGTAATAAAATGCCACTGCCAACTCCCATGACAACAACGCTTAGGAAAAGAAAATATTTAGCTTGAAAAAAAGCAAACAGAACCAAAGCTGTGGTCTGTAAAGTTAGACCTACCAAAAAGGCCGGCTTCAATAACTTGCTTAACTGTTTTTGCATGACCGTTCCTACTAAATATGAAGTTAGAGCCATGGCAAATACCGGTCCGGCAATATATAAACCGGTGGCAAAGCCGGTAATATGAAACTTTTTTTTCCAATACATCCGAAAAATAACTTAAAACGCCAAAAAAAATAAACAGCGTTAACATGCCTGCCAAAAAACAAATGGCTAAACCCTGCCCTTTGGCTGTAAAAATTTCCACCAAACTCCGCTTATATTTCTGCAACGATTGGTTACTCCCCACATGCTGCGGTTCTTGACAAAGAAACCAAACTAATAAAGCAGCAGTAAAAGCTAAGATGCCGTAAACAAAAAAAGGTGCATACCAAATAATTAGAGCAGTACCGGCGCCTAAAAGAGGTGCTACCACTTTACCTAATCCATTGGACGCTTCCAACATGCCTAAAGCCTTAGACCTTTCCGCTGTCTGAAAAATATCACCGGCCAAAGCCATTGCCAATTGATAAGTCCCGCCGCCACCGATGCCTTGGATAATCCTGCCTGCTAAAATATAATAATAAGGATTAGAGAAAATAAATGCTGATATACCGGCTAAAACTCCTCCCAATCCGAAAAGAATAAGAGCAGGCACCATAATTATTTTACGCCCATACCGATCGGAAAAAAATCCGGCCACAGGTATTACCAACCCCGAGGGAATAGAAAAAGCAGTAATGATTAAACCTGCTTGAAAAAGGGAAATTTCCATTGCCTGCTGCATTTTCGGTAGAACAGGAATTAACATTGAATTAGACAGAACTAAAACAAATGGTACTGTACATAGAGCAGCAAAAGGGATGATTGTTTCTTTTTTCAATTTTTATATGACTCCTTTCCCGGGAATTACCTACTATTAATCTGTCCGGGAGACTATTACCATATACCTAAAAAAATAGCTAGGGCAAACTATAAGAAATGTCGATAAAGCTGTAATAACACGGAACTCAATCCGGCTGCCATTACCGGCCCTACAGGAATACCGCCGCAAAAAAGAATTCCAATTAAGGAGCCAAAAATAATACCACCAATAATATCAGGTTCCATTCTCAATAAATTAACACCCCGGGCATTAAGGACAGCCCCAGCGATCCCGCCCATAATAGTAACCAAACCTGCAGGACTGCACATGAAATATAAGATATGCTGCAATTTAATTTTGCCGGTGGTAAAAGGCACTAAAATTGCCATTGTCAGGAAAAGTAAACCCAAATCAATAGCACGGTTCTCCAAAACAGGAAATAAACGGTGCATGTTCATAACCTGCATCACTAAAAGAATCCCTGAGGCAGAGCTCAAAATGTTGTTGCGCGTTAACATTCCCAGAAAAAAAATAAATAATAAGGGAACTTGCTCCTGTGGCAACCAACTCACCTCCACAACAATTACAATTAATACATTGTATTTTTCTTTTTCCCAAATTATTCTATTCTGCTATTATCCATGCGACAGGCTCAACATTTGCACCAGGAACGTCGTTCTTTTGGAAATACTTCCATAAAATTACCATAGTTTTTTATTAAAATTAAAAACACCCAATTAAGGAAAGAAGATATCAACATAAGCTCCTAATCTTCGGTGCAAAATATGACTAGTAACACAGTAAAAACTTTTTCAAAGAAGGGAGGGAGACAGTTAATGCCACGGAATTCTAATGAACCTGTAACTGTTGGTGCAGCTCAAGCTCTTAACAGAATGAAATTTGAAATTGCCAATGAACTAGGAATCGCCGACTACCAAAACATCGACAAAGGTTCTCTCCCCAGCCGTGTAAACGGTTATGTCGGTGGAAATATGACCAAGAAATTAGTTGCATATGCTGAGCAAGCATTAGCAAACGGTGCACAAGCACAAATCACCCAAAGTGCACCAACTGAACCCATAGGTTCCCAGGGCCGGTAAATGGACCCTTAAATAAAAAACGCGGGAGAAGGTAGGTGATACCCTCTCTCGCGTTATAATTTTTCCAGCAAATACTCTCTGGCTGCACCAACCAGATAAAATGAGCCGCAGATCAAAATTAAGTCCCCTGACATGGCATTTTGATAAGCTAGCTCTATTGCTGATGCAATCTCTTCCGCAAAAGATACTTCTGGAACTTTGTTTTGAAAAAAAGCAGCAGCTTGCCGGGGATCCATGGCCCGAGGGCTTTGGGGTTTGGTTGTAATCACTTTTTTTGCCAAGGGAGCCAATTTATCTGCCATATTACTTACATCTTTATCTGCCAGTACCCCAAAAACCAGCACTATCGGCCGCCGAGGAAAATGGGATTGAACCGCCTCCGCCAATGCAGTGGCACCATCTGGGTTGTGCGCTACATCCAGCAAAACATCAGGTTTTCCCGGAAATAACTCCATCCTCCCCGGCCAGAGAATTTGCCCCAATCCTTGGCGGACAGCAGTTGCAGCAATATTATATCCTGCCTCCCGCAAAACTCCAACTGCCGCTAATGCAGTAGCTGCATTGAACACCTGGTGTTGACCCAAGAGAGATATCTCTAAATCGGGCAGTTCCCAGCCCAGACCCCGCAAATCACAGCAAACACCTTCCTGTAATAATCTTATTCTACTTAGTTCCATATGCTCAGCCACTGCAAACAGCGGTGCCTGCACCTCTTTGGCATACCGGGCAATTACCGCACCTGCCTCCGGCTCCTGATAAGCGGAAATTACCGGTATTCCCGGTTTTATTATGCCCGCCTTTTCCCCTGCCACAGCGGCCAGATTATCACCTAGCACATCGGTATGATCCAAGGCAATATGGGTAATAACGCTAACCAGCGGTAAGACGATATTGGTGGCATCTAAGCGTCCCCCTAGCCCCACCTCCATTACCGCCAGATCTACCCTTTCAGCGGCAAAATAATGCAACGCAGCCGCGGTCAAAATTTCAAACTCTGTGGGGTGTTCCAAGCCCTCTTCTTTGATCACACTTTTCACTATGGGAAAAATGTTCTCAAATAAAGCGGCAAATTGTACCGGTTTTATTGCCTCACCATTAATTTGTAGACGCTCCGTATAGGACGAGAGATGGGGCGAAGTATATAGCCCCACCCGGTAACCAGCTGCAACCATTATAGCAGCAATCATGGCTGATGTGGACCCTTTCCCATTAGTCCCCGCCACGTGCACCACCGGCACTCTATCCTGCGGCCTGCCCAATCTTTCCAACAGTCTTTCAATCCGCCCTAACCCTAAATTACTGCCATACTTACCCAAATTATGAATAAATGTCACTGTTTCCTTATAATCCACTGCCGCCCCTTCCTTCATGCAATTCTAACTTCAAACTCTCCACTCTGCAAAGAGTCTAGCTGCCAAACAAGTTGACCTATAATCGGTAAAAACTACCGCCATCGCCTTTACTGACCCTGCAGCATTGCCAAGCGTTCCTCAAGTTTTGCCTGCTTTTCGCGATACTCTTGCTCCTTTTGTCTTTCCTTAGCCACCACCGGTTCCGGAGCCTTGGCCAAAAACTTCTCATTTTGCAGCTTTTTTACTACCTGATCCACCTCTTTTTCAACTTCCTGCAATTCCTTCTGCAGGCGGGCTATTTCAAGATCAATATCCACCAACCCTTCTAAGGGGACAAAAATTTCTACACCGCCCACAATAGCTGTTGCCGCTTGCCGGGGTTTTGCCGCGCCCATTCCTTGTAACACTACCCGGTTAGCCCCTGCTAACTGTTTTATATAGTCAATACCCTGTTCCAACTGCCCTTGCAAATCCTGCGGGCATTGCACAATAACCTGCGCCTTCTTACCCGGTGCAATATTCATCTCCGCCCTGATATTCCGCACACCCCGGATTACTGCCATAATTAATTCCATTTCCGCTTCCATCTGAGCGGCAATAGCTTCTGAATTTTGGACCGGCCAGGGAGCTACACATATGCTGGTTCCCTGATGGGGCAAGTGCTGCCAAATTTCTTCGGTAATAAAGGGCATAAAGGGATGTAACAACCGCAAAATATTGTCCAATACCTGCCAGAGCACATATTGGGCAGTACGTCGGGCAGCCTGTGCTTCATGATTATATAGACGGGGTTTAGCAAGCTCAATATACCAATCACAAAATTCACTCCAGATAAAATCATACAGCAACGCCGCAGCCTCACCCAGCTGATATTTTTTCAGTTGGCCCGTAACCTTTGTTATAACCCGGTTTAAGCGGCTGATAATCCAGCGATCAGCCAAGGTGTATGCTAATGTCTGGCTATCTATCTGCCCCGGGTCAAAATCCGCTAAATTCATTAGGGCAAAGCGGGAAGCATTCCAGATCTTGTTAGCAAAGTTGCGGCAGTTCTCCACCCGTTCCCAATAAAAACGCATATCATTGCCCGGGGTCATACTAGTCATCAGCATAAACCGCAAGGTGTCTGCTCCATACTGTGCAATCAAATCCAAGGGATCGATCCCGTTTCCCAAGGATTTTGACATCTTTCGCCCTTGAGAGTCCAAAACCAAACCATGGATCAAAACCTCCCGGAAGGGTTCTTTGTGCATAAACTCCAAACCCATAAAAATCATGCGCGCTACCCAGAAAAAGATTATATCCCGTCCGGTTACCAACACAGAGGTAGGGTAGAAATATTGCAGGTCTTGTGTTTCCTTAGGCCACCCCAGGGTTGAAAAAGGCCACAGGGCAGAACTAAACCAGGTATCCAAAACATCCGGGTCCTGTTCCAACTGACCGCCACAATGGGGGCATTGGGTCAGATCTTCACGGCTGGCAATCACCTCATTGCAATCATGACAATACCAAACGGGAATTCGATGACCCCACCACAACTGGCGGGAAATGCACCAATCTCTTATGTTCTCCAACCAGTCCAGGTAGGTCTTGGTAAACCGTTCCGGCACAAACTTAATTTTCCCTTCCCTGACAGCAGCTATGGCCGGTTCAGCCAATGGTTTCATCTTCACAAACCACTGCTTCGATAACAGGGGTTCAATGGTTGTATCGCAACGGGAACAATGACCCACAGCATGTGCATGCTCTTCTACCTTTACCAAATAACCTGCTTGCTCAAAATCCGCTACCAATGCCTCCCTGCATGCCAAACGGTCCATGCCTTGATATTTGCCGGCATTCTCATTCATTATCCCGTCAGGTGCAATAACAACAATCTGTTCCAAGCCATGGCGAAGGCCGATTTGAAAATCATTGGGGTCATGGGCAGGCGTAACCTTAACCGCCCCGGAACCAAACTCAGGATCCACATAAGCATCGGCAATAATCGGAATTTCCCGCTCAATTCCCGGCAAAGATACCTTCTTCCCAATTAAATCTTGATAACGTTCATCACTGGGGTGTACGGCAACGGCAGTATCACCTAAAATTGTTTCTGGTCTGGTAGTGGCCACTGTGATATAACCTGCTTCTCCAACTAAGGGATAGCGGAAATGCCAAATTTTTCCTTCCGTGTCCTGGTGATCCACTTCAATATCGGATAGAGCTGTTTTACACTGGGGACACCAGTTAATAATATAATTCCCCCGGTAAATCAATCCCTTTTCAAATAAGCTGACAAAAACCTCCCGTACCGCCTGCGAGCACCCTTCATCCATGGTAAACCGCTCCCGCGACCAATCACAAGAAGCCCCCAGCCGCTTTAACTGCTCAATAATCCGGCCGCCATACTTTTCTTTCCACTGCCAGATACGCTCTAAAAACTTGTCCCGCCCCACATCCTGCGGTGTCAAACCTTCTTCGGCCAGGCTTTCCACCACCTTGGCCTGGGTGGCAATACCGGCATGGTCAGTGCCCGGCAGCCACAAGGTAGGCGTTCCGGTCATCCGCTGCCACCTGATTAAAACATCCTGCATGGTGTTATCCAAAGCATGGCCCATATGCAGCGCACCAGTTACATTTGGTGGCGGAATCACAATGGTAAAAGGTTCCTTCTGTTGATCAATTTCCGGCCGGAAATAATCACCCTCCAGCCAATACCGGTACCATTTGTCCTCCACACTCTTGGCGTCATAAACAGTGGGAAGAGATACACTATTAGCCATGAATTAAACCTCCTCACATACTCTTAATCCTGCAGATGTCCCAAAAATAAAAAACCTTCTCCTGCTAAGGACGAAAGGTTTTTTCGCGGTACCACCTTAGTTTCCGGAAAAATTCCCGGACACTTTCAGCGCTAACGGGCGCCTCCGGTCAGATCTACTTGCTTCAATCCGACGGCTCCAGGGCGACCTTCCCTCTTTCCCCTCCCAGGAGGCTTTCCAGCTTAAAACCTCCCTCTCTGATGGGCGGACTAGAGCTACTCCTCCCTCTCATGGCCTCTAACTAACAAATTTATATTTTATAATACCCGCTCAGGCTGCTACTGTCAAGGGGGCAACCATTTGCGAAGGATAATAATTAGTGATAATTATGGCTTCTGCGGAAAACTTGGATCCAGCCATGCCCGCAGGTTTGCAACCAGCAATAGAAACAATGGCAGGGCAAATTCCGGCAGTAAACCATAAAACGGGAAAACTTCTTTGGCAAACTGACGAAACTCAAGAATATTTTCAACACTAATGAGAGACAATGCTACCAGCAAGATCCCTATCGGGGTTGCCAAGGGACGGTAGTCCCGCAAATTCAATGTCTGAGCTAAGCTTACTGCAGAACACCAGATAAAAACCGCAACTTTGATAAAAATGCCGCCAACCCAAATAGCCATTATGGCAGCTTCCGTTCGCTCCACAAATGCAACCTGCACCATACGAGAAGCATTAAAGAGGGGAAAGTTCAGCCGCGCCGTTTCTTCTAGGCCAAAAAGCATTAATGCTGTGGCGTTGGAAACGGTAAATAAAATTGAGATAAAAAACAACACGCCGAGGGCAACCTTTGTTCCTGTGTGCGGCCGCTTCAGGTGGGGAAAAATATAAAGCAGTACCACCAATTCCCCATACCATACTAACGGCACCCGGGCCACCCGCACCACAGGCATAATGCCATCGGCTAAGGTTGGCAACAGGGACTCAGGTTCGAAGTCTTTCAGAAGTAATAACCAAATAAAGATTAGGGCAAAGAAAATTGCCGCAAAAATAAATTCATTTGCCCTGGCCATACTTTCTAAACCGTTTCTCACCTGCGATATAACCAGGATCACCATCACCAGCAGAAATGCTGCCAGTGGTGTAGCCGCATAAAACTGGTGACCATAAAGACAGCAAACTGCCGCAAGACCAGTGTTGCCAAGTGGAAAAAAAACAGGCTGTAGATCAAACCTGCCAAACGCCCCAAAACACTGCCTAAAATCAGTTGACTGTACTGAGCCACAGTCTGTTCGGGGAAATTTGCCGCCAAACGGGCTTGCACTAAAACTATAACTATGGAACCGATTAAGGCGGCTCCCGGAACCAGCCAGGCATCATTGCCTGCCTCTTGGGCAGTTATCCCCGCCAGGAGGAGAATTTCCGTTGCCAGTATTGTTATTACCAAAAGCTTAAAAGCCTGCCTGCCGGAAATACGGCCATTATCCAGCATTATCCATTCCCCCTTAAAAGCCCTGGGAAAGATCGATAATCCCCCGGGTCGGGTTGGGCAGCGAGATATCAAGCACAATACCAATACTATAAATCATCCCTCATTTTCTAACCCAATAATTGCCCTAATATATCCAACAATTCCCCCTGCCCTTCGCCGGTCTTAGCGGAATGGCATACCAACGGGAATGTGGGCGGGAGATTAAACACCTCCAGGATTTCTTTTACGTGTTTTCGCCTATTCCCCCGGGAAATTTTATCCGCCTTCGTCGCAACGATTATTACCGGTATTTCTAGCGCCTGTAAACCGGCAAACATCTGGCAATCCTCCGCAGAGGGAGGATGACGTAAATCAACTAACTGTACTACTCCCATAAGTGTTTCCCGTTTTTGCAGATAACTCTCAATTAATTTTCCCCATTGGGCTTTCATCTGTTTTGAAACCCGGGCAAAACCATACCCCGGCAGATCAACAAAATAGAAACAATTGTTAATCAGAAAGAAATTAATTAATTGGGTTTTCCCTGGAGTCTGGCTCACCCGAGCCAAATTCTTCCGCCTTACCAGGCTGTTGAGTAGGCTTGATTTGCCAACATTTGACCTGCCGGCAAAGGCTACCTCCGGTAAACCATCGGCAGGAAACTGTTTTGGCACTGCTGCACTGATCTTGAATTCAGCTCTAGTGATCTTCATTTGCCAACCCTACCAAAGCTTCCTTGAGCACTTGATCCATATGCTCAACAAAGACAAACTGCAAATCCCGCTTTACATTCCGGGGAATTTCCTCTAAATCCCGCTTGTTTTCCACCGGTAACAGCACCTTTTTAATTCCAGCCCTATGTGCTGCCAGCATTTTCTCTTTAATTCCGCCCACCGGCAGTACCCGGCCACGGAGGGTGATTTCACCGGTCATGGCCACATCTGCCCGTATGGCCTTATTGCTTAATGCCGAGACCAAGGCAGCGGCCATAGTTATGCCGGCAGAAGGGCCGTCTTTGGGAATCGCCCCTTCCGGTACATGAATATGAATATCAACTTCCTCGTGAAAACCGGCAGCAATCTGTAGCTCCTGCGCCCTGCTTCGCACATAGCTAAAAGCGGCTTGTGCAGATTCCTGCATTACCTCCCCCAATTGGCCGGTAAGGTTTAGTTTGCCTTTACCTGGTACTACACTTACCTCCACAGAAAGGACATCACCGCCTACTTCTGTCCATGCCAGGCCGGTGGCAACACCCACTTCATCCACTTGCCCCGCCACGCCATAGCGAAAACGGGCCACACCCAGGTAACGCTTCAAGTTCCGCGGGGTGACCTTTACCTGCTTGCTGCCCGATTGAATGATCTCCCGGGCAGCTTTACGGCAAATTGTAGCTAAAGAGCGTTCCAGGTTCCGTACCCCCGCTTCTCTGGTATACTCCCGGATTATCTGCTTATAAGTGTTTTCAGTTAAGGTCAACTGCTTTTTACTCAACCCATGCTCTTCCTTTTGTTTCGGCGCCAGGTAGCGGGCGGCAATATTGACCTTTTCCTCCTCTGTATACCCCGGCAGGTGAATTACTTCCATTCGATCCAAGAGAGCCCGGGGAATAGTATGGGTGGTATTGGCAGTGGTTAAAAAGAAAACATGGGAAAGATCAAAAGGCAACTCAATATAATGATCACTAAAGGTATGATTCTGTTCTGCATCCAATACCTCCAAGAGCGCAGCCGACGGGTCTCCACGAAAATCCATACTCATTTTATCAATCTCGTCCAAGAGAAATACTGGGTTTTGCGAGCCCGCCTGCCGCATTCCCTGGATTATCCGCCCCGGAAGTGCGCCCACATAAGTGCGCCGGTGGCCGCGAACTTCCGCCTCATCCCGCACCCCACCTAAAGAAATGCGAACGAATTTTCGCTCCAGTGCCCGGGCGATTGATTTGGCTAAAGAAGTCTTGCCCACTCCCGGGGGGCCAACTAGGCAAAGGATTGGCCCTTTCAACTTTTTTGTCAACTGGCTCACTGCCAAATATTCTAAAATCCGTTCCTTTACTTTTTTTAAGCCGTAATGATCTTCATCCAAAACCCGTTGTGCAATATCTAAATCCAACCGATCTTCAGTCTTATACCGCCAAGGCAATTCCAGCAGCCAATCAAGATATGTACGCACTACAGCAGCCTCCGCTGCCATGGACGGCATCTTCTCTAAGCGAGCAATTTCTTTTTTTACTCTTTCCTCAACCTCAGGCGGCAAATCAGCCTCTGCTAGTCTTTCCCGGTATTCTAAAGCCTCGCTCCCTTCCTCCCTTTCCCCCAACTCTTTTTGAATTGCCTTTAACTGTTCCCGCAGGTAATACTCCTTTTGCGTCTTCTCCATCTGTTTTCGCACCCGGGCATTAATCTTTCGCTCCAATTCCAAAATCTCGATTTCTTTGGCTAAAATTGAATTAATGGTTTCCAACCGCTGTCGGACACCAATAGCTTCTAAAATCCGCTGTTTATCAGCCAGTTTTAAAGTTAAGTGGGAAGCAATCAAATCTACCAATCGACCTGCTTCTTCAATGGTAACAATGGAAACAACAGTCTCTGCCGGGATCTTCTTACTCAGTTTTACATATTGTTCAAACTGAAATACTAAGCTCCTAGTCATGGCTTCAATTTCAGCCGTCTTTTCCTCTATTTCTTCAAACTCAGTTACCTCTACCAGATAAAAGGGCTCAGTAGCTATGTATCGATCGATACGAGCCCGGGATAAACCTTCTACCAATACTCTCACAGTACCGCCGGGGAGTTTGAGTAATTGTTTTATTTCCGCAATGGTGCCGATGGAGTAAATACCTTCCGGCGTAGGGTCATCCTGTTGTGCTTCCTTCTGGCTCACCAGCAGGATTCGCTTGTCGCCAACCATCGCCTCATCTAAAGCAGCGATTGACTTTTCCCGCCCTACATCCAGATGAATCACCATAAAGGGAAATACTAATACACCCCTTAAAGGTAAAAGGGGGAGTGCATTGAGATTTTGAGATGTTTCACCCATGGGCCTTCACCTCCAGAAAATAACAGTGAATCTTTTGCAAAAAATGCAAAGAATGTTGAGGCTTAACTTGTCCTTAATGAGATTATTCTCCCATGGGTACATAATTCCTCCTCATATTGAGACCCCAAAGGAGACCCCGCTTCTCTATAAGGTAGATGCAGCAGTCAACTTCTCTACATTAGCAACACCCAGGTAGTCTCCGCCCCGAGTCGAGCCAGGTTTCACCAGCACATGCTGGAAAACCTGATCAAGACTCTCCACCGCCACCACTTCTATATCTGTCATTTGGGCAAAGCATTCCTGCCAGTTTTCCGCCGGTATGATCACTTTCCGCGCCCCAGCCTGCCGCGCAGCCTCAGTCTTGGCCACAACACCACCAACCGGCTTTACAAACCCGCGGATGGAAATCTCGCCGGTCATAGCAACCTTGTTATCTACAGGAATACCGGTGAGGGCGGAGTAAATTGCCGATGCCACGGCTATACCGGCAGAAGGACCGTCAATGGGAATACCGCCGGGAAAGTTAAGATGAATATAATAATCCCGGGGATTAAAATCCAAATAGCGGCGGAGCACGGTTAAAACGTTTTCCACAGAACCTTTGGCCATGCTCTTGCGCCGTACCATATGGCCGGGATTACCCATCTCCTCTTCTTCAATCATGCCGGTGACAGTTATTTGCCCCTCTCCCCTGGGCACAGGCAACACTGCTGCCTCGATTTCAATTAAAGTACCCATATTCGGACCATAAACGGCTAAACCATTGGCATAACCCACCTGTGGCCTGGCTGGAACCTTTTTCTCCGGGCGGGGTGAGTATTGACCACTATTTACCACCCATTCCACATCAGCAACATTTATCCGCTGCCTGCCCTCTGTCTGCGCCAACCCGCCGGCAATTTGGACAATATTAACAGCTTCGCGGCCATTGGTAGCATATTTCTCCACAACTTCTACCGCCCCATCATCTATACCAAAGTTTACCTTTTGCGCTGCGTTCCGGGCTATAATACCTATCTCTTCCGGCCGCAATGACCGGAAAAAGATTTCTACACACCGGGAGCGTATGGCCGGCGGGATCTCTTGCGGTAACCTGGTAGTAGCCCCAACCAGACGAAAATCAGCCGGCAGGCCGTTTTGGAAGATATCATGAATATGGTTGGGAATATTAGGGTCTTCCTTGCTATAATAAGCGCTTTCTAAAAATACTTTCCGATCTTCCAATACCTTTAAAAGTTTGTTCATCTGCACCGGGTGCAGTTCCCCAATTTCATCAATAAAAAGAATTCCCCCATGAGCCTTAGTAACTGCTCCCGGTTTCGGTTGGGGAATCCCTGCCATACCTAAGGGTCCTGCTCCTTGATAAATTGGGTCATGCACCGAACCCAACAGCGGATCAGCTATCCCCCGCTCATCAAAGCGGGCGGTGGTAGCGTCAACTTCCACAAACTTCGCTGTTTCCATAAACGGAGTAACAGGCTGGGATTTAGCTTCTTCCAGCACCAACCGGGCGGCAGCAGTTTTGCCAACCCCCGGCGGGCCGTAGACTATAACATGCTGTGGATTAGGTGAGCAAAGGGCTGCCCGCAATCCTTTCAAGCCTTCCTCCTGGCCGATAATCTCGTCAAAGGAACTGGGACGAGTCTTTTCCGACAGCGGCATGGTCAATGAAATTTCCCGCAATTTTTGCAGGTTTTCCATTTCCTTGCGTGATTCCCGATCTACTGCCGTCTTGTTTCCTTGTTGGGTCCGTAATAGATTCCAGAAGTAAAGGCCGATCACAACAGCAAAAAAAATCTGCACAGCTCCTAATATCCCGCCCCATCCTGAACCAAACATGCGTCGCCCTCCCCGAAAAAACTTATCTACAGTTTCTATTATCTCCGACAGGGAAGAATTTATGTTAATGTTCAAATTGATATCCTTAAAACGCAAAATGGGGCTGACCTCAATCAGCCCCATCAAAATGGCGATTAGTTTCTATTCTATATGGTTCGGTTATTCGGTAAAACCGCGCCTGCCGAGCATGTTGGCTTCCTTATTTTACTGCAGCAACGTGCAGATAAGCTGCCTCTTGGTTTGTGGAGGATAAGGACTGACATCAGTCAGTCCCATTCTTCTTGTTAGGCGGAAGCTTCCCGCTTTTTCCCTTTCCGTTCGCCACTGGTAGTGACAATAATTGGAGTTTGCTTTTTATAAATAACATCCTTGGTAATAGTCACCTTTGTTATATCTTGCCGAGAGGGAATATCATACATAACCTCCAGCATAATTTCTTCAACTATGGCCCGTAAGCCTCTAGCTCCGGTATTCCGCTTCATCGCTTCACCGGCAATAGCTGCCAAAGCTCCTTCTTGAAACTCTAACTGTACCCCATCCAGCTCAAAAAGTTTTTGATATTGTTTCACCAACGCATTCTTCGGCTCAGTCAAAATTTGAATCAGGGCATTTTCATCCAGAGCGTCTAAGGTTACGATTACCGGAACACGACCAACAAATTCTGGGATCAAGCCAAACTTCAGCAGATCTTGCGGTAAAATCTGTGCTAAAATCTCACCGATTCTCCGATCTTCTTTTCCCCGAATATCGGCACCAAAACCAAGGCTCTTTTGCCCGATCCGGTTTTGGATATATTTTTCTACACCGTCAAAGGCTCCCCCACAAATAAAGAGAATATTGGTCGTATCAATCTGGATAAACTCCTGATGCGGGTGTTTACGCCCGCCTTGTGGCGGTACACTTGCTACGGTCCCTTCTAAGATCTTTAATAATGCCTGTTGTACCCCTTCACCGGAAACATCCCTGGTAATGGAAGGATTTTCTGACTTCCGGGCTATTTTATCGATTTCATCGATATAAACAATTCCTTTTTCTGCCTTCTCAATATCATAATCAGCAGCTTGAATCAGCTTGAGAAGAATATTTTCCACATCTTCACCAACATAACCGGCTTCGGTTAAAGAGGTGGCATCGGCAATAGCAAAGGGGACGTTAAGGATTTTGGCCAAAGTTTGCGCCAGTAATGTTTTCCCAGAACCGGTAGGACCCAGCATCACAATATTACTCTTTTGTAGTTCAACATCATCTACCCGCATACCCAAGTTAATCCGTTTGTAATGATTATATACAGCCACAGACATTACTTTTTTCGCCTTTTCCTGCGCAATTACATACTGATCAAGGATGGCCTTGATCTCTTTGGGTTTAGGGATATCCTGCAGCTCAAACTCCATTTCATCCTGCAGCTCTTCTTCAATTATTTCATTACATAATTCAATACATTCATCACAAATATAAACGCCGGGACCGGCTACCAGTTTACGAACTTGTTCTTGGAGCTTTCCGCAAAAGGAACACTTTAGCTGTCCCTTCTCATCACTGAATTTAAACACATCTTTCACCCCTTTACTACTTAATATTGCGGGTGTACATCACCTCGTCAACAATACCGTACTCTTGCGCATCCTTTGCTGACATAAAGAAATCACGATCAGTATCCTTCTGAATTCTCTCTATGGGTTGTTTGGTGTGCTTTGCTATAATCTCATTGAGTATTTCCCGCGTGCGGATAATTTCCTGGGCATGAATAGCAATATCCGCTGCTTGACCTTGCACACCGCCTAAGGGCTGATGAATCATGACCCGGGCATGGGGAAGAGAAAAACGCTTCCCAGTGGTTCCAGCTGTCAATAAGACAGCGCCCATGCTGGCAGCTAAGCCCATACATACTGTATTTATTTCCGGTCGGATGTACTGCATAGTATCATATATAGCTAATCCAGCGTGAACCGCCCCACCGGGGGAATTGATATAGAGCCAGATATCTTTGTCAGGGTCTTCCGCCTCCAAAAAAAGCATTTGCGCAATAACCGTATTGGCAACATTATCATCAATTGCACTGCCTAAAAAGATAATCCGGTCCTTGAGCAGGCGAGAATAGATATCATATGCTCTCTCCCCCCGATTAGTCTGCTCTACCACCATTGGTACTAAGTAAGACATTAACAGCACCTCCTGACTTAATTGATCAAAGCGAAAAAACCAGCTCTGCAAAGCAAATACAGTGCATTATTACATCATACCCAAAACAACACCTTTTAATCAATTGCTGATGGCGTAATGCGGAAAAAAGATTTAAGGACTGACTGCTTCTGCTACTAATATATCTACAGCTTTAGCCCTGACAATATCATCACTAATAATGTCTAATTGACCCAATTCCCGTAACCTTTGCTTAAATTCTTCGACTTTGGCTGTATCTTTTTCAATGGCAGCAGCAACTTTGTCTAGTTCATCCTCAATTTCTTCCGCAGTAGCCACAAGCTGTTCTACCTTGGCAATGGCTGCTAGCACAAGGTCTGTCTTGATCCCTTCCACAGCATTTGGCCGAAATTCTTCCTTAACTTGATCCAATGTTTTTTTCGCATAGCCTAAATAAGCGTCTAAAGAAATCCCTTGTTGTTGTAGCCTCCGTTTTAAGTCTTCCACCATTGATTCTATACGGCGGTCAATTAGCACTTGCGGTATCTCTACCTCAGCATTAGCCACTGCCTGCGTGATCAATTCTTCCCGAAACTCTTGTTCTGCTTTTTGCTCGGCGCTTGCCGTAAGTTTTTGTTTGATGTCTTGCCTTAATTCCGCTAAAGTTTCAAATTCGCCAACATCTTTGGCAAATTCATCATCAAGTGTTGGAAGTTCTTTCCGCTTAATTTCCTTCACTTTTACCTGGAATTTGGCTTCAGCCCCTGCTATTTCGGTATTATGATAATCTTCTGGGAAAGTTACCTGTAGCTCCCGTTCTTCCCCGGCCTTAGCACCTATTAATTGTGCTTCAAAACCAGGAATAAAGCTGCTTGAACCCAGTAGTAACGGGTAATTTTCCCCGCTACCTCCTGCTAAAGGTTCTCCGTTAACAAAACCCTTAAAATCAATGGTCACTAAATCTCCATCTTGCGCTGCTTCATCTTCTGCAATCCCTTTCCAGGTTGCTGTCCGTTCTTGCAGATTTTTAATATAAGCATCTACGTCCTGTTCGCCAACCTCTACTTCTTTTTTGACAACCTGTAATCCTTTATATTGACCGAGTTTTACCTCCGGTTTTACCTCTACAACAGCCGTAAAACGACAGGGTTTACCTTCTTCCAAGTCCACATCTGTTACTTGGGGCTGATCAATAGGTTCAATTTTTGTCTCTTTTACCGCTTCTGTATATGCCTCAGGCAACAATATATCTAAAGCTTCTTCATATAGCACACCTTTTCCCAAACGCATCTCTAAAATCTTTCTCGGTACATGACCTTTCCGGAAACCGGGGATTGTAACCTTTTTAACTACTTGGCGATAAGCTCTGGCCAAAGCCTTATCAACTTGATCAGCAGGAACTGTTACTTCCAGGCTGACCTTGTTTTTTTCCAGTTTTTCCAGTTTTTCCACCTTTACCTCCATAGACCCTAATCCTCCTCATTCTCTCTGTTACTAATATATACCCAGCATCACCGTAAATTGTACCACAATTAAAGTAAAAACGAAAAGGTTTTTCATTCTATTTCTACGTAAATAACTGAACTCCTGCAAAATATAAACCCCGGCTATTCTCAAGGCCGAGGTTACCGTTCATGTTTGGAGCGGAAGACGGGATTTGAACCCGCGACCCTCGCCTTGGCAAGGCGATGCTCTACCGCTGAGCTACTTCCGCATAACAACTTGCATTTATGGTGCGGGAGAAGGGACTTGAACCCCCATGCCTTACGGCACATGATCCTAAGTCATGCGCGTCTGCCAGTTCCGCCACTCCCGCACATGGTGAGCCATCCAGGATTCGAACCTGGGACACCCTGATTAAAAGTCAGGTGCTCTGCCACCTGAGCTAATGGCTCCTACAAAAGCACATGGCTGGGGCGGAAGGATTCGAACCTTCGCATACAGGATCCAAAGTCCCGTGCCTTACCGCTTGGCTACGCCCCATCACTTGCCGTATTGGAAAATAAATTTGGGGTGAATGACGGGACTTGAACCCGCGGCCCCCAGAGCCACAATCTGGTGCTCTGCCAACTGAGCTACATTCACCCTGTTCATTAGACCCTCCAGCCTTTACTGCCGGTGGTCAATGGCGTCCTGGGAGGGACTCGAACCCCCAGCCCACGGCTTAGAAGGCCGTTGCTCTATCCTGTTGAGCTACCAGGACATGGAGCGGGAAACGGGACTCGAACCCGCGACACCCAGCTTGGAAGGCTGGTGCTCTACCACTGAGCTACTCCCGCGCAATTAAGAACAAATCCGGATTAATGGTCGGGGCGATAGGATTCGAACCTACGACCCCATGGTCCCAAACCATGTGCGCTACCAAACTGCGCTACGCCCCGCCACAGGCACTATTATAACTCCAAAGGGCATTCCGGTCAAATTCTAAGGACACACAAACTGTACAAGTTCTTTCCTGGAGCGAATTACATTATAGCATAGGTAATAGTAAATGTAAAGTAGTAAAAAAACACCGCAAGCTAGACAAAAATATCCTTAATTATATTCCGCAGTTTTTTTAATGCCTTTCCCCGATGGCTAATGGCATTTTTTTCTGCTAAGGAAAGTTCACTAAGAGTGCATTTATATTCCGGTACAACAAAAAGAGGATCATAGCCAAAACCGCCACTACCTCGCAATTCGGTACCAATATAACCTTCAATGGTACCTGTGGCTGTTAACACCTTACCGGTATTGGTTACAACTGCCAAAACGCACCTGAAACGGGCTGTGCGCAATGGTTTAGGCACCCCATCTAAAAGGCGCAGTAATTTCGTATTATTGGCTGCATCGTCTCCGTCCCGGCCGGCAAAACGTGCCGACAAAACGCCGGGGGCCCCACCAAGAAAATCTACCTCTAAGCCTGAATCATCGGCCAAAGCCGGCAGCTTCGTATATTGAACTACGGTGTTTGCCTTAATGAAAGCATTGGCGGCAAAAGCAGCTCCGTCCTCAATAATCGGCGGCAGCTGGGGAAAATCATATAACGATAAAAATGTCAAGTCTAAACCTTGTAAGGCAACCTTAAATTCCTCCAATTTACCCCTGTTTTTGGTGGCGATCACCAATTGCCTTTTATTTAAACTTGGCTCTTGCACCTGTTTCCTCCTCCAATTAAGTCTCCCACTTCGCCTAATACTTCTTTTTGCTGTTCAATTAGCTTCCTGGTGCTTGTTGCAGCTAGTGATAGCATTGCCAACAACTGCTGGTGCCGCAATGGGGAAGCCTCTGCTGTTCCCTGTATTTCTACGTACTCTCCCTTCCCGGTCATCACCACATTCATATCAACATCGGCCTGGGAATCTTCCTGATAGCATAGATCAAGTAATACCTCACCTGCCACAACCCCAATACTAACAGCACTGACATAGTCTTTGACCGGGAAACACTTCAGTGTATTTTCCTGGTGATATAGCTTAGCCAGGGCATCAACCATAGCGACAAAACCGCCGGTAATAGAAGCAGTCCTGGTGCCGCCATCTGCCTGAATCACATCACAATCGATCCAGACAGTCCGCTCTCCTAGAGCCCCTAAATCCACAATGCCGCGGAGAGAACGACCGATGAGTCGCTGGATTTCATGACTGCGACCGCTAATACGGCCTCTGGCAGCTTCACGTACATTGCGGACCGGCGTTGCCCGCGGCAGCATGGCATACTCTGCCGTCACCCAGCCTTGCCCGCTCCCTTTTAAAAATGGAGGAACCTTATCTTCTAATGTTGCAGTACAGATAACTTTTGTTTCACCCACTTCGATCAATACTGACCCTTCTGCATGTTTAATAAAACCCCGGGTAATTCTTACCGGCCGCAAGCTGTCAGCGGACCTCCCATCAATTCTAGCCATAATTTTCCTCCTCATCGCTGGTTGCCTTTAAACTATTCTTATCTTAACCGAATAGAGAAATACTCTCACCTAAGGTTCTTTTTTAACTCCAAAACAGCTGACCGCAAGCGACTGATAGAACCTTGATCAGGTACAAGTATAAACTCAATTACTTCTTTATGGGGAGCTGCTATTGATTCTACTTCCTTTTTCCGGCCAGGAGACGTCAGAATTACCTCTACATCGGCAATTAATCCGGTTAATTCCTCCCGATCCCGCGTAATGGTATAGGAAAGTTGACTGGCGTCGATGCCGCACTGTTCTAAACTGAGTTTAACACTATGGGCAAAATTATCGGTAAGACAAACCAATAATGCCGGTTTGGCTGGATATAGACGGGCAATACGTACTATGTTATTTAATGCAGGTTCCAAAGCAATTCCCACCAATTTTTTTTGCTCCTTAAGTAAGCCATACATTTCCTCCATATGGAAAAAAGTAGTAACCACTAAATCTGCCTCATTGAGTACCTGGGCGACATCATTGGCACCTTGCAGCACTTGATCCAACAGCACAGGGGTTATTGTTACCCCAGCCCCCAAATAAAGTTTTTTGCAGATAAAATCTGCCTGTTCCCGGTTACATTCAATAAAAGCTATTTTCACCTGACTCATCAAGGTTTTCTTTTCCTGTACCCGCTCAGTAATAATATCTACAAAGTCGTCAATACTAAATCCCAACTCCGAGGCTTCTTCAATAGCTAAATCGATCAGCTTCAGAATCCGTTCCTTATTGCCTTCCCTTCTAATGACCTGATCTGTTGCTGTAACGAAGGTGCCTCTTCCTTGATGCGAAACCAATACTCCTTCTGCTTCTAATTCCCGATAAGCCATACTCACAGTATTACGACTAACAGATAACTCTTGTGCCAGCTGCCTTTCTGTTGGCAACCTATGTCCACCTCCCCATTTCCCCAGCCGTATTTGCTCGAGAATTTGTTGTTTAATCTGAATATATATCGGTATCCCTTCTTTACGCTTAACCTGTACCTTCATTGTCAGCACCTACCCCCTCCCCTTGCCACTTTTCGGAGTTAAAATATATTTCTTGTTATCCTGGCCTGTTTCCTGCCGCAAAAAGATAAGCAGAATATTATTTCCCCTTGCGCCCCAAATAACCACCATGAATAAACCTTGTTTCCATTACCGTTACAAAGGAATCATGATCTAAATCATCAATGGTACGCATTAATTGGGGCAGATTTTTCCGTTTTACCAAGATAGTTAAAAGCTGCCTTGTTCCCTCTTTGCCCCAACCGTTGACCACAGTAACTCCATAACCCTGCTCCCGCAATTCTGCTGCTAAAGTAATATTTTTATCCTTGGGGATAACCTGCACTGTTACATGGCCCAAAGCCATCCTTTCTTCCACATAGCTGCCCACATAAGTACCGGTAGCAAACCCCAAGGCATACATGAGCAAATTACCGATTTGATCTAAATTTTGTACCACCATATTGAGGGCTACTATATAAACAATCATCTCAAAAAAACCAATCAACGCAGCCTGCAAACGGCGACCTCTAAAAACCAGCAACATCCTGGTGGTGGCCATCGCAACATCCACAACACGGGCACCAAAAATAAAAAGATAACCCCATAACAGTTCCACTACTGACACCCCGCTTAATAATTAATCATCCAGAAACGGATATTAGCATAAAGATGCTAATAAGTAAAGGGAATTTTTTGCGTGTGTCATCCTGCCTGGTATCCCATTGGAAATAAGCGCAGGATCTAATCCAAATTACTAAGATTCTTCCCTGATTCCGTATAAGACAGGCGTTCAACTTCTTCACAACAAGAGGCATAACTTTCCTTAGCCAATGACTATCTTTATGTTGGCCATTGTGAACTAAGTTTATTTCCAGCCAGCTAAGTGCAGTATAGTAATTAATTCTACTGTTCCACTGCCTGAATCCTCTTTCGCCATGACAGTCTCTTTTACTGTCTCTGGGCAAAAAAATAAACCTTACTTCAAATAGGAGTAAGGTCCGGGCAATGTATGAATTTGTGCTTTAATCCAGAAGGTTCACTAAAGGTGGATGGCAATTGACGTCGGTAGCTGTTGAATCATCATTTACATTGACAGCTATCTTTCCATTGAGCATGATTTGAATGTTTTTGATATGGGAAAATTCTCTTAGCGTATATACTAAAGCCCGCAAGAATTTATCATCATAACTCCAGAATCGATCTGCCGCCTCCTCAGTCACAGTTAAATCCACAAAGGCTGTACCTTGTTCTACCTTGTAGCTTCGCAAAGTGATTCCCGCAGGAATCACAGATTCAATCCCTACCAATCCTTCCGGCCCCTTAAACAATTCCTCTATTGCCATTTGGCTTAAGCTATGGGAAAAATCCTCTACCTGCCTACTAATAGGCACTAAGAATTTCCCTTGATAGTCAAAGTATAAAACAACCAAGGCGTCTGCAGTCGTACCGGATACCTTATTAATCCACAACGGTCTTTCCAGGGGAATATTGATAGGGACATCTTCCGCCAGCTCTTCCTGGACCATGCCGTCAATTAAAATCTGTACTTTTTCAATATCGGGAAATTCCGTCAAAGTCCAAACAATCACATCAACTGCACGACGGCAATGATTTTTTGTTTTTCCCCTTAATTCCGTAGCAAACTCACCGCTGAAATCAATATAAGCAGTTCCACACTTTATATACATATCCCTAATCTTAGTATTCGCCGGAATCGGCGAAAAAATACCGTCTAGTTCAGTATTACCACAAATCAATCGCTCCAATGTAGCCCAAACCGGCCGTTCAGTAGCAGCCAACTTTATGTTAATGGGAACCAGATACCCACCTCGCCGTGTGACAAGATATATGGTAACATACTGTTTTTCCACTTCGCCTGCCATAACCAGAGTGGCGTTGGCATCCAAAGTACCAGACCCCATTTGATCAAATTTAACGCATCCGGTTATGAATACAATTAGGATCAAGAGGCTGGTCACAAACAATGCATACCTATATTTATCACTGTAATACATTAGCAGACCACCACCTCCCCTCAAAAGCACACACCGACAACTTGTTATCATAATATATTCGACATCCATTTTATTTTCCTTCTTTTGGATTAATATAATTTTTCACTATTTCATTATGTATTATTTACCAATTCCCGGATAAAATTACCCAGAGAGCTGGTATAGAGGGATTTTTGCCTACATTGCCGAATAATTATATTATTGGTCATTAGCAATATTAAGGAGGAACATAATGGAAATCAAAGAATATGTATCCTTAGCACAATATAGTTCTTACCGTATTGGCGGCCCTGCCCGCTATTTTGTTGAACCTAAAACTCCCGCTGAAATCCAGGTTGCACTGCTTTTTGCCCGCAAACAAGAGCTACCCTATTATGTCCTGGGCAGCGGTACCAATATTCTCGTCAGTGATAGCGGCGTAAATGGAGTAGTGCTCAAAATTGGCAAGGATTTTGCCAAGATTCAGCTTCATGAGCAGGAAGTGACCGTTGGTGCAGGACTGCCTCTAAATAGATTAATTTATTATCTGGCAGAACAAAATCTCGGCGGATTCGAGCTCCTGGCAGGCATCCCAGGCTCAGTAGGCGGGGCGGTAGTAATGAACGCCGGCGCATTTCGCGTCTTTATCGGCGACTTTATCAACAGATGTTTCCGTAATTACCGAAGCTGGTAAGAATAAAGTTCTGCAAAAGGAACAGTTGGAATTGGGATATCGTACCAGCATTTTTCAAAAAAACAAAGATGTTATCTACCGGATCAGGTTGCATGTTAAACCGAAAGAACCTGCAGAAATAAAAGCAAACATTGCCAAAGTGCTGGAAAAAAGAAAAGAGCATCCTCAACTTCCCAGTTGTGGCTCTACATTCCGTAACCCCCCAGGTATCCCAGCCGGGCAATTGATCGAGCAGTTGGGCTTAAAAGGTGCCCGCCACGGCAATGCACAAATATCCCTGGAACATGGTAACTTTATTGTTAACTTGGGCGGCGCTACCGCCCAAGATGTCTACTCATTGATTCGCCTCATGCAAGAAAAAGCCTCCCAACGGGGATTCAACCTCCAGCCCGAAGTAAAACTTTGGGGTAATTTTGACACAGCCGGCCTTGCACACCCCTCTTGACCAACGATGGCAATATTACCATCTCCTCTGCCGCAGGATCCCCACAGCACTGTTTCGAGTTTCCTTGGCCAATATGGAGCCGGGTTATTTTAGCAGGGTTTTTAAAAAAGCAATCTGCCCATATTGAAAAATTAAAAAGAAAATGGACTTAAGGTGATCGAGAAAGAGCGAAGAAATATGGCCGCAAAAAAGAAGGTGATGGGGCAAATGAAAACTTGCCACAACCCCTTGTGACTAAAGATTAGGGAACTATCTTCCATAGGACAGATCTATATAAATGAGCCTTTTGCAAAACAACCCTAATCAAAGAAACGCAAATAATAAGTAATCAGCATAAACTCTTTTTTCAAAGTCCAAAACCCAGTAATCTACCAATAATTTCTCCGTCAAAGTCAACTTTCGTTAAAAAAGGACAGATCTCCAGAATTTTATTCAGAAGTGGGCCGAGACTTGGTATTTGTTGCTTTAGGCAGCTTGAATAGCCATATTAGCTTTTTCCCTATGCTTCTTAAGAGCAAGAGCTGAAGCTAATAACACTATAGCATTGATAAACGCATGAGACCTTACTTTCTCTCTCCCGCCAACATGAATATCATTGGCAGTTAAGTATTCTTTTAGGCGTGAATTGCAGCGTTCTACACTACTACGTTGGCTATATAAATCATTCCATTTCCGTGTGTTGCGATGTGGAACAGAGAAGCGTCTTAAATCATTTTTAGCATTAACCTTTACAACCATACCGTAATTAGATGAAGAACACCATAGTGTACCATGCGGGCAATCTACTTTACCGAGTGCATGAGGACAGCGGAATTTTAAGTAATTGCCATCGCATCCCCAGTAAATACGGTATTCCTTGCCATAGCCGTCGTTATAGAAGTACTTATAGGAATAGTCAAAGATAATGGCCTTGCCGTACTGGTGAGCAAGGGCCTCAGCTTCCGACTTTGTTTTTTCCTCCTTGATCGCCTGCTTAAAAGTGGCCGAGTACTCAAAGGAAAACCCGTTCTCCGACAACCGGCTGCGAAAATCGTACCACACATTCCCGGAGAGCCCTTTGTGCCCTTCATCAACCAGGACAAGGTTGTTCTGCTCGAAACTGTCCACAGAAACAGTCTTCACCTTCCCCTGCTCTTCCAGCTTGTTAATATCGATAACCAGCACCTCGTCTTTTTCCTGCAGAGTATCCTTTTCAAAGAAGCGGCAGCGGACGCCGGAAAGCTTCATCTCCTCAATATGCTGGTGCGATAAACCTTCATTGGGCGTTAGAAGAATAATTTTATTTAGCGCCAAGCTTTTGTTATATTCCTGTGCCCTCTTAAAGTAATGTTGGAATTGCAGGATATTGGCATGCATGATTAACGTCTTGCCGCTGCCTGTAGCGCACATAAAGGCCAGCTTGTTCAAGCTGTCCAGTGTATAATCCGAAATTGTTTCACCATCGCTTTCAGCATTGAATTCATGCAGGAGTTTATTTAAGTCGGCAACAAAGTTCTCCCTGTCCAGGAAGTACCGATCGAGATACATCTCGGTAAAAAGAAGGGCAAGATACTGGAAATATTTGAGGATATGCCCGCCCCGGCCCTCGCCGATATGCTGGACATAACGGAAGATGTTTTCATCATATTCCTTCAGCTTGTCCTTATTTAAAAAGCCCAGCTTAACATACTTGCGTACTATTAATTCATGGAAATAGGAGGTGTTCTCTTCGTTATACCCTTCCAAATCAGCAGACCTCATGTCTTCCGCCAGCTCTCTGAAATCCCTTTTGCCAAAGAGGGAAAGGAAGTATTTATTGAGCACCAGGCAGTCATTGAGATTGATGGCTTTATTTGCTTTCTTGGTCCTTTTTGCCCCCAGAGTGCTATAGGCTAGCCGGACACAAGGAAACAAAACAAACTCTTCCGTTCTCAATGTATCTCCAAATTTGAAGTAGTTTCGCTATGCTGCAACCAAAAGCATCTCATAGTATTCCTGTTCAAACTCCATGGGCGATAAATCCCCGAGTGTGCTGTGAATACGGTGTGGGTTGTACCAGGATACTATATAGTTTAGAATTGCCAAAGTGGCTTCAGAACGGGTTGAAAACCGCCTGCGGTGAACCAGTTCCTTCTTAATTGTAGCAAAGAAGGATTCCGCACAGGCATTGTCGTAGCAGTCTCCCTTGGCACTCATGCTCTGGAGAATACGATTTTCCCTAAGCAGGTCCTGGAAGTCATATGATGCGTACTGCGAACCCCGGTCTGAGTGAAAAATTACACCTTCTGGCGGACGCTCATTGGTGATTGCCATATTCATAGCATTAATGACAAGTTGCTTTGTCATACGCTCCGATAAAGCCCAGCCTACAACTCTCCGTGAGAATAGATCAATAACGGTAGCTAGATAGAGCCAGCCTTCTCCAGTAGGAATGTAAGTAATGTCACCAACCCATTTTTCATATGGAGCTTGAGCGGTGAAATCTTGTTGTAATAGATTTGGAGCCACTGGCAGTGAGTGTTTGGAATTTGTAGTGGCCTTAAACTTCCTGGTCTGAACCGGTACGAGACGCAGTTCTTTCATGAGCCGCCTGATTCGACTATTACTGCATTTGATACGCTGTCTTCTAAGACGTTTCTTAATTCTTCTATGTCCGTAAGTACGATCGGATTTGAGGAATATTTCCAGGATCTTCTCTTTTAGAATCTCATCTTCAGCTCTACGCTCGGATTGAGAATGATTCAACCAATCATAAAATGTGCTCCGGCCGACCTCGAAAACGTGGCACATCTTCTTAACGGAAAATTCGGAGCGGTGGTCCCTGATAAATCGGTACATTATTTCCCGTCTCTTGTGAAGATGACCATAGCTTTTTTTAAGATTGCATTCTCTTCCTCTAGGCCTTTAAGTTGTTTCTTCATCTGCCGAAGTTCTTCATCAGCTGGATGAAGGTACCCTTTGCCAGGAAATGCCTTGGTATCACTTTTTCCATACTTCCTAACCCAAGAGCGTACTGTCTGAGCTGTGACACCAATATCGTTGGCTACTTGAACCGGTGATTGACCCAGCTCTTCAACAAGCCTAACAATCTCTTTTTTGTACTCGGGGTCAAATCGTTTGTTGTACTTACTCTCTGCCATCGTGGACACATCCTTTCTCAACCTAATTATAGATTCTTTCTAAGTGTCCGGCAAACCTAGTACAGTCTAATGCTTAGTTCTTCCGATACTTGTCCTCAATGATCTTATATCTGTCGTGGTTAATTTTATCCCACTCCGTTTTCTTATAGGCGATGTGCCTTCAGCAGTTCGTTTATCCATTCCGGATCATATTCTTTAAAGCCCTGTGAGTCCGCCCATGCCTTCATTTCTTCATGCTCTGGATGCTTTTCGTCCCGGTAAGCTTCCAAAAAATCATAAAACCCAGGGATTCCGCCCACATCTTCCGGGGGAGCTGTCTCCGCTCCATCAAGTAGCGTGGGATAACCGAAGTAATAATCATTTGCGATATCTTCCAGCCTGATGATAAACTCCCAGCCATCCCCAAAATCATAACGGTAAAGAATCTCTTTATGCTTTTCGAGATAATCATCAATCTTCAGCCCGGTGGGTTTACGCACTGTCACTTGGAGTCTTTCCTGATAAGCTTTTTCAAACCCGGCCTGCTCCGGAGGCATTGTCTTTAGTCTTTCCTCATATGCCTTTCTGTTCTTTTTGAAATGGAGATGCTCCTGGTAGGCTTCCTCATCGTTGGTTACCCTGATATTTTCTTCCCTCAGGTCAAACTCATAGAGATGATAATCACCGGCAGGGTAGCCGCTTTGAAAGTTTGTAACCGTCTGAATCACATCATGAAGCCGGTTAAATGTGGCGCCTGCAGGCATGATGACCCTGCGCCAGATAAGGGGTTCCGAGTGTTTAAGTTCGATTTTTATAATATATGCCTTCATGATTTGTTCTCCTTTCTATCTTTTGCTATTCCAGGTTTATCTCTTCCTTCCCTAAAGTATGGACTTAAATTCATAAAAAGTTCCCCCATCTCCTCAAATCCTCTCTCGAAAAGGTAATCTAGCAGTTCTTCCTGTCTGGCCTGTCCAAGGCTTAACCGGTATAATGAGAGAATCTTGATCAGGCGCTCATAGCGAGCACTGTCTCTGCTCATGGGGTACAGGGGAACAACCCGTTGGATTTTGTAGGGCTGCGGTTCATTCTCCTGCTCTGGCAAACACCAGAAAGGGACAAGGTCGCTGGTCTCACTGTTGCTTTCTTGTTTTCGGGCCTGGTTAAACATTTCCTGCCATATATCCCTTTGGAAGTACATTTTCCCATACTTATAGGCGATGTTCTGTCGGATAGCATGGCATTTATAACGGTTGATACGCCCTTCCCGCTGCTCCAAATCAACGGGGTTTCCTGGTAGATTCCAATGCACAATATTACGACAATAGTAATGAAAGTCCAGCCCTTCCTGTCCAATAGAGGTAGTGGCCAGGACAAAAGGCCGGAAAGGTGAATTAAAGCTTAACCGGATATTGTCTTTTCGCTGAACACTTTTACCTTCACGTTTGGTGTCATAAAATCCGACGGCATAACTGGAACGCATGCGCATATAGCGCTCTTTACGGCTTATTTTTTTAGTTCCCTTAATACTATCACTGAAATGCTGGTAGGTATCTACACTGTAACTGGCTGTATGGGTCTTCAGTGTCCGGATCATATCTTTAATCAGCACGCCATTGCGCTCTTTTCGATCCCATTGACTGAAATCGTATCCTTCTAACAACATATGAGCATATTCATCCAGGACAGCTTGCAGATTTCCGTCCATACAATACCGCAGGATACTTTTCCAATGAATCCCCTCACCAGCCTTACCATATGATAAATCCACGATGGCGATGGCCTCTTGAGTATTAAAACGGTCCACTATGGTTTTTGCCAGCTGCAATGCCAAATCTACTGAGCCAGGGGTGCCCGGATCCAGCATTCTCAGCGCACACACTGCCGGAGAGGCAATAGCCATATTTACAAGAACTTCTTCGAGATCCCGGGGCATTCGACCCATGTTCAACAATTCCGGTTCATCATACAGTCTTTTCAGTTGTTGAAGATGCTTGGAAATAATCCCTTTATCATCCTCATAGATGTCCACCCCGTCCAAACCTTCTGTTAAGTTTCGCAATACCGGGTTTTGAAACCATGCCTCCATTTCCGGATGTTTTTGATCCATCAGCAGTGGCGCCATGTAATACCATCGTTCATCCTGCCGCTGATCTCCTCGCTGTATGCGAAACTTCATCTGCTCCAGCTGGTCTTTAATTTTTTGACGTATTTCTATTCGAATTTTTCGCAGGTTTAAGCCGCGATTCATTCCATCTATGGGGTCATAAAGAGAAGCCAGGGTTGCAGAAGGATACAATAGACACAAATGATTCATATTCTCCGGTTCGTTGTTCTTCATGGCAAATTTTATCCTGGGTGCCGGAAACCTATTTTTGGCAAAATAGCTGCGGTTTTCATGTTCAGCTTTTGGCGTTTTACGAATCAGCTCTCCGACCGTCAAACGTTCTGCTTCATAGGATAATAAAGCGGCAATGGCCCGTGGAACCATTTCCCATGCCGAAAACACCAGCGTCTTGGAAAAACCTTCTTGATTTTTAAACGGTCCACCAAGTGGATAATATGGCCGCGCTGGCGGTACCCACAGCAGTTTTTCAGCCTGAGGCGGCAGTGCCACTTCCCGTAGCTTATTATAGCGGGCATGGTTCACCTTTAAGTCTTTATATCTGGCAACTTTCTTGCGGTTTACCCACAGCCTCTGGCTTTTCAGCAGCGGACAGTTTTCCCGGCTCTGACTTCAGTTTATCCTGCAGCTTCTGTTTCAGTTTGTAGTGCTGCATAAACGACATGATGAAGGGTGCAGATTTAATGTATTCTACCGAAGCTGCCCCGCTTAGTCCTACCTCTGAAAGCGCTTTGTCCATCTCCACAAAGGACAGAATATCATCTTCCTGTATTTTTAGTGAGCCATTTCTGGTTTCTACATCAATTAAGTCTGATGCTCCTGGCACCTTCATGCGCTCTGTCCGACAGACACCATTATACAGGCATTCCTCCGCCTCTCGCTTGCGTGCTACTATAAGCGCCGCATCGCCATAAGAAGCTTCATTTAATGTCATGGAGTAGTTTTTCCAGGTAATGTTAAATCTCTGGCGCAGATCCGCCTGGTGCTCAAAAAGAAAGTGCATCACCTGCATGAATTCTTCATAGTGTTCATCCTTTCGGTTTTCCCGAATTTCCTCCAGGGTGGAATACAATTTATAGGGAGTTGCCGACAACAGAAGAATGTAAGGGTGATGTTTCTTCTCTTTTTCTGGACTAAAAAACCGACGGGCTAGCATGGCCGTTTCGTTATCTTCATCCAGCTTTATTAGTTCTGGAAAACGCTGGAACTCGTCCATAATGACCAGATCGGCGTCCATCATCTCTACGCTGATTTCAGCCATCATTTTACGAAACTGCAGAATCAGGTAATTGGCTTTTTGAGTTTTGAGGTAGCCGATTGTCTCGATAGAAGTAAATACTTTTTCTGCCAACCTTAACAGTTCAGGGTCTGCCTCCAGGCGGTCACTTACTTTTTTCAGCATATGGTGTAAATAAGCTCCGTCACTTTTTTGATCCACCTCTAGCACAAGCTGTTCAAATCTGTCTGACCAGTACGGCCAGCTCTTCGTCGCATAGGAGGTCATTAATTCCTCCAGCTGTGGTAAATATGGCTTAAAGAAATAAATACGTCGGAAAATGGCATAAATAAGTGCCCGCTCCAGCACACTGCCACAGCCGCCCGTCATGTTAAACGAAGTACCCGGTGTTAATGGAATAAGCTGCACAAATCCTTCCCGGATGGTGGGATCATGCATCTGTTCGTAGATCTTCAAATGCTGCATTGATAACCGGGTATCTGAAAGCCCGTCCACTTTAACCTCCGGATGCACCTTTAATTTTTTTAGATTTTGCCCGGCAATGCTCTGATTGGAACAGACATATACCACTTTAAACAAGTCTTTCTTAGAACTTTTCTGATGAAAGCAGGCCATTTTCGCAATAACCCCTTTGGCCACCAGGGTTTTCCCCAGGCCTACTTCATCCGCTACCAGGACACGGCGGTACCCGTTTCGGAATAAATCATCTACCCTGTTTACCGTTGCCAGTTGGAAATCTTTCAAGCCCGACAGTATTTCTTTTTCTTTTGCTGCCAGATCAATCATCTTTTCACCTTCTTTGCTGCCTGGCTGAAAATTTGATACAGTTCATTAAAATCCTCCGGGATTATCTCCTGATCATCGATTAACTTTATCACCCGTTCAATCTCTTTTAAGCGTTCCGGATCCCTGGCTACAGTTTTCAGCATATTCTCATATAAGACTGGTGCCTGCAACCAGCTAACATTCCGTTTGCCTTTACCCCACCGTTCGGCGTCCATTTGCTCCAGGCTGGAAAGAAGCAGGCTATCGGACAGCAAAAACGCCACGTACTTCATAAAGGTATCTCGGTCCCGGATGATTGACCTAAAAACTGCTTTATCCCGCTCCTCTGGGATACCTGTGGTTTTGATCTTGATTATCCGCCGTATAGTAGTTTCTTCTTTGCGGGCGGTCACCTGGTAAAATTCACTTAGTTGCTCTAATGGCAGGAGGGGTAGTATAGTTACTGGTTCCAGCTTAACCGGCTGTATCCCTGTTATAGAGGCAATGGTTAAATCCACCTCTTCCGGAATTTTCGCAAACTCAATCTTTACTCGATATTGCTGGCCTTCTTTTGTTACCCTTGCCTTGGAACGGGTGTGGCATAGCTGCTTAATGGCTTTTTCCAGCAAATCAGCAGTAGTAGTATCAGGCGCATCAACTTCCGGCAGCTCCTTAATCTGTTCAAAAGGATTGTCCTTGTCATCTTTGCCGAATAAGTCGTCTAACAAATGCCGAATATTAAATCCATGTTTGCGGTATCGCAGCTGCAACAAGAATTCCACGTTACCGCTAAATGCACTTTCAGAACAGTTGGCAGAACCAACGAAAAATGAGTGCTGACTGTACTTGGAACGGGCGTAAAATTTGGCATGAATATCCTGGTTTTGATAAGCTTCATCATTTAAATCGTCACCGCTCAACCCCTCTTCACCTTCTACCACCATTTCTTTCATGGCATAGACATCAAATGCTTCCAGCAGCTCCTGGGACAGTTTGGCAATTTCTGTCCGTCGCGTAATTAACGTGCGGGTAGAATTGGAGAGGGCCAGCTTCTTAAATCTTTCTACCATGCCCTTGCTGAGAAAAGGAGAAATAACAAGCAGGTCCTTGTAGGTATCAAAAAGCCCATCCGGCTGCTTTGCATGTCCCGGAATCCCCAGGGGATGAAAAGAGAAATCAGAATAATGAGGATCATTGGTTTCGAACCGGACCTGTTTCAGTTCTTCCAGCATTTTTGAGATCTGATCCCGTTTCTTGCGATTTTTTACTCTTACCCGCAAATATTCTACAAAAGCCATGAGCGGCATGTTCTGTTTTGCTGCTGCCTCATCCTCTGCTCCTTCAGCTAATCTTCCTTCCATACATACCGCCATGTCCCAACTTCTGTCAAAGGTCAGGTTCCGGCTTAATACCAAAAGTCGGTAGAGGGGCTGTTTCTTCTCGTCCTGGTAACGGATCAGCCACATTTTTGGATGAAAAGACCAATTGTTCGGCAACACTACTTCAAAGACACTATCCTCCAAAAGAGAAAACACCGCATTTTGATTTTGCGGCACTTTAATTTGGCCGCCTTCGCACAAGATGGCAAACCGCTCCGCGCTGCGGCGCAAGCCCTCCAGCGCCACGATCGGGTTATTTAACAGGCTCTTGTTCATTTCTTCGGATAAAAACAAAGCCAGGGGCAAACCCACCAACGCCTCCAAATCCAGGCTATAGGTGGTACCCAAAGCAAAATCTGCCTGAAATTCCGGCGGCGGAATGAGTAAATTGCCGTAATTTAATCGGTCACTGGACGGTCTCAACATGGCCTTTCTCCAATCCATTAAAAATATCTATGAGAATAACTTTTGCATTACCATAGCGATAATCCAACTTGCTGCCCCGCATGCCATCTCCCTCCCGGTAAACATACATAGACGGGTTGTGCAGTTTGGCCCGATCCCGCGACTTGATTTCAATTTCCCGCTGCACAATCAACTCATCCACCGCATTGATATCACCTGACAGGTAGCTTTCATGCCACTGCCGCAGGAATCTGCGTAACCGGTAATTATTAACCTTCAGGTAATCTATCGCTTCATTGGGGTCATACCAGGCAAAAGAACGAGTTACAAAAGTTGACTGGCACCAGGCTTCCCAGTCCTCCAGTGCTTTTTTGTTTTCTCCGCCCGAAAGAATCACATTGTAGCGCAAAGTTGCTCCATAAATAAAATTAGAAAACCGTATGGCCATATCATAGACCGAACGGATCGAGTCCGGCAAATCAAATACCTGCCCCAGTGCTTCAATATCTTGAATCGGCTGGATTGTTTCCAGATCCTTGTTTACAAGATAGGCAAAAAGGGAATTTTGGGTTAAAGGCGCCTTATTAATGCGGTCTTTTAAATAAGCCGCTTCTTCAGCTGACAACTGGATAGTAATCTGCTCCCGCCAGTCTTCCGGCGGCTGCAGACAACGCCAGAAGCCACCCGGTACCGGACTCTGGTAAGCATCAGGATCATCCTGTGCCTGCTCATCCTCCGTGCGCCGCCCCATGGCCCGTTGGGTTGCCAGTTCCTGATTTACAGCACATGTTGCCCGGGCATAATCATCCAGGGAAAAATGGGGGTAGCGAAACATGCCCAGGGTGCGCAGTCCACTCCAATAAATACTGGAGGGTTTTCTTTTTAATTCCCTTCCTGCGGTTTCGCCAATTATACCCTTTTCCCCACTCTTTTTCAGGGGTTCAATGAGATCCAGTTCCATCTCATTCAGCTTCTGAAGGAAAGATTTTGGTGTCAGGTGGCGCTGCTGCTCCAGCTCCATTAATAGGTAAGGTACAATAAAAAAATATTTTGCCCGGGTCTGGATGGTGGATGTTCCCGGGAAAAGCAGGTTTGCAAAACCATCGCGAATCTGGCCGATGCCAAGCTCGTCGACAGCTCCCGGAGCTGTCAGTGCATGCAACACCGCCATCACTTTATTGCGGTGTTCCGAAGAGTAATCGATCCAGCCCAGTTGAATACGACCCATCTTCTCAAGCCCCCGTCAAAGTTACAATCTCCAAACTTCAAATTCATATGTTCTGCCGGCTTTTGCTAATAATATCTTGGCACTGCATAACCGGTTGATAATGAGCGCAATGGATTTTGATTTTTCAGTCCTAGTTGATGCGGTTGTTATCTACTTTCCCTTATTTTATTTTATTTTTTTCAATGTTATTGATAAGTTATATTCGTACAACTCAACATTATTTATCTCAGAACATGCCAGCAAAAGATCATCCGAAATCTCGCGAGCAATTATTATGCCCCGTACTTTCTGACTTTCTTCCGCATGGTTTTTTCTGATCCATGCCATATAGCGAAGTATTTGGCCTACAACCCTATCGTATCCGCGCGATACTTTTAGTTCGATGACCACATAATTATTATTACAATCGATTGCCAGGATATCGATGAATCGGTTCCCTACCGGGAATTCGATACCGCTGATTTCCTCTTCCAAATATAACGATAGGCCAGGCTCAATGAGGGACAGATTCTTGGCCAAAAAATTCTGAAGATCTTTCTCATAGGCGAATTCATTACCATTCTCTTCTTCTGATTTTTCATGTTCCGGCGTTACTATCTCTTGTTTAAAATAGATGGGATCTGGATCAGAAGATTGGTCGTAGAGCCGGAATCTTTTGCTATCAATCTGAAAAAAAAGATCATCTTTACCATTTGGATCAACGCTGTAATGTATTCGGCTTGGGGCATTAGTTGATAACTTAAGCATATGAGCTGAAATAGTGCCAGGCTTTATGAGTGGATATTTTGTCTTGAACCAGGAATTTATTTTTTCTCTCTCTATAACTTCTCCTTTTTGAATAGCGAGGTCTTTTATCATATCCCTGAAAAGGAGTTTGACTGATTTTTCATACAACGCCATAATTGATCCCTCTTTTCATAACCATGTACTTTTGAAATCTTTTACACCTGACCTGGTACTACGTCAATAAAAAGTACAACCTAAACTGAAACAAATCCTCATTATGCCGTTTTCTCCAATGCTCGTTTTAGTTGAGCATAATAATATTCTTCATACTCTTGCGGTGATAAATATCCGCAATGGCTGTGGCTTCTTACAGTGTTGTAGAAGGCTTCTATGTATTCGAAAACAAGTCTATAGGCATGGTCAAAGTCTTTGATTTTGAAGCAGTATAGCCACTCTCTTTTGAGTAAGGCATGAAATGATTCTATGCAAGCGTTTTGCCACGGGCTAGCCTTTTGGGAGTAACTAGGCATGATATTGTTTAAAGCCTTGATATAGGTGCCACTGACATAATGGGAGCCTCGATCGGAATGAAGCACCAGGGGTTGGGTGGTACGCCTTAGCTTCTTGGCCTCTAGGACACATTTTACAACCCATTTTGCTTCTAATGTTTTTGATAATCTCCAGGCTATGATTTTACGTGAAAATAGGTCCATGATACTTGTCAAATAGGCAAAACCCCTACCTGTATGAATATAAGTGATGTCTGAACACCAGATGGCGTTAGGCTTTTCCGGGTTAAATTGTTCGTTAAGCAGGTTCTTAAGGCGATTATCAAAATCAGGGTCAATTGTAGTCTTTACAAAGGGCTTAATATAATGAGCCCTTAAACCCATTTCCCTCATGTAATTACCAACGGTCTTTTCGGCAGCCCTGACCCCTTGTTTCTTAAGCTCCATGGTGATTTTAGGGGCGCCGTAGATCTGTTTTGACCGAAGGTGAATATCCAGAATTAGATTTTTTAGTTCATCTTTACGTGATAGTTTGGCATTTATATTGAATTCCCTTTCCTTGAAGCTATTGTAACCGCTTCGAGAGACGCCTAGAATTCGTAGCACCCCGCTGACATTAAGGCGGCGCATTTCTTCTCGCTCAAGCTTTTTTCCTAATATTGCTGTTTGTGAGAAGATCTCCTTGGTCAGTTGCCCAGGATGCTGATAGCTTTTTTTAAGATTTCAAGAGCATCCTTCGTGTCCCGTAATTCTTTCTTAAGGCGGGCGTTTTCCTTAGCTTCATCAGATTCATAGTTACCAGAACCTCTGTGAACCTCGCCACGCTCTTTGGCCTTTTTCACCCAGCCATGTAAGGTATTGGTGCTAATCCCCAAATTACGGGCACAAGCATTGATACTGTGATTGGAATGATCATGGACGTAAGAGAGAGCATCTTTTTTAAACTGTTCTGTAAACCGTCGGGCCATTTTCTTCATCCTCCTAAATATAGTCTATGATTTCTAGGAGGACTTGTCCATGTTTAACTTGTACTAGATAGCGTCAAGATACTATGGGTTTTAAAAATAAAAGTAATCTCCTGCTACTTTAAGCATCCCTCACTGACTTAAGGAACTGGGAAGCCCAAGTCCTTTTGCCAATATTCAAAATGGTTATGTTACCGATGGTTTCGCGCGATGCTGTAAGCTTTCTCTTCCTAATAATCTCCCGGTCTACTTTTACCTCACTTGCTTCATTTATTGCTGCTTTTTTCTTTCGCATAAATATGTCATACACATCTCCGCCATTCGCTACAAAGACCCTTAACCTGGCCATCTGGTCCACACCCGTTCTACTCCAGCCCAGAGGCCGTGAGCTTAACCTGGACGACAAGATATGGCTAACATGACCTTCTGCACTGCAGCCGATGTAATCCGACACATACTGCCGCATTATCCCTTCCCAGTTGCCTAGTATATATCTTCTTGCTTCCTGCACAGCTCTCTTCTTTGTTTCCGGCTCAGTTGTACTTATGATTGCTTTAAATAGCTCTTTTACACTTTCCTTGTCTCCAGCATTTATATAATCCCACATAATTGGTGTGGTGTAGCTCATATGCGCTGTAGCTTGAGTTACATACTTTGATAAGTGATAACGGTCCAGTACAAAGATGCTTCCCTTTATCCAGCCTAGTCCATTCTTTATCCATGCAGCACCATCCCCTGAGAGGTATATCTTTTCAATAGAATCCATATCATAAGTCTTATCTATGTAGTCCAAAACTTCCACCCATAGCTCATCACTGTTTGCATAAATACCGCTGAAATACCTTGCATTTATTAACCTCCACCGATTTTCCCCAACCCGTTCCCTACCCTCATGTACATATACAAGCTTTGGTTCTGCGTAGCCCCCAGTCTGAAGTGGTACATGATCTTCATCAGCTTCTATGTACAGTACCTTTACCGCCTTTTTATCTTGCTTAACCTCTACTGCGTCATTGTCTACACTGCCAAGCTCACGGATACTGTTCATTACTGTCTGTGATGTTAGATCCACAGCTTCAGCTGCTTCCTTTGCTGTGTTTGGCAAGTAGGTAATACACAGTTTGGCAATTAAAAAGTGCAGAGATTGCCATCACATTAAGGGGAACCGTGATTTACAGATTACATGCGGAGAGAGAGTACTTCAAACGGTTGCTTTCTCCTTCGAAGGCTAGAATATGCGCATGATGCACCAGACGGTCAATTAGAGCGGCGGTTAATCGGTTATCATCAAGAACGGAATTCCATTCCCCAAATTGAAGGTTGGAGGTTACGATCACGCTTTGCTGCTCATATGCCTGGGCAATCACATTGAATAGCAACTCGGCTCCTTCACGGGCTAGGGGTACAAACCCCAGCTCGTCGATGATCAGCAAGTCTGTTTTTGCTAATTCTTTCATCAGCCGGTATAACTTTTCCCGGCGAAGGCTGTCCAGCAGGGTATTAACCAGGTCTAAACAGCGGTAGAAACGGACGCGTTTGCCACTTAAGCAAGCCTGTAACCCCAAGGCAATGGCCAGATGGGTTTTACCGGTACCTACAGCCCCCAGAGCCAATATGTTTTCATGGTGGTTAAGAAACGCAAGCTCTGTTAATCCTGAGATAGAAGTAGCAGTTGGTAGTGTAACAGGCTCCCAATTAAAGGCCTCCAGAGTTTTTTGGATAGGGAAGCCGGCTTTCTTGATCAGTGCCGCAACTTTTTTAGCCCGGCGCACTTCCAGCTCAGCTGCAAAAACTGATGTTAAATACTGCTCCCTATCATTGAAGGGCACTTCAAGATATATCTTAGGAACATGGCCCAGTTTAAGGGATTTGCACTGCTCCTTTAGAGTCATTTTTAACACCTCCCCTCAGCGGCAACAGCCGGTCATAGATATTTACCTGAGGAGAGTAATTCCTGACACTGGCAGGAGTATAGGCCTCATTTAACAGTTCTAAAGGCTTATCTGGAAAGGCTAGTCGGTAGAGATAATGACGTATTATTCCTTCATCGCAATGATTGTGTTTCAGTGCTTGAGCTATCTGTTCAATAGTAAAACCTTCCTGAAGTAGGGAGTGAATAAAACGCAATCGCTCTTTAAACTGATGATGGTCTAGATAGGTTTTTACATCCGGGGGAAGATGTTTATACATACTGGCATTTTTAGCACCCCGGGGTTTCTTGACAAAAATTACGAAGTAACTCTTCCAGTCGATGGGTTGCTCTTTAAAGGTGTAATTCCTGGGGAATGTGGCCAGAGGTTTGTAGCTGCTGCTGTAGACATCAATATGGTCCCACCACATCCGCAGGTAAACAGTTTCTCCCTTCTTAGCTTGGGGCAGATTGTATTCCTCTTTCTGGCAGCGAATACGACAATACTTATCCACCCGGGCGGTATCTGTTTGTGCAGGTTCAAAGGGGATAGCAGGCAGGGCTAGAAGCACTTGCTTGTCGGCTTCCCACAACTCTTCCAACCGGGATTCCTTTTGGTAATGAGAGCGATTTAAATCTTCAATCGCCCTGTGGTAGAGTTCATCTGCTAATTCCTCGAAGCTGGTAACTTCCGGGTAAGGCAACACCCAATTACGGCGAACGTAGCCTATTTTGTTCTCAATATGCCCCTTTTCGTTGCCTTTGCCCCCGTTGCAAAAATGGGCTTCAAACCGGTAGTGTAGCTTAAAGCGAGTAAACATCTCCGTTAACGTCCGTTCTTCCCCTTTGCCAATACTTACAACCGCTGCCGTCAGGTTGTCAAACCATATTTCCGGAGGCACTCCCTTAAGCCAGCTAAAAATCTGTGTTAAGCCATGCAGGAAACATACTGTGTTTTCTGCTGGCAGCGGATAAGCAAAGGCAGCATTACTGTAGGGGAAAGAGCACATCAGGCACATTATTTCTCTAATCTGGCCATCCCAAATTACCCTAATCCTGCCGAAATCCACCTGAGCCCGACCTGGAGGGTGATCCAGCTTTAAGAATTTTTCTGTGTTGCTACTTAGAAGTTCCTGTTTGCGCTGTGATACATATCCCCGAATTGTTCTGTCAGAACCGCTAAAGCTATACTCTTTCACCAGTTGGTGATAAATAGCTGTTGCACTTCTTCGATCCTTCCGGGGTTTTAAACCGTCCTCTAGCAGCCAGATGTCGATGATTTCAGCGACACTGTCTATTACAGGTCTCTTCCGGGCGCTCTTTGCAAAGTCTCTGTTCCAATCTTCCTTCTTGGCATATTTTGCTGCCGTTCTCCAGTTAATTCCTACTTTGTCGCTAATCTCGGTAATGTTGCAGTCTTTTTTTTCATACAAAAACTTGATATAATCTTGCTGGGGCATTGCCAACACCTCTTTATTCCCTCCTGTTCTTACGAGAGTTTCAGAAGGGATTATTTTGAGAACGTGATGGCAATGTCCTCTTTTTTAGATTTTTTGCTCTGCACTTTTAAGTGCCATTCTATGTATTTTTATAATGCCATAAACATTTATAGCCTCCAGGAGCCCCAGGCACTTATCTCCGATGAATAACTGGACCCCTGATAGTCCACGCTCCTTTAAACCCTGCAAGAAGGCCAGCCAGCTTGCCTTATCTTCTTTCATCCCTTCAGCGGCGCCAATGACTTTTCTGTAGCCATCTTCGTTAACTGCCATCGCAATGAGAATGGATACATTCTCATATTCGCCGCCCCAGTTACGTTTCAGGTAGATTCCATCTAAGTAGACATAGGGATATCTGCCCCTTAGTGGCCTGTTACGCCATGCGTCAATATGTACATATACCTTCTTGTTCAATTCACTTATAGTTCCAAGTGAAACTCTTGTTCCCCACAGTGCTTCAGTAATGTCTTCAACTCGCCTTACTGATACACCCGCCAAATACATCTCAATTAGAGCTTCTTCCTCTGAACTTTCACGTCGTCTATATCGTTCAATGATTGCTGTTTCAAAGGCTACCCCTTTTAATTTAGGTATTTTTAGCTTCACGTCTCCTGATGTTGTAGTTAAGTTTCTCTCGTAGTGACCGGATCTATATCCCTGTCTTTCCTGGGTGCGTTCATATCGTTCTGCTTTAGTCAGTTCTGCTGCCTCTTGCTCTAATAAATTATTTAGGGTTTCCTCAACGCTGCTACGGACCAATTCTTTTAACTCCTGCTTTATTACTCCTTCATTTAGCTGTATAATCTTATCAGACATGGCTCGTAACCTCCTTTGGTTGATTTTGTGTGGTAACTTAATTCTACCAAACGGTTACGTCCATGTCATTTTTATCGGACTTTTATGAATTTGCGAAAAATATCATACCTTATCGAATGGTGCCGGACATTATAAAAAAATTCAGCACGATTTTCTTATCGCTGCTTATAGGTTGAAGATGCACTTCAAGCTCTTTAATTGTAGCATGAAACTCGATTTTAGGATCATCCCATTGCAAATGCCGCAATCCTTTTGGGTCGATAAAGGAAATATATTGCACATCGGGCGTATCAATCCATAACACAAAGTCCGGATAAAAATTGCCTGCTTTTTATCAGTTATTTTCCATATTGAATACTAAGCCAATATCAGGAAGTCTAATTCCCCACCACTTTTTTTCTCCATTCAAAAGAGAATTGAAGAAATCAATGGCATATCGTCGTTTAAGAATATCATGCTGTTTCTGATTGTAGTAATTGCATAAGCAACTATAGCAAGCAGTATCAGCTTCTTTACCGCCACATGTGCACCCATTTACAACTTGAGCCCCTGCTTCTAACATGCCTATAAGAATAGATATATCTCTCATTCGTCTAACGTATCCGGCTCCACCAGGAGTATTATCGAACAAAACAAAACCATAATTACCTATACCAGAAAACTCATCGTTGCGGAACCAATGCAAACATCCTGACAATTCATTTCTATCTATACCCAAGTGTCTGCAAAGCCCCTCAATAAGCGAGTAGAGTATAGTCCATGCAACATCAATTTCAGTAATATTCTCTGAAACGAACTTCAATAGTACAACATCTGTTTTAAATTCATGCCCAAGAGAATATGGGTAAAGTGTTTTGTTGCTGCAAGGATACCCGTCTGGTTTGTAATGGGCATGCTCCTTAGCTAAATCATTATCGTTATCGTATAACTTTGCATATCCACAGACCTTGCAAATATAAAAATTAGAAGTATTTAGCACAGCAAGCTCATCCATTTTACTACTTCCGATAATAACTTTTTTGCCACAAATCGAGTATGTATTCGACTCTATCCGTGTACCATCCCCTATGTATGATATTGAACCTTTATACGTACGTTCCGGCTTTTCTGTTCCCGCATCTTCTGGTTCACCGTTTTCCATAACAAAACCAAATTTAGGTATAATGTAATTTTTTATCTTTTTGGGTAAGGGATGCCCACACTGCCTGCATTCTTTAGGAATAACTTCAACCCAAAGAACTCTAATTAATGTATGACAGTTTTTACATATAACATACTTATATTCCGGCCATGCAAATCCACTAAGAACACGAATATACCGGCTAGTAATCAGCTTACCGTCCGCAACAACCTCTGACTCTGGTGCATATTCTGAAATTGCTGTAAAAAGGTCTCTGTCCAAACGCAATGAATCTAACATTCCACCTTTTCCAAAACTCGTCAATTCCACTGTATCAACAGGAAACCCGTATTTAGGAATTATATTGTTACGAGATAAAAATTCAATTATTTCTTGCTTTTTAATTGTATTTATGGAATTACCAATATCCCTTATCTTCCTGCCTAATTCGCGATCTTCTTTGGAACCGGGTTCAACCTCCCTTTGTCTTTCAGTACAGTATATCCTGGCTTTCTCAAGCTCTTCTAAATCAGAAGTATACTTTTTTATTGCTATATCAAAAACTCCAGGATTATTAGGATCATCAAGAAACAATTTACTAATCCAACCGTAAGTGTTAATCTCATAATACTTCTTTAACTCAGGACTTAAAACATTGCATAAATACTCTTTAAGGTCTCCAGGATGAGATTCAAGATATTTTTTTAATGCATTTATACCGTCTGCTTCAAAAAATTCACCAATTGTCCTCTTATAAAGTTCCCTATACTTTCTCCAAAAGAAAGAAAAGGCCGACGCAAAAATATGACGTAACGTGATTTTCTCATTATCTACATTAAATGAAGGGGGTTGGATAGTTCCCTTAATCATAGCTACAGGATCCTTAAAATAATTCTGATCATGTGAACTATTTGGGCAGTATGTCAGAGAATATGCTGCGGCCTTTGAACTTCTGCCTGCCCGACCTGCCCTTTGTGCATAATTTGCCGGTGAAGGAGGCATATTTCGCATAAAAACAGTTTCAAGGGTACCAACATCAACCCCCATTTCAAAGGTAGTTGAGCAACTCAGTACATTAATACTTTTTTTCTTGAAATCGTTTTGATAAGAATATGCTTTTTGACTGCTTAACTGAGCGGTATGCTCCTTAACAAGCAAGTCGTTAATGTTCAGATTGTGATAGACATCGTAATAATGATTGTCCTCCATTGCCTTAAGATAGTCATATTCAACAAGGCTTCCATTACACCTGGGATTTGCACAAACATTTTTCAAGCAATATGGTGTTACAGTTTTACATTCATTGCAAATATACAATTTATCAACGGCTTTCACTGTAATTGCTTCAGAAGACAAAAGAAATTTTCCGCTTTCACTATCATATTCTATGATCCTTTCATACAACAACTTATCCCAGATTGCTTTCAATAATCTCAAAATAAATTCATCATCTTTTTCAGCAAACAACTTACGCAATAATTTAGTACGAACATTTTCCTTTCCTATTGCGGGTAACCATGATTGAAAATATTTTTTTTGAGTATAGTTTAGACTAAATCCCTTTATTTCTCCAGCATATGACAGCTTTTTATAATCTGCTTTTGTTAAGGTAATAGGTAATTTTATTGCTGCATCTTTAATGAAATACAATGCCATCATTTTAAAAAGAGTAGTTGTTTCATCAGAAGATAATTGTAATTTTTCATTCTCAGGTATTTTTATATTTAGATCAAAATATAATATACCCATATTTTGTAAAGCATTCATTGCTTTATAATTAGTCAATTCCTTTAAGACTGCTAACCATGCATGTTTCTTTCTCTCATCCGGATAGTATATATTATACTTTTCAAAGTATTCTTCGAGCCAACTAACGAATGTGCTCAATCTTACACCCTGGTATATTACTTGTAAATTATCTTTACATATTTTTGTCATTATTCTTTTAATCAAATTTTCCCGGTATGTTGTTTGCAGATATGTAGCAAAGAATGCTGCAGCTTGTCTATTGTCAGAAAAAGTTAAAAACTGCTTAACTAAATTCTCACGCTCTTCAATCAATTTTTCCGGGCCACTGCCAAAGAAAGGATCATCAATAGAAATTATTTTTTTTGTAATTTTGACATCAGGCAGCTCATTGTATAATGCTGTAGCAATAACAGCTGTTGCTGCTTCATTACCCAAAAAGAATGGGCGTAAAATACTACGCTGAGTATTCACTACATGACAGCATGGACAAGTGTGCAGTTGGTCTCCTAAATCTTTAACTTTGATCAACGAATTATAATTTTCTTTGCCGTGTCCACATGATAATCCATTTATAGATGAAGCGCGTTCTATTGCTCCGCATTTTGCGCACACTATATATTTATTCTCATTTTCGTTTTCTTCGTCATATTCATCATATACGCCATCTAACAAGTAAACTTCTGGGCTGTAATCATCGTTAAATTTGGACTTCTGTACAAGATATCCATCTTCTGTTTGTCCAACAATGAATGTAGCATTGCAATTATAACAAAATGTGATTTCAAATACTTTAAAACCACAATCGTTGCTTTTCGGGTCTTCTTTATAAGTCTCCATTTTCCTGATGAAAAGTTTATTGCTTGGATTTAGAGTAACATACACGCCCTCAATACCACGAATAAACATGTGATATCTTGCTTCAAATATCCTGTCACCGTTATTCTGAGCATTTGAAGCTACTGCTATAAAATCTGTTATATCATCAACCGAAACACTTAATTCTTCAGCAAGCTGATTCAATGGTTTTATTTTGTTCAATAAATGATGCCTGACTTCATAATAAAAGTCATCATGCAGTATCATTGAATAGAGAGTTTTTTCCAAAGCTTCATCTGCATTTTCTGCCTTAATAATGTCAATGCCTTTTTCTCTAAGAAATTTAAGAATATGTTCAGAAGCAAAGTTATTTCTGATTTTTTCTGCAAGTTCGCGATAAATTGAGAAATCTAATTTACTTGTGCTTTCTGGTTTTGCAGGTGCAATAGTTGACGATCTTATTATAGAGTCTTCATCAAAATGCACATCACATAATGAATGAGCAAAGTTGATAATTTGTGGGTTTGATTTTTCATCACCCAACGTTGCCGAAGTCAGAAAAAATTGAATATCATTACGATTAAGCATTGCCTTAACTCGTTTGATTAAAGTAGCAACCTCTATTCCTTTTGCTCCACAGTAGGTATGTGCTTCATCAAAAACGATTGAATGCCATTTTGATGCATTTTGTTTATTAAAGAAAATGCTGTCACCAGGCCGCAGCAAAAGATATTCAAGCATAGCAAAGTTTGTTATCAAGATATGAGGGGGAGACTTTCTCATCTGCTCACGGGATATCAACTCATTTTTAATTGGTTCAGTACCTTCACGTTCAATAAATTCGTCAAGTGCATCACTATAATTTTCTAAAGTTTCACCGGTATATTTTCCGAATGTAATACCAGATTCCTGATAATTTATAAATATCTCTCGTAACCTTCTGATTTGGTCATTAACCAAAGCATTCATCGGATAAATAATAAGCGTACGTACTCCAGGATTTAGAGTGCCTTTTTCCTTCTCACGCATCAGGAGATTAATTATAGGAATCAAGAAGCATTCCGTTTTACCCGATCCTGTTCCTGTTGTTATAATTAAATTTTTCCCATTATTTGCTTTACATATAGCTTCAACCTGATGTTTATATAATTTCCTGTCAGGATGTAATTCAGATAACTTTAACAGTTCTCTGCATAAAATACCTTCATCAACCAATTCTCGCAAAGTTTTATCCTTTTCAAAAGAGTCGCTCATACTAATGTACGGACCTTTCGAAATAACACCATCTTCAGACAGTTGTTCTTTTAACTGTCTGTTGTAAATATCGTTGTTTGTTTTGAACGTAGTCAGAAGATACTTTCGAAAGAATTCAACAATCCCTTTTGAGCTTTCTGCTGGTCTGAATAACATTATTTAACCCTCCTAAATTCAACATTATAATCTGTAATATCTTCATACAACGGGATAAACCGTTCATAATTTGTTGAGGTATAAAGTATGTCATCAGAAGCGCTTATAAGTTTATTAGTTTTTACATCATACCAAATCTCTGTCCAATCACCGTCTTCTAGTGAATGTAAAGAAATAATATTAACGACCCCATCTTCAATCATTATTTCAAAACGAACTTTCTCAAATAAATCTGACTCTCTTATTTTTTTTGAACAATTATTAGCTAACTTAGGCTTATATGTAAGCTTGCCAATATAAGTAAAGTCTGAGATTTTTGTTAAGTTGTAAACCATATATATATGATCCAGATTCAGCATAACCCCATTACAAGCTATAGATTTTATAATCATTTTACAATTTGTTAGATCACTAAAGTCTATTGTTCCAATTTTATAAATAACTCCTAATGATGTAGATTGCTCCGAGAATCCAAATGGATCTAAGATGACTTGAATCTTTTCCAACTGGTATAATTTGTTATAATCGAGTTCAGGAAACGCGGTAATACCATTATTCAAATACTTTTCAATAACAATTTCCTTGGTTGCAAAATCTGAAATACGAACCTTTAATTTTGCTTTTCCCTCGTATTCCGATATAATTCGAACCATATTATTTAAATATACCATTTCGAATTTATGTAGCCACAATCTCTTCAAAACTCTAAAAAGTGGTAGGTACCTCCACTTATTATCGAAATATTTTAGATTAATGTTTGCAAACGCACTGCTGCTTTGTCTAATTTTGTTAACAAAATCAGTTATATCAAATCGAAACTCTCCATTAGATTGCTTTTCACCCTCTATACATTCCTCTTCATTTCCAAGATAAACAAAAGCTCGAGTTGCGCCAGGCATAAAAACAAAAAGATCATTTTCTATCTCCGGAAACCATAAGTAATTTTCTCTTCTATATTTCCACTGCTTGGAAAATCCGTATTTGAATACTTTTAGCGGCACAATTAAAGTGTAGTTTACCCCTTCTAATAATAACTCAAATATCGCTTCTTCTGTACCAGAAGTAAGATCAAGCGAATACACGTTATCGCTAACCCGCTCACAATTCAAAGGAGTGATGTCATAGTCTCCAATAATATGTACTAAAGCTTTATCGCAAAAAATAAAACGTGGCTTTTCTGGACGACAACGTAAAGAAGTAATCAAAACATATTGACAGATTAGTCTTCTATGCTTTCCCGGTTCATCTATCCAAATTTGATATAAACCATCTTTGTTGTCCAACACATTACTCAACGCAATAGATACTCCACAGTTTTCCAAATCATAATCAAATTCATAAATGGAGCTGACATTTTCCATTTTGGCGCAAAAACGATTATTATTACACCATATTAAAGTTCCCGCCAAAGCTTTTTTGGCAACCTTAAATGAAATAATAGGGTGTTTATATGCGGTTTGTATTTGTCTTTCTCCACTATACAAAATGTATTCTTTTGATACATATTCAAATATTGGTTCTTCAGAAAACTCCCCGGAGATAGAAATAGGCCTGTTTTTTATATAAATAACCGTATCTTCATTAATATTGCTATATGAATACTCATCCCATAAGTCATGATGGGGATTTACGTATACGGAATGTAAATCACTTTTGACTGAAGTGCCTTTCTTTGCGAGAATATAACATTGCCCTTTTTTTAATTTCTGAATCTCTGTAAAATCTTCATCAAATAAGCGATATTCTTTTTCAGGAATTTTAAAAGAACGTGTTGTACTTGAAATAATGTCAATACGATAAGATGCAAATATATTATCAATTGCTATTTTTAGTTTTTCAGATACAAAAACACCATACGCTCTATAAATATCGAGTTGTTTTTTTATTGTCTTATTATCGTATTCTAACTTAATAAAAGCACTTCCATTAAATTCTTCTTCCCTAAATTTTTGACTCGGTATCACAATAAAAGCTTGCTCATGAGAACGATTAACTTCAAAGTACGGTTTATTATAGAATACACCGATAGCCTTACGTCGCCTATTAATATTTGGTTCAAGATTAATTTCAGCTTCCTTTGTCTCACACCAAGCAATAAAACCGGACGCAATTCTGTTATCTTTTTTCGGGAGTTTTCTGTCGTAATAATATTCATCAATCATTATCAAATGCTCAGATATCAAATCACATATAGTAACAGGCGAGCACTGTGCAATCACATTTTTTGTTGCTTTTAGAAGACGATAAATCTTTGGTGGCTTATTACCAAAACCTTCAATTCTCACATTATCACTATTTAAGGATAATGAGTCATTCATAAAGTCAATCATTTCAAAAATACTGTCTTCCAAATTTTCTGGAATCTGTCTAAAAAGGTTCCTATCGTAAAATGAGAACAGAAAGTCAAAGTAGCCAAAAAGGTAATTATTAGGAACAAAGGCATGAGCTTTAATGTTTTCAACATAAGCATGCCTTGAGCCTTTTTCTTGTTCTATTATGAATAAATTAAAATGTCGTAATGTTTTCATAAAAATCTGGCCTAAATAGTTTCTTTTTGCTACAGAAACCTCTACACCAATCTCATCTAAAAAGCAATCCCAGTAGTTGCCTTCATCATATCTACGAATTGCAATCTGAACTAATGTTATGGAAAGCATTAAATCAGGCACTGGGATTGCCTGCATATATAAATTTGATATTTTTGAGCGTATATATTTTAACAACTCTTTATATTCGTCATCCGATACAGATATTTGGCAGAGTAATTGAACTTCAGGGCTATTTAACTCTCTCCATTATCCTTTGAAAGAAATGCATGCAAAGACCCCCGTATTTCTCTTTATTGGAGTTTTATCTACCCATATTTGATTAAATGTCTGCGCTACACGAAATACGATTTACTCCATTTCTTCCGCTACTTTTAGAATGACCTGACAAATGTCTCGCACCATAGGTTACTCCTTGTGAAGCCCATACATCAGCTAAGTTTTCTGCCTGTTTCATGACCGTTTCCACGGCGCGCTGCTGTTTGTCAGGCGGATAACCGTATTTATTTAATGTCCGGCGAACCAATACCATCAGTTTTGCGCGGACGCTTTCCTTCAGCGTCCAGTCGATTGTGGCATTTTTACGCACCTTGTCCGCAAGCTCGCGGGCGATTGTTCTTAACGTTTCGTCGCCCAACACCTTAACCGCGCTGTCATTGGTTTCAAGGGCATCATAAAAAGCAAGTTCATCTTCTGACAGACCGAGTTCCTCTCCTCGTCTGTCCGCATTTTTAATTTCCTTTAGCAATGCGGATAAGCTCTTCTATGATTTCAGCCGTTGAAAGTAGGTTATTCTGGTACCGCTTAAGCGCTGAACTGAGCATTTCCATAAGTGATTTTGATTTTGTCAGGTTATATTTTGAACGTACTTTTATTTCATCGGACAAAATCTTTTTTAGTAGCTCAATAGCCAGATTCTTATGTTTCATCCCTTTAATTTCCATAAGGAATTCATCTGAGAGAATGGACAATTCCGGCTTTTCAATACCAGCAGCATCAAAAATATCTACAACTTCATCTGATACAATAGCCGAATCAACAATGTTTTTTATAACAGAATCGTAATTTATGCCACTTTCGCCGCTTGTTTCAAATTTAGTGAGTCTTGCCTTAACTGCTTGGAAAAACGCTATTTCCTCTGCATGTGTAACCGTTGCCTTATCAGGTTTGGCAAGTGCATAAGCCTGGCTTAGGAGGGTTACTTCCTTAATAAAACGCGCTTTTTTATCATCTGTAGATAAAATAAAATCTTCAGCGCGAAGGATAATAGAAAGCTTGTCCTTTACTTCTGCTTTGAAAAAGCTCGTATAATCAAACCCGTGTAGTATCTGCCGGACAACCTCAAGCTTTTCAAGCATTATTTCTACAGCCCTTGCCTGAGTTTCAGCAGGTACTCCCTTGCCACCGCTCTCTGCATAGAAACTTAAAGCTTTTTTTAGGTTTGGGGCAATCCCGATATAATCGACAATCAGCCCGCCCGGCTTATCCTTGAAAACACGGTTTACGCGCGCTATTGCCTGCATAAGGTTGTGGTCCTTCATCGGCTTATCGATATACATGGTGTTGAGGCATGGAACGTCAAAGCCAGTCAGCCACATATCGCGCACGATGACAATTTTCAGTGGATCATTTTCATCTTTCATACGCTGTGCAAGCATTTTTCGCTGCTCCTTAGTAGTATGGTGTTTCTGCATTTCAGGACCATCAGAACTGGAAGATGTCATAACAACTTTGATAGCACCCTTGTCCAAATCGTCACTATGCCACTCAGGGCGAAGCTTTATGATTTCATTATACAAATCAACAGCGATTCTACGGCTCATCGCAACGATCATCGCCTTACCCTCAAAAACCTTTTGGCGATCCTCAAAATGCGTAACAATGTCTTTTGCGAGAGTGGCAAGGCGTTCTTTATTCCCGACAATAGCCTCCAGCTTTGCCCATTTCATTTTTGCGGCTTTTGCTTCGTCTTTTTCATCTACTTCTTCAAGTTCCCTGTCGAACTCCTCAATCAGCTTTTTGCCTTCCTCGGTGAGATTGACTTTAGCCAGACGGCTTTCATAATATATTTTAACTGTCACCTTATCTTCAACCGCTTGGGCAATATCGTAAATATCAATGTAATTGCCAAATACCGCCGGCGTGTTGGCATCCTGCTTCTCTACCGGTGTACCGGTAAAACCTATGAAAGTAGCGTTTGGCAAGGCATCGCGCATATATTTGGCAAAACCATAAGCTATACGCTGCCCCACAACCTGATTGTTTTCGTCCTTTATATCTCTGAGTTTCGCGTTAAAGCCGTACTGCGTGCGGTGCGCTTCATCGGCTATAACAACTATGTTGTCTCTTTCCGACAAAAGCTCATAAACCGAGCTGTCATTATCAGGTATGAATTTTTGAATAGTGGTAAAAACTATGCCTCCGGATGCTACCTTTAATAATTCTTTTAAATGCTCGCAGCTTTCCGCCTGCTTCGGCGGCTGGCGCAGAAGGTCGCTGTTTCCAGCAAAAGTATCAAAGAGTTGATCGTCCAAATCATTTCTGTCGGTAATAACAACTATAGTTGGATTGTTAAGGTTTTGCACCAGTTTTCCAGCATAAAAAACCATAGAAAGGGATTTGCCGGATCCTTGAGTATGCCATATAACACCGGCTTTTTTGCTGCCACCAGCCCTTCGCCGCTTCAATCGTGCTTTTTACAGCCTTATTAACCGCGTAATACTGGTGATAGGCGGCGATTTTCTTGACTGTTTCAACTTTTATTATCTTTGTCTCTTTGTCCTCGGTTCTGCTCTTTTCAAAGGTTACAAAATTACGAATATAGTCGAGCAAGGTTTTCTTGTTGCATAATCCGTGAATCAGGGTAGTAAGCTGATCTTCAAATCGTGGAGGCTTCATTCAGCCCGTCTTTTGTTTTCCACGTGGAAAAACGTGAGAATGGAGCGGTTAATGAACCTGCCTTAGCTTCCAGCCCATCGGAAATAACGCATATCTCGTTATATGTAAAAAGGCTTGGTATGGTGGCCTTGTATGTGCAGATTTGGTCATAAGCTTTGCGAATGGTGGCGTTTTCATCGGCCGGATTTTTAAGTTCAAACAGCACCATAGGAATACCGTTGATAAAAAGAAGAATGTCAGGCCGCTTATTGTTATTGTTTTCAATAACGGTAAACTGGTTGACTACAAGAAATTCGTTGTTGTCAACTCCATCTTCCGAGAAATCCACAAGCTTTACATAATCGCCAACTATATCTCCGTTTTTGCGGTATTCGACAGGCACACCATCAACCAGCATTTTATGAAATGCTTCGTTGTCTGCAACCAGATTTGAAGAACTTATGCGTGCAACTTTATTTACTGCCTCCAAAACCACATCATAGGAAAGATTGGGATTAAGACGCACTACCGCATCGGTCAGTCTTTTTCTTAGCAGAACTTCACTGTAACTGTTGCGCTCGGCAAAAAGTGCATCCGGTGCTATATCCGGACCGGAAAGATATGTATAGCCCAATTTCACTAGTTCTTCTATTGCCATTTTCTCTATTTCAGATTCGCAAAGTTTAGGCATGATTTACACCTCACATTTTGACACGGATTTCGCCGCTTATAAGCTTAGGAAGCAAGGTATCACGGAGCTTTTGAAGTAACTGTATTTGTTTTTGATTGGAATTTATTTTTGCAAAAATCGAATTTGCAAGATTTTCAAAACTATCAAGCCGTTCTTTATCAGGCATAAAAACTCGTATTTCTTTTATATCTGATTGCCGAATCAAAGGTTGCGTACTGCCAACATTGTAATCAGCAAGATTCGCCCATTTTAATGAAAAGTATACAAAAAAGAAATACTTTATATTTCTAAAAACCAAGGTGTTATCTGATAACCAAACAGGTTCTCTATCAACAATAAAAACATTTCCTAATGTTCCAACTCGGCCTGTATAGATTAATCGTTCATTGAAAAGGTATTCGTTCGTTTTTCCTATTTCTCCGTTTGCTCCTAAAACACGGTATTGTCCATGTTCAGTAAATTTCTCTTTTTTCAAACCTTTTCCACTAGAAATCACAAACAATTGACCTAAGGGTATTTCTTCCCACTTGTCGCTTGCATCCTCAATAAACCATTTACGGAAGTATGCCTGCGCCAAGTCCTCAAGTGTTTTATTCTGCCTTGTCAGAAGGTCGATTTTATCGTCAAGGGAGGATAAAACCTCAGCAATTGCTTTTTGTTCGGGGAGAGGGGGGAGGATTATATCTACATCTTTTAAAACACTTCCTGATATTTCCTGAAATGTTGTGCCAGTGCCTATTGACTGCAAATATTCAACATTTGATTTAATCCAATATAGTAAAAATAGGTTATGTGCTTTATCCGGATTCGGAACCAAACTTTTAAACCCTTGATTAGTACATATTTCATTTTCTGCTATTGCTACATATCCAATCGGAGCTCTTGATGTCAATAATACAGTCCCCTTTGGCAGAAGCCGAGCTGAAGAATTTTCGAGCCCTTTTTTTGTAATAAAACGCTCACCATGAGATATAAAATTGCGAATATAACCTGTTAGATCCTTAGGTGTTAACCATGGTATATCTCCATTCCAATATTCATTTATAGCCGTAGAAGGCGTTCCACCACCAACGACATCTGCGATATCTTTAATTTTAAACTCTCTCCACTCCGTCATAGCTCAATCCCCACTTTTGCAAGGTTTTCCTTTATCCTCTCATCCAGCTTTGCGCTTCCTTCCATCTGACTCTTTAAGCTCGGCGGTCAGTTTTTGACACGCTCTTCAAAGTCGAAGTCGTCATCTTCTTCAGGCAATCCTACATACCTGCCCGGGGTCAGCACATAATCGAGTTCCCGCACTTCATCAAGAGTTGCGGACTTGCAAAAGCCGGGGATATCCTCATAGGAGCCGTCATCCTTTTTCCAACTGTGGTAAGTATCAGCTATTTTACGGATGTCATCATCGGTGAGCTCGCGGGTTCTGCGGTTTATCAAAGTTCCCATATTCCGTGCATCAATGAACAAAATCTTGTTCCGGCGCGGGTGGTTCGGATTTGTTTCCTTTTCCCTTGACAAGAACCATAAGCATGCGGGAATTTGGGTGTTCAAAAATAGCTTTGCCGGCAGGTTTACAATACAATCTACAAGACCGGCTTCAATAATGTTTTTACGGATTTCTCCCTCGCCGTTTGTTTTTGACGAAAGGGAGCCTTTAGCCATAACGAAGCCGGCGGTTCCTTTGGGCGAAAGGTGATACAAAAAGTGCTGGATCCATGCATAGTTTGCATTGGATACTGGCGGCACACCATACTTCCAGCGTCCGTCATTCCTCAGCAGTTCTCCGCTCCAGTCGCTGTCATTAAAAGGCGGATTAGCAATTACAAAGTCAGCCTTAAGGTCGGGGTGAGCATCGTTTAAAAATGAACCTTCGCTGTTCCACAAAACATTGGTGCTGTCAATACCTCGTATGGCAAGGTTCATTTTGCAAAGCCGCCATGTTGTTTGGTTGCTTTCCTGACCATAGATAGAAACAACACGCTCGAAAAGCTTGTCAATCCCTCTTGATTTTCCGTTATAGTGGTCTCTGTGAGCTTCAACGAATTTCTCACTTTGAACGAACATACCGCCACTGCCGCAGCATGGGTCAAAAACTCTGCCCTCGTAAGGTTCGAGCATTTCAACAAGCAACTGTACTACGGAACGCGGCGTATAGAACTGTCCGCCTTTTTTACCTTCTGCAAGGGCAAACTGTCCAAGAAAATACTCATATACCTGCCCAAGTATATCACTTGATTTAGAAACGCTGTCACCAAGCGCAATCGTACCTATCAAATCAATCAGACCACCGAGAGACTGCTTGTCCAGCTTTTCTTTTGCGTATTCTTTCGGCAAAACGCCTTTGAGGGATGGGTTATCCTTTTCTACGGCCTCCATAGCTTCGTCTATATCTTTGCCGATCGTCGGCAGCTTGGCTCGACTTTGAAGATAATCCCAGCGTGCCTGCGGTGGCACATAGAATACATTTTCCGCACGATACTCATAGGGATCGTCAGGGTCCGCTCCTTCGTACTCGCCCTTGCCTTCTTTAAGTTTATAATATAAATCATAAAAACTGTCTGATATGTATTTTAAAAAAATAAGCCCGAGAACAACGTGCTTATATTCCGCAGCATCCATGTTTTTGCGGAGCTTGTCCGCAGCTGCCCAAAGCACCTGTTCGATAGGCTGTTCTTTTACTTCATTTTTTGATTTTTTAACTTTTGCCATTCTACTCTACTCCTCTATTTTTATCTTTTTTCATCCGCAAATCCGCAGGTTTCTCAGCATCCTTTGGTATCGCCCATGCCCATCCCAGGCGCACAGCGCCCTTAATGCGCCCTTGTTCGCATAAAACTTGAACTCTGCGCAGGGATATATTCCATTTTTCAGCAGCTTGTTTTGTCGTTAAGTAATCCATTATGAATACCTCGCAGAACACAAAATTCCAATTTTTATTATATGCGAAGAAACGAACAATTTCAACATATTACAACTTTATACATAATAAATAATGTATTTTCAGAAAATGAGTATACCTGCATTAAATGTACATCTATCCTGCTTACTCAACTCCCTATAAAAAAAGGCCGTTATCTATTCTGTCAACTCAACCCTGCTAATTTTTGAGCTCAAATTTTACCTCTAAAATAATCGTCGATTTGTTTCCATGTACGTATTTCGCCTCTTTAGGTTGAGTAGACAACTTGGATGTACTTCCGGAAACCTAGTAAAATAAAGGCTTACAGCCTTGACATCAATGTCACGCACTCAACGTGGCTCGAGTTGATGGCATTGATGTCTTAAGCTGATTTTTAACCCTTTCGTTCGCGGGAACGTATCAACGGTATTTTGATTATTTTTTAAGAAACTGATATATGGGGGAACATATCGAAGCAATCAATAATGCACATTAACAACTAGTCTTTGTTATATTTAAACTATTCGAAAAGGTAATTGGATATTAAGGGAAGACTCTATAGACTTTTTCATATGATTAACGAGTTCAGCCACCTCAGATTCCATTCCTTCCCACTTGTCAACACACTCTCCTAAATAAGCCTCTCTCGCTTTGTTGAGTAAAGTAGCATGCTCATCGGGTAATTGAGGTATCGCCCATTCAGCTGCCAGATCTTTTGAGCGAATTTCACCAGTAGATGCTGTCAGCCACATTCTGGCTAAAGTTAAAATCACATTGCGTTCGTCACCGTTAATGCTAGCTATCAACCCGGGCAACGATTCTTTAATTGCTTTTCGAATATCTGTCATTGGCACAGGCTCAATTACTTCTGTTGCCTTTGGTCCCAAAAGGTTAATACTATTTTTTCTTAGTTGTGCTAAAAGTATTGCTAAATCCGGATCATAAGTCGACTCAGGAATTTCTCCCTTTTCAAACTGCTCTCTTAGCCACTCGCCATACATAAATTCATATTTGGGGGGGAAATGCCAAGGGACAATATCCTTTTGATTTATGACCGTAACTTCAAGAGGCCTCATATCTTTTATGTTTCCTATTTTCCCAGATATAAGCATTAACCTATTTGTAAGATTCCTTCGAGTTTTTTCAGATAAACTTTGATTTGTTATTACCAAAATATCTACATCGCTATTCATACGTAAACCACCCATTACTGCCGAACCATACAAATACACCCCAATTAACATATTATCAAGTAGTTCCGCTATAGTTTTTAATGCTTGAATTGCTTCTTTCGGAATTTTTTTGTTACTTAAATCTATACTCAACTTCGATCTCCTTTCGTCTGAAAACTGTTTTTTAACGCCTCTTAAAATTTATAAAAAAAGAGTAAACATCTTTCGTTGTATTGTAAATTAACGCCATCCAAAATTTTGATTCAAGATTTTCTTTCGGTTTATTATATGTTTGAGCCAATATAAGCTACAAAACTGCTGTCTATCCATTTTTGAGTAACCTCATTTATATCAATCCCAATAGTAGCCAACCCAATAATGCTGCAATCCAATTTCTCTAACAAAGCTATTAAAGCCTTCATTTGAGAACCTGTCTCTATCCAATCATCTACAATCAAAACTCTTTTGTTCCTCACAATAGAACTCTTAGATATTTCAAAGCTTTTATCTTGACCTGAATAGTCGGTAAAATGTGTCGAAATAATCTCTTCTTTTGCGTATGGCAGCTTATCACCTTTTCTTACTCCAATAAACCCCACTCCAAGTTCTTTGGCTATGGCAGTGCCTAGTATCCATCCAATTGCTTCTGGGGCAGCCACATAATCTACTTTATTTTGAAAATCCAATGATAGTACTTTTACAATTTTATCAAAAACGGTTTTATGTGTAAAAATAGTTAGTAAATCATATTTTCCAATTGAGTTACGAGGTAATATACCTCTAATTTCATTTATAACATCAGTACTTTCCATACATTTACACCCCTTGCTTATGGTTAATAATCTTTGCTAATCTTTAAAAATAGTCATTTTCAACATATTTTTTATACATGTCCTCGGTATATCTTGTTATGTTCTTATCATACTCTGGATAATCAAACCCCAGTAGTTCTGCTACCTCTTTGGACACTTCCCTGAACAATTGGTGGCATATAAATAATGACTTCCAAATATTTTCATAGGAATCCATGCGATATGTAGATAATAATCTATTCCATAGATCTTCATCAATGTATTTGTTAATATACTTATAATTTTTCCCAACACTTAATGAAAATTCTGTCTTTATCCCAACCTTCCACGACATCATCCTAAGTAGTTCAAACCGTAGAATCTGGTTCAGATGATCGATTGCAAACAGTATCTCTTTGCGGCACAATCCTTTAATAACATAAGGTGTTACATTCCAAAATTCATTGCAGCAATCATCATACTCCCTTGCGCTTGGCTTTCTTACATGATAATCTATATCAGTCGGAACTATGTCCCTTTTAATTCTACAATCTTTATCAATTAGAACCTTTATTAATTTATCGCCCTTTAGGTAATTATCTAACTCTTCCAAGGGCAATAAGGTAAGATCAATTTTATTGTAATCATCAAATAGCATAAGATAGGAAAATCCCTTTTCTTCAGGTGGGAATAATTCCATATCCTCCGGCTTTTGCATCATTATTATATTCCCAAATTGATTAAGCCAGTCATCATTAGATATAAACGGTTCTATATCACTTACAAAATATGTAATATCATAATCCTGAAATTCATCTTTAGGTATATTAATATTTGCGCGTGACCCCTCAAGGGTCACAATTCGAATACGTTCATCCTGTTCTGCTAAAGAAAGTACTAAATCCATCATTTCTTTTTCTGATCTCATTTACATACTCCTCGTTTATTTTTTCTATATTATTACATCTTCTTTTTTGCCGATACAATCAGCATCATTGGGCGTCGCATTTCATCCGCCATCCCCGGAATATCCATCATGTTCTCTGGCGGCTGTGGCTCCACAATCTGATTTATTATAAAACTATTTGAAAGCAGTGTATTTAGATATGTGGTCAGTGTTCTATGATATTTTGTAACCTTTTCTTCCAAAAACATAGCTGTCCGTTTGCCCTCATAATAATAATTGTCCACCGGGAAATGCAGTATTTCTCCTTTTTCGTTATAATACCAGTCTTGTGTTCCATGAGCAGTAAAAACAGGATGTTCAACTGTAAAAACTAAATTGCCACCAGCCTTCAGCATCCTATATATCTTTTTTATTAAATTCTCATAGTCTGCTACATAATGAAACGCAAGCGAACTTAGTATTACATCAAAGCTCTCCTCTGGGAAATCCACATCTTCTATGGCACAGCATTCATATTCAATCTGTGGAAAATGGGTTTTTCCTTTTGCTACTTCGAGCATTTTATGAGAAATATCAACACCTACTACAGAGGAAGCACCGTTTTCCATCGCATATATACAGTGCCATCCATAGCCGCATCCTAAATCAAGCACACGCTTACCCTTAAAATCAGGTAGCATCTTTTTCAAAGTCTCCCATTCTCCCGCACCAGCCAGTCCTTTCTGCGAGCGACTCATTTGACTGTATTTTTGAAAAAATATATTATCATCATATTTGTTTTCTTTCATCTGAACTCTCCTCGTTTAAAAAGTTATTTATCTCCGATACAATTTCATTCACTTCATTATAAAGCTTCTCGGTCATGTCGTAGCATTCAAAAAGTGAGATACCGAGTACTTCAAAAATATGATTTACCTTCTCGGTATATTTTTCAGGTTTATGTTCAAAAGTTTCAAGCAGTTTTATAGCTTTCTTTTCGTTGATACAATAAGCATTATTACATGCAAATAACACTTGATTTAAACATGAAACTATACGAAAAACATGACCCGCAATATAATATTTATCGTCTGTTCCCGAATTTGCTTTTACAAACATTAAAGAGAACCCTGCTTCAAACATAAAAAAGTTAACTAAACTTTTCTGCAAAGCATTGGGATAAGTTTCTGCCTGTTTTTTTAATTCGCATAAGCTTTCATTCTTAGCATATAGTATTTTGCTAATCGCTAATTCTCCTCGATACATTGCACTAATATAACCATGGGGATGCCCAGTCTGATAATTGGCAGTAACAATTCCGTGCTCTGTATCTTTCATTATTTGTTCCACACGTTTAATATCACGTAAAATTAAATCCACATGATACCCGTTTATGACTAACCATCCGCCGCCATTAATCCAATCACCCCATGCTCCGGGAGGTACAACAAGGTTATTTCTATGCTCATCATCCAGCTTTGTAGCGAATTGATTAATAGTATTTATGTCAAATGATTCTGAATTGTAATAGATGCCGATATCTATATCCGAATCCTCTGTATGGGTGCCCCTTGCACGTGAACCACCTAAAACAATACCTTCTATATAAGACAGAGAGGATAATTTCTCTGCTACTGATTTAATAATATTATCTACCATCAAGCATGCTCCTTTTATCGATTCACTGCTGTAAAAATTCCAAGCCAAATCTTTTGCTTCTACTCAACATATTTATAATTTTTTTAATTTCACAAAAGATAGTTAAAACTTATCAATTGTCTTTTTATACCTCTGCTGATTAGATGAAGTCTTTTCAATAGCCTTTAAATTACCATTCATTTTGCTAACATGGTTTAAAAATAACGTTCCAAGCAGAAGTCGATCCTTTCTGGGTATCCTATTCCACACATATCCCTTGAATAAATCTTTAACAAGAAAAACTTCGCCATCATTTAGATTTTCAGTTTCTCTAATAGCTTCTTCCAATAGCTCATTTACATCAATCATGTTGTCCACTCCTTATTAATAATAATATCAACAACATTGTTGATATTATTATACGTATATTCACAGTCAAAGTCAATCCGTAAATAAGAAAAGCCACCAATCAAGGAAGTAACACCTCTCAATTGGTCGCCATTTCTGATATCCTATATCTCAATATCTATTTCAACACCTGATTTAAATTCAACAGTGAGCTTATCATCAAATACCGTAACTTTTTCAATCAGTTTTCTGACCAGTTTATCATCAAACTCCGTAATATCACCCGTTTGCGTGTTAAGGAAGTCCGTCATCTCAGCAATCCGATCCCTCTTATCTTGGCGAAGAGCGTTTCTTGAAAGTGTTTCTTGCCTTAAATCTCGCAACCTATAAATTTCATTTACAATATTATTGTATTCTTCCTTTAAATTTGCCTTTTGGATCAACTCGGTTTGGAGTTCTTCCAGCCTTTTATCAATATCTGCTGTACTCTCATCCAAATCCTCGCTTAATACGGTTTCAATATTCTTCTTCAGTATGGCCAGAAAAGAGTTTTTTCCGCTGACCGCTACATTGATGGCTTCTACAATTTTCTCTTTTAGCGTATCTTCAAGTATAGTGGAAGCGGTACAAAATAAACCGGTGTTTTCCAATCTGCTGACGCATCTCCATACGATTGATTTCTTTCCTCGGTTATTCCAATGAACCCTTCGAAATATTTCATGACAGTTGCCGCAAAAGACCATCTGTGATAAAGGATGATTATTGCTATAGTTTCTCTTCTTTCCGTTCTTACTTATATGCACACATCTTCTTTTAACAAGCTGTTCCTGAACCTGCATAAAAATTTCACGCGGGATTATAGGCTCATGGCTGTTTTCTACATAGTATTGCGGAACAATACCGTTATTGGGTACCCTTTTCTTCGATAAAAAATCTACTGTATAGGTTTTCTGTAGCAGCGCATCACCGATATATTTTTCATTCCTCAAAATCTTATTGATGGTGCTGGTATGCCATCTTGGATTGCCTGCACCTGTCAATATTCCGTCAGCTTCCAAACCTCTTGCTATCTGTAGCATACTGGAACCTTCGAGGTATTCTCTGTAAATGCGTTTAACGATCTCCGCTTCTTCAGGTACGATAACTAAGTTACCATCCTTATCCTTTGTATAGCCAAGAAACCGGTTGTGATTGATATGAATTTTTCCTTGCTGATACCGGTACTGAATACCCAGTTTTACATTCTGGCTTAACGATTGGCTTTCTTGCTGCGCCAAAGAAGCCATAATGGTCAAAAGGATTTCCCCTTTGGAATCCAATGTGTTTATATTTTCCTTTTCAAAGTAAACCGGAATATTTTTTTCTTTAAGCTGCCTTATGTACTTTAGGCAGTCAAGCGTATTTCTTGCAAACCGGCTGATAGATTTTGTGATTATCATATCGATTTTACCCTGCATACATTCTTCTATCATCCGGTTAAACTCTTCACGCTTTTTTGTGTTAGTTCCGGTAATACCTTCATCTGCAAATATGCCTGCTAACTCCCATTCGGGATTGCTTTTGATGTAGTTTGTGTAGTGCTCAATTTGCGCTTCATAACTGGTTGCCTGCTCCTCGCTGTCCGTAGAAACACGACAGTAAGCTGCTACTCGAAGCTTAGGCATTTCCTCGGCCTTTGCACTATTTCCAATTCGCTTACGGGCGGGAATTACCGTAACATTCCTGTTTGTCATCTAAAATCACCTCGCTCTTAATAAGACTATAAGCATACTCTGCCTGCTGAAATGGATCATCGTATAGATTATCTGGCATTGAAGCATGAAACCTAAAATTCATGCATTTCTTTTCATTTCCTTTATGTTCATAAATCCTGCCAAGCGCCTCTGCTCGCCTGCGTCTTTCCAGTTGTGCTTTTTCGAATGTGTCCTTGCTGATAATTGGCGGATAAAATTTGTCCTCAACATACCGTTTATCTGCCAGCATTCTTGCAACAGATGTGTGGTAACGCTTAATACCCGCTTTTTGTGCCGCTTCGCTTAAAGAAAGCCCGGAAAGATAAGCCTCAAATAGTTTCTCAATCTTAACTGCTTCCTCTTCATTAACGACAGCCCTGCCGTTTTGAATGGTATATCCAAAAGGTATATGGCTCATCATTTCACCAGCCTTTCTCTTAAGTTCAACCCGCATTTCATTTTGAAACTTATTTCTTCTTGTGAAAACACAATGATTTCTTCAATAAAATCCTCAAATATTTCGATATCGAATGCATCAATCTGCTTTTCAGCTTTCGTTGCAAATTTAAGAAGCTTCTCAACCTCAACAAGGATAGTCTGACTCCCATCGATTGCGCGTTTTATGGCTTCTTTTTGTTCTTTTAATATGGCTGCTTCTTTGAGCAGCTCATTTTTCTGTGTATTAAAAAGAGCGGGTTCCAGGTATCCTTTGGCCATAAGACCCATAATCACCTGAACTCGCTCTGTATTTTCTTTGATTTTTGTTTCCATCTCCTGAATCTTTGTTATGTTATCTGAGTAATTTGTCTTCTTTAAGCTTTGTAGCAATGGTCTTAGAATGAATTTATGACCGAAAATAAGCTTATTAATCATAACAACGAAGGCCTGATGGATCGCATCCTCTCTGACAAACTTCATTGAACAGCTTGATGCGTCCTTTATATGCTTTGTGCAGCACCATGCAATATATTTACGGTCACCGCTGCCATGAATTCGACGCTTAAAACTGCTGCCACATTCTGCGCATTTGATTTTCCCAGAGAAAGGGTAGCGTTTTTGATACTTGCTGCTTCCCTTAATTACACCTTTTTCTTTTCCTCTTTGCTTTAATATCTCTTGGGCGGCTTCATATTCCTCATGGGATATAATGGCTTCATGATGATCTTTTATCATGTATTGATCTTTTTCCCCACGATTATAATGTCGCTTAAAATTCTCATCTGTATAGGTTTTTTGCAGAAGGACATCCCCAGTATATTTTTCATTGCTTAAAATGCCGCGGATAGTTGTCGCTGTCCAGTGTGAACCTCTCTTTGTTGGGATTTTATCCGAATTTAGCCCATCTGCAATTTTCTGTGTGCCTTTACCGTCCAAAGCCTCGGAAAAAATCCGCTTTACGATTTCAGCCTGTTCTTTATTGATAAATAGCTTTCCATCCACATAATCGTAACCATAGGGAGGATACGAAATTTTGTATGTTCCGTTTTGGAACCTATGTCTGATAGACCACTTACTATTTTCTGCAATGGATAATGACTCGTTTTCTGCAAGACTGCTCAAAATTGTCAGCACCAATTCGCCTTCCATGCGCTGTGTGTTTATATTCTCTTTCTCGAAATAGATGAAAACACCGAGATCCGTAAGTTTTCTCACCATCTCAATACAGTCGGTTGTGTTTCTGGCAAATCTGCTGACTGACTTGGTTATAATAAAGTCAATTTTCTTGTTTTCACAATCTGCAAGCAGCCTTAAAAGTCCAGTTCGGTTCTCCTTTTTTGTGCCTGATATGCCTTCATCATAGTAAATCCCTGCAAATTCCCAATCAGGATTTGTTTTTATATAGGATTCATAATGGTCCTTTTGTGCTTCCAGGCTTGCCATTTGCTCATCACTGTCGGTTGAAACCCTGCAATAAGCTGCCACCCTCACCTTTGGCTTGAAAGCTTGGA
>JBMNJR010000014.1:0-54217 GCA_050951765.1 bacterium | reverse complement strand
TCTTTTCAATTTCAGATTCGCAAAGCTTAGGCATTTTCTGCACCTCTTTGGTTATACTCTTTTTTTATCTCATCTATTATCTTTTCCGAATATAAAAATGTTGTTGATGTTTTTTTGCTTATTGGGTTTAGTTTTCGCTGATAGCTGAAAGTTGGATTCTGCTTTAGCTTACGCATGATGTCATAAAATTCATTATTTTGCTTAAAGCCTGGGATTTGTTCTTTACATTTAAAGAATACATCATGATAAGTTAAAGGATATTTATTAATAATTTCCTCATCAGACAAATATACCTTCTGTGCATTGGGGTTGTTCACCAACTGAAACTTACTTACTTTTACAAATTTAGCGTCTGCTTCATCTAGTGATGTTATTGCAACTAGCAAATCACTGTTAGATATCTTTTTTACGCTCTCCATATAAACACTAAATCCTAAAACTACTGATTCTTCAATATTCTGATCTTTTAAGTCCTGAACTACTTTTATTATCTTTTCAATAAATTTTTTTGCCTCCTCAGAATAAACACTGCTGACTGCTTTTTTCGACAAAAAGTCTTGGGGTTTGAACGGCAACTTGAACCCAAGAGGCATTATAAATAATCCTTCTTTATCAATTATATCTTTGCCAAAATATTCTTTAACAAATTCAACATAGTTTAGCGCACAGCGAGCAAGTAGCATAAAAACTTGTGGTTCTAGAGATTCACGATAGAAGTGTGCTATGTTATTCCTGTACTCTTCTATTAAGGAAAGATTCTCTTTTATAGCAGTAAAACTGTTTGCTTTTTGTCTGTTCAAAGATTCATTAACATACGTAACTGCTTTACTAAATGAAATTGTACGCCCATCGTTTTCAAAGATAGATCTGTTCTTTATATATTTTCTGATAAACGCTTTTAAAATTAACTCCCAAGCATTAAAGAGCAATAATGTAGTTGTTTCATATCGATAAGGTATGTTGGGTTTATTGTGGATCTCAATGGCAGCAAAATAGGCAGCGATAGAATTCTGTATTAAGCTATACTGAATCATTTTTCGCTTTGCCATATTATGTGCCTCCTTAGATATTTACACGAACTTCACCGCTAATTAACTTGGGTAGCAAAGTATCACGAAGTTTTGATAAAGTACGAATTTGAACGGTGTTTTCATATATTTTTAAATCAAAATATTTCGCGAAATTATCAAAATAGCACACCAATTTCTCTGGAGGAATAACATTATCAATCGAAAGAAATTTTTCTCTGCTAATAGATCCAAAAACCGTTCCATCATCATCAAATGTATTGAATAATTCTTGTAATGATTTCATTTTATAGAATGTATAATGCTTGTATCCCTTTTTATGTATTGGAATAGCCAAACCACGCCCTATACAACATTTATACAGGGCCATATTCAGTGCTCCTACCGGAGCACGGACACTTAGTAAAGTATCAAATTTATCAGCTATTTTAATGGGTTCACTGCAATACTGTTTTTCTAATGGAAATCTGAAGCCAAATTCTGCCTTCCCTTGGAAAAATGGCAATCCAATCTTTAAATCGTTATATGTTTCTCCTTTAGGAGATTGTCCCATTGTAATATTGAATTCATCCCCTAATTTTCCAACTTCCCACTCACTACTTGCATCTTCAATAAACCATTTTCTAAAATAAGCCTGTGCCAAATCCTCCAATGTTTTATTCTGCCTTGTCAGAAGGTCGATTTTATCGTCAAGGGAGGATAAAACCTCAGCAATTGCTTTTTGTTCGGGGAGGGGGGGGAGCGTAAATACTTTTCGTTTTAATGCTTCAGTATCTACTCTTTGCCTGCCGGAAGTTCCAGACATAAGTTGGATAGCAGTATCCCTAAACTCATCCGATATAGCAAAATAAAAAATAAATCTTGAGTCTGAAATTCCCTCTTTGGCTCTAAGAACAATAAATTCAGTTGACCCAAAAGCAACTTCTTCATCGTCTAAAAAATCTACATAAGCTGTTTTCCCATTTTCTAAGCACGGCGTTATTCTTGCTACTAATGTATCGCCATTTTTAAATTTTGCTCCACCTGAAAAAACAGCATCTTCATATCCTTGGATCTTTCTATTAAACGGAATCAATTTTTCCATTGTTACTTTTTTTGCAATAATCCCTTTAGATAAAGGCGTATAAGGATTAAAATCCATAAAATCGGATAATTTCTGTTCTCTCCACTCCGTCATAGCTCAATCCCCACTTTTGCAAGGTTTTCCTTTATTCTTTCATCCAGTTTAGCACTTTCTTCCATCTGCGCTTTAAGCTTGGCAGTCAGCTTTTTTACACGTTCCTCAAAATCAAAGTCATCCTCTTCTTCCGGAAGCCCTACATACCTACCCGGAGTTAACACATAATCCAGTGCTCGTACCTCATCAAGAGTTGCGGACTTGCAAAAGCCGGGGACATCCTTATAGGAGCCGTCATCCTTTTTCCAACTGTGGTAAGTATCAGCTATTTTACGGATGTCATCATCGGTGAGCTGGCGGGTTCTGCGGTTTATCAAAGTTCCCATATTCCGTGCATCAATGAACAAAATCGTATTCCGACGCGGGTGGTTCGGATTTGTTTCCTTTTCCCTTGACAAGAACCATAAGCATGCGGGAATTTGGGTGTTCAAAAATAGCTTTGCCGGCAGGTTTACAATACAATCTACAAGACCGGCTTCAATAATGTTTTTACGGATTTCTCCCTCGCCGTTTGTTTTTGACGAAAGGGAGCCTTTAGCCATAACGAAGCCGGCGGTTCCTTTGGGCGAAAGGTGATACAAAAAGTGCTGGATCCATGCATAGTTTGCGTTGGATACTGGTGGCACACCATACTTCCAGCGTCCGTCATTCCTTAGCAGTTCTCCGCTCCAGTCGCTGTCATTAAAAGGCGGATTAGCAATTACAAAGTCAGCCTTAAGGTCGGGGTGAGCATCGTTTAAAAATGAACCTTCGCTGTTCCACAAAACATTGGTGCTGTCAATACCTCGTATGGCAAGGTTCATTTTGCAAAGCCGCCATGTTGTTTGGTTGCTTTCCTGACCATAGATAGAAATAACACGCTCGAAAAGCTTGTCAATCCCTCTTGATTTTCCGTTATAGTGGTCTCTGTGAGCTTCAACGAATTTCTCACTTTGAACGAACATACCGCCACTGCCGCAGCATGGGTCAAAAACTCTGCCCTCGTAAGGTTCGAGCATTTCAACAAGCAACTGTACTACGGAACGCGGCGTATAGAACTGTCCGCCTTTTTTACCTTCTGCAAGGGCAAACTGTCCAAGAAAATACTCATATACCTGCCCAAGTATATCACTTGATTTAGAAACGCTGTCACCAAGCGCAATCGTACCTATCAAATCAATCAGACCACCGAGAGACTGCTTGTCCAGCTTTTCTTTTGCGTATTCTTTCGGCAAAACACCTTTGAGGGATGGGTTATCCTTTTCTACGGCCTCCATAGCTTCGTCTATATCTTTGCCGATCGTCGGCAGCTTGGCTCGACTTTGAAGATAATCCCAGCGTGCCTGCGGTGGCACATAGAATACATTTTCCGCACGATACTCATAGGGATCGTCAGGGTCCGCTCCTTCATACTCGCCCCTGCCTTCTTTAAGTTTATAATATAAATCATAAAAACTGTCTGATATGTATTTTAAAAAAATAAGCCCGAGAACAACGTGCTTATATTCCGCAGCATCCATATTTTTGCGGAGCTTGTCCGCAGCTGCCCAAAGTACCTGTTCAATAGGCTGCTCTTTTACTTCATTTTTTGATTTTTTAACTTTTGCCATTCTACTCTACTCCTCTATTTTTATCTTCTTCATCCGCAAATCCGCAGGTTTTTCAGCATCCTTAGGTATCGCCCATGCCCATCCCAGGCGTACAGCGCCCTTAATGCGCCCTTGTTCGCATAAAACTTGAACTCTGCGCAGGGATATATTCCATTTTTCAGCAGCTTGTTTTGTCGTTAAATAGTCCATTATGAATACCTCGTAGAACATAAAATTCCAATTTTTATTATATGCGAAGAAACGAACAATTTCAACATATTACAACTTTATACATAATAAATAATGTATTTTCAGAAAATGAGTATACCTGCATTAAATGTACATCCATCCTGTCTCCTCAACCCCTATGAAAAAAGGCTGTTATCTATTCTGTCAACTCATCCCTACCAATTTTTGAATTCAAATTTTACCCAAAAATACCTCGTTGATATGTTTCCATGTACGCATTTTGGACCTTTAGGTCGAGTAGACAACTTGGATGTGCTTCCGAAAATCCAGTAAAATCAAGGCTTACAGCCGCGTCATCAATACTACGCACTCAACGTGTTCTGTGCACGGTAACATACAAAATATATATTCAAATGTCAAACGATTTGCCCCAAAAATGCACACCCTTGCCTAATGCTAAACGATTATCCATCGCCCATATCCCTTCAAATTCGGGGGGGTTCCATAAAACTGTTCAGAATGACCTGAGAGAGTTGAAAAAGCAGCCCCTGAAAACCGTTTAAAACCTTTGATTTCAAGGCTTCCCAGCACAAAATAAAACCACCTATCGATAAAACTCTTTTTATCAATAGATGGTACTATGTATGGTGGAGGCGGGGGGGAGTTGCACCCCCCGTCCGAAAGTGTACATATACGAGTTTCTACAGGTTTAGCTGCTGTTTTGACGTTCGCCCTTCGAGCCTCCCACCAGCCGGATGCTCGAAGAACTAGCCCTGAAGGATTCCCGTTTGCTCAGCGGGCAGTGAGCAAACGGTAGCCTGTTAAGTTGACACCCGATTCCGCACCCACAGGCAGGGTGCGGGCGGATGTAGCTGCGCTATTTAGGCAGCTAAAGCGTAATTATTGTCTGCGTTTAATTAAGGTCCATGGTTTGACGAGCCATGGGACTCGACCTGCAACCCGTATCCATACTACCCCCGTCGAACCTAACTCGCCCCCATGTAGAATAATTACCGATTTTTTTCCTTGACAACCCGAGCCAGTTCCCGTTGGGCATCACGGCGGGCTATTGTTTCCCTTTTATCGTAAATTCTTTTACCTTTCGCTAAGGCAAGTTCTACCTTAGCCAAACCGTTGGCATTAAAATAAACTTTCAATGGGACCAGTGTATGCCCTTTTTCCCGCACTGCTCCGATCAGTTTACTTATCTCCCGCTTGTGCAAGAGTAATTTCCGTGGCCGTTTCGGTTCATGATTAAAATAACTAGCCTTTTCATAAGGACTAATATGCATATTGTACAATATAACCTCACCATTTTCAACCCGGCCATAACTGTCCCGCAAATTAGCCTTACCCAGGCGCAGTGATTTTACCTCTGAGCCCTGGAGGGAGATTCCTGCCTCCATACTCTCTAATATATGAAAATCATGTCTAGCCTTGCGATTTGTAATAACAGTTCCTTTTTTTTCTTGTTCCTTTTTCCCTTTCACCGTGATCCCCCCAGGAATAAGAAACCCTTCCTTACTGCTTCTGCTGCAGAAGAAGGGCTGTGTTACGCACAGAAACTCAACACATTCTAGTCCTATTATAGCTAATTTTACAGCTTCTGTCAATCAAACTCAATCCCCAGTTTCGCTGTAGGGAACAAACTCCATATCAATGGTTCTCTCTGCCAAGTTGACCCGTGTCACCTGCACTGTAACCGGATCGCCAATTCGATAACGCTTCTTTGTCCTTTCCCCTTGGAGGATTAATTGTTTTTCCACATACTGATAATAATCATCTGTCATGTTACTGACATGAACCAACCCTTCAACGCCATTAGGCAATTCCACGAAAACACCAAAGGGAGTTACCCCGCTGACAACTCCCGGGAAAACCTCACCTACTTTATCTACCATATATTCGACAACCTTCAAATCAATTGATTCCTGCTCCGCTTCCTCTGCTATCCGTTCCCGTACTGAGGCCTCCTGCGCCAGTGTTGGCAGCATTTCCCCCTGCCTTTCCAGCCAAGCAGATGATAACTGCCCTTTGAGCATACCCTTGATAACACGATGAACCAATAAATCAGGATAGCGCCGAATTGGCGATGTGAAGTGAGTATAAAACTTCGCTGCTAAGCCAAAATGGCCTAAACAGTCGGCTGCATAACGAGCCCGCTTCAGCGAGCGTAAAACAACCTCATTGATAATTCGCTCCTCCGGCTTACCTTTAACTGCATGTAAAATATCTTGGAATGCCTTAGGTGTAACCTTCTTTCTCCCTGGCAATGGATAGCCTAAGTTATACAGAAAATCACGCAAATTTACAATGGCATCATCCTCAGGTTGCTCATGAATCCGGTACACAAAGGGCAGATTTAACCAATAAACGTGTTCAGCCACCACTTCATTAGCCAAGAGCATAAACTCTTCTACAATCTGATCAGCCAGGCTCCGCTCCCGCTGCTCAATTGCCACCGGCCGACCGTTTTCATCAATGATAACCTTTTTTTCGCGAAAATTAAAATCAATTGCCCCCCGTTGTAGCCTCCGCTCCTGCAATATTTGGCAGAGACGCGCCATTAATTCTAACTCCGGCACTAATTCCCGGTATTGCGCCCGCATCTCTTCTTCCTTATCGACCACAATCGCTTTAACTATATTATAGCTTAAGCGCTGGCTGATCGAAATTGCTGTTTCTCTAAACTCATGGGCTACAACTGAACCTTTAGGATCAACCTCAATGAAAGCACTTAAAGCCAATCTATCTTCAGTAGCGTTAAGACTGCAGATACTGTTAGATAGAGAGGGAGGGAGCATCGGAATAACCCTGTCTACTAAATAAACACTACAACCCCGTGCCCTCGCTTCCCGATCTAGCCAACTTCCTTCTCGAACATAATGGGCAACATCGGCAATATGTACGCCTAATAAATAGTTGCCATTTCCCCTTTTTTCAATAGATATCCCATCATCAAGATCCTTGGCATCTTCACTATCTATTGTCACAATGGACATGTGCCGCAGATCTAAACGCTCCTGCACTTCCTCAGGCAGCACCCGGTTAGAGATTTGCTCTGCCTCCTTTTGCACGGCTGCGGGAAACTGTGTTGGTAAGCCAAATTTCTTCACAATGGCCAGCACATCGACACCTGGTTCCCCTTTATTTCCCAGGACTTCCACAACCTCTCCTTCCGGACTGCGTCTTTCCTGCGGCCACTGGGTGATTTTCGCCACGACCAAGTCGCCGTCCTGGGCGCCACCGCTTGCTTGACCAGGAATAAATATATCTTGAAAGATGCGCTTTTCCTCCGGGACTACAAAGCCATATCTTTTTGAACCCGAATATATGCCCACAACTTGCTCATTAGCCCGTTTCAGAATCCGGACAACTACCCCTTCCCGGGATCTTTTCTGCCCTGACAACTGCCGGTGTAATCTCACCATCACCAAATCATTATGCATGGCACCATTCATCTGATCAGCAGACACATAGACATCTTCACCGTCTTTCACCAAGACAAAGCCAAAGCCCTTAGGATGTCCTTGTAACCGTCCGCTGACCAAGTTCATTCTTTCCGGTGCGCCATATCTCTTTTTCCGGGTGCGGACAATTTTGCCCTCTGCTTCTAAAGCAATCAATACCTGTTGTAAATTATCCCGTTCACTAGCCTGTATAGAAAAATAATCGATAATTTCTTCTATGGTAACCGGCTTTTCTGCATCCTTCTGGATAAAACGCAATATTTCCTCACTCTGGATCAAATATAATGCCCTCCTACTCTAAGTTCATTCTACCTTGAAAATAACGCTAACATCCAGCTATAGTCAGCCGGCTGTTGGCTAAGCTATTTAACCGCCGGGTCCACGACCGTGGCCCCCTTCACCTAAAAGTTTGAGGCTACAAATTGAGGTTAGACAGTGTTGCGAAAAATTTCTCCTTTGTTATACATAGAACCCAAAACTATATTGTCTCTTTTCTAACTTCGAACTTCTAACCTCCAAGAGCAGTCGTCGCCTTGTCGAACGCATCTTCATTTAGAGTGTTTTCGCTCTAAATGTTAGTCAAGTCATACTGACTTAGCCGCCCTTTGACACCCGCCCCTTATAGAGGGGGAAATTAGGGCGGGTTAGTTCAGTGTTAAATGGCTTAACCTTTATTCTACCCATAATCTCTCAGTAAAACTCAAAGTCCGTTCCCGCAGTACGTATAGAGCAAGAAAGAGGCGGCGCAGCAGGATGAAACCATACTGCAGCCAACCTCCTTTTTATTATTATATACTTTTTGACCTAAGTTTTACATGAACAAAGGTGCAAAAACCAAAGCAACTATAGTCATTAGCTTAATAAGAATATTAATCGACGGCCCGGCGGTATCCTTAAAGGGATCGCCTACCGTATCACCCACAACAGCTGCTGCATGGGCTGGCGTACCCTTGCCGCCATAATTACCGCCCTCAATATATTTCTTCGCATTATCCCAAGCACCGCCGGCATTGGCCATCATAATTGCTAACAGCACACCGGTAACCAATGAGCCTGCCAATAAACCGCCTAAGGCCTCTTTGCCTAACAATAAGCCGGTAGCCAAAGGTACCAAAACTGCCAAAAGACCGGGAACCACCATTTCTTTAAGGGCAGCTGAAGTGCTGATATCAACGCAGCGGGCATGATCCGGTTTTGCTTTCCCTTCCATGAGCCCAGGAATTTCCTTAAATTGACGCCGTACTTCTTCAATCATCTGGAAGGCAGCCTTTCCTACCGCTTGCATCGCCAATGCCGAAAACAGGAAAGGTAGAATCCCCCCGATCAGCATCCCCACAATAACCCGGGAATCAAGGATATTAATTCCTACATCTTGCAAGCCAACCGTAGTTGCATAGGCGGAAAATAGCGCTAATGCAGTAAGGGCGGCGGAACCAATGGCAAACCCCTTCCCCATGGCAGCTGTAGTATTGCCGACAGCATCCAGGCGGTCGGTAATCTCCCTAACACTGGGATCTAATTCCGCCATCTCCGCAATGCCGCCGGCATTGTCAGCAATAGGTCCATAAGCATCAACAGCGATTGTCATCCCCGCAGTGGATAACATGCCGATGGCAGCTAAGGCGATCCCATACAATCCGGCAAAATAATAGGCAATCAAAATAGCGGCAGCAATAAACACCACCGGCAGCGCAGTACTCACCATCCCTACAGCCAAACCGCTGATAATATTTGTCGCCGGTCCTGTTTGCGATGAGTTGGCAATACTCTTAACCGGGCCAAAATCAGCGGATGTATAATATTCTGTCAGGAGGCCAATAATTATTCCGGCGGCTAAACCGGCAGCAATAGCATAAAATGCGCTTAAATCCCCTAGAATACTACGGGAGAGAAAGAATGTTGCCATAACCACAATGGCACCGCTGCCAAAGGTTCCGTTGCGGAGGGCTACGTGGGGATTGGCACCTTCATTGGTACGAACAAAAAAGGTAGCAATAATTGATGCTAAAATTCCCACCGCAGCCAAGGCAAAGGGTAAGATCACACCCTTAAAGCCCAAAGATGCAACGCCAATGGAAAGTCCGGCAATTACGGAACCCACATAAGATTCAAAAAGGTCTGCGCCCATGCCGGCCACATCGCCCACATTATCACCCACATTATCAGCAATAACCGCCGGGTTACGGGGGTCATCCTCCGGAATACCCGCTTCCACTTTCCCCACTAAGTCCGCCCCCACATCGGCAGCTTTAGTATAAATGCCACCGCCGACCCGGGCAAACAGGGCAATGGAGCTGGCGCCCAAGGCAAATCCGTTCACAATGTCAGGATCCTCAAAAAGTAAGTATAGAACCGCGACGCCAAGAATACCAAGGCCAACTACAGTCATTCCCATAACTGCACCGCCAGAAAATGCGATGCCCAGGGCTTGGTTTTGACTATGCTGCGCTGCATTAGCTGTGCGCACATTAGCCTTTGTTGCCACCCGCATTCCCACGTAACCGGCAGCTACAGAACAAAGCGCGCCAAACAAAAAAGAAATCGCTGTCCGAAAATCAATAAAAGCACTTAGGGCTACAAAGACTATTCCCACAAATATGGCCAAGGAACGGTATTCCCGGCTGAGGAAAGCCATAGCCCCCTCCTCAATAGCCTCAGCAATTTCCTTCATTCTTGCATTACCTGGTTGAGCCCGGTTAATCCTTGCTGCCTGCATTCCGGCAAACGCTAATGCAACCAATCCCACTCCTAGAGCAACATAAATACTCTCCACTTTATTGTCCTCCTCTTGCTTAGCATTCCTATACTAATTAACTAACTAATAGCACTTAAATTAACAGAATAACTCCAATTATGTTTGCCCAAAAGCAAAGCACCTCACCCCAGCCCAGTAGTAAGGTGCTGTTCCCAATCCGATTGATTGTTAAGATAAAAATACCGATACCAAGGCTGTTATCATAAAGGCCACAGCCAAGATGGTGGTTACACGTTCTAATTTTTCCTCCAAGCCTTTTTTCTTCCCAAAAAAAGATTCTGCACCACCGCCAACAGCGCCGGACAGACCTGCGCTTTTACCTGATTGCAACAACACCGTAGCAATCAAGCCAATTGCAACTAACACATGGAATATACTCACTACTGTAATCACCAACTCACCTCCATTAATGCCGGGGTTAAGAATATGGGCAAGCAGCCTGAGAAAAAATATGAAAGCAAAATAAGTAATTTATTACAGTTTATCCAGGCTGTCAACCTCGTATATTGTAACATAAACCTTTACAAATGGCAACAAGAGGACCATAGGGGATAGCGTCAAGATACTATGGGTTTTAAAGAAAAAAGTATTCCCTCACGATCTATCTTCTTGCTTCAAGCGTCCCTTATTGACTTAAGGAACTGCGAAATCCAAGTTCTTTTACCGGTATTTAAAATAGTTATGTTACCGATGGTTTCGTGTGATGCGGTAAGCTTTCGCTTTCTCATAATTTCCCGGTCCACTTTTACCTTCCTTGCTTCATTTAATGCCGCCTTTTTCTTTTGAATAAATATATCATACACGTTCCCGCCATTTGCTACAAAAACTCTTAGCCTGGACATCTGGTCCACTCCCGTTTTACTCCAGCCCAGAGGCCTTGAGCTTAACCTAGACGACAAGATATGGCTAACATGACCTTCTGCGCTGCAGCCAGTATAATCTGCATCATACTGACGCATTATACCATCCCAGTTCCCAAGTATGTACATTCTTGCTTCCTGCACAGATCTTCTCTTTGTTTCTGGTTCAGTTGTACTTATGATTGCTTTAAATAGCTCTTTTAATCTATCCTTGTCTCCGACATTTATGTATTCCCACATAATTGGTGTAGTATATCCCATATGCGCTGTAGCTTGCGTGACGTACTTTGATAAGTGGTAACGGTCCATTACATAGATGCTTCCTTTTATCCAGCCTAGGCCCTTCTTTATCCAGGGAGCCCCATCACCTGAAAGGTATATCTTTTCTATAGCATCCATATCATAAGCCTTATCTATATAGTCTAAAACTTCTACCCATAGTTCATCACTGTTTGCATAAACTCCACTGAAATACCTTACGTTTAATAGCTTATACCGGTTTTTACTAACTTCCTTTCTGCCTTCATGGACATATACAAGCTTTGGCTCTATAAAACCTCCATCCTGAAGTGCTACATGATCTTCATCTGCTTCTATGTAAAGTACTTTTACATTCCTTTTATCTTGCTTTATCTCTACTGCATCATTGTCTACACTACCAAGCTCACGTATACTGTTCATTACTGTCTGTGATGTTAGGGTTACTGCTTCAGAGGCTTTTTCTCCGCTTTTGCTATAGGGCATATATACGGCTTCTTCTATCAGCTTTGCCTTTAGTGAAGCGTCTAGCTTATCATGGGCTGATATGCCTACTGCCTCATCTGATAGGTAGCTATATTCACCTGTTTTTTTATTCTTGTAATATGTTCTTTTATACCTGACTTCGCCAAATATTGTCATAAGGGTCTTTTCAGCTGCTTTCTCCTTTACTGTCCAGTTTCGTTTCCGGTCTTTACTGTTTCTATACGCCTCGTCTATTGTTTCCAAGGCTTCGGCCACTAGGGTTACTCCAATCTCGTCCAACGTCTTCTTAGTAGCTAGAATAAATTCGGATATATCTCTTCTTTCACGTATCAGGTTCTCTAGTTCTTTTTCAAAACTACTACTGATTTTTTCTATGATTTCCTGTATAATTAATTCCATGAGAGTATCTCCTTTTCTGTGGTTTTTTGTGGTGATGGTAAATTACATGATATCACAGAGGAGATACTCTTTTCTTTTATTTTTTGGTTTTTCCCCAAAGTAATTTTACACTAACAACCTTAGGGACTGAGTTGATTAAACAGTCCCTATGGTCACAATATCACTAACCAATTTAACGCAGGTTATAAAAAACTCCTCTGCCCTTATACATAGATGTAATATCCAACTGTTCTTCAATCCGCAAGAGTTGATTATACTTAGCCACCCGATCTGTGCGGCTAGGTGCACCGGTTTTGATCTGCCCGCTATTGGTGGCTACCACTAGATCCGCAATGGTAGTATCTTCAGTTTCCCCGGAGCGATGGGAAACAACTGCCGTATAACCAGCCCGCTCTGCCATTTGGATGGCAGCAAGTGTTTCCGTTAAGGTCCCAATCTGATTAACCTTAATCAAAATTGAATTGGCAACACCCATCTCTATTCCCTTAGCCAGGCGGGTAGTATTAGTCACAAATAAGTCATCACCGACAATTTGCACCTTTTTGCCTAAGGCTGCAGTAAGTTCCTGCCAACCCTCCCAATCATCTTCTGCCAATCCGTCTTCAATGGAAATAATCGGATATTTAGCAACCAAGTTACTATAATATTTAACCATTTCGGCTGCAGAATATGCAACTCCCTCTGCCGCCAACACATATTTCCCTTCCTGAAAAAGTTCTGATGCCGCCGCATCTAATGCTATGGCAACATCCGCCCCCGGTTGATACCCGGCTGCTTCTATGGCAGTCACAATAACTGCCAATGCTTCTTCATTGGAATCAAGGTTTGGTGCAAATCCCCCTTCATCCCCTACTGCAGTATTATATCTCTTTGCCTTCAATACCTGCTTTAGGTTATGGAACACCTCTGCCCCCATCCGGAAAGCTTGCGCAAAGGAAGAAGCACCTACCGGCATAATCATGAATTCCTGGATATCAACGTTATTATCAGCATGTTTACCGCCATTGAGAATATTCATCATTGGTACCGGCATTACCCGCGCTCCCACACCGCCGATATACCGATACAAAGGCAAATCCAAAGCACAAGCTGCAGCCTTTGCCACAGCCAAGGATACACCTAGGATTGCATTAGCCCCTAATTTCCCTTTATTTTCGGTCCCGTCAAGTTTTATTAATAATTCGTCTATTCCCACCTGGTCCAAGGCGTCCAAGCCGACTATCTCCGGAGCAATAATATCTCTTACATTGGCTACAGCTTGCAGAACACCCTTCCCTAAAAACCGCTTTCGATCGCCATCCCTTAGCTCTACCGCTTCGTAAGCCCCGGTGGATGCCCCGGAAGGTACTGCCGCCCTGCCGCTGCTGCCATCTTCCAGGTATACATCTACCTCCACCGTAGGGTTGCCCCGAGAATCTAAAATCTCCCGTCCCCATACATCCACAATTGTTGTTTCCCTCATATTGTGTACCAACCTCCTGTCAGCTGTTATGATAATAACACTGGAGCTCGACACGCTACTGTAGGCCAATCTACTACTCTGAAAATACTTTGTCCGGGGCTGGCCTTGCCCTTTGGCATCACAAGGATATGGCTATTCGTCCCGCATAAGCTGTAGACCATTTTTCATCTTTCTGCCAGTGCCGTAAATAGGCATAATCATCTGTAAATTAAATTTCATACCCGTAAAATCATCTCACAAGCAGGGAGCTGCCGGTCATTTCTTTCGGCTGCTCTATCCCCATCAAATCCAATATAGTTGGAGCTACATCTGAAAGTTTACCCCCTTCAGCCAAGGAAAACCCATTGCCAGAAGGAGAAATTAAGATTAAGGGCACAGGGTTAGTAGTGTGGGCAGTGTGGGGACTGCCGCTTACTGGATCCAGCATCTGTTCAGCATTGCCATGATCTGCCGTTACCAATAGGGTTCCCCCCAGTTCTTGAACCCGCTCCTTTACCTTACCCAAGCACTGATCAATAACTGTCACCGCCTCCACAGCCGCCTCCATGACACCGGTATGCCCAACCATATCGGCATTGGCATAATTGAGAATCACTAAATCATAACCCTGATCCATCTCTTCCAAAACAGCCTCTGTCACCTCATATGCGCTCATCTCCGGTTGCTGGTCATAGGTAGCCACCTGCGGTGACGGAATTAAACGTCGCTTTTCTCCGGCAAAAGGGGTTTCCACACCACCATTAAAGAAAAAGGTAACATGGGCATACTTTTCCGTTTCGGCGATCCGCAGCTGTTTTAAGCCCTTTTGAGCAACTATTTCCCCTAATGTCTTTCGTAACTCTTGGGGAGGAAAAGCTACCGGTACATGGAAGGTTGCATCATATTCGGTCATACAGGTGAAGTGTACCTCCGGATGACCGCATCCCCGTTCAAAGCCAATAAAATCTTCATCCACAAAAGCTCTTGTCAACTGCCGCGTTCGATCAGGCCGAAAATTGAAAAAGACAATGGCATCACCGGACTGGATCTTGCCCTTGGGCTTTCCCTCTCCGTCAACCAACACAGTGGGATAAACAAATTCATCGGTTACACCCTGACGATAACTCTGCTCCACGGCAGCCACAGCACTCTGAGCCTGTTTCCCTTCGCCATATACCAGCGCTCCATAAGCCAGCTCTGTTCGTTCCCAACGCTTGTCCCTATCCATAGCATAATAACGGCCCATTACCGTTGCAATTGTACCCAAACCCAGCTCCGCCAGCTTTTGTTCAACAGCTTTTATATACTCTCTACCGCTATCCGGGGGCGTATCCCGACCGTCAAGAAAAGCATGAATAAAGACATCGTTAAACCTTTTCCTTTTGGCCAATTCCAGCAAGGCAAAAAGATGTTCTATATGGCTATGGACACCACCGTCTGAAAGTAAGCCCAATAAATGCAATGCCTTTTTATTTTGCTGTGCATGATTAAAAGCCGCCGTAAGAGCAGGATTGGTAAAAAAAGTGCCCTCAGCGACCATTTTACTGATCCGGGTTAATTCTTGGTATACAATTCTCCCTGCGCCGAGGTTAAGATGCCCGACCTCAGAATTGCCCATTTGGCCCTTTGGCAGGCCGACGCATTCTCCCGCCGCTCCCAAGGTAGTGGCAGGGTATTGGCGCAAAAACCGATCCATATTGGGTGTATTTGCCAGGGCAATAGCATTTCCTGTTATTTCCTTATTTAACCCCCAGCCATCAAGAACCACTAAGACTATGGGGCTTGGTACTTTTCCCATCCACTTCACCTTTTTTCTATGTTTTTTACCAGTTGGGCAAACACAGCAGCCTGTAAACTTGCTCCTCCCACTAACACACCATCAATTTCCGGCTGGATGCAGAAATCTTGAACATTCTCCGGTTTTACACTACCGCCATACTGAATCCGTAAAGCTTCAGCGTAGCCGACGCCAAACTTGGTACTGATCACTGCGCGTATTAAACCGCAAACCTCATTGGCATCTGCTGCCGAAGCTGTCTTGCCGGTGCCAATGGCCCAAACCGGTTCGTATGCCACTATCAGATTTGCAACCTCTGCCGCTTTGATTTGACTCAAACCAATTGCCAACTGCTCTTTTATTACCTTCTCCGTCTGCCCGGCTTCCCGCTGTTCCAGCAGCTCGCCCACGCAAAGAAGCGGCCTTAGCCCTCCATCTAAGGCTGCCCTCACCTTTTGGGCAATCTGGGAATCTGTTTCCCCAAGAATATGCCGTCGCTCCGAATGTCCAACAATAACATAGTCACACCCGCATGCCTTTAACATGGCAGCCGAAACCTCGCCGGTGTAAGCACCTTCCTTTTCCCAATAAAGATTCTGTCCGCCTAATAACATATTAGTTCCTGCCAACTCCGCCCCTACCGGGAACAGCGCCGGAAAGGGCGGAAAGATAATAATCTCCGTCCTCTGGGTATCCTTTAATAACTCTTTCAATTGTACCACCAAACGGACCCCTGCTTGCGGAATCATATTCATCTTCCAATTGGCGCCGATCACCGCTTGCCGTTGCACCTAATCCCCACCGCCTTTTACTTATCATCCAAACATGCTATCCCCGGAAGTTCCTTCCCTTCCAAAAATTCTAAAGAAGCTCCACCGCCGGTGGAAACATGATTCATCTCTTGGCTGAGCCCAAATTTTTCCACTGCTGCCGCTGAATCACCACCACCGACAATGGTAACAGCAGAACTGGCAGCCATTGCCTCGGCAATAGCCTTAGTCCCTGCTGCAAAGGGTGCTAGTTCAAATACTCCCATCGGCCCGTTCCAAATAACCATCCCTGCTTCCCTGATTATTTTAGCATATAATTCCCTAGTCTGGGGCCCAATGTCCAATCCTTTTTGATCGGCAGGAATTTTGCCCACAGGTACTACTTGCGGTGTGGCAACGGCAGACATTTCCGGAGCAACAACCACGTCCTCCGGCAATAACAAGTCTATCCCCCTGGCAGCCGCATCCGCCAGTATATCTTGTGCCAAGAGCAGCTTATCTGTTTCCAATAGGGAAGTGCCGATCTCATAGCCTTGAGCTTTAAGAAAAGTATACGCCATCCCGCCGCCGATTAAAAATGCATCCACTTTAGCCATTAGATTGGTAAGCACATCAATTTTCCCGGATACTTTGGCACCTCCCAATACTGCCACCAAAGGTCTTTCCGGCTCTTCCAGCGCCTTCCCTAACATGCTGACCTCTTTTTCCACCAAGAAGCCGGCTACTGCCGGCAGGTAAGCGGCTAATCCGGCTGTAGATGCATGCGCCCTATGTACAGCCCCAAAGGCATCGTTTACAAACAGATCGCCCAATTTCGCCAAGACCTGGGCAAAATCCGGATTATTTGCTTCTTCCTCAGGATAGAAGCGGACATTTTCTAATAAAAGTATTTCCCCGGGCAGCAAATTATTTACTGCCTGCTCAACTTCTATCCCCAGACAATGATCCACCTTTATCACCGGCTGCTCCAGCAACTCCGACAACCGCCGCGCCACCGGGTCCAACCGCAGCTTCTCCACCACCTTGCCCTTTGGTCGCCCCAAATGGGAGATTAAAACCAGCCGGGCACCCTGTTCTTGCAGATATTGAATGGTAGGAAGGGCTGCCCTAATCCGGGTATCGTCGACTACTGTCCCGTCCTCCCCAAGCGGAACATTGAAATCAACTCTAACCAACACCCTTTTCCCCTGTACATTAATGTCCCTAACGGTTTTTTTCATTTTACCCCACACTCCCAACGGTTTCCTAATCACTAATTCTCTGTGCATTGTGTATTGATAGCGCAGCCAGAGAGTATTAGCGTTCAGTAGTAGTGTTGCCCTGGTCGTATACTCACATTAAAACCAGGGTTGTATTTCATTTTTCGCCGACACTGCCATAATCACCTGCTTTGCTCATGCAATAATACAACATTCACATGTTTATGCACCACCTTGATCAAGCTTTCAAATCCCACCTGGATTTTTTCAACAGCAAAGAAAAAGGAATATTAAAAAATATCCCTCATCCTTGCTATTATATACACCTGCTTGATAATTTACTATACAATATCTAATATCTCTTCCGGCAATTGGAGGGAGGAATACCCATCTCCTGCCGGTACTTAGCCACAGTACGGCGGGAAATCATTAGTCCTTGTTTTTGTAATAAGTCTGCCAGTTTTTGATCGCTATACGGTGCACACTCTTTTTCCTGTCCAATTAGTTCTTTCAACATCTGCTTGATGCTCTGGGAAGAGGTAGATGTTCCGGAGATATTCTCAACGCCACTGGCAAAGAAGAAGCGCAACGGATAAACACCTCTATGGGTCTGAATATACTTGTTACTGGTAGCTCTACTTACTGTAGATTCGTGTACGCCTACAGCCTGGGCAATTTGCCGCAGGGTAAGCGGTTTCAGGAAACGAATCCCCTCATCAAAAAAATCTCGTTGATATTCAACTATTGTTTCCGCAATTTTATAAAGGGTTAACCGCCGCTGCTCTATACTTTTAATTAACCACCGGGCGGAATTGAGTTTGCTTTCAATATATACCCGCGCTTGTTCCCCCGCTTCATGCAAATTTAAAATCCGCCGATAATGTGGGCTTATGATAAGCCGTGGGGTAGCAACATCATTGACAATGACAACATAATCATTTCCTACCTTTTCCACCATAACATCAGGGATTATATAATTACCGCCAGGCACCGCTGCAAACTGTCGTCCCGGTTTCGGATCCAAAGTACGTAAAAAATCACGGGCAGTTTGCACCCTTTGCACGGTTACTCCCAATTTATTGGCAATGAAAGCAAGCCGGTTCTGCGCAATATCAGTAAGATATGAACGGATGATATTATTTATGATCGGGTCTTCCACACCTAAAACCTTTACCTGGATTAAAAGACATTCCTCTAATGATTGGGCTCCCACTCCTGGCGGATCAAACCCCTGGATTATTTGCAGGACCTCCCAAACTTCTGTTTCCGAAACCTGCTGTAATTGTGCTATTTCCTTGATCCCACAAGTCAGATATCCGTTTTCATCCAGGTTGCCAATAATAAACTCACCTAAATCTCTGCGCAAACCTTGGGGAAGGGCTAAATGTAACTGCCACCAAAGGTGATCATAAAGGGAAGCTTCCCGGGAAAAAAATTGTTCAAAAGCTCTCCCTTCATTCATATCTAAATGTTGTTGCTTAAATCTGGGGTAACCAAGGTCGCTAATATCATCAAAGTAATCCTGCCAATCTATATCGTATAGTTCTTCTTCCTTTTGCGGTACACTGGCTTCCACATCGCCAGTATCCAACTCCAACAGTGGGTTTTCCAGCAATTCTTGTTCAATATACTCAGATAATTCCAGCGAGGAAAGTTGCAACACGGTAATGGCCTGGCGAAGTTCCGGAGTCATTATTAGCTTTTGTGTCTGTTCCATGTCAAGGCGAAAGGCCATCCGCATAACTTACACCTCCACATATGCGTAACCTGCTCTGAAAACACTTTGTCCAGGGCTAACCTAATTTTGCCGCCCGCTCCGCGACCGTGGCCGTCCTCTCCTAGAAGTTAACTTCCAACTTTTTACTTCTAATCTCCAAGAGCAGTCGCCGGCTTTGTAAAATAGGCTAGCCCACCCCATTAGCGCACCACGAGGATACAGTATACTAAGGACATCACATCTGGCAGAGCGACATTGCAACCGGCGGCGAAGGGCATCGGCTATGATTCCACAGACAGCGGGGCGAAGGACAGGAGGTCCGGAGCCGCCGGGGTCAAATCATCGGTATGATTCTCTATTATCAATTCGACACAATGCAACAAAAAACCTTTTGTTCAAGCTTTCTAAGTTTATTTTTATGTGACGAGAACTAAATGAGAACCAAATTTACAGGACAAGTTTAATTTGAGCTGCCCTTCTCCTTTTCCCAAGAACCCTTGCTCTTTTACTTCTCCTGCCAAACTTCCGGATTAAGTAAATGAGGTGGCCGCTGGCCTTTCAGGGCGGCAAGTAAATTTATTGCAGCCAGCTCTGCCATTTTATTCCTCGTAGCAATGGTAGCGCTGCCCACATGCGGCAGTAGGATGACATTAGGCAGTGCCAAGAAGGCCGGATTAACCTCCGGTTCGTTTTCATAAACATCCAGCCCTGCACCGGCGATCTCCCCATCCTGCAACGCCTTAGCCAAGGCTGCCTCATCAACTATGGGACCTCTGGCAGTATTTATTAAATAAGCATCACGCTTCATGAGGGCAAATTCCCTAGACCCAAACATATGTCTAGTCTCCTCTGTTAAGGGTACGTGGATGCTGATATAGTCCGCTTCCTGTAAAAGCCCTGTAAAAGGCCTGTATTCTACCCCCAATTCCTTTTCTTGCGCAAAGGACAATTTCGTCCGATTATAATAAATAACCGGCATCGAAAACCCTTGGGCTCGCCGCGCCACTGCCTGCCCTATCCGCCCCATACCCACAATCCCTAAAACTTTATGATGTATATCCTGCCCTAAGAGAAAGGTAGGAGCCCATTCCCATTTGCGCCCTGAACGAATAACCTGATCACCTTCGATCACCCGGCGGGCTACACCCATTAACAATGCCCAGGCCAAATCAGCGGTGGTTTCGCTCAGAACTCCAGGGGTATTGGTAACCATTACCCCCTGTGCAGTAGCTGCCTTGAGATCAATATTGTTATAGCCCACAGCATAATTACTTACTACCTTAAGTTGCGGATTAGCTGCCAAAAAATCGCCATCGATCCGATCATTAAGGAGGCATAGAATTCCGTCCTTATCCTGCGCCGCCCGGTACAGTTCTTCCGGTGTCAGGTTGCGGTCCCTAAGATTCAGTTCAACCTCGCACTCTGCTTCCAATAGTCGCAAACCCGCATCAGGTATTTCCCTGGTAACCAATACTTTTTTCATTCCTCTGACCTCCCCTTTTATTTAATGATATATGATAATAAACATGTTTCCCTTTAGCGATGATACGAAAAAAAACGGGAAATTAAGATTCCCGCTCTTCTTGCAGTCCTACCCTAATTGTAGATATTTCGCCACGGAGAAAATGCCGCACCTTTTTATAGAGTAAAAAAGTTGCCGTAGAACTCATTACTCCTTTAATTAGATTAAAAGGAAGCACTAAACCTAACATCATCGGCACGACTTGTGTTGGCTCCAGTTCAATGCCATACAGTGGGAAAAGAATATATAAATTTAACGGAATCATGCCGATCCCCATGGCCGTACTCCCTACAGCCAGAGCAAGGATGGCGCCGCTTTTGGTGTTGTATCGCCGGGTAAACATACCCTGCCGGGAGAACCATAATACTTCCGGCCAAAAAATTGCCCATAACGCCAATGGGATTGCCTCGGCCGGAGAGAAAGAGGTAAAGCATATTCTTTATCAATTGGATCAGTACGCCTACCCATGGTCCCATCGAAAAAGTCCCTAATAACACCGGTATTTCACTGGTATCATATTTAAGAAAATCTGGGAAAAAAGGTAAGGGAAATTCGATCAACATTAAAACAAAGGCAATTCCTGCTAAAATTCCAACCCTTACTAACTTAAAAACACTCATTTATATTCCTCCTTAAAACTTTTTGTCTACTAAAACCAATGGCGGGCAACAATAAAACCCCTGCACCTCGCAGGGGCTTATTAGTACATAAAAACATGTACCTTTACCTTCTCTCATCCAGACTATCACTGTCGGCCCTGGACTTACACCAGGTCAACCAACCGGCACGCGGTCAGCTCGCGGGCTTACCCTAAAAGGTTTACCGCCGGTGGGGATTTTCGCCCCGCCCCGAAGGTTTCAGTAGCAATCATATTAGATTAACGTAATTATACCACAGCCAACTTTTACAGACAATGGAGCAAGCTAAATTTCCCGATCTTTTGGTTTTAATAACCCGTCAGCCAATGCCTCTAATCTCCGCAGCCTGTGATTAACTCCTGACTTGCCCAATTTGGGGGTTAAGTTTTGCCCTAATTCTTTTAGACTCATTTCCGGATGCTCAAGCCGCAACCGGGCAATTTCCCGCAACCCCGGCGGTATCCGGTTAAAGCCAATACTTTGGCGGAGATATTCAATCTTTTCTCTTTGCCGCAGCGCCGCAGCAACTGTCTTCCCCAAATTGGCTGTTTCACAATTGACTAACCGATTAATCTTGTTACGTACATCTTTATACACCCGTACATTTTCGAACTCCAAAAGTGCCCCGTGGGCACCTATAACACTAAAAAACCTAGATATCTGTTCAGCCTCTTTTAAATAGACTACCGGCCGGGCTTTACGCATAACTATACGGGGATCCAACTCAAAGGTTTGCATCAACTTAACCAACTCTGCTGCAATTTCACTGGTGGGAGGGACCAACTCCAAATGATAGCCCCGCTCCGGGTTAATGGTTGAACCGGCGGCTAAAAATGCACCGCGCAGGTAAGCACGGCGGCAGCAACGCTTCTCGGTAACTAGCCTCCCAATATTTCCTCTACTGTGTGCATCTAATAGTTCCAATTCCTGCAGGAACGCAACCAGCTCCCGCTGGGGCGGGATTTTTATTTTGTAAATATTGTTTTTGCGCAAACGGGTTTGCTTGTGGATGAACAACTCTATGGATAAAGAAGAAAAACGTTTTAACAGCGTAAAAAGCTTCCGTGCTACCGATGCATTCTCTGTTTTAATAATTACAGCTTGCGAACCGTCACTCCCGGACTCCCGCAATGCATCTAAGGTTAATAAAGACGACAATTCGGCTCGTTGACAGCAACCTTGTTCCCCCATCACTCGCCCTAGTTCATTTTTAACCTTACCGGAGAAAGACATAGCGGACAACACCTCTTGCCACCTGAAATATGAACATTATCACTTCCGCTTTGGCTGCGGATAATAACGGCCTAAAACCGTTTGCATGATCACCCGGCTCAATCTTACCGGATCATGGCGCACCACATTCTCCTGGGGAGATAAGCTGCGCAAATATTGTCTTAACTCCCAATTTCCGGAGCTGCTCCTTATTGACCTGTACCGGAAATGCCCCTTCTTCCTCATACCGCTGCAATAGCTGTTTCTTTACTCTTTCTGTATTAACGACAATATAATCGATTAATCCCGGACCGATATACTTGTGGATGGTTGCCAAATGATCAGCCGCAGTAAAACCATCGGTTTCCCCCGGTTGGGTCATAACATTACAGACATAAATCCGGATACCGGAAGAACGACCCATTGCTGCCACCAATTCTTTAACTAATAAGTTTGGTAGTATACTGGTGAACAGGCTTCCCGGGCCTAAAATAATCGCATCTGCTTCTTCTAGTGCTTGAATAGCCTCCGGCAACGGCTTCGGATCAGGAGGATTAACAAATAACCTTTTAATTGACTTCCCCTGGCTGGCACCGATGTTAATTTCCCCATCCACTATTTCCCCATTGTACAACTCTGCTTGTAAGGTTACATTTTCTAATGTGGAAGGCAACACTTGCCCTCTTACAGCCAAAACACGGCTCGCCTGCCGCACTGCCCCGGCAAAATCACCTAAAATTTCCGTCAAACCTGCCAAAAATAGATTGCCTAAATTATGGCCGGCCAGGCTCTCCCCCTCATGAAAACGATGCTGAAAAAGCTGTTCCATCAACGGTTCCGTATCAGCCAAGGCAACGAGACAATTCCTTATGTCACCCGGCGGCAAAATTCCCAATTCCTGCCGCAACCGGCCGGAACTGCCACCATTATCCGTTACCGTTACAATTGCGGTAATATTGCTGGAATAATCCTTCAGCCCTCTTAATAGTACCGACAATCCGGTACCGCCACCAATGGCAACAATCTTCGGGCCTTTCCCTAATTGGCGCTGGCGCCAAACAACATCAACCAGCCGGTCTCCCTCTGCAGGCAAAAAAACGCTAACCAGTGAGTGCATGAATTGACGAAAACCAATCACAGCAACTACACAGCCCAGTACAATTAATCCCAATCCTTTCCCTAAAGAAAAAAGGGGTACCAGCGCGGGAATTAACATCAGCAAGCCATAACTCCCAATGATTACCCCTCCCAGAAACATCAAGAACCAACGCTTAACCTTCAACCCCGGATATAACCACTTTAAGGGCTTCATGCCTCCCCTACCCCCGATCGTTCAATATCCCGGTGTTCAACCTGTACCAGCTTCTGCCTTTGCCTCAACCTGCGGGCTAATTCCTGGGCAATTACCGACGAACGATGCTTACCACCGGTACAGCCAATCCCAACCAAGAGGTGGGTCTTGCCTTCTTTTTGGTAATAAGGAAGCAAAAATGTTAATAAATCCACTACTCGTTGCAGAAATTCCTCAGTTGCCGGCCATTGCAAAACATAATCTTGCACTTCTTTGTCATATCCGGTGAGGTGACGTAAACTTTCAATGTAATACGGGTTCGGCAAAAACCGCACATCAAAGATCAGATCCGGATCTAAAGGCAAACCATACTTAAAACCAAAAGACAGGATCGTAACCGGTAAACTTGCCTGGGCATGCTTGGTTGAAAAAATCCCGCGAATCTGGCCTTTTAATTGGGCTGTAGAAAGATCCGTAGTATCAATGATATGATTTGCCCTGGACTTTAATTCCTCAAGCCTGCTACGCTCCAGTTTGATCCCCTCGGCAACTAACCCTCTGGGGGCCAAGGGATGCCGCCGCCGCGTCTCCTTAAAACGACGCACCAATGTTTCATCAGAAGCATCTAAATAAATAATACTATACTCAATCCCTGCTGCCTCCAATTCATCAAGGGCTGTAAAAAGATGGGCGAAAAAATCGCCACCCCTAATATCAATAACTAAAGCGATCCGCCTTAGCTTTCCCTGGGCTTGATTGCACAGCTCAATAAACCGGGAAATTAAGGTAGGCGGTAAATTATCGATACAATAAAAACCCAAATCCTCCAAAAAATGGACAGTCTGCGTCTTCCCCTGCCCCGGAAAGGCCGGTGACAATGACAAATTGTTTTTTGTCTACCAAATCCACCATGATAATCAATTCCTTTCTCCGCGGTGGCTAGTGAGTCGATTATAGCACAAGTGTACAAAAAGAAAAAGTATTAGCCGCCGCAGTGAAAACGAAAAATATATTATTAAGTCTAATCTCCTTTATTTCTTTTCCAGCAGCAGATCAGCCCACCCACTCAGATGTTTTTCCCCTTTGGCCGCACTGGAATCTGCCATGGGAGCACCAATTACACCTGTAGCGGTTATGCCATGCAGACCCCCACTAAACAACTTTGCTTCTAAAGCAGGGGTAAAACCGCCACAAATTCCTGCAATGTGAGGCTAGTGCCGTTCAATGGAACCGGCTTCCGATAATACAGTGTTTGTCCCATGATTGAGACAGCTTGTACCTCTTGCCAAGTAATTTCTGCTAAGACTTTTGTTGCTTACTGTTCCCACTCCTCAATAATTATTGTATATAGCGGGCATTAATAATATCAGCAGCGGTCAAACCCACCTTTTCAGCAATAGCCAAGCCCGCAGCCAAATTCCCTACATCCTCCGGCCGGTGTGCATCACTATTAATGGCAAATTTCACACCTGCCGCTACTGCCACCTGCACAAACTCGGTCGTTAAATACCCATGGGATGAGTTTATCTCCAAAGCAGTACCCCGGGCAGCACAAACCTGAGCCAATTCTTTGGTATCTACCGCCAATTTTAAACCCGGATGGGTAACTATATCAACCGGATGCCGCTGCACAGCATTAACCAAAGCTTGTGTATTAAATTTTCGCGCCCTGGCATTCAATGTCCTACTCAATTTCCCCCCATAATGGTAACCTAACAGGCGCAAACTCTCTAAGCGGGGAAATAAATTAGGATGCAACCCCACCAAAACCAAATCCAGTTGCGCCAAAATTTCCGCAGGTACATCCAAATCACCGGCTTCATTTAATATATTTGCCTCTACCCCAGCCAGTACCTTTACCTGGGGAAAATACTGTTGCACCTGACGTATTTCTGCTTTAATCTGTAGTAAATCACTTGCCCTTTTTACACCCAGGCCAAAAGCCATTGCCGGCCCATGGTCAGTGATGGCAATAGCCTCTAAACCCTTGCGGATGGCTACCTCAATATTCCCCACAATATTCCCTTTGCCATGGCTGTACTGCGAATGGGTATGATAATCAGCAAATAGTTCCAGCACTATCACCCTAACTGTTGAATTCCTGACATCAACAACTGCGACTTAATTGCCAGCACTTGTATGCGACATTATTGGAGCCAACGGCTACAGAGATATTCATGATCGAGCCAAAACTAAAAGCCTGGCCACAATACCACATCTCTAATCCCTCTGCCATGATCATTATGTCACGCCGGTAATTCCAACATGTACAGCCTCCGCTGCCTAGTGCAGCCATCTATACACCTAAACCAAAGCTTTGGTATGCTTCCCCAAGGGCTTGCCCCGTTCACGCAGAAACTTTTTAACCCTATCTGCCTCAGCATTCAAGATCAACTCCTGCGGCACACCTGCCTCCTTTATTAAAGCTAAAGCATCGGCAACCTCTCCCACATGGGTCGCAAAATGGGAGTCACTGTTAACAGCCACCTTGACCCCTAAACGAGCTGCCCATTTGGCAATGGCACGGCAATTATCAATACTTCCCTTGCGTACCTGAAAAGAATTATTATTGATCTCTATAATTACTCCGTGTTCTTTGGCTGCTCGCACAATCATTTCCGGATCAACTTGAAATGCCGGGTTCCCGGGATGGGAGACCATATCCACATACGGGTTTTCCATCGCTTTAATCATTACCTGTGTGTTTTCCGCAACGGAACCTGAAGATATGCATTCCCGATGAAAACCTGCCAGCACCAAATCTAAGCGGGCTAAATACCGTTCCGGCAAATCCAATTCCCCGCCGGGTAAAATGTTGGCCTCAATGCCCCGCAGTATGCAAACTCCTTCCACCTGCCGGGGAACTACCCACATATTGCCAAAATACAAAGGTTGCGGCGCCCCGGGCATTGACGGGCCGTGCTCAGTAACGGCAATCAGCTTCAGCCCTTTCTTTGTTGCCTCCCTTGCCACCTCAGTTAACGTACTATAAGCATGGCCACTGGCTATGGTATGTACATGCAAATCTGCTTCTAAAAACAAAACATCACCTCCGCATCAATCCCCCTCCATATTTTCCCCCTCACTACTACTCTAATACTGTGATAATAACACTAACATTCAGCTATGAGCAGCTAGCTTGTTGGTTAAGCTATTTAACCGCCGACTCCACGACCGTGGCCACCCTCCGATTGAATTAAACACTAAGCTGTCGGGTGGCCATGCCCTGTCGCCGGCTTTGTCGAACGCGACTTCATTTAGAGGGGTTTAACCTCCTCTCAATGTTAGTCAAGTTCATACTGGACTTAGCCGCCCTTAGACACCCGCCGTTTAAAAAGGCGGGGAAATTAGGGCGGGTTAGTTCAGTGTAAATAGCTTAACCTTAAGATATACAATAAGCTATTCCATAATTGCTGGGTACAAAACTTTCATCCTTCTGTTGGTGCCAGGAATCGGCATGGGTACCTACTAATAATTTACCTCCTTATGGAAGATAAAATAAATCTATGCACAGCAAAGGCCAAACCTTCCTCCTCAACCCTATTGGTCACCACATCCGCCGCCCTTTGTACCGGTTCCGGCGCATTGCCCATGGCAATCCCAAGGCCTGCTGCCTGCAACATTTCAATATCATTATAAGAATCACCGATCACTGCCATTTCTTCCAACCGGATCTTAAGCCTTGCTCCCAGTACCTTTAATCCCTCAAGTTTGGAGACAGCCGGATGAATCAGTTCCAGATAAAATGGTCGTGACCGCGCTAAATAAAGATCAGCAGCCAATTTTGCTGCAATTAAAGGTTGCATTGCATCTAGTTTTGCCGGAATAGCGGAAATAATAAATTTTGTTGGTTCCCGGTCTAAAAAAGTCTCCAAGTCACCCACTATATGAGCCTTGACCCCTGCCGTTTTTTCATAAATCCTGGTCCATTCATCATCCGCGTCGGTATAGTACAGGTCATCAACATATGTATGTAATTTAAGACCCAACTCCTTCACAACCTGAACAACCTTTTGTGCCAGCTTGAGTGGAATTGTCCGATGATGATAGATTGTCCCTAAACCGGTGTCTTTAATCAAAGCTCCATTATATGTGATCAATGGCGCTGTAAGACCAAGTTTCTGCGCATAAGGAAGGGCAGATTGAAACATCCTCCCTGTGGCCAAGGTAACCACCATGCCTTGTTCTGCACAAGAACGTAAAGCCTCCTGGGTAGCATCGCTTATTGACAAATCATCTCCAACCAAAGTGCCGTCAATATCCACAGCCAACAACCGGTAAGTCAATTGTATTTCCTCCTCTGGGGTAAAACTCCATCATATTAGTCCTTCGCCCTCGAGAGAGGAAATCCCTTCCTTCTCTACTTCTTTGTTCCCAAGCGGAATGGTAATAATAAGGCAATATACCGCCACGGAATGGCACCGGTCAATATACCTAATAAAAGATAAACAAATGCTCCCAAAAGAATAGCAACTAAAACCGCCGTATTCCCTCCCATAGCAAACCCGGCCCAATTGTAACCTAATTTCACCGCCAGCGCCATCCCGATAAGTGCTAGTATCGGCGGGAAAAACAGTTTCCCGATGGATATTTTTATCCCGGTAATGTCGACGATTGCCCGCAAATTCAAGAGGGCGGCCACCGTAAAACCAAACCCGGTGCCTAAGGCTGCCCCCCGGATATTAAGGGCGGGAATAACGGTTAAATAATAGTTTAAGATGGCATTGCACAAAGCGCCGAAGAGAATGCTCCGCACTGGAACAGCAGGTCTTCCCATGCCTTGCAGAATGCCGGTAGTAGTTTGCTGCAAACACAAAAAAAAGCAACCATAAGCTAAATACACCAAGGGAATGCCTGCTTCCGGCGTCCGAAAAAGCAGCTCGCAAAGCTCCCCTGGCAGCAAATATAAGCCCACAGTTGCCGGCAATCCTACCAAGACAGTTAAATGCAGTGCTTCCTGCACTCGTCGCTCGATCAATTCATGCCGCCCTTGGGTGACGGCCTCGCTAATGGCAGGGATCAGGCTGAAGGCAAAGGCTCCGGTGATAACAGTGGGAAAAACGATTAAGCTGATAGCCATCCCCGCCAACTGCCCATACAAAGCTGTAGCTTGCGAAACAGTGTAACCAATTGCCTGCAGGCGCATGGGAACAATGGCTGCATCCACGGCCTCCATTACCGGCATAATAAAGGCGCCAAAGGTAACCGGCAAAGCTAAGCGGAGTATCTTGCCGACAATAACCCCGTTGTCCTCTTCAACAGGAGCAGAACCCACAGGCTTAGGAATACGAACATATACCAATCCTAAACAAAAAATACCGGCAATAGCACCGGTAACAGCACCAAAGGTTGCCCCGGCAGCGGCATATTCCAAACCCCAAGGTAATAGAATATAAGCTAAACCTAACATAGTAGTAACCCGTACCAACTGCTCCAGTATTTGCCCAATGGCAATAGGCAACATTAATTGCCGGCCTTGAAAATAACCGCGAAAAGCTACCAGCACAGCAACAAAAAAAACTGCCGGCGTAATGGCCCGGATGGGATAAAGAGCCCGTGCGTCGCCCAATATGCCGGTGGCAATTACAGGCGCCAACCGGTACATTAAGAAGGCAAAGATAAAACCGGTGCAAGCTAATAACAGCATAGCTACCCCCAATATGCGCTGAGCCGCCCGGTAATAGCCCCGGGCATTTTGTTCGGCTATCAGTTTAGCAATGGCAATGGGCACTCCCGACGAAGAAAGAACAAAAGCTATACCATAAATCGGATAAGCCATCTGATAAAGCCCGATACCTTCAGCCCCCAATAGATAAGTCAATGGTATCCGATAAAGAGCTCCAATGATTTTGGTAATTAAACCGGCACAGGAAAGAACCAGCGCACCCCGTAAGAAAGACATATTATCACCAGCCTTCCTTCAGAAAAGAAGGGGCGTAAACCACCACGCCCCACAAAACAGCTATATAATATGTACGCTGGTTTTTTTACCTTTATGCCTTGCACGACACCACCTGGATATATTCCAAGCTTGTATCCTGCGGCCCTGAAATCCGCAGTTTTGCATCTGTGATTAAAGCAAGATATGCGGCAATTTCCGCTGTAATTCTTTCTCCGGGACAAATTATGGGAATTCCCGGCGGATATGCGGTAACCACCTCAGCGCTGATTTCCCCCACTGCCTCCTGTAACTTAACCGCGCGGGAAGGAGCAAAAAAAGCGTCCCGGGGGAGAATAACCAGCTCAGGAACCCAAGTTTCACAAATCAACTCTTCTGCTCTGGCCAGCAGTTCTCTGTTGGCTGGAAATTCTTTGCGCCGCGCCGCTATTTGGCGCAATCCGGATAAAAGCCGGGCAATATCCTCCTCCGTACTGCCGATGGTGACCATCAGCAAAATATTATATAGATCAGATAGTTCCACCTGTACATTATATTGATAACGGAGTATCTGTTCCACTTGCTGCCCGGTCAAACCCAGTTCCTTTACCGTGATAGTTAATTTGGTTTCATCCAAATCGACAAAACCGGGCACTCCCCTTGCCTCCCGGCCAAAACAAGAAAGGCCGGGAATAGTGTTGATCTCCTCTCGCGCCCACCGGGCTAAATGCAAAGCTTCAGTTAGCAATTCCTGACCGTGCAGGGCCATTTGCCTCCGTGCCCCCTCAAGGGAAGCCATTAACAAATACGAGGCACTGGTGCTCTGCAGCAATCTTAGACTGGCTTCCAAACGTCGCTGATCCAAAGCCTTACCTTGAAGGTGCAAAATTGATCCTTGGGTTAATCCTCCCAACAATTTATGCATGCCCTGGGCAACGCCATCAGCCCCTGCCGCCAGGCCCGGGGTGGGGAAATCAGAATGGAAGTAGAAATGGGGGCCATGGGCTTCATCCAACAACAGGGGGATATTTTTTTGCTGCAGAAAAGCCTTGATTTGCTCTAGCTCTGTAGTAGTTCCATAGTAAGTCGGGTTTATTAATAGCACCCCTTTAATATCCGGTTGCATGTGGAGGGTTTGTTTAATTTTATCCAGCGTAACTCCGAAGGCAATTCCCCTCTTTTGTGACACTGTGGGAGTCACAAAAACCGGATGGGCGCCGCTGAAAATCACGCCGGCAATCATTGATTTGTGCATATTGCGGGGAACTACAACCTTGTCACCCGGATTACACAATGCTAACAACAGGGCCTGCACACCGCTGGACGTGCCATTTACCAAAAAGTAAGATTGATCCGCCCCAAATGCCTCGGCCAACAATTCTTGACTTGCTTTAATTACCCCTTGGGGTTGATGCAGATCATCCATTCCTTCTACTCCGGTAATATCCAAAATAAATGCCTTTTCCCCCAATAGTTCCCTCACTTGCGGATCTAAGTTCCGCCCTCCTTTATGTCCCGGCATGTGCAATCTGATAACTCCTTGATCACGATAATTGGCCAGAGCGTCCAAGAGCGGAGCCTTTGCCTGTCTTTCTTTATTGATCATTGGCACTCACCACCCTTTGTTTGTATATATTATTCACGATAGTTTTTAATCAAAGTAATCGGGGTCTGTTGGTCATAATTGCCGCTGGGATTATCCTCCAAAAGCCTTTTGACCAAATTACGGTCAACCCCCCGGGAAGACCCAACAATATCAACACAGCGCAAATCATTAACATCAACAATTACCGTATCAATTCCAGTGCGCGCATAAATTTCCTGAGCAATTTTCCCCGCATCCTTGGGACCCAACACAATATAACGCTCAAAGGGAGGCATAGTTCCCGCCACATCATCGATAAGCGCCACCTGTTGTCCGGCAATCCGGTAAAAACACCCCTTCCACCCTATCAATTTCCCCACAGCACCACAAATGGCACCAAAAATAATTCTGTATTTCCCTACTTCATTAATGGCCAACTGCATTGTGGCCGGTGATGTTAAACTGCCGTGCCGGGCAGTAAAGCGGCAAAGAAATCTGGCTAAAATACCCGCCTTCACAGCTTCCGGTAAATAAATCCGCCCCTGGGTAATGGCAACCACGCTTTCACAGATGGCAATTAAATCACCTGGCTCGCCGATATCTTTAGTGTAAGAGTACACTACTTCCACTATATCATCAGCAGGTGTTAAAAGGTGTGTCCGCAGTGCAATTATAGTCGCCGCCAACTCTACCCCTCCTGTTTAACTGTAAACCCGCCAATAATCGGTATCGTATCGGCAAATCCACTATATTTATAGCCGCACTTTTATACTATTCAATTAGTGTTAAAAGTGTCCCTCACTCAAACAAGAGGAGAGAGAAAAATGGGACAGGCTGTTTTTTCGCGGATGATCCTGACTGCCAAGACATAAACATAGATTTAGGAATATAAATCCCTGCCTGAAGGAGGGAATAACCTTTGGTTTCCTATTTAACCAATATTCGTACTGGCCTTTTTGCACCTCCCGGCCCATTCGCAACTTATTCGTCACAACTGGTCCTGGAGGCAACAGCTCCTTTTAGTTATCAAGCGTGCATTAGCGGGCATAAAATGCACTTGCTTCTGAGCGAAGTTATCTTTAATCTACCCCTTGGCACAATCAATGTCTATGATGGACACATAGAAACCATAGAAGTATCTTGGACTCGTGATTCTACCCCGCAGATAACTATTGCCTGTGCGGAAGAGATTCATCCTGTTCTGCAAGCAATGGCCGGCCAGCCCTACCGCTTAATTATCTACTTAGATCGTTCCCCCCTTGCCCAATATTTCACAAATCATTCCATATTAATTGACCCGGTTTGGGATGGCACAAACAAAATACTCAGCCCAACCAATTTGCCGGAGCGAGTCGCCACTTTGGACATAGCCCGGCGGCTTGCAGAACTGCTTTCCCAGATTTCCGCCCCGGTCATGCTGACTCGCACTGATGATAGTTTTATCCCCGTTCCCCGGCGACTCCAATTGGCCCAGGAATTGCATGCAACTATCTTTCTCAGCATTGCCACTGGAGTAAATAAAAAAAATCCCCGCTCCGGGTTTGCCCTTAAATACTATTATGGCAACTCCTCCGGCGCTGCTTTGGCTGCTGTTCTTAATCAAGAGCTAGGGCGCAAAATAAGCATCCCCTCCCACGGAATAAAACCTGTAAACATGACCCTCTTAAGAGAAAACCACGCTAAAGCTGCAGCCTGGATAGAAACAGCCTGCATCTCCCATCGGCTGGACGAGGGCTTGCTCAGGGATATAGACTTTAAACAACATGTGGCTCAAGGTATCTTTAATGGTCTCAAGCGTTTTTGTAAACATTCATGCAATTATATGTCATAAACTCCTCCCGCAACGGTAAGCTGCAAGATAAAAAATTTTAGCATTCCGGAAGCAGGGAATCAGTATTTTTGTAGAATACTATGCTTTGTCGTTTTAATATCGATAATACGAAGGAGCGTGGTATACAAAAAGATTTATTTGCTGCCAGGGACTATGAAAAAAATTTTAGGGGGGAAAATAATGAAAAAGAATATTACTCTGGCTTTAGTGTTTGCTCTGGTTGCCTTAACTCTAATTGGTTGTTCAGCTTCCCCAAGTGATAGTGCCGGTGCAGGTCCTGATGGTACTCCAGCTGCCACTGATGGCGCTGTTCAGCTTGGCCTCGGTTTGATTACTTCGATTGGAAAGTCAAGAGATTACAAGGTGGACGCTGATGGCAAAGAGACCCTTGCCCTGGGCCAGGTTGATACTGTCATTGCTGCCGCTACCTTTGATGCAGAAGGACGGGTTGTGGCTGTAACCATTGACACTGCTCAGACGAAAGTTGAATTTGACAATGAAATGAAGGTTGCCACTGATAAAACCGGCCAATTCAAAACAAAGGTAGAACTGGGTAATGAATATGGAATGAAAAGAGTATCCAGCATTGAAAAAGAGTGGTTTGAACAAATTGCCGCGCTAGAAAAATGGATGGTAGGAAAAACCGTTGCAGAAATTAAAGGCCAAAAAGTTAAGGAAACCAACCCTGACCATCCAGGCGTACCTGATGACCCTGAACTGACCTCACTTGTTACCATTTCCGTCCAAGATTACATTGCTGCTGTGGAAAAAGCGTATAATAATGCGGTAGCAATCGAAAATGCCGATACTTTAGGCCTCGGCCACATCATTTCTATTGCAAAATCAAAGGACTATGGTGTTGATGCCAATGGCATCGAAACCCTACCCACAGCCCAAGTTGATACTGTTATTGCCGCCACTACCTTTGACGCCGACGGTAAGGTAACCGGCACTATTATTGATACTGCTCAAACTAAAGTCAACTTCGATCAGGAAGGAAAAATCACTTCAGATAAAACTGCCCTCATTAAATCTAAATTAGAACTTGGTGATGAATACGGTATAGGCAGAGTATCTTCCATCGGCAAGAACTGGTATGAGCAAATTGACGAATTGGGCAAATGGATGGTGGGAAAAACTGTAGCCGAAATTAAAGGCTTGCCAGTGAAAGAAGTTAATCCTGATCATCCTGCTGTTCCTGACACTCCGGAACTTACTTCTCTGGTTACCATTACTGTCCAGGATTATATCGCTGCTGTGGAAGAAACAGCGCAAAGTAAGCCGCACCTTATAATTTCAACATATTTTAACTCCCCGGCTGAAAACTAAAAGCAGGGGAGTTATCTTTATCAAAGGTGATGCCACAATGAAACGGGTACTTTCTCTTTTTTCCTGCATATTATTACTGCTGATGCTGCCTGGATGCAACAAAACGCCACACAACCAATATCAAAGATATAGCGACAGTTTTTTTGATACCTTTGATACCATGATTCAAGTAGTTGCCTACACAAAAAATGAAGCAGAATTTCAGGCTTATTACGAAAGAATTCATACCCGCTTTCAAGAACTACACAGACTCTACGATATTTATAATAATTATCCCGGTATAAACAATGTCAAAACAATCAATGACAATGCAGGTATCAAACCAGTGCAGGTGGCGCAAGAAATAATTGACCTAATTACCTTCGCCAAAGATTGGGCAGGACAAACCGGCGGCAAGACAAATATTGCCCTGGGGCCGGTATTAAAAATCTGGCATGATTATCGTACTACAGCCCTTGACCATCCGGAAAAAGCAGAACTACCTCCCACAGAGATGCTGCGGACAGCTGCCCAATATACAGACTTAGATCGGGTTATTATTGATCGGGAAAACAGTACTGTCTTCCTCACCGACAGTAAAATGAGCCTCGACGTTGGCGCACTGGCCAAAGGTTTTGCCACTGAGCTGGTAACACAGGAAATCATGGCAGCAGGTTTTACCTCCGGTGCAATTAATGCCGGTGGCAATATGCGTACCATCGGGAAGCCACTAGATGGAGTGCGGGAACGCTGGGCAATAGGGATCCAAAATCCGGACAAGTCGATCATAGCTGATGATAGGCTATTGGATACAATCTTTGTCAATGATGCTTCCATCGTCAGTAGCGGTGACTATCAACGTTACTATCTAGTAGATGGAGAAATTATCCATCACCTTATAGATCCCCAAACCCTTTTTCCCGCTACCCATTACCAAGCTGTCACCATAGTTACCAAAGATTCCAGGCTAGCAGATTTTCTTTCCACCACTGCCTTTTTAACGCCTTACCCGGAAAGCCGGGAAATGATTGAAAACCTGGACGGAGTTGATGCCTCTGGGTTATGCCTACCGGTGATATTGAAGTAACTCCGGGTATGAAAAAGCTCATGCAAAGTTATGGCGCCTCTGCCCGGACAAAATAAAACATTTGCTAGTAAAAAACCTCCCGCAACCGGGGAGGTTTTTTCTACCAAGTTATTCCTTCCAACTGTAAGAGCTTCACTTTCATTGCTAAACCACTACTAAACCCGCCTAAATTGCCATCGCTGCGGATTACCCGGTGGCAGGGCACAATCAGCGGCAAGCGATTGGAACCCATGGCTCCCCCTACGGCGCGGCTGGCCGCAGGGCGACCGGCAGCTGTAGCTAACCATTTATATGATTGCACCACTCCATATGGGATTGTAGCGGTTATTTGCAACACCTGTTTCCGAAAATCAGTATATCCCCGCCAATCAATAGAAAAATCGGCGAAATGCACCCTTTGCCCTGAAAAATATTCTTCCAACCGTTGCCGCAGACCGGGGTAGTCTTCCTCCCGGCTCAAACTGCCCCTTGCCTCTAGTCCTGCCAAGACCTCGCCCTTATCCTGAGCAGGCAGAGCCAGCGCCCATAAGCCGGCAGCAGAATAACTGACCCCCACACAACCCCAATCGGTCTCCACCAGCATATAATTCAAATCTTTAGGTTGCCACATCATATCCTCCCCCTTAAAACTACACCATGCAATAAAATTTTCTATTCCCCTCTCATATTTCCTGCTCTAAACAAACAGAGATAGGCTGCTTGTGCATATTTATCCATAAGCAGCCTGCCCTGAAAACAAGCTTACTTATTTGACAAAGCAAGCCACTGAGCATGGTCCTCCCGACAGCTTAGTATTTATTTAATGGGAGGGTGGCCACTCAGCATAGATTTTTTCCGCCGCCGGTGCCGGCGCAAGCGGCGGATTGCCACCCGAATTCGCCACGGTGTATAAATAACTAACAGCCAAAACCACCAATGGGTATAAATTTTTCGCTTAACTTCTGTTGCAACAACCAGAGGCAATCTGGCCAATTCTTCTCCCGCCAAAGAAATCGTCAATGTCCCCAGGACTTCCCCCGCTGCCACAGGCGCCACAAGCATATCCGGCAGCTGGCTTTCACGAACAACCCTTTTCTTTTCCTCCGGTGTCAGGATATAATTAAACCCTTCTGCCAGGATAACAGGAACATCATCGCCATACCTAACAGGTAAAGTGGTCAACTCTTCTCCCTTGCTCGCCAATTGGTAAGGGGAGAAATTGGCAAACCCATAGTCTAAGAGGGCAATGGTATCGGACCAAATCCCGCTGTCAGTACTTCCCAAAACAACAGCAATTAACTGTTGGCCGTTGCGGGTGGCAGAGCCAATAAAAGTATACCCGGCTTCGGTTGTATAACCTGTTTTTACACCATCCGCTCCCTCATAGAGCTGAAAAAGCCTATTTTTGTTATAAAGCTGCCGATCTTCCTCCCTGCCAGGCCAGGAGATCGGGTAAGAATCAGTTGTAATTATCTCTTTAAATTTAGGTATCTCCAACGCCGCCCTGGCAATAAGGGCAAGATCATATGCGCTTGCCCGGTGTTCCGGATCAGGTAGTCCATGCGGGTTAACAAAATTAGTATTCCGAGCTCCTAACTCCCTCGCCCGCTCATTCATCAACTGGACAAACCCTTCCACCGACCCGGCAATATGTTCCGCCACCACTACCGCCGCATCATTAGCAGAGGACAGCTGCACCGCATAAAGGAGTTCCCGCAAGGTATACTGCTCCCCTGCCGTTAAGTAAACCCGGCTTCCGGTCTGCGACTGGGCCAATTGTGATACTGTAGCCACATCTTCCGGTTGACCCAATTCCAATGCTAAAAGCAAAGTCATCACTTTAGTTGTGCTGGCCGGTGGCAGCGGTTCATGGGGATTATAAGACCAGAGGACGCGACCGGTTGCTTGATCCATTAATACCGCTGCTTTCCCCTCTATCTCCGGTTCTGCTGCTTGTACCTGCGCCGTCAATAATAAGAAAGTAGTTATTATAATTATCAATATAATCCGTCTCATCCTGTATCTCCTTACCTGCATGTGCTGCATGTGACAGAGAACGGTTGAATCGCCAATCCCCAGTCACAATCAAAAATATCTCTAAATAAGACGCCCCATAAAAGCCGTTGCTACGGTAAAATAGATGGTCAGCCCAATAATATCATTAATTGTGGTAATAAACGGGCCGGAAGCTACCGCCGGATCGACCCTGATTCTATTGAGCAGCAATGGTACCACAGCACCGGCCATAGTAGCAACAAACAATGTCACCCAGAGGGTAAGCCCGATCACAAAACCAAGCCACGGATTTCCCTGCCACAGCCAAGCCACCGCTGCGATCAACAAACCATTAACAGTGCCGACAATCAAACCGACACCTGCCTCCCGCCATAACAGCCACAGCACATCCCGGGATTTAAATTCATTCACCGCCAAGCCGCGCACCACGACCGCCAGCGCCTGCGTCCCGGTATTTCCGGCCATACCGGCAATCAGTGGAATAAACACAGCCAACGCCACCACAGCATTCAGTGTGTGCTTCAAAGCGGGCAATGATATTCCCGGAAATAAGTCCAAATAACATAAGCAACACCAGCCAGGGAAGGCGTTTCAGAGGCTGCGTGATGGGCGGAAACCCGCAAATCACCCACTTCCCTGATCCCTTGAATAGCAGCCAAACGGGATATATCCTCTGTTGCCTCATCTTCCAGGACGTCGATCACATCGTCAACAGTAACAATCCCAACCATGCGGCCGCCTTTATTCACTACCGGGACAGCGAGAAAGTCATATTTTTCAATTATCCTGGCTACTTCCTCTTGGTCGACACCTGCCATAACAGAGATAACATTTGTGGACATTATTTCCCCGATAAGTGCTTTGGGCGGTGCTATGATCAATTCCCGTAAAGATGCTACACCCACCAAACGTCCCGCAGCATCAGTTACATAAAGATAATAAATTGTTTCCGCTTGCGGAGCCAATTCCCTTAACCTTTGCAAGGCATCTTCCACAGTCCATTCTTTCCTGAGGGCGATATACTCGTTTGTCATCAAGCCGCCGGCAGTGTTTTCCGGATGGGTTAATAATGCTTTCACATCTTTGGCATCATCGGCTTCCATGAGTTCCAACAGCTCTTCTGCCTCATCCTCATGTAGTTCCCCTAAAAGGTCTACAGCATCATCGAAAGCCATTTCGCCTAAAATCCGCGAAAACCTTTCTGGACCAAATTGTTCCACAACTTCGGAAACAATATCTGGATCTAATTCTTCAAAAATCAAAGCTAAGCTTTCATCATCAAAAAGGTTCAAAACCTGTTGCCGCTCTTCCGGGTTTAGCAAAGTAATTATATCGGCCTGGTCATACGGCTGAATTGTCGCAAATAATTCGCAAATAAGGTTGTACTGCCCGGTGATTAAGTAAGAACGTACTTGTTCTAATCTTGCTGTACCATTTTGCATGCCATAACCTCCCTCCTCAGGTTCTAGGCCCTTAGTTTGCCCAAACCCAACGGTAGGAAGTCATCTTCCATTTTTTCCGCTGAGAGGCGGCGGATGGGCCTAATTTCGCCGTTTATCCTTAAGAAACTACTTGGGGGAGGATACTCAGGTCCTGCCTCCACATCCACCACCTCCATTCAATCATAGTACTTAGCCAACAACAAAACCCCTCCAACAGTGAGGGGTTTTACCAGCATACTTTAACATAGCCGAATTACCCCTCCTTGTTGAGTTTTAGCACTGTACGGCATAGGATGGATCCAGCCACATTAGGTAAAACCTTAAGCCGGTAATACCTGTTAACCCATTGGTGTCTCTCGACATTTCCGGGCAGTAGCATATATCCATACAGGAGCCTCACCTAACAAGGGGTTTGGCGGTCAGTGTGCATTTCTTTCTTACTTCAGTGTACAATATAGTGGAGGGGAAAGTCAATGCTTCCCTTAATTTATCGTGCCTTCTCGCCCACAATTTTTAATAAAGGACAAAACTTCCCCTGCTACCCGCCGGTTCATCCCCGGCAGGGTTGCCAATTCTTCCAAGGAAGCTTGGGCAATGGCATCAATTGAACCAAAATGGTTAAGCAATATCTTTTTCCGCCGGGGCCCGATCCCTGGAATTTCGTCCAATATGGAACGTGATAGCTGCTTGCTCCTTAAGCGGCGGTGATACTCAATGGCAAAACGATGGGCTTCATCCCTCAGCCGCTGCAGTAGATAAAGAGCGGCCGCATCCCGCGGCAGCATGATGGAATCTGGTTTTTCCGGCGCAAATACTTCTTCAAACTCTTTGGCCAATCCAAAGACAGGAATGTAGTCTAACCCTAAATGTACCAATACTTCCCGTACTGCTGCCAGCTGCCCTTTGCCCCCATCAACAATGATTAAATCAGGTATACGCCCGCTACCCTCGGGCTGTCCATTACCCTCCTGCTCACCAGGTCGATATTTGCTAAAGCGCCGGTAAAAAACCTCCCGCAACATGGCATAATCATCCGGTCCGCTGACAGTTTTAATGCGGAACCGGCGATATTCCTGCTTATCGGCAACACCGTTGGTAAATACAACCATTGAGCCAACTGCTAAGGTTCCTTGGATATTGGAAATATCATAACATTCAATCCGCTCCGGCGGGGTCTCCAAGTCCAAATAAGCCGCCAGTTCCTCCAATGCAGCTCTTGTTTGATTTTCTGCTTGCTTCACCCCAGCCTGTTTTTCCTGCAACACTAACAAGGCATTCTTGGCCACCATCTCCAACAGCCGCAACTTTTCTCCCCGCCGGGGCACGCGAAGATATACCCTGCCACCTCGTTTATGCGCCAACCATGCTTCAATTACAGCAGCTTCATCGGTTTCTTCTCCCAAGAGGATTTCCCGGGGAATAAAAGGCACCTGATCATAGTACCTTTTCAGAAAAGCAGCCATTAGCTCAGCCCGGCTAAGGTCCTCAATACCTTCCAAAAAGAAATGCTCCCGCCCCACTACTTTCCCCTGGCGCACAAAAAACACCTGCACGCAAACTTCGCCATGGGCACGAGCTAAAGCGATCAAGTCCTGATCTTCCACATTGGACAGCACCATCTTTTGCCTTGCAACCACTTGCTCCACTGCCTGCAATTGGTCCCGCAAGCTGGCAGCCAATTCAAACTCCAGCCTGGCAGCAGCAGCCTCCATCCGCCCGCGCAAGCGGCGCACCAAATCATCCTGCCGTCCATCAAGAAACAGGCATACCTCCCTGATCATCTCCCCATAAGCTTCCGGAGTAATTTTGTTCATACAAGGGGCATAACAGCGATTAATGTGATAGTTCAAACAGGGACGGGCCCGATTGGAAAGCTCCCGCTCCTTACAGGTGCGCAGGCGGAAAATTTTCCGTAAAAACGCCACAGTATCATGCAAAGCCCCCACATTCGTATATGGTCCATAATATTTAGCCCCATCTTTAACCATATTGCGGGTAATAACTAAACGGGGAAACTCCTCCTGGAGCGTTACTTTAAGATAAGGATAGCTCTTATCATCCTTCAAATTAACATTATAGCGAGGACGATATTTTTTAATTAAGTTGCATTCGAGAATTAATGCCTCCACCTCAGAATCAGTAACGATATATTCGAAATCACTCACATGCTCGACCAAAACCTTTACCTTGGGGCTACGGCTTTGGCTACTGTTAAAATAAGAGCGCACCCTGTTTTTTAGTGAAATTGCCTTACCCACATAAATAACCTGTCCCGCTTGATCCCGCATCAGATAAACACCGGGCTTTTCCGGTAAAAATTGTAACTTTTCGCGCACCTGCCGTTTAGCCACCAATTATCACCCCCACGCATTACGCATGTTTCAATATCTGTGCTAAAAAGTGACCGGTATACGATTCCGCCACCTGCGCCACTTCTTCCGGGGTTCCCTGAGCAATGACCCGCCCGCCCCGTTCTCCTCCCTCCGGTCCCAAATCAATAATATAATCTGCTACCTTAATCACATCTAAGTTATGCTCAATTACCACCACCGTATCGCCGGCTTCGACCAAACGGGCCAAGACATCCAAAAGCCGGGAAATATCGGCAAAATGCAGCCCTGTAGTAGGCTCGTCCAAGATATATAAGGTCTTGCCATTGCTCCGCCGGGAAAGTTCCGTGGCCAATTTCACCCGTTGTGCTTCACCACCGGATAGGGTGGTAGCTGGTTGGCCCAAGCGAATATAACCTAAACCCACATCGTATAATGTCTGCAGTTTGCGCTTGATCCGGGGAATATTTTTGAAAAACTCTAAGGCTTCAGTTACTGTCATATCCAAAACAGCGGCAACATTCTTCCCTTTATACTTAACATCCAATGTTTCCCGGTTATAACGCTTTCCTCCACATACTTCACAGGGAACATATACATCGGGCAAGAAGTGCATTTCAATCTTAATAATCCCGTCTCCGCGGCAGGCCTCGCAGCGTCCTCCCTTGACGTTAAAGCTAAACCGCCCCGGCTTATAACCCCGCATCTTAGCCTCCGTTGTCTCGGAAAACAACTGGCGGATATAATCAAAGACACCGGTATAAGTAGCCGGATTAGACCTGGGTGTCCGGCCAATGGGTGACTGGTCAATGGCAATCACCTTATCTAAATTCTCCAAACCTTCAATTCCATCATGTTGCCCTGGATATGTCTTTGCTCTGTGCAGCTTTTGTGCCAAAGCCCGGTAAAGAATACTATTGACTAAAGTACTTTTTCCAGAACCGGACACACCGGTCACACAGGTAAATACACCCATAGGGATGGAAACATCAATACTTTTCAGGTTATGTTCCCGCGCTCCCTTAACCTTAATCCAATTGCCGTTTGGTCTTCTTCTCTGTTCCGGGACAACAATTTCCCGCCGGCCGCTGAGATAATCACCGGTCAATGAATTGGGAGCGCGCATAATTTCTTCTAAGGTGCCGGCAGCAACCACATGTCCCCCTTGTTCCCCTGCCCCCGGACCGATATCCACAATATAGTCGGCCGCCTCAATGGTTTCCCGGTCATGTTCTACAACTATTAAGGTGTTGCCCAAATCCCGTAATTTGAGCAGCGTTTTAATCAGGCGTTGGTTATCCCGCTGGTGCAAACCAATGCTGGGCTCATCCAATACATACAGCACTCCCACCAATCCGGAGCCAATTTGCGTCGCCAACCTGATCCGCTGCGCTTCACCGCCGGAAAGTGTCCCCGCCGCCCGATCCAAAGTTAAATAGTCTAAGCCCACATCAATCAAGAAGCCCAGCCTTTCTTTGATTTCTTTTAATACTTGCCGGGCAATATAAGCCTCCCGCTCATTCAGTTCCAATTTCTGGACAAAGTTATAAGCTTCCCTGACAGACATGGCCGTCAGTGTGGCAATATTTACCCCCCCCACCAAAACCGCTAAAGCTTCCGGACGGAGCCGCGCCCCATGACAATGGGAACAAGTTTTAGTGCTCATATAGCTTTCAATTTCGCTTCTGGCTCCCTCTGATTGGGATTCTTGATAGCGCCTCTCCAGGATCGGGATTACCCCTTCATATACAGTATCAAAGATCCGAACTTGGCCGTAACGGTTAACATACTGTACCCGTAGTGGTTCTTTACTGCCATACAGAATAATCCGGCGATGTTCATCTTTTAGCTGCGCTACTGGGCAGGTTGTGCTAAACCTATATTTTTCGGCCACTGCCTGTAGTAACTGCGGATAATAGTTTTGGGAACGATTCCAAGGTGCAACAGCCCCCATTGCCAGAGATAGACTCCAGTCCGGTAACACTAAATCCGGATCGATCTCCATAGTATAGCCCAATCCATGGCAATAACGACAGGCACCGTAGGGGTTATTAAAGGAAAACAGTCTGGGGCTTAATTCGGCAAAGCTAAAGCCGCAACGAATACAAGCCAGATTCTGGCTAAAGATCAACTCCTCTTCAGTCCCAACCAAGTCAACAACAGCAATACCGGCGGCCAAGCCCAAGGCCAATTCCAAAGAGTCAGCCACCCTCTTTGCAACCCCTTCCCGGACAATAATTCGATCAACTATTACTTCAATAGTATGCTTTTTGTTCTTATCCAGTTGGATATCCTCTACAAGTTCCCTTGTTTCGCCATCAACCCGCACCCGCGCAAACCCTTGTTTTGCCAAGTCGGTAAAGACCTTTTTATGCTCACCTTTCCGTCCTTTCACCAGCGGCGCCAGCACTTGAATCCGCGTCCCCTCCGGCAACAGTAAAATTTGATCTACCATCTGATCTACAGTCTGGCTGGTAATCGGTTCCCCGCATTTGGGACAATGGGGCCTGCCCACACGGGCAAACAAGAGCCGCAAATAATCATATATTTCCGTTACTGTGGCTACTGTAGAACGGGGGTTACGGCTGGTGGTCTTCTGATCAATGGAAACCGCCGGTGATAAACCTTCGATATAGTCAAGATCAGGTTTGTCCATCTGCCCCAAAAACTGTCGTGCATACGCAGAGAGTGATTCCACATAACGCCGTTGCCCTTCTGCATAAATCGTATCGAATGCCAGACTGCTTTTCCCACTGCCGCTAAGGCCGGTAACCACAACAAACTTGTCCCGGGGCAGTTCCACATTAATATTCTTTAAATTATGCTGTCTAGCACCCTTGATAATTATTTTATTTATGCTCATTCCTGCACCTACTCCCTTACCTTGCTGCCTGTTTTTTAAGCTCAAATAGTAAATCCCTCAACTCCGCAGCCTTTTCATAAGCTAATTGCCGGGCGGCAGCTTGCATTTCCTTTTCCACTTGCTTGATCCATTGCTCCAATTCCCCTTGGGAAAGCTCTTTAACGTCCTTTGTGGGAATATATGCTTCTTCTTTTTCCGCCACCATGGTGGTAGCTTGAATAAGATCCCGTACCGCCTTTTTCACTGTTTCCGGTGTAATCCCATGTACCTGATTATATTCCAGCTGCAGTTGGCGGCGACGATTGGTTTCCGAAATCGCCCTTTCCATGGAATCAGTAATCTGATCAGCATACATAATCACTAACCCTTCCACATTACGGGCAGCCCGACCAATGGTTTGGATTAATGCCCGATCGGAACGAAGAAATCCTTCCTTATCGGCGTCTAAAATCGCCACTAAACTAACCTCTGGTAAATCTAAACCCTCCCGCAAAAGGTTAATCCCCACTAGAACATCAAATTCGCCTAACCTTAAATCCCTGATGATCTGCATCCGCTCTAAAGTATTAATCTCCGAATGGAGGTAACGGACCCGCACACCCATCTCTTTTAAATAATCGGTCAGATCTTCTGCCATCCGTTTCGTTAGCGTTGTCACCAAGACCCGTTCTTTTTTCCGTTCCCGCTGCTTAATCTCTCCCAGCAGGTCATCAATCTGGCCTTTAATTGGCCGCACAGAAACCTGTGGATCTAACAAACCTGTTGGCCTGACAATCTGTTCTACCACCTGTTGGCTATGTTCCAACTCATAAGGTCCCGGCGTAGCAGATACATATACAACTTGCTTTATCCGCTCCATAAACTCACTAAATAACAGTGGACGATTGTCATAAGCAGAAGGCAAGCGAAACCCGTGTTCGATCAGGCTATCCTTCCGTGACTTATCGCCGGCATACATACCGCCTAACTGGGGAATTGTCATATGCGATTCATCGATGAACACTAAATAATCATCGGGGAAAAAATCCAGTAAAGTATAAGGCGGCTCACCGGGTTTTCTCCCGGTCAAATGCCGGGAATAGTTTTCAATCCCCTTACAATAACCCATCTCCCGTAACATTTCCAGATCATACTGGGTGCGCTGCTTTAGCCGGTGGGTCTCAACAATCTTACCAGCTGCTTCCAGTTCCTGCAAACGAGTGGCAAGTTCAACCTCAATACTATGCAATGCACCGGTCAATGTATCCGGCGATGTAATAAAGTGAGTAGCCGGATAGATCGCAACATGACGCCTTTCCCCCAATATTTCTCCCGTCCAGATGTCAATCTCTAAAATACGTTCAATTTCATCACCGAAGAACTCTACCCGGATCACCTTTTCCGAGTGGGAAGACGGGAATATTTCCACCACATCACCCCGCACTCTAAATTTACCCCGGATAAAATTATGCGCATTCCGCTCGTATTGCAAGGAAACAAGTTTTGCTAACACCTCATCCCTGTCTTTAATCATTCCCTGCCGCAAAGAGAGAACCTGTTTTCGATAAACATCCGGTGAACCAAGGCCATAAATACAAGAAACACTGGCCACCACAATCACATCCCGCCGCTCGATCAGCGAACTGGTAGCCGAGTGACGCAATTTATCAATCTCATCATTAATCGACGCATCCTTTTCGATATAGGTATCAGTCTGGGGCACATAAGCTTCCGGCTGATAATAATCATAATAACTGACAAAATACTCCACCGCATTGTTGGGGAAAAACTCGCGAAACTCGCTGCATAGTTGGGCAGCCAGCGTTTTATTATGGGCAATGACCAAAGTCGGTTTTTGCACCGCCTCAATGACCTTTGCCATGGTATATGTTTTCCCCGAGCCGGTGACGCCCAATAATGTCTGCTGTTTTAGGCCTTTTTTTATACCACTGCTCAATTGCTCGATTGCCTTTGGTTGATCCCCTTTGGGCTCATACTCGGAAACCACTCGCAAAGCCGGCATTACCCTCCCCCCCTATCTGTACCGGCATAAACAATTCTACCTGCTAGGCTCAGTATATTATATCATAATTTAACATCAGGCAAAATGAAGAAAAAAGGACAAGGGTACGTTGCTCTTGTCCTTTTTTGGGGACAGGAGCAACTTCCCCTTGTCCTAGGGAAGCATCAATAAACCGGTCTACGACCGGCTTTTTGCTACAACCCGCAGAGCTGCCCTGGCATCTACCAATCCGGCTCCCTGCTCCGTGTCCTGTAAATTGGGCAAGCGTTTAGCCGTCTGTTTCAGATGCTTTTTAATCACAGCAGGGGAAGCCGGACCGGCAGCACTAATTAACAATGCCACCACCCCAGTCACATGCGGTGCTGCCATCGATGTACCATTTAAACTCCGTATTCCCCCTCCTGGCCACAAGGATAATACATTAGCTCCGGGAGCAATTAAATCTACCTGCGGGCCCCGGCTGGAAAAATCAGCTATCTGCTTGTGCCGGTTAATGGCAGCTACGCCAATGGTTTCCGGGTAACGGGCAGGATAGCCCACAGTGTTTTCGCCGGGTCCGTTGTTTCCCGCTGCAGCAACCAAAACTATTCCCGCCCGATCCGCAGCCATTACTGTTTCCCGCAAACTATCATTAGCGCCGTTAACCACGAAACTCATATTGATAACCTGCAGCCGGTTGTCTATACACCACTGGATACCGGAAATAATATCAGACAACCAACCCTTTCCTTTATCATCTAAGGCTCTGACCGGATAAACTTCAACACCGGGGCTGACTCCAACTAAACTATTGTTCACACCCATGGCGGCAATAGTCCCTGCCACATGGGTGCCGTGGCCATTGCCGTCGCGGGGCGCTTCCCCGGCTTGCAATAGGTTAATGCCCGGACGTAAGTTTGCCTGCAAATTAAAATGCTCCAAATCAACGCCTGTATCAATCACTGCTACTTTAACCCCTTCTCCCTTGGTCAATGGCCAAACCGCCGGTGCGCCAATATCTTCTACTCCCCAAGGTACTATTCGCTCTTCTCTGTCACTTTGCAAAGAATTAGCAGATAAAAATAATAAAGCTAATAACAAAAAGGGCGCAAAATTACTCAAACTTCGGGGTACAATCTCCACAGGCAAATCCTCGTCTATCCGCAAAATTTCCGGATGGATAGCCAAAGAGCGGGGCGAAATCGGCTGCGCAAAATTGCCAACCACACCATTGATTAAAGGTAGCTCCTTAATCACTTCCCCGCCCAAATCAGCCACAGAGGCGGCAGAAGGAGTATAACCCGGTTTAAAAACAACAATTTGCCTTTTGTAATTACCTTTTGCCTTGTTGTCATCATCGGGAATTAAAACCCCTGTCAGCAGCAGATCGATTATTGAAGCCATAGACATTCCTCCTTTCCTGGCATAATACGCAGCCAGGAAAGGAAAAGTGACCCAGTGCATGGTGCCCAAATAAATAAGTAATAAATACCAGGTAAGCGCTCTTTTTTACCTGCTTGCTTTGCTCATAATAAAATTATTATAGAGAAAAAATATAGTAGACGCCCATGCCGGTATACGTCGCCAGCAGAAGCATGAAAGTTTAGTACCCGCACTATGGAGTCACTTATTGTTATCTCAAGGTTAAGCTATTTACACTAGACTAACCCGCCCTAATTTCCCCGCTTTTTAAGCGGCGGGCATCTAAGGGCAGCTAAGTCCAGTATGGACTTGACTAACATTTAGAGGATGTTTAAACCCTCTAAATGAAGTAGCGTTCGACAAAGCCGGCGAATGCTATTGGAGATTAGAGGTTAGAAGTTGGAAGTTAGAACAGAGACAATATAGTATTAGGTTCTATGTATAACAAGGGCGAAATAAATAACTCTTTCGCATTACTGTCTAACCTCTAATCTCTAACTTCTAGGAGAGGGTGGCCATGGTCTTGAAGTCCAGCGGTAAACAGCTTAATCAACAAGCTGACCATAGCTAAGTGTCAGCGTATATTCTCACAGTAGTATATAAAAGGAAAGAAGGTGTCACCCCTTTGCGTAAAAAACCTTGGTTTAACCTCTTGGCCGGTTTATTAATTTTCACTGCAGGCAGTATCTTCGGTTATTGGTTGACCACCTTCTTTGGCGAGCCACCCTTAGAATCACCGCCTACACCGTTAAAAGAACTGGCAGAAGACTTAAAAGATCTTGCCGAAGGTGACGAAGGTACCGAAGAGCCGGAGGCATACCCCTTCCCTGAAGGTACAGAAAAGGAAAGAAGAGATATTGAATCACAGGATCTGGTCAAATTATACCCTGACCTGGTCTTCCGCCAAGGCGACCCGGGGAAAAAACAAATTGCTCTCACCTTTGATGATGGACCTGATGCCACCTTTACCCCTATGGTCCTTGATATCTTAAAAGACAATAATGTAAAGGCGACCTTTTTTGTCACCGGCGTCCGAGCGGAACAATTTCCGGATGTATTAAAACGGATGGCTGATGAAGGCCATAGCCTGGCCAACCATGGCTATTATCATAAAGACTTTACTACCCTCACAGCCAAAGAAATAGAAACTGACATGCAAAAAAATAGTGATTTGGTTGCCCGCGTTACCGGACACCAAATGAATCTATTTCGACCGCCCTATGGAGCCCTTAATACTCGTGCCATTGAAGCCATTAAAAATGCCGGTTATAAAATAATATTGTGGAACATAGATTCATTAGATTGGATGAATCTCCCCAAAGAAGATGTTATAAAAAACATCATTCCCGAAGCAAACAATGGGGCGATAGTATTACAACACTCTGCCGGCGGTCCTGGCCAAGATCTTACCGGAAGCGTGGAAGCGCTCCCGGTAATTATCTCCACTCTCAAAGAAAAAGAATACAGTTTTGCAACAATCCATGAGCTGCTGGGCATTTCACCGGTGCCACGCCGCTAATAAACTACTGGTTTTCGAGACAGGCAACTGTACTCCCTTGATATTGATGCTTATGCCCTTCAACTGGACTGGTATAACATTGAAAATAATGATAATGCCCTCCTTGACCCTCAACCGCCGGGCCGGTAATACAATGAAAAGCATGCCTATGATCATTTGCCTGGCCGGTTTCTCCCCGCAAAGAGTGGCCATGGTTCCCGGGATAATAAACCATGTCTTCTGTTTTACCGCCATAGATATGACAATGATTATCTATATTTAGGGTAATGCCGCGATATATATGCTGATGTTCAGGAATAGCAGCCATCTTCATTCCTCCTCCATTGTTAGCTGGGAAACACAAGGTTTTCCTGCCCTTACTTTCAACTTTAACCTTACGATAATTTATGAATTTTACCGCTAAATGGTTTCTCCTTGGACACAAAAACATAAAAAGGAGGATGTTTACCTTGCCCCGCTGCCGGGGACAATGAAAACATCCTCCTGACCTATCCCTGTCCATTTTAGAAGTTACCGGCCCATAAAAGGTTGGCCATAATAGTTAATATGGAAACCGCCAATAAGGTAACCAAAATCCCAGCCTTAGTCATTTCACTTGTTTTAAAATGACCGGATCCATAAGCAATGGCACTGGCAGGTGTATTGGCAGGCAACAAAAAGGCTAGGCAGGCTGCTAAGCCAACTGCGACGCCTACTCCTACCGGATCTAAACCAAGCTGGATAGCTAAACCAATCGCTATGGGGACAAATGTTGTCGATGTAGCCGTAACGCTAGAGAAAAAGGTTATGCTTAAGGCAGTAATGAAAGTTAACACAGAAATTACAACATAAACACTGGCACCTGTTAAGGCAGTACCTAAATAACCCGCAATTAAATCAATAACACCGGATGTTTTTAAGCCATTACCCAAGGACAAGCCGCCCCCGATCAAAATAAATACACCCCAACCTGTTTCTTTGGCTACCTCATCCCAGCTGACAACACCGATTTGGGGTGCCATAAACAAAAGGCAAATCAAGACAGAAGCAACATATAACCAGCCGGGCATTAGCTGCACAAAGGAATCAAGAATCCATAAAACCACTGCTAGGGCCAATAAGCAGATTACATGTTTTTGCTTGCTGCTCAATGGCCCCATTTCTTGCAATTGCCTCCTCACTGCAGCTGTACCGCCTTCAATACGCTTAATCTCCGACGGATATACAAAAAGCAACACCCGCCAAGCTATTGGAACCAAAATAAAAACCACCGGCGCACCCATCATCACCCAATCTAAAAATTTAATCTGCACACCCACCAAATCATTGATAAAAGCTATGGTAATCGGACAGACAGTAGTTCCTGCCGGTGTACCCATACCGCCAATATTGGCAGAAAAGGCAATACCGATCATCATTGTCTTTGCCAGATTACTGTTACTTTCTCGCGTAATATCGGCCATTTTTAATATGCCAATGGAAATTGGAATCATAATTGCCGCTGCTGCTGTATTGGAAATCCACATAGAAAGAAATGCCGTGGAAGCCATAATGCCTAATAATAACCGATCGGTCCGTTCTCCCATGAAACTGACAATGGAAAGGCTGACTCGCCGGTCTATGTTATACTTGGATAAAGCCGCTGCCATAGCAAAACCGGCAAACACAATACTGTTTACCGGCGAAGCGATAAAGGAAAGGCCAGTGGAAACATGCTGTATTCCAAATATTGCTTGCAAAAAAATAATTACTAAACCTGTTACCGGTATTGGCAGACATTCTGTCATCCAAAAACCGGCACCTATAAGTGCAATAGCCATCATGTAAATCGCCGGCTTTGTGAACTCCGGCGGAAAAGGTAACAACGTAAAGAGAAAAGCCCCAACCAGAATAGCTACCATAGTGATAAATTTCTTTTTCTGTTCCTCAGCTGTCATCCCCAAACGCCCTCCTAAATATTAGTAACACACCGATAAGTACCTTTAAGTATCCATATGATAAAGTAAATTCGGCATATTTTTTAATTCTCCTCTTACTATTTTTAATCAGAAAGAAATTCACTGATCATACAAGCATACCCGCAGCAGTTAAATTCCGTTCCATGGAAAAACTCCCCTTTATGTAGTTTTTTATACCGGTGTCTACACAAAGGGGAGCGTATCAGAATGAAGGTGGATCTTCTCTTAATGACATGCCAATATATTAAAACCTACCCGCCCATAACAGATTAACCATCAGTGTCAAAATAGAAACAGCCGCTATTGTCACCAAAATGCCAGCCTTGGTCATTTCACTGGTCTTGAAATAACCGGGAGCGTAAACAATAGCATTGGGAGGGGTGTTGGCTGGTAATAAAAAGGCAAGACAAGCTGATAAACCCACCGCAGCTCCTATTCCTACCGGATCGAAACCTAACTGCACAGCTAAACCTATAGCTACGGGAACAAAAGTAGTCGAAGTAGCTGTAATACTAGAGAAAAATGTTATACTTAAAGCCGTAATAAAGGTTAACGCAGAGATAACCACATAAATATTTGCCCCGGTTAAGGCTTGCCCTAAACTGCCGGCTATGATGTCAATCACACCGGCCATTTTGAGACCATTGCCTAGGGCTAAACCACCGCCAACCAGGATAAATATACCCCAACCCATATCTTTAGCCGCCTCGTTCCAACTGACAACGCCAATTCCCGGAGCCATAAACATTAAGGCAATAATAACAGAAGAAACATACAACCACCCTGGCATTAACTGCACGAAAGAATCAAGAACCCATAAGATAATTGCAATGATAAACAAAGCTGCAACATGCTTTTGCTTGGCTGTTAATGGCCCCATTTCCAAAAGTTCCTGCTTTACTGCCTCGGTGCCGCCTTCTATTCGTTTTAATTCCAAGGGATAAACCAAAAGCAGTATCCTCCAAGCTGTCGGAACTAGAAGCATAACTACCGGCGTCCCCATCATCACCCAATCTAAAAACTTTAACTGTACGCCAACCAAATCATTGATAAAAGCTATGGTAATCGGACAGACAGTAGTCCCTGCCGGTGTACCCATACCGCCAATATTGGCAGAAAAAGCTATCCCTAACATCATTACCTTTGCTAAATTGCTTTTGCTTTCTACGGTAATATCCGCCATTTTGAGAATTCCAATGGAAATAGGAACCATAATTGCCGCTGCAGCAGAGTTGGAAATCCACATAGAAAGAAAGGCAGTTGAGATCATAATCCCCAACACTAACCTTTCTGTATTCTCTCCCATGATATTGACAATACCAAGCCCAACCCGCCGGTCGAGATTATACTTAGATAAAGCAGTTGCCATTACAAAACCGGCAAACACAATGCTGTTTACCGGAGAAGCAATAAATGATAGGCCGGAAGAAATATGCTGAATGCCAAACAATGCTTGTAAAAGAATGATAACCAAGGCTGTAACCGGTATTGGGAGACATTCTGTCATCCAAAAACCGGCACCCACAAGCGCTATGGCCATCATGTATATCGCTTGCTTTGAATACTCCTCTGGAAAAGGTAACAACGTAAAGAGAAAAGCCCCAACCAAAATACCTGTCATCGTCATAAATTTCTTTTTCTGCTCCTCCGCTATCATTAACAAATACCTCCTAATAAAATTAATACAATAAGTAAATAAATACTATTATAATATAACATATGTTCTGTATTTTTTAGTCAAGTCCAAATTTGTGTGTAAATTACCTCGGTCATTAAGCAGTAGCTAATCAAACAATAGCCTAAGCGTTTATGCCGCGAAAGCTGTTGACAATGAGTACATGGCATGTTAGGCTGTTAGCCGGGCATCACCACTCCAGCGTAAGACTTCACCTCAAAGATGAGGGGGGATGGCCCTGATGCCTGAAAACATGCCATGGGAGGCTCATTGTCAACAGACCGTGGAATAAATGCGATTTCTATGCAGCAGTGCCAGACTTAGATTCCTTATTCTGCACTTGATAATATAGCTGCATATCAAAGTATTTGCGACCGGTCTGCCATTTCTCATCCTGCTCTATTAATAAGGCCCCCATGAGCCGGATAACGGATGCAGCATTGGGAAAGATTCGAATGACCCGTTCTCGACGACGAATTTCTTCATTCAGTCTTTCCACACCGTTTGTAGTACGAAGCCTCTTACGATACTTCAAGGGTAGTGCAAGAACAGCAGTAATATCATCAAATGCCTCGTCCAGGAGAGCTGTGGCTTTTGGTGCTTTGACTTCATACGTTTGGATAATATGGTCTCTGATTTTACGAGCGCTCTCAAGGTCAACAGCCTCATAAAGCTGGCGCAGCTCTTCCTTAATTTCAGCCTGCAATGCTTTAGGCGTATGATCCAGCATGTTCCTGGAAAAGTGGGTTTGACAACGCTGCCAACTAGCGCCTTGAAAATGTTTTCTAACTGCATTGACCAACCCTTTATGGTCATCAGAGGTAACCAGGCGCACGTTCTTTAACCCACGATCTTTGAGAGAAGAAAAGAACTCACCCCAACAGCTTTCTGATTCGCTATTTGCTAGCTGAAACCCGATGATTTCACGATAGCCATCTTCGTTAACCCCAATGGCAATCAGCATGCCTCTCGATTGTATACGTCCATTTTCCCGCACCTTTACATAGATGGCATCCACCATGAGAAAGGGATAATGGCTTTGCAACGGTCTTGTACGGAATGCTGCTATCATCGGATCCAGGTTCTTGCAAAGTTCTGAGATGGTCGATTTTGAAAACTTTTTACCACATAATTCCTCAGTAATTAATTCAACCTTTCGTGTAGAAACACCATTGATGACCATCTCCATCATAGCAAGCATTAATGCCTGTTCACTACGCTGATATCGAGCAAAAAGCTCTGTAGAGAACTGTCCATTACGATGCCTGGGAACCCGCAATGTGAGCGTACCAACTCGAGTTGTTATTTGCCTATCCCGAAATCCATTGCGGTATGCGGTTCTTTCTTCGGTGCGCTCATAGGGTTCCGCACCTATTTGCTCTGTAGATTGCGCCAAAAGGATCTGGTTGAAGATTTCCTCCAACAATTTGGAAAATGCTTCATCCCTACCATTTGATAAAAAAAGTCCGTGCAAAAGTTCCTCGGTTATTGTAATATTAAACTGAGCCATGGTTCATCCTCCTCGGTTTGGTATTTGTTTGGCAACTTATATTTTAACCGAGGTATGAGCTTTGGCTCAACTTCTTTTTACACCATTATATAGACAC
>JBMNJR010000013.1:0-40456 GCA_050951765.1 bacterium | reverse complement strand
AGGGCAGATCCGGTATATAGGTGCCATCAGCAATGTCAGCCATATTGACACCGGTATCGCCGGCAGCTACCGCAAATTCCTGTAAGGCATCATTGACTGCATCAATAATACCCTGGCTGGTAAAAGTAGCACCGGAAACAGCATCTACTTCCACCGACTGCTCTTTACCATCCGCTCAGGAATACCTTTTAGGGCAGGTCCCGCAATATCCGGTGTATCATAGTTTTCTACTATCTTTACAGCCAATAGACGTCCATCCTTAACCTCCACTTGCACCCGGGTTTTGCCCCCAAATCCCTGGGCTTCTCCCTCCTAAGTGCCATCGGGAACTTGCGTCAAATCAACTGTGAGCGCTCCTGCAGTCAAGAAGGTCTTTTCTATTTCGCTGACAATCATTTTAATGCCACCGGTCACTGACCGCGAAGAAATAGTTGCGCCGGTAATTGCCTCAATATCTTCCCCAATGGTAAAGGGATCAGATGTGCTTTTATCCTTAAACTGTTCCTTAAACCAATCTTCATCAATTTTCGCGCCTAAGCCGGGGGTTTCTCCATGTTCCATAATCCGCAGGCCAGTAATCGTACCATCCATATTAACGCCTACCATCATCCTAATATCGCCGCCATAGCCGCCCTGGGTAAATAGGGCAACTATACCGACCTTTTCTTCTCCCTTATACCCTAGATAAAAACCCTTTCCCGCTTCCTCATCTTGCGCTTCAAAACGATCCGCATCTGGTAACAGTGCGCGCAGGTTTGCTTCTAAAGCCCGGGCTTGCTGTTCCTCAATAAGAGGACGGGTTGTAGCATAAGTCACAGACAAAGCAGCGCCGGCAAGAGCACTGATTATCATGAGTATAAATCCAAGCCGAACAATTTCCCGCATCCTTATCTCCTCCTAAGCAACAACTATAGCCTTTTTGACTAACCATAGTAGTATTCGATCTTGATCAATAAATTCCTGCTTATCCACACCCAGAAGAATTAATTAACCTGAGACTCCCATTATTCCTCAATAATTATCTCCTCGATGGGAAACTCCAATGGGGTGCTATCATTTTGCAGCTTTACCAGCACACTATCCTTAATAATATTGACCCCCACAACTTTTCCCACTCCTTCAGGAGTAATTACCTTTGAGCCTTCCTTCGGCAGCTCCGCCTTTGCATTTTCATAAGCGTCTGCCTCATACCGCAAGCAGCACATTAAACGACCACAAATGCCGGAGATTTTTGTTGGATTAAGGGAAAGATTTTGATCCTTCGCCATCCGGATGGAAACCGGTTCAAATTCCCCCAAAAATGACTTGCAGCAAAGAACCCGGCCACAGGTTCCCAGCCCACCAAGCATCTTCGCTTCATCCCGTACCCCAATTTGCCTTAATTCAATCCGCGTACGGAAAACTGCAGCCAAATCCCGTACTAATTCGCGAAAATCAACGCGCCCGTCTGCAGTAAAATAGAATATGATTTTATTGTTATCAAAGGTATATTCTACATCAATCAACTTCATCGGTAATTGGTGTTCAGCAATTTTTCCCAAACAAGCGGCAAAAGCGGATTGTTCTTTTTTTCTATTTTCCTCTACTTGCCTCTGATCCTCTGCAGTAGCTATCCTCACTACAGGTTTTAAAGGACTGACAATTTCATTTTCCGTCACTTCTTTATTACCCACAACCACCTCACCGAATTCTTGCCCTCTTGCTGTTTCTACCACTACCTTTTCCCCAATAGTTAGCACCAATTCCCCCGGGTCAAAATAATATATTTTACCAGCCGGTTTGAATCTAACTCCAACAACCTTTGGCATGGTTTCACCTCCTCTATTGCAAACAAACTAAGTACATTAATCGATTAGATCAGGTTCTAGTTTTCCTACCAGTACATCTAGCGCAAGCCGGTGATTAACACTTCCTCCCAGAAGATTACTAGTTTCTGCAATTGTCTCCAAGGCTTCCAGCAATCTCTGCCGCGAATAATATTGGTTAAGCTCCTTCAGCAGAGCCTCCTGGTCCCAGTTGAGCAATAAATCCTTAGCTCCTGTCTCCTTTAGGATTAATAGATCCCGATACCAAAAAAGAAGCTGTTCTAAAAACAACAATTTATCTTCTTCCTTTTCTATTTCTCCGGCCACCTGCCACCGGTAGGGCAAATCTTGGCGGCAAAGGGCTGCGACCAATTGGAAAACCCGCTGGCGAATTTTGCCCGCTTCCGTACCAGCCAATGCTTGCGCCCTGCCCCAAGAGCCGCCTGCTAAAAGGGCCAAATCCCCTGCCGCTTTTGGTGATAGCCCTGTTTCTACCAGTTTCTTTCTGATTAAAGCAATAGATAGTTGATAAAAAGGCACAATTTGACAGCGGGAAATCACCGTTGGCAGCAGTAAGTTTATTTGACTGGTAATGAGGACAAAAACTGCATAAGCCGGCGGTTCCTCCAAAAGCTTGAGAAAGCTATTAGCCGCCTCTTCTGTCATTTTGTCTGCTGCCGCAATAATATATACCTTATAGCGCCCTTCCAGCGGACGAAAATATATTTCTTTGAAAATAGATCTGATCTGGGCTATTTTAATACTGCTGCCTTCCGGCTCGATCTCCTTCACATCAGGAAAGGTTCCTGCTTGAATGCGCCGGCAATTATTGCATTTACCGCATCCATCAGCACCACCTGCCAAGCAATTTAGAGCTTCTGCCCAGGTTAAAGCAGTTTTTCGCTTGCCCACTCCCTCCGGCCCGGTAAACAAATAGGCATGGGCAACCCGCCCTTGGGACAATGTACGGGCTAAAAGTTTTAATGCTTGTGCTTGGCCAAATATATCCCCAAAGGGCATCATTAATCCCCCTAAAGCTTAATGAACTGTTCTACATCCAACACAAAAATGGTAGCACCACCCACATTTACTTCCAGCGGCGAAGAAATATAAGCTTCCACTGACCCATTAAAAGGCGGCAACGGTGTGATTGTTTTTGTCCGGGAGCGGCAAATCTCATTAATAATTGCAATCACAGCATCAACCTGATCGTCTTCAATACCGACCAGTAATGTTGTATTACCTACCCGCAAAAAACCTCCGGTACTGGCTAACTTAGTTACTCCGTATTCCCTTTGCATTAAGGCATCCAGTAAAAGAGGCGCATCCTGATCCTGAACTACAGTAACCAGCAATTTCATCTGCCTAACACCTCCTAGAAGAGTCTCCCAGAAACTTCGTAATATAATCTATTACCTGCCGGTTTACCTCTGCAATTGAATGCTGTGCCGAAATTATTTTAATTCGCTCCGGTTCCGCTTGCGCCAACTGCAAATAACCTTCCCGGACGCGGTGATAAAAGGATAAACTCTCTCCTTCCAGACGATCTAAAGCCGTCCTTCCTTCCCCTTTTAGCCTAGCTCTACCTGCGGCAATGTCCATGTCCAACAGTAAAGTTAAGTCGGGCCGAATACCCTTTGTTGCCTGACTGTTTATAGCTTCAATGTATGCTACCGGGAGCCCGCGCCCAAACCCTTGGTAAGCAATACTAGAGTCAAGAAAACGATCACAAACCACGATGCGCCCGACCGCCAAAGCTGGTATGATTACATCCTGCACCAATTGTGCCCGGGATGCGGCATATAATAATGCTTCTGCCACCGGGGAAAGCCCGGTATGTTCCCGGTTAAGCAGCGCTTCCCTAATTCCCTCTCCTACTTTGGTCCCCCCCGGCTCCCGGGTAAAAAGAACCTGGTAACCTTGGCTGACAAACCAACGATGCAACAAATCCAACTGGGTGGTTTTTCCTACTCCGTCTATACCTTCAACAGTAATAAAAATTCCCTTCATCTTTCTCCGGTTCCCCCTCACACTTAGACCTGCAAAACTGCTATCTGCTCTAAATCGGATAAACCCTGCAGATGAATCCCCGCTGCACTCAATTCCTGAACAAAGTTAATAATCTCGCTTGTGATCTCTTCCCCAGGATGCACAAGGGGAACTCCCGGCGGATACGGCACAATAAATTCGGCAGCCACCTTCCCAACTGCTTGGGAAATGGGAACCGATTCCCGCGGAGCAAAAACAGCTTCCCGCGGTGGATAGCGAAGGGGTGGGATCGGCAACTTAGCAGGCAATTTTGTCGCCGGTGCCTTAATGTTATCCATTTTCGGTAAGGCGTGCACTGCTGCCAGCAGCCTTTCACCTTCCTGGGGCCCATCTCCTACTGTTAACAAGAATAGAAGGTTAGTCATCTCAGCCATTTCAACCGCTACTCCCTGTGCTCGTAAGAGATTTGCTGCCTCCGGTCCCGAATAACCGTGAATCATAATCACGAAACGAGTTGGATCTAAGGTAAACGGCGCCGGTAAATCCTCAGCTTCTAAAATACTTATTCCAGATAACCTTGTCAATGCCTGCCGCACTGCACTGTTTGGCTACCAGCAACGTCCTGTCCAACAACCGCTTTCCATCAACAGCCAGTTGCCGCCGGCAGGCATCCAAAGAAGCCATTAACAGATACGACGGGCTACTGGATTGAACCAGCCGCAGCATACAGGCCAGCCTTTCCCGATCAATTCGTTTGCCTTGCACATGCAACAGTGAAGTCTGGGTCAAGGATGTTAACACCTTATGGGTGCTGTGTACTACTAAGTCAGCACCACAGGTAATGGCATCCGGCGGCAGGTCCCGATGAAAGCTTAAATGGGCACCATGGGCTTGATCTACCAACAGCGGCTTATTATGCCGGTGCACCACTGCCGCAATGGCCTCCAATTCCGTACAGATGCCGTGATAAGTCGGCGATACCATTAATACTGCCTTAGCTTCAGGGCAATCTCTTAAGGCTTGTTCCACAGCGGCAGCAGTTATCCCTAGGGGAACCGCAAACCCGGTCATTATTGCCGGAGGCAAGTATTTTGGTATGGCACCACTTAAGATCAACCCTGCCACTACTGAACGATGACAATTGCGGGGAACAATAATCACATCTCCCGGGTTGCATACCGTGAGGATCATTGCTTGGATCCCGGCGGTACTACCATCAACCAGAAAAAAAGATTCCTCTGCCCCAAAGGCTTTGGCCGCTAAAATCTGCGCATCTTTAATCGCCTCTTGAGGGGCATGCAGGTCATCTAACCCCGGTACTTCGGTTAAATCATACCGCCATAGATCTGTACCCCATAAACTAGCTAAAGGGGTAGGTACAGCCCGTCCCTGTTTATGTCCCGGTGTGTGGAAGGGGACCAGACCCTGCTCAACGTACGCAACCAAAGCAGAAACTAAGGGAGTGGCCTCTTGATCCATAAACCTAACTCCTTCCCCTTTATCTAAATATAAATATATTTTCCCCTCTACCACAATTATAACTGTTCCCTGTAACTGTGTAAAACCAGTTCTGCCCATATCGATAAAATAATAAAAAGCAGAGGAGTCTCTATTAACCCTCTGCCCACAGCAATTTCAGCCTATTTTTACAATAATCATAAGCAGCATCTGCAACTGGCAAACGCAATAATGCTTCTTCACAATCCTTACAGATGCATTTCCCCCGGATCATCAACCCACAACCGCTTTTTCTACCACAGAGCAAGCACAGTGGTGATTCTTCTTCCGCCATTTTTTTCACCAACCTTTTTGGGTTATTTCCTACCATTTCTTTCTCTGTTTTGCACAAACTTCCTGCCGCAGTATAAGTTTTTCACTGTAGTATATGGCTAATACCATAAATGTGTTCTTAGCTTTCGGGATAGCTCACTCTCGGTGCCATTGCTTTAAGGATTACTAATGTTTTATTGTCCTCAATATTATAAAAAACCCCACCGGTTAAGGCAGGGTTGTTAATATTTTAAGCTTCTTTACACCGTTTCAATAATTTTTCCCAATCCCGGTCCACACGTTCTTGCACTGCAGCGATCATTTCATCGGTCAGGTGGCGGAAACGTCCTTGTGCTTTGAGGAATTCTGTTACCGGTTTTTTCTTTTTCGGACGATAAGTTAGCTTCCATTCCCCTTCTTCAACCTCATATAGCGGCCACATACAGGTATCAACAGCCAAGCGGCACATTTCTATCCCGTCCTGAGAATCATACCGCCAACCGCGGGGGCAGGGGGTAAAGGCATTGATAAAGGCCGGACCGTTAATAGCAATGGCCTTTTGGGCCTTAGTCACAAAATCACGCCAATGGCTGGGGGCAACCTGGGCTGCATAAGGAATGTTATGCTCGACCATGATGGCGGTTAAATCCTTACGCCATTGTTTTTTACCGGGAACCTTTTTCCCGGCCGGACTGGTAGTTGTGTCCGCATACTGGGGAGTGGCGCCGGAACGCTGAATCCCGGTGTTCATATAAGCCCCATTGTCATAACAGATATAAACCAAATCATGGCCTCTTTCCATGGCCCCGGAAAGAGATTGAATTCCGATATCATAGGTGCCGCCATCGCCGCCAAAGGTGATGAATTTATAATCAGCATCCAATTTACCGGTCCGCTTCAATACTTTATAAGCAGCTTCCACACCGCTTACGGTAGCAGCGGCATTTTCAAAGGCATTATGAATCCAAGAGCACTTCCACGCTGTATATGGATAAATGGTTGTTGCCACTTCCAAACAGCCGGTGGCATTGCCCACAACCACATTCCGATCCCCGGCAGCCATACTAACCAGCTTTACTACCACCGGGGCAATGCAACCGGCACACATCCGGTGTCCACTGCTAAGGAACTGTTCCTGTTGCGAGAGTTCTTTCAAATTAACCACTAACTTCACCTCCTATTCCTTCACGCCCAGATAATTCAACCGTTGATCTACTTCTCCGGTTTTAACCACCCGGGCCAAATGTTTATATACGGATTCCAAATCAGCTATACCTATATCCCTGCCGCCAAGGCCATAAATATAATTAATCAACTTGGCCTGACTGCCACTGCCATACATGGCTGCACTAAGATCAGTAAATAAAGGCCCGCCGAAAGCATTAAAAGAATCAGCCCGATCAAGAACCGCCATGGCCTTTAGGTGCCCTAAGGCAGCTACCAACTCGTCGGCAGGGAAGGGCCTAAATACCCTTGGTTTTAACAACCCGGCCTTAACTCCCTCTGCCCGCAGTTTATCCACTACCACCTTGGCAGTTCCGGCAGTAGAACCCAACACAACAATCCCTAACTCGGCATCCTCCAATTTATATGCTTCAAAGAGCCCATACTCAGTCCCGGTGAGTTTGGCAAAATCCTGCGCAACTTCCAAAATATATGCTTTACACTGCAACATAGCTTCAGCCTGGGATCGTTTAAACTCAAAATAGGAATCATACAATGCCAATGGCCCGGCAGTTACCGGCTTTTTCGGATCAAGTAAGGTCTTTGCCGGCACATATTGCCCGATAAACCCCTGTACTGCTTCGTCGGACAATACTTCCAGGTTTTCCATGGCATGACTGATAATGAAACCATCAAAACAAACCATTACCGGAAGTTGAACTTTGGGATGCTCGGCAATCCTGATTGCCTGAATCATGTTATCATAAGCTTCCTGGCTATTTTCCGACCAAAGTTGAATCCAGCCTGAATCTCTGGCGCCCATGGCATCACTGTGATCACAATGAATATTAATGGGGCCGCTCAACGCCCTGTTAACCAGGGGCATAACAATGGGCAGCCGATTAGAAGCAGCAATATATAGAACTTCCCACATAAAAGCCAGACCGTTGGCAGAAGTAGCAGTCATAGCCCGGGCTCCAGCGGAAGCAGCGCCCACAGTGGCACTCATGGCACTATGTTCGCTTTCTACAGTGACAAACTCGGTATTTACTAAGCCATCATGCACATATCCAGAAAAAATTTGCACGATCTCTGTCTGCGGGGTAATTGGATAAGCAGCCACCACGTCAGGATTAATTTGTTTCATCGCAAAAGCTACTGCCTCATTACCCGTCATTGCAACTTTTTGCTTCATCCCCCATCCTCCTTGTATAATGTATTTAGGTTATTTATTAGGAAAACCTATAAACCTATTCTTTACATCTTCTATCTGTCAGGAGATAATTGTCTTATTAGATTGAGAGAATTATCGTTGCCTCCTTGAGCTTTTATGCTCGTACTTGAAAGACTGATACCTCTCTCTAATAAGCAGTTCGCGTATGAGTTGGATGTTGGTTGCCAGTTTGGCTTCTCTCCGTATTTAACACAAGGTAGTGACGCTTATTAGATGAGTGGACTCCCAATCTAAAATAATTTGTTTGAGGTGTATTTATGTTTTTTGTTGGTATTGATATTGGAAAAAATAATCATGTAGCTTCTATGATGGATGACAGTGGGAAAATAATTTTTAAGGCTTTTTCTTTTTCAAACACTTCTGATGGTGCAGACGCTCTCTTATCTAAGCTTTCCTCTTATTCTTCCAACACTGCCGATTTTGAGATTGGCATGGAAGCTACTGGCCATTATTGGCTTTCTGTTTACTCATTTCTCTATGGTAAAGGTTTCCTGATTCATGTTATTAACCCCATACAGACCGATGGCTGGCGCAAAGGTGTTGAGATTAGAAAACGCAAGAACGACATCATTGATTCTATCCTCATTGCTGATTTAATCCGCTACGGACAGTTTGTGGAAACCCGCCTTTCTGACGAGGATATTTTTTCCCTCCGTAACTTGACCCGTTTCCGTTCCTATCTGGTGGAGTCTATCAGTGATTTAAAGCGCAAGGTGGTCTGTGTCCTTGATCAGGTGTTTCCTGAATATCAATACATATTTTCAAACATTTTTGGTAAGACCTCAAAGGAGATTCTATGCCAGTTTTCTTCACCAATTGATTTTGAATCCGTTTCAGCAGATGCTTTGGCACAACTGCTTACACAGCTAAGTCGCCAAAAGGTTGGTGCTGAAAAAGCAAAGCAACTTAAATCTGCTGCTTCTAATTCTTTTGGCATCACCTTTGCCAAAGACAGTTTTTCCTTTCAACTAAGGGCTTTAATTGAGCAGATTTCTTTTATTGAACAGCAAGTAAAGGATACAGAACGCGAAATCAACCGTCTGATGGAGAAACTAGGCTCTCCCATAACAACCATAACTGGTATTGGAAACGTCACTGGCGCTACGATTATCGGTGAAATCGGTGACATATCTAAGTTTAACAGCCCCAGAAAACTGGTAGCATTTGCAGGTATTGATGCTTCAGTTAGTAAATCCGGTGAATACGAATCTACACATAATGTTATGAGCAAACGCGGTTCACCATATTTACGTAAAGCCATTTTTCAGGCTGCCTTGATTGCTTCTTTTAAAGACCCTGTATTAAGCGCTTTCTATCAAAAAAAGCGGGCAGAAGGTAAACATCATCTTACCTGTGTTGGTGCAGTTTCTAGAAAAATGTGTAATATCATTTATGCTGTCCTAAAGAATAACCAACCTTATGTGCCCAAAGCTTAATTCCATGTAATTATATATTGTTTCAGGTTTGTAATAATACAAGCCTTTTTGTGATGCCTGTTTTTAGTTGGATCTCATTTATAGTTTTTTTACATATTTTATTTGACTTTTAATAGTTGGTCTTTCCTAGCCTTCATCTTCCATTACTAATGCCTTATTTTTCGCCGGGCATTCCCGCGCGCAAATACCGCAACCCTTACAATAATCATAATTCACGCCCACCATTTTCCCGTCCTCAGTAATAATGGCACTATCAGGACAAAAGACCCAGCAGAATAAACAATGAATACAGTTTTCCGGAATGTAAACAGGCCGTACTGAACGCCAATCACCGGTCTTATAAAGTTCAGCATTTCCCGGTTCTGTAATCCATCCTCCAGGGTTAGATTCCCGCCAACCTTTGATCATGGTCATTCCCCTTTCACCTCCTGATAGGCACGTTTAATCGCCTGAAGATTACCTTCAACTATCTGAGGACGCCCGGCAAACTTTTTATTCAGTTTTTTCTCCGTATCGGCTAGTAGTGTTTCCAGCGGAAGAATTCCAGTAACCTTAATCAGCGCCCCCATCATCGGGGTATTGGGAATCGCCCGGCCAATTGTGTCTAAAGCAATCTGATTGGCATCCACAGTGTATACTTTACCTGCTTTAATACCAAGCTTTGCCCTCATCTCTTCCGGTGTAGCATTTGTATTAACAATATATACACCGCTTTCTCCTACCCCACTTGTTACATCCACTGAACCACCGATCAAACTAGGATCAAGAATTACCACGGTTCCCGGATTAGTTACATTGCAATGCATGGTAATCGGCGCATCGCTGATTCTGGTAAAAGCTTGAACCGGAGCGCCCATCCGTTCCGGGCCATATTCGGGAAATGCCTGAATGTACTTGCCACCGGCATCGGAAGCCGCTTCTGCTAAAAGCAATGCTGCTGTTTTTGCACCTTGCCCCCCACGGCCATGCCAACGAACCTCTACTAATTTTGCCATCCTAAGTTCCTCCTTCCCGCTTACTGCTTGGTTTTACATAACCTGTTTCATCTGTCTTTGGGGACAGAAACCTGCCTTAATAATTTAAATTAATTCTCACAAAATAAAAAAAGGGTTGCTTCTTGTGAGAAATGACATATAGCAGAAAGCAACCCCCCCTCTCTTTTAACCAGAACACTCGTATATGAATAAAAAGCACAAAAAATAACCGGTGCCGTTGCAGTTTGGACAAGCTTCTATTAAAGTATAACAAACAGCCGCAGAGGCGTCAAGATAATACCGGTATAATAGTATATTATTCCTACTATTTCCACTTCTTACGCTACCAAGTGCCGCAAAAGAAGCAGCAGCACAACCCCGGGTACACCGAGAAAACCGGCGGCCAACGCTGTAATTGGATTAATAGGTATAAATATACTAAAAAATCCCCCAACCAAATTTACTAACCACAAAAGTACCCCGCCAATAATCCCATTGTAAAGCAGGCGAATGATAATTCGCAAGGGAAATAGTAACAAGCGAGCCAACAAATAAAGCAACAATAATCCAAAGCCATAAGCGATTAAGATGGTAATGTTATCCATAAAAACACCCCTTTGGGAAGAATTTCATTTGCTATATATGTATAACAATAAATAGAAAATAGAACACGGGAACTGTACATGCATATTTCTGTCTTGGCAAAAAGAAACCGCGACACAAGCTTAAAGTTAAAAAGGTTGTGCCACGGAACTTATTGCCATTCCCGCACCCGCAGGCCTTCCTTTTGCGCCTGCCGCAAAAGATAAATATACCGTCTCTGGGCAGCCTGCATCTGAAAAATGGCGTAATCAACTAAGTCAGCATCAGTTACACTTTCAAAAAAGGTCTTTGCATTATCCCACTCCCGCTGGGCTTGATCCACTGCTTTTAACAAATCCGGACAGCTTTCTTCCACCTCGCCGGTACCCACCAAAAAGCGATTAGTAATACTTCTTAGCCCCGATCTAAAACCGGCAAACCATTGGCCAACCACACTCATAGCTCTCACCCCTGAATCACAGCTTTGCCATCGATTATAACCGGATTCAAGGAGAAGTATACATGAGGTGAAAGGAATGGGAACCGTTAGATTTTGATTAATCCAGTCCCTTTGAGACGATATACAATCCAGTATTGAGCCTGACTACCACTAGTACACAATACAAATCTTGTAGTGCGAGGAACTGAACACATATAAAACTTCAATAAATTCCATGAATAAGTAACTACTTTGGAAAAAACGCGTATTTTATAGTAAGTATATATTGCAAATAATGCGTGAGAGGTGGATAATTATGAGTTTTGAACATAAAAAAGCAAAACGCCCCACACCGGAAGAAATTGAAATCAAAGGAACTTTGGTGAACAATCTAAATTGCCAAACCCTAGGCAAACAAGGAACTTTTGGACAGCACACCTGCCTACCTACAGAACTTATTAAAAACGGCGGTTTTGAGGCGGCAGGTATATTCGGGGAATATGCAGATTGGGACGAAAGCTTGGATAATATTGAAACTAAATGCCTTAACTTCCCTTATGAAGGAGTACAAAGCGCAGAATTAAAAAGCATCGGGACAGTGGCACCAAAAACAAAAACAGCTGTATTAGCGCAAAGTGTTACTGTGCCTCCAGGATGTTTTCTGTTGTTGAGTTTTGCCGATTGTTTTATGCGTGCCGGGAAAGGATTTGAATTTCTCCGTATTAGAGCAAGTGTCTTTTATGATACAACGAATCTAATTAACGTTGAAATTATTTATAACAGTTTCCAAGCCGAGCAATGTTTTATCTACCACCAGAGGGTGTCTGATAATCCTGTGCCATCTAACGTCTCTAGTGTTACGGTCCAGTTTCTGGTGGAAATGAAAGATAAGGAAGATACCAGCTGGCTGCTGGATGGTGTATCCTTAAGGGTAGTATAAACAAATCCTCTGGCTCAAATGAAGGGTACTGTCTTATAGTGGAGCTTTTTGGAACAAAAACTTTTTCCTAAATAACTGACTCTATTGGTTCTCGGATGGGGTCAACTGAAAAAAAGTTAATCCATAAGAGCAAGGGGTAGGGTCAATAGAGCTAAGGGGATAAGTTTCGAGGAGTGGAAATATAAAAAGGCTGAAATGGAGTAGTCCCTTACCCATCGCAGCCCCTTTTCTTAAACTTAACCCTTTTTCCCCTAAGCTCTAACACCAGAGAAAACCTTTTTTTTGAAGGGGAAAAGGTTTTTTACAAGGAAAAGAGTTCTTTTGATACATACATTTCCGGGAGAAGGTGATCACATTTCCCTTCTTCCCTCCATGGCCTTAATCAATGTCACTTCATCCACATAGTCCAAATCTCCGCCTACCGGAAGACCATGGGCAATACGGGTAACTTTTATTCCCAAAGGCTTGACCAATTTGGCGATATACATAGCAGTTGCTTCCCCTTCAACTGTGGGGTCAGTAGCCAAAATCAACTCCTTAACCGCACTTTTTTGCAAGCGGGCCAATAACTCCCTTAGTTTTATATCCTCAGGTCCTACCCCGTCAATGGGGGATATGGCGCCCCCTAAAACATGATAAACGCCTTTGAATTCCCGGGTCTTTTCCATGGCAATAACGTCCCGCAGATCTTGTACAATACAAATTGTGCCCTGATCACGATTACTGCTGCTACAGATGGGGCAAGGATCCATATCGGTAATATTCCAGCACACAGAGCAATACTTAATCTTCTGCCGCGCAGCAATAATGGAATTGGCTAAGCGCTCCACATTGGCAACCGGCTCCTCAAGAATGTGAAAGGCCAGCCGCTGGGCGGTACGGGGACCGATACCCGGCAATTTCGACAGCTCGTTGATTAATCTTCCCACAGGTTCAGGATAATACATTTTTTCTCCCCCAGTACCGAAAACTAGAATAATCCCGGCGGCAGATTTAAACCTCCAGTCAGCTTGCCCATCTCCTCTGCCACCATATCCCTGGCTTTCCGCAAAGCCTCATTGGCAGCAGCTAAGACCATATCCTCCAGCATTTCCATATCCTCGGGATCAACCACTTCCGTGTCAATCTTAATCTCAACCAGTTCATTATCTCCCCTTGCCTTGACGGTTACGGCACCGCCACCGGCGGAAGCTTCCACTACCCGTTCTGCCAACTCAGCTTGCAATTTAGCCATATTTGCTTGCAGCTTTTGCACCTGTTTCATCATTTTGTTCATATTACCAAATCCCATTTTGCTTACCTCCCTTGTTTTCCTACTTCCTTTACCCTTTCGGGACCAAAAATATTTATAGCTGCTTGCAGCAACGAAGACTGCTCCTTCTGCTCAGGTTCTTCCTTCTCATCCTCAACCAAAACACAGCGCACTTTTAATTCCTGCCGGACAATTTTCTTCAGTACTGCTTCTATCTGTTCCCGATACTTCTCCGCAACCTTTTCTTTATGTACAGCATAGGCAAAAGCAAGGGTAAGTACATCATGCTCAAGCGCAACTAACTTGCCTTCTTGGACTAGCAAAGCAACCGGTAAGTTGAACTCCCGCAGCTCTGCTACAACCTGCGGCCAACATTGCTGCAGTTTCTCTAATGTAATCTTTTTCACAGGCTTTTGCTGTGAAGTTGAAGTTGTTTTTTTGCTTGCCGCGACCTTATTCTGCCTAGGTACATTATCCACAATGGCAGGTGCCGCCGGGGCAGCCGCATTCTCCTTAATTTCCCCGGGGGAAACAGGTGCCAATGCTTCTGCTGCCAAAGCTTGCAACAGCCTAATTGCCATTACTTCAAGGACGATCCGCGGTTGAGAGCTCCAACGCACTTCTTTCTCTGTTTGAGCCAACAACTCAATCATAGCTAATATTCTATCGACCGCAAAATAGCTGGCTTGCCTCATCAATACTTGCCCCTGTTCTTCAGTAACCTCTACCAGTTCGCTGGTATCCGGTGCCACCTTTACCATCAGGAGGTTACGGAAATAAGTAATAAGCTCCTTTACCAATTGCCGGGGATCATGCCCTTTATCCAAGAGTTGATTCAAATTGCGGATCAAAATTACAATCTCTTTCGCCGCCAACGCATCTACCATATCTGCCAAGGTCTCTTCCGTAGTAACACCTAAAATCGCCAAAACATCTTCGTATTGAATGGCACCATCCAATGCTATACACTGGTCCAAAAGGCTAAGGGCATCTCTTAAGCTTCCCTCTGCCTTCCGTGCCAATAGGCGCAATGTCTTTGCTTCGATCTCTACTTTCAGCTTAGCTGCAACATTTGCCAAGTGAGTAGCAATCACCTTGGTTGAGAGCCGTTGAAAATCAAAACGCTGACAGCGGGAAAGAATAGTCAGGGGAATTTTGTGGGCTTCAGTGGTGGCAAAGATAAATACCACATGGGCCGGCGGCTCCTCCAATGTCTTTAAAAGGGCATTAAAAGCCTCCGTGGTTAACATATGTACCTCGTCAATTATATATACCTTATATCTGCCTTCAGCAGGGGCTAATTGTAACTTATCCCGCAGTTCCCGGACCTCATCAATTCCCCGGTTAGATGCGCCATCTATTTCAAAAACGTCCAAAAAAGCACCGGCAGTGATCTGTTGGCAAGGATAGCATTGATTGCAGGGCTCAGATGCGGGACCATGAACACAGTTAATAGCCTTGGCAAAAATCTTGGCCATACTTGTCTTTCCGGTTCCCCGCGGGCCGCAAAAAAGATAAGCATGGGCAATTCGCTTTGCTTGTAAGGAATTCTGTAAAATACGGCGAATGTATTCCTGCCCTACCACTTCGGCAAAGGACTGGGGACGCCATTCCCGGTAAAGTGCCTGATAAGCCATAATTTCATCACCTCAAAATAGAGCGGCTTATTCTTTCCCCTACTGCTCATAGGTTTCTCTATTGACCTGGCAATTCCTTTTTGCTGATAACAAAAAGGAACAGCGTTTCACACCGTTCCATCTTGTCTATCAAAAATTATGACCGTGCAGCCTACCTTGGACTTACCCTTCCGGGCGTTACCTGCGCAGTTAACTCTGATCAGGCACCCCTGCGGCACCCGGAACTTCCTACTTACCGCTGCTCCCTTCCGGGCCTGACGGGTTTTATAGGCTTCCGTCGCGCAGGACCCAATCTTCATGGCCACCCACGCCGGCCGGACCCCACAAGAGTGAAGCCGCGGGCAGGCGTTCGACCCTGCTATAGCGGATTGCAGGTACAGGGCACCGCTAGCTCCCCGTCTAGCACGGCCAAAAATTATCAGCTGAAAGAGAATGGCGGAGAGGGTGGGATTTGAACCCACGAGACGGAGACCTTCCGTCTACTCGCTCTCCAGGCGAGCGCCTTCAGCCGGACTCAGCCACCTCTCCGCGACTTCCTGACCCTTTTTATTGTACAATGAAGTGAATCTAATTGCAAGTCTAACCTATAGAAAGATAGCGTCAAGATACTATGGGTTTAAAAAAAAGTATCCCTTACTCTCTTAAGCTCCCTATGACTTAAGGAACTGGAACCAAGTCTTTTCCTATTAAAATGTTATGTTACCGATGGTTTCGGGATGCGTAAGCTTTCCTTCTATAATTCCCGGTCACTTTTACCTCTTGCTTCATTTATGCGCTTTTTCTTTGATAAATATTCATACACTCCGCCATTGCTACAAAACCTTACCTGGCATCTGGTCCACCCCGTTTACTCCAGCCCAGAGGCCTGAGCTTAACCTGACGACAAGATATGGCTAACATGACCTTCTGCCTGCAGCCTTAATCGCATACTGCGCATTATCCTCCCAGTTCCAGTATTATTCTTGCTTCCTGCACAGTCTTCTTTGTTTCGGTCAGTTGTACTTATGATTGCTTTAAATAGCTCTTTTACTTCCTTGTCTCCCATTTATTATCCCACATAATTGGTGTGTTACCATATGCGCTGTAGCTTGGTACTACTTTGATAAGTGTAACGGTCCATACAAGATGCTTCCTTTATCCAGCCTAGCCTTCTTTATCCAGAGCCCATCCCTGAAGGTATATCTTTTCATAGATCCATATCATAAGCTTATCTATTAGTCAAAACTTCACCCATAGTCATCACTGTTTGCATAAACCCTGAAATACCTTTTTATACTACCGTTTTCAACCCTTCTCCTCATGTACATATACAAGCTTTGGTTCTGCGTAGCCCCCAGTCTGAAGTGGTACATGATCTTCATCAGCTTCTATGTACAGTACCTTTACCGCCTTTTTATCTTGCTTAACCTCTACTGCGTCATTGTCTACACTGCCAAGCTCACGGATACTGTTCATTACTGTCTGTGATGTTAGATCCACAGCTTCAGCTGCTTCCTTTGCACTTCTACTATAGGGCATAAATACTGCTTCCTCTATGAGCCTTGCCTTTAGTGAAGCATCCATTTTATCATGGGCTTTATGCCCACAGCCTCATCTGACAGGTAGCTGTATTCGCCTGCCTTTTTATTCTTGTAATATGTCCTTTCATACCTGACTTCGCCAAATATTGTCATAAGGGTCTTTTCAGCTGCTTTCTCCTTTACTGTCCAGTTTCGTTTCCGGTCTTTACTGTTTCTATACGCCTCGTCTATTGTTTCCAAGGCTTCGGCCACTAGGGTTACTCCAATCTCGTCCAACGTCTTCTTAGTAGCTAGAATAAATTCGGATATGTCTCTTCTTTCACGTATCAGATTCTCTAGTTCCTTTTCAAAACTACTGCTGATTTTTTCTATGATTTCCTGTATAATTAGTTCCATAAGAGTATCTCCTTTTCTCTGTGATTATTGTGGTCCTTCACAAATTACATGATATCACAGGAGAGATACTCTTATCTTTTATTTTTTGGTTTTTCCCCAAAGTAATTTTACACTAACCTATAGAAAGGCTGCAGTAAGATTCTGGTTGTATCCCCTAGGCTCGCACTTGTAACAAAGGTGCTGGGTATGACCTTACATGAAATTAGTTATCGCTTTCGGTAAAAATAATACCGGGTTCACACCCGGTATTGTACTATGGGTTTTACTACTAACTCTACTGTGGATTATACATCCCTTTGCTCTGCATATAGTTAAATATACCTTCCCCATGTTGCTGTTCTTCTTTCTGAATATGGTTCAAAGCCTGGCGCACATTAGTATCGGTAAACTCAAAAATCGCTGTATCATAGGTATTAGATACATATTTCTCCGTCATCAACATGTCATTGCACAAAACTGCATCCTGCTGGTTGCCCATCGCCCCTTGCATGGTGCCCTGGCTTTGTACATTGCCCTGCTGCATTTGTTGATACTGCCCGCTGCTTTGCTGCTGCATTTGTTGTTGACCTTGTCCGGCACTTTGCTGCTGCATTCCCTGCTTTTGCCCCTGCTGTGCCATATTAGGTGATTGGCCTTGCAGTATTTGGTTGATAGTGTTCAAATGCTGCTGTTCCTGGGATGCATAAGCATTAAATAACTGTTTTAATTGTGGATCCTGAGCCTGATTAGCATAATTGGTATACTTTTCTACACATATTTGTTCATGCTTTTTCTGATCCTGCAATAACATCTTTTCCTTTTGCGTTAAGTTCACGCTACTCACCTCCGCCATATAGTGTTTGCCACCCTGTAAAATATATGCATTACGACAAAAGATTCTCTTTTTTTTAATTAACTCTCACCAAAACCGGCAAAAAAAGAAGCCAGGTCTAAAGCAACAATGCTTCTGCCTGGCTTCTAATTATCAATACACCTTACAACTCCTTATCCGCCTCCGGCGAAGGTTTAGTGAGTAAACTAACAACTACCACCGTAATACTGGCGATCACAAATGATGGTAAGCCCTCGTGCAACCCAAAAAGTTTGTTGGAACCGTTATACCAAATAAATGTGGCTATGGTGCCGCTAATGATGCCGGCCAGTATGCCCCAACTGGTAGTTCGCCGCCAATAAAAACCGGCAAACATGGCCGGACCGATAGATGCAGCTAGCCCCGCAAAAGCGAGCAATACTAAAAAGAAGACCGTATCTACACCCAAAAGCGCCAGGGCAAGGGCTGTTATACCCAACACCAGTGTTACTACCCGGCTGGCACGCTCATAAAATTTCTTACTGAGCTGCTGACTGCGGAGGAAGCCGTTCTGCAGCACATTGCGGACGATTTCTGAAGTTCCCTGCAAAAGCAGAGAGTCTGTTGTGGACATAATTGCCGAAAAGATTGCTGCCAAGAGCAAACCACCGATTATATTGGGAAAGAACTCACTGATAAAAGTGGGTGTAGTATATTCAGGGTCTGACAGGGCCGGGAAAATAATCCGCCCGCACATACCAAGGATGAGGGGGAAATATTGCCGCACCATATTAAACAATACAGCAACAAAGGCTCCTGCAGGCAGCTTTTCTTCGCTCTCGATGGTAATAAATTTTTGCAGACTTTGGGGCTGGCCCAAGAATCCAACCGCCACACTAGTCCACATCCATAAAGCAACAAAGAGCGGCCACCCAACTTGACCACCGGACCAGGATGGTAAAATCGGATCAATCTGATGGAGTTGGGTAATAAAGGCACCGATGCCGCCAATATGGGCTATGGCTACTGCCGGCATTAAGAAACAAAGCGCCATCATCAGTGCCCCTTGCAGAGCGTCAGTCCAATAAACAGCTGTTGCCCCACCGCTCATGGTGTATAAAATAACAATAATTGCTCCACCAATAACTGCCACGTTATAATCAACATTAAGCACGATTGCTGCTTTACCGCCGGCCATGAAATTGGAGCCGAGGTAAACGAACATAAATATACCCACAACCAAGCCACCGATGATCTTGATTAAGTCGTAAGGATCACCTCTTAAGCTGGCCAAGATCTCTACCGGAGTTATTGCGTTATATTTCTCCGAATAACGCCTCATTTTCGGCCCTAAATAACGCCAGCAAACAAAATCCAAAATCGGACAAAAAATCGCTTGATAAAGAGCCAGGAAGCCCATACCATAACCCATTGCCACCAGGCCGATAAAGGCATATCCGCTGGCTAAAGTCGTCCCTGCGGCAAGACCGCTGACAACACTGCCGAAGCCCCGTTGCCCGAGGATAAAGTCATCAACAGTTTTAATCGGCCGGTAATATGAAGCAGCAAAACCGATACCGAGAACAATAGCAAAGTAAATGAAAAAACCCGTTAAAATACCTGACATTCCACCAACCTCCTTTACAGAAAAATTTACTAACCTACTTGTTTCTTATTCTTTGCTTGTAGCATCCACAGCAAAGCTAAAACAGGGCCAATCAAAGGGCCAATAAAGAGTACAAAATAATCACCAAAGGTTAAATGTTCCACCAATATCCCTCCTGTCTAATTTACTTCTTCAAACTTATTGCTAGCGAATCCCTCACCTCCTTTAGGATTTGGTTTCCGGTGCGAAAAGCCCGGAGTCAACAGACAGATCGAAAACACCGGACATCCCGGCGGGTAAGGTTACCCTTACTGTAGCAGGTTCCTCCGCTATTACCCCTGCTTCTGTTACCCTTAACCAACAGTCATGACCGGGGAGAACCCGCGCGGCTATGCTCTTGACCCGATCAATACTCTCCTTTGTTACAGCAGCATTGAGGGTCATGTCACCTACGCCGCTTGCCAATTCAGCCCGATTCTTGATTGCATCCCCCGCCAACACCCAAGACTCTCCATCTTTCTCAATCACAAGGGACAAGCATCCAGGCGTATGGCCAGGGGTGAAGATTGCGGTCACATTCGGCACTATTTCCACTCCATCTGTGCCCAGAAGTTCTAACTGTTGACTCTTTAGATACTCCACAGCACCCACTTCTACACAGATATCCTCATCCTGCCCTGTTGCGTAGTCCCATTCTGCCCGGCTCATAATAAAACGGGCCTGCTTGAATTTGCGCACATTGGCAATATGGTCAAAATGAGAATGGCTAAGGACAACAGTGTCAATATCTGCCGGACTAAGGGACAATCCTTTCAATGCGTTTAAAAGCACTGGCAGAGCGGCCTGCGCGCCGGTGTCAAAAAGGATATTATTACTTGCAGTCCTGATCAGTGCAACGCTAGACCAACCCAAAAAGCCGTTGCTCCCTTTACCGGGGAACCCTCGACAGAGTACATCTATACTGATTGCCACTACAAACTCCCCCTTTTCCCTAATTTAGAGAACATTCAATTACTATAGAATATTATGACACCGAGAAGGCTATTCCTGCCTCTCTATGCCCTTTTATTAATTTTTTTACGAAAAATTAAACCAGTACCGCCGTGCAGCAACTTACTCCCCGGGGAATAATATGGTATAGTAAGTTAGACAGTTATCTTTAGCATACTGCAAATTGGCACTTAGCTAGGGGGATAACTTTGAAAATTATCGTCGATGCCGATGCCTGCCCGAAAACGGTCTTGCAAATATGCTTTACCCTTGGCCATAAATATAATGTTCCCGTATGGACAGTAGCCAGCTTTAATCATAATATCGAATCCGATCACCATATTATTGTCGGCAATGCAGCTCAAGAAGCAGACCTTAAGGTGTTAAACCTTACAGAAAAAGGTGATATTGTAATCACACAGGATTGGGGCTTAGCCTCAATGGTCTTGGGAAAGAAGGCAAAATGCCTCAGCCCCCATGGCAAAGAATATAAACCTGACAGGATTGATTTTTTATTGGAAGAACGGGAGTTAAAAGCGCGCTACCGCCGCGGCGGCGGTCGCACTAAAGGGCCGAAAAAACGGAGCAAAGAAAATGACCGGTTGTTTGCAGCAACCCTGGAAAGAATTTTAAGGCAAAAATAAATTAAGGCAATAGCTATTGCCTTAACTCTCTTGCTTAAGATATAGAGCGACCAAAGCCCCTTTTATTGGCCATGATAACCTCTCTGCCCATCTCGGGACTTGGTGCCCATTATTTAATCATTTGCGAATACCAGCTTATACCCATCTTCAGTTATCTGAAATAACTTTTCAATATCTTCACTTACATAACACTTTATACCCTCTTCCACGGCAAACCGTGCGCCTATGCCGCAGTTGGAACTGATTTTTCTGGGCACGGGCAGCAACTCTACGGTAATGTTTTTCCTTTTCAGATAGCGTTGATACTTCACCGCCCCGGAATGGGTATAGAAAGTAGCAATATAATTCATAGACAACCCTTACTTTCTTGTCAATGTCAAAATATACTCAAACCCCTGCTGCTCTGTTGCAACGCTATATCCAGAACTTTTAGCAAACCGGGTAACATTATCCCGCGCGGTGGTATTATCTGTAATTACCTGTACCCCTTCCGGGAACCGGGCCAAGGCTTTCCTGGTCATTAAGACAGGCTCCGGACAAGACCTTCCCCTGGTATCTACCTGATTATAATTCAAGTTTTACATCCCCTTTCATCTTAACTTCTGCCGACCTGTCTAGGTTCATATACCCAATAACAAAAACTGCTGCCAAACCTATAAGCACCGCTATTTTACCGTTGGGCGAAGGGCCAGCGGCTGATGCAGCCAATCCGAAATTATGGGAAAAAGCAGCTCCCACCAACATGCCCATAACAGTTATTACAGAATCAATATTGCCTTCTGCACCCATAATAATCTGCCGCAGCGGACAACCGCCCAACAGCACGGCTCCACAACCGGCCAGCATCATGCCAAGGAAATTCCATAACCCGTCGGCATGGGCAACTGGTTGCCCGGCAAAACCTAAATTAAAATCACCCACAAAAAGGTTGCCAATCAGGACTGTCACAAAAATTGCGATAAACCCGGATATAAGGTGAGAATCCTTAAACAGAATTAAATCTCTTATACCGCCAACCATACACAACCTTGTTCTTTGTGCCCCAATGCCAATGATTATCCCTGCTGCCAATGAAATTGCAACCGGTGCATGAGCTGCGCCCGGTCCCTCTCCACTAAAGAAAATAAATGCCGGCTTCAGAAGCAACAACAATAAAAACAGCAGCTGCACTGCCGGGAATAAATAACCTTCGGATTTTTGCATGGGATAAGTTCTTTTCAAGGTAAACCCTTGATTCAAAAACATCACCCCGGCAATTATACCGGCGACAAACCCGGCCAAACCGAAGAGGGCATTTAAATCCCCTCCGGCCAAACGCAAGATCATCCTTAAGGGACACCCAAGAAACAACAACGCACCGATAACAACAAAAATTCCCAGAATAAAACGGGTAAAGGGTGCGGAACCCCCACGGGCGTTATATTCACCACTACGAAGGGCAATGAAAAACGCCCCTAAGGCCATGCCTATTATCTCAGGCCTTATGTATTGAACCACTCCCGCCCGGTGCAGTCCAAGCCCCCCTGCGGTATCCCGGATAAAACAGACAATACAAAGCCCCATGTTAGCGGGGTTCCCCAATTTTACAAGGGCTACTGCCAAAAGGCCGACAATAATTCCCACCGCCATGATCCCTTTTCTCTCCTGCAAAATCATCCCTCCCCACTGTTGCTGCACAAAATTATGTAACCCATTATCCAATTATAATTATATTGACAATGTTTACCTGTGTATAATAGATTGTTTCTATACCGCTCCTGAATGTATAGAAACAATCTATTATTAGCCACTGTTTAATTATTGTACAATTATGCTGAGGAGGGGATAAAATGAAAAGAATTTATTTGGATAATGGTGCAACCTCTTACCCCAAGGCGCCGGGAGTAGGAGATGCGGTAAAATACTTTATTGATAATGTAGGGATCAATGCCAACAGAAGCGGATACAAAGTCTCCTTTTCCACAGAAGAGGTTGTATTCGCAACAAGGGAAATGCTTGGCCGGCTTTTTAACTTTGAGCGCCCGGAAAATATAATTTTTACGCTGAATATTACGCAGGCGCTTAATTTTCTTTTGAAAGGACTTCTCCAGCAAGGAGACCATTGCATCGTTTCTTCCATGGAACACAATGCTGTCATGAGGCCTCTCGCCCAGCTGGCAAAAACAGGAGTGGAGTTTTCCCGTGTCATGTGCGATCAATACGGCAGGTTAGACCCTAATGATATTTATGCCCACATAAAAAATAATACAAAAGCCATTGTCATGTCACATGCCTCCAATGTCTGCGGCACCATTCTACCCATAAAAGCCGTGGGAAATATATGCAAGGAAAAAGGCATAAAATTTATTATTGATACAGCGCAGACAGCAGGTGTTATAGATATTGATTACAAAAAAATAAAAGCCGATGCCATAGCTTTTACCGGACATAAAGCCCTTTTGGGGCCCCAGGGCACAGGTGGGTTTATAATAAACGATGAGTTGGCCCAATCGCTGGATACGCTGATCAGCGGCGGCACAGGCAGCCTCTCTGAATATGAAGTGCAGCCTCCTTACCTGCCGGATAAATTTGAAGCCGGCACATTGAATCTGCCGGGAATATTTGGCTTACACGCCGCTTTACAGTATATCCATAAGATTGGCACCGGAGCCATTGCCAAAAAAGAACTTGAACTGACAGAAATCCTCTTACAAGACCTATGCACTTTTAAAGATATCCATATTGCCGGACTAAAAGAAACGAACAACAGAACCGCAGTGATATCTGTGGATTTTCTCAAGCGAGACAACGCTGAAATCGCCTATGCCCTTGATAAATACTTTTGTATCAAAACCCGCTGCGGTCTGCACTGCGCCCCATCCGCCCACAAAACATTGAACACATTCCCCCAAGGCACTGTCCGCTTTAGCCCGGGATATTTTAATACAAAGGCAGAGATTAAATACACAGTCTCTGCCCTCAATAAAATATTAAAACAACTTTAATTACTTATTGTATATACTGCCTTCGATAAATTCTTGAAAAGCCCTCGCCACCGGGTTTAACACCCTCTTTTTGTGCTTAATAAAATAAAACCCGCGCCTAAGTTCCATGTCCGCAATATAAAAGCCTTTCAGCAAACCTAATTCTATTTCTTCCTCTACCGATTTTTCCGATACAACTGCAACCCCCAGTCCTGCTCTGACACATCGCTTTATAGTATCGGGATCCTCTATGTGGGCAATCACATGCAAATCTTTTATATCAATCCCTTTTTCCCTAAGGCCATTAATAAACAATTTTCCAGTCGCAGAACCTTCTGGGCGCAAAATAAATTTCTCATCTTTAACCTGTTCCCAAAGAACGGTATGCTGCCGATAACTTGCAAATTTGCCTTTATTGGCAGCAATGAGCAGCAACTGGTCATCACACAGTTTCAACATCTCCAGCTCCGGATAAGCTGTGGAGGAACCGACAAATCCAAAGTCCATACTCCCGGAAATAATTGCGTCAAGCACGCCGCTGCTGTCAAACTGCCTTAAATTATACGTAATATAAGGATACTGGCAACTAAAGTCGGTCAACAAGCCTGGCAATAGATATTTTTGCGGCACAGTGCTTGATGCTATGGAAAGCACTCCTTCCAAGTGGCCTTCATACCGTGCCAACGAATAAAATGCCTGTTCCTTCATGTTGAGAATGTTCACCGCATGATTATACATAATTTGTCCGGCTTCAGTTAAGGTAATCATCTTCCCGCATCGGTCAAATAAAATGGTTCCCAGTTCTTTCTCCAGCGATTGTATGTGGGCAGTCAGGGTGGGCTGCGTCAGAAATAATTCTTCTGCCGCTCTGGTAAAGCTATTATACTTGACTATGGTCACAAAAGATTCAAGCTGCCTGAAATCCATATAAACACCTCAATATTACATATTTATCACATTATATCATGAAGCGTCAATGTGAATTAAGTTTATACCACAAGCCCTAATAAACGTGCAATCACAATAGTTAGGCGGGCGGAAAGCGATCCCATAATAAGTCATTGCATGGATTACTATATACAATTTAGGAACTGGGAACCCATGACATAAAACTAATATTAAATACTTAATACTATGTTAGCCGTTGGTTCTTGAGAATAGTATACACTTATCCGCAATAATGGTATAATGTAGAAAAAAATAATCAGGAGGGTTTTTATGAATTACAAAATTGAATTGCAAACCCTACCGAGTCAACCGGTAATGTCAGTCAAGACCAGAAGTGCTGTGGGCAATTTGCCCCATGTCATTGGACAGGCATATGGGACTATTTTAACGTATTTGCAGCAATTGGGTGAACAACCGGTTGGCGCTCCTTTTGTCGCCTACTATAACATGGACATGGAGGATCTGGAGTTGGAAATCGGATTTCCGGTTGCCAAACCGCTTCCGGGAACAAAGGATGTGCTGGCAAGCGAAATACCTGCAGGTCGGCAGGTATCCTGCGTTCATACCGGGCCATACGACAAAGTAGGCCCCGTTTACGACGCTCTTATGAATTGGGTCAAGGAAAACGGCTATACCGCCACCGGCATTGCATACGAATTCTATTATAACAGCCCTATGGATACCCCGGAAGAAGAACTGCAAACTAAAATTATGTTCCCGCTAGAATAAATTCTCTCATGCTATACCAAATTTTATTGGAAAGGCTCTGATACTATGCAAGTTATCTTTTTTGGCGGTACCGGTGCTATTGGACAAAGGGCAGTGGATGAGTTGTGTAAATTCCCGGAAATTGAGCAAATAACAGTGGCAGCCCGCAAGCGACAAAAGTATGAACGGCTTTTGGCACGGATTGAAAATGGGAAAAAAAAATTAAAGCTGCTGGAGATGGACTTAAGCCATGAACCCAATCTTGCCGCTGTTCTCCAAGGATATGACTTGGTTGCCAGTGCAGCCGGTCCCTTCTATAAATATGAATATCAGCTGGCAGAAGCAGCTATAGAAGCAGGAGCCCATTATGTCAGTATTTGTGATGACTTTGATGCTGCAGAAGAGATCTTCACCCTCGATGCCCGTGCCCGGGAGCAGGGCTTGCACGTACTGACCGGGATTGGTTGGACTCCGGGTCTATCTAACCTTATGGCCAGAAAAGGAGCCGCTTCCCTCGATAAGGTAGCAAAAATTAATGTTGCCTGGGCCGGTAGTACTGAGGACGCTATGGGAGTAGCGGTAATACTGCACGTACTCCATATCTTTACCAACCGCATTCCGTCCTTCCAAGACGGTTCACTCACGATGGTTCCCGCCGGATCGGGCAAGGAAATAGTTTCCTTCCCAGAACCGATCGGTAAAATAAATGTATATAATGTGGGTCACCCGGAGCCGGTGACCATGCGCCGCTATTTTCCCGATGTTACGGAGATCACTCTCAAAGGCGGGATTAATGAAGACCTGTTTAACAAACTGGCAATCATTGTGGGGAAGTTGGGCTTGAGCCAAAGCAGGGCAGTGCGGAACCTCGTTGCCGCCTTCTTTCAAAAAACCCTGCCTTTATGGCGGAAAGCTGCCGGCCCCAGCGCCGATTACTCCGGTATCAGAGTAGACATTAAGGGTGTTTCCGCAGGCGAACACCGCCATATAGCTTACAGCGCCGCCGGTCCGATGGATGTCTTAACCGGAGTCCCCATGGCTATCGCCATTAGGGAACTGGCCAGAGATAAAGTTCAACGAATCGGAGTATTTGCCCCCGAAGCGCCAAATGCCCTTGACCCGGAAACCTTTTTTGTCGAACTGGAAAACAGAGGCGTTGCCATCATGCGGGAAGAAATTTAATAATATATTAAACCGCCCATAAATATCCCCCTCACCATAAGTAAGCTTGGCAAGGGGGATATGCATATAAGCAAAAATAAAGGTTATTGATTCTTGTTGAGCACAAATTGGGTGAGCACAGCTACACCCACCGGGATCGCCTGATCATTAAAGTTAAAATGATCATTATGGGCATGGATAGGCTCTTCCTCCGGATTCGTATTCCCCAGACGGAAAAATGCGCCATAAGGGATTTTTTCCAAATAGATGGAGAAATCCTCGGAGCTCATGGCCGGCCGATCCAGCTGTTCCACGCAGCCTTCGCCTAAAACTTCATCGGCAGCCTTAGTAATCAATTCTATCACTTCAGGTTCATTTACTGTGGCCGGCAAACCCCAAACATAATCAAGCTCTGCCCTGACCCCAAAGGAAGCAGCTACACCTTGCAGCACCTGTTCCATTTTATCCGGGATTGCCTTTCTAACCTCTTGATCGTGGCAGCGTACAGTCCCGCCGAAGGTAACTTCCTCGGGAATAACATTAAACGCTTTACCGGCATGGAAAGTACAAACAGATACTACCACCTTATCCAGGGCATCAATTTGGCGACTGACAATGCTCTGCAGTGCCACTACGGCGTGGGCGGCAGCTAAGAGGGAATCTTTGGCCTTGTGGGGATAAGCGCCATGCCCACCAGAACCTGTTATTTTAACCGTAAACTTATCCGCTGATGCCATATAAGGCCCTGGCCATACTCCTATCTTCCCGACCTCAACGTATGGCCAACAATGTAGTGCTACCACTGTATCGGGCTTGGGGTTTTCTAAAACACCTGCTGCCACCATGCTTTTGGCGCCAACCAATACCTCTTCCCCAGGCTGGAAAATAAATTTGACGGTTCCGGAAAAACGGTCGCGGAAAGAACTCAATAGCTTTGCCACACCTAACAATACTGCCGTATGGCCGTCATGGCCGCAAGCATGCATAATCCCATCTTTCCTGGATGCATAAGGAAGGCCTGTCTGTTCCTGTATGGGTAATGCGTCCATATCAGCCCTGATGGCGGTAACTGTCTCCGAGCCTTCCTTTTCCCCTTTTAGAATCCCCAAAACTCCTACCTTCGTCTCCAAGGGTACTACCTCGATGCCCATACTTTCCAATTCCCTTTTCACCAGTGCTGTAGTTTCCACTTCTTCCATGCCCAATTCCGGGTTTTGATGCAGCCACCTTCTAATTTTGATCACATAATCCTGAACCTCCAAAGCCTTTTGCATAACTTCACTTGCCATGCTCCCACCTCCAATATGTTTCTTAATTTTACAAATCACTACCCTAGCCCTACAACAAAGACAGTTGCCGGGCAGACTTGATTATTTTTTCAGCCCTTTTCACAATTGCCGCATCAATCATCTTCCCATCCACTGCCAGGGCACCGGATACAGAATTACCGAGCGCCGCGGTTACCCTTTGCGCCCATTCAATATCTGCTGCACTGGGGGTAAAAACCTTGTTTACGGTGGCAATTTGCCGGGGATGAATAACTCCTTTACCGGTAAAACCCATTTGCGCCGCCCTGCTTGCCTCCATCTCTAACCCTTCCAGGTCAGTGACATCCAGATATGGAACATCAAAGACGTCAAGCTTGGCACAGGCAGCGGCCAAAACAATTGCTGCCCGGGCATGATAAAGGCTCTCCCAATCCATTGCACAGCCCAGCTCGCCGGCAAAATCCCCGCCGCCAAAAAATAAACCGTTAATTTTAGAACTGGCAACTGCAATTTCTTTCGCCGCCATGACCCCTGCCGCCGATTCCAATAAAGGTATGATCTTAATCTCCGATTTTATCCCGTCCAGCAATGAGGCTACTTGGGTTATCTCTCCCGCTGTTTCCACCTTCGGTACCATAACTGCATCTGGGTAACAGGTCAGGCCGCTTAAAAACAAGATGTCATGCAAGCCCTCTAGCGTTCTGAGGCTGTTAATCCGCACAACCTTTTCCTTGCCTTTGAAGTCCAGTTCTTGCAGTGCCTTTCCCACAAATCCCCTGGCCGTCTCTTTTTGCGAAATTGCCACAGCATCTTCAAGATCTAAAATAATGGAATCTGCGCTCAGCCCTACACTTTTTTGAATCCGGTCATACCGATCACCGGGGACAAAAAGCATCGTCCTCCTAACCAAGGTATCACCTGCTCTCACCTTTGCTGCTCCCGGTCATGATCCCGCTTCTTTACTAAAATATTGCGCTTAAAGGTCATAATTATTTCGTTATTTTGATTTTTGCCTGTGGTTAACACTGTAACAATACCACAGGTAGGTCGAGACTTGGATTCCCGCCGGGCTAGAACCTCTGTTTCCGCATATAGAGTATCCCCTTCAAAGGTCGGTGCAGGAATGCGCACCTCATCGAAACCTAAATTGGCAATAGCATTTTGACTGATATCCCGCACACTCATACCTGTAATTATGGCGAGGGTGAGAGTGCTGTTTACCAAGGGCCTGCCAAATTCAGTCTTGGCGCAATAATCGGTATTAAAATGCAGAGGATGCGTATTCATGGTCAGCAAGGTAAACCAGATATTGTCTGTCTGGGTAACCGTCCGCCCGGGATAATGCTTAAATACCCGCCCCGGTTCAAAATCCTCGTAATAGTTACCAAATAATCCTTGTTCCATTAATTACACTCCTTTTCATTAATTTCCTGCCGATAAAAAAAATTTCTTTGCCTTACTTTATTATACTATTTGTGCAGCCCTCAACGCCTGTATTTCCTCCCCCGTAAGACCGAGATAATCCTGTAAAATTTGCTCCGTATGCTCACCCAGCCCTGGAGCACGTTGATACACAAAATCTTCACCGGTAATTTTAATTGGGCAGCCTACTTCTTTCAAAGTGCCATATTGGGGGTGATCAACTTCAACAATCATTTCTCTGGCTAATACCTGCGGCTCAGTAAAAGCTTGCGCAAAACTGTTGACAGGTGCTGCCGGTACCAAACCCCGGAAGCGCTCTAACCATTGGGCAGTACTTTTAGTTGCCAAGATTCCCTTTAATAAAGGAATAAGCACATCTTTATTTTTTAACCGCGCCGCAAAATTATTAAATCTCTCATCTTCCGCCAATTCAGGATGCTCGATGGCTGCGCACAATTGGGTGAAAAACTTCTCTTTATTACACATGATCACTATATAACCGTCTTTGGTGGGGAAAACCTGCGAAGGGACTATGGAAGGATGTGCCGAATCAAAAGTTTTTTCCGGGGTATAACCGCCATTTAAATGCCAGGCAGCCAAATAATTCAACATACTTACCGCCCCGTCTAGCAACCCAACGTCAACGTTGCAGCCCTTGCCGGTTTCCCGAGCAGCAAATATGCCGGCCATTAAACCAAAAATAGCCAAATAACTGCCGGAAAAGTCGATAATGGAAATACCGGCTTTTGTGGGCGGAGTATCCGGAGCACCGGTTAAATTCATGATCCCGGACATACCCTGCATTAGATAATCATACCCCGGTTCTGCCGCAAGGGGACCGGTAAGCCCAAATCCGGATAAAGAACAACATACAATCTTAGGATTATACCCTTGGAGCGAATCGTAATCTAAACCCAGTTTGTGCGGCTGGTCTCCCCTGAGGTTATTGAAGACCGCATCAGAGATCTGTACCAAGCGGTGAAATATTTCCTTTCCTTTTTCCGTTTTTAGATTCAAGGTAAGACTTTTTTTGTTTCGATTCAGTGCCTGGAAAAATAAGCTGTCTGTTCCTTCCTGAAAAGGTGGCACATATCTGGCCATATCGCCGCCGTATCTGGGATCTTCAATTTTGATCACTTCCGCGCCCAAGTCAGCCAACTGCAATGTGGCAAAAGGCCCGGCGCCATATTGAGAAATGGCCAGTACCCGCAGCCCATGTAAAGGCAGCATTACTCTTCACCTCCTTATAGATTGTTTACTACTTTTTACTTCAGCTGCAATGTGATAATATAAAATAGAAAAATGACTGGATTCACCGACCGCGGTCAGTGACTACAGTCATTTTATCACCTGCTTAAATCACTGTCAATTACTTGAGAAAAACTTGCGATACAATAATACATATATAAGTTAAGGAGGCTTTCCAATGAACAATAACGATAAGTTAACACCCCGCCAACTAAAAGCTCAAGAAACAAAAAAGGCCTTATTTGCAAGTGCCATCACCTTATTCACGGAAAAAGGTTTTGATAATGTTTCCATAGATGATATCGTCCAAAAAGCAGGCACTTCCAAAGGAACCTTCTACACCCATTTCAAATCCAAAAGTCAAGTTATTATTGAACAATTCCGCCAGATGGATGAACATTATTTGCAGATCGCCGCCCAACTAAGGCAATATGATTCGGCAACTGCCAAGCTTTTAGCATTTACCAGCAAACAATTGGCCTTTATCAAGGAAAAGGTTGGTCTCGACGTCTTAAAAGTGGTCTATATTACCCAACTTACAGACAGCGGCGAAAAGTTTGTCGTTGATGAAAATCGGCCACTCTATAAAATTCTTCGGGAAATAATTATTGAGGGGCAAAAAAAGGGAGAATTTAGAGATGATCTGGATCCAGTTGAATTGACATACATGGTAACCCGCTGTATGCGCGCCTCCTTTTTTGACTGGTGCGTGCATAATGGCAGCTATGATATTTTGGCAGACAGGGAAAGGTTTTTTTCTACCTTTGTGGTCAAAGGATTACAAAAGTAAGCCACAGATCCCAAAGAATCCCAGATTACTTATCCATATCTCCGGCATTTCCGGCATCGCTCTTTTCTTCTCCGCGCAATAAACCCAACTGGGATTAGAGCATAAAAATGGATCCAATTTTAATGCCATTGCCATGTTATAATTTTGTTATAACCAAGCAGCCAAAGGGGTTGAGCCCACTTGCAACTGACACGGCTAACAAAATTAATCTGCTCTTTCCTGCTGGGGCTGGGGATTATCTTATCACTTTATTCCACCCATTTTTCTGCGCAAATCGAGTCCTTGTATTCCACAAAAATTTATTATTGGACTATACGACCTTACAGCTTATTAACCGGCCTCTTCCCTTTTTCCTTAGCTGAGCTTCTGCTTGTTTCCCTATCAATTTTTTTCGTCTCTAAAATCATGAAAACAGTCATTAACCTTCACAGCCAACAAAAGTCGGTACTTAAACAGCTGCCGAACCTTAAGCACCTGGTGCTCATATTGGCTACTGTCTACCTGGCTTTTAACCTAATGTGGGGGTTTAACTACAGCCGTGCAACTTTTGCCGAAATATCGGGTTTAGACGTTAAACCAACCGCTGTGCATGAACTGGCTGAGCTGGCCCTGCACCTGACAACCCGGGCCAATGAATTGCGGCAGCAGGTAATAGAAAATGAACATGGTGTAATGACCTTACCCAATGGCATCCGTGATCTATTTAACCGCGCCCCATTAGGTTATGCAAGGGCGGCACAAATTTATCCCCAACTGGGAGGGCGCTATGGCAGGCCAAAAGGGGTATTGCTTTCCGGCTATTGGTCTTATACCGGCATCAGCGGCGCTTACTTTCCCTTTACTGCCGAAGCTAATGTGAATATTCATATGCCTCACTTCATGCTTCCTTCAACTACTGCCCACGAGATGGCTCATCAACGGGGTTTTGCCCGGGAAGACGAGGCAAACTATCTGGCCTACCTAACCTGTTCTATGCACCCGGATCCAGACTTTCAATACTCCGGGGTAATGCTGGCGTTGATCCACACCATGCGTTCCTTAGCCCGCTATGATTCCGACAGGTGGATTACAATCAGAAGTCAATATAGCGACGGGGTTAACCGCGATCTCATCGATTGGTCCCAATACTGGGATTACTACGAAGGCCCGGTAAAAGAGGTATCCACCAGAGTAAACGACACTTATCTGATCGCCAACAAACAAAAAGACGGCGTGCACAGCTATGGGCGGATGGTTGATCTAATGCTAGCCGAATTTCGCCAGAACAACAATAAAAAATAACCGGCGCCCTGCTTGGGTAAGATGCAATTTTGGGGTTTCATAAAAACCAAAAACCGGATTATTTAATCTTTCTTGTTCACGGGAAACCGGACAAAAAAAGTAGTGCCTGTTGGCCCGGTTTCTACCTCAATTTTAGCATTATGGTTCTCCGCTATCCGGTAACAAACCGCCAAACCTAAACCGGTATCACTGTCTTTAGTGGTGACAAAAGGGGTACCTAATTGTTCAAGAACCTGTTTTTCAATTCCGCTTCCTTGATCCGCAACTACCAAAACTACAGTTTCCCCATCCAGATACGTTTTTATGGTAAGACATCCCCCGGCAGGCATTGCTTCCAAGCCATTTTGGGTCAGATTAAGGATAAGCTGGTTGATTTCTTTCTGATCCAAAGGCAGCGAAGGTATATCCCCCAATTCTACCTGCAGGTTATGATTAGACTCATAAACCTTGGCTTGAATTAACGGTATAAAGCTGCGGACAATGGTATTGAGATTTTGTTCTATTTTTTCCAGGGACCGGTTTTGCGCCAAGGAAAGAAACTGCGTAATGATGGAATTTGCCCTGTCTATTTCCTCGATCATCAATTCAAAGTAGTTTTCATCTTTACAATATTCCTTTCTGCTTTTTAATACTTGCAGTAACCCCCGTACAGTGGTCATGGGATTCCTTACCTCATGGCCAATGGCAGCTGCCATTTGGCCGATTAAATTCAACCTCTCCAAGTAGGACATTTGCGCTTCGATTTGCTTTGCTTCTGTAATATCCTTAGCAACCTTAACCGCACCGATGGTTTCCCCATTATCGTTTTTCACAGGGTATGCATTTACTAACAATAATCTGCCATCTAAGGTAGTTATCTCCTCTATATGCAAAAAACCGGTTTCTATGGTTTTTAAGACCGGGCAATTAGGACAAGGAGAATTTCTTCCATGCCAAATCCAATAGCATTCCTCCACTCCCAAACATTCCCCCGCCAGTTCTGCAGCCCGATTAGCCCATTTTATGCTCATATTGGCATCATAATAAACTACATAATCGGAAATGGCACTAAGAATTGCATCTTTTTCAATTTTTTCTGTTTTTAATGCTGCTTCCATTTCCTTGCGCTCCGAAAGATCACGGGCAATCGATAAGACTTTTAATCTCCCTTTGAGCTGAAACAAATGGGTATTCACCTCTACTGGAATCTTTGCCCCGTTTTTGGCCAATAATTTGGTCTCAAAAATCAAGTTTCTATGATAGAGCAATTCCTGCCTAATCTCTGCATCTGCATATGGGCCGGAACTACAGCTAATATCGAGTGGTGACATTTGCAACAATTCCTCTCTGGTGTAACCAAGCCTGGTACAGGCAATATCATTAATTTCAACAAAATTCCCCACCTGCCCCTGTTCATTAATGCGATAAACGAATACAATATCATTTCCACCGTTAAACATTCTTTGATACATCTGCTCGCTTTCCACCAAAGCTTCCAGATCCCGCTGAATACCTGCCCAAGCAATTGGGGTTCCATCTGCATGCAAAACGGGGAAGATTTCCAATTCAGCTTTATAAGTACTGCCGTCCTTCCGTTGCTGCAACAGCCGGCCGCACCATTGTTCGTTGTTTCGCAGTCGCTGTAAAATATCTTGTTGGATTTCCTCTTTATTATCCGGTGCCGCACGTAAAAAAGCGGGGGATTTGCCGATTAATTCCCGGGGCTCATAGCCAAATAATTGCACAGTGGCTTTATTGACATAAACTATGCGACCTTCTAGATCTGTAATCACTATTCCATCAGGTAAATCTTCTATTGTGGCAGCCAACAGTGCCTCTTTTGTTACCTTGCATGGTTCTAAATTCCTAGCTTTCACTGGCAATTCACCTCACCAGTACTCTCATTTTTACTTCAATGCATAATTATCATCCTAATCTAATAATTCATTCTACAAATATTTCCCAATCCCTACTACTGGTTTTATAAAATGTGTTTTTACATTATAATAGAGATGGCAAATATAAATATAGAAATGGAGATATAGTTAACCATGATCGACTTTCGGTCAATAACAATTGACGATAAGCAATGGATTGTACCCCTGCTTGCCGCAGCCAATATGCGGGGCTGCCAGCACAGTTTTGTCAATTTATTTGCCTGGTCCAAAATATACAAATACCAAGTGGCACAGGTGGCGAATCACCTTGTGGTTAAAGGTCAGATTGCCGACGGCACTCAATATTATTTTTATCCGGCCGGACACGGTGACCCACAACCGGTTATTGAGGCAATGCAAAAAGATGCGGCTGACCACGGCCATGATTTTATTTTTTTTGGCTTATCTCCGGAAAATGTTGCTGTACTCAAAAACATATTTCCCGGCAAATTCATCTATAAAGAATTCCGGGATAGCTTTGATTACCTTTATTATCTGCACAAGCTGGTGGCTTTGCCAGGCAAAGATTTTCAATCGAAAAGAAATCATATTAACCGTTTTCAGCGCAATCATAGCTGGAACTTTGAACCTATAACACCGGCTAATTTGACCGATTGCTGGGAAATGAATCAAATGTGGTACGAACAAAGGAAATGCAAGGAAAATAAACAATTGGTCAATGAAAAATGTGCTATCCGGCAGTGTTTTGATTATTTTACTGAGCTTGACTTGGAGGGAGGGCTCTTGCGCGTCGACGGCAGCGTAATTGCCTATACCATGGGCAGCCGACTGAATTCAGATACCTATGACATTCATATTGAAAAGGCTTTTACTGAAATACAAGGCGCTTATCAAATGATCAATCGTGAATTTGCTGCCCTTATCCAAAAAATTCATCCCGAAATAATTTATGTTAACCGGGAGGAAGACATGGGCGATCCCGGATTAAGAAAGGCAAAGTTATCTTACCACCCGGTAAGAATGGAGAAAAAATACTTTGGAAAGTACATTGCTCAATAGAGCCCTGGGAACGGTAATTTAGCTGCTGCGCGCAATATCCGTCCATATAAGATGTGTCGTTTCGCTAGTCTACAATGCCATGAATGTAATTGAGCGAAGCCACATGCAAGAATTTTTATTCCCTCGCTGCGTTCAGTACTGGCTTTTCTCTACATAAATGCGATAGTTTTCAATGCAACATAAAATAAATATTTTTGCTAAAGGAAGAAGGGACATGGTATTTAAATGAAGGAAATAAGACTGGCAAGGAAAGGTGAAATAGCACGGCAAAAAGAAATTTGGAAGCTTTGCTTCCAAGACAGTGACCAGTATATAGATTTTTTTTATGCCCATGCATATGTTCCGGAGAATACGATGCTCCTCCTGCTGGACGGTGAAATTGCCGCAATGCTAACAATAATGCCCTGTAAATTAGTTACTGCAGAACGCCGCAACTATAATGCGGCTATGCTTTATGCCATTGCCACACATCCTCAATACCAAAACAGGGGATACGCCACTGAACTGATGGCATACGCGCACGAATACCTTAAGGAGCAAAACCGCCCTTTTTCTGTTCTTGTCCCGGCTGAAAAACGCCTCTTTGAGTTTTATCGCAAGCAAGGATATGAAGAGGGATTTTACCTCCAGGAATCCCTCTTGACACCGGCAAAAATTGCATCTTTGCCTATTGAGCAAGCCAAGGAGTGCACGGTTTTAAGTATTGCTGCAGCAGAATATAACCGGCGGCGCAACATACTGCTCCAGGGAAGTTTTTATATCGCATATGCAGAGCAACAAATAGCTTACCAGAAAGCCCTTGCCCAACAAACATGTGCTGATATCTATGGCATAGAAATTGACGGGGCAAGGGGCTGTACTGCAATTGAAAGAATAAATCAAGACAAGCTATTGATTAAAGAATTACTGCTGCCGGAACATCTGCTCTATGCAGCCATCAAGGAGATTTCCCGATTACTGCCTGCTAAGGAATATGTTATCCGTACACCTGTATTTTTAGGCAGGCAATTAGAAGGTAACGCCCGCGCCTTTGCCATGATGCGGGCAAATGGAAAAAACAGTTTGCAAATCACGCCTAAAACTTGTGGTTATTTAGGGTTTGCCTTTGATTAAGAACAAAAATGCACCGGGAGTAATAATTTAACTGCCATACCTTTTGATCATTGGGTGCTTTATTGATTCACCAGCGAAATAAAAAACGCAGGCTATGTTGCATGCCTGCGTACCGGTTTAATTGGCGGAGAGAGTGGGATTCGAACCCACGAGACGGGGTTGCCGCCTACTCGCTTTCGAGGCGAGCGCCTTCAGCCGGACTCGGCCATCTCTCCTTGTTTTTTTGTTTTTTTGTTTTTTGCTTCTATCTTCAGCGGGGAAAAATCGCCAAAACCCGCCTTTAATTATATAATTTCTCCGCCCTGGGGTCAAGTTAGCGCTCCTATGCCCTTTCTGATTGGCAGTATTCCTCCTTAAAGGTTTCCGTTTTAACCTGCTTGATTCTTTGCGCCTGTAATGGCTTATCTCTGCCATCCCTTTGCACAGGCAACTATGCTGGCTGATCTCCTCCCCGTTTTCCATTTCCATCGTTTCAACGGGTTTTTCACCGGATCTACCCTCCGCTTTCCCATAGAATCCTGTACACAATAAATTTTAGGAGCGCAAACAGCGGAAAAAATCTTGTAACAAGGCACGGCATTCAGCAATTCTTATACCTCTGGTAACAGTAAACTGATGATTCAAGCGGGAATCCTGCCCAATATTATACAGGGAATCAACTGCGCCCCCCTTCAGATCCGGAGCACCATAAACCAAATGTTCTACGCGCGCCTGTACTAATGCTCCGGCACACATGGCACACGGTTCCAGCGTCACATACATAGTTGTGCCCAACAACCGCCACCCCCCCAGGAAAGCAGCCGCTGCTCCGATGGCTAAAATTTCCGCATGGGCAAGGGGATTTTTATCAATTTCCCGCCGGTTGTAGCCCCGGCCAATTATTTCATCATCCTTAACTACCACAGCCCCAATCGGCACCTCGCCTAAGGCAAAGGCTTTCCGGGCTTCAATTAGCGCTTCCCCCATAAATTCCGCGTGGCTTTTTCCCACTATTTTTCACCTTGCTTACAGAGAGTAGTTTAGATAAAAATTGACTAGCCTTATAGCTAGTCAGTATCAATGAAAAATTGGTGTCCCTAGGAGGACTCGAACCTCCGCAAGACGAGGATTAGGAATCCTCCGCTCTATCCACCTGAGCTATAGGGACACAAATTATTGATCCTTTAGGTATTTTAACACAAAACCACCGGCGGTGCAACCGGTTTGAAGCTATACAAATTCTGCGCATTGTAGGATTACAATAGATCTTGGACACTGGGCTTAAAAAAAGAATGCAAGATGAGGACAATTCGGTTATTGTTAAGTTACTACCACAAAACAGTACCGAAAGGAGTGCCTCATCCTGCATGAACAGCATAACACAAGACATGAAGTATCGGCAATCCCTTCTTAATTTTGGGTCGTGTCAAATAGTTGTAGGACATTTACTTTTATCGTCCCTTTTGGTTTTTGTCACTAGAGCCTGATATTACCGTTTTGAAGACTACGTAAACAGGGAAACATCGGAACCACTTTACCCCTCTTTAATATGGGTATATTGGCGAACTTTTCATTAGATACCTTTACGTAGGCTCGGGTCATTTTTGCCGTCAAACTCTGATTAAATCTATATCTTAAACTTGTACCCTTAGCTTTGGTATCCCGAAAATGCTTTGGTTCTATCTTCCCACCACTTGCCATAAACGCTCGTAGTTCCGCCATCTTTCGCAGCCCTTCTTGGCTCCAGCCCATGGGGCGGCTGCTTATTCTGCTCGAGAGAATATGGCTCACATGACCTCTGTACAGCTGCTGCCGCATTCTTCATGGTTATATATTACTATTGCTTCCCAGTTGTTGGTTATATATCTATGGAATTTGCGTATTTTCTCCTTCTCAGAGACACTGCCAGCCTTTTGGTATAGGCCTTTGATGATTGCTCTAAAGGCCTCTTTATCAGAGTTTGAAAGTGCTGTGTAAATAGCAGTTCTTGCTTCCGGGTGTTGGCTCGTAGCAGTCATGATTGCTTTATTCAGGTGGTAACGATCTAATACTAACTTAGTGTTGGGAAGCCATTTTAGGCCTTCTTTTATCCAGGCCGCGCCATCACCATGTAGATAGATGCGTTCTATCTTCTCGGCTTCTGCCGCCTCTAACCATAGGTCTTCATTGTCTTTACCACTACTGCTTATGTAATGGGTATTGATGCAACTGCCGCGCTTTCCTTGCCTTTCTATCCCTTCGTGTATGCTTATCAGCGGTACTATGCTGTTTTTACCGCCTTGCATGGATGCATGGTCTTCATCTGCATTTATATATAATACCGATGCCTGGCGTTTTTCGGTGGGCAGATCTATCTTTAATTTTTTTACCTTGCGTAGCTTATTCATCACTGTTTGCCTGCTTACTTCGCCCTTTGTAACGTATTTACTGCTTTTACCGTACGAGTTTTCACTAGCACATTCTATGAGCCTTTGCGTAACAGCGGTGGATACTCGTTCGTATTTCTCTATCCCTACTGCTTTATCCAATAAATAGACATGCTCATCGTTCCTTTGATCATGAAAATAGGTCCTGCTGAATACTATCTGTCCAAACTGTGTATAAAGCTCCCGCTTATCTTTCCTACGCTCAATTACAATTCCTTCTTGTCTTCTACTTGCTTTATCATCAACTATGGATTTGTCCAGCTCCTCAAGGTACGCTTCTACAATCTCTACTATGAAATTATCGGCCTTTTCTTTAAGATTTACTTCCATTTCTGCTATCGTTTTAGGTCCATCACCTTCAATGAAAAATTCTGCTACCCCCTTTATGAAATTTTCACAGATTTGTAGTAGAATAGTATCAAACAAGAGATCTCCTCCTTTGGTAATTGTTGTGGCAACTTCATTTTACCAAAAAGGACGATCTCTTGTTTCTTTTTTCCTACAATTATTTTACACTAGGATTCCCCCCTATCTAGAGGTTTTTTGTAGGATTACAATAGATCTTGGACACTGGGCTTAAAAAAAGAATGCAAGATGAGGACAATTCGGTTATTGTTAAGTTACTACCACAAAACAATCCGAAAGGAGTGCCTCATCCTGCATGAACAGCATAACACAAGACATGAAGTATCGGCAATCCCTTCTTAATTTTGCACTGAAATACGGTGTGTCCAGAGCTTCCAGGCGCTATAACAAATCACGTTCTTACATATACTTTTGGCTCAAACGATATGACGGAACCCTGGAATCCCTTGCCTGCATGTCCCGGCGGCCACACTCTCACCCAAACCAGCATACGGAGGACGAGTTAACTCTCATAAAAAACATGCGTAGACGCAATCCAAAACTCGGGCTCATAGAATTCTGGTGCAGGTTAAGAGAACGCGGGTATTCTCGTAGCATTACAAGCTTATACAGAGTAATGAGGCGAATAACCTTACTGCCCCCGAAGAAGATTCAAAAACCCTACAAACCCAAGCCATAT
>JBMNJR010000012.1:0-123564 GCA_050951765.1 bacterium | reverse complement strand
ATTATGCAAATTCATTTTAGAATGCAAATAAAGTTGTTGTAGGAAACATGGTTTATTAGGGATTAGGAATCTCGGGTAAGCCATGTTTTTTTGTTAGGATATTTTGGGATAAAGGTATAAGGAATAAGGCTGGAACCTAGGTAATTCAATGGATTGGAAGATAAGAAAGAGGGGAAGATGGAGAGGAGAAATGGATAAAACTCTCCTTAAACCTTCTCCCTAAACCCTCAATTTTATAAGCACTTTATTTTCATTTTTTGCTTTGATTTTTAAGAAATACAAGTACTTTAGTAAGGTGCAGGTTCAAGGATTAAGGAATTAAATGGATAAATGGAAGAGAATAACAAGCCAGTGTTTTCAAGGGTTTGAGGGGTGTTGATGAGAGAACTTTATTTGAAAAAGGTGAGGAGTTTGTTTGGATTACATACCCGGAAATGTATGTATCAAAAGAACTCTTTTCCTTGTAAAAAACCTTTTCCCCTTCAAAAAAAAGGTTTTCTCTGGTGTTAGAGCTTAGGGGAAAAAGGGTTAAGTTTAAGAAAAGGGGCTGCGATGGGTAAGGGACTACTCCATTTCAGCCTTTTTATATTTCCACTCCTCGAAACTTATCCCCTTAGCTCTATTGACCCTACCCCTTGCTCTTATGGATTAACTTTATTTCAGTTGACCCCATCCGAGAACCAATAGAGTCAGTTATTTAGGAAAAAGTTTTTGTTCCAAAAAGCTCCACTATAAGACAGTACCCTTCATTTGAGCCAGAGGATTTGTTTATACTACCCTTAAGGATACACCATCCAGCAGCCAACTGGTATCTTCCTTATCTTTCATTTCCACCAGAAACTGGACCGTAACACTAGAGACGTTAGATGGCACAGGATTATCAGACACCCTCTGGTGGTAGATAAAACATTGCTCGGCTTGGAAACTGTTATAAATAATTTCAACGTTAATTAGATTCGTTGTATCATAAAAGACACTTGCTCTAATACGGAGAAATTCAAATCCTTTCCCGGCACGCATAAAACAATCGGCAAAACTCAACAACAGAAAACATCCTGGAGGCACAGTAACACTTTGCGCTAATACAGCTGTTTTTGTTTTTGGTGCCACTGTCCCGATGCTTTTTAATTCTGCGCTTTGTACTCCTTCATAAGGGAAGTTAAGGCATTTAGTTTCAATATTATCCAAGCTTTCGTCCCAATCAGCATATTCCCCGAATATACCTGCCGCCTCAAAACCGCCGTTTTTAATAAGTTCTGTAGGTAGGCAGGTGTGCTGTCCAAAAGTTCCTTGTTTGCCTAGGGTTTGGCAATTTAGATTGTTCACCAAAGTTCCTTTGATTTCAATTTCTTCCGGTGTGGGGCGTTTTGCTTTTTTATGTTCAGAACTCATAATTATCCACCTCTCACGCATTATTTGCAATATATACTTACTATAAAATACGCGTTTTTTCCAAAGTAGTTACTTATTCATGGAATTTATTGAAGTTTTATATGTGTTCAGTTCCTCGCACTACAAGATTTGTATTGTGTACTAGTGGTAGTCAGGCTCAATACTGGATTGTATATCGTCTCAAAGGGACTGGATTGATCAAAATCTAACGGTTCCCATTCCTTTCACCTCATGTATACTTCTCCTTGAATCCGGTTATAATCGATGGCAAAGCTGTGATTCAGGGGTGAGAGCTATGAGTGTGGTTGGCCAATGGTTTGCCGGTTTTAGATCGGGGCTAAGAAGTATTACTAATCGCTTTTTGGTGGGTACCGGCGAGGTGGAAGAAAGCTGTCCGGATTTGTTAAAAGCAGTGGATCAAGCCCAGCGGGAGTGGGATAATGCAAAGACCTTTTTTGAAAGTGTAACTGATGCTGACTTAGTTGATTACGCCATTTTTCAGATGCAGGCTGCCCAGAGACGGTATATTTATCTTTTGCGGCAGGCGCAAAAGGAAGGCCTGCGGGTGCGGGAATGGCAATAAGTTCCGTGGCACAACCTTTTTATACTTTAAGCTTGTGTCGCGGTTTCTTTTTGCCAAGACAGAAATATGCATGTACAGTTCCCGTGTTCTATTTTCTATTTATTGTTATACATATATAGCAAATGAAATTCTTCCCAAAGGGGTGTTTTTATGGATAACATTACCATCTTAATCGCTTATGGCTTTGGATTATTGTTGCTTTATTTGTTGGCTCGCTTGTTACTATTTCCCTTGCGAATTATCATTCGCCTGCTTTACAATGGGATTATTGGCGGGGTACTTTTGTGGTTAGTAAATTTGGTTGGGGGATTTTTTAGTATATTTATACCTATTAATCCAATTACAGCGTTGGCCGCCGGTTTTCTCGGTGTACCCGGGGTTGTGCTGCTGCTTCTTTTGCGGCACTTGGTAGCGTAAGAAGTGGAAATAGTAGGAATAATATACTATTATACCGGTATTATCTTGACGCCTCTGCGGCTGTTTGTTATACTTTAATAGAAGCTTGTCCAAACTGCAACGGCACCGGTTATTTTTTGTGCTTTTTATTCATATACGTGTGTTCTGGTTAAAAGAGAGGGGGGGTTGCTTTCTGCTATATGTCATTTCTCACAAGAAGCAACCCTTTTTTTATTTTGTGAGAATTAATTTAAATTATTAAGGCAGGTTTCTGTCCCCAAAGACAGATGAAACAGGTTATGTAAAACCAAGCAGTAAGCGGGAAGGAGGAACTTAGGATGGCAAAATTAGTAGAGGTTCGTTGGCATGGCCGTGGGGGGCAAGGTGCAAAAACAGCAGCATTGCTTTTAGCAGAAGCGGCTTCCGATGCCGGTGGCAAGTACATTCAGGCATTTCCCGAATATGGCCCGGAACGGATGGGCGCTCCGGTTCAAGCTTTTACCAGAATCAGCGATGCGCCGATTACCATGCATTGCAATGTAACTAATCCGGGAACCGTGGTAATTCTTGATTCTAGTTTGATCGGTGGTTCAGTGGATGTAACAAGTGGGGTAGGAGAAAGCGGTGTATATATTGTTAATACAAATGCTACACCGGAAGAGATGAGGGCAAAGCTTGGTATTAAAGCAGGTAAAGTATACACTGTGGATGCCAATCAGATTGCTTTAGACACAATTGGCCGGGCGATTCCCAATACCCCGATGATGGGGGCGCTGATTAAGGTTACTGGAATTCTTCCGCTGGAAACACTACTAGCCGATACGGAGAAAAAACTGAATAAAAAGTTTGCCGGGCGTGCTCAGATAGTTGAAGGTAATCTTCAGGCGATTAAACGTGCCTATCAGGAGGTGAAAGGGGAATGACCATGATCAAAGGTTGGCGGGAATCTAACCCTGGAGGATGGATTACAGAACCGGGAAATGCTGAACTTTATAAGACCGGTGATTGGCGTTCAGTACGGCCTGTTTACATTCCGGAAAACTGTATTCATTGTTTATTCTGCTGGGTCTTTTGTCCTGATAGTGCCATTATTACTGAGGACGGGAAAATGGTGGGCGTGAATTATGATTATTGTAAGGGTTGCGGTATTTGCGCGCGGGAATGCCCGGCGAAAAATAAGGCATTAGTAATGGAAGATGAAGGCTAGGAAAGGAGGATGGGGGATGAAGCAAAAAGTTGCAATGACGGGTAATGAGGCAGTAGCTTTTGCGATGAAACAAATTAATCCTGACGTGGTGGCTGCTTATCCAATTACCCCGCAGACAGAGATCGTGCAAATTTTTTCTGGATATGTGCATGATGGCTTAGTAAATACCGAGTTTGTCACTGTAGAAAGCGAACATAGTGCCATGAGTGCCACTGTGGGCGCTGCTTCCGCTGGAGCCCGGGCTATGACTGCTACTTCTGCCAACGGTCTGGCTTTTATGTGGGAAGTTCTATATATTGCTGCTTCTAATCGGCTGCCCATTGTTATGCCCCTGGTTAACAGGGCGTTGAGCGGCCCCATTAATATTCATTGTGATCACAGTGATGCCATGGGCGCCAGAGATTCAGGCTGGATTCAACTTTGGTCGGAAAATAGCCAGGAAGCTTATGATAACATGATTCAGGCAATCAGGATTGCCGAGCATCCCAAAGTTCAACTTCCGGTAATGGTTTGTTTTGATGGTTTCATTATCAGTCATGCCATGGAAAACCTGGAAGTATTGTCCGACGAAGCAGTACAGGGGTTTATCGGGCAATATGTGCCGGCAAAGACCTTACTTGATCCGAAAAAGCCGGTAACTGCCGGGCCATTGGCATTGTATGATTCCTATTTTGAGTTTAAACGATCCCAGGCTGAAGCTATGTTGCAGTGTAAAGCATATATTTTGGAAGTTGCGCAGGATTTTGCCAAACTCACCGGGACTGAGTATGGGCTCTTTGAAGCATATAAATTGGAGGATGCCGAGTTAGGGATTGTTGTGTTGGGTTCTACTGCCGGAACTGCCAAGGTGGTAGTGGATAAACTGCGGGCAGAGGGAGTTAAGGCCGGGTTGTTAAAACCAAGGGTATTTAGGCCCTTCCCTGCCGACGAGTTGGTAGCTGCCTTAGGGCACCTAAAGGCCATGGCGGTTCTTGATCGGGCTGATTCTTTTAATGCTTTCGGCGGGCCTTTATTTACTGATCTTAGTGCAGCCATGTATGGCAGTGGCAGTCAGGCCAAGTTGATTAATTATATTTATGGCCTTGGCGGCAGGGATATAGGTATAGCTGATTTGGAATCCGTATATAAACATTTGGCCCGGGTGGTTAAAACCGGAGAAGTAGATCAACGGTTGAATTATCTGGGCGTGAAGGAATAGGAGGTGAAGTTAGTGGTTAATTTGAAAGAACTCTCGCAACAGGAACAGTTCCTTAGCAGTGGACACCGGATGTGTGCCGGTTGCATTGCCCCGGTGGTAGTAAAGCTGGTTAGTATGGCTGCCGGGGATCGGAATGTGGTTGTGGGCAATGCCACCGGCTGTTTGGAAGTGGCAACAACCATTTATCCATATACAGCGTGGAAGTGCTCCTGGATTCATAATGCCTTTGAAAATGCCGCTGCTACCGTAAGCGGTGTGGAAGCTGCTTATAAAGTATTGAAGCGGACCGGTAAATTGGATGCTGATTATAAATTCATCACCTTTGGCGGCGATGGCGGCACCTATGATATCGGAATTCAATCTCTTTCCGGGGCCATGGAAAGAGGCCATGATTTGGTTTATATCTGTTATGACAATGGGGCTTATATGAACACCGGGATTCAGCGTTCCGGCGCCACTCCCCAGTATGCGGACACAACTACCAGTCCGGCCGGGAAAAAGGTTCCCGGTAAAAAACAATGGCGTAAGGATTTAACCGCCATCATGGTCGAGCATAACATTCCTTATGCAGCCCAGGTTGCCCCCAGCCATTGGCGTGATTTTGTGACTAAGGCCCAAAAGGCCATTGCTATTAACGGTCCGGCCTTTATCAATGCCTTTACCCCCTGCCCCCGCGGTTGGCGGTATGATTCTCAGGACGGGATAGAAATGTGCCGCTTGGCTGTTGATACCTGTATGTGGCCGCTATATGAGGTTGAAGAAGGGGAATGGAAGCTAACTTATCGTCCGAAAAAGAAAAAACCGGTAACAGAATTCCTCAAAGCACAAGGACGTTTCCGCCACCTGACCGATGAAATGATCGCTGCAGTGCAAGAACGTGTGGACCGGGATTGGGAAAAATTATTGAAACGGTGTAAAGAAGCTTAAAATATTAACAACCCTGCCTTAACCGGTGGGGTTTTTTATAATATTGAGGACAATAAAACATTAGTAATCCTTAAAGCAATGGCACCGAAAGTGAGCTATCCCGAAAGCTAAGAACACATTTATGGTATTAGCCATATACTACAGTGAAAAACTTATACTGCGGCAGGAAGTTTGTGCAAAACAGAGAAAGAAATGGTAGGAAATAACCCAAAAAGGTTGGTGAAAAAAATGGCGGAAGAAGAATCACCACTGTGCTTGCTCTGTGGTAGAAAAAGCGGTTGTGGGTTGATGATCCGGGGGAAATGCATCTGTAAGGATTGTGAAGAAGCATTATTGCGTTTGCCAGTTGCAGATGCTGCTTATGATTATTGTAAAAATAGGCTGAAATTGCTGTGGGCAGAGGGTTAATAGAGACTCCTCTGCTTTTTATTATTTTATCGATATGGGCAGAACTGGTTTTACACAGTTACAGGGAACAGTTATAATTGTGGTAGAGGGGAAAATATATTTATATTTAGATAAAGGGGAAGGAGTTAGGTTTATGGATCAAGAGGCCACTCCCTTAGTTTCTGCTTTGGTTGCGTACGTTGAGCAGGGTCTGGTCCCCTTCCACACACCGGGACATAAACAGGGACGGGCTGTACCTACCCCTTTAGCTAGTTTATGGGGTACAGATCTATGGCGGTATGATTTAACCGAAGTACCGGGGTTAGATGACCTGCATGCCCCTCAAGAGGCGATTAAAGATGCGCAGATTTTAGCGGCCAAAGCCTTTGGGGCAGAGGAATCTTTTTTTCTGGTTGATGGTAGTACCGCCGGGATCCAAGCAATGATCCTCACGGTATGCAACCCGGGAGATGTGATTATTGTTCCCCGCAATTGTCATCGTTCAGTAGTGGCAGGGTTGATCTTAAGTGGTGCCATACCAAAATACTTGCCTCCGGCAATAATGACCGGGTTTGCGGTTCCCCTAGGGATAACTGCTGCCGCTGTGGAACAAGCCTTAAGAGATTGCCCTGAAGCTAAGGCAGTATTAATGGTATCGCCGACTTATCACGGCATCTGTACGGAATTGGAGGCCATTGCGGCAGTGGTGCACCGGCATAATAAGCCGCTGTTGGTAGATCAAGCCCATGGTGCCCATTTAAGCTTTCATCGGGACCTGCCGCCGGATGCCATTACCTGTGGTGCTGACTTAGTAGTACACAGCACCCATAAGGTGTTAACATCCTTGACCCAGACTTCACTGTTGCATGTGCAAGGCAAACGAATTGATCGGGAAAGGCTGGCCTGTATGCTGCGGCTGGTTCAATCCAGTAGCCCGTCGTATCTGTTAATGGCTTCTTTGGATGCCTGCCGGCGGCAACTGGCTGTTGATGGAAAGCGGTTGTTGGACAGGACGTTGCTGGTAGCCAAACAGTTGCGGCAGGCATTGACAAGGTTATCTGGAATAAGTATTTTAGAAGCTGAGGATTTACCGGCGCCGTTTACCTTAGATCCAACTCGTTTCGTGATTATGATTCACGGTTATTCGGGACCGGAGGCAGCAAATCTCTTACGAGCACAGGGAGTAGCGGTTGAAATGGCTGAGATGACTAACCTTCTATTCTTGTTAACAGTAGGAGATGGGCCCCAGGAAGGTGAAAGGCTGCTGGCAGCAGTGCACGCCTTACCGAAAATGGATAACATTAAGGCACCGGCGACAAAATTGCCTGCTAAGTTGCCGATCCCACCCCTTCGCTATCCACCGCGGGAAGCTGTTTTTGCTCCGCGGGAATCGGTTCCCATTTCCCAAGCAGTTGGGAAGGTGGCTGCCGAATTTATTGTGCCGTATCCGCCGGGAGTTCCCCTTGTGCATCCTGGGGAAGAGATCACAAGCGAGATTATTAACTTTGTTCAGGAATTGAGTGCAGCGGGGATTCATCTGCAGGGTTTATCCGATTTAGAGCAGATAGCAGTTTTGCAGGTCTAAGTGTGAGGGGGAACCGGAGAAAGATGAAGGGAATTTTTATTACTGTTGAAGGTATAGACGGAGTAGGAAAAACCACCCAGTTGGATTTGTTGCATCGTTGGTTTGTCAGCCAAGGTTACCAGGTTCTTTTTACCCGGGAGCCGGGGGGGACCAAAGTAGGAGAGGGAATTAGGGAAGCGCTGCTTAACCGGGAACATACCGGGCTTTCCCCGGTGGCAGAAGCATTATTATATGCCGCATCCCGGGCACAATTGGTGCAGGATGTAATCATACCAGCTTTGGCGGTCGGGCGCATCGTGGTTTGTGATCGTTTTCTTGACTCTAGTATTGCTTACCAAGGGTTTGGGCGCGGGCTCCCGGTAGCATACATTGAAGCTATAAACAGTCAGGCAACAAAGGGTATTCGGCCCGACTTAACTTTACTGTTGGACATGGACATTGCCGCAGGTAGATCTAGGCTAAAAGGGGAAGGAAGGACGGCTTTAGATCGTCTGGAAGGAGAGAGTTTATCCTTTTATCACCGCGTCCGGGAAGGTTATTTGCAGTTGGCGCAAGCGGAACCGGAGCGAATTAAAATAATTTCGGCACAGCATTCAATTGCAGAGGTAAACCGGCAGATAATAGATTATATTACGAAGTTGCTGGGAGACTCTTCTAGACCAGCTAATTAAAGTCAAGGGTTTTTGAAGAAAAAGATTTATAAAAGTTGAGAAATCTCTAGCACAAAAAAGGGTATCACAACAAGACCACCTAAGCGAGGTAGACATAATATAGCCGGTCTAAAACAGCAATTTGTTCTTTGAAAACTAAACATCAAGCAACAAGTATTACTATGCCGCTTTACGCTTTGCTGCAAGCATCTGAGCGTGTTCCTGGGGGCTACGTAGCTCATATGGCTTTCTGTCTCTTAAAACGGCAAATATGATACAAACAAGCTTACGCATAACAGCACCCAAAGCCACTTTCTTAGGCCTGCTTTGGCACTTGCGCTTGTAAAACTCCATCAGTACAGGGTTACATGGTTTCTTATCCCGTTTGGTTCGGATATTGGCAAGCGCAACTGTAAAGAGTACTCTGCGCAGCAACTTCGGTCCCCTTTTGGACATTTTGTTGCGTGTACCGATAAACTCTCCGGATTGCATGACGGATGGGTCAACGCCGAAATAAGCGACCAGCTTGCCCGGTTTTGAGAAGGCAGAAAAGTCACCGGCCTCTGCAAGAATGGTAGCTGCCGTAAGAAGACCGATACCCGGGATGCTCTGTAAAAGCTCAAGTGTTAATGAGAGCATGGGAGTATCCTTAGTCATATCTTCTGTGATTAGCTGACGTATGGCTTTAAGGATTTTTGCGAGGTTTTCGTCCAATGTTTTAATCATGGAAATATATATACCCATCATTGCAATGTTCGAGGGGTTATTGATACTAAGGGACGCGAATTCCCTGGCTTTGGATACTAAAAGCTCATATTTGGCGGTTGACCATTCAAGGCTTTTGTGTGAATTATCCCGGATTAATGAAACCAGGTCGCCTTTATTAGCCTTAAGAATATGCTCGGGAGTAGGGTACTGCTCCAGGACGGCTATAGCAGCTTTTGAGAATGCATTGGGGAAGACATCCTTAAAGCTTAACATGACTTGGTCAATAATACCGGTAAGCCTGTTTTTGTATACGGTAAGCTCATCGCTTAGTTTGTAGTACTGGCGGCATAAGCTTCTTAAGCACTCAATGTCCTCATTGGGAATATTGGTGGACTTAAGTTCCTGAAATCTGCAGAGCAGTGCAATCTTACGGGCATCCACTTTATCATTTTTCACTTTCCTGATTCCGATATTTTTGATAGAATCAGTTTGGATGGGGTTTGTAACAGAAACCTCAAATCCAGCTTTACAAAGTGAATGGAAAAGGATTTTGTGATAGTGCCCGGTAGATTCCATGACTACGAAAGGCCTTGAAGCAAAATCTTTTTCCATTTTTCGAAGCAGCTCAATGGCCCTTTTCACGTCAGTGTTGGAATCATGGTGGATTTTCAGGCGGGCAACCACTTCATTGGATGGAGAAAGAATAACCATCTCACTGAAGAACTTACCCACATCAATTCCTGCAATAGGTCTTAAATTCATCTAAAAGCCTCCTTCACAAGATTAATGGACTTAAAAGTCACCATTCCTTTCCGAGTAAGCAAACAACCTTGCATGTGACACGAGGAACCAGCTAAAGAGCCGGCCTCAACCAGCCAAATCATGTAGACTTACCGGAATGGATAAATACTCTAACTCACGGGTAATCGGCCCGCTAAGGTCCGTCCCAGGAGGTGTTACACATACCTTCCAAGTCCGAAGAGTATTATACATGACTTTAAAGGTTCAGGCCAGCCAAATGCTGGCAGGCGGCTAAAGATATGAAACCGCAAACGACAGAAATTTGAGGCCGCTGCCCTCCCCTAGGAGAGGACACATAGAAGTGCTTGATGTTTAGAAGGGTAATAGATAGAACGTTATGTTAACAGAGCTAAACAGTGGCAAAAACCACTGATAAAACAACTATACTAATTGTACAAGGAGGTGTTAGGCAGATGAAATTGCTGGTTACTGTAGTTCAGGATCAGGATGCGCCTCTTTTACTGGATGCCTTAATGCAAAGGGAATACGGAGTAACTAAGTTAGCCAGTACCGGAGGTTTTTTGCGGGTAGGTAATACAACATTACTGGTCGGTATTGAAGACGATCAGGTTGATGCTGTGATTGCAATTATTAATGAGATTTGCCGCTCCCGGACAAAAACAATCACACCGTTGCCGCCTTTTAATGGGTCAGTGGAAGCTTATATTTCTTCGCCGCTGGAAGTAAATGTGGGTGGTGCTACCATTTTTGTGTTGGATGTAGAACAGTTCATTAAGCTTTAGGGGGATTAATGATGCCCTTTGGGGATATATTTGGCCAAGCACAAGCATTAAAACTTTTAGCCCGTACATTGTCCCAAGGGCGGGTTGCCCATGCCTATTTGTTTACCGGGCCGGAGGGAGTGGGCAAGCGAAAAACTGCTTTAACCTGGGCAGAAGCTCTAAATTGCTTGGCAGGTGGTGCTGATGGATGCGGTAAATGCAATAATTGCCGGCGCATTCAAGCAGGAACCTTTCCTGATGTGAAGGAGATCGAGCCGGAAGGCAGCAGTATTAAAATAGCCCAGATCAGATCTATTTTCAAAGAAATATATTTTCGTCCGCTGGAAGGGCGCTATAAGGTATATATTATTGCGGCAGCAGACAAAATGACAGAAGAGGCGGCTAATAGCTTTCTCAAGCTTTTGGAGGAACCGCCGGCTTATGCAGTTTTTGTCCTCATTACCAGTCAAATAAACTTACTGCTGCCAACGGTGATTTCCCGCTGTCAAATTGTGCCTTTTTATCAACTATCTATTGCTTTAATCAGAAAGAAACTGGTAGAAACAGGGCTATCACCAAAAGCGGCAGGGGATTTGGCCCTTTTAGCAGGCGGCTCTTGGGGCAGGGCGCAAGCATTGGCTGGTACGGAAGCGGGCAAAATTCGCCAGCGGGTTTTCCAATTGGTCGCAGCCCTTTGCCGCCAAGATTTGCCCTACCGGTGGCAGGTGGCCGGAGAAATAGAAAAGGAAGAAGATAAATTGTTGTTTTTAGAACAGCTTCTTTTTTGGTATCGGGATCTATTAATCCTAAAGGAGACAGGAGCTAAGGATTTATTGCTCAACTGGGACCAGGAGGCTCTGCTGAAGGAGCTTAACCAATATTATTCGCGGCAGAGATTGCTGGAAGCCTTGGAGACAATTGCAGAAACTAGTAATCTTCTGGGAGGAAGTGTTAATCACCGGCTTGCGCTAGATGTACTGGTAGGAAAACTAGAACCTGATCTAATCGATTAATGTACTTAGTTTGTTTGCAATAGAGGAGGTGAAACCATGCCAAAGGTTGTTGGAGTTAGATTCAAACCGGCTGGTAAAATATATTATTTTGACCCGGGGGAATTGGTGCTAACTATTGGGGAAAAGGTAGTGGTAGAAACAGCAAGAGGGCAAGAATTCGGTGAGGTGGTTGTGGGTAATAAAGAAGTGACGGAAAATGAAATTGTCAGTCCTTTAAAACCTGTAGTGAGGATAGCTACTGCAGAGGATCAGAGGCAAGTAGAGGAAAATAGAAAAAAAGAACAATCCGCTTTTGCCACTTGTTTAGAAAAAATTGCTGAACACCAATTACCGATGAAGTTGATTGATGTAGAATATACCTTTGATAACAATAAAATCATATTCTATTTTACTGCAGACGGGCGCGTTGATTTTCGCGAATTAGTACGGGATTTGGCTGCAGTTTTCCGTACGCGGATTGAATTAAGGCAAATTGGGGTACGGGATGAAGCGAAGATGCTTGGTGGACTGGGAACCTGTGGCCGGGTTCTTTGCTGCAAGTCATTTTTGGGGGAATTTGAACCGGTTTCCATCCGGATGGCGAAGGATCAAAATCTTTCCCTTAATCCAACAAAAATCTCCGGCATTTGTGGTCGTTTAATGTGCTGCTTGCGGTATGAGGCAGACGCTTATGAAAATGCAAAGGCGGAGCTGCCGAAGGAAGGCTCAAAGGTAATTACTCCTGAAGGAGTGGGAAAAGTTGTGGGGGTCAATATTATTAAGGATAGTGTGCTGGTAAAGCTGCAAAATGATAGCACCCCATTGGAGTTTCCCATCGAGGAGATAATTATTGAGGAATAATGGGAGTCTCAGGTTAATTAATTCTTCTGGGTGTGGATAAGCAGGAATTTATTGATCAAGATCGAATACTACTATGGTTAGTCAAAAAGGCTATAGTTGTTGCTTAGGAGGAGATAAGGATGCGGGAAATTGTTCGGCTTGGATTTATACTCATGATAATCAGTGCTCTTGCCGGCGCTGCTTTGTCTGTGACTTATGCTACAACCCGTCCTCTTATTGAGGAACAGCAAGCCCGGGCTTTAGAAGCAAACCTGCGCGCACTGTTACCAGATGCGGATCGTTTTGAAGCGCAAGATGAGGAAGCGGGAAAGGGTTTTTATCTAGGGTATAAGGGAGAAGAAAAGGTCGGTATAGTTGCCCTATTTACCCAGGGCGGCTATGGCGGCGATATTAGGATGATGGTAGGCGTTAATATGGATGGTACGATTACTGGCCTGCGGATTATGGAACATGGAGAAACCCCCGGCTTAGGCGCGAAAATTGATGAAGATTGGTTTAAGGAACAGTTTAAGGATAAAAGCACATCTGATCCCTTTACCATTGGGGAAGATATTGAGGCAATTACCGGCGCAACTATTTCTTCACGGTCAGTGACCGGTGGCATTAAAATGATTGTCAGCGAAATAGAAAAGACCTTCTTGACTGCAGGAGCGCTCACAGTTGATTTGACGCAAGTTCCCGATGGCACTTAGGAGGGAGAAGCCCAGGGATTTAGGGGCAAAACCCGGGTGCAAGTGGAGGTTAAGGATGGACGTCTATTGGCTGTAAAGATAGTAGAAAACTATGATACACCGGATATTGCGGGACCTGCCCTAAAAGGTATTCCTGAGCGGATGGTAAAAGCAGTCGGTGGAAGTAGATGCTATTTCCGGTGCTACTTTTACCAGCCAGGGTATTATTGATGCAGTCAATGATGCCTTACAGGAATTTGCGGTAGCTGCCGGCGATACCGGTGTCAATATGGCTGACATTGCTGATGGCACCTATACCGGATCTGCCCTTGGTTTTAATGGGCAGGTGGAGGTAGAGGTGACAGTGGCTGGCGGTGTTATTACTAGTGTTAAAGTATTGAGGCATAATGAATCGCCGGGAGTAAGTGATCCGGCAATACAACAGGTTCCGGAACGAATTGTTAAGGAACAACGGCTTGATGTCGATGCCGTAAGTGGTGCGACCTTCTCCAGCCATGGTATTATGGATGCAGTGGAGGCAGCATTAACAGGGGCAGCGCAATAGTAAGAATTTATTAGGGGGACTGAATGTCCCCCCTTTTTTGCATTAAACTAACTACGAGATTTAGTATTTGGTGTCCCAGTTTATCCTAAAATATGTTAAAATATATTTAAGCTTCGTATAGTGTTAACAAATTGAAAATCATGTCACTGAACTAACCCGCCTTAATTTCTCCGGCTCTATAAGCGGCGAGTGTCAAAGGGCGGCTAAGCCCTCCCTAACCTCGAATCCCTAACCTCTAACTTCTAGGAGAGGACGGCCACGGTCGCCGGAGCCAGCGGCAAAATTTGGTTAGCACCGGACCAATTATTTTTAGGATAGAGGAGGGAACCTGGGAGTGGTAAGGTTGGAAGAATTGGAGGCAAGACTTGTACGATTGGAAGAATACCTGGAAGCACTTAAGTGTGAAGTGGGGCAGTTGCGTTTACTGGTTAAACAGCAGTTGGATGGTTTACCCCTAGAGATTAAAGGAGAACCGGCTAGCGCAGTATCCGGGGCGGGAAAGAGGTTTGCTTTGCCGGGAGAGGGTTATGATAATTTAGCCCGTCTTTATCAGGAGGGTTATCATATTTGCCATGTCCATTTTGGGGATCTACGGGGGGCTGGGGAATGCCTTTTCTGTATGGCATTATTAAAAGGAAAGTAACTTAATTAAGGAGGAAATTGGCGTGAACCGGCAACAGGAGGGAGTTAGTATCGGCCCCGATGAGAAGCTGGAGGATCTGCAGCGCTGCAACCTAAAGATCATTCAGAGTAAAAACACATTTAGATTTGGTTTTGATGCGGTGCTGCTGGCTGACTTTGCCACAGTGAAAAAGGGGGATCGAGTGTTAGATTTGGGGACGGGAAATGGCATAATCCCGTTACTTTTGGCAGGGAAAAAAGAGCCTGCTCTTATCCATGGATTAGAGATTCAACCCCGCCTGGTAGATATGGCGCAAAGAAGTGTGGCGATAAATGGGTTGGAGGGACTGATTAAAATTATTCCCGGTGATCTTCGGTGTCCTCCTGCACAATTGCTGGCAGGCAAGTATGATTTGGTGGTAAGTAATCCCCCTTATTTACCAGCCGGTGGCAAGCTCAATCCTTGCCTGGAGCTGGCCATAGCCCGCCATGAAATTTTGTGTTCGCTTGCGGATGTTATTAAAACAGGAGCGCAGATGGCTCGTTTTCGGGGACGTTTGGCTTTGATCCATCGTCCCGGTCGTTTGGTTGATCTTTTAGGCATTTTGCGGCAACAGGGGCTGGAACCGAAAGTCATTCGATTTGTTCATTCAACCATAAAAAGCCCTCCCGCAATGGTTATGGTGGAGGCGGTAAAAGGTGGGCGCCCTCATGTGCAGGTTTTACCGCCCTTGGCAATATACGATCAAGAGGGACAATATACGGCGGATATAATGGATATATATAATGAATAAAAGAATAATTGGAAGGCTGTGCTGTGATGGATACTGATAGGGAAAATACGGGAACCCTTTATCTCTGCGCGACCCCAATCGGCAATCTGGAGGATATTACATTACGTGTATTGCGGGTTTTACAAGAAGTGGATTTAATTGCTGCCGAAGATACCAGACACACACGCAAGCTATTAAATCATTATCAAATTCATACCCCTCTTTTAAGTTACCACCAACATAATCGGATATCCCGCGGGCAGGAGATTTTAAGGAAGCTTGTTGACGGTGCAAACATTGCCCTGGTAACTGACGCCGGCATGCCCGGTATTGCTGACCCCGGTGCTGACTTGGTACAGCAAGTTATTGCCGCCGGGTTACCCTTAGTTGCTCTTCCCGGTGCCACTGCTTTAATTACAGCACTGGCGGTGTCCGGTTTACCTACCGAGGGTTTTGTTTTTGCCGGGTTTCCACCGCGGAAAGCAAAGGAGCGGGAAATATTCTTTAACCGTTTAGTAGCGGAACAGCGCACTGCCATTATTTACGAATCCCCTCACCGCTTGCTCCTAACCTTGGGAGATATGGCCGCAAAACTTGGCGGACGGCAATTGGTGGTCGCCCGGGAATTGACAAAAATATACGAAGAAATCCGGCGGGGAACAGTGAGCGAACATTTAGCCTATTATCAAAAAAATCAACCGCGGGGAGAATTTTGTCTTGTTTTAGGCGGTGCGGCGGTAGGGGACAATAAAACCGGTTATGAAGGGGAACGGTTATTGAAAGCGATTTCATTGGTTGCTGAATTAGTTGCCCTCGGTGTTGATAAAAGGGAAGCCATACGCATAGCTTCCCGGGAAAAAGGAGTACCAAAGCGCCAGGTATATCAAGCAGTAATCGCACAAGAAAAAGAAAAGTAGAGGTACCCTTTTTGTTAAAGAAGAGTCCCCTACTTTCCTCTTTTTGTAAATTAGAGTAAAGGTTTCAGGAGGCCAGTTGTTTAGCCAGCCTGTTCCCGCATTGCTTGGAGACAATGGTGGCAGATGTTTTTCCCGCGAAAGGAAACAACACCATCAGCGTTTCCACAAAAAACACATGCAGGTTCATACTTTTTCAGGATAATTTTGTCTGCGTCGACATAGATCTCCAGCGCATCCTTTTCTTCAATATCTAAGGTGCGTCGTAGCTCAATAGGAATCACAACTCGACCTAATTCATCAACTTTTCGCACAATACCGGTAGATTTAATCATTGTTCTCCTCCCCCTACGTTGTTTCGACAACTTTCTGCAAGTAAACTATACCAAAATTACCAAATTAAGTCAAGACCTTTCCGAAAATTTGGTCGTGTCAAATAGTTGTAGGACATTTACTTTTATCGTCCTTTTGGTTTTTGTCACTAGAGCCTGATATTACCGTTTTGAAGACTACGTAAACAGGGAAACATCGGAACCACTTTGCCCCTCTTTAATATGGGTATATTGGCGAACTTTTCATTAGATACTTTTTCGAATGACCGGTTCATTTTCCGCATCATGCTCTGGTTAAATCTATATCTTAAACTTGTACCCTTAGATTTGGTATCACGAAAATGTTTTAGTTCTATCTTCCCACCACTTGCCATAAACGCTCGTAGTTCCGCCATCTTTCGCAGCCCTTCTTGGCTCCAGCCCATGGGACGACTGCTTATTCTGCTCGAGAGAATATGGCTCACATGACCCTCTGTACAGCTGCTGCCGCATTCTTCATGGTTATATATTACTATTGCTTCCCAGTTGTTGGTTATATATCTATGGAATTTGCGTATTTTCTCCTTCTCAGAGACACTGCCAGCCTTTTGGCATAGGCCTTTGATGATTGCTCTAAAGGCCTCTTTATCAGAGTTTGAAAGTGCTGTGTAAATAGCAGTTCTTGCTTCCGGGTGTTGGCTCGTAGCAGTCATGATTGCTTTATTCAGGTGGTAACGATCTAATACTAACTTAGTGTTGGGAAGCCATTTTAGGCCTTCTTTTATCCAGGCCGCGCCATCACCATGTAGATAGATGTGTTCTATCTTCTCGGCTTCATAGGCCTCATATATCCATTCTGCCGCCTCTAACCATAGGTCTTCATTGTCTTTACCACTACTGCTTATGTAATGGGTATTGATGCAACTGCCGCGCTTTCCTTGCCTTTCTATCCCTTCGTGTATGCTTATCAGCGGTACTATGCTGTTTTTACCGCCTTGCATGGATGCATGGTCTTCATCTGCATTTATATATAATACCGATGCCTGGCGTTTTTCGGTGGGCAGATCTATCTTTAATTTTTTTACCTTGCGTAGCTTATTCATCACTGTTTGCCTGCTTACTTCGCCCTTTGTAACGTATTTACTGCTTTTACCGTACGAGTTTTCACTAGCACATTCTATGAGCCTTTGCGTAACAGCGGTGGATACTCGTTCGTATTTCTCTATCCCTACTGCTTTATCCAATAAATAGACATGCTCATCGTTCCTTTGATCATGAAAATAGATCCTGCTGAATACTATCTGTCCAAACTGTGTATAAAGCTCCCGCTTATCTTTCCTACGCTCAATTACAATTCCTTCTTGTCTTCTACTTGCTTTATCATCAACTATGGATTTGTCCAGCTCCTCAAGGTACGCTTCTACAATCTCTACTATGAAATTATCGGCCTTTTCTTTAAGATTTACTTCCAGTTCTGCTATCGTTTTAGGCCCATCACCTTCAATGAAAAATTCTGCTACCTCCCTTTATGAAATTCTGACAGATTTGTAGTAGAATAGTATCAAACAAGAGATCTCCTCCTTTGGTAATTGTTGTGGCAACTTCATTTTACCAAAAAGGACGATCTCTTGTTTCTTTTTTCCTACAATTATTTTACACTAGGCGAAAATTTTACAGAAAAATGGCTCCCCAAAATGGAAAACCGCGGAAAAGAAAACATCCTTTACGTTTGGTTGACAAAAGATTGACCTTTTAGTATATTAGTAAAAAGTATAGTATTTGCTGGAAAGGTTATGATGAGGGCGAGTAAGCAGGGAAACAGACTTAAGAGAGCCGGGAAAGGTGAAAGCCGGTGTCTGTGAGAACTGTCGAAGATGGCCTCTGAACTGCAGGTGGAAAGGCATTGAATCAATGCTTAGTAGACTGAGCCGGCTTTCCCGTTTAAGGGAAGTGGCAGCCGTTATCTTGCCAGGGTATCGGGTTTAGGCTCTGTACCTGAAGAGGCCTTAGCCGCGAGGCGAAGGACAAAAAAGGGTGGTACCGCGGGGACATATTCCTCTCGCCCCTTGGAGATAATTTCTGCAAGGGGGAGGGGATTTGTTTTTTGGTATGAAGGGTTAGTTACTAACACATTAAGTAAGTAAGAAGGAGGTTACAAAAATGGGGAAAAAGACTTTCTACATTACAACTCCAATTTATTATCCTAGTGACAAGCTGCATATTGGCCACGCTTATACAACAGTGGCTGCCGATGCCATCGCCCGTTTCAAGCGGCAGCAGGGTTATGATGTAATGTTTTTGACCGGTTCCGATGAACACGGGCAGAAAATACAGCGGATTGCGGAAGAGAAGGGCATAACACCCCAAGAGTATGTGGATAGAATTGTTGCTACATTTAAAGATCTGTGGCGGACATTACACATATCTTATGATGATTTTATTCGCACTACCGACGTTCGTCATGCCCAAGGTGTGCAACATATCTTTCAACAGCTTTACGATCAAGGTGATATATACAAATCAGAATATGAAGGTTGGTATTGTGTACCCTGTGAAACATTTTGGACAGAAAGGCAATTATCAGAAGGGAAGGTCTGTCCTGATTGCGGTCGTCCGGTGGAATTAGTAAAAGAGGAAAGTTACTTTTTCCGGATGTCCCGGTATGCTGACCGGTGGCTGCAATTTATTGAGGATAATCCTGACTTTATTCAACCGGTCTCCCGGCGGAATGAGATGGTCAGTTTTGTCCAGAGCGGCTTAGAGGATTTGTGTGTTTCCCGCACCACCTTTAACTGGGGCATTCCTGTGCCTATGGATGAAAAACATGTAATTTATGTTTGGATTGACGCTTTATCAAACTATATTACCGCTTTAGGGTACGGTAGTGAGAATGATGAGAAGTATCGCCATTATTGGCCGGCAGACGTGCATTTGGTGGGGAAGGAGATTGTTCGCTTTCACACCATTATCTGGCCAATGATGCTCATGGCTTTGGATTTGCCTTTGCCGAAAAAGGTTTTTGGCCATGGGTGGTTAGTATTAGAAAGTGGAAAAATGTCCAAGTCCAAGGGGAATGTGGTGGATCCCTTAGTGTTAGTAGGCAAATATGGCATAGATGCTATCCGTTATTATCTGCTGCGGGAGATACCCTTTGGGTCTGATGGCTATTATTCGGAAGAGGCCTTGGTGCGGCGAATTAATTCCGATTTAGCCAATGATCTGGGTAATCTTTTGCACCGGACGTTGACCATGGTGGAAAAATATTTTGGCGGCCAGGTTCCCGCTCCGGGGCAGGAAGAAGATTTGGATCAGGAACTGCGGGCTTTAAGCGCTGCAGTACCGACGGAAGTGGAAACTGCTATGGAAAAGTTGGAACTGCCCACTGCTCTGGCAGCTATTTGGAAACTGATCGGGCGGGCTAATAAATATATTGATGAAACAACACCCTGGGTTTTAGCTAAAGAGGAAAAACTACGGCCGCGGTTGCAGACAGTTCTGTACAATTTGGCTGAAACTATGCGGATAATCGGTCTTTTATTGGTGCCTTTTCTGATCGATAGCCCGGAGGCAATTTGGACCCAGCTGGGGTTAACGGAAAATATTCGCAATGCACCTTGGGAAGAGGCGCTAAAGTGGGGTGTTTTCCGCCCAGGAACAAAGGTGAAGCAGGGCAAGCCAATTTTCCCCCGGATAGATGTAGATAAGATGTTGCTGGGTACAGAGGAGGAGAAAAAAGTGGCGGAGAAAGAAGCGGAAAAGGCAGGAATGATTAGTATTGAGGATTTTGCCAGGGTTGAACTGCGGGTCGCAGAAGTATTGGCGGCAGAAAAAGTAGAGAAATCCAACAAATTGTTAAAACTTCAGCTTCAGGTGGGCGAGGAACAGCGGCAGGTTGTATCCGGTATTGCCAAACATGTGGCACCGGAGGATTTGGTAGGGCAAAAGGTAGTAGTAGTGACAAACTTGAAACCGGCTAAGCTTATGGGTTTAGAATCCCAGGGAATGATTTTGGCTGCGGGAGATGACGCCGGAAATCTATCGCTCCTTACTGTGGCTAAGGATATTGCCAGTGGTTCCAAGATTACTTAAGTAAGGGGGAAAAGGATTATGCTCATTGACACCCATGCCCATATCCAAGATCGGGAGTTTGCCATTGATCTAGATGCAGTGTTACTGCGGGCCAAGGAGCAGGGGGTTGAATACATTAATGCTGTCGGGAGCAATTTGGCTTCTTCCCGGCGGGCTGCGGAGCTGGCTGCCCGGCATTTGAGCGTGTTTGCTGTGGTAGGGATACATCCCCATGATAGCAAGGAGGCTGACAGTGACGCCTTCGCAGCAATTCGGGATTTAACTGCCAATGACAGAGTAGTTGCCTTGGGGGAAATGGGGTTGGATTATCATTATGATTTTTCGCCCCGGAAGATCCAACAGCGGGTATTTCGCTATCAGATTAAACTGGCGCGGGAGTTGGGATTGCCCATTGTTGTTCATGATCGGGAAGCCCATGGTGATACCATGGCAATCTTAAGGGAAGAAAAGGCTGCTGAGGTGGGGGGAGTGCTCCATTGTTTTTCCGGCAGTCCGGAGATGGCAAAAGAATGTCTAGCAATGGGTTTTTACATTTCCATAGCCGGGCCAATAACATTTAGCAATGTAAGGCGGCTGGCAGAGGTGGTTAAGGAAGTACCATTGGAGTGCCTGTTAGTGGAAACTGATTCTCCATATTTAACTCCGGTTCCATACCGGGGGAAGCGCAACGAACCGGCCTATGTCCGTTTGGTGGCGGAAGCCATTGCCAAAATAAAAGGAGTTCCTTTAGCAGAAGTAGAACAACAGACCACTGCCAATGCCATAAATCTTTTCCGATTACCCATAAAATAATTCCCTTAAGTTGGGGCGGCCTGCGGTCTCCGGTTTTACGCAGCCAGGCGGTCAGAGGCCGCCTTTACGATTCATAGAGTTTATCATATTGTGTAGGGTGAGCCGGTTTTACAGTCCAACGGGCAACCCACGTTCCAACTTACCCCGCATAAGCGGGGATTTTCTTTTTGATAAATATGCAGCGGAAGGGTAATTATCAGGAGAAATGCCTGCTGCAAATACATAGAATAATAAAGAAGGAACGTATGCTTAATGGATATTGTCTGCGGTGGTTTGCAATAAGCGCAAGCCCATATACTATCTTAAGGCCAAAAAGCACCAAAGATGGTTTAGTTGACATCATTTTGGAAATAAATTAGAATAAGTGAACACAAAGTAAAGAATAATAGTAAAAACCCCTACCCAAAAAAGGAGGGCTTTGGCAATGGAAGATATGCCCGAGCATTTGCGGGGCAAGGGCGGTATTCCTTATGGAAAGGCGGGAGTACTGAGATCGCTGGTGTTGATACTACTGGCAGTATCCCTTGTCATCGGAGGCTATCTATGGGCAGAGAAGGAAGTCACCATTTATGTTGATGGTGAAACAGTGGTTAAAAAGACGTTGCAGCGGGATGTTGGCGGGCTATTGCAAGAAGCCGGCATCAAACTGGGGCCGCAGGATTTGACAGAACCGGAACCGTCGGTTTTATTGACATCGGGAATGGAGGTTACTGTGCGGAGGGCTGTCCCATTTACGGTTGTGGTGGACGGTGAAAGGAAAAATTTGCTTAGTGCCCAAGCCACAGTAGGCTTGGCCTTGGAGGAAGCAGGTATTGATCTGTCAAGGCAGGATCGGACAGAGCCGGATTTTACTTCGCCGGTAGTTCCGGGGATGGAGATTGAAGTGATACGGGTTGAAAAGGAATTAGTAACCGCGCAGGCAAGTATCCCTTACCAGGTTTTACGGCGGAATGATAGCAATATGCTTACCGGCCAGGCCAAGGTGATTAAAGAGGGTAAAGAGGGGTTAGTTGAGCGTACTCTTGCAGATAATATATGAAAATGGTGTAAAGGTTAAGGAAATATTAATAGATGAACAGGTTTTGCAAGCACCTGTTACCCAGATAGTGGCTGTAGGTACTGTAGACACCATTGCCCGGGGTGGAGAAACCTTGCGATTTAAAGAAATGAGGGTCATGGAAGCCACTGCCTATTCCCCGGATCCGAGAAGCACCGGCATTTACGCCGACGGCCTGACTGCAACGGGGATCAAAGCTCAACGGGGAGTGGTGGCTGTTGATCCGAAGGTTATACCGTTGGGAACCAGGTTATATATTGAGGGCTATGGTAATGCTGTGGCTGCTGATACTGGCGGTGCAATTAAAGGGAATATTGTTGATCTCTGCTTTGACACCCATGAAGAGGCCGTTCGGTTCGGGCGCAGGCGGGTACAGGTATATATTCTTCATTGAGAGCGGGGGCTATCCCCCTGCTATTATTATTTTCTTTGCCTGTTGAAAAGGTTAGGGGGGACCGGTAATGGGTTCACAGTTGACTTCACCCCGGGTAGTGCGGGATATCTTGACTAGATACGGTTTATCTCCCAATAAACAGCTGGGGCAGAACTTTCTTGTTGATGAAAATCTATTATCGGAATAATTGGAGCAGCAGCGGAAGTAGGCCCTGAAGGACCAGATTTTGGAAATCGGTCCCGGGTTGGGCACATTGACCACGTTCCTAGGGGCAAAGGGCAGAACAGGTGGTGGCGGTGGAAGTGGACCGCGGCTTTATTCCGGTCTTAGAGAGAACCTAACTCCATATGCCAATGTGCAAGTGGTTTGGGGAGATATCTTCAAACTAGATCTGGGACAATATTTTGCCGGCAGTAGAAAAGCCGGTGAAGGTGGTAGCCAATCTTCCCTTATTATATTACCTCTCCGGTGATCATGGGACTTGCTCCAACTGGACCTGCCTTGGGAAAGGATGGTGGTGATGGTACAGCGGGAGGTGGCCCACAGAATGGTGGCCTGGCCCTGGCGGGAAAGATTATGGGCTCCTTTCACTGGCGGTACAGTATTACACCATACCGGAAGTTATCAGGATTGTCCCGGCGGCAGTTTTTTATCCGCGGCCTGACGTGGATTCTGCCATTGTCCGGCTCCTGGTGCGGAAGCAGCCGCCGGTAGAGGTAGGAGATGAGGTATTGTATTTTTCCGCTTGCTGCGGGGAGGATTCCGGCAAAGACGGAAAACGCTCCTGAACAGTTTGAGGGCAGAATTCTAGGCATGCTTATGGGAAGGAAGAGCTGGCAAGCTTTTTACAGGCGGCAGCCATTGATCCCGGCCGGCGGGGAGAAACTCTAACGGTTGGAAGAATTTGCTCGTTTAAGTAAGATTATTGCGGAAAACTAGCCATGCTCTAGAAGGATATCTTGTTTATTTGCAGAAATGTTCTGTCAAGGGAGGATAAGGAATGTGAAAAAGGAGTTCACCAGCCCTACCAAAGGCCCTATGTCCTTTAACCAGGTCTTTGCAGACATTATGCAATATGTGGCAGCCCTGCCTGCAATTCAAATACCGCCTGATCATCGGTACCGATTCCCAGAGCCATGATCAGGAGGTTACTTTTGTCACTGCCATTGTCATTCACCGGGAGGGGAAGGGGGCCCGCTATTATTATAGTAAAAAGCAGCAGGGAGAAAATTTTTAGTATGCGCCAGCGGATATTTTATGAGGCCTCCCTTAGTTTGGATACTGCCAGCCGTTTAACCGCCCTTTTGGCGGAAAGCGGCCATGCTGATCTTGCTGACCTTGATGTAGAGGTGCATTTAGATGTGGGCAAAGAAGGGGAAACGAAAGAGATGATTCGGGAGATTGTGGGCATGGTGACTGGAAGTGGGTTTAATGCCCGGATAAAACCGGAATCTTACGGTGCGTCCACGGTTGCCGACAGGTATACCAAGTAAAATTTGTAGGTTTGCCAAAAAAATAGCTTATCTTCCCTTGTATTTTATTTGCTTTTGTGGTAGGATATTAAACAATTAATAATAATGATTGATGACAACGATGCAAGGGAGTAGTAACTGGTTGATTCCCTTTTCAGAGAGCCGGTGGATAGCTGAAAGCCGGTAAGGGAAACAGTGAATCCGCCCTGAAGGTAATTCCACTGAAACTTTTGTAGGTGGGAGTCGGCTCAGTGCCGTTAATAACTGGGAAAGCGGGTTATCCTTTTTTCATGGTAACCAAGTAGGGTGGCACCGCGGGAAACTCCCGTCCCTAAGACATAAGCCTCTGGGGATGGGAGATTTTTATTTCCCTAAAAAATAAACCTAAGTGGCGCAAAATCCTATAGCGAAAACCTTATGAACAGGAAAAGTAGGTTCTTTATTTCTCTAACAGAGAGCCGGTGGTCAGTGTGAACCGGTAGAGAGAAGAACTGAATCCACCTGGGAGGGGGCTGATGAAGGGCGGTGGCTAAGCTGCTGAGTAGTCAGAACCGGTAACAGCCGTTAACTTGTACAGAGAGGCCTTTTTATGGGTAAGCAGGGTGGCACCGCGGGTAATTCCCGTCCCTAATGTGGGGATGGGAATTTTGTTTTTATAAGACAAATATGAAGTGAGGGGAGAGTCGAAGTATGTTTAAAGAGAAACAGTATTTATTTATTCCTGGTCCCACACCGGTTCCGCCGGCAGTAGTGAGGGCGATGACAAGGCCAATTGTGGGCCATCGCAGTAATGATTTTGCCCAGCTAAATAAGCGGGTGGTTGACAAATTAAAGCAAGTTTTCCAGACGGAAAACGACCTTTTTGTACTGGGTAATTCCGGCACAGGAGCCATGGAAACTGCCATTTTGAATACGATTAATCCCGGGGATCCGGTTTTGGCATTGATTACCGGCCATTTTGGAGAACGGTTTGCTAAATTGGCAGTGACTTATGGAGCGGAAGTTGATCGCTTAGATTTTCCCTGGGGCGAAAGCATTGATCTTAATGCTGTGGAAAAGGCTCTGCAGGATAAAGCATATAAGGCGGTTTTAGTCACCCACAATGAAACATCTACCGGTGTTGTTAATGATTTAACGGGACTGGGAAAACTGGTGGCCAAGACAGAAGCACTGCTTATGGTTGATGCAGTAAGTTCCTTGGCGGGAATAGAAGTGAAGACCGATCGGGATCACCTGGATCTGGTAGTAACAGCCTCTCAGAAAGCCTTAATGCTTCCTCCGGGCTTAGCGGCTATTTCTGTAAGTGCGAAAGCTTGGCAGCGGGCGGAAGCATGTCAAAACGCCAAGTTCTATTTTTCTTTAGCGGAGTATAAAAAGGCAATGGCAAAGAATCATACACCATGGACCCCGGCAGTAAGCTTGTTTTACGGTTTGGAGGAGGCATTGGATTTAATTTTGGCGGAAGGTTTGGCACAAGTGTTTGCCCGTCATCAGCGGTTGGCAAAAGCAGTGCGTATTGGAGTAAAGGCTTTAGGGCTTGAGGTGGTAGCACCGGAAACATGTGCTTCGCCAACGGTTACGGCAATAAGGATGCCTGCCGGAGTAGACGCCGATCAATTGCGGAAATTTGCAGGCCAAAAACTAGGCATAGTCTTTGCCGGCGGCAAAGGGCAGTTGGCGGGCAAAGTTATTAGGTTTGGGCATATGGGTTTTGTGGGCGAGTTTGATATTATTACCGGGTTAGCAGCGATTGAGATGGGTCTTGCCCATTTTGGCTATCAGGTAAAAAAACCGGGTGTTGGCGTTGGTAAAGCCCAAGAGTACCTGTTAGACACATTGCCATAGGGGGTGAAGGGAAAATGAAAATTTTAGCGTTAGACGGTATTGCTGCGGAAGGGATTGCATTTTTAGAAGAGCAAGGATTTTCAGTAGAGCGGCGGGAATCTTTAACAGAAGCCGAACTAGTGCGCGTACTCCCTCCCTTTGCCGGTTTGTTGGTGCGGAGCGCCACCAAGGTAACAGCTGCGGCGTTGGAAAAAGCGGTAAATCTGCAAGTAATAGGCCGAGCTGGAGTTGGCGTTGATAATATTGATCTGGAAGCAGCAAGCCGGTTCGGCGTGCAGGTGGTTAATGCTCCTAATGGAAATACTTTAGCAGCCGCAGAACATACAATGGCTTTGATTCTTTCCTTGGCCCGCAACCTGCCCCAAGCCAATAGCCGCTTAAAACAAGGACATTGGGATAAAAAGGGTTTAAGCGGAATAGAACTGGCGGGAAAGGTATTGAGTGTTTTCGGTTTAGGCAGGATAGGTTCTACGGTGGCAATGCGGGCGCAGGCTTTTGGGATGCGGGTAATTGGATATGATCCCTACTTGTGCCCGGAGAGGATGGAAAAAATTGGGGTAACTCCTGCCGGTTTAGAGGATGCTTTGCGTCAGGCCGATTTTGTTACCGTCCATCTCCCCCTTACTGCGGAAACCAGACATTTGCTGGGAGCAAAGGAGCTTTCTCTCCTTAAACCGCAGGCCAGGGTGATCAATGCTGCCCGGGGCGGGATTATTGACGAAGATGCCCTTTATCAGGCATTGCTTGCCGGCAGGTTGGCTGGGGCGGCTCTAGATGTCTTTGAACAGGAGCCTGCCACTGCTCACCAGCTTTTTACCTTAGACAATGTTATTGTCACTCCCCATTTGGGGGCTTCTACCAAAGAGGCTCAGAGTCGCAGTTCATTGGAGGTAGCCCAGGATTTAGCCGGATATTTAAGGGGTCAGGCGCCGGTTAATCCGGTGAACCGGCCGGTACCTAAAATGCAAAACTTAAAAGCTGCCAACTAGGTTCTATAAACCAAGGGCTGTGGAAAAACCCTTGGTTTTTTATTGGCAGGTGTGATGGTGTATAAGGGCCGGCGACTGAGCATGGTCACCTGACAGCACAGTGTTTTATTAAATCGGAGGACGGCCACGACCGCCGGAGCCAGCGGCAAAATTAGGCTAGCCCCGGACAAAGTGTTCTCAGAATATAGTAGTAGATTTTGGGTAGCCCAAAGGAGGAATTGGGCTGTTGTTGGCTAATTCTTCGTTAGGGAAGGTATATAGTGGCGAAAGGAGGATTTATTGTGGAAGAAAAGCTTATGCAAGTGGTAGAAGCTCTTAGAAAAAGGGGTATTAAGGCTGACTTTGTCCCTGATAAGGAAAGCGCAAAAAAAGAGTTGTTGGAGCGCATACCGGCCGGGGCCAGCGTAGGAATTGGCGGTTCCATTACCATTGAACAGCTGGGTGTGGAAAAGGCTTTAGCTGACAAAGGTTGTAATGTTTATTGGCACTGGCGGGCTTCAAAGGAAGAAACGATGCAAACAAGGCGGGCTGCAGTTGCGGCTGATATTTATTTAGCCAGTAGCAATGCCATAACAGAGGATGGACGGTTAGTAAATATTGACGGGATGGGAAACCGGTTGACTGGGATGGTTTTTGGTCCTCCCCGGGTGATTTTAGTAATCGGCAGTAATAAGTTGGCTCCTAATTTAGATGCTGCCATTGACCGGGCGCGGAATAAGGCCACTGTCCCTAATGTGAAGCGCCTTGGTATTAAGGCACCTTGTTATTATACCGGCCACTGTATCTCTGATTGTGCTTCTCCATCTCGGGCGTGCAAAGTATTAATGGTTATTGAACGTAAGCCTACAGCCACAGATATAGAAGTTATTTTAGTGGGTGAAGAACTGGGATACTAGTTTTTATCCGCCTCCTTGCTGTTTAGGAGGCGGTTGTTTTTTTTTAATATGTATTGACGATCGGTCTTAGGGTAAAACTAAAGTAAGTAACGGTTGTAGAGGAGGAAGAAAAATGGCGCCAAACACACCGGATCTGCAGGCACAAATGCTTACGGAAGCGCTTAAACAGGCGGAAAGCAATTATTCCCGGATAGACCAGCGGGTGCAGGCATTTTGTCAGTCTTGCGAGCAAAAATTACAGCAGTTACTATCCAGCCTGCAGCAAGTTGAACAGGAAGAACAGAATTTCGAGGCAAATTTGGATCAGAGTTTAAAACAATTGGAACAAGAAACTGTCCAAAATCAAGGTTTTTTGGCAGCTTTAGCCCCAGGGAATAAACTTGCCCAAAAGGAGCAAGTTTCCCAAAAACGATTAACTTTGCTTAATTCGGCTAAAAAACTGCGGCAGACAATGCAGGAGGCAAGTGAAGAGTTAAGTTTAATTTTAAGGCAGTTTCAGGAGAATACCAGGCAGTTGCATAATGATTTCAATCCGCTCAAGAGTGAATTTCAAGATTTAGCAAAGAAACTGGATCAGTTGTATACTGAGCTGCAAACTATCCAGCATACTTCCGGCACTCAGATGGGGATGGGCCAGCAACCGGCTCCCGGCGGCGGGCAAACGGGAATGGGGCAGCAGAGTAACCAGATGGGTATGGGTCAACAGGGCAGTCAGGCGGCAACGGGGCAACAGGCTGTTCCAGGTGGAATGCCCTCCGGTAATTACCGGGTAATGGCTAAATTCCAGGAGGCGATGGCAGCATTGCATCAAGCCCAACAATTATTGCACCAAAATCAAGTTTTATTTCAGGTGCTGGAAACATTAGATCAAAATTTGTTTCAGGTTTGGCAATTGCAAAACCAATTAACGCCATAGTCATAGTATATGCAGCCATGTATCCGGTTATAACAACCCCGGCTGGGGTACATAAAAAGCCCCAAGGCAGGGAAACTTAACAATAGATTTTCCGAAAATCTAATAAAGGAGGGTGAACGCGTGGCTCTTAAAGATTGGGAAGAAAAAAAGATTGAACAAGAAGTATCGGAAGAATTGACAAAGCGGATGAACCAGAACTCTCCCACTTCTAATCAGCAGCAAACACAGGGGGTAAGTCAGCAGATGACGAGCCAACAAGGGCAAGGCGCGCAATTGCAGCAGTTGGCAGGGCAGATGCAGCAGGCATTGAATCAGTTTGGCGGCCAACAGCAGGTACCACAGCAATTTCAACAGCTTTTGAATCAAATAAAACAGCAGGCGCAGACCCAGCAAGCACAAACTGATCAGCAGGTGCAACAAGCAGTGCAAACGGCTATCCAAGCACTAACGCAGGCGATGCAGAGCATTCAATCAAATCAGGTGTATGTGCAGATGGCGCAGCTTTTGGATCAATCCAGTCAGCAATTACAGCAACTGTCACAACAGGGGAGTATGTCCCAAATGGGCATGATGGGTGGTCAGCAGCAGTCTCCGCAAATGGGTATGGCCGGTGGACAACAAGCTGGTAAACAAAGTGGCCAGCAAATGCCAAGATACTAGCAATAAAGGAGGGTTAAACCCTCCTTTATTTATTCTAAACGCATTCCTGTGCGCCGGATGTTGGCAGTCACCTGGATTTTAATCGGGATTTGCGGAAAAAGCTCCTGCCAATCCACCTGGTCCCAATAATGGGGGTAATGGGCGCGGATAATTTCTCCCAAGTGGAGGATGTCAGTTTGCAATTCCTTTTGGATTTTGCTAATTAGCTTTTGGATATCATTTGTCAGTTTAGTGGCTAAACGTCGCTCCAGGTGTTGGATAAAGCTATCGTCATTTAGAGGGGTTGAAATTCTTTTTTCCACGACATTTCCTTCCACCCACAAATCGATGGTAAAGGAAAGTTGACCATCATCAAAATGCGGTTTAGCACTGGAGGAAGTGTTAAAGATTTCGTAGATAATTTCGGTTGCTTTGGTTTCTGGGTTTTCCAGCTGGACTATACCTTCCGTATTGTCTTGCTTCAAATATAAAAATAGGATAGTTTCTGCCGGGTTTAGATCTCCCACAACCCGGTTATCTTGAAAGGCCGCTAGACCGCCCAGTTTTATATTTTGCCCTGCCGGTTCAATAATCACTGCCACCGGTTGTTCTGCCGGGCAATTGAGCGCAACCATGAAATCTTCGATCCTGGTTGTGGGAATCATATTCATATCGGCGAGACTGTCCAGAACCCTAATTACATAGAGTGGGGGAACCGGGTGCAAACTGGGAGTTAATGTTAAGATGTCCTTAGCTTTTTTCGGAGCTATTAACAGCCAGGCCTTGCGGCGAAATTGGGGGTTGCGGAGGAAGTAATCAAGATAGTCATAGATTCCCTCTGTTGCAATTTCTTTACTGATAATAAGAAAAAGGCTATGGCCAAAGGCAAGGGGATTATCTACAATAGTTTCTATCTTATTAAACATGGTAGCAAGATTTTTGCCCCGAGTTGTTATAACCTCCACTGCTTTGCTATCCCCTCCGCCACCACCCCCTTCCCCGCCGCCAACGGAGCCACCGATGTTATAAGCGTTTGCCAGTTGAACTGTTATTTCAAACCCTGCCGGTTCTTCTACATTGCTGTCGATGGCAACAGCCAACACAGTTGTGCGCCGTTCAATATCGCGCCGGTCAAAGCAACCTCCGATGGGCAGTAGAGATATTAGCAAAAAAATAAGCAGTTGTTTAGGTAGAATTATTTTTCTCATTATGTATCTCTCCCCCTTTGAGCTTGCGCACCAGTGCTGCTAAATAGATGAGTATGGGAACTAGTACGATTAGAATCATGCCTGCATTAGCGATCATACCGATATATAATTCTGTTTGAACAATATTTTGCGGATAGCGGGCTAAAAGGAAAATCGGCACTATCAGTAGATAGTGGTAAAACCGGTTTCTTTGCTTTAAACCTAGAGTCTCAGTTAGGCTCAATGTTATGAGGAAAAAGAAGCCACCCACAGAGGTAAAGACTGTAACTACCCACACCGCAACAAAGGCAGATTCTAAGCGTTCGAAAACCCCTGGTATATGGGTAATCCGGATTTGTTCCAGAGTAGGCCATTGTAGTTTTTGCAGCGTATCCACACCAAAGGAACCTAAGGTGGCACATACTGTTAAGGTATAAATTAGAATGGGCAGGGCAATTCCATAGAGGTGATATTTAAGCGCCTGTTGGGGCTCCGTATAATAAGGAAAAAGAATTAAAACCAGTTCAATGCCAAGATAAGATAAACAGGTTGCTAAAACACCGCGCAGTATCGGTCCGGGCCCGTAGGCTAAAACAGGAAGTAAATGAAGGTATTTAATCGTAGGGAGGGATAAAATGAGCAGGATTAAGAGCGGTAAAATGATTAGGGGTAAAAAAAGTTCATTTACCCGGGCAAAGACTTTTACATCCTGTCCTGCCAGTTGGGCTCCCAATAAAAGCATGATAATAATCGTAACCTCCAAGGGAGTGTTGGTAAGAATTGAGGTAATCAGCATTTCTCCAAAAAAACGGGCAATTGCTGTTAAAAGGAGAAGCCAGTAAAGAATAAAGGCCAGGCCGATTATTTTACCTAAAACACTGCCTAAGGCCAGGGTACTGTACTGAATTAAGGAGCGATTGGGGAATCTCTGGGCAAGCTTTGTGTAAAAAATGAGCAGCAGTCCTCCTATTAATCCTCCCATTAAGGTAGCCAGGTGAGCATCAGTTCCGGCAGCTACTGCAGCCTCCCGAGGCAGGGTTAAAATACCGACACTAATGGTTATGGAGGCAATGATTGCTACCGCTTGACGGGGTGTGATCTGCTTTTCCCTAGTCATTATCCTTGCCTCCCTTCTTTTTAGGTGGCATGCGCCATTGATCCTGTGCCCGTACTTCCGGAGGCCGCCGCCTTTGCCAGCTAAGGGGGGAACGGATAATAGCATCTAATTGTCCTTCCAGATAGAAGGGAGCATAGGGAGCCAGATAAGGTACCCCTAGGGATTCCAATGATGCCACATGAACACCTATGAGGATTAAGCATACGGTGATACCATAGAAGCCGAAGGTGGCAGCCAAAACCATTAAGGGGAAGCGGAGCATGCGGAAGGCAGCGGCAGAACTATAGCTGGGGGAGGCGAAGGAACTTATGGCAGTGACAGCCACCACAATTACTGTGAGCGGGCTGACAATTCCCGCCCTGACGGAAGCATCGCCAAGGACAAGGCCGCCCACAATGCCAACAGTAGGGCCGATGGGTCCGGGCAGGCGGACACTGGCCTCCCGGAGAATCTCTACCATTATTTCCATGATTAATATTTCCAGAAAGGGTGAGAAGGGCACTCCGGAGCGGGCTGCGGCAATAGCAAGGGCTAAGGTAGTGGGAAGCATTTCCGGGTGGAAGGAAATAAAAGCAATATAAATAGAAGGCAAGGTTAGGGAAAAGAACATACTTAATAGCCTGACCAAGCGGACTAGGGTGCTGATTTGAGCCCGCTCATAGTAATCTTCGGCGGAATGGAAGAATTGCGCCCACACAGCGGGAGCAATGAGGGCAAAGGGAGTGCCGTCCACTAAAATAGCTGCCCGGCCTTCTAAAAGATTGGCCACCACCTTGTCCGGCCGTTCGGTACTTTGAATTTGCGGAAAAGGCGAAGCGGTAGAATCTTCGATCAGTTGTTCTAAATAGCCGGAATCCAGAATACCATCAATATTGATGTTTTCAATCCGCCGGCGCAGCTCGGCAACCAGGTCCAGGTTGGCCAGGTCAGCAATATGAAGTAGGACAACATCTGTCTGGGAACGTTTACCCACTTTAAATGACTCCACCTTTAGGTCCGGATCTTTTAGGCGCCGCCGGATTAATCCTAAATTCACCATTAGGGTTTCGGTAAAACCCTCCCGGGGGCCACGCACTACCGCCTCTACGGTTGGTTCTGTAGGGGAGCGCATGATCCAACCCCGGGTATTGGTTAAATATGCTTGCTTGCTTCCGTCCATAAGTAAGGCGGTATCCCCGGAAAGGATACTGCCCAGAATAGTATCTACCTGGTCGGTAATCTTGATCTCGCCAATGGTTAAAAGATGTTCTTCAATAAAGTGAAAGATATTGCTATTAGTGAGATTCTGCTGGCGAGAGCCAATGCGGGCAAAGTGCATCAGACCCTGCATAATGTCTTGGTCAATAACCTGCTTGTTTACAAGCCCGTCTGTATAAATTAATCCAATTCTAATTCCTGTGGCCACGCCAAGGGTAAATTCCCGAAAGACAATATCGGAGCTATTATGTAATTTCTTCCGCAGGAGCGTCATGTCTGCATTGAGATCTCCCGTTAACTCCCGGGGAGGTTTTTTAAGCACCTCTGTTTTTTTCCTTTGCGCTGCCAGCTTCGCGGCTTTAATCGGTTTTTTTGTCTGTGTCATTTGGATTCCCTCCCTAGAGGTATAACACCTTTAGTCTAACCTGAAGTGCCTTTGTGCATACAGGCTATTGGCCATTACAAAAGGAGGGAAATTCGTTCCGGAGGCGAATAGAATTATGAAGCAGTACAGGAGGAGGAAAAAGAATGGCCAACCTGAGGGCGGATGCTTTGCCGCATCAACAGACAAAAGAGAATATTGTACCTTCGTTTCTTCCTATCACTTGGATTATTTTCGGTCATGCCGTACTAGATGTCTATGCCAACCTTATCCCGCCCATAATGCACCTTTTGGCTTTGGCAATGGGACTCAAGCGGGCAGAAATAGGTATTATTTATGCTGCTTTACAAATATCCGGTTCCGGTTTGCAACCGGTGTGCGGTTTTTTTGTTGACCGGTGGGGAAAAATGTGGCTGCTGCCGGCTAGTATTGTTTTTACCGGCATTTTTGCTGCTGCCGTGGGTTTCACCACAAGTTTTGCTGCCTTGTTAGCGGCAGCCATCTTGTTGGGATTGGGTTCAGCTGTTTACCACCCCTTGGGTTCAGTTGCTGTGAATAAATTGGGAGGCGATATGAAAGGGTTCGCAATATCCTTGTTTTCTGCAGGCGGTCATTTTGGCTATGCGCTGGCTCCTGTTATTGGGGTGACAGTGGTTGGCATTGCCGGCTTTCGCGGTTTGGGTTATCTTGTGCTCCCTGCTTTGGTAGTGGCACTATTGCTATATCAACAGAGAAGCATCCTGGAGCTGGATACGCAGGCAATAAATGAAAGCGGCGGCAATGTGTGGGCGGAAATTCGCAGCCAGTTTAGGCCGTTGGCAACCTTGAATTTGATTGCTTTTCTTCGCTCCTGGGCCCAACTATCCATATTGGCCTTACTGCCATGGTACTTAATGGATATTGGTTTTTCTGAGGTGGCTGCCGGGCAGATGTTAACCCCTTTTCTCCTTGCCGGCTCAGTAGGGGGCATGGTTGGCGGTTATGTAGCGGATCGGTTTTCCTATCGGCCGGTGATTGCCGGGAGTCTAGTGGCTACTGCCGGTTGTCTGCTGTTGTTGCTCAAGGCAACCTCTCCGGTAGGAATTTGGGTAGCTTTATTGCTTTTAGGCACTTTTTTGCAAGCAATGGTACCGGTTAGTGTGGTTATGAGCCAGGAATTAATCCCCAATAGCGCCGGGATGGCCTCGGGGATGATGCTGGGATTAGTTTTTGGACTTGGCGGGATTGGCGTGACCTTAACAACTTATTTTTCCGATCTTTATGGCGCAACTCCGGCTTTAAGTGCAGTGATCCCCCTCTTTCTAATTGCTGCTGTCATCAGTTTGTTTTTACCGGAAAAAAAGTAAAAATATTTTTTGGTATAGAAATGCGGATGATAAACTTTGCAAAAGCTGGTGAGGTCATTGGCTTCTTGGCAGAAAAATCTTTATCTGACTTGGTTTGTGCAGCTTCTTTCCACACTGGGTTTTAATTTTTGTTTGCCTTTTTTGCCGTATTTTGTAGTAGAGTTGGGTGTTGTGGATGAGGGTGCTGCTACTATGTGGGCAGCAGTTCTAACGGCAGCACCTTCTTTATTATTAATCATTTTTAGCCCGCTTTGGGGTGCCATAGCCGATAGGTACGGCAGAAAGCCAATGGTAAGCAGGACCTTGATTGCCGGTTTTACGGCAATTTTCCTGATGAGCAGGGTACAAACGGTAGAACAGCTTTTAATCCTCCGTTTAATTCAGGGTGCTTTTTCCGGTACCATAGCAGCATGTATGGCAATGGTTAGCACTATGGTGCCGGAGCGGCATCTGGGTAGTAGTTTAGGCTTAATGCAAACTGCTGTATTTTGTGGGACTTCCTTTGGGCCGCTTTTTGGCGGTATAGCTGCTGATGTCATGGGCTTTAGAAATTCCTTTTTCTTGGCCTCTTTAATGCTGTTGGCAGGCATATTAATAATTATTTTTTTGGTCCATGAAGATTTCAAACCGGCAGTTAAAGAAAAGGGAAAAAGAAAAGACCGGTGGCAAGATTTGCACAGGCTTCTTACTTCCCGAACCCTTTTAGCTATGAGTTTTATCCTCTTTGCGACCCAATTTTCCCTTAAAGCCATGCTGCCTATTACCCCTTTGGTTGTTGGGAAGTTGGTGACAACAGATATGTATTTATCCACATATAGCGGGCTGGTGATATCTGTTACCGGGTTAACCGCCGCTGTTGCCGCCACTTGTATTGGGAAAATTGGCGATCAGAAGGGCCATCAACATGTTTTGCTTATCTGCGCCATAGGGACTGGTGTTATGTTTTTAGGGCATATGGTAGTCGGTAACATAATTACGTTTTTATTGGTAAGGGGTTTGGTTGGACTTGTCTTGGGAGGTATTTTGCCGGCAGCTAATGCAATTATCGGCGCTTCAGTGGGGCAAGAAATCCGTGGCCAAGCTTATGGCGTTTCTTCCAGTGCATCTTATTTCGGTAATTTTGCCGGCCCTATAGTAGCGGGGATATTTGCATCGAATTTGGGTTTTCAATCGGTTTTTATTTTAGTAGCTTTTCTTTTTTTGTTCAGCGCATTCTTGATTAAAGTAAGTTTACCCAGCGGGGCAATGCCGGCTGTGCTTATTGAAGTAGTAGATAAGCCTAAAGATGCAAATGTTTAGAAGCTGTAAAGGGCTATATATTTCCCGCAGCCGTGCGTTAAACTAAATATTTGCAACTATTTTTTTATGGTTGACTACAAAGCCGGCAAGATTTATCAGGCTGTCTTTAACCGGGCTGGGAGGGAGTAATTCCAACTCTCTTAAAGCCCGTTCCTTATATTCTAAGGCCACTTTGTATGCAGATTGAATACCTTGGGAGCGAAGCAAAAGCGAACATACTTTTTCTATTTCCGCCTGAGACAGCGGTTTGCCCAGCAGTTTTTTTAAGTGGGGACCTGTGTTTTTCTCTTCCAGGGCTATGAGGGTGGGAAGGGTGTAAACCCCTTGCCGGATGTCTTGCCCGATGGGTTTCCCCATTGCTACCGGATCACCGATCAAGTCAAGAATATCATCCATTAGTTGATAAGCCATGCCCAAGTTGTAGCCATAGCGGGAAAGGGCAGCCGGATATGGATCTTCTCTAGCTGCAATTACACCTCCCGCTTGAGCACAAGCGGCAAAAAAACTGGCAGATTTATTACCAATTCGGTCTAAATAATATTCCGGTGCAACCTGCAAGCTAAAGGCGTCCAAATGTTCTTGGATTTCACCGGCACAGGTATTGGCGATGGCCTTTGTAAAGGTTAAGAGTAAATCGGGATTTTCCGTTTCGACCAGCAGCCCATAAGCACGGGCAAAGAAAAAATCTCCAGTCAAGATGGCAGCTTTGCTGCCCCATAAGGTATGTAAAGTTGGCTTTCCCCGCCGCTGGGCGGCCAGGTCCAACACATCATCATGGAGCAAGGTGGCTAAGTGGAGTAACTCTGCTGCCACTGCTACTTTAATAGCCATTTTACGTATGGATGCGTTTTTCCGGTCGTTTTCATCCGGTAGCATTGCAGCCAAAAGAACCAGGGCTGCCCGTATTTGCTTTCCTTTGCTTGCTAAAGGATAGGAAAAAACCTGTTTACTCTTTGGAGTAATGGCTACGGCTTCAAGGGTGGCAGCAATAGATTTCTGCACTAACTTTAATTCCGGCGTAACCGGCGCAAAGATTTTACTCAGCATTATGTATGTTCACCTGATTCCTTTCTAAATACCGAGCAAGTAACCTAAACTGAGCAGGATGCCTGTGCCGGTGTGGCTGGCGATTACTGTGAGGCTGGCAGGTGCCAGTTTTTCCGGGTAATCATAATAATGATAAATATACCAACTGCAAATGGCGGCTAAGGGGAGGGTTAAGAGTGCCAAGAGCGTGGTATGAGGCAGAAAACCGTGATTAGCGCTTAGAAGGAGAGAAAAATATGCGCCGGTAAAAAGCAGGATTAATCCAGGCCGGGCTGCCCGGTTTCCCAGCTGGACGACCAAATTATTTTTACCTGCCGCTCTATCTTCTGGGCTATCGGAAAATTGGTTTACATAGAGGACAGCGGTAATCAGAAAGCCTAAGGGAAGGGAAGCTAAAAAGGCTGAATAACTGCTGGTCTGGGTTTGCACATAATAGGTGCCCAGTACGGACAAAGGCCCGAAGGTTATTCCGGTTACCAATTCGCCTAAACCCCGGTAAGCAAATTTAAGTGGCGGGGCTGTATAATAGTAGCCAAAAAAAATTCCGGTGCCCCCGAAAAATAAAATAATTGCGCCCCGTGTCAATAATAGGCACAGGCCGCAGGCGGTGGCCAGCAGAAAAAAGAAGCAGTATAAATATTGGACCTGTTTATTTGTTACCAATCCTGCTTGCAGCAATTGACTGCCGCCATGGAAGGGATAAGGGTGATGACTGGGGTCGGCACCGCTTAGGTAGTCATAATAATCGTTCACCACATTGGCACCACAGTGGAGGGATACTACCCCGACCAATGTGAGCAGGAAAAGCAAAAACGAAAAACAGCCTGTCTCGTAATAAGCAGCGCTACAACCTACCAGTACCGGGACTGTTGAGGCAGTTAAAAAGGGCGCCCGCACAGCCCGGGCAAGTAGGGTTAGGTCTGTAAAGAGTTTGGGTTTTGTTCCCATCATGGCTTTCTCCCTCCCGTGGTAGGGGATGGTTTATTGGCACATGTTGAAATTCTAATCCGAGAATAACTGTTATCATTCAACTATGGCCAGCCAGCTTGGTGGTTAAGCTATTTAACCGCCGGGCTCCTTGATAAGTGGTCACCCTATGATTAAATAAAACACTAAGCTGTCGGGTGGCTATGCTCAGTCGCCGGCTTTGTCGAACGCGACTTCATTTAGAGGGATTTTCCCCTCTAAATGTTAGTCAAGTACATACTGGACTTTAACCGCCCTTTGACACCCGCCGCCTAAAGAAGGCGGGGAAATTAGGGCGGGTTAGTTCAGTGTAAATAGCTTAACCTTGAGATAAACAATAAGTAATTCCATAGTGCTGGGTGCCAAATTTTCATTCTTCTGCTGGTTCCGAGAATCGGCATGGGTGCCTACTAACAGTCCCATTGGAGTTAAGGCTGCTGCTCTATTCTGCCCGAGACACGATTTTGCTATTCTTTTGTCATCGAAGAAGGGGTATTGTTTTTGGATTTAACTAAAATGTGCCCTAGCATCTGCGGTAGACTCCGGATATGGGTAGCAAAAATCCTTTGATAACTGTCCCCGCTTTCCATAATGGCAGGGAAAATATCTAAGAGCGCCGGGTTGTCATTGAGAAATCGCCAGAACAGATCCCCCTTACAGCCGGTTAGTAGAGCTAAGAGCAGGGAGCGGCGAAACTCCGGCAGGCACTGTTGATAGCACTGCCGGGTATAAGCATCGGCAAGTGTTTCCGAGAGATTCCCCTGCAAATAGGCTGCAGCCAATTGGCCGGCTAAGCGGCCGCTTTTTAAGGCCCAGTACATTCCTTCTCCGGAAAAAGGGTCCACCAACCCGGCGGCATCCCCCACCAAGAGGATATTTCCATTGGCTATCTTTCTCGGCAACCCGCCGGCAGGCAAATACCACCCCTGGGGCCGGGGGCAAGGGAATGAATTGCCGCAAAACGTACTTACAGTGGTGAGAAAGTCTATCCATACTGCCACAACATGTTTTATGGCCAATGTGGGCAACCCTATTCCTAAGTTGAATTCATTTTGCAGGGGAAAGAACCAGCCCAGGCTTGCCGGCAGGGGAAGGGTAAAAAAAGTAATTATTGTCCCGCCTTTTGTCAGCTCTTCTATTTTATCTCTCGGATAGGGCACCTGTGCCCGGAGGGCAAAACCTGTTTGCCATTTTTGCCATTTTGTCCGTAAACCGCTTAAGCGGGCTACCTCGCTATAAAAACCATCGGCGCCAATCAGGATCCGACCGGTAAATTGCCCCCGGGGAGTTGTGATTATGAGCTTGTCCGGCAAGTGTTTGATCCCGGTAAGGGGAGTGCCGGCAAGTAAATAAGCCCCTGCCCTTTGGGCTTTTTCCGCTAAGAACAGGTCAAAAATATCCCGGCGGACGGTGACACCAAGGGGATGTTCCCTTTGCACAGAGAGACATTCTTTCCTGTTATTGACCCAGCGGAAGGTATAGATGGAACGTTCCTGTATTCTATCCAGCTTCCATGGTAGCAACTCTAAGGCTTTGCGGGAAAGCAAGCCCCCGCATATTTTGTCCCGGGGGAAAGAAACCCGGTCCAACAGCAAAACCTTAAGCCCTGCTTGAGCCCCGGTATAGGCAGTCAGCGATCCGGCCGGCCCGGCACCGATTACAATTAAATCAAAGGCTGTATCTAATGAGCTGTTGTTCCCTGGCATAGCCGTATGCTCCCTGTTTAATATCCATTCTAGCTTTTCCTGCCTGAGCGGAAACATACTGTCAATCCGTCTGTTTCCACATAAATGAGGTGGGCAGAGGAGAAAATAAACAGGATTATTAAAATACTGGAGGGTGGAGGGCAGCGCGGACATGAGGAGGCAAAAGCTCATAGTGATGTTAAATCGTTTTTTGGCTTTGGAGATGCAGCAAGTGGCCTTATATCGCAGGCAAGCACAGTGGACTGCTGATCCCCATTTGGCCCGGGCTTTGCAGCTTTTTGCGGTAATCGAAGATGGCCATGTGAAAAATTTGCGACGGGAGATAAAACGCCTGGGCGGCAATTTCAGCTATTATATCGGAGCCAGTGATAATGTAGGCGATTTGTTGGGGTGGGCCAGCAGGGTACCGGGAATAAGTCCCATGTTAAGGCTCAATGTTATCATTGAAGGTCGAGCTGCCCGTGATTATGCCGGCCTAATTGCAAATGTAGCTCCCGGCCCGACCCGGGAAATGCTTTGGCAGCATCAACTGGAAGAAGAACTTCATAAAGCATGGATGGAAAGCTATTTGCGGCAAAGGATTGGGAAAAGAGGAAAGGCCAAACAGCGGGGCGAATAAGTAGTGTATGCTATTGTGGGAGGGAGCGGAGTGACCACCTTTTATTTAATTCGCCACGGTCAGACTGAGTGGAATCGGGAAAAGAGGATTCAAGGGCAGATAGATGTACAGTTGTCTGACCGGGGACGGCAACAAGCGTTGTTAGCCGGGGAAGCTCTGCAGGGTGAAGGAATTACATATCTTTACGCCAGTGATCTTTCCCGGGCTTTGGAAACGGCAAATATTATTTCTCGGATTATTGGGGTACCGGTTTTTGGCACATATCCTGCTTTGCGGGAAATAGATTTTGGCCACTGGTCCAGTATGACCTTTGACGAAATTGCTGCTAACGACCCGGAGGCATTGCAGCGCTGGCGTCAAGACCGGGTAAATACAGTAGTACCGGGGGGAGAATCCTTTAAGATCATGACAGACCGGGTGTTAAGATGTATGCAAGAACTGGGCAACAGGCATCCGAATGCAAAAGTTGCAGTTGTGACCCATGGGGGGCCGATTGTATATACATTGGGAACGCTGTTGGGATTTGGAGAAAAGGAACTGCTTAAGTTAAGTATCGGTAATTGTTCCATCAGTACAATTGCTTATAATGCTGCCCAGGGGCAGTGGCGGGTAATTCAGATAAATGAAACCGGGCATCTTTGGCAAAAGGGTTGTGCAGTGGAGGGGGTAAGTTATTAGCAAGAAAAGAGCGAGACTAAATATAGTCTCGCTCTTTTGTATTATGAGCTGAACTTCTGAACAATTAATTCCCATATAGCAGGGTCTTCATAACCGAGGCGCCAGATTGCGATGCCGCCAAGGTTATATTTGTTGACCAGGTCTAATTTGGCTGCTGTGGAAGCGGCATTTTCAAACCATACTTCCCGCATATGGCCCTGCTGTTCTTCATAACAAAAATAAGGGCTTTGGCTGCCAGCATCCCAATTAACGGTGACCTGGTATTGGTTTATCAGCTCTTGCGCCCGGGGATAGGTGACCGAACGGCCGGCACCTCCGGTTGCAGGCCAGTCATAACCATAGGTGGGAATGCCTAAGCGAATTTTGGGAGCCGGGATTTCACTTAGAGCATACTTGATCACCTTTTCAACCCAGTCAACTCCTGCTACCGGACCGGGGCTTCCGGTTCGGTAATGTTGGTCATAAGCCATAATCATTACTTGATCCGCTATGGAGCCTAAAGCCTGGTAGTCAAAGGCTCCGGACCATCCATGATTAGGGTTGTCATTAAGCTTGGCAGGTATGGCAACAGTAACCTGATAGCCAGCCGGTTGCAAGCGGTCTGCCAATTCCCGGATAAAGTTTGTATAAAGGGGACGGTCTTTGGGAGGGACATTTTCAAAATCAATATTAACGCCGGCATAACCAGCACGTTTAAGTAATTGGTAAATATTTTCTATTGTCCGGGTACGCACTTGCGGTTGGCTCAAGACTGTATGTACTAACTCACTCTCAAAACCGCCACTGGAACCGATATTACTTACCATGGCCAAGACTCGCATGTTATTGGCTTGGGCAAGTGAATGTACATTTTCGTATGTACGTCCGCTGATTTGGCCGGTAGCTGTTACCTTATAACCGGCGGCAATTACAGTCTGCATAGAGGGGAAATATTGCCGGAAGGATTGCCAGGAAACATTATCCCCTACTGCGTATTCCACATAATAAGCGGCAATATCCACCTGTTGCTCATCTGCCGGCGGAGGCGGTGGCGGCGGCGTAAATTTTGGGTCTGACTCTGCCGTAGGGAGGGTTAAAACTTGGCCCACATAAATGTTTGTGCTTTTTAAGTTATTGGCGCCGATGATTGCGGCCACCGTAGTGTCGTATTTCCGGGCAAGGGAAAAAAGGGTATCGCCCGGCTGGACAGTATGGTGCACTGGTTGTGGTGTCGATTTGGGTGGCTGTGGCTGCGAGGGAACTTCAGGTGGCGGCGGGATATTGTCACGCCCTGGGATGAGGAGAACTTGTCCCGCACAAATGGTGGTTGTGTTTAGCTTATTGAAAATAATGATATCATCCACAGCAACCCCGTGTTGCCGCGCAATACGATATAATGTATCCCCAGGCTGTACAATGTATTTCTGCTTTTGGTTTTGCAGTGCTTGCTGCAAGGTTGTGAATGTTTTGGTACCGGCGATGCCGTCGGGGTAAAGATTATGCTCCCGTTGAAATGAAATCAGCGCCTTGAGAGTTTGGGAACCGAAAACACCGTCTGCTCTGCCAACGGCATAACCCAGTTGGCTCAGGGCACGTTGGAAGGAGGCCACGTCTTCTCCTTTGCTTCCTAATCGCAAAACCCGGTTGCCGTAAGCTAAAGCTTCAGGAGCAAATATGCACAACATAAGAAAAAGAACCAGTATGGTCAGGAGTATTTTATTGCGCATACTCTCCCTCCTTTTGAGGTGTTCCTCCCCAATGGGAGGGATTATGCCAATAATTATAATTGATACAGCTTTTGTCGTCATCTTTCAAAATCGGTCGAAACCGGTCAAAGAATAGTTATAATCAACCTTTCCACCCTGATTTTAGCAAAGGGCGTAAATTTCCCCATGTTTGCCAGGGATTGTTAAATCCGCTTAATTTTGTTCCTCATCCGGCTGTGGTGATTGTGATTCTGAAGCTGCCGGCTGGCTGTTGCCTGCCCCTGGCGCTGCAGTTTCCTGCTCCCCTTGCGTATTCTCGCCGGAAATTGTATTTTCTTGATCAGTTTCCGGAGAAAGTGGCTCTATTTCCTCCCCTAAGGTCGGCTGCAGGTCTTCCTCTTCCGGTTCCGTTATACCCTCTGGAGGGGGTGTAATAGGTCCTTCTGTCTCTATTTCGCCCTCCGGCTCAGCCGGGGGTGATTGTTCCGGCCTTTCAGGCTGTGTAAAACTAGGCGGTTCCGCTGCAGGCAATTGTTCTGGCCTTCTAGGTTGTGCGGGATCAGGCCTTGGCGGCTCTGTTACCTCCGGAATTGTACGTGGTTGGTTCCATTGGGGAGGAAGGAGCTGGTCGAACCAATCCCAGTTCCAATCCCAATTCCAATCCCAAAAGGAATGAGCATCACAGTTGCGCCATGGCTCTGTGCCCTGCACGAATAACTCAGTGGTTTTTTCTTCTTCCGGGCACCAGTTGCCTGCCCTGAGGCCGGAAGCAGTACAGATTTCTACTTCCACAATATTATCAGGGCGGGTGAAATCATGGGGCGGCGTGGTGGCTAAGGCTTGCTGGATAAACTTTACCCAGATGGGGGCAGCCAGTGTAGCTCCGGAACCGCCGACCGATTCGTTTGCTTTATCATTTCCTACCCATACAGATACTACCAGATCCGGCGTATAACCGACAAACCACGCATTGCCATAATTTTGGCTTGTCCCGGTCTTGCCTGCTGCCGGACGATCCAGCCGCCAGCCGATGCTGGCAGCAGTTCCCCCGGGTTGCAATACTCCCTGTAGTACATTTGTGATCAAATATGCATGGGCAGGGTTAACTACCTGCTGCAAGTTTGGCTTATTGTCTAAAACAGTTTTTCCCTGGGCATCGGTAATTTTTAAGACTGCTAAGGGTTCCACCCGCTTACCCCCATTGGCGAAAGCGGCAAAGGCACTTGCCATCTCTAAAGGTGTAACCTCCGACGTGCCCAGGGCGGAAGAGAGATAGGGGTGAAGGGTGCTTTCAATTCCCAAGCGCTGGGCATACTTTATTCCCAACTCAGGGCCCAATTGATAATTGAGAATGGTGGAAACAACATTATCGGAAATAGTAAGAGCCTCCCGGAGAGTGAGGGGGCGGTTATGATAAGGTTGATCGCCATAATCCGTAGGGCGGTAAGTCTCCCCGGTTTGCGGCACAGTATATTCAACCTCTTCGCACATAATCCTGGACGTCAATGTATAGCCGTTTTCCAATGCTGCCAGGTATACGAAGGGCTTAAAGGCTGAGCCGGGCTGCCGCAAGGCTGTTGCCCGGTTATATTGGGTTTCCTGGTAATTCCGTCCTCCTACCAGAGCGAGAATATAACCACTGGTTGGCTCTATGGCCACAAGCGCCCCTTGGGGCTGTTGAACTCCATTAGCGTCCGGTTGACCGGCAGGCAAATCTGATGCTATGAGGTTTTCCGCAATTTTTTGCATCTCCTGGTTTAAGGTGGTGTGGACGGTCAAGCCGCCGCCATTTAGAAGCTTGGCAATATGGGGATAGTTATTTTCGATTTGGGAAACAACATAGTCTATAAAATATTGACCGGAACTTACCGGCGGATTTTGTTGTGCCAACACAAGCGGTTCCCTTTTGGCGGTTTCGGCTTGGGCAGCAGAAATGTACCCTAATTCTGCCATGCGGTTTAAGATCAAGTGTTGACGCTCAACTGCTGCTTCAAGGTCATTTGTGGGGGCATAACGGGACGGCGCCCGGGGAATCCCCACTAAAAGGGCGCTTTCTGCCAAGGTTAATTCCTTTGCCGGTTTCCCGAAATAGGTATAGGAGGCCATTTCTAGGCCATAGGCTCCGCGGCCAAAATAGATTTGATTTAGGTACATGGTCAAGATTTCTTCCTTGGTAAAACGGGCTTCCAGTTGCAGGGTCAGCAGCAGTTCCCGCAGTTTGCGCTCCAGTGTCCGTTCCGGAGTCAAAAAGAGGTTTTTGGCCAACTGTTGGGTAATGGTACTGCCTCCTTCCACAACCTTTCCCGCCTGCAGGTTTTTCCATAAAGCCCTGGCAATTCCCAATGGGTCAAAGCCAAAATGGTTATAATAACGATAATCTTCAATGGCAATCATGGCGTCCCGGAGGTATTGGGGCATTTCTTCTTGGGAGATGATCAGCCGGTTTTGGGCAAAAGAGGTAGGAATCTCTTGGCCGTTGAGATCAAGGAAACGGGTTGGATTGGGAAGTTCCTGATCAGGCAAAGGAACAAAATAGACATACATTCCGACGCCGATTACTGCAAACAGTACGGTTAGCCAAAAGAGTAAAAATATTTTTTTTAACCGCTTGCCCATGGCGGTCACTGCTCCTTCATTGCAGGTGTATATTGCTTTTCATTATTCAGTATGCCACAACGGTAAAATCATTAGCCAGGGGGTCTTTACCATGTTTTGAGTTAGCTGCTTGCTTTCTTAATGGTATTATATAAAAAATAGCGGAGAGAAATTGACAATTTCCGGAAAATATAGAGAATGCCTTGGAATAAAATCATGCTGTTTTTGCTAAATTCCGCTGCAAGGAATCGGGAGAAACGATTGGCCTTTGCTTGTTCAATGATTCGCTTTTTGCTATAATGAACTTGATTTGAATTACTAATATTTCATCGCTGATAGAGTTTCAGATAGGATATGTTGTTATCTTAGCATTGGAGAAGGGGGTATAACCGGTGAGTTATTATGGGAGTGATTATCAACGGCCAAGTTGGCTGGGGTATATTGTTATTGCCCTGGTGGCTTCAATTTTAGGTGGTACCTTATCACTGTACGTGGCTGTTAATAATCCGGAACTTTTTTTTGCGCAAAATATTGAGAATAACCAGCAGCAGGAAGAAACACAGGAACAATTGCCTGGGAAAGATGACCAGCAACAACCTACTTCCAGCGGCGAGCCATATAACACTATTGTCCGCGTAGCCGAACAGGTTGGAGCTGCTGTTGTTGGCGTGAGCACCCGGCGGCAAGCTTATGACCTATTTTGGGGTGCCTACGAGGTGCCGGGCGTAGGCTCCGGGGTAATCTTTGACGAAAAAGGCTATATTTTAACCAACGATCATGTTGTTCACGGCGCCCAGACTATTACCGTCACTTTGCATGATGGGCGGCAAGTACCAGGTGAACTGGTAGGCACGGATCCCTCTACAGATTTGGCGGTAGTTAAGATCAATGAGGATAATTTACCTGTGGCTGTATTAGGTTCATCGGATAACTTGCGGGTAGGAGATTTGGCCATTGCCATTGGAAATCCTTTGGGCTTAGAATTACAGCGAACTGTAACTGCCGGCATAATCAGTGCCCTTGGCCGTTCCATTCGCACGGAAGACGGCAAAATTCTGGAGGACCTAATTCAGACCGATGCCTCCATCAACCCGGGCAATAGCGGTGGCCCTTTGGTGGATGCACAAGGTCAGGTGATTGGCATTAATACCGCTAAGGCTACCCAGGCGGAAGGTATTGGATTTGCCATCCCTATTGGGCTGGCTAAACCTATTGTCGAAGAACTTATTGCCCATGGTAAAATTATGCGGCCCTGGTTGGGTATTTACGGCGGGACCATCACAGCGGAAATTGCCTCTTATTATAATCTTCCTGTGGAGCAGGGAGTACTAATCCTTGAGGTTGAACGGAACAGCCCGGCAGACCGGGCAGGATTGCGGGCGGGAGATGTAATCGTAAGTTATAATATTACTCCCATTAACACTATAGAGGACTTAACTAGTGCTCTGAAAGGCTCTGCAGTGGGCGAAAAGGTGCAATTAACCGTTTTAAGGGAAAACGACCGGCATACTGTTGCCGTAACACTGGGTGAAAGGCCGCAGAAATAAATTATGGGGGGAAGAGTTCCCCCATATTCTCTGCTTTAGCTACAGCATTAGATTTTGCTGAAGGGGACATGCATATGTATTGTGTCTGTAATGAACATCTGGAGCGGGCAATTGATGAATTTGTGGATATCTATGAAATGCCGCCTGACATCTATCGCCTGAGCCAGGTCTCTTTTACCGCTTGGGATAGTCCGCCTACTTGTAATTTTTGTTCCCTTCCACCGCAATATTTAGTTGTATGATATTATCAGTGCAACACAAAAATTAAATAGAGGAGGAGAAAAAAATGTCCCAGCAAGAATTACATAGGGTTAAACTATGTGATACCAGTTTGCGGGATGCGCACCAGTCTTTGTTTGCCACCCGGATGAAAACAGAGGACATGCTGCCAATTTTAGAAAAAATTGATGCTGTTGGCTATTTTTCTTTGGAGATGTGGGGAGGAGCCACCTTTGATACCTGCATGCGCTTCCTCAATGAAGACCCTTGGGAGCGGTTGACAGAGATTAGGAAACGGATAAAGAATACCAAACTGCAAATGCTGTTGCGGGGCCAGAATATCTTGGGTTATCGCAATTATCCCGATGATGTGGTCACAGCATTTGTGCAGAAAATGGTTGCCCGGGGAATGGATATAGTGCGGATTTTTGATGCGGTCAATGACGTGCGCAACATGGAACATGCCATTAAGGTAACGAAAAAGGAAGGCGCCCATGTTCAGGGTACTATTTGCTATACCATTAGCCCGGTCCATGATATTCCCGAATATTTAAGGATTGCCCGGGAATTGGTTGATTTAGGGGTAGATTCAATTTGTATTAAAGATATGGCGGGACTTCTTACCCCGTATCGAGTTGAGGAATTGGTCACAGCATTGAAAAAAGAGTATGACATCCCGCTGCAGTTGCATTGCCATTATACCAGCGGCATGGCTTCCATGGTCTACCTTAAAGCTGTGGAAGCGGGGGTTGATATTGTGGATACCGCCAGCTCGCCTTTATCCATGGGAACATCCCAGCCTCCTGCCGAATCATTGGTAGCTTCCTTGCAGGGGACAAAGTGGGATACCGGACTGGATCTTTCCCTGTTGAGCGATATCGCCCGGTATTGGCGGGATGTGAAGCCAAAGTATGACCAGTTTGCCTCCATATCAGGCGGTGTGGATACCAATGTGTTGCAATATCAAATTCCCGGCGGGATGATCTCGAACTTGGCATCCCAGTTGCGGCAGGCTAACGCTTTAGACAAATATGACGAATGCCTGGCTGAGGTGCCACGGGTCCGGGCAGAGTTGGGTTATCCGCCCTTGGTTACCCCCACCAGCCAGATTGTGGGAACCCAGGCGGTATTAAACGTAGTGATGGGCGAACGTTATAAGATGATTCCCAACGAAGTTAAAAATTACGTTTCCGGTTATTATGGGCGTCCCCCGGGGGAGATTGATCCGGAAATCAAGCAAAAAATAATCGGTGACGAAGAACCGATCACCTGCCGGCCTGCCGACTTATTAGAGCCAATGCTTGATAAAGCCAGAAAGGAAATTGGCAGATATGCCGAGAAGGATGAAGATATTATTTCGTACTGTATTTTCCCGCAAGTGGCAGAAAAGTTCTTAAAGGAACGGATGATGCAAAAGGCAAAGATCGACTTAACTTTAATTGAGCAGCAGGAAAAGGAAGGGGAAGGTCCTTTTACTTACCACCCGGTGTAAAGATTAAGTATGCTCAATAAAAAGCGCGCCCTTGACGGGCGCGTTTCTCAATGAGTTCTATAAGGGGACATAAATACGAAATGCTGGCTATTTCCTTTGTATTAATTTTTTATATCAATGCCGCCAAACAGTACTGTACCCTTGATGATAAGTGTGGAGCCGTTAGCAGCACAATCCTCATATTCAGCCCTATTATCTATGCCGCCAAAAAGAGGAAATCCCTTCACAACCACATTCCATTGGTGGGGCACAAAGACTTCGATCCCGCCAAAAGCGGTGAAAAGTTCAATCTCCCTGGCTTCACCTGGGGCAATTTTAGCATCCCGCAAGTCGATCTCCAATCCTCCAAACAGGGCTCCGGCATTGCCGCCCTGAAAGTTGGGGGAGCGGTTTTTAATGTTAAATCCGGAAAACAAGGCTAAACCGCTAATAGTGTCGTTATCGTCAATATTCCATTTGCGCCTATTGCCGGGCAATAAGAGCTTGATTCCCAATAGAATAATAATTAGCGGCCAGATAATCTTAAATTCGAAGATGTCAAAGTAGCCCGAAACTCTTAATTGAAATAAAATCCCGATTGTAACTAGCACCAGCCCGCCCATCTTGGCAGTAGGATTGGTAAACATATTTACGAATCCAATTCCGACAAGGAATAACGGCCAGTAATTAATAAAGATTTCGCTGATATTGATATCAATAAGCTCCAGCCTGTTTAGCAAGGAAATCAGGCCGATGGTAAGCAAGATGATACCCAAAAACCGTCGTCCGCTCATAATTTATTTCCCCCTCTTTTAGATGTGGGTTACTAATAATTATATTAATACATTGGAATAGTTATTGCTATATAATTTGCCGAAGCGTTCGGAAACTTTTGAATAAAATCAGATAAAGTCCTCGCGACTTATTTAATAGTATGCAGGTAGGTATAGCCTGTAGTTGCTTGTTTTCAGATTAACTTAATTAACAAAAGTATGGATTACTCAATTTGGGAGTTGCCCTCCTTTGCCGGTTATTCGAGGGGATGTAATGGAAAGGGGACTTATTATGCATATCCGTATTTTAGCAGTGGGAAAGACAAAGGAGAAATATATTGAATTGGGGATAAAGGAATATGCCAAAAGGCTTCAGCCCTATGCTCGGCTTGAAATAGTTACCGTTGGAGAAGAAAAGCTAAAGGATAACCTCTCTACCCGGGAAGAAGAACAGATCCGTGCCCGCGAAGGAGAACAATTACTAAAAGGGATCAAGCCCGATGAGTATGTTATTGTACTCGATATAAAAGGCAAGGCCCTTTCATCAGAAGATTTAGCCCGGCAGCTGTCTAACCTGGCCCTTTACGGCAATAGTGCTATAGTCTTCATCATCGGCGGCGCCTTAGGCCTTGCCCCGGAAGTCATAAACCGGGCTGACATAACCCTTTCCCTCTCTCCCCTGACCTTTACCCATCAAATGGTCCGCCTTATATTAGTAGAACAGTTGTATAGGGCCTTTAAGATCATGCGGGGGGAACCGTATCATCGGTGAGGATGGTTTTGGGCAATATGTTTTCGCGTGAAAGTTATGTTGAGTGCGTGGCATTGACGTCGCGCAATAAATAGTGAGATTATCACCGAAAAATAGCGAAGTAGTCATTACACGCCGCATCTGACAACACCGCCTTCGATGGGCTTCTTCGAAACGCTGATTTTCAAATTGTGCTTCATTTTTCTTTCCGCACTTTCTGAGGGACGGTGTGGATGTGTTCTACGGTACGGAGAAAAGGCGATTGTTTTTACACACCATTCTAAAATGCTATTTGAATTTTTTCTTTGCGCCTTCGATTAATTTTCACGCAACATTCTGTGCAGCGATGTTTTTCGCGTATCAATTCAATTTCGGGTGTGGTGCCTGTCGCATAATCTAGCCTTTCATAATCGGTAGCGTTGAGCAAATAACAGTGATAGCGCTCCCTTGCGGGGGAGATTGCTCTCCTCGCTCTTTAGTGATGCTGTGATATAGTTCCCGATTTCCTCGTTGGCTTCAACTTCTGATGTGGTTCCAGCTCGTATTTCCATGTGCTCTTCATACTTTGTGTCTTTTCCGCCTGTTTGTGGATGAGGACGGCAAGGGCACATAGAAAGCTGGTGCCTTGATGTACACTGACCGTTACGCCTGAAAAATGGCATAAAAAGGTACGGTGGGTATATCTGGGGCTCTGAAACACGGCGTTTGCCGTGCTTAAAATTTCATATGTATCTCGCCGACTTAATGCACATTTCAGGCTTTGAAATTTAATTGTTAGCAAAATGTGTTCTATTTTGCGCTCAATGCGTGCGAAGGCAAACAAATTGTTGACAATTGCGAAAATTCGTAATATAACGCCTTTGGTTTGTTGCATCAAATGATTCAACCAGCCTTGTATTGCATTTTTATTCATATATGAATGATTCTGCTGCTGACGATATAATTGTATTTGATTTTCCGTTTTCACCACAGAACGCAATGGACTGGTTTGGACTGGACTATGGGCAAAGGAAGGAGAGACACTAGTGAAGCCAGATGAATATTTCAGAATTATGTACCTCTATATCGGACACAAACAAAGCAGTCGGGAGAGTATCTTGATGATCTAATCTGCAATTTTTCGTGAATGATACAGACTTCGCCGGAAGTCTGATGATTGATAAAACCCCAGATTCTGGGCAGGAATGGATAACGCACTTATCGAAATATTGACGGAGTGCAAGTACACGCCTCTTGTCACAGCGCGATTCTCAAAGAGCTCTTTCAACTTAGAAATCAACGAACAAGCAAAAGCTCTAACGCAAGGTAAAGGTTACTACTCCATTTTAAATACGATTGTGGTCATGGCATTTCGCAAGTTCATGTTAGAAAATGCTGTTTACAACCCCGGGCTATGCATTGTTGACATGCCGCTACATGGAATTGATAGGGAACAGAGAATGAAACATCGGAAAGTGTACAAATCGCTTTGTTTCAGTACTTCATCAATAGCCGAGAAATGGGACAGCTGATAATCGTGGAAAACGAACGTACGCTGCCTAACCTTGATTATAATCAGAACGGCGTAAGACGAATTATCTTTGGGCTGTAATGGATTTGCCGGACACGCAGAAAGGTTGCTATAATAAAAACAAGAAAGGGCGTGTCCAGCATGGGGAATAAAACAAAATTCACCAGTGATTACAAAAAAGAAATAGTTAAACTTGTTACAGAGCTTGGGAAGAAACCAACTGAGGTTGCCGGGGACCAGAGGAAAGGTACGCGATGATCAAGCAGGAACACAAAAATCTGGTCAGCATTAAAAGAGCGTGTGAATTGTGCAATGTATCGCGCAGCGGGTATTACGAATGGCTCAAGAGACCTGCAAAAACAGGTGTAGATATATTGGGCCAGAAGATTAAACGAATCTTTAAGAAGAGCCGTAAGACGTATGGGACACGGCGGATTAAGAAGCAGCTAGCGGCTGAGGGGATAGCTGCTAGCCGTCAGAGAATCAGGCGTAAAATGGTTGAACAAGGTCTTGCAGCGAATGCCCATCGGAAGACTCGTGCCACCACAAATTCAAACCACGATCACCCGGTAGCACCGAATTTGTTAGGTAGACAGTTTGATGTCCAACATCCCAATAAAGCCTGGGTCATGGATATCACATACCTCGTAACAAGCGAAGGCTGGTTGTATTTGGCGATTGTTCTTGACTTATATAGCAGGATGGTAGTTGGTTAGAGCATCGGTAAGCGCATTACCAAAGAGTTGGTCATTGATGCCCTTGAGATAGCTATTAAGAGGCGCAATCCCGCTCCTGGGCTTATTTGCCACTCAGATCGCGGCAGTCAATATTGCAGTCATGCCTATCAGGATTTACTGCAGAAGCATGGGTTCCTATGCAGCATGAGCCGTAAAGGCGAGTGCCGGGATAATGCCTGCGCCGAGACCTTTTTCCATAGTTTAAAGGTCGAATGGATATATGGAGAACCATTGAAATCCAGATGTAGAATGAAACAGGAAGTTAGGGAATACATAGAGGTATTTTACAATAGGCAGAGACTGCATTCTAAAATTGGATACATCTCGCCTTGTGATTTTGAAAGAGTTAATCAGTCCAGCTTCTTACTGTCCGCTTAGGCTTGACCAGTTCAGATAAAAACTGTTGACCTGTTCCCTTGAACAGAATACCCCCATAAATCCGCTATTGACCGTTTATTGTGTGGCATTGATATCGAGGGCGAATGAATGTGAAGCATTGATATAGGGCTTTCCCATTGTTATACGAAAAGAAACTGCTTAAATTTAATGATTTCTCACTTTTAGTAAACATGTCAAAAAAGCGTTTTCCCTTGCATGTGGTCAATTTAGATGCTTTTTGTTTTTGCCGGGGTTGTGTTGGTCAGGTTGGATGAAACTTTTGCGGGGGGAAATGACTACAATATGCCATTCTTGTTAGAAAAAACTATGAATCAATTAAGAAACCGAAAAAAGAATTGATCGGTTATGAAGATTCGATCCACGTGCCCTTCATTTCTAAAAAATAAAATATAACCAGAAGTTATTATAAGTGAGGAGTAGTTTATTTTCTAGATATATCAAAATATTATGCTTACAGGAGATGCAAAATCTGTTGGCGAAAAGTAGGTAAGGATGAGGAATATATACAAGGAGGTTAGAAAAGTGAAGTTTACCTTTGCCCATAATAACATCAATGTTCTCAATTTGGAAAAAAGCATTGCTTTTTACGAAAAGGCTCTAGGCTTAGTGGAAAGCAGAAGGGTTAATGCTCATGACGGTAGCTTTATATTAGTTTTTTTAAGTGATGGTATTACACCTCATAAGCTGGAGCTTACTTGGCTTAGGGATAGAACAGAGCCTTATAATCTGGGAGAAAATGAAATTCACATTGCTTTTGAAACGGGAGATTTTGACGAAGCCTATGAACATCATAAAAAGATGGATTGTATTTGCTATGAAAATAAAAAAATGGGCATCTATTTCATAAACGATCCCGATGGCTATTGGATAGAAATAGTACCTAAGAAATAAAAGAATCGGACGAGTAAGGTTGATTGAAATACAAAAGGGAAAATGCCGTATACTTAAAGATGCCTATTAGCTTGTTGATAGGGATAATCCTGGGTTTGTATTGCCTGGAATGTGTTTGGCAAGTAGGTAATACACAGTTTGGCAATTAAAAAGTGCAGAGATTGCCATCACATTAAGGGGAACCGTGATTTACAGATTACATGCGGAGAGAGAGTACTTCAAACGGTTGCTTTCTCCTTCGAAGGCTAGAATATGCGCATGATGCACCAGACGGTCAATTAGAGCGGCGGTTAATCGGTTATCATCAAGAACGGAATTCCATTCCCCAAATTGAAGGTTGGAGGTTACGATCACGCTTTGCTGCTCATATGCCTGGGCAATCACATTGAATAGCAACTCGGCTCCTTCACGGGCTAGGGGTACAAACCCCAGCTCGTCGATGATCAGCAAGTCTGTTTTTGCTAATTCTTTCATCAGCCGGTATAACTTTTCCCGGCGAAGGCTGTCCAGCAGGGTATTAACCAGGTCTAAACAGCGGTAGAAACGGACGCGTTTGCCACTTAAGCAAGCCTGTAACCCCAAGGCAATGGCCAGATGGGTTTTACCGGTACCTACAGCCCCCAGAGCCAATATGTTTTCATGGTGGTTAAGAAACGCAAGCTCTGTTAATCCTGAGATAGAAGTAGCAGTTGGTAGTGTAACAGGCTCCCAATTAAAGGCCTCCAGAGTTTTTTGGATAGGGAAGCCGGCTTTCTTGATCAGTGCCGCAACTTTTTTAGCCCGGCGCACTTCCAGCTCAGCTGCAAAAACTGATGTTAAATACTGCTCCCTATCATTGAAGGGCACTTCAAGATATATCTTAGGAACATGGCCCAGTTTAAGGGATTTGCACTGCTCCTTTAGAGTCATTTTTAACACCTCCCCTCAGCGGCAACAGCCGGTCATAGATATTTACCTGAGGAGAGTAATTCCTGACACTGGCAGGAGTATAGGCCTCATTTAACAGTTCTAAAGGCTTATCTGGAAAGGCTAGTCGGTAGAGATAATGACGTATTATTCCTTCATCGCAATGATTGTGTTTCAGTGCTTGAGCTATCTGTTCAATAGTAAAACCTTCCTGAAGTAGGGAGTGAATAAAACGCAATCGCTCTTTAAACTGATGATGGTCTAGATAGGTTTTTACATCCGGGGGAAGATGTTTATACATACTGGCATTTTTAGCACCCCGGGGTTTCTTGACAAAAATTACGAAGTAACTCTTCCAGTCGATGGGTTGCTCTTTAAAGGTGTAATTCCTGGGGAATGTGGCCAGAGGTTTGTAGCTGCTGCTGTAGACATCAATATGGTCCCACCACATCCGCAGGTAAACAGTTTCTCCCTTCTTAGCTTGGGGCAGATTGTATTCCTCTTTCTGGCAGCGAATACGACAATACTTATCCACCCGGGCGGTATCTGTTTGTGCAGGTTCAAAGGGGATAGCAGGCAGGGCTAGAAGCACTTGCTTGTCGGCTTCCCACAACTCTTCCAACCGGGATTCCTTTTGGTAATGAGAGCGATTTAAATCTTCAATCGCCCTGTGGTAGAGTTCATCTGCTAATTCCTCGAAGCTGGTAACTTCCGGGTAAGGCAACACCCAATTACGGCGAACGTAGCCTATTTTGTTCTCAATATGCCCCTTTTCGTTGCCTTTGCCCCCGTTGCAAAAATGGGCTTCAAACCGGTAGTGTAGCTTAAAGCGAGTAAACATCTCCGTTAACGTCCGTTCTTCCCCTTTGCCAATACTTACAACCGCTGCCGTCAGGTTGTCAAACCATATTTCCGGAGGCACTCCCTTAAGCCAGCTAAAAATCTGTGTTAAGCCATGCAGGAAACATACTGTGTTTTCTGCTGGCAGCGGATAAGCAAAGGCAGCATTACTGTAGGGGAAAGAGCACATCAGGCACATTATTTCTCTAATCTGGCCATCCCAAATTACCCTAATCCTGCCGAAATCCACCTGAGCCCGACCTGGAGGGTGATCCAGCTTTAAGAATTTTTCTGTGTTGCTACTTAGAAGTTCCTGTTTGCGCTGTGATACATATCCCCGAATTGTTCTGTCAGAACCGCTAAAGCTATACTCTTTCACCAGTTGGTGATAAATAGCTGTTGCACTTCTTCGATCCTTCCGGGGTTTTAAACCGTCCTCTAGCAGCCAGATGTCGATGATTTCAGCGACACTGTCTATTACAGGTCTCTTCCGGGCGCTCTTTGCAAAGTCTCTGTTCCAATCTTCCTTCTTGGCATATTTTGCTGCCGTTCTCCAGTTAATTCCTACTTTGTCGCTAATCTCGGTAATGTTGCAGTCTTTTTTTTCATACAAAAACTTGATATAATCTTGCTGGGGCATTGCCAACACCTCTTTATTCCCTCCTGTTCTTACGAGAGTTTCAGAAGGGATTATTTTGAGAACGTGATGGCAATGTCCTCTTTTTTAGATTTTTTGCTCTGCACTTTTAAGTGCCATTCTATGTATTTTTATAATGCCATAAACAGCCTGGAACGAAACAAAGTCGGGAAATTATTCCCGACTTTGCCCCTCGATTTATGCTCTTGTTCTTTCCCGCTCTCGCACGAGGAGGGAAATTGACCATAGACCAGCCAGACCTACTAGGGCGTAGACGATTCGGCTTAACATGGTACTTTGCCCCCCAAATAATGTTGCTACCAGATCAAGATTAAAGAATCCGATTAGCCCCCAATTTAGGGCACCTACAATAACTAAGATAAGGGCCAAGCGGTCCATGAGGACACCTCCATTTGATTTTTGTTAGTGTGTGCTATTTTTAGGATTATTATAACTCATATGGGGGTTTGTGTTTTGAGAGCAGCCGCAACCGGTGGTCCTTATGGTAGAGGATGGAATCTTCGCTCTATGTCTGTTATATTGGTAGATCGCACGTGTGGTGCGGAAAAAACAGAATTCGAGAAACAAGGTGAATTTACTTCAGCATTAGGGATTTGAAAAGGTTGAGGGAGGTAATTATAATGGCTAAGTAATATGCAGTAACAAATATAAACTTGCGCACCAAAGACTGTTTGTGTATCTGCCCTACGCCCGTCCGGTACGGAAGAAAGCTGAAGTCGGAGGATAAATTTATTAAATATTGGTATGGAAGGGGTGCGATTAAATGCTAAAAGAATTCAAGGAATTTGCAATAAAAGGAAATGTTATTGACCTTGCAGTTGGTGTGATCATTGGCGGAGCGTTTGGCAAAATCGTTTCATCGCTTGTTAATGACATTCTTATGCCTATTTTTGGCTTTATTATGAACGGGATAAACATATCCACAATTTAAAATTCGTCATCAAACCGGCTATGGGCGATATCCCAGAAGTGGCCATCCTTTATGGTTCATTTATTCAAGCAATCGTAGATTTCTTAATAATTGCTTTTTCAATTTTCTTGTTTTTAAAGTTTCTTTTATCAGAGAAAAAGAAAGAACAAGAAGCACCACCTGCTCCAGCGGCACCAAATCCGGAAATCGTGCTTCTTGAAGAGATCCGCGATCTATTAAAAACAAAGCAGTAAAGGGGCATACAGTGATGATTTGACTGTTCCTACCGTCTGGTGGCCGCTTAAGTAGCCCAGGGAAAAAATGTTCTGTACAGCACGCAGGATCAATTCTACATGCCGCTTGAGCACATGTGCGGGAAACCCAGGTGGACTTTGGTGAGGCCGGCTTTATTGAAAATAATGTGCGCTACACAGGCCACTTATCTAAAGTCCCCTTCCCGCAAAGCAAAGGTGGATAATTGCAGCTGTTTAAAGGGGAAAACATGATATATAGTGGGTTGCAGGTATGTCTAATATTGTTTTGGATGAAATAAGGGGATTAGCAGTTGCTGATGCCGAGTGTAGGAGCTCACTAATAAGAAACCTGCGCGAAAGCTATGAGGCTGTTTAATACTATGTTGGCTGAATTAGATAATGTATGTTAAAGCCAAATAATGCTTACTGAATAAATGGTTTTGCCCAACCGTTACGGAAGCACAGGGACTGCCGTCCCTATGCTTTTTATGTTTCTCGCTCTTAAAATCATTGGTGCGGGAGGTCAATTTTTTTCTCAAAAATTAACCCTTCATTGTATTCGACCACTAAATAAATGCTGTGGTAATCTGCTTCCGGTACGGCATCAACCTGCAAGATCCTTACTCCTCTTAGGTTTCTTTGGTTTGTATTTTCTGCAAATTGCCAGCGTTCCTGTAGGCGATTGCCTGCACTTCTGGTTTCAAGATATACTTTTTTAACTTCGTAATAAGGGCTGTTTTTAGAAATCGGTCTTTCATGAAAACTGCCCGAGATATTACCGTTTTTCCTTATACTTATATTAACTTCGATCGGGTTAAATAATCTATGGCTTATTTCCCAGAGATTTAGCGTAAGCAGATCACTGGTACGAATCGTCCCCTTTTCCGCAGTTGAAATGTAGTACTCGTATGTTAGTGGGGGATTAATTTGGGATTTTTCTTCGCTTCTTGTTACAGCTGGCTCAGGTAATGTATTATCCCTTTCTTGGTTAATTGCAACGTACATTTGCGGTTCTTTGGGAGGGCTAACAGGCAGTGTTACAGTGAAACAACCGGGTACCTTTTCAGTGGGTGCAAGTTCCGTAAAGTTACTGCTATCCTTCTGTCTATAATGAAATCTAATAGTACTGTTTTCTTGATAATCCCTTAAATGCCATTCCACGCTTATTAATGCTTCATCTTTCTCTACCTTTTCAATATTAACTTGAGCCGGTGCCCACCATTGCTCTTGCTCTTTGATACCGGCAACAATACTCGCGATTCCAGAAACTTCACTGGATACTCGTTGGCTTACGTTATTTAATTCATTGTGCAATTGCCTAATCTGGTTTTGCATTTCTCTCATCTTTACTCCGTTTGACCAAATGAGAAGCGTCATAATAAAAATGCCGATAAAAATAATTGTCCGGTCACGTTTTGTTTGCATATATAAAACCTCCATCTAATAATATTAATCGCCCCTGTGCTAAGGGCGGAATACTCTATCTGTGGGAGTAATGCTTGTGGGTAAACCCTGCGATATTCTCCGGTAAGATTTCGCTGCGAACTAATCAAATCCTTTTGGGAAGAAGGGCTGGACGCATTTTTATCTGCGGAGGCGAAAGGATTATTGTCAGCAGCAGAGAAAATCATTAGTAGTTGGAGAATTTATGCCTTATATTATTTTGCCCGCAAGGAAAGATGGCTTGCAAAGCCGGTTGAGTAAGGGGAGGAGTCTTTTGCCACATGGTAATGCTTTTACTTTAAGCAGCAACATTGTAAGGCTGGTAAGTGTATCGCTTGGTCATTTTGCAAATGATTTTTATATGAACCTGGTACCGCCGATTTTATTTGTTTTTGCTGATAATATGTCTTTGAGTTTGACAGAGCAGGGATTTCTGGCTTTCATCATCACCAGCAGCGGTTCCTTTGCCCAACCATTAATTGGCCACTTGTGCGATAAAAAAGGTAAGCCGCAGTTTTTGGTCTATTCTCTGGTGTGGATTGCTTTTTGGATGAGTATTACAGGCCATATTAGTAATTATTACCTATTGGTTGTTATCTTGGGGATTGGAGCGCTGGCTTCTGCTTTGTATCATCCCCTTGGCTCAGCGGTGACTATTAGATTGATTAATAAAGCCCAAGGTACCAGCCTTTCGATTTTTATGGCCATAGGAGATTTTGCTGCATCCTTTGCACCCTTAGTTGTTATTCCTTTAGTAAACAATTATGGGCTACAAAGCCTTATCTATCTTTTGGTACCCGGTTTAATAGTGGCTCTGTTTATGTACCTTACTCACCTAAATAAAATCGAATTTAATATCGGAGAGTGCAGCGATGAGGTACAGGGAAAAGCTGAGGTAAAGATAAACATGTATACGGCTAAATGGTTGTCAATATTATTATTTATTTCTACCATTAGATATTGGATAACCCGGGTGTTTTTAGTCTTTGGGGTTCAATTTCTATTACTAAAAGATGTGAATTTAACCATAGCCGGTATAGTGCTATCGCTATATCTTTTCGCTAAAACTCTGGGGATTTTCTTGGGCGGAATAATTACTGACATCATTGGTTCAAAAAATATCATGGTCATTTCATATCTTGTTTCAATTCTTTGTGTTGGCCTGATGGTTTTATGTTCCGGCCTTGCAACAATTATTTTATTTATAGTTATGGGTTTTGCTATTAGCACTTCCAGTACAGCCAATATTGTAATAGCGCACCAAATAGTACCGAAGAATGCAACCTTTGCCACAGGTTTAATCATGGGTTTTGCCGGCGGGCTGGGAGGCCTTGGTATTTTGTTGTTGGGCAAGCTGGCGGATATGTTTGGCTTGCTGAATGCTGTAACTTATTTGTTAGTGCCGCTGATCATAACCTGTATTATAACATCTTTCCTTCCGGCAACAGCCGGTAAAAAAAGATTATTTAAGGGTGTCTCAACCTAGAAAATTTTTTATTTTTCGTATCGAAAAACTATCCGGAAGGGTTTGATATGATGCTGGAAAAGGTATATGAAAACATTTATCGCAGCCAGGTTCCGCTTCCGAATAATCCGCTGAAAGCATTGAACAGTTACATAATTAAAGGGAAAGAAAAGACTGTTATTATTGATACGGGGTTTAATTGCAAAGAAAGTAAAGAGGTTTTTTATGGGGATTTAGATAAACTGAAGGTAGACATGAAAACAGCGGAAGTGGTTATTACGCACCTGCACGCCGATCATTCCGGGCTTGCCCATGAACTTGCGCAAAAGGGCGCACAAATTTTCATGAGTAGGGGCGATGGAGAGGCCGCAAAGAGATTGCGGGAAGAGAGCAATTGGCTGGCGCTAAAAGAAAGGCTGTACATGTTTGGGCTTGAGTATGATGATAAATATTTGCGTATGCATCCGGGCAGGGTTTATGCCCCGGCTGCGCAGTTTGAGTTTACTGTTATTAAAGAAGCAGATGAGCTGGTTGTGGATGAATATAGATTTCAAGTGGTTGAAGTGCCGGGTCATACCCCGGACATGATTAATTTATATGAATGCAGACACGGTATTTATTTTTCCGCAGATCATGTATTAGATCCGATCACGCCGAACATTGGTTTTTGGGGTTTTAAACATTCGGTAATACTTAATCAATATCTAAATAGCTTAAAGAAAATTTATGGGCTGCGGATTAATATTATGTTTCCTGCCCATAGGAAGTTGATTACAGATCATCAAAGGAGAATTGACCAGCTGTTAGCCCATCATGAACATAGGTTGCAGGAAATAGAAGTTATCTTAACGGTTAAGGGGCGAGAATTGACTGTGGTAGAGGTAGCAAAAGAGATGAAATGGAAAATCCGGGCGAAAAATTGGGATGAATTCCCGCCAGCACAAAAGGTTTTTGCTGTCGGAGAAGCAATGAGCCATTTAGAGTATCTCAATCATCGAAAAACAATCGCGATGAAAAAGCGTGACGGGATATTGTATTTCAGTATTTAAGCTATTTTGATGCAAATAAAGCTTATGGAGCACCATTTTGTTTATGGTACTCCTTAAGCTTGTAATATGTATAGCTTACCTAATGTCTTTTTGCGTATAATAGACAACCCCTATGGCGCCGGGGCCGACGTGCAATCCGATTACCGGGCTAATATCCAGTATTTGGATGTCAACGTCTATTTTCTCTTTAATTTTTGCCACCAATTCTTTTGCTTTTTCTTTGCAGTTGATATGATGGACTATTATTTCGCCTAACCCCAGGTTTTTGATGTCGAGCCAGGTTTGTTCTACTATTGTCTCGAGAGCCTTTTTTTGCGTTCTAACCTTTTTAAACACTGTTGTTATACCATCTTCCACAGTTAAAATTGGAACGATTTTGAGAAAGTTGCCAATTAGGGCTTGCGCCTTTCCTATTCTTCCTCCCTTTTCTAAGTATTCCAGGGTTTCCGGTATGAATAAGAATCTGTTTTTTTTCATAATCTGCAGGGCAGCGTTTCTGGCGGCAGCCAGCGATTTTTCTGCTTTTGCCGCCCTGGCTGCTGCCATGGCTGCAAAGCCCAACTGCATACAAACAGAACGGGAGTCAATAACCTCGATTGCAGCCTGAGGGTAATTTTTAATGATCATATCCCTGGCTATGGTGGCAGCGGCGTATGTGCCGCTGAGTTCGGAAGATATAAAGATGCATAGTAAAGCATGCCCTTTTTTAATTATATTCTCCATCGCTGCATATAAATTCCCGATGGAAGGCTGGGAGGATTTGGGGATTCCTTTTTCCGCCATCATTTTATAAAAGTGTTCATTGTCTAATTCTGTTTCTTTATACGTGCTGTCTTTAAATTCTACGCTTAATGAAACAATGTCTATGTTTAGTTGGTCTCGAACAGTTTTATCGATACAGCTGGTGCTGTCGGTTAATACCTTAACGCACATTATAATTGCCCCTTTATGAAAAATAGTTAGCTTGGTTCATTTTACCATTAAGGTGTAATAGCTTCAAGAAAAATTACAAGGCGATTACCGGATTTTTTCCCCTGCCATTTTTGTCAACTTCCGGATGTGCAGCAATAGCGGCTTATACCACAAAAAAGCAATAAATAAATATATTAATGCACAGCAGAGATAAGTATAGAAGAAACCATTGTCTAACTCAATTAACCGGTAACCCAGTAACGGGCCGATGGCAGACCCGGCGTCTGCCGCGATCTGGTATCCCGTTAGGATCGTAAGCGCCGCGGTGCTCTTGGCTACATCTGACGCTAAAGAATCAACCAGTGTAGTCAGGGCAGTAGCAGATATTAGCACGGAAAAGATGATAAGCAACCAGAGAAATAATGGGAGTGACAGGGGAAGAAGCAGGGAACCCAGGGCAGATAATAGCAAAAAGGAAATCAAAAGAGGTAAGCGACCTCTAGGTCCGTCTGACCAGTGCCCAAACTTAACCGCCAGAAAAGGTTCCCAAGTCCAGCGGGCTGCCTGAATCAATCCGGCTAAGGCAGCGGCTCCTATGGATATGCTGAAAAGGGTAATACTGATGCCAAAATTATGTTCTATAACCAGACTTAAGGTGGAGTTGAGTACGCCGCGGATTAGCATTGAGATCAAAAGACCTGAGGCGATAACCCTGAGTGCCGGTGGTGATAACCACTGGGCTCTGGTTGCTGTAGTTGCCTGCTTGTGGTTGGATGCTTGCGGAGTGTTGGCGGCAACAAAAAAATAAATTAAGGGGATACCGACGGATGATATGATTCCAAAAATAAGGGCGACTATCCTAAAACCGATCATGCCGGTTAAAAACCCGCCGGCCAGCATGCCCAACAGGCTGCCTAAACGGTACAAGCCGTTATAAGTACCCATCAGGCGGCCGCGGTTATCTTCACCGGCATAATTGACCACTGTAAAAAAACCGCCTAAGCGCAATAAAGACCATGCCAGTCCCCATATTGAGCGCAACAATAGCCAAGCCCACAGGCCTTGCCACAAGCCGTAACCGGTTGTGCTGATGACAGCCAAAGCTACGGCAATGATTAGCCCAATCCGCAATTGAACCCGGGAGTAAAACCTGTCCACTAGGGGATATAAGGGTAAGCGTACCATGCGGTTGATAGACAAAAGCACCCCTACTTCCCCCAGTGATACTAAGCCTGCCTCGCGCCAATAAATAGGCAATGCTACATAAAGCATGGAATCACCTAAAAGGCATAATGCTGTAACCAGCGAAACTACAACTACCGGCGCAGTTCCATCAGGAACTGATTGCTGGGCAGGCTTTGGCAACATAAAGCACCTCTTTCGCTGTGGCTTTTTTAGTATTCAGATTATATTCTCGGGCATGGCGGTTATTCCCTTTTTTGTTTTTTATACTTTGTGATGGCGAAATAAGGTTCTTTTTGTTATACTAGCAGCAAGTAGGTTTTTGCCGTAGTTAGTATAAAACAGGGGCTTTAGCCTGGGGCAGGCGAAAGCCAACCGTGCTTAGACGGAGGAGAGATACTGCAGTGATTATTGAAATGAAAAACGTGTCTTATGTGCGGGACTCCCGCTATATATTAAGAGATATCGATTGGTCGGTGGCAGCGGGCGAACATTGGGCTATCTTGGGTTTGAACGGGTCAGGGAAAACAACCTTGCTTAATATGGTGAACGGTTATCTTTTCCCTTCCAAGGGCGAAATGAGTGTTTTGGGGATGGAGTTCGGCAAAGCGGATCTTAGGGAGTTGAGAAAGCATATCGGTTGGGTTAGTACAGCTTTACAGGAAAAATTGTATGGTTCCGAGACTGCGCTGGAAATTGTGGTAAGTGGAAAGTATGCCACGATCGGGCTTTTTGGCATGCCAATGCCGGAGGATAATGAGCGAGCATTGTCTTTGTTGGTACAATTGGGCTGCGGTGAGTTAGCCAACCGTAAGTATCAAACTTTATCCCAAGGAGAAAAACAAAAGGTATTGATTGCCAGGGGCATGATGGCCGCCCCCCGGTTATTGATCCTGGATGAACCTTGTACAGGGTTGGACATCTTTGCCAAGGAACGGTTGTTAAATGATCTGGAAAAGCTCAGCAGCACAGAAGACACACCGACCTTTATTTATGTCACACACCGGGCGGAGGATATATTGCCGATCTTTACAAAAACACTGTTGTTAAAAGAGGGCAGCCTGTACGCCTCAGGAAAAACCGGTGATCTATTAACCAGTGAGGTACTCTCCGGTTTTTTTGGAGCTCCGGTAAAACTAAAATGGAGTGGCAGGCGGGTTTCGCTGCGTATCGGCAATTTTGCGTAGTAATTTTATAAAGTACACCAGGGGCTGGCAGGTGGAAGGAGGCGGGTGTAAATGACTAAGAAGATTTATTTTGAAGACCCTTATATACGGAATTTTATCGCAGATGTGATCGGGGTAAAGGAAGAGGGAGGAAAGTACCATGTCGAATTAAGCCAAACAGCCTTTTACCCGGAAGGTGGCGGGCAGCCTTGTGATTTAGGCACAATCGAAGGAGTGCCGGTGGTATATGTCTATGAGGATGCAGGCAGGGTTTTTCATGTGTTGGAACAGCTGCCCGGAAAGCACAAGGAGGCTAATTGCCAACTGGATTGGGACAGGCGTTTTGATCATATGCAGCAACATTTAGGCCAGCATTTATTTTCCGGGATTTTGGCAAAGATGTATGGTGCGGAAACGGTTAGCTTTCACTTAGGGTCTGAGGGCGTATCCATTGATTTGGATCAGGCTTTAGGGGCTGAGGAGATTAGAGAAGCAGAAAAGCAGGTAAATCGGGTTATCCTAGCTAACCTTGAAGTAGAAATGTTTTTTCCCACTGAGGAAGAATTGGAAAAACTGCCATTGAGAAAACTGCCGGCAGATTATGAGCAAATTAGGCTGGTTGTTGTTCCTGATGTGGACATTATCCCCTGTGGCGGTACCCATCCCTACACAACCGGGGAAGTTGGGCTGTTCAAAGTTCTTAATTGGAGTAAACAGCGAACCGGGATCAGGATCAGTTTTTTGTGCGGGCAGAGGGCTTTGACCGATTATGCCCACAAAAACGATGCGATTAATAAAATTAGCATGCTTTTATCTGTTCCTGCTCATGATACAGTTGCCGCTGTGGAAAATCTTTGTTTAAAATTTAATGATTTGGAAAAAGAATATAAAGGATTAAAAGAGCAATTATTGGCCTATGAAGCAGAGGCTTTAATAATGGCTGCGGAAGTAACTAAAGCAGGAAAAGTGGTTAAAAAGATATTTGAACAGCGGGATATGCGGGAACTAAAATCGTTAGTGGCCAAATTAACTGCTTATCCGGGAATGATTGTACTTTTTGGCATAAGAGGGCATAATAAGGCACAGTTGCTTTTTGCCCGGGCACAAGATGTCGCTGGTGTGAATATTGTTGAACTGTTGCATAAAGCAATGGTATTGGTAGATGGTAAGGGAGGCGGAAATCAATATAACGCCCAAGGTGGCGGGAAGTTACCGGAAAAAGTGAATGATGCTTTAGAGTATGCTTATAATGAATTGCTGAAGTAATATTTAGGGCTTATATATGCCTTAAATATTGGAGAGTTATAACCTGTGCATGTTTAATAATAGCAGGGCAACCCTTAAAATAAGGTGAATAAAATAGATTAAGTTGTGAGTTGCCTCAAAGGAGGGAAAAGAGGTGCTTAAGCTCTTGTTTCTACCCTTTCACTTATTATTGGGCTTGGTTTCTTTGGCGGGAGCACTTATTCTCTTACCCTTTCGCATAATTTTTAGTTTGGCCTTTGGGCTGATTGTATTCATCGGCGGGATGTTATTGCTGGGTGCGCTATTGTCCTTTATTTTTTTGGCCGGTTTAACGCCGGGGATTATTTTGTTAATTCTTGGGGTAATGGTACTTTCCGGGTTGCTTAGGAAAAAGTAGATTCTTGAGAGAGAAAGATAAAGCTTCAGGAAAATATGAGCCCGGGCATAGAGTTTGGACATGTCAATCGGGCCGGCAAGTGAGAAATGGAAATGAAGAATGGAGGCACTTTATACTTAACCGGCAGTATGTATTCTACTGCCGGTTTATATTAGCCTTTTTTCTGTACGGTAAAGCCGCGGACATTGACAAAGTCGGTTTGCAAATAATAACCGTTGGCAAAGCCTAAGACCGATACTTTACTGAAATCAACCATTTCGCCGGCGCAGTATTCTGGTGCCGTCCAGACTGCTTTGATCTCGCCGACAAAAAGGTCATGGCTAGGCAATTGCATAGTTTCTGCTACCGTACATTCGATACTAATGGGGCATTCTTCGATCAATGGTGCATATTGCAAGCTGCCGCTGATAGGGGTTAAATTAAACTGGGCAAATTTATCTACCTTTGCCCCAGAGACTATGCCGCATTGTTCCACCACTTCTGCCTGTGTGGAGGAAGGTATATTAACCACAAATTCCTTTGTTGCCATAATTAGATGATAGGAATAGCGGGAAGGGCGAACGGAGATGGAGAGCATTGGCGGTGTGGAGTTTACCATGCCAACCCAGGCCAAAGTAATGATATTTTTTTCGCCCTTTAATCCGCCGCAGGAGATTAATGCTGCCGGCACCGGCCCTACGGCGGCTTGTGGCTTAAGTTTTATTTTTTTCATTATATCACCGCTCCTTATTTTAATATTATTGCCATTCTTTCTTGCGGGGTCTGCGCTGTTTGTTTCCCTCCTTATGATAACCGCCGGCTCCTTTATTGAACGATCTTCCGGCTGGTTTTTGTTTTCGGTTTTTAGGCATCCGCTGTGGCGGTGTTTCTTGAGTCAATATCACCGGCGTTTGATTTGGTTCTTTTGTTAATATTTTCAGGGCTGCCGATACCAGGGTGAGGGAATCGTTTTCTTCAAGTAAATTTTTTGCTAAGGGGATATATGCTTGCAAGTTTTCCTCTGCGATTACCTTTAAGAGTTTTTCTGCAGCTATGTATTGTTGTCCTTCCATTGCTTCTGCGAAGGTGGGAATATGTTGGCGGGTAATTTTCCGTTTTGTTACCTTTTCGATCACCCGCAGTTGGTTAATTTCCCGGGGGGTGGTAAAGGTTAGGGCAATGCCTGCTTTCCCGATCCTGCCGGTGCGTCCAATCCGGTGGACATAGCGCTCCGGGTCTTGAGGGATATCAAAGTTGTAGACATGGCTGACACCGCCGATATCCAGACCCCGGGCAGCTACGTCTGTTGCCACCAGGATATCGATTATTCCTTCCCGGAATTGGTGCAGCACATTATCACGTTGGTACTGGGTCAGGTCGCCGTGGATTCCTTCGGCGGCATAACCCCGTTTTTTTAATGCTTCCGCCAATTCATCCACCCGTCGTTTGGTGCGGCCAAACACAATGGCCAGTTCTGGGGCTTGGCTGTCCAACAGCCGGCAGAGGACATCGAATTTTTGTTTTTCCGGCACTTCAATATAAAACTGTTCGATATTGGGTACTGTAATTTCTTTGGTTTTGATCCCAACAAATTTTGGTTGGCGCATAAATTGCTGTGCTAATTTTTGGATCGGCAGCGGCATGGTTGCGGAAAAAAGTAATGTTTGGTGCGCAGCCGGTATTTCACTGAGGATGGCTTCAATATCTTCGATAAAACCCATATTGAGCATTTCATCGGCTTCATCGAGGATTACCGTGCTAATTTCCTGCAGCCGGATTGTTTTGCGCCGCAGGTGGTCGATCAGGCGTCCCGGTGTACCAACAATTATTTGCGGCTTTTTCTTCAGGGCTTTGATCTGGCGGGTAATATCCTGCCCGCCGTATATAGGTAAGGTGCGCACCCCTTTATATTGCCCGATTTTATTTAACTCTTCAGCCACTTGTACCGCCAATTCCCGGGTCGGTGTAATTACGATCCCTTGAATGCTTTCAGCGGGCAAGGCGCATTTCTCAATCAAGGGTATGCCGAAGGCGGCTGTTTTACCGGTGCCGGTTTGCGACTGTCCAATTATATCTTCCCCTGCTAAAATTAAGGGAATCGCTTGTTCTTGGATCTCAGTCATTTCTTCAAAACCCATTTTATTAATTGCTTGCAAGATAGCTTCACTGATGGGTAATGCAGAAAAGTTATTCACCATCTATTCTCCTTTTGCTTGTTTTAAATTAAGTATACTAATTTTTGGTATTTGCCGCAATAATTTACCGCCAATGTCGATATGGCAAGGGCCGGTTTTCGCGCATGATTATGGTAAATGCTTGTTCCGGAATATTAAAGTATTGGCAGGCTTGCGGTAATGCTTTTATTATTATTTCTTCTTTTCCCGTGGCTAATGGCGGGCTATCATATTGGGGTGAGACATTTGGTAAGCCTCCGCAAAGGGTTGGTATTATTTCCCCTTAATTATTATAGCATTTTAACAAAAACTAATACCACATTCACCCCCATGAGGATAAATATTCCACCTTTTTTCTTAGGACAGCAGGAAAGCGTAGCTTAAACAAGAATTTAGTGGTAATTGGCTTGGAGAATATGAGAAAGGGAGAGATAATATATGGATTATGATCCATTATATCACCCATATCCATCGCGGCGAACGACCATTTATGCCAAAAACGGGATGGTGGCAACCTCGCAAGTATTGGCAGCCCAAGCGGGATTGGATGTTTTGAAAAAAGGCGGGAATGCAATCGATGCGGCAATTGCCACGGCAGCCTGCCTCACTGTTGTGGAACCTTGTTCAAACGGTATTGGCGGGGATGCTTTTGCTTTAGTTTGGACAAAAGGAAGCTTGTATGGTTTAAATGCCAGCGGGCCGGCTCCGCAAGGTATATCCCGTGAGATTGTAATAAAAGCAGGTTATGAAAAAATGCCTGTGTTTGGGTGGATACCGGTCAATGTTCCCGGTGTTCCTTCTGCGTGGGCCAATCTTTCGCAACGGTTTGGCAAGTTGCCTTTAATAGAGGTGCTGGAACCGGCTATTAGCTATGCTGAAAGGGGATATCCTGTTTCACCCACGGTCAGTAAATATTGGCACATAAGATATAAACGGTATGAACCTTTTAAGAATGAAGAACAGTTTCAATACTGGTTTCAGACCTTTGCCCCCAAAGGAAGAGCCCCGAAAGCCGGGGAAGTATGGAGCTCTGTGGATCATGCCCGGACATTACGGGAAATTGGCGAGACCAATGCCGAGTCCTTCTACCGGGGGCAACTGGCGGAAAAGATTGACCGCTTTGCCAAACAGTATGGCGGCTATCTAGCAAAAGAGGATTTAGAAAACTATCAACCTGAATGGGTAACGCCAATTAAGGTCGATTATCGCGGTTACGATGTATGGGAAATTCCGCCCAATGGCCAGGGGTTAGTAGCACTGATGGCGTTAAATATCTTAAAGGGATTTGAATTCTCCCATAAGGAAAGCGTAGATACTTATCATAAACAGTTAGAGGCGATGAAGATTGCCTTTGCCGATGGGAAAAAATATATTACCGATCCGGCGCGGATGAAAGTAAAAGTGGAAGATTTGTTATCAGAAGCCTATGCCCGAGAAAGAAGAAAACTAATTGGGAAACTGGCTGTGGATCCGGGACCGGGGCAGCCGCCCCAAGGGGGTACGGTTTACTTAGCTACGGCAGATAGTGAGGGCAACATGGTTTCTTATATTCAAAGTAATTATATGGGCTTTGGTTCCGGTCTGGTGGTACCGGGAACAGGAATTGCCTTGCATAACCGGGGAAACAATTTTTCCCTTGATCCGGGACATGACAATTGCCTGGAACCTGGCAAACGCCCTTATCACACCATTATCCCCGGCTTTTTAACTAAAGATAACCGGCCGGTAGGCCCCTTTGGCGTCATGGGTGCGTTTATGCAGCCGCAGGGACATGTAGAAGTTATTATGAATACAATCGATTTTAAGTTGAATCCGCAGGCTGCTATTGACGCCCCTAGATGGAGATGGGTAGAAGGAAAGAAAGTGGAACTAGAGCAGCATTTCCCCCGTCATATAGGGTCAGCTTTGGAACGGTTAGGCCACGAGGTGACAATTCCAACGGATCCTGCCGGATTTGGCCGCGGACAGATTATTTGGCGCCATGGTGACGGAGTTTTAGCCGGCGGAACCGAAAGCCGGTTAGACGGAGGGATAGCTGCCTGGTAGGCAGCAAGAATAAAAGGGGGCAGCTACTTTTTGCGCAGTATGTTGAAAGTAGCCTGTCCCCTTTCTCCCTCCATATTTATTATGGTTTTAGCAGGATTTAGCCGATTTATGAGTAATTATATTATTAAAGAAAGGCAAAAAAAGGTAGACTAAAAGATATTCTTTATTGATGTTGATAAAGCGAACGCATTTGGGAAGGGGAAGTAAAGCATGCGGCCATCCTTTGTTTTGCCTGCTTATGCGAAAATCAATCTTGCATTAGACGTATTACATCGCCGCCCCGATGGTTACCATGAAGTGGAGACGGTCATGCAAAATATTGCGTTACATGATTTGGTGTCCTTCCAAGTTACCGCGGGAAAGGAAATAGAATTGTATTGCCGGCATCCGGGAGTGCCTGCCGGTGCGGATAATATAGCTTATCAAGCAGCTTTATTGCTGCAGCAGAGATATAAGGTACAAAAGGGAGTAAGGATTGAAATCACAAAGAGAATCCCGGTGGCAGGCGGTCTTGCCGGTGGCAGTGCCGATGCGGCGGCAACATTGAAAGGTTTAAACCGGGTTTGGAACCTTGGGTTGACAAATGCGGAGCTAATGGCTGTAAGTGTTGAGCTGGGAGCGGATGTGCCCTATTGCCTTACCGGCGGGACATGTTTAGCCCGTGGCATCGGAGAGGTACTGACTCCATTAACCCCTGTTCCCTCTTGTTGGGTAGTGCTGGCAAAACCTCCCGGCGGTCTTTCTACAGCCGAAGTTTACCGTCGCTTTAAGGTCAATGAGGTAAAGCAGCGACCTAATATAGCGGCACTGTTGCATGCGATTGAAAAACAATCCTTGGCGGGAGTTGCAGCCCATGTAGGCAATGTTTTGCAGGAGGTTAGTATTAAGATGATGCCGCAAATAGCAACTTTGCAGGCGGAAATGTTGGCATGGGGAGCTGAAGCCAGTTTAATGACCGGGAGTGGGCCTACGGTGTTCGGGTTATTTTACCGGGAAAAAGAGGCTGAAGCCACAGCTGAGGCATTAAAATCGCACTTTCCTACTAGCGAAATTATCGTCACCCATACTATGGAACCAAATTTTCTGGACCCGCATTAGGAAAGGTTAGGTTGACTATACTTCCATCAGGAAAAGAGGGAGAGGACCGCTATGATTGAGGCGATAGTTCTGGCGGGGAGTCTAAATGATAATAAGTTGCGGGAGGTCAGTACCCAGCCTTATGAAGCATTGATACCTCTAGCGGGGAAACCAATGGTTGAGTATGTTTTGGCGGCTCTGCAAAAGAGCCCGTCGATTAGCCGTATTATTGTAGTAGGACCTGCGGTATTGCGGGATTTACAATATGACAAGGTTACTGTGGTAGAGGCGACAAATTTATCGGTAATGGATAATTTTCGTTTAGGTTTGGAACATATAAGTGGGAATGAACTTGTGTTAGTTGCCACCTCCGATATTCCCCTGCTAACACCGGTTGCAGTAGAGGATTTTATTGGAAAAAGTCTTAATCAGGAAGGGGAACTCTTTTATTCTATTGTCAATAAGGAAAGCAATGATGCCAGTTTTCCCGATGTCCAACGCACCTATGTGAAGTTGAAAGAAGGTACTTTTACTGGCGGGAATCTATTTTTATTTCATCCCGGCATTGTCGAAAAGTGTTGGTCCTTTGTGGAGAGGATGGTAAAATTACGGAAGAAACCGGTACAAATGTGTGCCCTTTTAGGATGGCTTTTTATTGTTAAGCTATTGTTGGGGCAGCTTACTATTGCCGACCTTGAGCAGCGGGTAGGAGACCTTTTGCAGATTAGGGCGCGGGCAGTTATATCTCCTTATCCGGAAGTAGGGATTGATGTAGATAAGCCTGCTGATTATCAGTTGATGGAGAAAGTGTTATCAACCAAACATCAAAGTGAAATCTAATTGTTAATTATCCCCCGGACTTTTTAACAAACTCGGCTAAACAAGGGGAGATTATGGAGGGAATTTTTTTGTTGCTTGAGAAATGAACAATATAAATTGTTGTTAGATTATTGTTCGGTTTAGGGGGCGAACGGGTGAAACGGTTGAAGCGGAGCGAACGGTTGATTTATATTACTAAATACATGGTGCAGAGACCGGGGAAAAGTATTAGTTTAAATCATTTTGTAGATGCATTAGGAGTTGCCAAATCAAGTATCAGTGAAGATTTGGCGCTGGTAAAGGCGGCTTTTGCCCAAATGGGTTTGGGTAGGCTGGAAACAGAGAAGGGTGCGGCCGGTGGGGTACAGTATTTACCTGCAGCAGAAATTGACCGGAGAAAGGAATTAGCGCAAGAACTTTGTTTAAAACTAAATGATCCAAGCCGGCTTATCCCTGGTGGCTTTCTTTATTTAACCGATATCATCTTCTCACCCCAGGTAGCAGGATCTGTGGGAGAGGTATTTGCCACTTATTTTCAAAAAAAACAACCCCATTACGTATTGACCGTGGAAACCAAGGGAATTCCCATAGCTTTAATGACCGCCTACTTTTTGGGGGTGCCGCTATTAGTAGCTCGGCGGGAACATCGGGTTACTGAAGGTTCGGCGGTTAGTATTACCTATGTTTCCGGTTCTTCGCGCAGATTGCAGACCATGTCCCTGGCTCGGCGGGCACTCCCGCAAGGTTCGAAGGTTGTAGTGATCGATGATTTTATGAAGGCCGGGGGTACGGCACGGGGCTTGCATGAACTGTTGCTGGAATTTAATGCGGAAATAGTGGGTACAGGGGTTTTGATCGAAACTGCAGAACCTGCTCAAAAGTTAATTGAGGACTACATTTCTTTGCTCATTTTAGCAGGGGTAGATCAGGGGCATAAAACGGTAATGGTGCATCCCAGTTCCTGGGTAAAAGGAGAAAATATTGGGCAATGATTTTGCGGGGGAAAGGTAGGTCGAGGAGGTGAAATGTGAGGGTAATTAGTTTTTGTTAGTAAAACTTTGCTTAAGGAGGCAAAAAGGATGCAAAGAGAAATTGTTTTCACTGACAAAGCACCGGCAGCTATCGGGCCATATTCGCAGGCAATAAAAATGGGTAACTTGCTTTTTATTTCTGGGCAAATAGGATTCGACCCTGCTACGGGAGAATTGGTCGAAGGTGATATAACGACCCATACGAAGCGGGTTATGGATAATTTGGGGGCGATTTTAGAGGCAGCCGGTTCTTCCTTTGAGCGGGTTTGCAAGACAACTATCTTTATAACCGATATGAATGATTTTGCCAAAGTTAATGAAGCATATAAAGAATATTTTCCGGTTAATCCCCCGGCTCGTTCCTGTATCCAGGTTGCAGCCCTGCCGAAAAATGCGCCAGTGGAAATTGAATTAATTGCCATGGTAGATTAGACAAGTAAATTTACCTGAAAAAAAATTTCAGGAAGGGATTTGCGCCGGGCTGGGCGAATAGCTTAAAATCAAGAGCTATCTGCTCAGTCCGGGTTTTTCTGGTAGGGTATGGAAAATTAATGGTGCTATAACCTGGCGGAGCTCTTGCTCCTTTTTTCTTTGTCCATACATCCTTGCTACCAGAAAAGGGAATTTTTACTTTCCTGCCAACGAATACTAAAGTATTCCTACCGGTGTTTATAGCCGGAGGATTAGTCCATGCAAATTTATCTGCAAAAAGGTTTTGTTTTTTATTGAAATCCTGGTGAAAGACCAACTATTAAAAGTCAAATAAAATATGTAAAAAAACTATAAATGAGATCCAACTAAAAACAGGCATCACAAAAAGGCTTGTATTATTACAAACCTGAAACAATATATAATTACATGGAATTAAGCTTTGGGCACATAAGGTTGGTTATTCTTTAGGACAGCATAAATGATATTACACATTTTTCTAGAAACTGCACCAACACAGGTAAGATGATGTTTACCTTCTGCCCGCTTTTTTTGATAGAAAGCGCTTAATACAGGGTCTTTAAAAGAAGCAATCAAGGCAGCCTGAAAAATGGCTTTACGTAAATATGGTGAACCGCGTTTGCTCATAACATTATGTGTAGATTCGTATTCACCGGATTTACTAACTGAAGCATCAATACCTGCAAATGCTACCAGTTTTCTGGGGCTGTTAAACTTAGATATGTCACCGATTTCACCGATAATCGTAGCGCCAGTGACGTTTCCAATACCAGTTATGGTTGTTATGGGAGAGCCTAGTTTCTCCATCAGACGGTTGATTTCGCGTTCTGTATCCTTTACTTGCTGTTCAATAAAAGAAATCTGCTCAATTAAAGCCCTTAGTTGAAAGGAAAAACTGTCTTTGGCAAAGGTGATGCCAAAAGAATTAGAAGCAGCAGATTTAAGTTGCTTTGCTTTTTCAGCACCAACCTTTTGGCGACTTAGCTGTGTAAGCAGTTGTGCCAAAGCATCTGCTGAAACGGATTCAAAATCAATTGGTGAAGAAAACTGGCATAGAATCTCCTTTGAGGTCTTACCAAAAATGTTTGAAAATATGTATTGATATTCAGGAAACACCTGATCAAGGACACAGACCACCTTGCGCTTTAAATCACTGATAGACTCCACCAGATAGGAACGGAAACGGGTCAAGTTACGGAGGGAAAAAATATCCTCGTCAGAAAGGCGGGTTTCCACAAACTGTCCGTAGCGGATTAAATCAGCAATGAGGATAGAATCAATGATGTCGTTCTTGCGTTTTCTAATCTCAACACCTTTGCGCCAGCCATCGGTCTGTATGGGGTTAATAACATGAATCAGGAAACCTTTACCATAGAGAAATGAGTAAACAGAAAGCCAATAATGGCCAGTAGCTTCCATGCCAATCTCAAAATCGGCAGTGTTGGAAGAATAAGAGGAAAGCTTAGATAAGAGAGCGTCTGCACCATCAGAAGTGTTTGAAAAAGAAAAAGCCTTAAAAATTATTTTCCCACTGTCATCCATCATAGAAGCTACATGATTATTTTTTCCAATATCAATACCAACAAAAAACATAAATACACCTCAAACAAATTATTTTAGATTGGGAGTCCACTCATCTAATAAGCGTCACTACCTTGTGTTAAATACGGAGAGAAGCCAAACTGGCAACCAACATCCAACTCATACGCGAACTGCTTATTAGAGAGAGGTATCAGTCTTTCAAGTACGAGCATAAAAGCTCAAGGAGGCAACGATAATTCTCTCAATCTAATAAGACAATTATCTCCTGACAGATAGAAGATGTAAAGAATAGGTTTATAGGTTTTCCTAATAAATAACCTAAATACATTATACAAGGAGGCGGTGAGCTTTGGCAGACTCAGTGCTGGCTGTAGTCTTGGCTGCCGGGGAAGGGAAGCGGATGAAATCGCGCTTGCCAAAGGTGCTCCATCAGGTATGTGGCCGCCCTATGATTGATTATGTAGTCCAGGCAACGAAGGAAGCAGGGATCGAAAAAATCATCATGATTATTAACCGGGAGGGCGAGGCTATTAAAGAAACATTGGGTGATGCTGTACAATATGTTTATCAACAGGAACGGCTTGGTACCGGACATGCTGTTTTACAGAGTAAGAACGTTATTATGCCGGAGATAGATACGGTTTTAGTATTATCGGGAGATACGCCATTGCTAACGGCCCAATTGTTGGTGAAGCTTTTGGCCACTCATCGGGAAGCAAAGGCAGCAGCTACTGTTGTGACAACCAAATTGGCGGAACCCGGTGGTTATGGGCGTATCATCCGGGATGAGAAAGGTTATATTGTGCGGATAGTGGAAGAAGCCGATGCCACAGGCGCCGAAAAAGAGATTTGTGAAGTAAATGCCGGTGTCTATGCATTTGCCCGGGAATATCTGTTTCCTGCCTTGGAGAGGATAAATCCAACCAACGAACAAGGGGAATATTATTTAACAGATGTGCTGGGACTATTTTGGGAGCAAGGATTAAAAGTAGCGGGAACAGTAGCTGATTATAAGACTGTTTTGGGGGTTAATAATCGGAAACAGTTGGCGGAAGTAGAACAATTGATGCGTAGGAAGATCCGGGATCAATTAATGGTGAACGGGGTTACACTTATAGATCCTGCTTCTACCTTTATTGATGCTACAGTTGCCATTGGCCGCGATACGGTGATTTACCCTTATACGATCATTACCGGTAAAACGGTAATTGGTGAAAATTGTACTATCGGCCCTTTTACCCAAGTCCGTTCATCTAAGGTGGAAGACTGTGCAGTAGTTGAAAATTCCGTCATAGTGGATTGTCACGTTGGGCTCAATGCAAAAGTGGGGCCCTATGCGTATCTGCGCCCCGGGGCAACGCTTCACACCGGTGCCAAGGCAGGTACCTTTGTGGAGATTAAAAAGTCAATAATCGGGGAAAACAGTAAAGTACCCCATTTAAGTTATGTGGGCGATACAATTATTGCTGCTGATGTTAATATCGGTGCCGGTACAATTACCTGTAACTACGACGGCTTTGCCAAGCATCAGACGATAATTGATACAGGCGCTTTTATCGGCAGTAACACCAACTTAGTAGCACCGGTACGCATTGGCAAAAGGGCAATAACAGGGGCAGGCTCAACTATTGTAAAAGATGTTCCCGATTATGCCCTCGGTTTAGAACGGGCGCAGCAAATTACCGTGAAAGATTGGATGAAAAAGAAGTTACGGGAAAAGGGTTGCCCGGTGGAAGATGAGGATAAATAGGATTGGTTGAGGCGAGGAGGGGTTAGATATGATTCAAGAAAGAAAACAACTGAAGATTTTTACTGGGACTTCTCATCCCGGGTTGGCGCAAGAGATATGTGAACACATCGGAGTTCCCCTAGGCAATGCCAGTGTAGGCCGTTTTAGTAACGGGGAAATTCAGGTGGCTATTGAAGAAAGCGTCCGCGGTGTAGATGTTTTTCTTGTACAGCCGATGGCATTAAACGTTAATGAAGATTTAATGGAGATGTTGATTCTAATTGATGCTTTCCGGCGTGCTTCCGCCCGGCATATTACAGCGGTAATACCCCATTTTGGCTATGCCCGGCAAGATCGGAAAGCGCGGGGACGGGAACCGATAAGCGCTAAACTGGTAGCTAATCTGCTGGCAGTTGCCGGCGCAGATCGGGTTCTAACTATGGATTTGCATGCAGCCCAAATACAAGGTTTTTTTGATATCCCTCTGGATCACTTACATGGTGTGCCAATTTTGGTGGATTATTTTGCAAAACAGGATTTACAGGATGGGGTGGTGGTATCACCAGATTTAGGTGGAGTTACGCGGGCTAGGGATTTAGCGGAGCGTCTTAATTTGCCTATTGCCATTATTGATAAACGGCGGCCGGCACCGGGAGTGGCAGAGGTTATGCATATAATCGGGTCGGTTGACGGCAAAAAGGTGATTATGATTGATGATATGATCGACACTGCCGGTACGGTGGTGCGGGGGGCGGAAGCACTACTGGCAAAGGGGGCGCAAGAGGTTTCTGTCTGCTGTACCCATCCGGTTCTTTCCGGTCCGGCAATTGAACGGCTCAAAGCACCGGTAATAAAAGAGGTGGTGGTTACCAATACTATACCTTTATCTGCAGAAAAGGTTTTAGATAAGATTACAGTTCTTTCTGTGGCGCCTATTTTTGGGGAGGCTATTGTTAGGATTTTCAAGGACTTATCTGTAAGCCAGTTGTTTTAACACTACAATTAACCCGCCCTAAGCCATCAATTCTATAGATGGCGGAGGTTCTTATACTGGAGAGGACTGAATCACTCTCGAAATGAGGTCTCATTCAATCATACATAATAAAGGAGTTGAAAGATGTGGCACAGACGATAAAATTAACTGCTCAGGCTAGAAGTGAGGTTGGTAGCAGTAAAAGTAGGAGTTTACGGCGGGAAGGCTGGATTCCGGCGGTACTCTACGGTCCCGATCTGGAGCAAGGGTTATCTTTACAGGTTAATTTGCGGGAATTAAATCGGGTTTTGGCAGAAATGCAAGGGGGAATCATTTCCTTAGATGTGCAGCAGGGGGAAGAGACCGTTACTTATCCGGTAATGATTAAAGGAATCCAACGGGACAGGCTGAAAAATAACATTACCCATTTGGATTTTTATTTGGTCTCGATGACGCGCAAGGTTACTACTTCAGTGCCTATTCTATTGGTAGGGACTGCTCCCGGTGTTAGGGCCGGCGGTATTTTGCAACATCAGCTTTGGGAAGTAGAGATTCAATGTCTACCTGACAGGCTGCCGGAAAATATTGAGGCGGATATTTCTGCACTGGAAATTGGGCAGACATTAACGGTGAAGGAATTGCAAGCCATCGAGGGTGTGGAAGTGTTAACGCCTGAGGATGACGTAGTGGTCAGTATTTTAGAACCCGGCTTGGCTGAAGATGAAGAATCAGAAGCAGCGGAAGAACCGGCGGGGGTTGGAAAGGAAGCGGAATAGGAATAACGGAACAATAGCTGCCTAGAGAAGGAGGGCTGAAAATGAAGATGATTGCCGGTTTGGGGAACCCTGGGGCTGGATATGCCTTTACCCGTCATAATCTAGGTTTCCGGGTTTTAGATCTTTTAGGCAAGAATGGGCGGGTTCCGTTGAACCGGTATATATACCAGGCCATGTGGGGACGGGGTAATTTATGGGGGCAGGAGGTTATTTTGGCTAAGCCTTTGACTTATATGAACCGAAGTGGGCAAGCGGTTGCCCTCTTGCTGCGCTACTTTGGCATTGGGACCGCAGATTTACTGGTTATTTGTGATGATGTGAACTTACCCTTGGGGAAAATTCGCTTGCGACCACGGGGCAGTGCCGGAGGGCATAATGGGGTTGCCTCGATTATTGATCACCTGGGGACGGAGGACTTTCCCCGTTTACGGCTGGGGATTGGCTCACCTCCGGATAATATAACTATGCCTGATTATGTATTGGCGCAATTTCCGGCAGGTGAAAAAGAAGAAGTTGCATTGATGCTTCATAAGGCCGGTTATGCGGTAGAACTTTTTTTACAGGTTGGTTTAACAGCAGCTATGAATAAGGTTAATAGCCCGGAGTTTTGCCGGGCACAAGGGTAAGAAAAAATGCCCCCAACCTTTATTGGTTGGGGGCATGGTAGTATTAGTTATTAAATAGCGAAGACGTGTTTGCCAATACGGCTGATTACTTGCCGGGAAAAAATCCACCACGAAGAGGCCAACTGCGGGTTGTAAAAGTATATGGCACCGCCGGTGGGATCCCAGCCGGCCAAAGCATCCCGAGCTGCAGCATAGGCTTCGGCAGAGGGTGTAATTTGCCAGAAACGATTATTCATAACCGGTTCGAATTCCCAGGGAGAAAAGAGTACACCGTGTAAGGTGTTGGGAAAATCAGGATGTTTAACCCGATTAATAATAACCGCGCCAACGGCTACTTTGCCAATATAAGGTTCAGCTTCAGCTTCAGCGTGAATCATGCGGGCGATGAGGTCTACCTCATAATTGGAAAATGTTGTGGCAGTAACTGCTGCCCTGGTGCTTGTCCGTGAAGCATGGCTAGGAATGTAAAGCAATTCGCCGGGATAGATTAGGCTGCCATAGATGTTATTAGTTTGCTGGATAGCACTTACCGTGGTATTGAATCTTTGGGCAATGAAAAATAGGGAGTCGCCAGGTTGAACACGATATGTGCTGGCGTATACTGTGGCGGGGAAGATAGTACTGATAAGTAGGAGCATACTGAGGAGAAAAAATAAGGGAGTTTTTTTCTTGAACATGATTATTCTCCTTTCACCGATAAGGTAATAAAGGCAAATTAAACACCCGACAACTTTCTATTTGTTTGTAAGTTTACCCTATAATTAGGTCTTTTGTCAGGTTTCTTTTTCGGGGACATGTTCCCTTAATCGGGGTTCAACCATGTTGAGAAAAGATGAAAACAGGATAATATAATTATCGTTTTTCTAAGGGCTTTTTCGGCACTGATGGGAATACACACCATTCAAATTTTTCAGTTAAAGTGGATTAAGCAAAGGTCTATTTGAGGCAGGGAAAAAGTAAGTATATGTAGAATAATTGAAATGTTAAAGAAGTTGGTAAGGATATTATATAGATCAAGGGAGGTTATGTAATTGTTTGAATGGCATGGTAAATTAGAAGCGAAAATACCACGGGTTTTACCGGTAAAACAAAAATTTCCATCCGAATCTGTGGAGGATGTGGAAAAGGCTATTGCAGCGGAATTAGCAAAGGATGAGATTGTTGCCCACCTTAAGCCCGGCCTTAAAGTTGCCTTGGCTGTTGGCAGTAGAGGTATTGGCAGGCTAGATGAGATTGTGCGTGCTGTAGTAAGCGAATTAAAGCAACGGGGAATGGAAGTTTTTATTGTCCCGTCAATGGGTAGCCATGGCGGGGCCAGGGCGGAAGGGCAAGAAGAACTATTGGCCGGTTATAACATAACTGAAGCTACAGTTGGTGCACCAATTAAATCTTCTATGGAAGTTGTCACTTTAGGTGAAATAGAACCTGGATTCCCCGTCTATGTTGATAAGATTGCTACTTCCGAAGCTGATTTAATCATTCCCATTGCGCGGGTTAAGAACCATACCTCCTTCCGTGGCGATGTGGAAAGCGGCATGTATAAGATGCTGTGCATAGGATTAGGTAAACATAAAGGGGCGCAATCAATTCACAAGCAGGGATTTGATCGGTTTAAGGAACTGATTCCCAAAGTCGGCCAGTTTATTTTAGACCGGATTCAAGTGCCATTCGGGATTGCGCTGGTTGAGAATGCAGAAGAATTACCGGCTTTAATTGAGGCAGTAGCGGCTGCTGACTGGAAGTGGCGGGAACCGGAACTACTGCAACTCTCCCGTAAATTGATGGCGCAAATCTATTTTAGAGATTTAGATATTTTAGTTGTGCGTGAGATTGGGAAAAACATTAGTGGTTCCGGAATGGATCCCAATATTACCGGCCGCTTCCGGATGCATTTTATTAAGGACGGTCCCCTAATGGTCCAGAAGATTGTTGTTTTGGGCTTGACGGAGGAAACCCATGGCAATGCTACTGGGATTGGCATTTCCGATATTACAACAAAAGAAGTAGTGGAGAAGATAGATTTTCACTCTACTTATACAAACTGTATTACTTCCACAAGACTAGACGGCGCAAAATTGCCGGTAGTCATGCCCAATGATTTTGCTGCCCTTACTTTAGCTGTTATGACTGCAAACCGGGTGGCTGAAGGGCAAGCACGGATGGTGTTTATTAATAATACCTTGGAACTGGAAAGAATATATGTTTCGGAGCCATTATTAGCTGAAGTAAAAGCTAACCCGAATATGGAAGTTTTAGGAGAACCACAAGAATTGACCTTTGATGCTGAAGGGAAGCTGTTGTTACCTAAATTATAGGTTGTTTTTCCCATAAATAAGAGCGGCCTGCATTGGTTATGAACAACCAATACAGGCCATTTTGCTGTATATTGTTAAAGGCTAAATAGGACTTCAACGTTTTTGCCATCATAGCCGACTAAAGCTTCGCGGACATGGTTTATTTTTACTGCGTCTTCGGCTTTCTTTTTGGATAGCTGAATTAATTCTACGTCCGAAAGTTGGCATAAAGCTACTTGATCCTTTTCTTCTACAGTCAAAGTAACAGAAATAAGTCCTTTAATTTTTTCTACCTGCAAGGTATTCACTCCCCCTTTTCATATATTGTTAGTGTAAAATGTTTGCCCCAAAGGGAGCGTAAGAGCTTTGCGCAGTTTTTACGGATTAATCAGTATTGTCTCGACTTTCTTGCACAATGTGGTTAAACTTAAGGATTAATTGATCAAGCTTCACACTAAGAGCATAGACTTCGTTTGTCCGTAGCCTCTTTGGGTCGTCCTTGACCATTAATTGCAACTCTTGCCGGAGTTCCTCGATCTGCTTTGCCAGGTTAGTGATTATATTTGCCAAAAATTCCGCCTCCTTTTGGCAGGAAACAAAAACCATTCATACCATAATTATACAATTTAATTCTTCTTGGAGCAATATATTTTTACGTTTTTACAAAAAAGCAATATGGGTTAATACTATGGGGGTATAAAAAGTTAGAAGGGGCTGAGAGGTATAAGGGAGCCACGGCTCCCTTATAAGTTTTGCCCAGGAATAAAATGCTAGTATCAGGGAGATAATAGATTATCAATGGAACGGGGAGGGCGGGGAGGTGGAGAGCCTAAATGAGGGTTGTGGCGGCCGGATTAACGGCAGTAATTATGTCCTTTATTTTTAATAAAACGGTGCTTAAGCTTTTCGGTGCACCGGTGGTTGTTTTATTAGTCCCATTAATTGAGGAAGCAACTAAAACCGGGAGTGCTTTTTATTGGGATGATTCTATTTTGGGAACCCATCTCTTTTTCGGTCTAAGTGAGGCTTTTTATGATATTGGCACCGGTGAAAAAAGAGTGGCTGCTCCTATATTTAGTTTTTTGGGTCATGGGTTGTTTGGATTGGCAGCCAGCATTACTGTTTCGCGCACTGATAGTATTCTTCTAGGTATGGTAATGGGAACCTTTTTACACAGTATTTGGAATGGCGTAATGGTGAATATTTTCAAGAAGGCACAGCCAAAGGCGCTGCTTTAGAAAAGGCAAGGGGATGTACTTTCTTGACTCCCGCAGAAGGGCAGGATATAATTAAAATAAGGATGAAACTGAAAGATATGGAGTATGTCATTAAGCGTTGCCGGAAAATAAAGGTGGGATATTTTAAGTACGATATGGTGATTATAGGGGCTTTGGCCAGTAGTATGCCAGAGTCCTTTTTAACATGTTATTTGTCAGATAAGGAGAATTAAAATGAAGAAACTTACCAATGCATTGACTCCTTTACAACGATTGGAAGAATTCAAAAAGATTGTCAACAATCTTCAAGAGGGTATTAAGTGGCAACTAGTATATGGACTTGGCGGCTCACAAAAAACATACATGGCTGCAGGTTTATGGTCAGTTTTAAATAGAACCTGCTTGTATATAACTGCTAATTTGCGTCAAGCCCATGCTGTCTATGATGATCTATTGAATTTTTTGCCTGCTGACTGTCTTTATGTTTTTCCCGGAAGGGAGATTCTTCCCTATGATTTCGAAGCACAAAGTATTGAAATTGTTGTCCAGCGGCTTGCAGTTTTACAACGACTCTTAGCAGGAAAAAAACAATTGTTTGTTATTGCTCCTGTCACCGCATTGGAGCGTGCATTGCCTCCGCCTGAAAGCCTACAAAAGGCAGGGGAGGAGATTAAAGTTGGCAAGGTTATCGAGCGGGATTATTTATTGGAGAAACTGGTTTGGCTCGGTTACGAACCGGGGGAATTGGTTGAGGGGAAAGGACAATTTGCCGTACGGGGTAGTATAATTGACTTTTTCCCTTTAACCAGTGCAAATCCATATCGGATTGAATTCTTTGATAATGAAATCGATTCGATAAGGGAATTTGCCATAGAGAGCCAACGTTCGCAGCAGAAATTGGAACAGGTGTTTATTTTCTCAGCTAGGGAAATGGTGTTAACCAACAGGGAGCGGGAGCAAGGAATTGAACGGTTTAGGCAAAGGGGTATAGAGGAATACAGTCGTTTAGAGGCTAAAGGCCAGGCAAGTTTAGCCAAGAAGCTAAAACAAAGATGGGAACATTATTTGGAACAGGCGGAAGGTTCCGTCTATTTTCCCGGAATTGAGCATCTGCAACCATTATTTTATGGGCAAAAATGTTCTCTTTTTGAATATTTTCCCCGTCAGGCAGTGGTCTTTTTAGATGAACCTCTATCATTGCAACAGAAGGTTGAGGACTCCTTTAATCAGCTGACAGAACTTCATGCCAATTTATTGGCAGAGGGTCAATGTTTTTCTTTTCAAATGGATAGCTATTTTTCTTGGGGTGATTTGACAGAGAGGCTGGGCAAAAGGCCGGCTATTGCCTTGTCGCTTTTTGCACAGGATTATAAGGCAAAGAATTCAGATATTATTATTTCTTTAACTGCCAAAGACGTACCCGGCTATCAGGGGAAGCGAGAATTGGTGGTTACAGATCTAAAACGGTGGCTGAGGCAAAGATATACTGTTTTTATATTTGCCAGTACTCCGGAACGGAAGGCGTATCTAAAGGAATATTTGGCAGACGGTGGCGTAGAATCTACCTTGGTTAGCAATGATAATTTTACGCCGCCTGCACATGGTGTTTATATTTACACGGGAGTTATCAATAAAGGGTTTGAGTTTCCGCAACTAAAGGCAGTTTTGCTCACCGAAAAGGACATTATCGGCCAACAGAAGGTTCGCCCTTTATCCCGGAGCGGCCACAAGGGGAGGGAAATCCGTAGCCTTACCGATTTAACTGTGGGCGAATTGGTGGTGCATGTAAACCATGGTATTGGCCGCTATTTGGGGATCAACACCTTAGAAGTGGACGGGGCGCAAAGGGATTATCTGTTGGTTCAATATGCAGGGGAAGATCGGTTGTATGTGCCTACAGACCAGCTGCAGCTGTTGCAGAAGTATATCGGTGTTGAAGGGCAAAAACCGAAGTTGAATAAATTAGGCGGTAATGAGTGGAACCGGGTTAAATCGAGGGTAAAGAAGTCGGTACAAGAATTAGCCCAAGGGCTGTTGAAACTCTATGCCCTGCGGGAAACTGTGCAAGGCTTTGCTTTTAGTCCGGATACAGTATGGCAAAAGGAATTTGAGGATTCTTTTCCTTATGAGGAAACGGAAGATCAAAAAGAAGCGATTAATCGCGTCAAACAGTTGATGGAAGAAAAAAAACCGATGGATCATTTGGTTTGTGGCGATGTGGGATATGGAAAGACTGAGGTGGCTGTTAGGGCAGCTTTTAAAGCAGTTATGGATGGGAAACAGGTTGCTATCCTGGTGCCAACTACTATTTTGGCACAGCAACATTATCATACTTTTCAGGGACGCTTTGCACCTTACCCGGTAAAAATAGAACAATTGAGCCGTTTTCGGACACCGGCAGAGCAGCGTGCAGTCTTGCAGGGCTTAAGACGGGGTTCGGTAGATATTGTTATTGGTACCCACCGGCTTCTGCAACCGGATGTAAAATTTAAGGATTTAGGTCTGTTGGTAATTGATGAGGAGCAAAGGTTTGGGGTCAGCCAAAAGGAAGTATTGAAAAGGTTGCGGGAAAATGTAGATGTACTTACCTTAACCGCTACTCCCATCCCCCGGACATTGCACATGGCGCTGGCGGGAATACGGGATATGAGCTTGATTGAAACCCCGCCGGAAAATCGTTATCCTGTGCAAACCTATGTTTTAGAACATGATTATAACTTAATTCGGGATGCCATTAGCCAAGAATTGCACCGCAAAGGCCAGGTTTTTTATGTGCATAATCGGGTGGAAACAATTCAAAAGGAAGCAGGACGCCTCCAGGAGTTATTACCTGAGGCCAGAATTGCCATTGGCCATGGCCAAATGGGCGAAAGGGAATTGGAAGAGGTTATCCGGCGTTTTTTGTTAAGGGAATATGATCTATTGGTTTGCACCACTATTATCGAAAATGGATTGGATATGCCTAACGTGAACACTTTAATTGTTACCGAGGCGGATAAAATGGGTTTAGCTCAATTATACCAATTACGGGGGCGGGTAGGTAGATCCGAACGGATTGCCTATGCTTATTTTACTTATAAGAAGAATAAGGTGCTTTCAACGGTTGCGCAAAAGCGGCTGCAGGCCTTGCGAGAATTCACGGAACTAGGTTCGGGGTTCAAGCTGGCACTACGGGATCTGGAAATTCGTGGGGCAGGCAACTTACTTGGCGCAGAACAGCATGGGTATATTGCTAATATTGGTTTTGAGCTTTATTGTACTTTGCTGGCGGAGAGCGTTAAGGAGTTAAAAGGAGAGGTCCGGGAAGTGGAGCCGGAGCCGAGTCTTGATCTTAATATCAGTGCTTACCTACCGGGTAATTATATTGCCGACGGCCGGCAAAAGGTCGAAATTTATAAGGCTTTTGCCAGTTCGAAAACCAGGGCTGAGGTTAATGATTTAGTTTTGGAAATAAAGGATCGATTCGGTCCCTTACCGCCGCCGGCACAAAACTTGGTGCAGATTGCCCGGATAAAAGCTTTGGCCAGGGAGCTGGGAATTGAGAGTATTAGTCAAAATAAGGATAAGATAAATATTGGTTTTGCCGGAACGCCCATTGTTCCCATGCAAAAACTATTTACTCTTTTGCGGGATTTAAGACGCCGCGTGTTAGTAAACGCCGGCGGGAGACCGAGGATAATAATTGCTATGGCCGGTTTAGAGCAGCACGAAACCTTAAATCTTATCCTGCAAGTATTAACGAAAATAGCCTCCCTTGCTGAAGAAGAAGGAATTAAGTATAATAAGACTAGTTAGTTTAAAAGTGTTAAGTTGGGGAATTCGATTGCGAGAGTAGGCTCTTTTTCCGAATTCCCACTTTTCATTTTATGGCTCAATAATTTAAAGGGGGAGATTCAGTGCAGAGGAAGTCTAGATATTGGTCATTATTCCCACTTGTAATTGCAATCACGCTGGCAGTGTTAATTATCTTAGGGGGCTGTCAGAAAGAACCGCGGCCATTGGCGGTAGTAAACGGCCGGGCGATTACAGAAAAAGATGTTGATGCTCGGATTGGATTAGAACGGATTTTGAACCCCGAAACAGCTGAGGCTGAGGCTGATACCAAAGCAATTTTAGAATTGCTTATTGATGAACAGTTATTATTGGCGGCTAGTGCGGATCTGGATGTGGAAGTATTAGCAGAGGATAAGGAAAAAGAATTGGCCGGCGTTAAAGATTATCTCTTGGAAAAGTATCAGTCGGAAACTGAATTGGACAAGGTTTTGGACAAGTACAATATAACTTGGGAAGCCATTGAGGATTTTGCTGTGCGCAGAGCAACTTACCGCAATATTTATCAAAAGGTCGTGGCAGATGTCCAAATAACCGATGACGCTGTGTATTCATTTTACGAGGCAAATAAGGATATGTTTAAGGTTGGTGAGCAGGTAAATGCAAGCCATATTTTGGTAAAGGAACGGGAACTGGCGGAAGAATTAATGGAACGAATTAATGCAGGGGAAGATTTTGCTGTGCTGGCAAAGGAATATTCTGAAGATCCGGGGTCACAGGCTGCAGGTGGTCAATTAGGTTATTTTCCCCGAGGTTGGGCAGTACCTGAATTTGAAGCAGCAGCCTTTAATGCTGAAGTCGGGGAAGTGGTAGGTATTGTGGAAACTGTGCATGGTTATCATATAATTGAGGTTCATGATCGAAAACCAGGACATACGCTTTCTTTTGAGGAAACAGCGGCGGCAATTAAGTCCCATTTGCAGGAGCAGGGGGAGTTACTTGCCTTTAAAGAATTCTTCACTGTCCTACAGGCTGATGCGAAAATTGAGCACTTGAACTGAGACTAATTACTATAACGTTTTTTGGGTAAACTTCTAATGCTTTCTATCCATAATTATCCTTTGTCGACGATGGAAAAAATGAATAAAAGTGTCAAAAAAGCTATATACTATCAGTAAAGCAAGACAATATAACTTAAAGCGGGCAAAGGAGGGGTGAAGATGAAAGCTACCGGAATAGTAAGGCGGATTGATGATTTGGGAAGAGTGGTAATTCCAAAAGAAATTCGCCGCACTCTGAGAATCCGCGAAGGGGACCCGCTGGAAATCTTTGTGGACAGAGAAGGGGAGGTTATCCTGAAAAAGTATTCTCCTATCGGGGAATTGGGTGACTTTGCCCAAGAATATGCGGATTCTTTAAATGATGCCATTGGACATATTAGTCTAATCGCTGATCGAGATACTATCATCGCTGTAGCCGGTGCTCCTAAAAAAGAATTTATGAATAAACCTATCGAGGCGGTAGTGGAAAAGGTTATGGAAGACCGGAAAGCGGTGATCATTAATAACCCTAAGGAGCATAAATATTGTAAGGAGTGTTTAAACGAAGGAGAAGAGTGTAAATTTAGTGCCGAGGTGATTGCTCCCATAATTGCCGAAGGTGATCCTATCGGGGCAGTAATCATTTGTACAAAGAACCCGGAGGTAAAAATGGGAGACATGGAACTAAAATTGGCAGAAACAGCAGCAGGTTTTTTGGCAAAACAGATGGAACAGTAAAAATAGAATAAGAGAAACATGAAGTAGCGGGCATAGCTTAAGTTCGCTACTTTTTTACTGTTTAAGTACACCTTTGCAGGAAAGATGTTTTGGGACGCAGAAATTAAAAGAAATTTGATGCAGAAGGGAGATTTAATTATGCCGAAAAAATTGTACCGTTCCAACCAGCAAAGAATGGTTGCCGGCGTATGTGGCGGTTTGGCAGAATACTTTGATGTGGATGTGACAATAATCCGACTGGTGGTTGCTTTTCTAATTATCAGCAGTGCTTTTACCGGTTTATTTTTTTATTTGGTTGCAGCTTTGATTATACCGCCAGAGACCGGTGGTGATTTGTACTAAGGAGTGTAAATGGGAGAAAAAAATGGTGCCATATATTTTATGTTTTCGTAACAAGGCTACGACCTTATTTCCTCTTGCCAAATCAGGATGGGCGTGCTAAAATCAGTATTATCCATAAATTATATACAAATGTCTACGTGGGAGATACACAGGTGAGGAGGCAGAGGAGATGCCGGTATTTGTGCAAAAATACGGAGGCAGTTCGGTGGCAACACCGGCTAGGATTAAGGAAATAGCACGGAGAGTTAGTGAAACGCGTAAGGATTATGAGCATTTAGTTGTAGTAGTTTCTGCTATGGGTGATACTACTGACCATCTGTTGGCTTTAGCAAAAGAAGTATCCAGTTGTCCTTCTTCAAGGGAAGTGGACATGCTATTATCAACAGGAGAGCAGGTATCGTCCGCCCTATTGGTGATGGCTTTGGAACAACTTAATTGTACTGCTATTTCTTTGACAGGACCTCAAGCTGGGATCAGTAGCAGTAATGTACACACAAAGGCGGAGATCCTTAAAATTAATCCGGCTCGGGTTCAGCAGGAATTAAATCAAGGCAAAGTTGTAGTTGTAGCCGGTTTTCAGGGGCTTAACGGTAATGGTGATATTACAACCCTCGGCCGCGGGGGTTCTGATATTAGTGCTGTTGCCTTAGCCGTTGCCTTAGGAGCTCCGGTATGTGAAATATATACTGATGTAGAAGGTGTATTTACCGCTGATCCCAGGTTAGTACAAACAGCCCGTTTATTACCGGAAATATCTTATGATGAAATGCTAGAACTGGCAAATTTGGGAGCAAAGGTTCTTCATCCTCGATCCGTTGAATTTGCGAAAAAATTTGCCGTCCAGTTACATGTCCGTTCTAGCTTTGCGGATAAAGAAGGTACTATAGTAAAGGGGGTCGAGAAGTTGGAAAATAAAAGGGTAGTTAGTGGGGTAGCCTGTGATCTGAATACTGCCAAAGCCGTTATTCTAGGGGTTCCGGATTGTCCCGGGATTGCATACCAGGTGGTTTCTTCTTTGGCGGAGGCAGGAATTGGAGTTGACATGATTATTCAGAGCATGATGCGGGATGGCAAGAATGATATCGCCTTTACTGTGGCCAAAGATGACTTGTTGGATACGGTCCGGATAATGGAGAAACTGGCCCGGGATTTAGGTGCCGAGGGTGTAGCCCAAGACCCCAACGTGGCTAAGGTATCAATCGTTGGGGCAGGTATTGCCAATAATCCCGCTGTCGCGGCCACAATGTTTGGAGCCTTAGCAGAGGCGGACATAAATATTGAAATGATCAGTACATCTGAAATTAAAATTTCTTGTCTTATTCAAGAAAATCTAGCGAAAAGGGCTGTAGAGAGTATCCACAAAAAATTTAAACTGGATGTATGATACCTGCAATTGTTTGCACCAGAGGACCTCGACTTGCAAATAAGTTGGGGGGTATAGGGTAAAGCCGCCCCGTGAGCAAGGCTGCCTTTCAAAGGCAGTCGCTGTGGCTCAGGGTGAACATATAGGCTTCACCGTGCACTATTAAAATATCAGTTGTTAACACTGAACTAACCGCTCTGAGCGCCCCGGGTGATCGGGGCTGTTAAGTCCAGCATGGACCAGATTAACATTTGGAGGATGCTATCCGTTTCTAAATGAAGTAATGAAGTATCGTTCAATCTGTGGGTTCACTTACCGAACCCCTTTTTGTTTTGCTGTTTGTCTTTTTTTTGATATTATTAGAGGGAGGGCTATAAGATGAGCAGAAAGGAAGAATACTTGTGAAGAAACAATCTTTTTTATCAGGTGCTTTTGTCCTGGCAGCAGTAGGAGTGATCACAAAGTTCTTTGGGGCGTTATATCGTATTCCCCTTACTTGGCTTATCGGTGATGAAGGGATGGGGCTTTATGGTATGTCCTATCCTTTATATAATATGCTTTTAGTTCTTTCTACAGCCGGTATTCCGGTAGCTATTTCCAAATTGGTGTCGGAAAAGGTGACTCAAGGGGATTATCAGGAAGCATATCGGGTTTTTCATGTCGCTTTGCTGATCTTGGCCAGCACCGGTTTATTGTTTTCCGGTATGTTGCTATTGGGGGCTAAACCGTTGGTGGAAAGGGGTTTCTTGCAAGACCGGCGGGCATATTACGCAGTGATAAGTATTGCACCGGCAATTTTTTTTGTATCTGTTATGTCGGCTTTCCGCGGGTTTTTTCAGGGGATGCAGACCATGGTACCAACTGCCATGTCTCAATTGGTAGAACAGCTGGTTAGGGCTGCCACAGCATTACTTTTAGCCTATTATCTTTTTGGTTGGGGAATAGAATATGCCGCAGCGGGGGCCGCTTTTGGCGCTGCTACCGGTGCTTTGGCCGGTTTGTTCCTGCTGTTGATTTACTATCGCAAGGGTGCTTATTATGTTGGCCCCCGCTTATATCAAGGCGGGCAAAGTTCAAATGGAGAGATAATAAGAAGGATAGTTAATTTGGCTATTCCTGTTTCATTAGCCAGTTTGGTTATGCCCATAATGCAGAATATTGATGTGGTTATTGTACCTATCCGGTTGGGAGTGGCAGGTTATACTACGAGCGAGGCAACGGCCTTATTTGGCCAACTTTCCCAGATGGCAGCCACTTTAATTAATTTGCCGACAATTATCACTGTTGCTTTAGCGGTAAGTCTGGTGCCGGCTATTTCGGAAGCATTTACCTTAGGTGATCTTTCCTTGGTTCGCGCCCGTGTAAAAGCATCGGTGAGGATTACCATTATGTTGCAATTACCGGCTTTTGTGGGATTGTATCTATTGGCAGATGAAATTATGGCTCTATTATATGGTCATCCAGAGGCCGGTGTAGCTCTTTCCGGTTTGTCAGCCGGTGTTTTGTTTTTAGGTTTGCATCAGGCAACTTCAGGGACACTGCAGGGTTTAGGAAGAACCGATGTCCCGGTAAAAAATCTCTTGGTAGGCGCGGTTTTTAAAGTCCTGCTAACTTATTATCTGACTGCTTTTCCGGCCTTTGGGATTAAGGGGGCTGCTTTAGGGACGGTAACGTGCTTCATAATCTCCGCCAGCCTAAATCTTTTAGCCATTGGGCGCTTAGTAGGGTTCGCCTTGGATATAAAGGAGATGTTTTTGAAACCGGCTGTGGCTGTTTTGGGGATGACCTTTGCTGTGGTGCAGTCTCATGGTTTGTTTTTGTCCTTATCGGGCAGGAGTTCTATGGCTACATTAGGGGCAATAGCCATTGGGGTAGTTGCTTATTGTATTTTGATTCTGTTGGTTGGCGGTCTCCGAGCCCAGGATTTTGAATTGATTCCCTGGGTGGGTTCGAAGATCGCAGCTAATCTGAAACGTTTTGGCTTATTGAGAAGTTAGAGAGGATGAGTTGTATGGAAAAAGAGCAATATTCCTTAGCACCATTGATGGAGATCTTGGAACAATTGCTGGGTGAAAATGGCTGTCCTTGGGATAAACAACAAACCCATTCTTCCTTGCGTCCATATCTTTTGGAAGAATCCTATGAGGTAGTAGAAGCTATTGAGGAAAATGATATGCATAAATTATGCGAGGAATTGGGAGACTTATTATTACAAATCGCCTTTCATGCTCAATTGGCGCAACAAAGAGGTGATTTTACCCTTAATGATGTAATAAATACTGTTACAGAAAAAATTATTCGTCGCCATCCCCATGTTTTTGGTAATATTAAAGTCAAGGATAGTGAGGAAGTACTGGTAAACTGGCAGCAAATCAAGGAAAGAGAAAAGGAGTCTAATGGTCAGGACAGTATATTGGCAGGGATACCACGGCAATTGCCGGCTTTGATGGGGGCAGTTAAATTGCAGGGGCGGGCTGCCCGGGTAGGTTTTGATTGGGATTCAATTACCGGTGCGTGGGAAAAGGTTGAGGAGGAAATGGGAGAAGTTTGGCAAGCAATAGCGAAGGATTGCCCGGCAGCTGTGGAAGCGGAAATTGGAGACTTATTATTTGCAGTTGTTAATGTAGCCCGGTTTTTGCAGGTGGATCCGGAAACGGCTCTTTTACGAACAAACAATAAGTTTAAGCAGCGATTTTACCATATTGAAAGAGAAGCCCGGGAAAGAGGGAAAAAATTGGAAGAAATGACTTTACAGGAAATGGATAAAATATGGGAAAAGGCGAAAACTAATGGAAAAGTTTGCGAAAACAACCAGGAATAAGCAGGAGAATAACATTATGTAGCGAATTTACTTTACTGATGAAACTTGACTCAATTAAGGAGGCGAAATGTGTGAATAAGGTAGAGCTTGTAAACAGTGTGGCTGAAAAGGCCGGTTTAACGAAAAAGGATTCGGAAAAGGCAGTCAGTGCAGTGTTTGAAAGCATCCAAGACGCATTAGCGCAAGGTGAACGGGTTCAGTTAATTGGCTTTGGGACTTTTGAGGTGCGGGAACGGAAGGCTCGGAAGGGGCGCAATCCACAAACCGGTGAAGAAATTCAAATAGCAGAAGCCATGGTACCTGCATTTAAAGCAGGTAAGGCTCTTAAGGAAGCAGTTTTAAAATAATCTTTTTTTAAAAATCAGGTTCCTGTAGAACCTGATTTTTACTATTTTATCGGCTTGTATGTGGGATAGGAGTGGGTTATTTGCGGCTGGATAAGTTTTTGAAGGTTTCTCGATTAATAAAACGGCGGACTCTTGCCAAGGAAGTATGCATGCAGGGGCGAATACTGATAAACGGCAGGCAAGCCAAGGCAGGCACAGAGGTAAAACCGGGAGATAGGTTGCGGTTGAATTTGGGCCGCAGGCAGATGGATATAGAAGTTGTAGCTATTCCGGAAACCATTAAGGCAGGAGCAGCCGGTGGGCTATATCGTATTTTGGCAGATTTCAAGGAAGAAGATTTCGCGGAATAATGAAGGTATATTAACCCCTTCCCTCTCCGCATAATAGAAATAAAACCTGCGGGAGGGAAGTAAATGTTTAGATTCAGATATTATAGTACTTTAGGCTTTTTACTGATTGTGGGGGTACTTGCCTTATCCGGCAATGGTTGTAGCATTTTGCGCAAGCCGGAAGAAACCCCTAAGCCCCCACCGGCGGATACGGATAACCGTGTCTTGCAAATGGTAGAAGCGGGGGAAGAACCGGTTTTACGAGTTTTTATTGATCAGACCGGTGAAACAAAGGAAATGAAGATGGAAGAATACCTGGCCGGTGTCGTAACTGCGGAGATGGAAACCGATTGGCCAATAGAAGCTTTGGCAGCACAAGCTATTTTGGCTCGAACATTTACATTGGAGGCAATAAAGGATAAGGGCGGAGTACCGCAACACGGGACTGACGCCTGTACTCTGGTGGAGCATTTTCAGGCATATGACGCCGAGGCTGTGAATGAACGGGTCAAGGAAGCAGTGGAAATGACACGGGGTGAGGTAGCCCTTTATAAGGGTGATTATATTAAGGCTTGGTTCAGTGCCTATGCCGGTGAAAAAACGGCTCATGCTAAAGAAGGTTTGGCCTTCAAAGAAGAAGAACCGCCATATATTAAAAGCGTCGATAATCCCGGAAAAAAATATGCACCGGATGAGCATAAGTCGTGGTCTGTTAGTTTCAGTACTGGTCAGGTGCAACAAGCTTTAGCCCAAATGGGTCACGAGGTAGCCGAGGTAAACAGTATAGCCATTGGAGATAAAGGACCTTCAGGGAGAGCGCAGACAATCAGGATCAATGATGAATTGGAAGTCGCCGGGGCTGATTTGCGGATTGCCTTGGGCAGTACTGAGTTAAAATCTATATTTTTGGAAGAGATAACTATCAATGGTGATCGGGTTACTTTTAAGGGACAGGGTTATGGTCACGGAGTGGGAATGTGTCAGTGGGGTGCGTATGGATTGGCAAAGGAAGGCAAGAAACCGGAGGAGATTGTAGATTATTATTTCACGGATATTGAAGTTGCCAAACTATGGGACTGAGAGCCACTAGTTGGCTCTTTTTTTGTTCTAATAATTTTTCCGGAGCATAAAAATTAATGAGGATTATGATATTTAAAACAAATTCGATCCTCCCGGGGCTAATTGAGGATATAAGGAGTAAGGGGGAGGGTAAACTTGGAAAATAGGATTGAAGTGGGGCAACATCATCGATTATTATTGCTTGATCGGGAAGTGATGGAATTAGAGGGAGTAAGGAGAGTAGAAAGTTTTAACGAGAACCAGATCGTTTTGGAAACCAATAAAGGTTACTTAAAAATATTAGGGGAGGATATGCATATTCAGAATTTAGATTTAGATACGGAGAAACTTCATCTAGTGGGGTTAATTACAGCTGTTGAATACATCGAAAACAAGCAAGGTCTGAAAGGCAAAAAAATACTAAACCGGCTCTTTCGCTAAAGCGGAGGGGGAGAGGTTGTGGTAAGCTCATCTCAACAGCTGCATGCCTTAATCTGGATGATAGCTACAGGCTTTTTAGTAGGTTTTATTTTTGATTTATACCGGATATTTCGCGGGTTGGTCAGACCGTGTTGGTTTTTGACAGCAGCGGGGGATTTGATATTTTGGTTAATTGTCGCCACCTTTACCTATGGGGTATTATTATGGGTAAATTTTGGCGAGGTAAGATTTTTTATTTTCTTAGGCATTATCTTTGGTTTGTTCATATATTATAAAGTGTGCAGTGCGATAATAATTAAACTTATCTACAAATTAATTTATTTTATTGAAAGTATGCTTACATTTTTGCGGCGGCTGTTGGTGATAGTGATTATCAGACCTGTTACTATTTTAGCAGGGGTTGTTTTTTGGCCGTTGGGAAAGGTCGTAGGTGCATGTAGACATTTTTTTCGCAAGCTGCATAAATACTTGCTCCGGATAAAAGTATCATGCAATAATAAAATAATTCGCGGTAAACGAAAATTATATCGGCTGCTAAAATCAAAGTTTTTATTTTTTTTCCGAAAAAAGTAAATGTAGAGATTTCCAGGAAGGAATTCCCCTTGAACACGCCGAAAGAATAGGGACAGGTGCGAAAAAGAGTGGTGAGAGGTTTATGTCTGGTTCTTCTTCAGGCAGCCAGCTGCGGGAAAGGGGATATAAGTATGTTCATAAGCAGAAAAAGCGAGGCAAAAAAAAGCCCCTTGCTTTGCTTTTTGTGCTTATATTAATCTTACCGTTATTTGCCAGCAGGGGGAGAATCGGCACTATTTGGCATATATACCAAGAAAAATTACATTTAGAAGCGCAGGTTAACGCGTTGCTGTTGGAGAATAAACAGATAGAGAGTCAGGTTCAACAAATGCGACAGTCAACTTGGGTCGAACAAGCTGCTCGGGAAAGATTGGGTCTAGTTAAACCGGGTGAAATAACCTATATTCCCATTGAGCAGGAGCAAAAGGCTCAACTTGACAAGGAGGGATCTGATAAGTAAAATGTAAATGGCATAATATGTCCGGTTATTAGAAAGTAAGGGAGGAACAACTGGGGGATGTCCTTGGAAGTGGGGAGCATTGTAGATGGAGTTGTAACCGGGATTACTAATTTTGGCGCCTTTGTGACTTTACCCGGTGGGATTACTGGGTTAGTGCACATTTCTGAAGTTGCCGATACCTATGTTAATGATGTGAAGGATTATCTAAAGGAAAAAGACAAAATTAAGGTTAAGATTATTAGTATTAAGGATGGAAAAATTGGTTTATCCATTCGGAAGGTTAATGAGCCGAAAGAGAAGCCGGCAAAAGCAAAAAAAAGCCGTCAGCATAGGGACAACGGACTTTCCTTTGAAGATAAACTGGCGCGATTTCTCAAGGAAAGTGATGAAAGGCAGACTGACCTACGTCGCAGTAATGAGGCGAAGCAAGGGGGCAGAGGTGCTCGCCGGTCCGGAGGCGTGTAATAATTTTAATATACTGTTCATATAAGCATTCCTGTTGGGGATGCTTATTTTCGTTACAAAGAAGGGGGTAATGAAATGTCTTTATGGGCCGCGATGGATATAGGCACTAACTCTACCCGGCTTTTGGTGGCAGAGATACAGGGAGAGCGGATATTGCCTGTGAAAATAGACATTTTTACAACCCGTTTGGGAAAGGATGTTGCCCGGACTGGTGTTTTAAGCCGGGAAGGACGTGCGGAAACTCTAAAGGCTTTAGTTAATTTTCAGAGGCAATGCCGGCAAGCGGGAGTTGAACAGATCCGGTTGGTGGGTACCAGTGCCATGCGACGTGGTTGCAATCAAAAGGAATTCTGTGCGGAAATAAAAAAGGTTATAGGGTTAGAACCGGAGGTAGTTTCCGGTACAGAGGAAGCTCGCTTAAGTTTTTTAGGTTTGGTCGCTTCGTTACCCTTGGCAGGTGAAGGTGAAAGCTTAGCAATAGATATTGGCGGTGGGAGTACAGAGTTAATATGGGGGCAAGAAGGAAAACCGCAAGTTGTCGAAAGTCTTCCTTTAGGAGCAATTTCTTTAACGGAAGCATATTTGCCCGGGGAGGGTCCCTATTCACATAAACAGCATGACGAACTAAGACAGCATATCTATGAGGTATTAAAAACTGAAGCAAGCGCATTTAACCTTTTGCCTTCTACAGCCTTGGCAATAGGAAGTGGAGGCACAGTGACTAACCTGGCGGCTATTTATTTGGGATTATCTACATATTCCCCTACATTGACCCATGGAACAGTACTGCCCTTGTCTGTACTCATGGAAATTCAGCAGCGTTTAGCAAGTCTTAATTTAGCGCAGAGGAAGATAGTGACGGGTCTGCAGCCGGAACGGGCAGATATTATTACGGCGGGGACTATTATCTTAACAACAGTTTTAGAAAGATTTCAATTACCGGAAATAATTGTCAGCGAAGGGGATTTATTGTTGGGCCTGTTGGTAGATCTGCGGGCAAAGCTGGGAAAATGAACCTTTTTCCTTTGGCAGGCATAAAATATTGGCGAGCTTGGCGGTAAAGGGGGAGAAGCAAAGAGTGGATTTAATCGAAGAAGTATTGGATAGGTTAAATAAATGGGAATTATATCCGGTTAATTGCCGAATTGAAGATAGTTATGAATTTAAAGAAATTGAAAATCTATATAAAAATATGGTAATAATATTTCCGGTTAATGTAAAATAGACTGTTCGTTCATGTGTTCATGTTTATGCAGAGAAGATATGTATATTATTATTGCCACTGGTGCAAACTAAGCACCGGAGGTGAAAAATATGGCAGAAGGTGAACAGAAAGATGTCATGGAAAATAATAAAAATGAAGGAACAGTGATGAGACATGAGACCGATATGACGGAAGGGAATGGGTGGATGAGTCATATTGTCCGTTTTATTGTTTCTGCATTAGTGTTGATGCTTGTGGGTTATATTGTTCCCGGCTTTTCTAGATTAACCTTTACTAGCGCTCTTATGGCTGCTGTTGCTATTGCTGCGATCGGGTATGTGATTGAAATGGTGGCAGGGAGAAATATTTCACCCTATGGGCATGGGATTGTCGGGTTTATTGTTTCTGCAGTGGTAATTTATGCTGTGCAGTTTTTCGTGCCGGGCATGAGTGTCTCAATTATTGGAGCATTGTTGGCGGCAGTGGTTGTGGGGATAATTGATATGTTCGTACCGACTAAAGTGAGATAAATATTCAGCAAATTGGGGCGCTCATGGCGCCCCTTTTCCATGCTTGGGGTATAATTCTATTGTAGGTTTGTCAAACATGTTGGACACAGTACAGTTTTAAAAACTCCAACGGAGATAGGTAGCCGAGAGGACGCATCGGGATATTATTTGAACGGCGGTTATAGGTTTTGAGCTGTGCCTGAAAGTCAGCCAGTGAGTAAAATGTATGGGTGCTATAGAAGCGTTTCATATCTTCACGGTGGCTGCGCTCTACCTTGCCGTTGTGTCGTGGAGTGTAAGGACGGATCAGTTTGTGCTGTATACCCATTTCAGCAGCGGTCTTTTCGAATAAAGTCGGTAGGTTTTTCGCAGATCCGAGGCGATTCGTAAACTCGAACCCGTTATCTGTTTGGACACATTTAACATCGAAACCATGCTCCTTGAAATACCGGACTGCATTCCAGAGAAAAACAGCTGCGGAGTAAGAGCTGTTCTCGTTAAACCCTTCCAGATAACGTAGCCGGCCGAATTCATCGATAGCTGTAAATTGATATAGCTTCATATGTTTGGCTTCACCGACTCTACACTGGGCAGGAACATGCTTAACATCAACCTGGACCCGTTGGCCGTGGTAGATCATTTGCTGATATGGCTTGGGTTTGTAGGGTTTTTGAATCTTCTTCGGGGGCAGTAAGGTTATTCGCCTCATTACTCTGTATAAGCTTGTAATGCTGCGAGAATACCCGCGTTCTCTTAACCTGCACCAGAATTCTATGAGCCCGAGTTTTGGATTGCGTCTACGCATGTTTTTTATGAGAGTTAACTCGTCCTCCGTATGCTGGTTTGGGTGAGAGTGTGGCCGCCGGGACATGCAGGCAAGGGATTCCAGGGTTCCGTCATATCGTTTGAGCCAAAAGTATATGTAAGAACGTGATTTGTTATAGCGCCTGGAAGCTCTGGACACACCGTATTTCAGTGCAAAATTAAGAAGGGATTGCCGATACTTCATGTCTTGTGTTATGCTGTTCATGCAGGATGAGGCACTCCTTTCGGTACTGTTTTGTGGTAGTAACTTAACAATAACCGAATTGTCCTCATCTTGCATTCTTTTTTTAAGCCCAGTGTCCAAGATCTATTGTAATCCTACAATTCCATGCTTGGGGTATAATTCTATACCCTTGACGTTTCCGTCTTTTATGGTATAATAATCTTTGTCGGTGAAGTAGTGACGCGGGGTGGAGCAGCTGGTAGCTCGTCGGGCTCATAACCCGGAGGTCGCTGGTTCAAATCCAGCCCCCGCAACCAACTTATTCTTGGCGGTGTAGCTCAGGTGGCTAGAGCATGCGGTTCATACCCGCAGTGTCGGGGGTTCAAATCCCTCCGCCGCTACCAAAGGAAACCCCTTGATTTAAGGGGTTTTCGTGTTTAGGCGGGAAAAAACTGCGCAAGGAAGCTGGAAAACAACTGGCTTTGTTTATTGGCGTTGTCGTTGCAACATTAATCTTCGTTTTTAGCATTATTGTTTTTCTCCTCTCGGGCTACGCCTTACCCGAGCGTAATTATTGACGAGAAGAATAGGCCTGTGTTAAAATAATTGAGCGTAACAAAAAAATATTTGGCCCTATGGTCAAGCGGTTAAGACACCGCCCTTTCAAGGCGGTAACGGGGGTTCAAATCCCCCTAGGGTCACCAATTTATAAGACATACCGGCTATAATGGGTATGTCTTTGTTCTTACTCCGGTCTTTTCAGGGTAGGGCAAAAGAAGAAAGCTGTTCTTTTTGACAGCTTTGTTGCATTTCTTTACAGTTAATTGGCTAGAGAAGACAGGGAAAGGTTGTTGAATTATCACTAGTTTATATTTTTCTGTCGAGAAAACTTAATGTAGGACTGTGTTATTATTACAGATCTTTTCCTGGGTGAATAGTAAGATAAGAGGTATCTACCAAAATATACCAAAAGGTGGTGCCTCTTTTTTATGCCAAAAATACTTTTCACAACATCACTGTTAAGTCGACAGAATGGTTTACTTGCTCTGATAGCTTTTTTCATCGGCAGGGCTACTGTACTTACCGGCTTTTTTCCTTGCTGTTTATCATTTTTTACTGGAGTATTGCTTGTTGATCGGGCGCGAATTCCTGTTGTTTTTTTCTGGTCTTTTTTAGGTTTGCTTTCGGCTGGACCTCTCGGGCAAGGGTTATTTTATGGATTTATGATGCTGGTTCTTTATCTCATAACCCATTTTGTCAGTGAAAACAGGTGCTGGACTTGGCCTCCTGTTTTGGCTATGTTAGTTACTGTGGTAGGAAGGGGACTGCAATTATTTATTACCGAATTACATCCGGTGGGTTTATTACGGGTAGGGTTAGAAGGAATCCTTGTTTTTATTTTGAGTATGATTTTTATTTATGTGATGCCGGTAATTTTACGGCATAATAGTTTACGGGGCTTAGGCAATGAGGAAACGGTCTGTTTAGTTATTTTAGGTGCGCTGGTAATGCTGGGTTTTTCCGGTTTGCAATTTGGCCCCATCTCATTACAGCAGGTATTTGGTAGATATTTGATTATGCTTCTGGCCTTGATTGGCGGATCTGGGATGGGAGCCGCCCTGGGGACTACCTATGGGATCATTGGCATGTTGAGTCAAGGATTACCGGCTACGACTCCCGGCATTTATGCCTTTACCGGGTTATTGGCCGGTGCATTTCGCGGGCTGGGAAAATTCGGTGCTGGTTTAAGCTTTTTAGCGGGGGATTTGTTGCTTTCTTTCTATATTTTACATACTCCTGATTTAAGTCTTTTTTTAATTCATTGCTGTTTAGCTTGTGGATTATTACTTATTACACCTTCCCGTTACCTTAATGAAGTTGCGGGAATGGTTCCTGGTACTGTTGAGTACCGGCGTATTCAAGACGAGTACGATCGTAGGGTGCGGCAAATAGTTATAGAAAGGCTGAATCAGGTTGTACAGGTTTTTCGTGAATTGGGAGGCACCATGGAGGAAATAACTGCAACAGAACAATCTCGCGATCATGAGCGAATTAACCAACTTTTCCGGGGTATTTGTCACCAAGTTTGTGAAGCTTGTAATTTATATCAGAGTTGTTGGGAAGAAGAATTCTACAAAACTTATCGACTTATTTTTGATCTGTTAGGGTTGGTGGAAAGCCACGGTGAGATTACGCGGGAGCAGGTTCCTCCGGAATTGCGACGTCGCTGTGTACGGTTGCCAGAACTAATCGCCGGAATAAATCATCTGTTTGCCCTGTACAGTTTGGATCAATATTGGCAGCGGCGATTAAGGGAAAGAGGCAACATGGTTTCCAACCAGTTAAGCGGGGTGGCTGATATTATTAAGGATCTAACTACAGAACTTAATGTTGAGGCAGGCTATCAAGAAGGTTTGGCTGCATCGCTGCAAAGTGAATTAATGGTACAAGGGGTGGATATTGTACAGTTAAATGCCTTTAGCAAGCCCGATGATCAATTTGAAATTAATCTGATCAAGATTGGTTGTCCGGGTAATGCCCAGTGCAGCCGGGTGGTAAGGCCTGTAGCGGAAAAAATTTGTGGCGTCCGGTTGCGTTTGGAACAGAGGCAGTGTGCTTTGCGGACTGGCAGGGGGCAGTGTGTTTTGCGCCTAAAACCGGCTCCGACGTTTTCAGTTCTGGCCGGTGGGGCGCGGCAAGGTAAAAATGGCAGTTCTATTTCCGGCGATAACTACAGTATAAGTGAATTAGGGGATGGCCGTTTAGCTCTTATTCTCAGCGATGGAATGGGAGTAGGTGAGCAGGCTTTTCAAGAATCGGCAATTACCATTGCTTTGTTGGAAAAGCTTCTAGCCGCCGGTTTTAATGAAGAGCTAAGCTTGCGGACGGTAAACAGTATTTTGATGCTTCGTTCAGAGGAAGAGAATTTTGCCACGGTGGATTTGGTGGTGCTTAATCTATATGGTGGGGAGGCAGTTTTTATAAAGGGAGGCTCTTGTTGCAGTTTTATTAAGCGTGGCCGGCAAGTATCTATGATCCAATCACCTTCCCTGCCCATAGGTATAGTAAAGGATATTCGGGTGCAAGTGATTAGGCGCAGGCTGCGGGAAGGGGATACCATTGTAATGGTTACTGACGGGGTGGTAGGTGATAAAAGACAGGGCTACCATTGGTTAGTGGAACAACTGAAACAAAGTAGGACAGATGATCCGCAAAAGCTGGCAGAGAATATTTTGGAGCAGGCAAAAGAACGGCCGGACTTGCGCGCCGATGATATGGCAGTATTAGCGGCTCGGATGGAACGGGAAGACTGATGTAGTGGGGGCGTTTCTCTTGTCCAGGAAAATTGGGACAGGAGAAATTGGTCTTTTATTCTTTAGCCCATGATTAGCGAACGGTTTAGCTATGTCGTTTTATATAATCCCTTTCCCAGGGTATACTCATAATTAAGTTATATCTTTAGGGAAAGGGTTTCTCTTTTCTTTTTCGGCAGGAGAATTTCTTTGTAATGGCGAAGTTAAAATCTAGAAGTTGGTGAAGAAAATGCAAGCAAAGGTAATAAAAACAATTGCTAAGTTTAATATGCTAACTTTTGGCGATCGGGTTTTAGTTGGTGTTTCCGGTGGCCCAGATTCCATTGCTTTATTACATTTGCTTTGCTCTCTGAAAGAACAATTTGGTCTGACAATTACTGTCGTCCATCTGGATCATATGTTTCGCGGTGAGGAATCTTATCAAGACGCTTGTTATGTGGCTGATTTGGCAAAAAACTGGGGGATACCTGCAATTATTAAAAGGATTAACGTTTCTTTATATCGGGAACAATTAGATGGGTCGCCGCAAATGGTCGCGCGGACAATACGTCATCATTTATTTTTACAGGTAGCCAAAGAATATGAACAAACAAAAATTGCTTTAGGCCATAATTTAGATGACCAGGCGGAAACAGTATTAATGCGCTTTTTGCGGGGAACTGGTTTGCAAGGTCTAGGCGGTATCCCGCCGGTACGCAGGGAAGGGAAGGTGGAGTTCATTCGCCCTTTGCTGGAGGTGGGTCGGGAAGAAATTTTAGCTTATTGCCAAGAACACGGACTTAAACCCCGGTGGGATTCCAGCAATCAAAAATCAGTATATCTCCGAAACAAAGTACGTTTAGATTTGATTCCCTGGATAGAGGCGGAAATTAATCCAAAAGTTAAACAGACGCTGGCAGAAAACGCAGCATTATGGCGGGAAGAAAATGAGTATATAGAAGCACAGGTTGCAAGATATGCAAAAGCATATGAGATTGAGAATGATAGAGTTGTACTGGATTTACATGAATTAAAACAACTGCCGCCAGTTATTATGCGCCGGCTTATGCGGCGTGTTATCGCCATTATGCGAGGAACCTTACAAGACATTGGGCAAGAACATCTTTTATCTGTGCAGCAGCTGGTGGCGGAAGGCCAGGTAGGAGGGCGTCTGTCTTTACCGGGGGGAATAGAGCTTGAGCGAACCTATGATGAGATAGTTTTGCAAAAGGAAAAGGAACTGTACCTGGCATTGCTCCTTTTTCTTATTCAGTGCCTGTACCAGGTGAGCTGTGTATCTCAGAGCTAGGTTTGCATGTACGGACAATGATACTGGCAGCAGGAGAACCGATAGAAAAATCTTCACCGGATAAGGATAGGGCATTATTTGATTATGCATTACTTTCCCGACCTCTTTCTATTCGAAACCGCCGCAATGGTGATCGTTATTATCCATCTGGGCTGGGGGGTTCGAAAAAGGTTAAGGATTATTTTATCGATTGCAAAATACCCAGGAGTGAGCGTGATCGGATCCCGTTATTAACCACTGCAGATGATGAAATTATGTGGATAATCGGTTATCGGCAAGATGAACGGTTTCAGGTGAGTGCACATACAAAAAAAATCCTAGTAATCGAAGTGAGAAGGGAGCGTTAGTTGCAGGCAATGGAGAAGGATATTGAGGTAATACTAATCGGGCAAGAGGAGTTACAGCAACGGGTTCAGGAATTGGCCCAACAAATATCCCGCGATTATTCCGGTAAGGAGCCCCATGTTATCTGCGTATTGAAAGGGGCAGTATTTTTTGTAGCTGATTTAACCCGGTCGCTTTCCGTACCGGTTTCTCTTGATTTCATGGCGGTTTCCAGTTATGGCAGTTCTACCGAAACTTCGGGTATTGTTAGGATTCTTAAAGATTTGGAAGAAAGCATTGAAGGTCGGGATATCCTCATTGTGGAAGACATTATTGACTCCGGGCTTACATTGCACTATATGTGGAAGAATCTTTTAGCCCGTAATCCAGCCAGCATCCAGATTTGCACTCTTTTAGATAAACCATCGCGCAGGAGGGTGGATGTACCGGTTAAATATTGTGGCTTTAGTATTCCGGATAAGTTTGTCGTAGGTTACGGGCTCGATTATGGGGAGAGATATCGAAACTTGCCCTATATTGGTGTTTTGAAGGAAGAATGCTATGCTGTAAGTGAATAGCCCCAAAGGCGCCTACAGTGCTCTTATTGTCATGAATCCTGAAATATGCTACAATTAGATGGCATTGCATGTAAGAGTAATGGCCGTTTTTCTGATGAGAGGAGGTTTATTGTTGAATAAGGCCTATCGTAACATGAGTTTTTATTTATTAATAATCATAATCGCTCTATCTTTGATTAATCATCTTGCTAATGAGCCTGCTGAGGTAGAAGAGATAGATTACTCTACATTTCTTAAGCGCCTGGAAGCTAAAGAAGTGGAGCGAGTTACTATTATTGATGGGGAAATAGAAGGTGTCTACAAAAATGGAGAAAATTTCACCACTTATAATCCCAACGATAGTAGGCTAATTGAGCGACTAGAAGAGGCCAATGTTGATTACGCAGGAGAACCGCCGCCGTCACCTCCTTGGTGGACAGCGTTATTTTCAACCTTATTACCGATAATTTTGCTAATTGGGGTTTGGATATTCATTATGCAGCAAACCCAAGGCGGTGGCAGCAGGGTAATGTCCTTTGGTAAAAGCAAAGCGCGCCTTTATTCCGGTGAGGATAAGACAAAGGTTACATTTAAGGATGTTGCCGGTGCTGAGGAAGCTAAGGAAGAGTTAGAAGAAATTGTGGAGTTTTTAAAAAACCCCAGCAAGTTTACCGAACTGGGTGCCCGTATTCCCAAAGGGGTACTATTGGTTGGTCTTCCGGGAACCGGGAAAACATTATTGGCGAGAGCTGTGGCCGGAGAAGCCGGCGTACCCTTTTTCACCATTAGTGGTTCTGATTTTGTGGAAATGTTTGTTGGTGTCGGTGCTTCAAGGGTACGTGATTTATTTGAACAAGCCAAAAAAAGCTCTCCTTGTTTGGTATTTATCGATGAAATTGATGCCGTTGGAAGGCAGAGGGGTGCCGGCTTAGGCGGTGGCCATGACGAGCGGGAACAGACATTAAATCAACTACTGGTGGAAATGGATGGTTTTGGCGTTAATGAAGGGGTTATTATCTTAGCCGCTACTAACCGTCCTGATGTTTTAGACCCGGCTCTTTTACGGCCAGGGCGTTTTGACCGCCAGGTAATAATAGATCAACCGGATGTTCTGGGGCGGGAGCAAATATTAAAAGTGCATTTGCGGGGGAAACCAATCGACGAGGATATTGATGTTAAAGTATTAGCCCGACGCACTCCCGGGTTTACTGGTGCCGATCTGGCCAATACGGTGAATGAAGCAGCTCTTTTAAGTGCGCGGAAAAATAAAAAACGTATTAGTATGGAAGAAATGGAAGAAGCCATTGAAAGGGTTATTGCCGGTCCTGAGCGTAAAAGTAAAGTAATAAGCGAGCGGGAAAAACGGTTAGTTGCTTACCATGAAGCAGGCCATGCTTTACTAGGGCATCTTCTTCCGCATACCGATCCGGTGCATAAGGTTTCTGTAATACCCCGCGGCCGGGCTGGTGGCTATACTTTGAGCTTACCGAAAGAAGATCGTTATTATATGACTCGTTCTGAACTATTGGATCGGATTACCCAGTTATTAGGCGGCAGGGTCGCGGAGGATATAGTACTGAATGAAGTGAGTACTGGCGCCCAAAATGACCTGGAGCGGGCAACAGAATTGGCCCGGAGAATGATTATGGAATATGGTATGAGTAAACGCTTGGGTCCGTTAACCTTTGGGCATAAACAAGAACAAGTTTTCTTGGGGCGAGATATCTCCCGGGATCGCAATTATAGCGAAGAGGTGGCTTCAGCAATTGATCAGGAAGTTCGGCGTTTAATTGATGAATGCTATGGGCAGGCAACTGAACTACTAAAACAGCATCGTGAGAAATTAGACCTCCTAGCCCATAAATTGCTTGAGCAGGAAACCTTAGAAGCGGAAGAACTGAAGGAGCTGCTGGCGGATATCAAACCACAGGATGAAGATACGGAACAAATACAGGATTCTGCTACGAGAGAGCAGGAACAAGGTCGTCTTCGGCGGGACGACGGTTTGCGGTTTCGCAAGCCACAAGAAGGATTGGGCTAGCATAAATGCTAGTCTCTTTCTTTTACATGGTTGATTGGATTACCTGATACCGCCGCCCGCTCCGGCAGTGGGATGAAAAATGTCCGGGGTATTCCATGGGGTAAAGGGATAATCCGTCCTTAAAGGGCCGGCGACAGTGGTCGCCCTCTGCATGAAAACAGCAAATAATGTAGGACGGCCACGCTCGGTCGCCGGTTTGCAAAAATTGGCTGGCCTCTGGCCAGCGTATGAAGTATGGTTGACTCTAATAGAAAGGGGTATGGTTATGCAACCGGAATTTAATAACCTAAAGGTTGGATTAAGGGGAGAGGCAAAGGTTAAAGTAACGGCGGATAACGTCGCGCCTGCTTTCGGTTCTGGTGAGGTAGATGTATTTGCTACGCCGGCATTGGTGGCATTGGTAGAAGCTGCAGCCCAAGATGCAATTAAGGGATGCCTGCCTCCAGGTTGGACAACAGTAGGGATGGAAATAAAATTGAAACACTTTGCCCCCAGCCCCCCGGGTATGGAAGTTGTCGGCAAGGCAGTATTGGAGGATATTGTGGGCAGGCGTTTGGTCTTTTCCGTTCGGGCTTATGATGAAAGTGAGCAGGTTAGCAGCGGTCAGCATCATCGTTTTATTGTTAATATGGTGAAATTTAAAGAGCAGGCTCAAGCTAAAAAAAAGGAGCGAATGGAAGATGAGAAAGCGAGCCTTGTTAGTGATTGATATGCTCAATGATTTTATTTTGGCGCAAGGTAACCTCTGTGTAGGTCCGGCAGGCGAAGAAATTATTTCCGGTATTATTGCTGAGATCGAACATTTTCGTACAGCTGGTGAACCGGTCTTTTTCATTTGCGATCAACATTTACCCAATGATTTGGAGTTTTCTATGTTTCCTCCTCATTGTGTTAGGGGAACTACAGGGGCTGCGATTATCTCTGCCATATCTCCCCAAGCAGGCGAGTATATAATTCCCAAGCGCCGTTATAGTGCTTTTTTTGGTACTGATTTAGAGTTACACCTGCGGGAGCAGGGTGTAGAGGAACTTGTCCTGGTAGGGGTGTGTACTAATATTTGTGTGCTCTATACTGCCTGTGATGCCCGGATGCGCAATTTTAGGGTGACTGTGCCGGCGGCAAAGGTTGCCTCATTTGATCAGGAAGCCCATAATTTTGCCTTAGAGCAAATGAAAACTGTACTGGGCGTTGAGGTGGTTTAGGGGAATATGAATGGGGTTAAGGAAAAGGTCCTCAAAGCATTGCGGCAAAAAAATAAAGTTTTTGTTTCCGGGGAAGAATTAAGCAAAAGTTTAGGAGTATCACGAACAGCTGTCTGGAAAGCTATTCAGGCCTTGCGGGCGGAAGGTTACGGCATTTTTGCCCAGCATCGGCAGGGTTATTGTTTAGCTGATGTGCCCGATCTTTTGTTACCGTCGGAAGTGGGATGGGGTCTGGAAACCAAATGGCTGGGCAAAGAGATTTATTACAATGCCACCCTGTCTTCGACCAACGATGCAGCAAAGGAATTAGCCCGCCAAGGAGCACGGGAAGGAACCTTGGTAGTAACAGAAGAGCAGACCCGGGGTAAGGGTCGCCGTGGCCGTTCTTGGGATTCTCCTTATAAACAAGGCCTTCTTTTTTCTGTAATTTTGCGACCGGATTTACCGCCAGTACAAGCCCCCCAGTTAACATTGCTGGCTGCTGTGGTCTTAGCAGAAACATTTCGCACTGAATTGAGGCTGCCGGCGAAAATTAAATGGCCCAATGACGTTTACATTGGCGGTCGCAAAGTAGCGGGTATTCTTACCGAGCTAAGTGCGGAAGTAGACAGTATTAATTTCATCATTATGGGGATTGGGATAAATGTCAATACAAACATAGAGGAGTTACCTCTTTCTTTGCGTAACAAGGTGACCTCCCTTAAGTTAGAAATCGGGACTAAAATCGCCCGGGTACAACTGTTACAAGCATTGTTACTCAAACTGGAGCATTTTTATACAGAGTATTTACGGCGGGGTTCGGGATTTGTTTTAGATCGCTGGCGGCAGTTTGCCCTTTACTTGGGGCAGCAGGTTCAGGTGCTCACTTCACATGAAAATTTTGTAGGCAAAGCTATAGATATTGATGAATACGGGGCACTCCTGGTAGAAGTTAAACCAGGAGTAGTCCGCAGGGTATTGGCTGGTGATGTCAGTTTGCGGCCGGAAAGTTATGAGAAATAATGTGCGTTGGGTTGTTTTTCTTAAATCGCTTCGATATAATAGCAGTACAGGAGGCTGGCAGCTTGGCGACGGCGCTAGACCAATGAGGGTATACGCTAGTCGAGGCGTATTTTTTGCTGGTATAAGGAGATGTCCGGTATCCCCTTCGGGGAACTGGAACGGAGGTGACAAAATGCTGAAAACAAGGCAGTTAGTTACCGGCGGATTGCTGGCAGCAATGACTATAGTTTTGGGAGTCAGTGGAATTGGGTTTATACCGGTACCGACTCTGGCGGCTAGGGCAACTATTATGCATATACCGGTAGTATTGGCGGCAATTTTGGAAGGGCCTGTAGTGGGCGGATTGGTTGGTTTAATTTTTGGTTATTACAGTATGATAACTGCTACATCTTTTGTGCAGGATCCGATCATTGCCATTATTCCCCGCATACTTATCGGCGTTTTTTCCTATTATACTTTTAAGTCTACCAGAAGCAGTGCCTTTGCTGCGGCGGTAGGCACATTGACTAACACCGGCGGGGTTTTAGGTTTAGCAGTTTTGAAAGGATACTTACCCTATGAAGCGGCTATGTTCATTGCTCTCACCCAAGGTTTGCCGGAGCTTGTTTTGGCGGTATTTTTAGTTGTTGTGTTAACCAAGAGTCTGCAAAGTTTCAATAAGGCGAGATAGAGAGGTTGTAAAATGATTGCAACGATAGATGTGGGTAATACTCACTTAACCGCTGGCATATTTGAAGGAGAAAAGTTATTAGTAAGTTGGCGGATTGCCACTGATACTGAAAAAACGGAAGACGAATACGGGCTTATGCTTTTGAATCTGTTGGCTATAGCGGGTATCAAACCAGCTCAAATAGAGGCAGTAGTTATTGCATCCGTAGTACCGCCCCTTTTACCGGTGTTAGAGCTATTGGCGCAGAAGTATTTTTTTGTGGAACCTTTGATTTTAGGTCCCGGCGTAAAAACCGGCATTCCGATTAAGTATGAAAACCCCAGGGAAGTAGGGGCAGATCGGATTGCCAATGCTGTGGCAGCCTATAAACATCATGGCGGTCCGGTAATAGTTGTCGATTTTGGGACAGCTACTACATTTTGTGCCATTTCTGCATCCGGAGAATATTTAGGTGGGGCAATTGCTCCTGGAATCAACACTGCCACAGAGGCACTTTTCCAGCGGGCGGCAAAGCTACCCCGGATCGAATTGGTTAAACCGCCGCAAGTTATTGGCCGCAATACGGTGACTAGTATGCAGGCAGGTATAATCATCGGTTTTGCAGGGCAAGTGGATGCAGTGGTGAAACGGATGAAAAAGGAATTACCCGGGGTGAGGAAGGTTATAGCTACCGGCGGCTTGGCTAAGTTGATCGCGGGAGAGAGTGAGACTATTGATCTGGTCGATCCTTATCTAACTTTGGAAGGTTTGCGTTTAATCTATCTTCGCAACCAGCAGGAGTAAAGAGCAGGTCCCCTTCTGGGAATTTTAGAAGGGGACCTTTTATTAAGAGGGAAGGAGCGACTGATGAATGTGAAAATAGGCAACTTATCTTTGGCAAATCAGGTACTTGTGGCTCCAATGGCCGGGGTAACAGATTGGTCATTTCGGCAGCTGGCCAGGGAACAAGGTTGTGCTTTGGTTTATACAGAGATGCTCAGTGCCAAAGGGTTATTATACGATAATGCAAATACGAAAAAAATATTGCCGGTTGTGGGTGAAGGTAGGCCACTGGCTGTGCAGTTGTTTGGCGCAGAACCGGAGGTTGTGGCGCAAGCGGCGCAAATAATTGCCGCCATGCCAGTGGATATAATCGATCTTAATATGGGCTGTCCGGTGAGCAAGGTTGTTAAGAGTGGGGAAGGTTCGGCCTTGATGAAATTTCCCCATCTGGCGGCACAGATCGTGGCTGCTGTCACAGCAAGGGTTTCGCTGCCTGTTACGGTAAAAATACGCAAAGGCTGGGATGCAAACAGTTGCAATGCAGTTGATTTTGCTCAGCGGATGGTGGCTGCCGGCGCTCAAGCCATAACTGTGCATGGCCGCACCCGCAGTCAGTTTTATAGTGGAAAAGCAGATTGGGATATTATTCGTCAGGTAAAAGCTGCGGTTTCAGTACCTGTGATCGGCAATGGCGATATTTGGGAGCCGGATGATGCAGGTAGAATGATAGCTGAGACAGGTTGTGATGTTGTGATGCTAGCCCGGGGTACGTTGGGTAATCCTTGGTTAATATCCCGTACTGTGGCTTATTTGGCTACCGGCAGGCTACCGCCCCCTCCTTCTCCGCAAGAAAAAATTAGTATGGCACTGCGTCACCTCAAGCTGCTGGTTACTGATAAAGGAGAGGAACGGGGCGTGAAGGAAATGCGCAAGTTTGCCGCGTGGTATGTGAAGGGTTTGGCCGGTGCTGCCGCTGTTCGCGGTCGGGTTACGAAAGCAAGCAGCCTGGAAGAAATGGAGTCAATATTGTTAGCTTTTCAAGCCCGGTTTGAGGGCGTAGATAATAAGAGTTGAATACGTGGGTAGATGTCGAATTTGATATTTTTGTGCGGGTATAAAAAACCTTCTTTGTGTATATACTGGAAAAAAACGCAAAGGAGGTGAAAAAGGATGGAAAAGGTGCGAAAATTTTTCATATCTGTTTTGTTGTTTGGGATCATTTTGCTTTTTCCCTCACCAACATTTGCCATAGTAGATGAAGCAGCGGAGCCGGCTTTTGGTTATGGAAATTTGCTTTTTGTACCGGAACAGCAGAACACGGTTACCGTTTTTGGCTTTGGCAGTAGTAAGGGAGTACCTGATCAAGTGCAAGTAAGTTTTGGGCTATCCGCTGGAGGGCAAACTGCTAATTTAGCCCAGCAATTATATAGGGAGCGGTTGGACGGCATAATAGCTACCCTTGCTCAGGAAGGTTTGCCAAAGGGGAATATTTCCACACATTATTTTAATATTTGGCCAGATTATGGCTTTGCGTATGATGGAAGGGAAGGGGATATTCTTGGTTATCGAGTGAACAGCACTGTTAACGTTCATCTTACTGACGTTAATTTAGTTCCCAAAGTAATTGATTTGGTTTTAACAGCCGGTGCCCAAAGAGTTGAAGGGATACGCTATTTGACCAGCCAGCAGAGTCGGCTGAGGCAAGAAGCCATGTTAGCAGCTATTCGGGATGCTTATGCACAAGCGGAATTCATTGCTGCCGCCTTTGGGAGAGAGCTGGGAAAAGTATTAGCTGTGGATCTAAGTTCCCTTCCTCCTTATGAATTGCGGGAAGGCCAGGTATTTACTCCGGAGTATGATTTTGGGTCGGAATCATTGACAGTAACTCAGTTCGTACGGGTTGTGTTTAGTCTCAATTGAACTTTACCCCGGGATTTCCGGGGTATTTTTTTCTGGAAATAGGGAAATTGAAGTTGAAAGCGAAGAGTCAAAGAGGGGGTGGTTATTATTTGGCAGATACCGGATTGCGTATGGGAAGTTTTATCCACATTCAAGAAGTATAATTATCAAGCCTATCTCGTTGGCGGTTGTGTGCGGGATCTACTGCGGGGAATAGAGGCGCAAGATTGGGATATTGCCACAGTAGCAACTCCTGCTCAAGTACAGCGTATATTTCCGCAAACAGTAGCTACCGGAATTAGATATGGTACGGTTACAGTTGTCAACAGGGGAGTAAATATAGAGGTAACTACCTTTCGCCGGGACGGTTGTTATCGAGATCAACGTCATCCAAGTACCGTAATATTTGCAGGCAATATAGAAGCAGACTTAAAAAGAAGGGATTTCACTATTAACGCAATGGCTTACAACCCCTTTACCGACCAGTTAATTGATCCGTTTAATGGAAAAAAGGATTTAGAGCAAGGGATAATTCGTGCCGTTGGTGATCCTAGGGAGCGTTTTGCGGAAGATGCTTTGCGCATGTTAAGGGCAATTAGGTTTGCCTGCCAGATGGGGGCAAGAATTGAACAGCAGACCTGGGAAGCAATAATGTTGTGTAAGGCAGGGTTGCTAAAGATTGCCCCGGAGAGGGTGAGGGAAGAACTGGATAAAATTCTGGGGCAAAAGGAAGTTTTATCCGGTTTGCTTCTGTTTGATCAAAGCGGCTTATTAAAGAAGGTGTTGCCGTCAATATATACCAACCAAGCAAAAATCCCCGCTGCTGTAGCGCTCAAGATATGTGCGGCAGTGCCCCAAAAGCTTTATTTGCGCTTGACAGCATTATTGCTTGGGCTTACAGATGTTACACCTTCTTTAGTTATGCTCCGTTACCCGAAAAAAATTGCGCAGCAGGTTGTGCAGTTGCATCATGTGATGGCATTGATGGCCACAGGCGGGACAGCGCCCGCTGACATTAGACTATATGTGAGCCAGATACATACCGCTAAGTTGGTAGATGTGCTGGATATAATGAGTTTATTAAAAGCCATATTAAAAGTGGCTACTTTCCCACTAATCAGCAAAGAAAAAATAAAGGTTTTGTTAGTCAAGTTGCCACAGTTTGCAGCGGAGAATTTTCCCCGGTCTCCGTCTGAGCTTGCCATTGATGGCATTCAATTAAAGAAAAATTTGCAGTTACAAGAAGGTCCGTTGGTGGGAAGGATTTTACATGATTTATGGCGGGAAGTTTTGCATAATCCTGAACGGAATCAGCGGGAGCATCTTTTAGAGCGGGCGGGCAGGCTGGCAAAGGAGTATCAAGTTACATCTCTTACCGCAACCGATGGCAAGAAAAAAGACAAGTGAGTTAGTGTAAAATTACTTTGGGGAAAAACCAAAAAATAAAAGAAAAGAGTATTGTGTTTGGCAAGTAGGTAATACACAGTTTGGCAATTAAAAAGTGCAGAGATTGCCATCACATTAAGGGGAACCGTGATTTACAGATTACATGCGGAGAGAGAGTACTTCAAACGGTTGCTTTCTCCTTCGAAGGCTAGAATATGCGCATGATGCACCAGACGGTCAATTAGAGCGGCGGTTAATCGGTTATCATCAAGAACGGAATTCCATTCCCCAAATTGAAGGTTGGAGGTTACGATCACGCTTTGCTGCTCATATGCCTGGGCAATCACATTGAATAGCAACTCGGCTCCTTCACGGGCTAGGGGTACAAACCCCAGCTCGTCGATGATCAGCAAGTCTGTTTTTGCTAATTCTTTCATCAGCCGGTATAACTTTTCCCGGCGAAGGCTGTCCAGCAGGGTATTAACCAGGTCTAAACAGCGGTAGAAACGGACGCGTTTGCCACTTAAGCAAGCCTGTAACCCCAAGGCAATGGCCAGATGGGTTTTACCGGTACCTACAGCCCCCAGAGCCAATATGTTTTCATGGTGGTTAAGAAACGCAAGCTCTGTTAATCCTGAGATAGAAGTAGCAGTTGGTAGTGTAACAGGCTCCCAATTAAAGGCCTCCAGAGTTTTTTGGATAGGGAAGCCGGCTTTCTTGATCAGTGCCGCAACTTTTTTAGCCCGGCGCACTTCCAGCTCAGCTGCAAAAACTGATGTTAAATACTGCTCCCTATCATTGAAGGGCACTTCAAGATATATCTTAGGAACATGGCCCAGTTTAAGGGATTTGCACTGCTCCTTTAGAGTCATTTTTAACACCTCCCCTCAGCGGCAACAGCCGGTCATAGATATTTACCTGAGGAGAGTAATTCCTGACACTGGCAGGAGTATAGGCCTCATTTAACAGTTCTAAAGGCTTATCTGGAAAGGCTAGTCGGTAGAGATAATGACGTATTATTCCTTCATCGCAATGATTGTGTTTCAGTGCTTGAGCTATCTGTTCAATAGTAAAACCTTCCTGAAGTAGGGAGTGAATAAAACGCAATCGCTCTTTAAACTGATGATGGTCTAGATAGGTTTTTACATCCGGGGGAAGATGTTTATACATACTGGCATTTTTAGCACCCCGGGGTTTCTTGACAAAAATTACGAAGTAACTCTTCCAGTCGATGGGTTGCTCTTTAAAGGTGTAATTCCTGGGGAATGTGGCCAGAGGTTTGTAGCTGCTGCTGTAGACATCAATATGGTCCCACCACATCCGCAGGTAAACAGTTTCTCCCTTCTTAGCTTGGGGCAGATTGTATTCCTCTTTCTGGCAGCGAATACGACAATACTTATCCACCCGGGCGGTATCTGTTTGTGCAGGTTCAAAGGGGATAGCAGGCAGGGCTAGAAGCACTTGCTTGTCGGCTTCCCACAACTCTTCCAACCGGGATTCCTTTTGGTAATGAGAGCGATTTAAATCTTCAATCGCCCTGTGGTAGAGTTCATCTGCTAATTCCTCGAAGCTGGTAACTTCCGGGTAAGGCAACACCCAATTACGGCGAACGTAGCCTATTTTGTTCTCAATATGCCCCTTTTCGTTGCCTTTGCCCCCGTTGCAAAAATGGGCTTCAAACCGGTAGTGTAGCTTAAAGCGAGTAAACATCTCCGTTAACGTCCGTTCTTCCCCTTTGCCAATACTTACAACCGCTGCCGTCAGGTTGTCAAACCATATTTCCGGAGGCACTCCCTTAAGCCAGCTAAAAATCTGTGTTAAGCCATGCAGGAAACATACTGTGTTTTCTGCTGGCAGCGGATAAGCAAAGGCAGCATTACTGTAGGGGAAAGAGCACATCAGGCACATTATTTCTCTAATCTGGCCATCCCAAATTACCCTAATCCTGCCGAAATCCACCTGAGCCCGACCTGGAGGGTGATCCAGCTTTAAGAATTTTTCTGTGTTGCTACTTAGAAGTTCCTGTTTGCGCTGTGATACATATCCCCGAATTGTTCTGTCAGAACCGCTAAAGCTATACTCTTTCACCAGTTGGTGATAAATAGCTGTTGCACTTCTTCGATCCTTCCGGGGTTTTAAACCGTCCTCTAGCAGCCAGATGTCGATGATTTCAGCGACACTGTCTATTACAGGTCTCTTCCGGGCGCTCTTTGCAAAGTCTCTGTTCCAATCTTCCTTCTTGGCATATTTTGCTGCCGTTCTCCAGTTAATTCCTACTTTGTCGCTAATCTCGGTAATGTTGCAGTCTTTTTTTTCATACAAAAACTTGATATAATCTTGCTGGGGCATTGCCAACACCTCTTTATTCCCTCCTGTTCTTACTCTCCTGTGATATCATGTAATTGTGAAATCACCACAAAAAACCACAGAAAAGGAGATACTCTCATGGAATTAATTATACAGGAAATCATACAAAAAATCATTAGTAGTTATGAAAAAGAACTAAAGAAACTGATAAGGGAAAGAAGCGATATATCCGAATTTATTCTTGCTACTAAGAAGACGTTGGATGAGATTGGAGTAACCTTAGTGGCAGAAGCTTTAGAAACAATAGATCATGCATATAAAAACAGCAAAGAACGTAAACGGTGCTGGACAGTAAAAGAAAAAGCGGCTGAAAAGACCCTCGCGACGATATTTGGAGAAGTCAGGTATAAAAGAACATATTACAAGAATAAAAAAACAGGTGAATATAGCTACCTATCAGATGAGGCAGTAGGCATATCAGCCCATGATAAGCTAGACGCTTCACTAAAGGCAAAGCTGATAGAAGAAGCCGTATATATGCCCTATAGCAAAAGCGGAGAAAAAGCCTCTGAAGCAGTAACCCTAACATCACAGACAGTAATGAACAGTATACGTGAGCTTGGTAGTGTAGACAATGATGCAGTAGAGATAAAGCAAGATAAAAGGAATGTAAAAGTACTTTACATAGAAGCAGATGAAGATCATGTAGCACTTCAGGATGGAGGTTTTATAGAGCCAAAGCTTGTATATGTCCATGAAGGCAGAAAGGAAGTTAGTAAAAACCGGTATAAGCTATTAAACGTAAGGTATTTCAGTGGAGTTTATGCAAACAGTGATGAACTATGGGTAGAAGTTTTAGACTATATAGATAAGGCTTATGATATGGATGCTATAGAAAAGATATACCTTTCAGGTGATGGGGCTCCCTGGATAAAGAAGGGCCTAGGCTGGATAAAAGGAAGCATCTATGTAATGGACCGTTACCACTTATCAAAGTACGTCACGCAAGCTACAGCGCATATGGGATATACTACACCAATTATGTGGGAATACATAAATGTCGGAGACAAGGATAGATTAAAAGAGCTATTTAAAGCAATCATAAGTACAACTGAACCAGAAACAAAGAGAAGATCTGTGCAGGAAGCAAGAATGTACATACTTGGGAACTGGGATGGTATAATGCGTCAGTATGATGCAGATTATACCGGCTGCAGCGCAGAAGGTCATGTTAGCCATATCTTGTCGTCTAGGTTAAGCTCAAGGCCTCTGGGCTGGAGTAAAACGGGAGTGGACCAGATGTCCAGGCTAAGAGTTTTTGTAGCAAATGGCGGGAACGTGTATGATATATTTATTCAAAAGAAAAAGGCGGCATTAAATGAAGCAAGGAAGGTAAAAGTGGACCGGGAAATTATGAGAAAGCGAAAGCTTACCGCATCACACGAAACCATCGGTAACATAACTATTTTAAATACCGGTAAAAGAACTTGGATTTCGCAGTTCCTTAAGTCAATAAGGGACGCTTGAAGCAAGAAGATAGATCGTGAGGGAATACTTTTTTCTTTAAAACCCATAGTATCTTGACGCTATCGACAAGTGACAATATCTTGTATTTTAGTTAATACTTTAGTAAAATAGTAATGGCTGCATGTGCACAAATATGTGTACATAGGAGGAAGGCTTATGGATCTTATTCGGATTGGCGATAAGGTCATCGATCGCGAACGGGTACATCAGTTGGTGGAGCGCATTTTCCAATTGCGCAGTGCCGGGGTGTCGCAGCAAGAAGTCGCCACAATTTTAGGGACAGAGCGCACTTTTGTTTCTCGCCTGGAAAGCTTGGGAGAAATTCGTAAAGGCGGTTCCATAGCGCTTTTGGGTTTTCCGGTTTTGAACAAGGCAGAAATTGAAGCAGTCGCCAAGTCTGAAGGAGTAGAATTTATTTTTTTGCTCACAGAAGAAGAACGATGGCGGTATGTTAAGGAAAAAAATGGTTTGGACTTATTAAATGAAATAATGGATTTGATCGCCAAATTAAGAGTTTATAATTCGGTAATTTTTTTAGGCTCTAATATGCGGGTACAATTGGTTGAAGCACTATTGGGGCGAGATGTTGTTGGGATTGAGTTGGGGATTTCCCCTTTGGCGGAAGATGTTTATGTTGACCCGGAAAAAATCCGGCAATTAATTAAAAGCCTCTCTTGAATAAGAAAGGAGTATGACTATGAAAAGGGTTGTTAGTGTTAGTCTGGGCTCGCCAAAGCGAAATAACCGGGTGGAAACAGAATTTTTAGGGGAAAAATTTATAATTGAGCGGATCGGTACTAACGGTGATTTGGGTAAGGCGGAAGAGCTAATTCGCGAACTGGATGGAAAAGTAGATGCCTTTGGCATGGGAGGAATAGACCTTTACATAACTGCAGGCCAGCGTCGTTTTGCCCTGCGTGATGCGTTGAAACTTGCCCGAGCGGCAAAGGTTACTCCTATAGTTGATGGAACCGGTTTAAAAAACACTTTGGAGAGAAAAACCATTTATAAACTGGCGGCAAATAATTTGATATCATGGCCGGAGAAAAAGGTTTTTTTAGTATCTGGTGTTGATCGGTTTGGGATGGCTCAGGCTATGGTAGAACAGGGGGCACAGGTTATCTTTGGCGATCTGATGGTAGCTTTGGGTATACCGATACCGTTAACTTCTTTGCCAAAGCTGGAAAGAGTTGCTTATATGATTGCACCTTTAGTTTGTCAACTTCCTTTCCAATTATTATATCCTACCGGCAAAAAACAAGGGAAAAATACTCCCCGGTTTATCAAGTATTTTCATGAGGCTGATGTGATTGCCGGTGACTTTCATTTTATTTGGAAGCATTTACCCCATTCATTACCGGGAAAAACCATTATTACAAATACTGTAACAAGCAGTGATGTGGAAGAATTAAATAAGCGCAATATTAAATATCTTATTACCACAACACCGGAATTAAACGGACGTTCTTTTGGCACCAATGTGATGGAGGCTGTCATTGTAGCATTGCTTGGCAAACGCCCAGAAGAATTAGCACCGGAGGACTATGAAAAAGCTTTGGATGCTATTGGTTTTGAGCCAAGAATTATAGATTTTGACGAAAAAAAATAGTAGTGGGGAATGTAGAGGGAGGTTAATCCATGGAGCGTTTTGCCTTTATTATACATCCACTGGACACCGCTGACGTTAGCCGCAAGTTTCCTTTAGCCGCAAAACTTCCACCGGCGGTAATCGAGAGCGTACTTCGTCTTATTCCACCAATGGAGGTTTCTAAAATCACCGGTATTCGTTCGGCTATTAGTGAGGCAGAAGGCTGGTTTGTTGGTTGTACTCTTACTGCACGGCAAATGTTAGAGTTACCGGAGGAATTTGTTCTTAAACGTATTATTCAAGCAGGGAAAAAAGCAGAGCAGCTAGGAGCTAAAATTGTTGGTTTGGGGGCGTTTACTTCCGTTGTGGGGGACGCAGGAATCACAGTTGCCCGTAATCTTGATATTGCGGTTACTACAGGTAATAGTTATACTGTGGCCACAGCCATTGCTGGGACCAAGTTGGCTGCCCGGGAAATGGAAATTGACCTTAACAGTGCCCAGGTAGCGGTGATTGGGGCAACCGGTGCCATCGGCAGTACTTGCGCCCGGATTCTTGCCCGCGAGGTTCGTTATCTTACGCTTTTTGGCCGTGATCAGAGCAAATTGAAACGAACTGCTGACCTGATCTATAAGGAAGTGGGACTGGCAGTAAAAATTTCAACAAATTTACCGGATACATTGGCTGCAGCAGACATAATTATTACGGTATCAGGGGCAGCGGATGCGATAATTATGCCGGAACAGTTAAAATCAGGGGCAATAGTCTGCGATGTGGCGCGGCCACGGGATGTTTCTGTGCGCGTTGCCAAAGAGCGGGACGATGTGCTGGTGTTCGAGGGTGGAGTGGTAAAGGTACCCAATGGGACCAATTTTAACTTTAATTTTGGTTTCCCGCCGGGGACCGCGTATGCGTGTATGGCGGAAACAATGCTATTAGCCCTGGAAGGGCGGTATGAGTGTTTTACCCTTGGCCGTGACTTAACGGTTGCCCAGGTTGATGAAATCTCTACTATTGCAGATAAGCATGGCTTCACATTGGCCGGGCTGCGTAGCTTTGAAAGGGCCGTTACCAGGGAACAGATCCAAGCCATCAAGAAAAAAGTGCAAGACAAGAAAGGTTAAGCATAAACGACGCAAAATTCTTGACATCGGAAAGGACATTTACTATAATTAGGCTGTCACGTTAGGAGGATTAACGGGCCGTGGAACGGTCCGTCATTTTGTTGTGCCTGCGATTATTCTTTCCTAATGTGGTAGAATGAGGGAACATTAACTGTCGACAGCTGGCATATATTAATAAACAATCGGATAGATGCAGCTTAGGTGGCTTAACAGAACAGAAGCATTGAAGGGGAGGAAAAAAACAATATGGTAGAAAAAGAGGTGCTTTTGACCCTCGATGGTCTAAAGAGATATGAAAGTGAACTGGAACAGCTGAAGACTGTGAAACGCCGGCAAGTGGCGGAGCGGATTAAACAAGCCATTGAATTTGGTGATATCAGTGAGAATTCTGAGTATGATGCCGCAAAAAATGAACAAGCTTTTGTCGAGGGGCGCATCTTAACCATTGAGAGAATACTACGTAATGCGAAAGTTATTGATAGTGAGGGTTGTAATCCCGATGAAGTAGGAATAGGTTCCAAAGTAAAGTTATATGATGTAGAAACTGGGGAAGAATGGACTTATACTATTGTTGGTTCAGCAGAGGCAGATCCATCAACTAATAAAATTTCCAACGAATCACCGGTGGGGAAAGCATTATTAGGTAAAAAGGTAAATAGTGAGGTCAAAATTACTGTTCCCGCAGGTACATTAGTGTATAAAATTTTAGATGTTTCCCGTTGAATTTAAATAACTAACCGGTATCTAACGTTGGCTAAACTATGTTCCAGGAGGGTGCAAAATGATCGAAGAAGGTAACATGCAAGACATTAATGGACAAGTGTTCATAAGGAGGCAAAAGTTGGACAAACTACGGGCAGAAGGGATAGACCCCTATGCCCAGGAAATGTTTCCCCGAACCCATCAAGCCCAAGAGGTTAACGAGAAGTTTGCCCAAATTGCGGATCAGGAAGTAGCCGTTGCCGGTCGCGTAATGGCCATCCGAGTCCATGGGAAAGCTAGCTTTGCCCACTTACAAGATATGTCCGGGCGCGTGCAGGTTTATTTGCGGATAGATGATGTGGGTGAAGAATTGTATCATAGGTTTTTAGATTTGGATATTGGTGACATTATCGGGCGTCCATGGTAAAGTTTTTAAAACCAGGCGGGGTGAAGTTACTATTGCTGTGAAGAGTTTTGAAGTGCTTTGTAAATCCTTGCGTCCTCTCCCGGAGAAGTGGCATGGCTTAAAAGATGTAGAGCTACGTTATCGAATGCGGTATGTTGATTTAATCGTTAATCCGGAGGTTAGAGAAATTTTTATTACGCGCAGTAAAGTTATTCAAGCTATTCGAGAGTATTTAGATCAGAGAGGTTTTTTGGAAGTTGAAACACCAATGTTGAATACGATACCCGGCGGTGCAAATGCACGACCCTTTGTAACCCATCACAATGCTCTGGATATGCAGTTATATTTGCGGATTGCACCGGAACTATATTTAAAAAAACTTATAGTAGGCGGTTTTGAAAAGGTCTATGAATTAAATCGAAACTTCCGCAATGAAGGCATTTCTACAAAACACAATCCTGAATATACTGCCCTTGAGGTTTATCAAGCCTATGTAAATGGCGAAGAAATGATGCGGTTAACAGAAAATTTGATTGCTTATGTAGCCCAAAAGGTGACTGGAAATTCAGTGATTAGCTATCAAGGAGAAACTATTGATCTTACACCGCCATGGCGCCGTATTACTATGTTAGATGCCATTAAAGAATATGCAGGTATTAGATTTCGCAGGCGTAGATGTGGTACAAGCAAAACAAATGGCGGCAAAGGTAGGTTTGGAATTTGCGGAAGGGACCAGTTTAGGGGAAATAATTGCGGAAACCTTTGATGAACTGGTAGAACCGGAGTTGATTCAACCGACATTTATTACTGATCTCCCTGTTGAGGTATCCCCTTTAGCCAAACGGAAAAAAGATAACAAAGAGTTTACTGACCGTTTTGAACCTTATATTTACGGGAGAGAAATGGCAAATGGCTTCTCAGAATTAAATGATCCTATAGATCAACGGGAACGGTTTCAAAAGCAGGTTGAGCAACGAGAGGCGGGAGATGAAGAAGCCCATATGATGGATGAAGACTTCCTGCGGGCTCTGGAATATGGGTTACCGCCAACCGGAGGTTTAGGCATCGGCGTTGATCGGTTAGTGATGCTTCTTACTGATTCTTATTCGATCAGAGATGTAATTCTATTTCCCTTGCTGAAGCCACGGGAATCATAGGCACTGGTAGTAGCTGTTGCAAACGGGGATAGTGACGTAAGGCTTCGCTTCCTGCTTGCTGCTTCCTCCATAAAATAACAGTTGCATTCCCTTTCCAGTTATACTATTGTATTGTAAGTGTCTTTGCTGGGCATAAATTTTGTTTTGAATTTACTAGTATACCCTAGTATACAGAGGGCTTGACAAAAAAACGCAAAATATGTTAAGATAAACTTCCGGAGTAGGCTTATTAGCTTACCCACCCGGTCCTTGAAAACTGAACAGTGGAAGAAGCCAGTGCGGGTTTTCTGGCTTTGCAGGTGATGCGAAGTGAAGAGAACCGAACAAAAGAGTAAGAATAAGAAGAGCTAACAAACTCTTTTTAAGGGTTATAGAACTTTTACGGAGAGTTTGATCCTGGCTCAGGACGAACGCTGGCGGCGCGCTTAACACATGCAAGTCGAGCGGTTCTCGGAGTTCGAGGTTGGAGGTTCGAGATTCGAAACAGAGAAGGAAGTGGTTAAACCATTTCCAACGAAGCCTTCGAATAAACGAATTTCGAACCTCGAACTTCGAGGATAGCGGCGAACGGGTGAGTAACACGTGGGCAACCTACCTGTAAGACTGGGATAACAGCGGGAAACCGTTGCTAATACCGGATACATTTACCCTAACGCATGTTAAGGTAAAGAAAGGCGCAAAATGCGTCACTTACAGATGGGCCCGCGTCCCATTAGCCAGTTGGTAGGGTAACGGCCTACCAAAGCGACGATGGGTAGCCGGCCTGAGAGGGTGTACGGCCACACTGGAACTGAGACACGGTCCAGACTCCTACGGGAGGCAGCAGTGGGGAATTTTGCGCAATGGGCGCAAGCCTGACGCAGCGACGCCGCGTGAGGGACGAAGGCCTTCGGGTTGTAAACCTTTGTCTAGGGGGACGAAAGCTAAGAGGAGGGAATGACTTTTAGTTGCCGGTACCCCTGGAGGAAGCCCCGGCTAACTACGTGCCAGCAGCCGCGGTAACACGTAGGGGGCGAGCGTTGTCCGGAATTACTGGGCGTAAAGGGCGTGTAGGCGGTCATAAAAGTCAGGTGTGAAATACCGAAGCTCAACTTTGGGGTTGCACATGAAACTATATGGCTTGAGGGCAGGAGAGGAGAGTGGAATTCCCGGTGTAGCGGTGAAATGCGTAGATATCGGGAGGAACACCAGTGGCGAAGGCGACTCTCTGGACTGACCCTGAC
>JBMNJR010000011.1:0-118186 GCA_050951765.1 bacterium | reverse complement strand
GGATGCCACCGGGGTATGATGGTACCGGTAATCCCAGTATTAAATTTATAAACAAGTAAAGCATAAGTCTTATTTCCCCGGGGAGAATAGTACCAACTACTTATTAGCAGCCAATATTAACATTGGAAGGACGACTTTGGTTAGAGTTGCTCTTGAAAACAAAGGAGGCGAGCGATGTGCATGAGATGATTGATTTATTGCTCAACCATGTATCCATTAGAAAATACAAAGACAAAGAAGTAAGTAAAGAAGTGGTAGATACAATTGTAGCCTGTGCGCAAATGGCTCCAACATCCAGCCATTTACAAACCTATACCATAATCGAAGTGAAGGATAAAGAAAAAAGAAAAACCCTTGCAGAAATTGCAGGCGGTCAAAAATGGGTGCTAGAGGCACCTTTAGCTCTATTGTTCTGTGCAGATTTACATCGGGGGCAGAAGTATATCCCGGTTACAAACAAAGAAGTTTTCCATAACACTGACTTGTTTACCGTTGCAGTAACCGATACTGCATTGGCAGCCCAGAAAGCATTAATTGCTGCGCAAGTCCTAGGTTTGGGCGGTGTATTTGTAGGCGGAATCAGAAATGACATCGAAAGTGTACATAAATTATTTGCGTTACCGGCCTTAACAGCACCATTATTCCTGCTTTGCTTAGGGTATCCCGATGAGAACCCGGGGTTAAAGCCAAGATTACCCCGGGAGGTAGTCCATAAAGTTGATTATTATGATACGGAAAGGGACGACGAGCTACTGGCCAACTACGATGCGGAAGTCAGGCAATATTATCAAGCGCGAACTAATGGAGAAATTGATGATAAATGGACGGAAAGGTGTGGAAGGGCAATTTCCGCGAAGGAAAGAAATCATGTCGGGTATTTTTTACGGGAGATAGGATTCTTACAGAAATAAGTAATAAAATGAGGAATGCCTTGCACCTTAAGGCGTTCCTCTTTTAGGTCTTAATAGGTTTTCGATCTGCGCTTTCACATAGGCGCTCAGAAGCAAAAACCCGCTTATTATAATTACTGCTAACCATGAATAGCTTTTTGCCAATTCTATGCCCATTATCAATGTTATTACCAAAGAAGATGCCGGTGAGCGTAACAATAAGATGCCAGGGGAAAATTCCCAAGAACGTATAATAAACAAATTTTCTTTTTTGCATCTTCTCGATTCCGGCAAAATATGAGACCATATTTCCCATCCACAGTGGGCGGCTATAACAGACAATCTTGTCACCATGGGCGGCAAATAGTCGATCAAACATTGCCCAGTATTTTTCTTTACTAAAGAATCCTATCCTGTCTTTAATGGTGCTGCCGCAGTAATATGGTATTATTGAGGCCAGTGTATACGCCGAGGAGCTGATTAAGACGAGGAGCATATAATCCGGGATAGAATCTACCAAAAAGGCACCACCGATAAAAACGATAAACATGGAAGGACAGGGAATTGTAAGCCCTTCCAAAAAGGGTCCTGCAAACATTAACGCATAACCAAAATACTCGTATTGCATGATTATATCTTTAATCCAAGCTGTGTTCATGTGTGTAGGCTCCTTGCCGGTTTATACCGGCCGGTTTTATTTTTTTACTATTATGGGGAAGGTTACTAGTTAGTTTGAATAAATCCCCATCAATGTCAATATCTAAACTTCCTCCTTGCAATTCTACCAGGCTTTTGGCAATGGCCAGCCCCAAACCGGAACCTTCGGTGGTGCGGGATTTATCGCCTCTGGTAAAGCGCTCCATTATTTCCGCAGGTTCAAAATTCATTTCATAGGCGGATATATTTTTGAAGGTTAGACTTATATTCTTTTCATCTGCTGTCAGCACTCAATATAGACTCTGGTCTGGGGCAGGGAATATTTAAGCATATTGCCGATGATGTTTTCAAAAACCCGATAGGTTCTGGCTCCATCCAATTCACATATCACCCTGTGCTCCGGCAGATGAAGCCGTATTTGTAGCGTACTGGCCTTGATTTTCTCCTCCATTTCCCCTAAGGTCTGCCGCAGTAAGGCAATAATATCTAATTCTTCCCAGTGGAGCTCGATATTGCCGGTGCTTGCCTTGCTGGCTTCAAATAGATCATCAATTAAGACTTGCAAGCGTTTAGCTTTTTGGTCAAGGATAGTAACATATTGTTTTTGCGTTTCCTTTTCCAGATTTTGATCTTTGAGTAAATCCACATAGGTGATAATGGCGGTAAGAGGGGGTTTTTAGGTCATGGGAGACATTGGAGATCAACTGGGTTTTCATATTTTGACTTTTTACCTCCTCCTCCACAGCCACCTTAAAACCCTCTTTAATACTATTTAGACTCTTGGCAAAGGGGCTTAAGATGCCCATGTCCTCAGGTATGGTAATAGTAAAATCGCCGCGGGCTAATTGGCTGCTGGCCGTATAAAGCTCCCTGGCTTTATCCAGCATTTTTACCGCATAATTAAACAATAACACTGTATAAATTACTGCCAGTATGCCGCCCAGAGGGCCGGTGGAGGCAATGACAAAGAGGGCAATAAAGTTTAACCCCACTAATACCAACAGTTTTTTTATTGTAATCTTGTGTTAGATCCACATCTGCCAATTTATTAATTGTATTTCTTACACTGGTGATGGTATAGAGAATTATTCTGCCAGTTAAACTGTTATTAATTAATCCTATCCTAAAACCGGCATGGTAAATGTGTTTAATATAGCAAATGCTGAGATAAATGAGGAAGAGGAAAATGAAAGTCATCGGGATTCCGGTAAGATAGAAGTATAAGTTTGGTTCCATAAAAGTGTTGGTGTAGTAAGGATAATAGTATCCAGGGATAATACCCGAAAGAATTAAACATATAGTAAAAAACGTCAACCATAGAAATCCTTTTAGTTCTAACAAGATGCTATTGAAAAGTCTTACAATACCTGTCTGTTTTTGTGCTGAATAGGGGATGGCAAAGGCCAGGACAGTTAGTACTAAGATGCTAATGGCACCGATAACCAAAATTAAGAACATAGAATGTCCAATATTAACTGTGCCATTAGGAAATGTATTCATCTTAATGGGATCGAAAGCACATACAGACACAATAGTTAGACTCATAATCAGGAGGAATGTTCCCCATGTTGTCGAAATTAGTTTATTGCCAATAGTTATACCGGCTGGTAGTTCAGCCTTGGAATTTGTAGCCAATGCCCCACACCACCTTTAAGTATTTTGGTTCCTTGGGATTGATCTCTATTTTTTCGCGGATTCGCCTGATATGGACTGTTACTGTATCAGGGTTATAAGCCGGCTCCTGCCATACCTTTTCATAAATCTCTTCAATAGAAAATACCCGGTTGGGATGTCGCATCAGAAGGTGCAGGATCTTATATTCCAGGGGAGTTGTGCGAATTGGTTCCCCGTCCACTGTGACCTCTTTTTTTACATCATTTAATTCTATGCCTCCGATTCTAATTACATTTTCTTGGACCGGGGCACCATTGCCATAACTGGTGTGCCTGCGGATGTTTGAGTTTACGCGGGCCAACAGTTCTAAAGGGTTAAAAGGCTTGGTAATGTAATCATCGGCACCGATGTTAAGCCCTAAAATTTTATCCATATCTTCTGATTTGGCAGAGAGAAAAATAATGGGTACATTACTGGTTTCTCTAATTTTCATTGTGGACTTAATCCCATCTAGCTTCGGCATCATAATATCCATAAGGATCAAGTGAATTTCTTCTCTGGCAAATACTTGTAAGGCTTCCTCGCCGTTAGCTGCCTTGAAAACATTGTAGTTCTGGTTTTGCAGGTAAACTTCAATAGCAGCTGCTATTTCCTGTTCATCTTCCACAACCAGAATATTATACATCAACATCACTCCTAAAACCAAGAGATCTCTCTATTAGTAATCATAGCATTGACTTCCTAAGATTCCACTACCATAATTCTTATAGATTTCTTACAATAATATTTTGTGACGAAGGATTCCCTGTCTGCAAGGTATCGAAAATAGAAAGGAGAAATATTATGCAACACTATGAAGAAAAATTAAAAAAATACATACTTGTTAATAATCTAGAGGCGGAGCAGTTGCTATTTAACCAATCATGCCACTCGGTCCAAGAGGCTGCAACTGCAGCCGGGGTCACACCGGAAGATTTCGTGAAAAACATCTGTATGGTTACCGATGAAGGTAATTTAATTGTGGCAATTGTCAAAGGTGAAGATCGGGTCAGCACATCAAGAGTAGGTAAGGCATTACAAATTGCTAGACCGAGGATTGCCACTGAAAGTGAAATTCTCACAAAGACCGGTTTTCCTTGCGGCGGTGTTCCCTCTTTTGGCTATCAAGCCACCTTTATTATAGACCCAAAGGTGATGGAAAAGGAAATTGTTTATACCGGTGGCGGTTCTCCCAATTCTTTAGTGCGAATAGCCACTGCGGAATTATTGAGAACTACTAATGGATTATTGTTCAGGATCAGAAAATAGATTGAAATAGTAGGATATACAGGGTAAAGTGTACCTGTACAAGTTACATATTCTCTAAACATTATTAAACATTGGGGGGAGAAACAGTGTTAAATCATACTGATTTAGTGGCAAAAAGGGTTCATGAATATTACTGGGAATATAATTGGAATTGCGCGACAACAGTATTGCGTATTCTTGCTGAGATTGAGGGTATTGAGCTTGCCAAGCAGGTGCTTGCCGCTGCTGTGGGTATGCATGGGGCGGGGCGTTATGGAGCTCAGTGCGGGTTGGTTGAGGGAGGATTGATGTATCTGGGGATTCGTTATTATGAACAAATAGGTGCGGAGGCAACAGGAAAGCTTTGCAATAAGCTGGCAGGGCAGTATGAAAAGAGATTCGGCAGTCTTTTATGCCGCGAACTGAGGCCGCAGGGATTTCATCCCGATAACCCTCCTCACCTCTGTGAACAATTAACGGTGGATTCGATTCTATTTTATCTTGATTTTTTATCTAAGGTGTCTATTGCATAGTACAGGCTCTGGGAACAATGAAGTGTTTTGCAAAATATGATTTAGTCTGATTCACCCTTGATTAGGAATACAGCAGGGTGAATAATTGTTGATGCTTGGGGTGAAAGGAAAGGGAGCAACAAGTTGGCAAGGTTGGCAGGAAATCGCTTCGAACGTAGTTATGGTAAAGGGGCACCGTACATCCGGTGCCCCTTTCAATATTAATGCAAAGAATTTATTAGAATTAACCTTCCCTGTAGGCATTTAATTTTTGTGGAACCCGGTTTTCTGTAATGCACTCCATACTAGGAAAGCGATCAAACCTCCAGTTAAGGCGGTAATTAACTGGGGAAATTGCAGGGCTTTGGCCACAGCCGGTGGGACGGCAATGAAAAACTGTACCGCTCCTGCCAATATAAGTAGTTTTAATACGGCTCCCACCAGGAGACCCAGGTACATATTAACCCTTTTTAGACCGGCAAAAGCAAATATATATACCCAGTTGGCAACAACAATAAATGGAATTGCCGGCCCTAGGGGCGGAGCAAGTATGCCACGCATAAAGGCAATAACCGGTGTCAGTGCACCAATCAATGCTGCTCCCATAGGCCCTATAGTCAATGCACTAATAATTAACATGCAGTTAACTGCGGGGCCGGTAATTGGTTGAGGTAACCCCAACATCTGAAAGGCTAAGGTAATTGCCAGTAAAATAGCTAATTGGGTCAGAGTGCGAACTGACATTTAATAACCTCCTAAGTGCACTAAGTGCACAAACTAACTAAATGTTTTAGTTGCTAAAGCGATTACGGGGGGTATAGGTTGTGTGCAAGAGCTGATGGGATTTTTCACTTAATGGTTCTTTTAAAAATTCCTTGTATAGTTGCTGTACAGCGGGATTTTCATGGGATTTACGTATTGGTAAGTTTTTATCTGCTTCATAAATGGCGTTAATGCGTGCTTGCCGAATATCTTTATCAACCGGGAGCGGTTGACCGCCACCGCCAATACAGCCGCCGGGACAAGTCATGATCTCAATGAAGTGATAGTCAGCCTCTCCGGATGCTATACGATCTAACAGCTTGCGAGCATTGGCCAGCCCATGGGCTACAGCCACTTTAAGCTCATGGTTGCCAACGGTAAGAGTGGCCTCTTTCACTCCCTCCAGACCTCGAACCTGGGTGAAATTAATATCTTCCAGTTCTTTATTGGTAATAACTTCTACAGCAGTTCGCAATGCTGCTTCCATAACCCCGCCGGTGGCACCAAAAATTACCGCGGCACCGGTAGAAATCCCCAATGGTGCATCATAATCTTCGTCCGGCAAAACGGCAAAATCAATGCCTGCTTCTTTTAACATCTTACCTAACTCCCGGGTTGTGAGAACAGCATCGACATCTGGAATACCATCCCTGCCCATTTCCGGCCGTTGAGCTTCGAATTTTTTGGCTGTACAAGGCATAATAGATACAACGTAGATTTGCTCCGGTGACAGGCCGATTTTATCCGCATAATAGGTTTTCGCCATTGCGCCAAACATTTGCTGCGGTGATTTGCAGGTAGATAAATGGGGCAACAATTGCGGGTAGTTATGTTCGATAAATTTTATCCAGCCAGGGCTACAGGAAGTAATCAGCGGCAGAACTCCACCATTTTGCAGGCGGTGAATAAGTTCATGGCCTTCTTCCATGATTGTGAGGTCCGCAGCGAAATTGGTGTCAAATACGGCATCAAAGCCAAGGCGGCGTAAGCTGGCAACCAATTTACCAGTTGTTATAGAACCAGGCGGAAGATCAAATTCCTCGCCGATTGCCACCCGTACTGCAGGAGCTGTTTGCACGATCACATGCAGTTTAGGATCTTCTATTGCTGCCCATACCTCTTCAATATAGCTTTTTTCCGTAATCGCTCCTGTAGGGCATACTGTACTGCATTGTCCGCAATAGACACAAGCAGTTTCCGCGAGACCCCGGGCATAAGCCGGCGCAACGAGGGTATCAAATCCCCGGTTATTATAATTAAGCGTTCCTACGCTTTGCACCTCATTGCACACCCGCACACATCGGCCGCAAAGGATACATTTATTTGGATCCCTGACCAAGGAAGGATTACTTTCGTCTTTTTCCCAAGTACGCCGCTCTCCGGAAAATCTTATTTCCCTGACACCGACATCATGGGCAATTTTTTGCAGCTCACAGTTGTTATTGCGTTCACAGGTAAGACAATCCGCCGGGTGATTGGCTAGTAATAATTCAACCACAATCTTTCTGGCCTCACGGACTCGTTGTGAATTAGTTTTAACTACCATTCCCTCACTAACCGGATAAACACAACTAGCTACCAATGTTTTTGCGTTTTCTACTTCAACAACACACACACGGCAGGCACCTTCCGGGCGTAGTTCCGGATGATAACATAAAGTGGGAATATTAACCCCTGCAACTTTAGCAGCCTCCAAAACAGTACTACCTGCAGCTACTTGTACTTCTCTCCCGTCTATGGTAAGCGTAATCATAAACTAAATATCCTCCTTTTTTTGATTTTATTATTATCTAAAGGTTGCGAAATAATTAAACTATCCAGTTCCTTTTGGAAACTAAATAGTTTACATAGAGATCCCAAAATAAAATCCTCTTTGTATATGGATTCGTTGAGATGTAAACTCCTTTCCAAAAGGGGGAGGCTTGAGGATTTCTCTTCAAACCCTAAGGGCTGGTTGCCATAGCTTTTATGGTTTACCTTAGGCAATACAGCTCGGAGTTTGGTTTTTATTAGTTACATCAAAAACATGGACCACCTCCTTAAATTTATAACATAAGAAAATATTAAAATAGAATAAAAAACTACCCAATTCCTTTTGGAGCTGGGTAGTTTACATAAATATCACAAAGATACAAAACCCTTCTTGCAAGTGGATTTTGCTGAGATGTAAACTCCTTTCCAAAAGGGGAGGCTTGAGGATTTCTCTTCAAACCCTAACGGCTGGTTACCATAGCATTTATGGCTGCCTTAGGCAATACAGCTCGGAGCTTAACCTATTGAATTTTAATCAAATTGATTATTCTTTAGGGTTATATTCAATACTCGTCTTAAAAATCCTGCTTGCATTTATAAAATTTGTTTTTTATTTAACAAAGAATTATAACACAGGTATTGCCCTTGAAGGTAATCAAAAGTATTGTACTAATAATGGTCCAAGAGACATTACCCACTGCCTCTTGGACCGTTTAAACCTGGCTATAGATAGAAACCAAATCGCAAAATTCTTAAATTGCCCGGAAAAAGGGAATCAATCGCCGGCTAGATGCGCTGAAGCAAGGACAGTGGGACGTTTTTCCTATCCTCCTTTTTTACGTAAGCGGAGAGATGTGTGAGGAAATTAATTAGAAAATAAGGAGTATTTTATGTTAAGAGTAATTTTGAAAAATTATCCATAATAGAATGTAATACAGTGTAGTCAGACTATCAGAGTATCGGAGCATAGGTTTCGAATAAAGAACTATATACTTGCGAAAAAGGATCGACTAAATGGAGGTGATGTACGGGTAAGGAGAGATTGATTAGAGGGTAGTGTTTTTTGGCTACTGGCCATCAGGCGAAAATCAAATTAGAGGGGGATTAATATGCCAAAAAGAGTTTTCGGGCTGGTATTAGTACTCCTGTTGGTTGTAGGGCTTTTTTGCGGCTGCGGGACACCGGCAGAAAAAGGAAAAGCTGGAGGAGAAGGGGAGGTTGAGAAAACCTATACGATCCGGCTAAGCCACGTGCTCCCTGAGGAACATCCCAGTCATCTGGCTTCCATCGAGTTTAAGGAATATGTGGAGGCAGAAAGCGACGGCCGGATTGAAGTTCAACTCTATCCTAATGCCCAGTTGGGTTCAGATAGGCAGGCCATTGAGGCGGTGCAGGTGGGTACCTTGGAAATGACTTTCCCCGCCCTGTCTGTTGTGGCAGGGTTCGACAATAGCGTCATGGTTTTTGACCTTCCCTTCCTTTTTGGGGATCGGGAGTCTGCCTATGCTGCTCTAGACGGCGAACTGGGACAGAGGGTGGCCGACCAGGTTGAAGCGGCTACAGGCATGAAGATTGTTGGCTATCTGGAGAACGGATTCCGGAATGTAACCAATAATGAGAACCCTGTGTATGAACCGGCTGATTTGGCGGGTAAGAAAATCCGGACTATGGAAAACCCAATTCACATGGAAATATTCCGCAAACTCGGTGCCAGCCCTACCCCCATGGCCTTTGGGGAATTATATACTGCTTTGCGGCAGCGGACAGTGGACGCCCAGGAAAACCCCATTGCCATAATTCACAGTAATAAATTCAACGAAGTACAGAAATACCTGTCTTTAACCGGCCATGTCTATGCAGCAGCACCCTTCATTATTAATCTCGATTTCTTCGCAAGCCTTCCCGCAGACCTGCAGGAAGTAATTGTGGCGGGGACAGAAAAAGCACGGGATAACCAAAGGCTTGCTCTTCAGAAGGAAGAGCAAAATATGCTGAATGACCTCAGGGATGCAGGTATGGAAATCAATGAGTTAACGGAAGAACAAAGGCTTCAGTTTGTGGAGGCAACGGCTCCGGTTTATGAAATGTTTAAAGAGGAAATCGGAGCAGAACTGGTAGACCTAGCCCTGAAAATAGCAAAAGGTGCATAAGCACCGGTCAGTTAGGGATGGCGGCTGCTTCCCTGAGGTGGGCTCTGGTGTTGCAATCAGGGCAGCCGCCCTAATTATTACTATATTACTACTTATATAGTCTTGAAGGGGGGAATTCCCTTGACTTGGCTGCGAAAACTTGACGCTTACTTGGAAGAATGGATTCTTATTGCCAGTCTTGTTGTGACAGTGGGGATAATCTTTTACCAGGTTGTGACAAGATATGTATTTTCCAGCCCTCCGTCTTGGAGTGAAGAGCTGGCCAGGTATATTTTCCTTTGGCAGATTTGGATAGGAGCCAGTATGGCAGCCAAATATCGCAAACACCTCCAGGTATCCCTTTTCCGGGATATGTTACCGGAGAAGATCCAGAAAATAGTAGAAGTAATAGTGCTGCTCCTGTGGACAGGTTTCTGCATTTTTTTGGCCTGGAATGGAAGCAGCTTGGCATTGAAAGTACAGCGTCAGCTCTCGCCAGCAATGCGGATTTCAATGTTTTACAGTTATGCTTCTGTCCCTGTGGGCTGTGCCTTAATGGCCTTCCGCTTGATCCAGCAGTTGGTTGAAATGGGGCGACAGCAGGTAAGGGGGTGAAATAAATGACCATTATCGTCCTTTTTGCCCTACTGTTATTTTTTTTAGTTTTGAGCGTGCCCATTGGTATTACCCTCGGTTTGTCTACCCTGATCACGGTAGTGACAACCACTAATATTTCCACACTTATTATTTCCCAGAATGCCTTTGCAGCTCTTGATTCTTTTCCGCTGATGGCCATCCCGTTTTTTATTCTCGCCGGTCAGCTGATGAAACACGGCGGCCTGTCCGAGCGGCTTCTTAACTTGGCCAATTCTCTGGTCGGCTTTATGACCGGCGGCCTTGCCATGGTGACCACTGTGGCCTGTATGTTTTTTGCCGCCATTTCCGGTTCCGCACCGGCAACGGTTTCGGCCATCGGTTCCTTCATGGTGCCATCCATGAAGGAACGGGGTTATGCCACCGGTTTTGCAGCGGCAATTACAGCTGCCGGCGGAACCATCGGGGTCATTATCCCTCCCAGCATCCCCTTTGTTATTTACGGGGTTGTAACCGGCACTTCTATCGGTACCATGTTCATCGCCGGCATAATCCCCGGAATCATGATTGGGATTGCCTTGATGGTAGCGTCTTACTATGTGGCAAGAAGGGAAGGGTACCGGGGAATCGACAGAAGGCCGACATTAAGGGAAATTCTGCAGTCGTTGAATGAGTCCAAGTACGCCCTGATGGCACCAATTATTATTTTGGGCGGCATTTATGGGGGCATTTTCACCCCTACCGAAGCGGCGGTGGTTGCAGTTGTCTATGGATTGATCATCGGCATTTTTGTCCATAAAGAGCTGGGCTGGGAGGAAATTTATTCTTCCCTCCGGGAAACGGTGCTCATTAACGGGGCAACCACCTTTATGATCGGTCTGTCTATATCCTTTGCCCACCTCTTGACCATGGAGCAGGTACCGGCTACTATTGCCAATATCCTATTTTCCATCTCGGAAAGCAAGATTGTAGTGCTACTTTTAATAAACCTCTTCCTGCTCTTTGTGGGTTGCTTCATCGACAACATTTCTTCTTGTATAATTTTGGCTCCCATGCTTTTGCCGGTGGTGAGCAAGCTGGGGATCCACCCTATCCATTTCGGTATATTTATGACTGTAAACCTGGCTGTTGGATTTATAACACCGCCCTATGGGGCAAATCTTTTTGTGGCTTCTGCAGTGGCAGGGATACAGCTGGATGAAATGTTGAAGTATATATTTCCCTTCATTATCGGAATGGTGGTGGTCTTACTGCTGTTGACCTTTTTACCCTGGTTCTCCATGTTCCTGCCAGGACTGATGGGATAGGCAATACTGAGTAATTCTATCTGAACAATTGGAGGATAAGGAGGCTTAGGCGATTATGACAATACAAGCGCCGGATCTGGCGGCACGGGTGGAGGCACTGACTGTGGAACTGGTAAAAATCCCGAGCATCAACGGGACAGAGGGAGAAGCAAAGATTGCCCGCTATATCAAGAATTACCTGGCTCAGAACCCTTACTTTCAGGAGCATCCCCAATTTCTGCTGGAACAGCCCCTGGTGAATGACCACCTGGGCAGGATGAACGTTTTAGCCTTAGTGAAGGGAGAGAAGGCGGCATCTCCACGGACAGTGATCATCCACGGTCACATCGATACCGTCGGCGTTGATGACTTTGGGTCGTTGAAACCTTATGCCTTTTCTCCTTATGAACTGGCAGACAAACTTAGAGAAGCCAACATTCCTGCCGAAGTGCGGACGGATCTTGAATCAGGGGAGTGGCTTTTTGGCCGGGGCTGCAATGATATGAAGGCGGGTGTAGCGGTGAATCTCTGTGTCTTGGAAGAGTTTATTAAGGAGCGGCATAACCATTCAGGCAATCTGCTCTTTATGGTCAACCCGGTGGAGGAGAACCAGCATACTGGCATAATGGAAGCCCTGCATGCCCTCAAAAATTTGGAAGCAGAACACGGCCTGGAGTACGTGGTGGCAGTAAACCAGGACTTTACCGCACCCATGTTTGCGGGGGACGGCAAGCACTATTTTTATCTGGGCGCCATCGGTAAGCTCCTACCCTGTTTTTACGTTGTCGGCAAAGAAGCCCATGTGGGCCAGTGCTTCAGCGGTTTTGACCCTTCCCTGGTGGCAGCAGAGATCACTAGGGGCTTAGATCTCAATACCCAATACTGTGACCGGATAGACGGGGAGGTGACCCTGCCCCCCACTGTTTTACACATGCGGGAACTAAAGCCGGAATATAATGTTCAGACTCCAAGGGAAGCCTTCGTTTATGCCAATTATTTTACCTATGAAACTGCAACCAAGGATGTATTGGCCAAAATGAAGGAACTGGCTGCAGAGGCCATGGAAAGGGTTATCACCTACATGGAAGGGGAGCATGAGACCTACTGCCGCCAAGCGGGTTTGGGGTACAGACCGGCAGGCTGGCAACCGAAAGTATTGACCTTTGCAGAGCTTAAAGCCAGGATCAGGGAGCTGAAAGGCAAGGAATTGGATCAGGAACTCTTAACTAAAACCAGGGAGATGATGGCAGCAGGGAAGGACCTGCGGGTTATTTGCCTATCCTTGGTCCGGGATCTGAAGGAACAGGATCCGGATCATGATCCTTGTGTGATAGTTTTCTTTGCCCCGCCCTATTGTCCCCGGAACCGCCTGCACCGGGAAATTCCCGCGGAAGCAGAGGTCATTGCGGTTTTGGAACAGTTGGTTAATGAACACCGGGAGAAGACGGGTCAGGAGATTACTATCAACAATTATTTTCCCCTCCTCAGTGATTCCAGCTACATGAAGATGGATGATGATGATCATTCGGTGGCAGCTTTGATCGACAATTTGCCTGGATGGCACTACGTATATCCTGTTCCTGTGGCCGAGATACGGCAGAGGGATCTTCCTGCCATCAACCTGGGGACTTACGGCAAGGATGGCCACAAGTATACGGAACGGGTATTAAAAAGTTATACCTTTGACACCTTGCCCCGGCTTACCTTACGTTTCTTGGAGCTTATTTTAAACGCTAGGAATTAATCCTATCATTTTCTACAGGATGGTGAAAAACGGAGGTGTGTTATAAATGGTGCAAACTATGAGTGAGCGGGCTAAGCGGATCTTCCCACCGGCTGCCGGCCGGGTTACTGATTTGGGTGTGGTGAAGGCAGAAGGAACTTATTTGTATACCGAGGACGGCAAGAAGTATCTGGATTTTGCCAGTGGCATAGCAGTCTGCAATTTGGGGCACAACCATCCCCAAGTGATACAGGCTGTCAAGGAACAGCTGGATAAGATGATACATGTAGGCCATAATGTGGTCTGGTATGAACCCTATATTAGCTTAGGGGAGAAACTGGTGCAATTGAGCGGCGGGGATACCATGGTTTATTTCTCTAACAGCGGGGCGGAAGCTAATGAAGGTGCCGTTAAGCTGGCCAAGTATGTAAGCGGGCGTCCTGCCCTGATCGCCTTCCGGGGGGGATTTCACGGCCGCACCCTGGGGACACTGTCCCTGACTACTTCCGGTGCTGCAAAGCGGAAAAATTATGAAGCATTATTGCCCAGTGTTCACTTTGCCGAGTATCCTTACTGTTACCGCTGCCCCTTCGGACAGGAGGAAGGGAAATGTGGGTTGGAATGTTTACAGTACCTGGAGGAAAAGGTGTTCAAGTTAGAAGTGGCTCCGGAGCGGGTGGCAGCCATGATCATCGAACCGGTAGCCGGCGAAGGGGGATATATTGTGCCCCCGCTGGAATTTATCCAGGAGCTTCGGTCTCTTTGTGACAGGCATGGTATCTATTTGATCTTTGATGAAATTCAGACCGGCATTGGGCGGACGGGGAAGATCTTTGCCGCCGAGCATTTTGGTATAACACCTGATATAACTACCTTGGGGAAGGCCATTGGGGGCGGATTCCCCCTCAGTGCCGTGGTGGCCAAGCGGGAAATCATGGAAAAATGGGATGCTGGCGCCCATGGCGGCACCTTCGGCGGTAACCCGGTGGCATGCGCTGCTGCTTTGTTAATCCTGAAACTCCTGGAGGAGGGGTATCTGGATAATGCTGCGCGGATGGGTCAGTACTTCAAGGATAAATTGAATAAACTTCAGGCAAAATACTCGCTCATTGGCGACGTGCGGGGGCTTGGTCTCATGATTGGAGTTGAATTTGTCCGGGGTGACAAAAAACCTGCCCTTGATGTGGCAAAACAGATCCAAAGCCATTGTCTCGAGCACCAGTTGGTACTTCTGACCTGTGGCCCTGACAATAATATTATCCGTTTTATTGCCCCGACAACGGTTACCCATGACGAAATTGATTCAGCCTTGGCAGTAGTGGAAGAGGGAATTGCAAAGTGCATTTAGAGTTGGAAGCATGGGGACGGTCGTCCCCATGCTTTATTATAAAATTTAAATGCGGTTGCGTAAGAAAAGATAGCTGCCCATATAGCCGGTTAAGCCGGCAAGCAGTTCAACATAAGTGCGAGTAGAGAGCTGGCCATCAATTATCATTTCTTTAGTGTAATACCATAGGATCGTACCGAGGAAAAAGTAAAAGCCAATGTAGACAGATCTATAGGTGATAAATTGCATCCGTTCATCTAGTTCTTTATTTTTTGCTTTGATGCGCTTAATCTTAATCGCTAAGGCTAGGGCTAAAACCGTCAAAAAGCCAAGGGACCAACTCCAAAACTGGGTAGATGCACCATAATATAAATTACCGGCAATTACAATCAAAGCAAAGCCGCCAATTAAAAGATAGTTGGTCGTAATTAACTCCCTGCTAAATGATTTATCCATTATTTTTCCCTCCTTCCCGGTCGGAAAAGATAAAAACATCTTCAATGAGGCAGTTGAAGTTTTTTGCTAATTTATATGCCAAGATGAGAGAAGGATTATATTTTCCTGTTTCAATAGAAATAATTGTCTGTCTTGAAACCCCAACATTATTAGCCAATTGTTCCTGGGTCAGACTATGTTTTTCCCTTAAATCCCGCAAGCGATTTTGCAAATACAATTACCCCCTATGTAAAGTATACTTTACGTAAAGTTTTATTTACATTATAAGGTGAAGGGAAAGGAAATGTCAAGGGGGTTATGTAAAATGGTATGATGAAATAGGGAGAATGATCTGGTTGGGTTAATATAGTATTGACAAGAAATAATAAGGGGTTATGTTATAATTAATGCAATATATATTTGGCATAATGGAAATTATATCTTATACTAAAGTCAAACCTGTAATAATTAATTATAGATGAGAAATGGGAGTTGTCTACCTTTATCAGATTAATGTTCAAAGGGCGGAGCGGAGTAGGAAAACGATGCTGATAGTAATGAGGGATAGTATTTTGTTTAAAAGGGTGGTAATATGAAAAACTTAAAACTCAAAATGGCCAGGGTTGAGAAGGATTTATCTCAGGAAGAACTGGCAAGGATAGTTGGTGTTACCAGACAGACGATAAGTCTTATTGAGCTTGGAAAATATAATCCCACGTTAAAGCTTTGTCTGGCTATTTGTAAGGTTTTAGGCAAAACGCTTGATCACTTGTTTGGGGAAGAATAAAATAGAGTAGAAACCGGTGTTGGTAATCATTTTTTTATTGTGGGGAAAGGAAAATACAATGGTTACTTTAAAATCAGCAAGGGAAATAAAAAAAATGCAAGAGGCAGGAAAGCTGTTGGCAGCTTGTCATCAGGAAATAAAAAAAATAATTGAGCCCGGTATCACAACTTTAGAGTTGGATAGTTTTGTGGAAGACTATTTGAAGAAGCATGGAGCGAGGGCGGAACAGAAAGGATATAAGGGCTATCGATTTGCTATAATGATGAAATCTGTCACGGTTTTCCGCGGAAAAGCCCGCTTAAAAATGGGGATATCGTTACTATTGATATGGTTGTCAATTTAGATGGAAGCTTAGCTGATTCTGCCTGGACTTATGCCGTGGGAAATATAGCAGATACAACTAAACGGTTGTTGGACGTTACAGAAAAATGTTTATATAAAGGCATTGAAAAGGCAAGGAGCGGCAATAGAATTGGCGATATCGGTTATGCTATTCAATCTTATGTTGAGGCGAGAGGCTTTTCGGTAGTGAGGGATTTTGTCGGCCATGGTATCGGGCCAACAATCCATGAGGATCCGCGAATCCCTCATTTTGGCGCTCCCGGCAAAGGGCTGCGCTTAAAAGAAGGGATGGTTATTACAATTGAACCGATGGTCAATGAAGGAACATGGGTTAGTCAAATGGATGCCAATGGCTGGACTGCAAGAACTGCTGATGGTAAGTTGTCTGCCCAGTATGAGCATACAGTTGCCATAACCAAGGATGGGCCACTAATTTTGACACAACAGTAAAGCAGGTTATTAACTATGGCACCATAATAGTATATAGTGGTGCGGTTTGCTAAGGAGGTAGTTCGTTATGGCTGAATATCTTAATGAGGCAGGTTCGGCTCTATCATCAAAAGTGAATGTTGTTGCTCTCAGTATAGCACTTATTATTTTTTTACTGTTTCTGGTTTTGCGCCGGATTTTTTCCCGGTATATTTCTAAGCTATTACTAGCTCTTACAGCAAAGACCAAAACCAGTTTGGATGGGCTTTTGGTTGAGTCCTTTCAAAAACCGATTGAAATGGGTTTTGTCTTTGGCGGCTTATATATTGCCCTTAATTATTTGGGATTAAAGCTAGTTCAGCATTTTGCTTTCCACGCTTTTTTCCGTTCGGTAGTTATTATTTTGGTAGCCTGGGGATTTATAAATTTAGTGAAGGATTATGATGTCTTAAATAAAGAATTAGATAAGTCCAACATAAAAATTGATCCGATCCTTATTCCTTTTTTGGCCCAAGTGGGGAAAACACTGATTCTGGTTATAACGTTCCTTACTGTTGCTCAGGAATGGGGCTATGAAATGAATACTTTTCTTACCGGCTTGGGTTTAGGCGGTTTAGCTTTTGCCTTGGCGGCGCAAGACGCAGTGGCCAATGTTTTTGGTGGAATTGTAATTATAACAGACAAGCCGTTTAGTATTGGCGACTGGATCCAAACTCCTAGCATTGAAGGAACTGTTGAGGATATTACCTTTCGCAGTACCAGGATCAGAACTTTCGCCGATGCTGTAACCACTGTCCCTAATTCCAAATTGGCAAACGAATCGATTACAAATTGGAGTAGGATGGGCAAGCGGCGAATTACTTTTAATTTAAAAGTAATGTATTCTACCCCCCGGGAAAAGCTGGAGAAATGTATACAAAAAATTAGGGCTATGCTGTCCGCACACCCCGAGATAGACCAGGAAGTAATCTTTGTTAACCTTGATCAATTTAATGAAAGCAGTATCGATATTTTCCTATACTTTTTCACTAAAACCACTATATGGGGTAGATTCTTAGAAGTAAAGGAGGACGTTAACCTTAAAATTATGGAAATATTGGAGGCAGAGGGAGTAGAGGTGGCCTTTCCGGCGCGGAACTTGTATATTAAGACAAAGGAATAGGATAGGGGCAAATTGTCCCCTATCCCCACCCTTTGTTGCTTAATTCATACCTGTATAAATGAGAATCGCATCACGCAAAAAAGCTGCTGTACCCGGTTGTTCTTGGTCATAATAAGCGGTAAATCTTTCATCATCTACATACATCTGTGCCAGATTGGCGTGTGCTTCTTTGCTGTATTGCGGCCAGTAAAAGCATAACCATTCTTTGTGCAGGCGGGCAGCCTTTTGCGCCAATTCGCTTGCCGGGTCACCGGTCTGAAAAGCAGCCGCTAATGTTTCCATTAACTCATTTTGCAGTTTTTGGAGCTCTTGATATTCCGCTTGGGTCATGTTCATGAGCTTTTGGTTGGATTGCTCAACAGTGTCATTACCATATTTTTGTCGAGCTTCTTTGCCATATTTCTTTTCATTTTCAGCAATCATTTTCCGCTTAAAGCCGGCAAATTTTTCTGCATCCATCATTTTTATCCTCCCTTCTTTTGCTGCTATGGTTTTATTTATATTTGCAATCAGCAAATCCAATTGCTCTCTATTGGCGAGAAGTTTTTCCCGATGCTCTTTTAAGACTTTTATCTCATCAAAGGAAGGTGATGAGATGATTTTTTTTATTCTATTTAAGCTTACTCCTAACTGGCGATAAAAAAGTATTTGTTGTAACTTATCTACTTCCGCATGGCTGTAGATCCGGTACCCTGCCGCGGTGGTTCTTGCTGGTTTAAGAATATCAATTTGATCATAATATCTTAAGGTCCTGGTTGTTACACCGGCCATTTCACTTAGTTTTTTTATGGTGTATTCCATGTAATCACCTCCCAAAGATAATATATACCTTTACGCTACGTTAAAGTCAATGAATTTTTATGTGGTTTACTTGCAGTTGTAAAAAAATAATCCTTGACTTTTATACTTTACCGTAGTAAAGTAGTAAACAGATAAACATTAAGGGAAAATGGAGGAGTCAAGGATGGGGAAAAAATTATTATTATTGTCGCTTATTGCAATGTTGGTGTTTAGTGTCGTTGCATGTTCATCAAGCCCGGCGGCCAATGAGGGAAAAGATCAAGGGGAAGCAAAGGGTAATGAAGCCAATGATAGTGAAGCAAACGAAATTAATACAGTAGTTGCAGGCAAATTCACGGTAGGATTTGATCAAAACTTCCCGCCTATGGGTTTTGTCGGCGATAATGGCGAATTTACAGGTTTTGATTTGGATTTGGCAGCAGAGGTTGCCGAGCGCCTGGGACAAGAACTTGAATTGCAGCCAATTGCCTGGGATGCAAAGGATATGGAACTGTCAACAAAAAATATTGATTGTATCTGGAACGGCTTTACAATTAATGGCCGGGAAGAACAATATACTTGGACAGAGCCGTATATGGCCAATAACCAGGTCTTTGTTGTGAATGCTGATGCAGACATAGAAACATTGGCTGATTTGGCTGGAAAAACTGTCATTGTCCAAATTGATTCCAGTGCAGAAGCTGCGTTGGCTGATAGGCCGGATTTAGTTGAGACCTTTGGTGACTACTTAACAGCAGCTGATTATAACAGTGCCTTGATGGATCTGAAATCAGGAGCGGTAGATGTAGTTGTAATGGATGAGATAGTTGCCAACTATCAAATAGAAAAAAGAGGAGATAACTTTGTTGTTCTGGAAGAAAAATTAGCTGCGGAAAATTATGGTGTAGGTTTCTTGTTAGGGAATGTAGAACTAAGGGATATTGTCCAGGCCACTTTGGAAGAAATGGCTGCTGATGGTACATTGGCCGCGATCTCAGAAAAATGGTTCGGTAAGGATGTAACTACAATCGGCAAGTAATGGGGATTTGGTAGCAAAACTGAAAAGTGAAAGGGCTATCCCTCATGGAATGGCCCTTTCTTTTCTGTGGGGAGGTGGGTTATGGAAGTGGAATGGTCGGTATTGCTGGTAAAACTATGCCAGGGCATGGTAAAATCCATTGAAATATTTACCCTCACTTTGCTTTTTTCGCTCCCATTGGGGTTATTTGTATCCTTTGGGCGCATGGCAAAGAATCCGATACTAAGAAATATCATTAAATTTTATATATCAATTATGCGCGGTACACCATTGATACTGCAATTGATGGTAGTTTATTTCGGGCCTTATTTTATTTTCGGTTTACCAACTCCCAACCGCTTCTTAGCTACTATTATCGGTTTTGTCCTTAATTATGCGGCATATTTTGCCGAAATATATCGGGGCGGAATTGAATCGATGGAAGTTGGACAATATGAGGCAGCAAAAGTGTTGGGGTATAACAAAACGCAAACCTTTATCAAAATTATCTTTCCCCAGGTTATAAAGCGGATACTCCCGGCAGTGACCAATGAGGTGATTACATTGGTAAAGGATACATCACTGGCTTTTGCCATATCCGTTTCCGAGATGTTTACCGTTGCAAAGGCAATTGCCTCTGCGCAGGCATCTATGGTGCCCTATATTGCAGCAGGGATATTTTATTATGTATTTAACCTTATTGTGGCCTTTGCCATGGAATGGGTGGAAATAAGATTTAGTTATTTTAGGTAGGAGGTTGCCCAAGATGAAGTATTTGGAGATTAAGAATCTGCGGAAGAGCTTTGGTGATCTCCAGGTAATTAAGAATATTTCCTTGGAGGTAGAGCAAGGTCAAGTTGTTGCTATTATTGGGCCTTCAGGCTCCGGCAAATCTACATTGTTAAGATGTGCCACTATGCTAGAAACAATGGATGCCGGTGAATTAATTTATTTGGGTGAACATGCGGTTAGGACCGGAGCAGATGGAAAAGCTGTTTTAGCGCCTGCACGGCAGCTGAAAAAAATCCAGAGTTATTATGGTTTGGTATTTCAAAACTTTAACTTGTTTCCCCATTACTCTGTGATCAAAAATATTACTGATGCTTTGATTACAGTACAGAAAAAAAACAAAGCAGAGGCTTTGGCAATTGGTCGCCAATTATTAGAGAAAATGGCCTTGTCCGATAAAGAAAATGCCTATCCATATCAATTATCAGGGGGGCAAAAGCAGCGGGTTTCCATAGCCAGGGCGCTGGCTTTGAATCCCAAGGTGTTATTTTTTGATGAACCAACTTCTGCCCTGGATCCGGAATTAACAGGAGAAATTCTCAAGGTGATTAAGGATTTGGCGGCTGAGCATATGACAATGGTGATTGTAACCCATGAAATGGGTTTTGCCCGCGATGTGGCAGATTATATTATTTTTATGGATGAAGGGGTTATTGTGGAAGAAGGCCCACCGGAAGCAGTAATTGATCAGCCTTATTATGAGCGTACTAAGGCTTTTTTGAATAGGTTTGCAGTATAATGTTTTCACATAGGAATAGAAACAGACAGATAAAAAGGTTGAGCAAGCTTTGTCTGCTGCTCAACCTTTTTTTAATGGAAGCAAGTGTCAGCTATATTATTTCGCTGCAGATATGTTTTTATTAAAAGGAAGTATTATATAAATATATTTGTAATAATATTTAGAATAAGGAGGATATTTGATATATTCAAAGAATTAATTAGTGACAGGCTGGAAAAAAGTTGCGTAAACATAAAATGCAGATCATAAAAATCTAGAGAGAAATGGAATTAAGCAGTAGCTTAGTTGTACACCTTAAGCCATAGAAGAGAGGAGGGACAAAAGCAGATTCAATTTGAAGCATGAATTAATAATATTTGGGGGGTGAACAAATGAAAAGGTTATCCGGTGTTGTTGTTTTTATCCTTGTGTTAAGTATTATCTTGGCAGGCTGTGGGACATCCAGTCAAACAGACACACAGGCAGGTTCCGAAGGCGGAGGTAAAGTTGAAGAGGTTGCGATTAAGCTCAGTTGGACCACAGCCGATGCGCCGCAGGATCCGTATGCGATCACTGCACATAAGTTTAAGGAACTGCTGGAGGATGCGGCGGAGAATGTTACGGTGGAGCTATATCCCAACAATATGTTGGGCGGAGAACGGGATGTAATCGAAGGCATGTCTTTGGGGACTGTGGATATGGGGGTTATTACCAATGCTCCTATCAGCGGATTTGTGCCCCAATTTCAGGCTCTGGATTTACCCTTTATCTTTAGCAGTACCGAACAGGCGCATGCGGTGTTGGATGGGCCTATCGGCCAGGAGTTATTGGAATTGCTTGCCGGTGTAAACATTAAGGGGTTCTGTTTTTCGGAGGGCGGTTTCCGGCAGATGATAAACAATGTACGTCCGGTGTTTGAGCCCAGTGATGTGGAAGGAGTTAAGTATCGCGTGATGGAAAACCCCATTTATATGGGCATGTTTAGGGCCTTAGGTTCCAACGCTACACCGATGGCTTGGGGAGAGGTCTTTACTGCCGTGCAGCAAGGAACTATCGAGGGCTTGGAGATTCCCATCCCTGTTATTCATCAGAATAAGTATGCGGAAGTTACCAAGTATCTTTCCTTAACCAATCATACATACTCACCATTGATTGTGATGATGTCAGCAAACAAATGGCAGTCTTTAGATGCTGATTTGCAAGCAAAGGTAGTTGCTGCCGCTGAAGGGGCGATTAAGCATACCCGGGCTGAGAACGCTAAAAACACAGCTGCGCTGCTGGAAGATTTGGCAAATCAGGGTATGGAAGTTAATGAAATTAATGACCCCGCAGCCTTCCGCGAGAAGGTCCTGCCTTTATACGATGAGTTTAGTGGAGATATTGGTGCTGATTTACTTGCAAAGCTACTTGAGGCAACCTCTGGTTAAAAGGGTAGTTTGACTACCCTTTTTACTGGCATAAGGAGGCTTTTTTGATGCATAGAGCTTCAGAGTTAATCGATCGATATACTAGTTATGCAGCATTCGTGCTGATGACAGTTATGACCATAGTTATTGCCATCCAAGTTTTTTATCGCTATGTACTAAGTTCTTCCCTATCGTGGTCTGAAGAACTTGCCCGGTACTTGTTTATTTGGACGGTGATGCTAATGGCCAGTTCCGGGGTGAAACACGGTTTTCATGTGGCTATTACTTTTATCAGAGATAAACTGCCCATAAAAATGCAAAATATCTTTGCATTATTGGGATCAATCCTAATGTTTGCCTTTGCTGTTGTATTAGTGGTGTTCGGGATACGTTTGGCTTGGGCCACTAGGATCCAGCTTTCCCCTGCCATGCGGTTATCTATGTTTTGGGTATATCTGTCGGTGCCGGTAAGCGGGTGTTTGATTGTGATTCATGAATCTGATCGGCTGCTTCGAATATTTTCCCACCTGTTGGGCTTGCATAAGGTAGGAGGCTGATTGCATGGGTACGGTTTTATTTGTTTCATTTATTATTTTGCTTGTGCTTGCCGTACCCATACCTTTTGCTTTGGGGATTTCTTCATTGCTTGCTTTACTTACCGGTGAAATAAATTTTATTGTCGTTCCCCAAAAAATTCTAACGGGTACGGATTCCTTTAGCTTGCTTGCTGTGCCATTCTTTATTCTAGCCGGGGACTTAATGCATCGCGGCGGCCTGGCACGGCGATTAGTGAATATGGCTGCGGCAGTATTTGGTTATGTTACCGGGGGTTTGGCCATGGTAACTGTGGTAGCTTCCATGTTTTTTGCGGCCATATCTGGTTCTGCACCAGCAACAACGGCAGCAATCGGCGGGGTTATGATTCCGGAGATGGAAGAAAGAGGCTACCGCCGTGATTTCGGTGTTGCACTAGCCACCGCCTCCGGCCCCATAGGGCAGATGATCCCTCCCAGCATTCCCATGGTTATTTGGGCAGTAATGGCCAACCTTTCCATCAGCCGTATGTTTTTAGCCGGTATAGGTCCTGGGATTGTTACCGGTATTGGCTTGATGATCGTATCGTATATTATTGCCCGAAAAGAAGGCTGGAAAGGTACGGGCATCCGTCCCACTGCCCGGCGTGTGCTCAGGGCGTTTTTGGAAGGCTTTTGGGCTTTAATGGCGCCGGTAATTATTTTGGGCGGGATTTATGGGGGTATTTTTACCCCTACGGAAGCGGCGGCAGTATCGGTGGTTTATGGCTTTATTGTCAGCATGTTCGTTTACAGGGAACTCAAGTGGCGTGATATACCTGAATTAGTAATAAACTCAGCCAGGACGACCACAATGGTGATCTTTGTGATCAGTGTTGCTTCCCTCTTTGGCTGGCTGATGGCCCATGAGCAATTGGGCAATGTCATGGTGGATGCGATTTTAAGCATTTCCCGGAACAGAATTGTGGTGTTATTGATGCTAAATATATTATTATTAATTCTAGGTTGCCTGATGGACAATATTGCTGCGATGGTGATACTGTGCGGGGTTTTGACTACTGTGGCCGCTGAAATAGGTGTTGATCCAATCCAATTTGGGGTAATGGTGGTTGTTAACTTTGCTGTGGGCATGGCAACTCCTCCCATTGGGTACTCATTATTTGTCGGTGCGGCTATTTCCGGTTTGACAATAGAACAGGTTTCCCGTGCACTTTGGCCATTCCTGATAGTAATGATAATTGCTATTTTCTTAATTACTTACATTCCGGCGATCACCCTTACAATTCCCAATTTGTTGTTAGGTTAAGGTAATGCAAAGAAAAAAGGGGATAGAGAAATGGACAGAGGACTGAGATTATTAGAGCAGGCGATCGATATGCATGTACATTCCAGCCCTGATCTTTTTCAGCGAAAAATGGATGATTGCCAGCTGTCGGAGTGGATTGACCGGGCAGGCATGAGGGCTGCTGTTGTCAAGGGGCATTATGGGGATACCAGCAGTAGGGTCAACCTTTTTAATCGGCAACAGCAAGCGAAGGCAAACCTGCTGGGCAGTATTGTGCTGAATAACTTTGTTGGTGGTCTAAATCCTTATGCAGTGGAAACAGCCATGAAGATGGGAGCCAAGGTAGTTTGGTTGCCTACAATTCATGCGCTAAACCACTTGCGTTACTATGGCGGTGCCAACTATACGGCTATGAAAGCAGACCAGCATTCATTGTCGCCTGGGGACGGCTTGACTGTGGTGGATGAGCGGGGAGTGCTGAAAGAAGAAGTATTAACCATCATCGAGCTGGTTAGAGATGGTGACGTGTGCCTGGCCACTGGGCATATTGGCAATGCAGAAGCTTGGTATTTATGTGAGGCAGCCCTAGAGATGGGAGTTAAGAGGCTTGTGTTGACCCATCCTGATTTTGAAATTCACCGGATGCCAGTGGAACAGCAAAAAGAACTTGCGCTAAAAGGCTGTATCATTGAGAAGACATATTTACCCCTCACTCCGTCCTGGTACCATGCTTCCATAGAAGAACTGGCCGCTTCGATTAAAGAAATTGGTGCCGAATCCTGCATTCTAACTTCTGATCTGGGACAAGTGGATAACGAACAGCCGCCGCTGGGACTGGCTGCTTTCATAAGCGGGCTGTTAGCTCAGGGCATTGCCGCTGACGAAATTGAGCTGATGGTAAAGGAGAATCCTGCCCGACTTCTGTACTAGCTTTATTTATGGGGTGAATATTTATCGGTGTTTTTCAATGCGGGGGGAAATAACCTTTCGCGCGCTTTTTTACATGGCAAATGAACTGTATTGCAGAATCAGATGACTGTCGAGGAAGAGAATACTATACTAAATGCTATGCATAGATAAAACGCCCCTCCTAAGAGGGGCTTTAATTTATAGATTTCCTTTTAAGCCGATTGCTGCAGCTGCCTTTTGCATGCCATTGATAGTTTCCTGGATAAGATAATCCTGTTCTAATCCTGTCAGTTCAATTCCCCTGTGGATGATATCCCGGTCAACCCCGGCGGCAAATCTTTTATCCTTCCACTTCTTTTTCACAGAGCTAACTTTTAGGTCGAGGATGCTTTTGCTGGGCCGGAGGAGAACGGTGGCTGTGATTAAGCCTGTCAGTTCATCGATGGCATAGAGTATCTTTTCCATTTGCTCTACCGGTTCCACATCGGAACAGATTTGCCAACCATGACTAAGTACTGCCCGGATGTAGTCTTCCGGCCAGTTGTTTTGCTCCAATATTTCCCGGGCTTTTTTACAGTGTTGTTCCGGGTACCTTTCATAATCAATGTCATGTACGAGGCCGATAATACCCCATTTTTCTTCGTCCTCCCCCAGTAATTGGGCGAAATGAGCCATCACTGCCTCTACACTTAAGGCATGGCGAATTAGGCTTTCATTTTTGTTATACTGGGTTAATAAAGCATAAGCTTCTGCCCGCGTCGGAATTTTCTGTGTCATTTTATAAACTCCTTTATTTTACAATTTATTTATCTTTATGCTAACTTTTTCCTGCTGTGGTGTCAAGTTTTGCTTTTGAGGTTTTGAAACAAGCTGTTGTAATATTGCTGTTTTGTGGAACGAAGGTTGCTTTTCTTTACCTGTTATGGTATTTTATTGTTACAATATTTAGCCGTTGGGGGGTGTTAACAAGGTTACAATAAGATTAAATATCAGTCCTTATTCATGTTTTGGTAATTGCATAGTAATAAAAAATAGGTCCCCATTGGGGTTAATAGGGAAGCCGGTGTGATTCCGGCGCGGTCCCGCCACTGTGATCAGGGAGTCGTTTTAATTATCAGCCACTGACTGATAGGTTGGGAAGGTTTAAAACGGCGATGAACTTGAGCCAGGAGACCTGCCTATTTTTGATTACTACTACTACTACCAACGGGTAATTGGGAGTGGTTTTTCTGCGCCCAAGCAAATCTATTTACCCCGGTCAGTAGCCGGGGTTACATTTTTACAAGGGGGCAAAATGGATGGCAACTAGAAAATTCAGGACAAAAGTAGCGTCATTTTTAACCATTCTCTTCGTGTTAACTCTGGTGACAATGCCTTTAATCGTTGAGCGAGTACAGGCAGAGGAAACAGAATATACAGTTGCTGATGCGGTTGCGAAGATTGTGTCTTATTATGAGAACGAAACAAATATGGATATAGAGGACTGGGAACTGCTGTTGGCTCTTGAGGAGGCAGGGGTAGATATTGAGCAGTGGGACCTGCCTGCTTGGGAAGAGTTGTTAGCGTGCAGGCTTTTAGAGTTGGTAGGGATACAGCCGGACGCAGATCACGATTCCAATATTGGATATTTGGTTAATCAGCAAGGGGAAAATGGTGGCTTTGCTTGCCCTTATATTATCCAAGACATTTTTGCCATTTTTCTATTGGACAAACAGGGTGCTGAATATAACATTGAACAAGCCATTGAGTATTTATTACAGCACCAAGATGAGCAGGGCAAGGTTGAAGATGTAGATACAACCGGAATGTTTATCAAGGTGTTATCGCTACATCAGGATAAGATTATTGGGGAAGTAGAGGTAAAAGAGAGCCTCTTAAAGGCGGTTCAGTATCTCCATAATGCCCAATGCGATGCTACTGGCGGCTATATTAATGGCGATGGGGATGCCTACAATGCAAACAGTACTGCTTATGCCCTTTTAGGTTTATTGGCTGCCCAAGATTTTGTAACTGAAGAGGATGCGGAGAACAATGAAGCAGTTATCACCGCCGCAATTGATGCTTTGTTTGCCCTCCAACTTAGCGACGGTTCCTTTGCTTTTACCAAAGATGGTCCGAGCAGTGCCGTGGCCACAAAACAAGCGTTTTGGGCTGCCGCTGTATTAAATAATGAAGGTTTTGGTGATTATATTTTGCCAGTTGGCGGAGGCAGTGGTGAACCACAAGATCCGGAAGAAACAGAGATCAGTGTGTGGATAAGGGTGGAGGGTATTGCCGATACCGGAACAATACTAGAGGAAACAGAAGTTTTAGTCCCTGTAGGGAGCAGATTATTTACAGCTCTGGCCGTTGCCTTGGATGCGGCGGAAATAGAGAATACAGTGGCAAATGTGGCCCCGGACGGTTGGTTAAGCATTGATGATATTAGTGTAGATACGGATACAGATATCAGCGGCTTGTGGTGGATGTATACGGTCAATGATGATATAAACACAGGGCCAAACCCTGTTCTGGCAGACGGCGACAGAGTAGCGGTATATCTCAGTGGGATGTTTACAGCCTATGGGAAGCTGGAAGTTGGTTCTGAAGGGATAAAAGTTGGGGATACGGTTGTGGTAACAGTAATGAAATCAGACGGTGGGTGGCCGGCCAGCTATATTCCTGCCTCAGGGGTAACTGTATATTTTGGTGAGCAGAGTATAATTACTGATGCGGAAGGAATAGCTGAATTTATTGCTGCCGAAGAAGGCACTTATGAGGTTTACGCTGAACAGTATGCAGGTGGGATACCGGTCATAGTTAAGACTGCAAAAAAACTGATCACGGTGAATAGAGCTTCTTCCGGAGGTGATGGTGGCGGCTCCTCTGGACCGGATACAATTAGCGTAACGGTAAAGATTATTGGCAAGCATAGCACCCATTTTTCCGGTAAAATTACTTTACCTGAGGAACGGGCAGATGTTTTGGAGGCCTTAAAACAAACCGGGATACCTTATAAAGCTAGGTTTAATGAAGAGTATGTTTACGAGATTGCCGGTGAGGCAGAAGATTTATTTAGCACTGCCGGATGGAAGTATAAGGTTAATGGTTACATACCCGATGGGCCTGCCAAGTACTATCAACTGGATGACGGTGATGTTGTGATTTGGTTCTGGGCTGATGACTATACCGCCACTAACCCCGGGCAAGGTGCTGGAGCCAATATTACACCGGCGAAGGAGCCGGTGGATATCGGGTTAACAGCGGAGGAATACCAAAAAGCAATCAATAATGCACGGGAGCAAGTAACAGGATTAGCGGCCGGTCAGGCTGGTGAAACCGTTATATTGCCGCTGGAGATTGCCTTAGTAAAAGCGGTTGTTTACGGCCTCGATAACCCCTTAACAGCTGAAAAAGCCCAGCATTTGCAGGAGCTTTTCCAGGAAAACAGTGTTAAGCTGGTGCAAATGGTTGCACCGGCTACTGACAACTTAATAGCCGATGGAATAAGAGAAGTTACTTTGTATTTGGTTGCAGGCGCAGTGGCGGCGGATACTGAAATTACAGTGACAGAAATAGAGCCTGCTGATATTCCCGCGCCTACAACTCATATATTAATATCCCCGGTTTATCAATTGGGACCAGCGGGTACAGAATTTAATCCACCAGCTATCCTCTCCATCAGGCTGCTGCTGCCGGAAGGAACCCAGTATGAAGATCTGGTAGTAGCCTGGTTAGATGAAAACAGCAACCAGTGGTATCCTTTGCCAACTGTGGTGGATGTGGAATGGGGAATAATATCTGCGCAGGTGGATCATTTTACTAAATTTGCCGTCTGGCAACGGGAGTCTGCACCGCAGGAATTTGCCGATGTGGATACGGAACAATATGCTTGGGTCAAACCGCAGATCAATTATTTGGCCACCAAGGGTATTATTCGCGGGGTAGGGGATGGCACCTTTGAGCCGGCGAGGGAGGTCAAGCGGGCGGAATTTGTTACGATGCTGGCAAAGGCACTGGCTTTAGAGCCGGTCCCTGGAGTAAGTTCCTTTGCTGACGTACCGGCATATGCTTGGTATGCCCCGTATATTGAAGCTGCTATCGAGGCGGGGATTATTACGGGAATCGATGAAAATACCTTTGCTCCCTTGCATACAATTACCAGAGAGCAAATGGCGGTTATGTTGGCCAATAGTGCTCCCCATACAAAAAGTAGTGCCCAATCATCATTCAAAGATAATGATAATATTTCGCCGTGGGCAAGGGATGCAGTAAACTATGCCGTGGCGAAGGGTATGTTAAAGGGATTCCCCGATGGCAGTTTTCAGCCTCGAAGCCCGGTTACCAGAGCCCAGAGCGCGGCTGTAATTTATAATTTGTTATTAAATTAAAGCCATTGCTTATAATCAGGTCAATCTATTTAACCGCCCGCATCCTTGATAAGTGGCCATCCACTCCTATAAGTTAGAGGTTAGATACTCGAGGTTAGACAGTAATGTGAAAGAGTTCTTTATCTCTCCTTTGTTATACATAGAACCTAGTAGCCGGCTGCGTTAAATGGTTGACCTAACGATATAACAATAAGCACGCCGGAAGTGCGCGCTAATGCAGCTGCACATTCCCCTGCTGGTACCTACTGCGTGCATAGGGGCTTACTTTTCACAAAGTTGGTGAGAACATTGAAGTGTAAGTTGTTGTGGTTGCTTCTACCACTACTGTTAATCGGAGGTTGCAGCCCAGCCCCTGTTGTTGAAACAGGTGGCGAAGTTAACCTCTGGGTTACGAAGGATTTTGGCGGTAAGGAAATATACGGGGAAACTTTGGCAATTGCCCCGGGGCAGACGGTAATGTCCTTGCTGCAAGGAAATTTAGATATAGAAACCGAATATGGTGGCGGTTTTGTCAATGCCATTGCCGGTTTGGCCTCCGGCTATACCACAGTTGGAAGTGAGCAGCAGCGGGTAGATTGGTTTTATTATGTCAATGGAATAACTTCTAATCTGGGAGCTACCGATTATATCCCCACACCAGGAGATATCATTTGGTGGGATTATCACCCCTGGGGTAATATCTCCTTTACGCCGGCAGTTATCGGCGCTTTTCCACAGCCTTTTGTTAATGGGTACTATGCAGAAAACCCCGGCACCTTAATTCTGGCTGGGAAAGGATATGAAGACTTGGCGCAACAGCTGGCCACTTATTTGCAGGGTTTAGGTGTCGTTGCCGTGGAAGTTAAACCTTATGCTGAGGAGTTGGCCAGCCGGCGAACTAAGATCACTTTAGCCATTGCCGCTTGGGAGCAGTTGCAGCATAGCAGCTATTGGCAAGGGATCCAGGAAAACCGAGAGCAAACCGGTTGGTTTGCCCAACTAGATGTACAGTGCTTTTCCGCCCTTGATCTTCGAGGAGAAATTCAAGATAGCTTTAGTAGCCAAGTAGGCGCTGTTTTAGCCACTGGAACCGGTTTGGGAGATGCTACTCCGCTGTGGTTGCTAACTGCTACCGATAGGCAGGGACTGGAGCAGGTGGTGTCTATAGTGCTGGAGCGGCCGGAGGAGCTGGCAAAAATGGTGGGCGCACTCATAGTTGAAGGTGAAGTAGTGGCACTACCTGCGCGATGATTGTGAGGGCTCAAAGGTGTATGTTTATCAACCACGGGACAATTATTTCCAAAAATTAAATCCGGCAGTCATGCTCTTTTACCTCATGATAATTATGGGCGGTGCTGTTTTCAGCACCCACCCCCTCTTACTGCTGTCGTTGCTTATTCCCCTCTCCCTGGCTTTGATACTGACAGAAGGGCTTCTGCCTTGGCTGCGAGGGTTAAAATTTCTATTCTTTATGCTCAGCATCTTGTTTTTAATTAATACATTGATCAATAAAATGGGGGCTACGATTATCTGGACAGGGCCCCGTCTGCCGGGATTTGGGCAGCTTTTATTAACGGGAGAAACCATTGTCTTTGTATTGGTCATGGGACTGAGGCTTTTAATCGTCTTTTCGGTTTTCTCTTTTGCCAATCTGGTGGTAAATCCTGATCAGGTTTTAACCATGTGCGCCCGGCTCTTCCCGCGCTCAGCCTTATTGGTTGCCCTTACTTCCCGGCTGATTCCCCATTTGGCCTTGCAATTGCAGCGTGCGGCAGAGATTCAACAGTGCCGGGGGGTACATTACCATACAGGCAATTGTTTTAACCGCATAAAAAATCGTTTCCCCTTAGTGAAGGTTATGCTCCTTTCGTCCCTGGAAGACAGTTTTAGCCTGGGAGAGAGCATCCAAAGCCGTGCATATGGATGTGGGGTGCGAACCAGTTATTATCAGATGGCTTTACGGCTGGGGGATTGGTTAGCGCTGTTTAGTACAATTGCTGTCTTGTTTTTTATCCTGAGGGCGGCAAGATTAGGGTTAACTGGTTTTCAGTTTTATCCCCGGTTGGGGCTGTTAATTACCTCTTGGGTTCAGCTGTGGTTTTTTGCCCTTATTAGTTTTTCGCTTTTGCTACCAGTGTTTTTGGCTTGGGGGTGGGGGAAATGGCCTTGTATCAGGTGGAGAATCTAACTTATTATTACCCCGATACCAGTGAACCGGCCTTGGCTGATCTCAATCTGGTTATTGAGGAAGGCCAATTTGTCTTTTTAGCAGGAAAATCCGGCTGTGGCAAGTCAACCTTGTTGCGGGCTTTGGCCGGGCTGCTACCGGATTATTACGGCGGGAAAATTGGCGGGGAGATTAAATATGCCGGACATTCCCTGCAGCATTGGGATAAGCGGCAATTGGCCAGGGAAGTAGGGATTGTGATGCAAAACCCGGAGCAGCAGCTGGTTATGACGGTAGTAGAACAGGAGCTTGCCTTTGGCCTGGAGAATTTGGGGATTCCTCGCCGGGAAATGCGGCAGCGGGTGGCGGAAGTATTGGCCCTTTTAGATTTGTCAGAGGTAAAAGGAGAGGCTACCTTTATTCTTTCCGGCGGACAAAAGCAAAAAGTAATCTTGGGTGCAGTATTAGTCATGCAACCGCGGGTATTGTTATTAGATGAACCTACCTCACAATTGGATCCGGCGGCAGCCCAGGAATTTTTACAGTATATCCAGCGGTTAAACCAGGAATGGGGTTTAACAGTGGTCATAGTAGAACAGCGGGCAGAGCGGTGTTTCCATTTGGCCGATCGGGTAGTTTTATTGGCAGATGGCAGAATTGTGGAACAGGCGCCACCCCGTGAATTAAAATTGCAGGAAATGGACAAGTACCATTGTTTTTTACCCCCTGTTACCCGGGTTTTTGCCAGTGTTAATTATCCAGAGCTGCCTTTGACCCTTAAGGAAGGGCGGGAAGTATTAAAACGATTCCATCTCCCCTTGCCAAAAACAGAGGAAAAACCCACCGGGTTGCCAGAAAATGTTGGAGAACCGGTGCTGACGATAAAAAAAGTTGATTTTGCATATCCCAATGGTCACCATTGCCTCAAGGGAATCAATTTGGACTTTTATCCGGGGCAGCTCACTGTAATTTTGGGGGAGAACGGAGCCGGCAAGTCAACTCTCTTAAAAAATATCAATGGCCTGCTCAAGCCGCAGCGGGGTAAAATATATTTACATAATAAAGAGATCACCGGGGAGAAGCCGGAAAGGTTGGCTTTAGATATTGGCTATTTATCGCAGAATCCGGCGGATTATCTGTTTAATGATACTGTTGCCCTGGAGCTGGCCTTTGGTTTGCAGGTCCGCAATATGGAATATAAAGAACGGGTAGTAGAAGTGTTAGAACTACTGGACCTCAGCTCTTTCGCAAGTGTAAATCCCCGGGACTTATCCGGAGGTGAGCGGCAGCGGGTAGCATTGGGGGCAGTATTGGCGCCGGATCCTCCAGTTTTATTATTGGACGAACCTACTCGAGGATTGGATCCGGATTGGAAACAAAATTTAGGGCAATTGCTTGCTTTTCTCCAGCAGCAAGGTAAGTGTATTGTTTTAGTTACCCATGACATCGAGTTTGCCGCCCAAATTGCCCAGCGGGTGGTAATCATGTCAGCCGGGGAAATAATTGCCACCGGCAGCAAAGAGGATATTTTGGCCAATTCGCTCTATTATTCTCCGCAAGTGAATCGGCTGTTTAAAGGGATCAATGCAAGCATAATGACAATAGAAGATGCCATCAGCCAATTACAATTACTATACACTGAGGCGGGATAAGTGATGATCAATTCCACCTGGTCTTTATATAGTTTAATCCTTGTCGTTATCGCTTTACTTGGTGTATATCTGTGGTATGAAGCACAGGCAGTTTCCCCAAAGGAATTGGCATTGGTGGCCACTCTAGCAGCTTTGGCGGGGCTGGGCCGGGTACCCTTTGCCGCCATTCCCAGCGCGCAGCCGACGACTTTTTTAGTCTTGGTTTCCGGTTATGTTTTTGGTTCGGTGCCAGGATTTATGATCGGTTCCCTGGCTGCCTTTGCTTCTAATTTTTTCTTGGGTCACGGACCTTGGACCCCTTGGCAAATGGCAGCGTGGGGTTTAGTAGGAGTATCGGGAGGAATCTGTTCTTGTTATAAAGGCGGCCTTATGCGGTGGCTACTGGTTTTAGTGGCATTTGTCTGGGGTTTTCTGTTCGGTTGGATTTTGAATTTTTGGCACTGGCTTGCTTTTGTTTATCCATTGACCTTCAAATCTTATCTAGCAACGGTTATGGCTGGGGTTTGGTTTGATTTGGTGCATGGAGTTACCAATGCAATTTTTATGTCGCTTATGGGGGCTGATTTAATTCAAGTTTTGACCCGCTTTAAAAGAAGGCTTATCATCACCAGTTTGCCAGTTGGGCAAATTAGGAGGGATTAGGTTGCGAAAAAGTGCAGTAATTGTTCTAGTCATGTTGCTTGGAACGGGAATTTTTGTTCCCTTTCCGGTGGAAGCGATGAACTTAAATTCCACAATCAGCTATTTACAAACAAATGTGGATAATAATTTCCAAGGGATGCTAGATTGGCCGATTCTTGCTTTGGCTGGCGCGGGAGAGGATGTGAGCCGCTTAATCCGGCAGCGGGAGCAGGAGGTTCGACAGGGGGAGATGTTCCTTCCCCAGAGGAGTACTGATTATCAACGCACTGTCCTTGCGGCGGTTGCTGCGGGCAAAGATCCCCGCTCCTTTGGCGGCTATAATTTAGTTGAGGCTATTAAGGGCTCTCAATTGCCTAGTGGTAAATTTGCCGATACTATTAATGGCAAAGGAGAAAACCTTGTTAATGCTCACATTTGGGGGATTATCTCCTTGTATGCGGCGGGAGAATCAATCCCTGATCAAGCGGGTGCCTTAGCGTGGCTTGCGGAGCAGCAAAATGCCGATGGGGGCTATAGCATCGATACTGCAATTAAAAGCTCTGATATTGATATCACCGGGATGGCATTAATTGCCTTCGGCGCTTTGGGGCAAGATCAAAATCATCCGGCAGTAAAAAAAGCTTTAGCATATTTACAAAAACAGCAGCAAGAGGATGGAGGTTTTGTCGGTTGGGGCGGTTCTAGTGTGGAGTCAATTGCCCAGGTGATTCAAGGATTGACCATGTTAGGCATTGATCCTACAGGGAGCCAGTGGACGCAAGCACAGGGGAATCCTGTGACTGCAATGCTTTCCTACCGGCAGCAGGATGGCTCTTTTAGCAGGCAAGCCGGGGAAAAAGGCGATATCATGGCAACATATCAAGCTTTGATTGCTTTGGGTGATTATGAACGGGGCGAGAGCATATACCAGGTACTGCGGCGCCGGAATCTGCGCTTTCCCGATTTACCTCCTGGCCATTATGCGGCAGTAGTTGCGGGAGAGCTGGTTGCTAGAGGGATCATAACCGGTTATCCAGATGGTACCTTCCGCCCGGAAAATGCAGTTAAACGGCAGGAGTTTGCCTGTATGATCGTAGCTGTCGCCGGAAAAGAACAGTCAGTTGGTTCGTTAACAACCGCCTTTATCGATGTCCCTGCGCACCATTGGGCCAATCCCTATATCCGTGTGGTGGTTGATGCGGGACTCATGATTGGAAAGGGGCAGAATAAGTTTGCCCCTGAGGATACCATCAACGGGGCGGAGGTAGCTGCAATTTTAGTACGGGTTTTGACCGGAGAAAGGGATGTTGCCGTGCGGGCAGGTGAACCATGGTATGGAGGGTTTGTGCGGCTTGCAACAAAAGAGGGTCTTCTATATCCTAACTTCGATCCGATGCAACCGGCCAGCCGGGGGCAATGTGTCTACAGCATAAGTAAACTGTTAAAAATGATTGAGTCTTAATGTAGCAACGGAATGAAGAATCTTAAAATATCTTGAACGGGTGATCACAGACCACAGGCCGCACCAGTCTTATTATTGGATCAGCCATTATGCCGATAAAACACCGGCAATCGGCAAAAGGATGACAAAGTATATTAGGTAATCGTTCGGGTAACGACAATTGTAGACAGGGCGGTCTCCGACCCCGTTTTCATTGTAACTGCACGCAAAAGGCAATCTATTAATAAAAATTCACTTTGGAACCCATACTAAAGCTAACAAGTTAGGTTTTCAAGGGGGGTGACAAGGTGAAAAGAATCGACCAGTTGGAGTATGCAGAGCTGAAACCTGAATGCGTAGAAAGGATTAAGCAACTGGAGGATAATATAAAGAAGTACTCCGGGGAAGATGTTTACGTGCTTGCTTTTAAACGATAAGATTTTATGTAATAGGTGCCTGTTTTAGGCACTTTTTTATTGTGGAAGCAGTTTTACATATTATCAAACGGCAGGGATCAGTGTTAATTTGCCGAAAGTATTAGCGTTTAGGAGGTGGAATAGATGGTCGATGGGAATAAGCGCTTTGGTCATGGGCAGCCGCCTTTGGCAGCACTATTGGCAACTGTTAAAGGCAGGGAAGGATTCCCGCAGGGGCGAGATAGCGATATTTTGGCTCTTTCCGATCCTCCTTTTTATACCTTGTGTCCCAATCCTTATTTGGATGATTTTATCGCTGCATTTGGCAGACCATATAATTCCGAAGTAGATGATTATCAGATTCCCCCCTTTGTGGGGGATGTCAGTGAAGGGAAAAGAGGTGCAGTCTATAGCCTACACTCTTATCATACGAAGATACCTTATAAAGCAATAATGAAGTATATCGAACATTACACCGAAGCGGGGGACATTGTCTTTGATGGTTTCTGCGGCAGCGGCATGACAGGGGTGGCAGCCCAACAGCTAAAGCGCAGAGCTATTCTCAGTGATCTTTCTCCCATAGCAACCTTGATCGCTTATAACTATAATAACGCAATTGATATCGAAGCCTTTGCCGGGGAGGCAAGCCGAATACTGCAGGAAGTGGAGCAGGAATGTAATTGGATGTATGCAACTATACATTCCGATGGACAGACTAAGGGGCAGATCAATTATACAGTTTGGTCTGATGTTTTTATTTGTCCTTATTGCCAACAAGAATATGTTTTTTGGACTGCTGCAGTGGATCAGGAATCAGGTAGAATAAAGAACAAATATCATTGCCCCTGGTGCGGTAGATATATTACGAAGCGGGAGTGCAGTCACTCTACCGTAAGTTTCTTCGATCAGGCCTTAGAACGGAGAGTTTTTTTCAGCAAGCAGGTACCAGTCTTAATTAATTATACGGTAGCAGGTACATGCTGGGAAAAGGAGCCGGATGATTTTGATTGGGAATTATTGCGAATAATAGAAAGGCAAGCTATTCCTTATTGGTTTCCTGCGGATCCATTGCCCCATGGGCACAGTACAGAACAACCGAGATGTTCTCACGGCATAACCCATGTGCATCATTTTTATACAAAACGCAATTTATGGGTATTGGCTGCGGTATATGCAAAAATAAAAGATTCTTCTCTAAATAAAAAGGATAAAAGCATGTTGCTGACTGTTATGACCGGAGGCTTATTGGGGTTAACTAAGCTGCAACGCTTTCGCCCACAGACCACATTTCCTAATATGGTTTTATCGGGGACGTTATATGTAGGTTCTCTGATGCGGGAATGGAATCCTTATCAGTGGCTAAGCGGGAAGTTAAAGGGAATTATCAAGGCGAAAAATGCATTGCAGTATTGGGGCCCAAATTTAATTTATTGTGGCTCTGCTACGGAAATCCCGCTTCGAGATAACTACATTGATTATATTTTTACCGATCCACCCTTTGGCGGCAATCTTATGTATTCGGAATTAAATTTTCTGTGGGAGGCATGGCTCAAGGTTTTTACCAATAATCATAAGGAAGCGATCATTAATAAAAAACAACATAAGGCAGTAGAAGATTATAAATGCTTAATGGTGGCTTGTTTGCGCGAATTATATCGGATTCTAAAACCAAACAGGTGGCTGACGATAGTGTTTCATAATTCCCAAGCTGCTGTTTGGAATGCGCTACAGGATGCCTTGACTGAAGCCGGCTTTATCATTGCCCAAGTTGCTGTGCTGGATAAAAAGCAAGGTAGCTTTAAACAAGTGGCTTACCCGGGTGCAGTAAAAAATGATCTGGTTATTAATGCTTATAAGCCGAAGCAATACTTTACGCAGGAGTTTATTAACAAAGAGGGAAAATGTTTGGTCAGTGATTTTGTAGCTGAGCATTTAATCCACTTGCCGTTGGAACCTAATATTGAGCGGACTGAGCAAATGCTTTACTCCAAAATGCTGGCACATTATCTACAGCGGGGTTATTCTATTGATTTGGATGCGAAGCAGTTTTATCAACTGCTACAAGATAATTTCTTGTGTCGGAATGGTCATTGGTATACATTTGAGGAAAGCTCATGATTATTGGAAGATAAGGCTAAACTAAAGGAAGCAGGAATAATAATAAAGCGGATTAATAATATTTCTTGATTTAATAATGAAATATTGTATAAAAAGGACGTAGACGAGATAAACTGCAGATATCTGGAAAGCAAGGTAGAAAATAGTTCTTGAACTGTGTTCTGAGAGATGGTATAGTATTCATTGTTGCCGCCACAAAGCGGTCATAGCAAAGAGGGAACGACCGGTCCTTGAAAACTGAACAGTGGAAGAAGCCAGTGCGGGTTTTCTGGCTTTGCAGGTGATGCGAAGTGAAGAGAACCGAACAAAAGAGTAAGAATAAGAAGAGCTAACAAACTCTTTTTAAGGGTTATAGAACTTTTACGGAGAGTTTGATCCTGGCTCAGGACGAACGCTGGCGGCGCGCTTAACACATGCAAGTCGAGCGGTTCTCGGAGTTCGAGGTTGGAGGTTCGAGATTCGAAACAGAGAAGGAAACGGTTAAACCATTTCCAACGAAGCCTTCGAATAAACGAATTTCGAACCTCGAACTTCGAGGATAGCGGCGAACGGGTGAGTAACACGTGGGCAACCTACCTGTAAGACTGGGATAACAGCGGGAAACCGTTGCTAATACCGGATACATTTACCCTAACGCATGTTAAGGTAAAGAAAGGCGCAAAATGCGTCACTTACAGATGGGCCCGCGTCCCATTAGCCAGTTGGTAGGGTAACGGCCTACCAAAGCGACGATGGGTAGCCGGCCTGAGAGGGTGTACGGCCACACTGGAACTGAGACACGGTCCAGACTCCTACGGGAGGCAGCAGTGGGGAATTTTGCGCAATGGGCGCAAGCCTGACGCAGCGACGCCGCGTGAGGGATGAAGGCCTTCGGGTTGTAAACCTTTGTCTAGGGGGACGAAAGCTAAGAGGAGGGAATGACTTTTAGTTGCCGGTACCCCTGGAGGAAGCCCCGGCTAACTACGTGCCAGCAGCCGCGGTAACACGTAGGGGGCGAGCGTTGTCCGGAATTACTGGGCGTAAAGGGCGTGTAGGCGGTCATAAAAGTCAGGTGTGAAATACCGAAGCTCAACTTTGGGGTTGCACATGAAACTATATGGCTTGAGGGCAGGAGAGGAGAGTGGAATTCCCGGTGTAGCGGTGAAATGCGTAGATATCGGGAGGAACACCAGTGGCGAAGGCGACTCTCTGGACTGACCCTGACGCTGAGGCGCGAAAGCGTGGGTAGCGAACAGGATTAGATACCCTGGTAGTCCACGCCGTAAACGATGGATGCTAGGTGTTGGGGGTATCGACCCCTCCAGTGCCGGAGCAAACGCAATAAGCATCCCGCCTGGGGAGTACGGCCGCAAGGCTGAAACTCAAAGGAATTGACGGGGGCCCGCACAAGCGGTGGAGCATGTGGTTTAATTCGACGCAACGCGAAGAACCTTACCAGGGCTTGACATGTCACGGATACTTTAGAGATAAAGTAGTGCCCTTTTAGGGAGCGTGAACACAGGTGGTGCATGGTTGTCGTCAGCTCGTGTCGTGAGATGTTGGGTTAAGTCCCGCAACGAGCGCAACCCCTATGCTTAGTTGCCAGCACTATAGGTGGGCACTCTAAGGAGACTGCCGGTGACAAACCGGAGGAAGGTGGGGATGACGTCAAATCATCATGCCCTTTATGCTCTGGGCTACACACGTGCTACAATGGCCGGAACAACGGGCAGCAAGAGGGTGACCTTGAGCGAATCCCTAAAAACCGGTCCCAGTTCGGATTGCAGGCTGCAACCCGCCTGCATGAAGTCGGAATCGCTAGTAATCGTGGGTCAGCATACCACGGTGAATACGTTCCCGGGCCTTGTACACACCGCCCGTCACACCACGAGAGTTGGCAACACCCGAAGCCGGTGACCTAACCTTTATAGGGAGGAGCCGTCGAAGGTGGGGTCGATGATTGGGGTGAAGTCGTAACAAGGTAGCCGTACCGGAAGGTGCGGCTGGATCACCTCCTTTCTAGGGAGAAGATAAAGGTTGCAGAGACAATCTTTACATCTTCCAGGTCGATCTGGCATACTTTCACTGTTTAGTTTTCAGGGACTGGAGACAGTTTCTGAAAAAAAGGTCAGAGGTGAGACATAAAACCTCGGCCGCAAACATCATCCCCAAAAGGGGCCTATAGCTCAGCAGGTTAGAGCGCACGCCTGATAAGCGTGAGGTCGGTGGTTCAAGTCCACCTAGGCCCACCACTTACTAGAGGGTAGACGTTAGAGGTTAGAAGTTAGAGAAAAAACTTCAGCATCTAACTTTCCTTATCTCACCTCAATGTAAGTATAAAAAAAGGAATAAGAAGTTAGAAGGATAGGCCATCAATGACAAGGTATCTTGCAAGCCATCTTGGGAGAGAATATCCATTCTCCAGCTTCTAAATTCCAACAAAGTCCGTGGGGGTGTAGCTCAGTTGGGAGAGCACCTGCCTTGCAAGCAGGGGGTCAGCGGTTCGAATCCGCTCATCTCCACCACTTGAGAAGTGAGAAGTGGGAAGTGACACACATTTCACATCACACCTTTCACAACTCAACATGCACCTTGAAAACTGCACAGTGTAGAGGGAAAGCATCAATACAGGTCAAGCTAGAAAGGGCACACGGTGGATGCCTAGGCGCTTAGAGCCGATGAAGGGCGCGGTAAGCTGCGAAAAGCTTCGGGGAGCCGCAAGCAGGCGTAGATCCGGAGGTACCCGAATGGGGGAACCCACTTGTGGTCATGCACAAGTATCCGTATCTGAATTCATAGGATACGGAAGGGCACCGGGGGAACTGAAACATCTAAGTACCCCGAGGAAAAGAAAACAACAGTGATTCCCTAAGTAGCGGCGAGCGAACGGGGAAGAGCCTAAACCCATTAGACGAGATAGGCTGCAACCGTTGTTTAATGGGAGTTGCGGGAGCGGCAGGGCTAGCATTGCAGAGTTAGCCAAAGAGTAAGAAAGCAGTATTTTAGCCGAATAGTGCTGGAAAGCACAACCATAGGGGGTAACAGTCCCGTAGGCAAAAGAGTACTGACTCTTCGCCGTCATCCCAAGTACCACGGGACACGAGGAACCCCGTGGGAATCCGGGAGGACCACCTTCCAAGGCTAAACACTCTAAGCGACCGATAGTGAACCAGTACCGTGAGGGAAAGGTGAAAAGCACCCCGGGAGGGGAGTGAAAGAGAACCTGAAACCGTGTGTTTACAAACCGTAGGAGAACAATATTAGTTCAACTGCGTGCCTATTGAAGAATGAACCGGCGAGTTACGGCATGTTGCGAGGTTAAGGTCCACAGGGCCGGAGCCTGAGCGAAAGCGAGTCTTAACAGGGCGCGAAGTAGCATGTCGTAGACCCGAAACCGGGTGATCTACCCATGGCCAGGGTGAAGCGTACGTAAAAGTACGTGGAGGTCCGAACCCACTGATGTTGAAAAATCAGGGGATGAGCTGTGGGTAGGGGTGAAAAGCCAATCGAACCCGGAGATAGCTGGTTCTCCCCGAAATAGCTTTAGGGCTAGCCTCACAGGATAAGTTATGGAGGTAGAGCACTGATTGGGCTAGGGGCCCTGACAGGTTACCGCCCCCATTCAAACTCCGAATGCCATAACATTAACTGTGGGAGTCAGACTACGGGTGCTAAGATTCGTGGTCAAGAGGGAAACAGCCCAGACCGCCAGCTAAGGTCCCCAAATTCAAGCTAAGTGGAAAAGGATGTGGGGTTGCCCAGACAACCAGGATGTTGGCTTAGAAGCAGCCATTCATTCAAAGAGTGCGTAATAGCTCACTGGTCGAGTGGCCCTGCGCCGAAAATGTCCGGGGCTAAGCTTGGTACCGAAGCTGCGGATTTGAGAGGTGGGAGGCACATTTCACCAATCAAGTGGTAGGGGAGCGTTCCTACCGGGTAGAAGTCTGACCGTAAGGACAGGTGGACTGGTAGGAAGTGAGAATGCCGGTATGAGTAGCGATAAGGCAGGTGAGAATCCTGTCCGCCGGAAGCCTAAGGGTTCCTGAGGAAGGCTCGTCCGCTCAGGGTAAGGCGGGACCTAAGCCGAGGTCGAAAGGCGTAGGCGATGGGCAGCCGGTTAAGATTCCGGCCCCACCCATAACCGTTATAAGTGAAGGGGTGACGCAGGAGGGTAGGTTGAGCGCACGGATGGAAGAGTGCGTCCAAGCCGGTAGGCGGGACTTCGAGGCAAATCCCGGAGTCTGTAAACGCCGAGAGGTGATGGGGAGCAAGTAAATGCGAAGCAACTGACCCCAAACTGCCAAGAAAAGCCTCTAGCAAGGTTAGTGGGTGCCCGTACCGTAAACCGACACAGGTAGGCGGGGAGAGAATCCCAAGGCGCTCGGGAGAACCCTCGTTAAGGAACTCGGCAAAATGACCCCGTAACTTCGGGATAAGGGGAGCCACGAGTAGGGTGAAGGGTATTACACTTAGAGCCTGAGGTGGCCGCAGAGAATTGGCCCAAGCGACTGTTTAGCAAAAACACAGGTCACTGCTAAGAAGAAATTCGACGTATAGTGGCTGACGCCTGCCCGGTGCTGGAAGGTTAAGGGGAGGGGTGAGAGCTCCGAACCGAAGCCCCAGTAAACGGCGGCCGTAACTATAACGGTCCTAAGGTAGCGAAATTCCTTGTCGGGTAAGTTCCGACCCGCACGAAAGGCGTAACGATTTGGGCGCTGTCTCAACGAGGGGCCCGGTGAAATTGCAGTACCTGTAAAGATGCAGGTTACCCGTGGCTGGACAGAAAGACCCCGTGGAGCTTTACTGCAGCCTGGCATTGGATTTCGGTACTAAATGTACAGGATAGGTGGGAGGCTAAAGAAGCCGGGGCGCAAGCCTTGGTGGAGCCGCTGGTGGGATACCACTCTTTTAGTGCTGGGGTTCTAACTTTGAGCCGTGAATCCGGTTTGAGGACAGTGTCAGGTGGGCAGTTTGACTGGGGCGGTCGCCTCCCAAAGAGTAACGGAGGCGTCCCAAGGTTTCCTCAGCGCGGTTGGGAATCGCGCCGAAGAGTATAAAGGCAGAAGGGAGCTTGACTGCGAGAGGTACAGCTCGAGCAGGGACGAAAGTCGGGCTTAGTGATCCGGCGGTTGCGAGTGGAAGTGCCGTCGCTCAACGGATAAAAGTTACCCCGGGGATAACAGGCTTATCTCCCCCAAGAGTCCACATCGACGGGGAGGTTTGGCACCTCGATGTCGGCTCATCGCATCCTGGAGCTGAAGCAGGTTCCAAGGGTTGGGCTGTTCGCCCATTAAAGCGGTACGTGAGCTGGGTTCAGAACGTCGTGAGACAGTTCGGTCCCTATCCGCCACGGGCGCAGGAAACTTGAGAGGAGCTGCCCCTAGTACGAGAGGACCGGGGTGGACGGACCTCTGGTGTACCAGTTGTCCCGCCAGGGGCATAGCTGGGTAGCCACGTCCGGCAGGAATAAGCGCTGAAAGCATCTAAGCGCGAAGTCCACCTCAAGATGAGGTTTCCCGCCATAAAAATGGTTAAGACCCCTTGCAGAAGACAAGGTAGATAGGCCAGGGGTGTAAGGGCAGAGATGTCTTTAGCTGACTGGTACTAATCGGTCGAGGGCTTGACCTTAAATATGCTCAAAACCTCTACACTGTTCAGTTTTGAAGGTACAGATTTCCTAAATTATGATGATTCCCGGTAGCAATAGCGGAGGGGTCACACCCGTTCCCATCCCGAACACGGCAGTTAAGCCCTCCTGCGCCGATGGTACTTGGGTTCGCCCTGGGAGAGTAGGACGCTGCCGGGAGTTAATTTTTGAAGTCACTTGCCAACCGGCGGTGGCTTTTTATATTTGTTACAAGGGATAGGAACATTAATCCCGCTACTCTAAAAATGCTTTGTCCGGGGCTAGCCTAATTTTGCCGCTGGCTCCGGCGACCGTGGCCGCCCTCGGCTGAATAACTACAATAAAAGGTCGGGCGGCCATGCCCAGCCGCCGGCTTTGCAAAATCTGACTAGCCCATCCCATTAGTACACTACGAGGATACAGTACACTAAAGACATCACTTCCGGCAGCTAGAAGTATAGAGGTCCCATGGGTCAACGACCCCGCTGGACAAGGAACCGAAGCGTTAGTACCGCCGCCTTCGGCTTTGGACAGGCCCTTGGCGGGGAGAACAGAGAACGAAGCCAGAAATGATGGACAATTAATTCTCATTCCTCTGCTGGTGCGTATACCGGCATGGGTCTATTTTGAAAAAAATTCTCGTCAACTGAATTTGAGAAGGGTATAATAGGAAGAGGAACTTTGATAGAGAAAAAGCATGCTGATAAATATAGCTAAAGTTATTGGAAAAGATACGGAAAGGGGTCAAAAATGAAGCAGGATCGAATTCGTAATCTAGCTATTATCGCCCACGTTGACCATGGAAAGACTACTCTGGTAGACGGAATGTTGAAACAAAGCGGTATTTTTCATGCAAAGCAGATCGTGGAAGAGCGGATATTAGATCGGAATGATTTAGAACGGGAACGCGGGATCACTATCATGTCTAAGAATACGGCTATTTATTACCAAGGTTATAAGTTTAATATTGTTGATACACCCGGCCATGCCGATTTTGGGGGCGAGGTAGAGCGGATTGTTCAAATGGTAGACGGTGTACTATTGTTGGTAGATGCCTTTGAAGGGCCAATGCCACAAACTCGCTTTGTACTGCAAAAGGCATTGGATGCAGGTTTGGTACCCATAGTTGTGATCAACAAGATGGATCGGCCTAATGCTAGACCGGAAGCGGTCTTGGACGAAATACTGGAGTTATTTATCGAATTAGATGCCAGTGATGAACAACTGGACTTTTCGGTGGTATATACTATAGCACGGGAGGGAACGGCTTCTTTAGATGCCAATACTCCTGGAACAAACTTAGAACCCCTCTTTGAAATGATTCGGAAAAAAATCCCGGCTCCGGGAGGGGATCCGGATGCTCCGCTGCAGTTGGGAGTGACAATGATTGACTACGATCCCTATTTAGGGAGGCAGGCTGTGGGCCGTATTCAGCGCGGCCAACTCCGTTTGAAACAAGATGTGGCCATAATTGGTGCTGCGGGAGTTGAGGGGCAGCAAAGGGTTTCAGGTATCTATGTTTTTGAGGGCTTAAAAAAAGTGGCGGTTGATGAGGCGGCTGCCGGGGAAATAGTGGTAGTTGCCGGGCTAGAAGGTATTAATGTAGGCAATACCATAGCAGATCCGGAACAGCCGGAGGCATTGGAATTTGTTAGAATCGATGAGCCTACTGTGGCAGTGACCATTCAAGTCAACAAAAGTGCTTTTGCCGGACAGGAAGGTGAATATGTTACCTCGCGAAAATTGCGGGAAAGATTATCCCGTGAACGGGAATCCGATGTCAGTTTACGGGTGGAACAGACTGATTCACCGGATGCATTCTTAGTTTCCGGTCGCGGGGAGCTGCATCTTTCGATATTGATGGAAACTATGCGGCGGGAGGGATATGAATTTGAGGTTTCCCGGCCACAGGTCATTGAGCGGGTAATAGATGAGGTGAAGTGTGAGCCCATTGAAGAGTTGGTGATCGAGGTGCCAGAGAATTATGTAGGAATTGTCATGGAAAAATTAGGTTCCCGTAAAAGTGAATTTGTTAATATGTGGCATAAAGAAGAAGAGGGACAAGTACGGTTGGAATTTTTTATCCCCACCCGGGGACTCTTTGGTTTCCGTTCGGAATTTTTAACAGATACCAAAGGTGTAGGCCTTATGTATCATTCCTTTCACCACTATGCCCCTTATCGAGGGGAAATTAGCACCCGTCAAAGAGGGTCATTAGTAGCTTTTGAAACCGGTGAAGCAACTGCTTATGGCCTGGAGAATGCCCAGGAACGGGGAGATTTATTTATCGGGGTAGGGACGAAAGTATATAAAGGCATGATCGTAGGTGAGAACTCGCGCCCTGGAGATTTGGTGATCAATGTGTGCAAAAAGAAACATTTGACCAACATACGCAGTTCAACTGCAGAGATTTCCGGCAAAATCACCCCGCCGCGGGTAATGAGTTTAGAACAATGTCTAGAATTCATTGCTGATGACGAGTTGGTTGAAATTACTCCCAAGTCATTGCGGATGCGAAAGAAAGATATATAATAGTTTGTGGAAATCGTAAATAGAGGGTTGCACAGGGTGTAGCTCTCTATTTTGTTGTTCAGTTCACGTTCATACCGGCTGGATATTTTTGCTTGTTATGGCAGGGAAAGGGAGTGGAAGAGGGAAATATGTATGTAAGGGGAAAATTTTCTACACACAAAAAGGGAGGATGAAAGAATGAAGTATGACTTTGATCAGGTGATTGATCGTAGTAGTACTTATGCCTCTAAATGGTGCGATGTGGAAGAGGTTTTTGGCAGTAAAGATGTTCTTCCCATGTGGATCGCCGATATGGATTTGCCGGTGCCTGTACCTGTTGTGGAAGCTCTGATAAAAAGGGCTGAACATGGTATTTATGGGTATACATCAAGGCCTGAATCTTATTATGTTGCTTTTGCCAATTGGATGGAAAAAAGGCATGGCTTCAAAATTGCCAGGGAATGGATTGCCCACGCTCCCGGGGTTATTCCGCCGTTGAATTTATTAGTAGCAGCATTAACCCGCCCTGGGGATAAAATAGTGCTTCAATCTCCCGCATATCCACCGTTTTACGAAATTATTGACAATAATGGTTGCCATTTAGTAAATAACCCGCTGAAGTTGGAAAACGGGCGGTATGTGATGGATTATGAAAATTTAGAAAGGGCACTGCAAGAGCCGCGAGTTAAAATATTCCTTCTCTGCAGCCCCCATAATCCGGTAGGGAGGGTGTGGACAAAGGAAGAACTGATTAGGGCGGGGGAATTGTGTCTCGCCAATGATGTGCTTGTTCTTGCTGACGAAATTCATTGTGATCTTATTTATAGCGGCCATAAGCATATACCTTTTGCTTCGATTTCGGAGGAGTTTGCCCAAAACTCGGTTACCTTTGTTGCTCCCAGCAAAACTTTTAATTTAGCGGGGTTACAGACAGCGGTTGCTATTATACCTAATAGTAAACTTTATGCCCTTTATCAACAGATATTGGCTGATCTGCATATGAAAAGAAATAATATTTTCGGGATGGTTGCGGCAGAAGCTGCATACAGTCACGGTGCTGAATGGTTAGACCAGCTCATGGAATACTTGCAAGGCAATCTAGATTTTGTTTTGCGTTATTTCGCCGAAAGAATTCCCAAGATTAAAGCCAATAGACCGGAAGGAACATATTTAGTGTGGCTAGATTGCCGGGAATTAGGCTTACCCCACGGCCAGTTACAGCAATTTATGGTACAGAAGGCACGGGTGGCAATGAATGACGGTATGGCCTTTGGCGTTGGCGGTGAAGGTTTTCTCAGGTTAAATATTGCCTGCCCCCGGTCGATGGTGGAAGAGGCGTTGCAGCGAATTGAACAAGCTGTAAACAGTCTCTAATAAAATAAATTAGGTACCTGGGGACAAGGTTTGTGAATCCTCCCCCAGGTGCCTATTTTTAGTCTAAGGTATCTGTTTTTCGATCGTGCCGCCTTTCATGACTAATTTTATATTATTATTATCTTATAAACAGGTAATGTCAGTGAGCGGGTCACCGGCAACAAATATTAAGTCGGCAAACTTTCCTTTTTCCAAGGTGCCAATTTCATTCTCCATATACATAGCTTGGGCACTGCCCTTGGTACCTGCCATAATAGCTTCCAATGGTGTAAAACCAACCTTAACAAACATCTCAAATTCCAGGGCATTATCGCCGTGGGGGATTAGCGGCGGCCCGGAAAAGTCGGTTCCTCCCGCTATTTTCACCCCTAATTCCTTCGCTTTTTGAACTACTTCGAAATGGGCAGCCCTGATTTCGCGGGCTTTTCGCAAGCCCCAGGGCGGGGTGCCGTATTTTTCACCTCCGGTGCAAATCCGATGAACAATGGACAGGGTTGGTAAATTTATATATGTAGTCGTACCAGCCTAAAAAATAGCAATAATATTATTAATAACAGTGTAAAATATTATAATTCAGAGTTATCCTGTTTTCCTGCACTGCGCGGCGGTCTTGGGCCAAAAAATTGGTAGTAATTGCATTGAATCCTGCCGTTATATAGTTTTCTTTTCTTACTGGCAATACGTCCGAACAGTTTTTCAAAATCAGGATGACTGGTTAGGAAGTAGAACGACCAGGTATCTAATTTATTACATACCTGTCCCAATTGCCGATAAAGGCGTTCTACGCTTTTGCGGTCTTCCAAGCGTTCTCCATATGGGGGATTGGTGATCAAAAAACCGTATTTTTGCCTAGTTTGCAACTGGGACACCGGCTGTTGCTGCCAATGGATATGCCCTTCTACTCCGGCGCTGCGGGCATGATAGCGGGCCATCTTTAAGACTTCGTTATCTAAATCGGTTCCCCTGATTTTTAAGGTTAGGTTATGGCGGATGAGGTCTCTTGCTTCTTCCCGTGCTCTTTTCCAGAGGGTAGAAGGTATATTGGGCCAACTTTCGGCACTAAATTTCCTGTAAAGTCCGGGCGCGATATTGAGGGCTATTAGAGCGGCTTCAATGGGGATAGTGCCGGAACCACAAAAAGGGTCGATTAACAATTGATCCGGTTTCCAATTAGTGAGATTAACCATGGCCGCTGCCAGTGTTTCTTTGAGAGGAGCGTTACTGGTCAGCTTGCGGTAACCCCGCTTGTGTAAACCCTGGCCGCTAGAATCGATGGTTACGGTAGCATTATCTTTAAGCAGGGCAATTTCAATAGCATAGCGGGAACCGGTCTCGGCAAACCTTTGCCTTCGGTATTGTTGCTTCATTTTTTCTACAATGGCTTTCTTTACGATCGCCTGACAATCGGGTACACTAAACAACTTAGACTTAATTGATTTTCCGCTAACGGGGAAATTTGCATCCTCCGGCAGCCATCGGGTCCAGGGCAAGGCTTTGGTTCTTTCAAAAAGTTCATCAAAGGACAAAGCAGGAAATTCTCCAATCTTGATCAGTACTCGGTCAGCGCTACGGAGCCAGATATTAGCCCGACAGATACCTGCTTCATCAGCGGAGAATGTGACTTTGCCGTTTTCCACCTTAACGTCATGGTAGCCCAGGTCCCGTACTTCGCGGGCTACTATTGCTTCTAAACCAAAAGTTGCAGTGGCAATAAGCTGGAATTTTTCCATTTAAATTTAACACACCTCATTTTGGATTTTTATCTTTTTTAAAATCGCTATCATATAGCTATGGTATCATAATCTTTCGTTGGTAAGTAGTGTCTCCGTTATTATCGGGACGTGATAATAGTTTGGTTGTGCCGGTACCTGCAACCTCCGCAGAACTGGAAGCAGAATTTAAGGTTAAAATTGCAGGGTTAGGTCTCTATAAGTACAATAGCAAGGAAATGCAAAGAAGGACATCCCTCTTTTCTATTTTGTGCTTATATGCTTGATTCGTTCAATTATTGGCGTAGTATCCTTTGGTACCCGCAGGCGAACGTAGTTTTGTCCCAAATTAGGAAAGCAAAGGCCAGATTCTGTGATAATACCTACACGGAGCAATTCTGTATAGAGGTTAATTTCTTGCTCTGGTAAGCCCAATGTCATGATTGGTGTCGTTAAATCGGTTTTGGCTATATGAAGGCCTAGCTTGTGGCATGCTTTCATCAGTTTGTTTTTTTCACGGGCAATTGCTGTGCGACAGGTTTGAAGAAATTGCTGATCCTTGACGGCAGAGATAGCTAAATGTTCAGCCGGAGTACTTATTGGAAAGGGTAAGTTTACTTTACAATAATATTCAGATAGGGATAAATTCATTATGCCATAGCCGACTCGTAATCCGGCTAAGCCAAAGCCTTTGGAAAAGGAACGGGTGACCACAATATTGTCATACTGGTTTACCAGCGCAATTGCCGAGTTTTGCCGGTCCATGAAGTCACCATAGGCTTCGTCAATTATTACCATAACCTGTTTTTCCTTAGCCGCACGGACGATGACTTCTATTTCATTGAGGGGGATGATTTGACCGGTGGGATTATTGGGGTTGTCAAGATAAACCAATGTATAGTTAGAGTTTAACTGGGATATTAATTGTTCCGTTGAGAAAGCAAAATCTGTTTCCGGTGAAAGGGTTATGCCTTCATAAGTTGCACCGCTCACTTTAACTTCAGTAATATATTCGGTGAATTGCGGGCAATAACCTAATACCCTACGTCCCCGTTCCAAGGTAAGTTTATTTATTTTTTCCAGGATTCCCATGGAGCCACTGCCAATAACAATATTGCCCGGCGTCAGCGAAGCAATTTCCTGCCATGTTTGGCAAAGCTCTTGCACCAAGTTAGCAGCATTTGGTTCCGGATACTCTCTCAGAATGGCGGGAGTTATTATATTGTTTATATCAGCTAGGGAAGGTGAGTTACCGAAAGGGTTTATGCCTAAGGAACAGTCAATTACCTGTTGGCGGTCAATCCCTTGTTCCCGTAATAATGGTTCCGGGTCGTTGACATAAGATTCCCTGTGCAAGTTTAGCAAATAATTTTTTATATACTTATCCATGGTTGTTCACCTTTCTTTCTGGAATAATTTTTAATAAATTCCACGATCAATTTGTTTAATCCTTTTTACATGGGAAAAATTTGGGATTTAATAGAATTAAGGATAGTTTGCCCATCAGCAGCAAAAACTAAGTTGAGGATGAACAAATTTTATGGAGGAGGTGAAATGACTTGCATCAGATTCAGCAAATGCAACAACAATTACAACAGTTGCGGCAGCAGTTGAATACCATCAGCCAAATTACCAATCAGTTACAGCAGCAAGAATGGCAGAATCAACAGCAATTACAGCAGCAAGCCCAAGGAAATTATCAGTTGCAGTCAATTGCGCAAGCTGAGGGTAGGGCGGTGCAGCAGTTACAGCAAATCGAACAAATATCCAGCCAGGCAAACCAGCAAATCAACCAGTTGACCAATACAGTTCAACAATTGGGCAATAGTCTGCAAATGCAACAGGGTGGGCAACAACTATATGGCGGACAACAGTATGGGCAGCAATATAATCAAAATCAACAACAATTTAGTGGCGGTCAATACGGTCAACAAATGAACCAGTATGATTATGGGCAACAACAATTTGCTGGTCAGAAGATAGGCCAACCCTTTTCCAATCAACAGTATGGTTATGGCCAGCAACAATTTGGTAACCAGAAGGTAGGTCAACCATATCTAAATCAACAATATGGGCAACAAATAGGGCAACAATACGGCTATAGCCAATATGGCTATAATCAACAGCAATTTAGCGGTCCTAAGATAGGGCAGTCCTTTTCTACCCAGCAATATGGGCAGCAGACCAATCAACAAGAACTAGCAGGTAAAGAATATATTCAACAACAAATTTCCGGCCAACAATATGGAAAGAACAATAATTGGCAGCAATATAATCAACAAAGGTTTAACCAATTGAACCAGAAACCTGGCACCAGAGTTTTTTAGCGTTTCCGGCTCCGGTAAAAACCGGGGCCTTTTTTCTTGTTTCCGCCCTTTCACCTCTAGAAGGATATATGCATATGTTGTGATTAAGAATAATGTAAGGAGGGGTGCTTAAATGGTTGAAGAAAGCGGCTTTGGCGGCGGTTTAGGTAATAGTCGTAGCTTTGTAGTGTTTTTAATCCTGATCCTTCTGCTTTTGGGCGACTGGTTTTAAGCTGATCACCCGGTGCATTATTGCACCGGGTGTTGTTTGTTTAAGTTATGGTGGGTATTTGAGGTGCTGTTGTCGGAAAATTTGTTTGTGCATCATTTGTCGGGTATAATAAAAATCCTGTTGTGAGGAGGTAGTAATCGATATCAACTTTGGTTGCCCAGTTTTGGCAATAATGTTCAATAGTTGGGAGGGGAATGAAACCGGTATAGTATTAATTAGAGCCGGAGAAACTAGCGGTGAGTACTATAATTTAACTTGTCAATCATCTTTTGGCTGCGGTGGGAGCCAATTGTGCCAATTGGGAGCCGCTAAGGAACGATAACGGGTCAAGAGCAGATAAAGATGACATAGCAAACCGGTGATTATTAAGATCGATGCTAAATAATAGTGGCGTATTGCACCCTCCATATGCCAGTACCAGAGGGAAAGATAGAAAAAAGATTGTACCCCAAAATACAAGCGTCGACGGGTTTGTTGTAAGAGCTCAGGGAGAGTAGAAGGTTTCGCCAGTTGGCTGTTATCCTGCTCCTTTTTTGCTGCTTCTTGCTCCCAGGCAATATCCAATAGTCGTTCCCCATCTAAGAGTTTTAACTGCTTTTGTTTAGATTTAGCCCATTTATACGCTTCCAAGGTAAAGGAGCCCTGGGTGATAATGAGGATTTTTTCTTTTTTCAACTCCGGGAGAGGAGTTATAAGTTTTTCTAATATTGATTTAGTGATTGGATTGGGAAGACTTAAACAGCAAACTGTAATCGGCTCATTACCTAATTGGGCGCTGAGTTGTATTTTTGTTTGCTCTAAAGGGCAGGCCAATTGAGTAAGGCCTAAATCAACCAAATAAGGAGCAACCCAGCTGGCAAAATCTGTTCCTTGCATTGAAGCTAACATTTTTTTTGTATCTGCCCGCCATTTTTGTTTACGGTGATATTGAGTAAGTTGTGAAAGTCTCTGCCGTTGACGTCCGTGGAGGTAGCGATGCAAGCCATAAGTAAAGATCAGTGCGCAGAGGCTGCTTACTAAGAACGAGAAATATTTTGTGAGCAGGAAAAAAAGGAATAAAAAGAGGCAAAGGTATACTGAATAGTAGTCAAGTTTTTTGGCGAATAAACTCCGGCGATCCTGCTGCATTTTTGTTCCCTCCTTATCTTTAAGTTACCCCAGAGAATGGAAACTAAACCCTTAATAAATAAGTGTTAATATACCCCTCCGGGGTAGTTGACAAGGGATAATAAATTGTGTATTCTGATAAAGAAAGACCAACTATTAAAAGTCAAATAAAATATGTAAAAAAACTATAAATGAGATCCAACTAAAAACAGGCATCACAAAAAGGCTTGTATTATTACAAACCTGAAACAATATATAATTACATGGAATTAAGCTTTGGGCACATAAGGTTGGTTATTCTTTAGGACAGCATAAATGATATTACACATTTTTCTAGAAACTGCACCAACACAGGTAAGATGATGTTTACCTTCTGCCCGCTTTTTTTGATAGAAAGCGCTTAATACAGGGTCTTTAAAAGAAGCAATCAAGGCAGCCTGAAAAATGGCTTTACGTAAATATGGTGAACCGCGTTTGCTCATAACATTATGTGTAGATTCGTATTCACCGGATTTACTAACTGAAGCATCAATACCTGCAAATGCTACCAGTTTTCTGGGGCTGTTAAACTTAGATATGTCACCGATTTCACCGATAATCGTAGCGCCAGTGACGTTTCCAATACCAGTTATGGTTGTTATGGGAGAGCCTAGTTTCTCCATCAGACGGTTGATTTCGCGTTCTGTATCCTTTACTTGCTGTTCAATAAAAGAAATCTGCTCAATTAAAGCCCTTAGTTGAAAGGAAAAACTGTCTTTGGCAAAGGTGATGCCAAAAGAATTAGAAGCAGCAGATTTAAGTTGCTTTGCTTTTTCAGCACCAACCTTTTGGCGACTTAGCTGTGTAAGCAGTTGTGCCAAAGCATCTGCTGAAACGGATTCAAAATCAATTGGTGAAGAAAACTGGCATAGAATCTCCTTTGAGGTCTTACCAAAAATGTTTGAAAATATGTATTGATATTCAGGAAACACCTGATCAAGGACACAGACCACCTTGCGCTTTAAATCACTGATAGACTCCACCAGATAGGAACGGAAACGGGTCAAGTTACGGAGGGAAAAAATATCCTCGTCAGAAAGGCGGGTTTCCACAAACTGTCCGTAGCGGATTAAATCAGCAATGAGGATAGAATCAATGATGTCGTTCTTGCGTTTTCTAATCTCAACACCTTTGCGCCAGCCATCGGTCTGTATGGGGTTAATAACATGAATCAGGAAACCTTTACCATAGAGAAATGAGTAAACAGAAAGCCAATAATGGCCAGTAGCTTCCATGCCAATCTCAAAATCGGCAGTGTTGGAAGAATAAGAGGAAAGCTTAGATAAGAGAGCGTCTGCACCATCAGAAGTGTTTGAAAAAGAAAAAGCCTTAAAAATTATTTTCCCACTGTCATCCATCATAGAAGCTACATGATTATTTTTTCCAATATCAATACCAACAAAAAACATAAATACACCTCAAACAAATTATTTTAGATTGGGAGTCCACTCATCTAATAAGCGTCACTACCTTGTGTTAAATACGGAGAGAAGCCAAACTGGCAACCAACATCCAACTCATACGCGAACTGCTTATTAGAGAGAGGTATCAGTCTTTCAAGTACGAGCATAAAAGCTCAAGGAGGCAACGATAATTCTCTCAATCTAATAAGACAATTATCTCCTGACAGATAGAAGATGTAAAGAATAGGTTTATAGGTTTTCCTAATAAATAACCTAAATACATTATACAAGGAGGAGAAAAGAATGTTTTTTCCTTTTTATGATGCCACGATGATTATTGTCTTTCCGGCAATTATCTTGGCAATGTATGCCCAGGCAAAGGTGCAGAGTACATTTCAACGCTATTTGCATGTTTATGCAACCAGTGGCTTAACCGGTGCTGAGGTGGCGCAGCAATTGCTGCGGCGGGAAGGGTTAGATGGTGTCCGGGTGGAGATGGTGGCAGGTCACTTAAGTGATCATTATGATCCACGGAAACAAGCGGTACGCTTGTCTCAGCAGGTTTATAACGGACGTTCTTTAGCTGCTTTGGGTGTGGCTGCCCATGAAACCGGCCATGCTATGCAACATGCTACCCAATATCTACCCCTGAATATTCGCCATAGTCTAGTACCCATAGCAAACATTGGGTCACAGTTAGGATTACCCCTAGCTCTTTTAGGATTTTTCTTTTTGCGTAATGAATTTTTACTTCAGTTGGGGATTATTCTCTTTGCTGGAGCGGTATTGTTTCAGATTGTAACATTACCAGTAGAATTTAATGCCAGCAGTAGGGCATTGGCGATGTTGGAACAGGGCGCTTATCTTAGCAGGAGCGAAGTTAACGGCGCAAAACAGGTGCTTAGCGCAGCAGCTCTTACTTATGTTGCGGCCACCTTGGTGGCAATTATGCATCTGGTACGGTTATTACTTCTATCAGGTATGCTTGGCAATAGAAGGCGTTAGCTTGCGGTCCCTTAAAGGGGCCTTTTTTCATAAAAATAAAAAAGTGAACCGGTTCGCTTGAACCGGTTCTTAAGAAATAGTTAGACCCGTCGCATTTCTTGGTTACAACAACTCCCCGGTGTTTGGGATACATTACCACAATTATCACAGACATAGCTACCTTCTAGAACCATTGATTGGCCATGACAATTATCAGGTAAATTTGAGGAACGTTTACACTCTCTACAGACATATGCCATTTTTTTCACCTCCCGGTAGTTTCTCTTAGTATTCTTGCCAAATAGTGCAAAAAATACTTGACTAGATGGTAAATACTTTTAATGCTTTGATCTTAAACCGAGATTTGTCAATGGATTATATACTAGAAGTTTAAAAATGGGATAAGTTACATATTATAGGATGAGACCGCTCAAAGTAAGGAGGGACTGTGTTGAAAGTAGTCGGCGTTTTTTTGATCCTGGCTGCTATTATCGCCTTGCTCTGTTATTGTTTTTATCAAATCATATTAACTGCCACAATCCCGCTTTGGATTAGGTTTAGTTTGACAGCATTAGCAATAGGACTTCTTTTTGTCTTGTTATCATTACTACGGGAAAGGGCAAGGGATATTAAGAAGGAGGCAAAGGAAGATGATCTTAGTTAATACGGCAGAGGTACCGGGATACCGGATCATTGGATCTTTAGGTTTAGTGTGGGGAAGTACCATCAGGGCAAAGCATATAGGCAAAGATATTGTTGCCGGGTTGCGAACACTGGTGGGTGGCGAGATTAAAGAGTATACGGAGATGTTGGATGAAGCACGTCAAGAGGCATTGCGGCGGATGGTGAAAGAAGCCGAACAACTAGGTGCCGATGCTGTGGTAAATATTCGTTTTACTACATCCCAAGTGATGTCTACCGCTGCAGAGCTGATGGCTTATGGCACTGCTGTGCGCTTGGAATAAAATCAATAACTATTTCGAAAAATACGGCTGATTCAATAACAGCCGTATTTTTTATGGAAAAAAAACAAATAGGTAGCAGGAATTTTTTGCATTATATATAATATTATTTATTAATGGATATTTGCAGGATATCATGCGCCAAATAAAAATGAATGATGCAGGAAATGCATGAAGGAGGGAATATATTGTCTACTTTTCAAAATTTTCGCGAACGGATTAAGTCCAGATATCCGGATTTAAGCGATGGGCAAAAAAATGTCGCTCAGTACATTCTGGAAAATTATGAAAAGGCTGCCTTTCTTAGCGCCGGTCGGCTAGGAGCCATGGTTGGTGTAAGTGAGTCAACAGTTGTTCGCCTTGCAATACGTCTTGGTTATCAAGGTTATCCTTATATGCAACTTGAGTTACAAGAGTTGCTCAAGGAAGAACTTACTACTGTCAATCGTCTCAAATCGTCTGGGAATTTACAAGAAAATTCGTTGCTTTATCAAGTTTTAGATAATGATATAGAAAATTTGAGGCGCACTCGACAAGAAATTTCATCAGAAATCTTTGAGCAGGTTGTAGAAGAAATTAGAAAAGCATCTACGATTTTCATTATTGGCAATCGTAGTGCCCATTGTTTGGCTTTGTTTCTAGCAATGTATTTGGAACTTATTGGGAAAAGGGTTAAGGCTGTTCCTACAGGGGTTACAAGTATTTTTGAACAGCTTGCCATATTACAACCTAATGATCTAGTAATAGGGATAAGTTTCCCACGCTATACGCGCCAATCGGTGGAAGGTTTTGAATATGCCGCTCGATGTGGTGCCAAGACTGTAGCCATTACTGACAGTGTTATTTCCCCTTTGGCAGAAATAGCAGATCTGACCCTGACAGCAAAAAGTGATCTAAACTCTTTTATTGAGGCTTTTGCTTCCCCTTTAAGTGTAATTACCGCTCTGGCAGTGACGGTAGGTATACGGGAACGGGAGAACATTATGGATTCTTTGCAATGTTTGGAAGAGATTTGGGATAGATACAAGATCTTTTATCATGGTTCGGAGAGAGTGTGGCAAGAGCCTATCGAAAGGTGATTTGGTAAGGAAAGAATGCTGGATTAAATCGGAGGTGTGTTGTTAATGGACGAAGTCAAAAAACAAGAAATTGCTTTGGCTAGGGCTGAGAAGTTAAAAGAGAAGATTAAACCTTATTTAGATGCACGGGAAAAAATCGAAACTGGCTTTAAGTTGGCAGATAAGTTTGCGGAAAGAAAGGAAAAGATGAAAAAGCTCTTCAATGCCACTGAAGAGGAGTGGAACGATTGGAACTGGCAGCTTGCTAATCGGATTACAGATGTAGAGGTTCTCTGTAAAATTATTAATCTTTCTGTTGAAGAGAAGGCAGCTGTTGAGCAGGTGGGAACTGTGTATCGTTGGGCTATTTCTCCTTACTTTGCAAGCTTAATGGATGAGAATGACCCCAGTTGCCCGATCCGTATGCAGGCAGTGCCCAGTAAGCATGAGATTGATGATCCGTATGGGAGCGCAGATCCCATGGCTGAGGAATTCACATCGCCTGCTCCCCGTATTACGCGGCGATATGCTGACCGGCTGATAATAAATGTAACTAATCAGTGTGCCATGTTTTGCCGCCACTGTCAGAGGCGTCGTAATATTGGTGAGGTGGACTATCCTGCCAGCAGAGAGGAACTAACAGCTGCCCTGGAATACATTAGGGCTAATCCAGAAATACGAGATGTATTGATTACCGGTGGGGATCCGTTAACTCTATCCGATGAGACCCTTGATTGGGTTCTTTCTGAACTTGATGCTATGGAACATATTGAAATGAAACGTATTGGTTCGCGGCTTCCGGTTACGATGCCCCAAAGAATTACCCAAGAGTTATGTGATATGTTAGAAAAGCATCATCCTATCTATATAAATGTTCAGTTCAATCATCCTAAAGAAGTTACTCCTGAGACGCTAGTAGCTTGCCGGAGATTAGCTAAAGCGGGAATTGGGCTAGGTAATCAGGCAGTATTGTTAAAAGGGGTTAATAATGATCCCCATGTAATGAAAAAGCTCAATCACGAATTACTTAAGATCCATGTTCGCCCCTATTATATTTTCCATGCCAAGTCAGTCAAGGGCACAACTCACTTTGTAACTACTGTACAAGAAGGCGTGGAAATTATGGAACATCTTAGAGGATATACCTCTGGTTTAGCTATACCTTGGTATATTATTAATGCTCCTGAAGGACATGGAAAAACTCCCATTGTACCTAATTATTTAGTTTCAATGGGCAAAGATTATGTTTTAATTCGAAATTGGGAGGGTATGGTAATCAAGTATCCCAATGGTTATCCCCATAGGTCTTGAACCGTGAGATTGCGCCTCTCAATAATAATGATGTGCTCCACTTATAATAACAGTTGAAATCTGTTTATTATAAGTGGAGCTTTTTCATATCGAGAAATTGAATAATTGCCAGAAAGTTTTTCACTTATTGGATATTTTGGGGGGAAGATTCATAGGTGTGCATATGCCATCAAATAAAGACTCAAATATCTTCTGCTGGTCATTTTTCGTCTTTTTCTTGACAAGAGCTCTTTAATGGCAAATAAAGCATGGTAATAGAGAGGAGAACAGACTAGCTAATATGAGCTATTTGCGTTGTCCAGAAAGGCCGATGAAATAAGGGATAGAAAGACGTGATAAAAAAACTTTACCCCAAGAAAAGGCCAAAAAACAGGGGAATGCAGAGCAGATAACGGATAAAATCGAAAAATTCACCCCATAAAAAAGAGGATGAGCCTCCATAAATGAAGAACGTTTGAATTATCCAAAAACAAACGTAAAGGAGGTCATCCTCATGGCTATTATACCACAAAAAAAGTTGTTTGCGTGGACGGAAATTCAACCTCTTGGCGATTTAAAACGGCTGCAATTGGTATTGGACTATATGCCGGATGAAGATCTGGTTAGGACATTAGAAAAAAAGCGGGGACAAGGCCGGGACGATTATCCGGTACGCGCCGTATGGAATTCCATTTTGGCAGGAATAGTATTCCAACACCGCAGTATAGAAGAGCTTCGGCGGGAGTTGTCGCGCAACGGGCAATTACGGGAACTGTGCGGGTTTGATGATCAAGTACCGCCGCCATGGGTTTACACCCGGTTTTTAAAAACATTGATAGCCCACGAAACCATGATTGACGGGCTCTTTAATCGGTTGGTAAAAGAGCTTACGGAAATACTGCAGAATTTCGGGAAGCACCTGGCAATAGACAGCAAAGCTATCCCGTCTTTCGCCAAACACAAGAATAAAAAGAAAACTGCTGACGGTCGTCGGGATATAGATGCGGAATATGCAAAGAAAGAATATCGTGGGGTACGTAAAGACGGCAGTGCGTGGGTAAAAATCGTCAAATGGTTTGGCTACAAGCTTCATTTAGTAGTCGACGCAACCTACGAGTTACCTGTGGGTTATTCAGTAACCAAAGCGGCAGAATCTGACGTCATTGAAGGGCGCCGTATGTTAAAGCAACTGGCGGAAAACCAGCCGGAAATCATGGAAAAAGCAGAGACCCTGGCTGCCGACAAAGCCTACGATGACACCAAATTAATAGTGGCCTGCTGGGACGATTACAGGATCAAACCGGTCATTGACATCCGTAATACTTGGAAAGATGAGGACAAAACGCGTCTGCTTGCCGATAAAAAGAACGTAGTCTACAACTACAAAGGCAACGTGTTTTGCTACTGCCCGGTAACCGGGGCCTGCCGTGAAATGCCAGGCGGCGGTTTTGAGAAGGACCGCGGAACGTTGAAGAAGCTCTGTCCGGCTAGGCGGTACGGGATTAAATGTAAAGGGCAAGAAGAATGCCCGGTAGCACAGGGGATTCGTGTTGCCATGTCGGAAGACCGTCGGATCTTTACCCCCATCGACCGCGCCAGTTATAAATGGAAAAGAGAATATAACAAGCGGCCGGCGGTGGAGCGGGTTAACAGTAGGTTGGATGTTTCCTTTGGTTTCGAAGTACATACCATCCGCGGGCAGAGGAAAATGAAGCTCCGGTGTTCCTTGGCGCTTTGCGTTATGCTGGCCATGGCGCTGGGCCGAATTAAAGAAAACCAAGAAGAAAAACTCCGAAGCCTGGTGGCCTGCGGCTAAAAGCAGCCTCAACAGTTCGAAAATCAAGTTTGCAGGTAATGGAACGGTGGGGTCAATGTATTCTTTTTTGCTGACAAATTATGGATGATCATGCTTTTCATCATCGATAACGGTTAAAAACAAAAAATTAGCTGTTGTCTTGCGGTGAGACCCATTGTTCATTAACAAAAGAAACGGGCAACGCAAATAGCTCAATATAAGTATGGCTTGACATAAATTGTTTTTTAGAGTATATGTATTTTTGTAGGCTAATTTTAAATTCGGAGGTGTGGAAGATTGCCAACCTATGAATATAAGTGCCCTCAATGTGGAATTTTTGAAGAATTTCAACCAATTTCTGCACCGGCCTTAGAAAAATGTCCTACCTGTGGGGCTGAAATCCGGCGCCTAATCAGCAGAAATGTTGCAGTGCTTTATAAGGGTTCTGGTTTTTATTGTACGGATTACGGTGCAGGTACACAAAGTGAGAGTGCCAAGCAGGCGGAAAAAGAAGCTTCCGCTGCCAGCTAAATTTTTACTTCCGGGGGAGCCCTGGAACACCAAAAACAACCCCAGCCAATTTGCGAGCTGGGGTTTGCTTTATATGCCTTTTGTAGTTAGATTCTGATAGCTAGGTGAAAAGCAGTAGCTAACTTGATAGCTTTCCAGGGGCAAATTAAAGTAGTTGTTTTTCCCATTACCGGGTGTGCGGTTAGGGGGGTTCATCGGGGCAACTGGATATTTTCCAGATATATTGCCTAGTTGCCGGAGTCAGGGTTAATATTCACTCGCCGCAACAGGTTGGCATTAGTTACAACAGTTAAGGAACTGGTGGCCATGGCAATTTCTGAGATCACCGGATGCAGGAGCCCCAAGATCGCTAAAGGGATGGCAATGGCATTGTAGAAAAAGGCCCAAAAAAGATTTTCCTTGATTTTGCGGAAGGTAGCGCGGGAAAGTTTCACAGCACTAACCACTGCCCCCAAGTTCCCCCGCACCAGGGTAATATCCGCTGCTTCGATGGCAATGTCGGTACCGGTGCCAATGGCTATTCCCACCTGGGCTTGGGTAAGGGCGGGAGCGTCATTAATTCCATCACCGACCATGGCTACTTTTTTCCCGCCCTTTTGGAGACGTTTGATTTCCTCTACCTTACCGTCGGGGAGCACTTCGGCCAAAACGCGGGAAATTCCAACCTGTCTGGCAATGGCCGCAGCCGTCCGTTTGTTATCACCGGTGATCATGACAGTTTCCAGGCCCAATTTTTCCAGCTGGGCAATGGCTGCTATCGAACCCTCTTTCAGTGTATCAGCCACTGCCACGATTCCCAATAACCGGTTATCGGCGGCCGCCAGCATGGCTGTCTTGCCTTCTTCCTCTAAAGCTTGCATCTGTTTTTCAATGGGGGATGGGTCTATTCCATTTTCAGTGAGAAATGCCCTGCTGCCTACCAAGACCAGCTGCCGGTTGACAGTTGCCTTGACGCCCCGGCCGGTAACTGCGGAAAAATCGGTAAAGCTCTTAAGAGGGAAAGCCGATGCCTTAGCCCTTGCCACAATGGCCTTACCCAGGGGGTGTTCAGAACCTGCCTCTACGCTGGCTGCCAGAGCCAACACTTCTTGCTTCGATACTCCATCCACAGGGATGACATCGGTGACTTCAGGTTGGCCCTTGGTAATAGTACCTGTTTTATCAAAGGCGATGATATCTAGCTCGCCCATGGTCTGGATAGCCTCCCCTTTGCGAATCAAAATACCGTTTTCCGCTCCGATGCCACTGCCTACCATGAGGGCAGTAGGTGTAGCCAACCCCAAGGCACAGGGGCAAGCGATGACCAGTACAGCTACTGTGGCATAAATGGCCAAGGTGAGATTGCCCATATTGGGAGTAACCCAAGGAAGGTAAGGACTGGCCAGAAGGCCAATGGATCGCAGCGGTTCAGGGAAAATCAGCCAGGCAAGAAAGGTTAAGCCGGCGACAACTAAGACTGTGGGAACAAAGTAGGATGTGATCCGGTCGGCAAGCTCTTGGATGGGCACCTTGGTTCCCTGGGCCTCTTCCACCATTTTAATTACCTGGGCTAGGAAGGTATCCTTACCCACCTTGGTGGCTTCAACTAGAAGGAGACCTTCTTGGTTGATGGTGGCTCCGATGACTTCCGCGCCTGATTCCTTGCGGACCGGCATTGATTCTCCGGTGGCCATGGACTCATCCACTGAGCTGACACCATGGATAATTTTCCCGTCGGTAGGAATCTTTTCCCCTGGCCGGACGACCATGATGTCTCCTACTTGTACCTGGGCAAGGGGCACTTCCTGTTCTATACCGTTTACCAAAATAGTTGCTGTTTTTGCCTCCAACTGCAAGAGTTTTTTTATGGCTTGGGAGGCTCGTCCCTTGGCTTTATTTTCGATGTAACGGCCGGTTAAATGGAAGGCCATGATCATGGCTGCTACCCCGGCATAATTTTCAATGGTGGTAAAGAACCAAGCAGGGCCGGTGGCAAAGGCGGCCAGAGTACCCATGGCAATGAGAACATCCATATTGGGACTACCGTGGGAAACAGCTCGCCACGCAGAGTCATATGTTTTGCGCCCACTCCAAAACAGCACCGGAGCAGCCAGGAGGATCATACCCAGATTGTGGATTATGGGGTTAGGCCAGCTGTGGGCAATTTCATGCATGAACATTCCTGGCAGCATCCACAACATGATGGGAATGGTAAAACCCCCAAGCCCACCACATTTTAACAGCAGCAGCCTGTAAATGTGCCAGATCGTCATCCAGTTCGCCTGCCCCCTCCTGTTCCAGGTCAGCCCGGTAACCGGCTGTGACCACCACCTGCACCAAGGCATCGGCTTGAATTACCCCGGGGTCGTGGGTAATATAGGCTTTGCCGGCAGCAAAGTTTACCGTCGCTTCCACCACCCCGGAGGTATTCCGGAGGGCTTTTTCAATCTTTTGGGCACAGGCGGCACAATTCATATCCTTGAGATTCAGGGTTGTTTTCTGGGTTTGTGCCTCCTCCTTAACCTGATACCCTGTGTTTTTAATTACTGTCACCAATTGTTCTCGTCCGGTTTGGGCTGGGTTAAACACCACCGCTGCCTTGCCGGTAGCTAGGTTTACAGTGGCGATGTTGACCCCTGGTGCCTTCTGTAACGCCCGCTCAATTTTGCTGGCACAGGCGGCACAACTCATATCGGTAATAGGTATGGTTATCTTAGCTTCTTTTACATGCTCCATGGTTTCATTCTCCTTGCTAACAGCTTTAATTAGGCTGCACTATTTTTAACATGCCCCCACAGGCAGCAGGGTATGTCACAGGTAACAGAAATACGTTTCTGTATTCGGTTTAATTCGGTAACAGGAGAACAGGTCACATCGTATGGCTTTCTACATTCCTGTGGCATATATTAAGTAGGTTTTTCTTTAGTAAATTCCTGTACTGTATATAGGATTTCGCAATGGTAAAATATACCTGAGCGGCTTGCAGGGGAAGAATGCGTAACCATAACCCTACCCGGGGAGGGTATTAATAAACTAAGTATAGCTTTGCATATAAGCGGTTGTCAAGAGCAGTCTTATTAATTCAGAAATTTAAGTTTTATGTCTAAATAAGGAAAACAAACAGGTAAAATTCAAATAAAATTTAGAAAAAACTGTTTCCTCAAGCAGGAATAATTTTTTTTAGGTGGAATTTAATATTAAATAATTAATATTATTTACTAACTGTTTTATTAAGGAATATTAGTTAGTTTAAGAAGGGAAAAAAGGAGGTGTCGCTTTTGACCGCGATTAATTTTGATTTAGGTGCACGGATCAGAAGTATTCGGAAGGCGAAAAGGATGACAATTAAGGAAGTTGCCCAGCAGGCAGGGGTAACCATTGGCCTTATTAGTCAGATTGAACGGAATTTAGCCAATCCCTCGGTTAAATCATTGCACAAAATCGCCGACGTTTTGGGGGTGCCCATTGCCGCTCTCTTTGCCAATCAGGCACGCCAAAGCGGTCCTGTGGTAAAAAGAGAAGAGCGGCGACTTTTAGGCAGTGGCGGTAGGGGAATTACCTACAGCCTACTGACACCCGATGGTAATCGTTCTTTGGCTTTTGTTTATGGCATTTATGAGCCTGGTGCTAAGTCTGGTGAATTTCTCTTCCTCCATGCAGGGGAAGAGTGTTGTTACATTATCGAAGGACAAATGAAAGTAACACTTGGAGACGAAGGGCAGGAATATATTTTGCAGACAGGGGATACTATTTGCTTTGGAGCCATGACACCGCATAAAATTGAGAATATTGGGGAAAGTGCATTACACGCATTATGGTCCATATCTCCGCCGCCATTTTAAGAACCGATGCTGAGTTTTACATAGTATCCTTTTTCCCTCTCCCCTATTTTTGCTTGCAATGCAATGCTGGTTGTTTCATAATTTTATGTTTTTCCTTTTAGTTTGGTAGTTGTGGTTTTAGACAGTTGCGTCATATGGAATTCCTTAAAACTATAACACAGCATTTAATTTCCTGAATTGGTATGGTATCTAATTGACTTATATGATACCATATTTTTTTGGGCTAAAGCAATGACTGTTATTGCAAAAGAAACAGGTGGGTATATCCGCCTGTTTTTAGTAATATTATAATATTGGCAGTATTAGAGATAAAAGAGAAGGGGATTTTGGTATTTATAGCTAATACCCATGTATAGGAGGGGAAAATGGTTAAGAAGTCTTTATCCTACTTTTGACAGGAGGGAATGGAAAGACTATGGTTGATGTTGTCGTAATTGGCGGCGGGGGAGCTGCCCTTTGTGCAGCTTTAGCGGCAAGGGAGGAAGGTGCCAGTGTTTTGTTATTATCAAAAACCAGTCTCGGTTTTGGAAATTGTACGGCTTATTCCGGCGGAAATTTCACCCTGGGAGTAGAAGGGATAGACCCTGAGGTGCACGCCGCAAGAACCAGGAAAAGCGGGAGGTTTATAAATAATAGCGAATTGCTTGCTACATTAGCCCAAAATGCACCAGCAGCTGTGGTTGGTTTGCAAAAATATGGGGTTAAAATGGATATAGGTCGTGGGTGGGTTTCGGTAGCTAAATATGCAACGAAAAAAATCATGGCTGGGGTTGCTTTTACACTGCCATTAGTTCATGCACTTAAGGAGAAGGACGTGCAAGTTAGGGAGCGGGTAATAGTGACAGAATTATTAGTTGGCAGTGAACGGTGCGAGGGACTGGAACTTTTCGATCTTGCTACTGGAAAGATGGAACAGGTAGCTGCCGGTGCGGTAGTGGTAGCTACTGGTGGGGCGGGGCAGCTTTTTCACCGTACTGATAATCCTGCCCGGACTACCGGCGACGGTTATAATTTGCTTTACCAGGCAGGGGCTGCCCTGCAGGATATGGAGTTTGTCCAGTTTTTCCCCTTGGGCTTTGCTGATGCAGAGCTACCAGGCTGGTACATACCCTTAAAGTTGGTGGACCAGGCACCTTTGCGCAATAATCTCGGTGAAGAATTTTTACGGGCAAAGTTTCCCCAGTGGGGCGTTGAGTCGGGGGCGCAGGCGGAGCTTTTTGCTCGGGACCGGGCTGCGGTAACTGTTGCCAAGGAGTGGGTAGCCGGCAGAGGGGCATATCTACACTTGCAGGAAATACAGGTTGCAGATTGGGAGGAAGGCACATTGCTTGCTGATTTGCGCCGGTTGGCCAGTGGAAAAATTGAAATGCAAAGGGCACCGGTAGCCGTAGCTCCAACGCAGCATTTTTTCTGTGGCGGTGTAGTTATTAATTCTGATGGGCAGACGGAAGTACCCGGCTTATTTGCCTGCGGTGAGGTTACAGGCGGCATCCACGGCGCTAATCGGGTGGGAGGAAACGCCCTCAGCGAGTTGGTTGTATTTGGGAAAAGGACAGGGCATGCCGCAGCCTTATATGCCCGCAGGATTAGTCCTCACCAGGGCAAATTGCCGGCCGGCAATACGGAAGCAAGGCTGCAACGCTGGAAAATGTCGGCGCAAGGTCAAAAGCCGGCGGCAATAAAGGAACGTTTGCAAAAGCTATCCAGTAAATATTTAGGCGTACTGCGGCATCGGCAGGGACTGGAAACCATGTTACACCATTTAGAGGGACTGGTTGCAGAAATGAAGAATATACAAATCTCTAAACCAATAGAGTTTATGGAAGCAGTAGAGTTGGAGAACCTCTTGTTTACCGGAAAAGTAGTATCTAAAGCGGCTCTTTTGCGGGAGGAAAGCCGGGGAGTTCATTATCGAGAGGATTTCCCGGAGGAAGATAATGATAATTGGCTGCAAAATATTGTAATTTGTCCGGGGCAGGCAGGTATCCCTCGTTTGGAAAGAGTTGCGGTAAAGTAAATGAAAGTTGCCCAAGTTACCCCCTTAATATAGAGGGGGTAATTTTTTGTTTAATTTGTTTAATACATAAAGGATTAAAATTTTTTTTCAGGGGATAATACAAATGATTTGCATTTAGAGGTATATCCTCAAGTTAAAATATCGGTATAGGGGCTAATCTCCAGCTCCGGTTAGGGACTTTCCTACGAAGATATGCCGTCTTTAGTAAAACTGTTGCGAGTTCCTAAGAAACTATTTAGAATTGCCAGGAGGTGTGATTATGGAACAAGCTTTACGGGCACAAGGAATTAAACTTACCCCGCAGCGGCGGGCAATATTGGCGGTTCTGGCTAATTCTGAGCATTTTACGGTAGAAGAAATTTATGAGAGGGTAAAGAAAAGGGAGAAAAACCGGCGCACGAATTTAGCTACTGTGTATCGCAATTTGCATCTTTTACACGATCTCAATCTGTTACGCCGTTTGGACATCGGAGATGGTCGGAGCCGTTATGAAGGAAATCTTGAACACCATCATCACTTGATTTGTTTAGACTGTGGGCAGGTAGAGGATTTATTTTATTGCCCTTTGCAGCCGGATGCTTCTGGTTTGCAGGAAACTGGATTTATAATTAGCCATCATACCTTTGCTGCTTATGGTCATTGTAAACATTGTAATAATGGAAAGTAAAGGAGTGATTAAACCATGACCCATTTACATATTCCCGATGGAGTATTATCCGGTTTGTGGCTAGTAGCGGGCTATGCGATAAGTGGTGTGCTGCTGGCTTATGCACTGCATAGGAACCGCGGGATTGCTGGGAATGAAATGTTACCGCGGATTGGTGTTGTAGCGGCGGTGATGCTGTTGGCTATGTCTATTCCCGTAGGTGTACTTCCTATCCATCTCAATTTGACCGTATTAGGCGGTATCCTCCTTGGTCCCTGGTTGGCCTTTATAGCTGTTTTTTTAGTAAATCTATTTTTAGCTTTAATCGGGCACGGCGGGATTACTGTTTTAGGCTGGAATACCTTCCTTTTAGGTATGGAGGCCATGGTAGGGGGCGGCTTATTTAAGTTTTTCGCAAAACGTCTTAACGTAGTTGCAGCAGCTACCGGCGCTACAATTTTGGCAGTAACACTTTCCCTATTGCTATTAGTGGGATTAGTAGGAATGATGCAATTTGAACCTGCTTTATTAATACCGCATAACCATGTTGTGGAGGAACAAGAGCAGGGCGGGCATCAGGAAGTTGGATTTCAGGAGCCGGGGCATATACATGATGAAATAGGTTCGTTTTCCCTAAACCGCTTTCTTATATTGGTATTACCTTTAGGGCTGCTTGGGATTGGTTTAGAGACCTTCGCCATTGCTTTGGTGATAGGTTTTTTTCTCCGGGTGCGGCCGGATTTATTTTAAGGCAAGAGGTGAGATGGATGGAATTAGCATTGATTGATAGTTGCGCGTATAAGGGGAAAACATTTTTGCATGGTGCCTCCACTGCAGCAAAGGTATTATTGTTATTGTTATCTTTGACAGCAGTATTGCGGGCTATGACAGAAGCAGAACTTATTATGCTCGGCTGTATAAATATAGGGGTGTTGCTTTATTGTCGTCTGCCTTTATTACGGCTGCTTCCCATTTTATTTTTCCCCGCTTTTTTTGGGGGTGTTTTCGCCTTCTCAGGTTTGGGCGGAATATCGCCTTATGTAGTAGTGGGTAAAGCAGTGGTTGCGGCAACATCGATGCTGATTTTATTGGTCACTACTCCCTTGCCGCGAATATTTAAGCTTTTGCGTTTTTTTCTCCCCCGTTTTTTACTGGATTGCCTTTTTATTACCTACCATTCCTTTTTTATTTTGCTGGAGAGCCTGGGGAACCTTTGGCAAATCTTTCGCCTGCGGGGCGGCTTTTCTCCTTATTCCATTCTAGGTAACATTAACCGCTTGGTCCCGGTTGTGGGAGTTTTACTGTTGGCGGCATTAGATAGTATTGAAAGGTTAAATTGGGTTCTTGCCTTCCGCGGGTACGGAAGGAGATTAGAACAGGACAAAAAGTGGGAGTTGCCTAATCGTTATGATTTTTTCCCTTTGGCACTGGCAATGATAATGATTTTGGTGGTGATTTACTGATATGGAACTAGTGAGGATCAGAAATCTTATGTATCGTTATCCGGATGGGAGTATTGTGAATTTAACCGGTCCGGATTTTACTGTGCATCCAGCAGAAAAGGTAGTACTATTGGGAGCCAATGGTTCCGGTAAAACCACTCTCTTAAGCCATATCATGGGTTTTTTACAACCTTCTGCCGGGGAAGTCAAGGTTTTTGGCCTGCAACCTGCGAAACATTTTAATCAAATAAGAAGCAAGTTAGGGGTAGTATTGCAGCGGGTAGAAGAACAATTGCTTGGCCCTACGGTGTTTGATGATGTGGCTTTTTCCTTGTATAATGAAGGACTTAGCCAAGAAGAAATAGAAGTAAAGGTAGATAAGATGCTAACCGGTTTAAGAATTAAACACTTGGCGGATAAAGTGCCTCATTACCTTAGTGGTGGAGAAAAGAAAAAAGTGGCTTTGGCTGGGGCAATGATTCTTAATCCCCATTTATTGTTGCTGGATGAACCGTTTGATGGTTTAGATCCCTATTCCCGGGTAGAGTTATTGCAATTACTTGCTGACTTAAACCGGGAACACGGTACCGCCATGGTAACTGCCACCCATGATGTGGAGCTGGCGGCAAAGTTGGCAGACGTGGTATATGTAATTGGTTCTCAAGGTATTTTGTTGGCTGGGAAACCACAAGTAGTATTTACGCAACCGGAAGTTCTCAAGGAAGCTAAGCTGGAACCGCCTTTAGCTACCGAATTATTTTTGCAGTTGGCATTACCGGGATGCCCTCCGTTAACTTTGGAGGAGGCAGTAGACAAATTGAAACCCTTATTAATCCCGCTTGTAGATACAGTGACAACTGCATAGTATTATCCAATTTTTGTATAGGGGAATAATTAGGAACAAAAAAAGTTATCCTAATCTTTACCATCCTGTTAATTACTTGTAAAGCTTCTTAATGTCCCTGTAACACATCTATTACTATCATTTGTTATAATGATAGTGGAGTTAGGAAATCACTTAGGGGAGTGAGTAGTGTGAGAAATAAGAAAAGTAAAGTAGGTTTATCTTTTTTACTTGTAATGCTAGCTATGGCTTTATTGATAATTGGCTGCTCAAGAGGTCCAAAGAAATCGCCGGCGCCCAATGGCAATGAAGGCGGCGAAGAAAAGCCCCAAGAAGTTGCTGAAACAGTAATGGTTACCCTCTATTTTGCTGATGATCAAGCGGAAAAGCTGATTGGTGAAGAAAGGGATGTTACTTTAGACGGAGAGTCGCTGGCCGAAGCCGTGGTAAAGGAATTAATTAAAGGCTCTGAGACCGGATTAGGCCAGACTATACCTGACGGAACCAGGTTATTAGATTTAGATATAGAAGCAGGGGTAGCCTATGTAGACTTTTCCCGGGAGTTCAAAGAAAATCACTGGGGCGGCAGTGCCGGGGAAATAATGACAGTATACTCGGTTGTTAATTCCTTAGCCCAATTAGAAGGAATTGACCAGGTACAGTTCCTTTTAGAGGGAGAAGAGGTAGAGGATATTTTGGGTCATATGTATTACGGAGAACCGATTGAACCGGATTGGGATCTTGTGGAGTAATTATTGATTGGCCCGGTATAACCGGGCTTTATCTATTCCTGGCAGGTAAATATGATTAGGCAGCACTGCTTTTACAAAGCTTGTTTCCGGCAGGGATTTTTTGCTAGATGGAGAATAATATGTATAATGTAGATTGTCGACATAATTTGTTCACACAAGGAGTGAGTTGTTTGATTTATCTACATATTTTTCTAGCCTTTGCCCGGGTGGGAGTTTTAGGTTATGGGGGCGGCCCTTCATCAATTCCACTGGTGCAATTGGAGGTAGTGAATAACTATCAGTGGATGACTGTGGAGGAATTTGCCGAGGTGTTGGCTTTAGGCAATGCCTTGCCAGGACCAATAGCTACTAAGATGGCAGGGTATATTGGATATAAAGTGGCGGGGCTCATTGGAGCTTTGGTAGCTGTTGCAGGAATGATCGGCCCCACCTTGGTGGCTATGGTAATATTGTATAAGTTTTTAGATCTTTTCCGTGATAATCCCTATATTAAAGGGATGATTGTGGCGATTAAGCCGGTGGTCATTGTTTTGCTTTTGCAATTAATACTTGATCTATACCCTGCATCTTTCATTAATGCAGCTACCTTTGTGATCGCTGCCGTTGCCTTCTTAGCAATCCAGATTATGCACATTCATCCTGCTTTAGTTGTTGTTTCAACGCTGGCTTTCGGTGCATTTTATTTTAAATAGGCTCCTGTGCCGGTTCCCGGCACTGACAGAGGGATGAAAACTTAGTACCCGGCACTTATGGCGTTGTTTAATGTTTATCTCAAAGTTAAACTAGCTGTTTAACACCGAACTAACCGCCCTAATTGCCCCATCTCTATAAGCGGCGGGTGCCAAAGGGCGGCTAAGTCCAGCTCAGGCAAAGGGAGTGGTTAATAACGATGCAGTATAATCAAAAACTGGATAGATATACAAGCTTAAGCTATGATATTGCCCATTATCTGCGCACTAAAATACTCAATGGCGGTTTTGTACCGGGGGAAAGGCTATACGAGGCGAAAATTGCCAAGGAGTTGGGAGTGAGCAGATCCCCCATTCGTGAAGCCTTTCGGCAGTTGGAACATGAAGGGCTGGTGACCATAATTCCCCGGAAAGGGGTACGGGTTTTTCAATTGGTTGCAAAAGACATTCAAGAGATTATTGAATTACGATTGTTGTTAGAAGAGCATGTGTTAAAGGTGCTAATTGAAGAAGAAAGGATAAGCACACAAAATATTAGCACATTGCGCATGTGGCTGGATGAGATGAATGAAAAAATAGCGGATAAAGAAATGAGCGCCACAGAGATATTTACAACTATTAATAGATATGACATGGCCTTTCACAGTATGTTGTGGGAATTGACAGCCCGCCCCCGTTTTGTGGAAATGTTGAAAAACCTAATGATTCAAAGTAAAGCATTACTGGTATTAACAAATAGCTTGTATGAAGATCAACAGCGAATCATAGATGAACATTACCAGATCTTACATGCTCTTGAAAAACGTGACTTGGAAGAGGCAAAGAAGGAACTGAGAAATCATGTTATATATGCGCAAAACTTGCTACTGTTGAGAGAAAATTAAACCGGTTGTCTATATCCTTGGAGGAATATTTTATTTTTTCATAAAATTGATAATAAACTGTCTGTTGTGATGGGAAAGGCGCTTAATGAATATAAAAGCAGGAGGTGGAAAAGGCATTAAGGTAGCTTATGTTTAGGATTTGCGTTAAATTTTGTTGTCGACAATATACAATATCCAAGGGAATTCTTTTTGACTGGTTGTTTTGTCTGATAATTAATAGGGTGGTTTGGATGCGGATGATTAGTATAAAAATGGATTATTGAGGGGGGTTAGACAATGTCTGATTTAACCGCACTTTTTACAGCACAGTCTGTAGCTGTTGTGGGTGCATCTGCGAACCCCGAAAAACTGGGTTACACAATACTCGCTAATATTAAACAAGGTGGCTATGCAGGGAAAATCTATCCCATTAACCCAAGGACTGAGGAAATCCTCGGCTATAAGTGTTATCCCTCCATCGCAAAAATCCCCGGTGGAGTTGACCTGGCGGTAATTGTAGTACCGAATCGGCTTGTGCCCGGTGTTTTGGAAGAGGCGGGACAAGCGGGAGTTCAAGCAGTTATAGTTATTACCGGTGGATTCCGGGAGTCAGGGGAAGTGGAATTAGAACAACAGATACAAGCTATAGTTAAAAGGTATACCATGCGCATGCTGGGACCTAACTGTCAAGGTTTAAACTATACTCCCAATAAATTGTGCGCAACTTGGCCTCTAATCAAAGCCCAGGGCGGAATGGCCATTATTTCCCAGAGTGGGAGTGTCGGCGCTGAACTGGGCATTTTAGCCGAGCAAGAGGGAATCGGTGTTTCTAGTATCGTCAGCCTCGGCAATAAAGCTGACGTCAATGAATTGGATTTATTGCGTTTTTTTGCTGCTGATGAGCATACGAAATCTATTGCCCTGTATATTGAAGCAATTACAAACGGAAAAGCCTTTTTAGATACAATGGCGTTAATAAGTGGGAAAAAACCAGTAGCGATTCTAAAACCGGGTAAGACGGCAGCAGGCCGAAAAGCTGCGGAGACCCATACAAATTCGGTTACCGGCAGGCGGGAAGTATTTGAGGCTGTCTGTAAGCAATACGGTCTTGTTAATGCTGATAATTTGGAAGAATTTTATGATTGCGCTAAAGGGCTGAGTATGTTATCGAGACCGAAAGGAAAGCGGATTCAAGTATTGACCAGTACCGGCGGCGGGGGAGTTTTAGCCAGTGACGCCATCAGTGAAGGGAATTTGGAAATGGCTGAGATTGCCGGGGATCTTAAACAGCAACTTCAAAAAGAGTTTCCGGATCGTTTTACCATCGGTAATCCCTTTGATTTAACCGGTGATGCCACCGCCCATACCTATGAAGAGGCAATTTTACAACTCAGTGCAGACGCAAATATTGATGTTTTTTTGGTCATCGTAGGCGATCCGATTCCCGGAGTAGCAGAAGTGTTGGCTGGGCTAAGAAAGCAGATTGAACAGGAGTTAGTAGTCTGTTTCTTCGGTGGAGGAGAAGTGCAGCGGAGCGAAACGTTGAAGATGCATCAATTAGGTATCCCGGTCTTTCCTACACCAGAAAGGGCAGTAAATGTTATTGCCAAAATAATGGGAAGCAAATAGGAAAAGGAGGAATGAAGCAATGAGCAATGTCAAGCTCGATCAGGCCGGCAAGAAGGTATTGTTGATGGGGAATGAAGCTATGGCCAGAGGGGCTATTGAGGCCGGAGTCGATTTAGTTGCTGCTTATCCCGGGACTCCATCTTCGGAGGTGGTTGGTACCCTAAGTGCTATGGCCGGTGGTTTTGACTATTATGTGGAATGGAGTGTTAATGAAAAAGTTGCCTTTGATGTTGCTGCCGGAGCAGCATTAGTCGGCGCCAGGGTTTTAGTCGGTATGAAAGGTGCCGGGCTTAATGTGGCTATGGATACGTTGCTAACGTTGGTTTACGGTGGGGTCAAGGGCGGTATGGTTATTATTGTAGCAGACGATCCCGATGCCCATTATTCCTCGAACGAACAGGATTCCCGTTTTGCAGCTATAGCTGCTGAGATACCTTGTTTGGAACCGAGGGATCAGCAGCAGGCAAAGGATATGGTGAAAGCAGCCTTTATGCTCTCGGAGCAGTTGGAACTGCCGGTAATGGTTCGCTCTGTCAGTAGGGTATCCCATGGGAATGGCGATGTGGAATTAGGACCTATTTGTAAACGGGAAAAGTCCCTTGGTTTTAATAAACACTGGAAGCAGCCTTGGCGGTGGAATGTATACGGACCCCCGGGAGCGGTACAAAAGCATAAATGGCTGCATGAACAGTTGGCAAAAGCCGTTTCGCTAAGTGAAGAATCTCCCTTTAATGAATATACCGTGGGAGAAGGTGATTTTGGCATTATTGCGGCCGGTATTGCCTGCTCTTACACGAAAGAAGCCTTAACCCTTCTTGGATTAGGAAATGTTCCCTTTCTGCAAATAGGTTTTTCCCATCCTCTGCCCAAAAGGAAAGTTGTTGACCTCTTGCAGGGTGTGAAAAAGGTGTTTGTGGTGGAGGAAGGCGACAGTTTTGCTGTGGAACGGACTGTACGGCAGATAGCTCAAGAAGAAGGAATAATGGTAAAGATATACGGTAAGGAAAGAAATTGTTTCTTGCCACCTTATGGAGAAATCAACAGTGAAATTGTGCAAAAGGGAATCGCCCGAATTATAGGTCGGGAACTGTCGGCGGATGAAAAAAGGGAAGCTTTGCGGCAGGAAATTATCAAAAAAGTTGCTTCCCGTTCATCTACCCTATGTGCTGGCTGTCCCCATTTAGGTTCTTATGCCGGTCTAAAGAAAGTATTGAACCGGAAGAAAGGTATTCATATTATCAATGGGGATATCGGTTGCTATGAGCAGGGAGGGTACGGCATCTTTGGCAGTAATATAGAAATAACTTCTGCAAATGCCCATAAATATCCGGTGGGCTCTACTTATGAAGTTTTAGATACCTGTTATGTGATGGGCAGTAGTTTGCCAATGGCCCATGGGCAACATAAGGCAGGTTACAAAGACGGCAAATTAGTGGCTGTGGCAGGAGATTCTACCTTCTTCCATGGATTGCTGCCCGGGGTTGTTAATGCAGTCTACAACAATGCGGACGTAACCCTCCTGGTCTTAGATAACTCTTGGACAGCTATGACCGGGCACCAACCCAGCCCTACCAGTGGCTTGACAGCAGCGGGTAATCCGACGGGAAAAATGTCCATTGAAAAGGTTGCGGCAGGAATGGGTGTACCTTTGATCAAGGTTGCCGATGCTTTTAATATTAAAGAGGTAGAAAGGGCAATTGAAGAAGCGGTAGACTTTAATGGTTTCTCTATGGTTATTTTACGGGGCGAATGCAGGCTGCAATATCTGCGGGCTGCCGATAAGTCCGATTTGACTATTAGTGTAGTAGATATTGATAAGTGTACTGGCTGCAAAGTCTGTGTCAGTATTGGCTGTCCTGCTATTTTTATTGATCCGGAGTATAATGGGGCCCAAATAGATGAAACCTTATGCAACGGCTGCGGGCTGTGTGGGCAGGTTTGCCCGGTTTCCGCAATTAAATAAGGGGGTGGCACTAATGAAAAAGGAATTAAATATTGTTATTGCCGGTGTAGGCGGACAGGGGAGTATTTTGGCATCCCACATCTTAGCTGAAGCTGTAATTGAAACATCAGGCTCAAACAATGTCCGGGTGGGAGAAACATATGGTGCAGCAATGCGGGGCGGTTCGGTGTCTTCCCACGTTCGGATTGGAGATGTATACGGACCGTTAATCAGAAAAGACGGCGGAGATATCATTGTTTCCTTGGAACCTCTGGAAGGGCTGCGGAACGCGGTTAAATATCTTGCCCCGGAAGGGATCTTCATTACCAATGATACACCGGTGCTGCCCATCGACGTAAAGCTGGGTTATGGCCAGTATCCTTCTGTGGCGGAAATAAAAGCAATGGTAGACAAATTGGGTAAGGAAGTATATGTTGTACCGGGCAGTGAATTGGCTAAGCAGGCCGGCAATCATCGAACGCTTAACAGTGTTATGTTGGGGGCGCTTGTTGCCACCGGTTTATTGCCTGTTGCGAAGGAAACATTGCAGGACATGATTGCCAAGCGAGTACCGTCTAAGACTGTAGATACAAACTTGAAGGCTTTTGACTTGGGCTATGCATATATGCAGCAGGTAAAGGTATAAAATTATTTTTTACCTGGAGGTTTCACATACTGTTGTATACAAAGGAGGTGTTGATGTGGGTGAACTAAATTGCCAGCATAGATTGATGCTGGAACCGGAGGCTTACCGGTTATTGCAAGCATATGGTATCCCTGTTCCTGCCTATCATTTGGCAACCTGTGTTGAGCAGGCGGTAACAGCAGCGCAAAAAATAGGCTTCCCGGTGGCCATGAAAATAGTATCGCAAGATGTGGTGCATAAATCCGATGTCGGTGGCGTAAAGTTGCATTTAGCATCAGCGGAAGAGGTAAGAGGTGCATACGGAGAAATTGTAGCCCTGGCTCAAGAGCAGGGGTTCGCTTTTGACGGTGTATTGATTAGCGAAATGGTAGGCGGCGGCATTGAAACCATCATTGGTCTATCCGAGGACCAAGAGTTTGGTAAGTATATTGTTTTTGGCCTTGGTGGTGTTTTTGTGGAGTTGTTTGCCGATATTTCCCTGCGGGTGCTGCCGATTCAAAAAAAAGATGCAGAGGCAATGGTTACAGAAGTTAAGAGCAGTAAATTACTTGCCGGTTACCGAGGTGATACACCGAAAGATACAGCCGCACTTGTAGATATACTGGTTAAACTGGCAAAAATGGCCCAGGAAAAGCCGCTAGTTGCAGTGGATTTAAATCCGGTAATCGTAAAGGAAAACGGTGCTGTGGTCGTGGATGCTAGGTTTTATACCGGTGATCAGGTTTTATGTTCCGGGCAAAGGGAGGAATAAGGATGAAACCGAAAATAGTTTTTGCCGACTCCTTTAATGTAACTGAAGCATGCCGGAAAAAGATGGAGGAACTAGGGAACATAGTGGAGTTGACTCTTGATGCAAGAGAAAAATTTATTACTGAAACAGAGGATGCTGACATAATTATCGCTGAGTACCAAGAGGTGGATGCCGGAATCATTGCTAATGCGAAGAAACTAAAAGGAGTCGTAGTTTACGGCGTAGGTACCAATCATATTGATTTAGATGCAGCAGCAAAAGCAGGTGTGGTGGTTGCCAACACTAGAGGTGCCAATGCCGAGGCGGTAGCTGAGTTAACCTTTAGTTTGCTTTTAAACTGTGTGCGGCGAACTTGTCAGGCTAATGCCTATGTGAAGGGGAAAAAGTGGCGGAGTGCTGATAGTGGTCAATTGCCGCCGGAATTCACTGGTACTGAGCTTGCAGGAAAGTTCCTGGCGATCATCGGATTGGGAGAAATAGGTCGCCGCGTTGCCCGCATTGGAAAAGGTTTTGCCATGGAGATTGGCTTCTTTGATCCCTTTGTTAGTGCTGAGATGGCTGCAAAGTTAAGCATTACTCCCTATGCAAATATAGATGATCTGTTAGCTGCTGCTGATATCGTATCGGTCCATGCACCGCTCACCTCTGCTACCCGTAATCTTCTTAATGCAGAGAGGTTAAAACTCTTGCGCAAGTCTGCAGTGCTAGTTGTCACTTCTCGGGGCGGTATTGTTGATGAAGAAGCTTTGGCTGCTATGTTGGCAAATGGGGATATTGCAGGAGCCGGTTTAGATGTTTTTGCCCAGGAACCGGTCGCTTTAAATAGTAGGCTGTTAGAATTGGAAAATGCTGTTGTTACTCCCCACATGGCTGCCTCCACGTATGAATCGGTAGTTAATGTTTCCGAAGCCCTGGTTAGTATTACTACTGCTATTCTTAAGGGTGAGGATACCGAACACATTGGTTAATGGGCAGTTATTGGCAAAATATAATAAGCTATAGTGTATATTAGGTGATTAAGACAATAGATTTATTTACATCGTGAGCTGAGAGACTTTGTTTGGATTACCTGACTGCCTCCTCCAGGGACGTGGCTGCGCACAATCGGAAAAATTTCTAGTTTGAGGTTAGAGCAGAGGGTGGGCAGGGTGGCTGGACCGATATTGGAAACAAATGAAGTGTATCTTTAAGTTGGGCCATACCGTAAGGTGTGGCCTTTATTAGTGAAAACAATAACTATCTCTTCCAGTAATCTTACTTATAAATTTAGCTATAAGACACTTCTCCATTTTACTACAAATAGTAGTTGTTGGAAATTATGGTGATCAATTACTGTGAAAATATTGTCAGTAAACTATACTTTATTGTATAATCACAGTACTGAAAGTTTTGCTAATTCTGTGCAACAAATCGAGATACCGAATAAATGTTGTAAAAGGAGGTTAATAGTATAAGTCTTCCGGTAAGGTATCCATATGCTGGCGTTTATGATCAATTTATTTGCCAAGATAACGGAGATAGACCAGCTAATTAAAGTCAAGGGTTTTTGAAGAAAAAGATTTATAAAAGTTGAGAAATCTCTAGCACAAAAAAGGGTATCACAACAAGACCACCTAAGCGAGGTAGACATAATATAGCCGGTCTAAAACAGCAATTTGTTCTTTGAAAACTAAACATCAAGCAACAAGTATTACTATGCCGCTTTACGCTTTGCTGCAAGCATCTGAGCGTGTTCCTGGGGGCTACGTAGCTCATATGGCTTTCTGTCTCTTAAAACGGCAAATATGATACAAACAAGCTTACGCATAACAGCACCCAAAGCCACTTTCTTAGGCCTGCTTTGGCACTTGCGCTTGTAAAACTCCATCAGTACAGGGTTACATGGTTTCTTATCCCGTTTGGTTCGGATATTGGCAAGCGCAACTGTAAAGAGTACTCTGCGCAGCAACTTCGGTCCCCTTTTGGACATTTTGTTGCGTGTACCGATAAACTCTCCGGATTGCATGACGGATGGGTCAACGCCGAAATAAGCGACCAGCTTGCCCGGTTTTGAGAAGGCAGAAAAGTCACCGGCCTCTGCAAGAATGGTAGCTGCCGTAAGAAGACCGATACCCGGGATGCTCTGTAAAAGCTCAAGTGTTAATGAGAGCATGGGAGTATCCTTAGTCATATCTTCTGTGATTAGCTGACGTATGGCTTTAAGGATTTTTGCGAGGTTTTCGTCCAATGTTTTAATCATGGAAATATATATACCCATCATTGCAATGTTCGAGGGGTTATTGATACTAAGGGACGCGAATTCCCTGGCTTTGGATACTAAAAGCTCATATTTGGCGGTTGACCATTCAAGGCTTTTGTGTGAATTATCCCGGATTAATGAAACCAGGTCGCCTTTATTAGCCTTAAGAATATGCTCGGGAGTAGGGTACTGCTCCAGGACGGCTATAGCAGCTTTTGAGAATGCATTGGGGAAGACATCCTTAAAGCTTAACATGACTTGGTCAATAATACCGGTAAGCCTGTTTTTGTATACGGTAAGCTCATCGCTTAGTTTGTAGTACTGGCGGCATAAGCTTCTTAAGCACTCAATGTCCTCATTGGGAATATTGGTGGACTTAAGTTCCTGAAATCTGCAGAGCAGTGCAATCTTACGGGCATCCACTTTATCATTTTTCACTTTCCTGATTCCGATATTTTTGATAGAATCAGTTTGGATGGGGTTTGTAACAGAAACCTCAAATCCAGCTTTACAAAGTGAATGGAAAAGGATTTTGTGATAGTGCCCGGTAGATTCCATGACTACGAAAGGCCTTGAAGCAAAATCTTTTTCCATTTTTCGAAGCAGCTCAATGGCCCTTTTCACGTCAGTGTTGGAATCATGGTGGATTTTCAGGCGGGCAACCACTTCATTGGATGGAGAAAGAATAACCATCTCACTGAAGAACTTACCCACATCAATTCCTGCAATAGGTCTTAAATTCATCTAAAAGCCTCCTTCACAAGATTAATGGACTTAAAAGTCACCATTCCTTTCCGAGTAAGCAAACAACCTTGCATGTGACACGAGGAACCAGCTAAAGAGCCGGCCTCAACCAGCCAAATCATGTAGACTTACCGGAATGGATAAATACTCTAACTCACGGGTAATCGGCCCGCTAAGGTCCGTCCCAGGAGGTGTTACACATACCTTCCAAGTCCGAAGAGTATTATACATGACTTTAAAGGTTCAGGCCAGCCAAATGCTGGCAGGCGGCTAAAGATATGAAACCGCAAACGACAGAAATTTGAGGCCGCTGCCCTCCCCTAGGAGAGGACACATAGAAGTGCTTGATGTTTAGAAGGGTAATAGATAGAACGTTATGTTAACAGAGCTAAACAGTGGCAAAAACCACTGATAAAACAACTATACTAATTGTACAAGGAGGTGTTATTAAATGGAAACTGCCAAAATTTTTGGGTTATTGGCATTTGTCGCTACCGGCATTGGATTAAAGGTCATTTCTTTGTTTAATCAGACAGCCCCTTGGGTGATAGTTGTCATTCTTGTAGCTGTCGGTTATTTTTTTGGCTTGCTTAAACATTGTGATGATTTACGGACAGGAGGTTAATGCATGAATCAGAAACGTGTGTTCTTAACAATTATTGTTGCGGTAGTGGGGGCAGTTGTCACATGGTATATAAATCATGAATTGGGTTATGGTGCTTTAATTGCAAATGGCTTTGTGGGAATTGTGGCAGGGCTGAGCTTGCCATCAGATTTGGCTGGTGCCGCGTATACTGCATCTTTCGTGGGAATGTCAGCTAATTTTATTATTCCTTCTTTAGGTTTTGCCGTCTTAGGTGGTATTGTGGTAGGGATAGTGATTGTCACTACCGTACCTATTTATGCCGGAATTGGCGGTAAAGGCGGGACTTCCGCAGCTACTGCAGTGCTAATTACCCAGGGTATTATGCGGCTATTTGGTGTCTAACAAAGAAAAGAGGTGGTTTTATTGGAGGAAGTTATTATTATTATAACCGCGATATTGGCGGGCATGTTCGCTTATTATGTAAATATCGTTTTAGGCAGCGGCGGAGTGTTAGGGTCAGCGATAGTAGTTTTGACCGGTGGTCTTTTGTTTGAGCCTTTATTTGGCCAGTTAGGTTCAACTATGGCGTTGGTGGCGGCAACGGCTTCTTATGCCGGCATGATCTCGAAAGGAAATGCCAAGACTATTGGCGAAATGGCATTGATTGGCCTGATTACCGGTTTGTTATTTATTGCCGCTACACCTGCTTACATAGGTGTTGGAGGTCGGCTGGGCACCATTGCCGCAATTTCATGTTTGAGTTATTGTGGTTATAAACGACTTGTGGCATTGGCGGTGCAGAGAGATCTCTAGCCTCTGGGTAAGCAAGTGGCAGACAGTGAATAATGCGCGCGCGGGGATATGCGACGGGGATATATTCCCTGTTGCTCCCCCGGTAAGATATATAATGAGTGAACCGGAATAAGTAAAGTTAAATATTTTATCAGAAAATTATGATAATCATAAGTATATCCCACGGCGTCTACTCTGAAACATACGCTAACACTCAGCTATGGTCAGCTTGTTGGTTAAGCCATTTACCGCCGGGCTCCTTGATAAGTGGCCACCCTCTGATTAAACAAAACACTAAGCTGTCGGGGTGGCTATGCTCAGTCGCCGGCTTTGTCGAACGTGACTTCATTTAGAGAGGTTTAACCTCCTTTAAATGTTAGTCAAGTCCATTCTGGACTTAGCCGCCCTTTGACACCCGCCACTTAAAAAGGCGGGGAAATTAGGGCGGGTTAGTTCAGTGTAAATAGCTTAACCTTGAGATAAATAATAAGTAGCTCTATAGTGTTGGGTACTAAGTTTTCATCCTCCTGCCGGTGCCGGGAATTGTCATGGTCGTCTCCTCTATTGTTGCTAGCAGGGGTTGGGAAAAAAATGAAGAATTATACCATATCAGGAAAGGTTTGATCCGAGAAAAAGTCGATAGGAGGATGGTTATGAAGGTGCTGGCGGTGTTAGGCAGCCCGCGGGAGCAAGGAAATACCCGTATTATGGCACGGGAAATGTTAGCGGCGGCGCAAGAGGCAGGGGCGAAAACAGAGGCGATTTATCTTAATGATTTACATATAACACCCTGTCAAGCTTGTTTAGGCTGTCGGGGGGAAGATGCGCAAGGTTGCATCTATGATGATGATATGCAGCCTTTATACGCCAAAATCAGGGAGAGTAAAGTATTGGTGCTGGCGACGCCGGTCTATTGGTGGGGGATTTCTGCGCAATTAAAAACATTTATTGACCGGTGGTATGCCTTTGGGAGGGAAAAGTACCGGGATTTGGTTGGGAAAAAGGTGGTACTGGTTGTTGCCTACGGTGGCAATGACCCGATTTTAGCCGGTGCCGGCCTTGTTACCCGTACCGTGCAGGATATTTGTAATTATGTGGGTATGGAATTTGTCGGGGTAGTTCATCTTTCTGCCCGGGAAGAGGGGGAAGTTCTAGAAAAACCGGAAATAATAGCCCAAGCCCGGCAATTGGGCCGGGAGGTTGTTGGTGATCAATAGATGCGCAGTTCTTTATCGTTGAGGCTGTTTTTTGCAATATTATTTTCTTGACCCATAGGAATGGTAACTATGTCCGGGTTCCCATCACTGATATAACGCTTTTCCGGGTGATTTTGAAAATATGTGAGCCATTTATGAAGTTGTTCCTCATCAGCCCTTACCCGCGGCAGCCGGTAGGGGTCATAATTTTTGTGGTTCGGCGCAGGGGCAGGTTCCGCACCCACAAGTAGCACTCCGTATATTTTGTAACGCAGACCTTCATAGGAGCCTTCCACCAGTAAAGAACGGTCTTTGGGGTCAGCACCATAGGGGAGGGCTAAACTGCGCACCCAATAGCCGGGCAGATATTCTTGAGTTTTTTGTATATGTAATACCAATTCCTTTTGTACTAGATTTGCATCCGCTTGCTTGAGATTTGCATGTGTGTATGTGTGGTTGCCGATCTCTAACCCTTGTGCTGCCAGATAATTAAACTTTTCTTGGATGTATGCAGATTGACCAAAGGGGTTGCCATAATAAACATAAAATGTGGCTGCGAAACCGAAATCCGGATGTTTGTGAGAGAATTCCATCAGAATCCCTAAGGCGCAATTGGGGTCTACCAGCAATTGCCCATCTGCTTCCAAATAGTTAAAATGTCCCTTAGTACCGTCGTCAAAGGTAAGGATAACCGGTGTATAACCGGCAGGGACATTGATATTATTGGCAAGGAAGTCGTTGAGGCTGATAAGGCGATAACCTTGGTTGTAAAGCAGTTCTAAGTCGCTGCGAAAGTTTTCCGGGGTGCGTGTCCATTCACCTTCAGGCTCTCCAAGCTGATGATACATGAGAATCATTACCTGCCCGACTTCGTTGGGTTTTAGCTCTGCAAGATCAATTTCATCATTTGTCCGGTTTTCTTCCTGCTCTTGGTTGGCAACATCATCAAGGGAAGGAACGGGAGGGTTAGGTGCTGCAGGTGTTTTTGTGTCAACGCTGTGAGCACAGCCGCCAAGCAAAAGGAGAAATAATAACAGGATTGCTGTTCGATTAAGGCAGGTTAAGTGTTTTGACAACGTTGTCATCCTTTCTTGTTCTGCAATAGTTGGTTCTGATAAAGTCTGGTATTTTGATCTTTTCGCTTTTTCATCAGCAACTTCCTGCCTCAAATCTTGAAGGTGGAATAGTAGATATTTACTATTAAAATAGAGGATTTTAGTGCTAGAGGGTTAAATTATAAATAGCAAGTGGAATGGATAGCTGAAGGAGGGCGGTAATTATGGGATGTGAACAATCTGCTTTCGGTCATGTGGGGATAATTGTACCTGATATGAAAAAGGCGGCGGATTTTTATCAAGTCTGTTTTGGATTTCCAGTGGAAAAGAGGATTGAAAACAAAGAAAAAGGATTGGAACTGCTATTCCTTGATGCAGGTAACGGTTCGGTAGAGCTTATTTGTCGTGCAGGAGAAAGTAATGCGGTGGTGGAGGGGGCTATTGATCATATTGCCTTTATTTGTGCCGACTTGGTGCAGGGTATGAAAGTCTTACAAGCAAGGGGAATCGCGGCAGCAGACTTTGTGGTGAAGGATTCACCTTCCGGTGGTAAGCATACTTTCTTTCCTGGACCATTCGGGGAAAAGTTACAGCTTTTAGCTGGCGATATGTCAGCATATGAAGGCGATTTTGCCTTAGAACATATAGGCATTCGGGTTAAGTCATTGGATGAAACGTTAAAATATTATCAAAGGGGACTAGGATTTGATATTGTTTTAAGCAGGACCCATTTGCAGCGCAAACCCAGGATTATATTTTTGCGTGCCGGAGCCGGAGCAATGATCGAATTGGTGGAGAATGATCGGGATGCCGGGTCTAATCCAGTGGAGCATTTTGCCCTCAAAGTCGGCAATATTCCCTATTGGCTGGAGCAAATGGAACGATTTATTGCTTTGCCCAACAAGGAACCGAATCTAACTGCCAGTGGTACCAGTATGAATATAAAGGTCAAGGCGCCGGATGGCGAGGTTGTGGAGTTGATTCAACCGGTCTAGAAGTAGTTAAATAGATTACATATTTTTACCCTCCCATGTTGACACTACAGAGAGAATCAGTGTGGGAGGGTTAAATTATGGAAACAGGTGCCGGGAACAAAGAAAAGGGAAGAAACCAGTTGACAGAAAATAACACTGCGCAAACTAAAGATGGTCTATGGGATGTCGGAGGAAAATTTCCTGCCGGTGAAGATAACAAAATTAAGTTTGCGGTGGCAGTGGCCAGCGGTAAAGGCGGAGTGGGCAAATCAACTGTCAGCTCCCTGGTGGCTATTGGTTTGCAGCAAGAGGGAGCCAAAGTGGGAATTATGGACGCAGATTTTACCGGAGCCAGTATTCCGCGGCTTTTTGGTCTCAAAGGTATGGCAGAGGGCAGTAAAAAGGGTATATTGCCCCGAGAGAGCAAGCTGGGAATCAAGATCATGTCCATGAATCTCCTTTTGGTGGATGAAGAACAACCGGTCATTTGGCGGGGGCCTTTGCTCACTACTGCTGTGCGTCAGTTTTGGCAGGATGTATATTGGGGGGAGCTGGATTATTTGATTATTGATTTACCACCGGGAACCGGTGATACTTCTTTGACAGTGATGAAGCATTTACCTATTGCTGGCATTGTAATGGTATCGGCACCGCAAGATTTAGCGGTATTGGTAGTGAAAAGGGCGATTAGAATGGCAAATGATCTGGATGTTTCTCTCTTGGGATTGGTGGAAAATATGAGTTATATTGAATGCCCTCAATGCGGGGAAAAAATCAGCGTATTCGGGCCCAGTCAGGCGGAGGAAATAGTGGCAAAAACCGGGGTTCCCTTGTTGGGTACTTTGCCGATAGATCCCCAATTAGCCAGCTTGTGTAATGAAGGGCGGATAGAAGATTGGGATCATTCCCTGCCGGCTGCTTTAGCCCGGTTTATTACAGGGAGGTTATCGGTAGCACAGGAGGGCAGTTAATAAAAAGCCAGGTAACGTAATAGTTACCTGGCTCAACTTATGTTAACATTCGCTATAGCCGCAGATACATCTACCGCATCCTTCAGCCCGCATGAGGGTATAGTTGCCGCAAGCGGGGCAAAGTTCAAAACTAGGGCCGGAAAAAGGTTCCTGTTGTGTCCGCAGTTCACCGGCAGCGGCATACTCAGCTCTAACCTTGCCATTGCTAATGTATTCATCATAGAGTATTTTGCCGATGGCATCGGCTAAGGAACGGACCCGATCCGGGCCGAATCCTAGTTGGCGGTCGCCGCCGATTCCTTTTAGCTGTTTGGTTACCCAATGTAAGGGAACCCCCGCCCGGAGCAAACCGCTGGTTAGACGCCCGATGGCCTCGCAATCTGCCTGAATATCAGAACCGCCATGACCTACCTGAATAAAAAGTTGCACCGGCCGCCCGTCTAACTCAGTAATAAAGATTTGGGCTTTACCTACTGGGGTTTCCTGTTCAAACCAACGGGCGGGGAGCTGCTGCGGCAAGTCCATTGGCCGCACGTTACCCCATTCAGCCAGGACATAACCTTTTTTCCGGAGCAGTTTTTGCAGTTTTAGTAATGTTGCCGGGTTTTGCAGATCTTCCTCCAGCAAAGGCAAGTATTTATTGGTAGTTTGCTCATTGTCGCTATCCTGAGCAGAGGTGCCGGTTGTTAATACTCCTTGTTTGCTGCCATCCCGGAAAATGGTTATTCCTTTACAGCCCAACTTCCAAGCTAAGGTATAGGCTGCTTTTACATCGGCGATGCTGGCATTGTGGGGTAAATTGACGGTTTTCGAGATGGCATTGTCAACATGCTGCTGCAAAACTGCCTGCATTTTAATATGATCTTCCCAATGGATATCATGGGCTGCGGCAAAAATTGATTGCCATTTTTTTGGTACTCCATCGATACCCTGCACTGTTCCCACTTGCGCAATCTGTTCTAGTAATTCTTCACTATAAAAACCTTCCCGCTTGGCCACTTCGATAAAAAGCGGATGAATAAAACGCAAGATTTGGCCATCAGCAGTACGGCGGGTAAAGGCTACGGCAAAAATAGGTTCGATTCCGCCGGTGGCGCCGATAATGATGCCGGTAGTGCCGTTAGGCGCCACAGTGGTTGTGGTGGCATTGCGGACAGCTATTCCTTTTTGTTCCCAAGCAGAGCCTTTCCAGTTGGGGAAGGTTCCTCTGCTTTGCGCCAATTCTTGGCTGCCGCTGTGAGCCCCTGCTTGGACAATGGACATTACTCGAGCTGCAAACTGTCTTCCTTCTTCAGAGTTATAGGGGAGCTCGGCTGCTATTAAAAGGTCTGCCAAACCGAGAATTCCTAAACCGACTTTGCGGTTAGCCCTGACAATTTTATCCATTTCTAAAGTTGGGTAACTAGAAACATCAATTACATTGTCTAAAGCCCGGATGGCGAAGGCGGCATCTGCCCGCAGTTTTTCTTCCGCAATAGTTTTTGTTTCCGGGTCCCAATATTTCGCCACATTCAAAGCACCCAAGTTGCATGCTTCGCCGTGGAGAAGCGGCTGTTCGCCACAGTTATGGACTACAATTCCGCCGGCTACAAAGGCGTTTGCACCTGGTACCTGCACATCATAGACATCTTCTTCGCCTACATACTCCACATACTTTACCTCAGCAAAGGTTTTATCACTGTACAATCCCCGGGAAAGAGAGGCAACATACTGGGTGGCAGTGGTTTGTTTGCGGTCATCGGCAAAGCCGATGGTTGTGAGAAATTTATTTGCCCACTGTGAACACAACACCAGTTCGAATTGTGGTTTTGTTGCATATAAGTTATGATCTCCTTTGCCATTTGGCAAGAGTTTTTCTTCTTCCGGTCTTCTGGAGTAAATTGTAGAAATAATACCGAAACGCGAAAGCATAAGTTGTACCCGCTTCAGAAAAACCAAATCACTTTGTGTCAGACGAATTGAGAACTTGCCTTTATCTGCGATTTGTGCACAGCCATCTGCCGCAAAAAGGGCGGAAAGCAAACCGGTTTGTACAGACAGGGAACTCCGGAGTATTTCATCAGTAATTGTTTTTGTCAGTGTATTAGTAATACCATATTTGGCAGCTAATTTGGTAACCTTGTGGGATTTGATCCGGATTTCATTTCGCTCTTTAATGGCAACGGGGGTTACTCCCAGTTGAGCTGCTAACCCATGGGCAATTTGCTGATTTTCGTCCCAGAAGGAGAGGATGGCATCTGTATCGTTAAAGGAGCCGTCACCTAATAACCATCCCAGCAATTGCCCTTCTCGAAATTCTGTATCAATAAGCGCAAACGCCGGATCTGTTGTTATAGTTCCCAAGGCAACAGCTGTTCCTGGGGTAAGCTTTTCCACAGGCAGCCATCCGCAATCAGTTTTAATCAGATGGTCGGCAGTTGTAGTGATCTCATAACCCCGGGTGGTTGTTACTCTGTAGACAGCCTTTTTCCCGGTGGGGAAAAAGGGTAATACTTCTTGGGCTTCGCCCTCAGGAGTGATAATGGTAAAAGGTTTTTTTAAGAGGTCTTTTACCTGTCGTAGGCCATCCGCTACCCATACCCAGGTATCGCCAGTAACACATGGGTTGGTTGTTTCAATGCTCCCCACATGGGAGGTAGGGTTATCCCGATTGATGGCATCATAAAAGAGCAACCCCGGATCTCCTGTTGTCCAGGCAGCTTGGCAGATCGCATCAAATACCTCTTGGGCATTGGCTTGTCCCCACACCTCTTTGTTCCGAGGGTTTATTAAGGGGTAGTATGGGTCTGGATCCTCACCGATGGCTTTGCGCATAAAAGCATCTTTAGCCATGACGGAGATGTTAAAGTTTGTCAAGTCCCCGTCCAGTTTGGACTGGATAAACTCATATATATCAGGGTGGTCAGCGGCGAGGCAGGCTAAGGATGCGCCCCTTCTGATGCCTCCTTGTTTAACTGCTTCGGTAGCGCGGTTAAAAACCTTAATAAATTCCACCGGACCAGAGGATTCGCCTCCGGTGGAACTAACCCGGTCTCCTTTAGGGCGAAGCTCTGAAAAGCTAAATCCTGTTCCCCCTCCTGCCTGTTGTACTAAGGCCATGGTGCGCAGCATTTCAAAAATATGGCCCATATCGTCATTGACGACAAAGGCGGTACAGGCGGCTTTGGATAATTGCCGGCCTTTGCCCGAATTGGTTAGCGTAGGGGTATTAAAGATTAGTTTTCCTTCTACCATGAGCCGATATATATTTGTAGCCACTTGGCGAACCTCTTCATCCTCAGCACCATAATTTTTTTCTGCCAACGCAGTTTCCACTGCTACCCGCCAGCACATATCCTCTGGGCTTTCAATAACCTGTCCATTTTCGTTCCGTAAAAGATAATTCCTTTTTTTCAGGATTGTCGTGGCATTATCAGTCCATTGTCCATTCTGGCTTGGGCGAGGCCATTGCAGCCAGAGGGGCTGCTTATGGTCTTTAGATTCCTTTGGGCACATGAGCTGTTCCTCCTTTGTTAGCCACTTACTATGCTCTTATTATAGCAAAATTGGTAAAGATACGTGGTATTGTTAGTTAGCACTGGTTATTATTAACAGCTTCTAGCTGGGTAATATGAGTTTTTGCTACCAAATTCTACTTAATTATACCAGATATTTTATTTATCTAGTAGTAATTTTTGCAGGGAAGGTCTAGGGAAAAGCAGAATTAGATTTTTTGAAGGGGGTTTATTAGTGATGCTTACAGGTCAAAGAAATTTACAGGAGCTTGTTATATCTTTGAATCATATTTTAGCGAAGCGGCAAAAGGCTTGGCCCAGCCGCCGACAAATAAGGAGTTACTTACAACAACAGGTAGGGAGCATTGACAAGGTCGTTCCCTTAACTAAAAAGGAAGTTGCGTTATTAGCCGGGGGGAAGCCTTTGGTGGGTGTAGACGGGTCTGTCACCAGCTATGGTTCCGGGTTTCCTCATTCTATTTATTGCTTTCGGGCTCTTGCTGCTTCGACTAGTGCGCCTGTAAGTGAGGGCATATTCATGGCAGATCTTTTTTATCCCGGCTCTCCGGAGCATCAAGAGGAAGTTGAACAACTGTTGCAGGAGACAAGGGCCATGGGGCAGGAAATATCTCCGGCAGCTGCAGTTTCCCAACTGGTGCGGGAGCACTTGGCAGCATTAGAAGTAAGGGCGGGCTTGGCTGCAGTAGAAAAATATAATCCTTTTTTGGTACTTTTCGATGGGGGGTTTTTACGTTATGGAGAGTTGGCTAAGCAGCAGTGGGAAGAGTACCGTCAGGTTTCTTTAGAACGCGGGGTAATTAGTGTGGGGGTGATCGAGGAGATTGGAACCTTTGATCTAGCCCGGGAACTGTTGGCTGGAATTGGTTTTACCGCCAAATATACTTGTGATCGGGAAATACTATTTGGAGTTTTAGAACCGGGGGAATGGTTAGCAATGCGGCCGGAGTTAATATATAAGCGAGGTTACTATACCTGTTTTGCCAGACCCGGTAATCATCCGCAAGCTATAGCCTATGATTTTTTTGCCCAACAGCAGGGGCTGGCGGCAGATATCATTCCGTTATTTTTTTCCCTTACCCCGCAAGGCGGACGTGGAATCCCTTGGTGGTTAGATCAAGTGGATGCCGCAGTGCGGATCACCAACAAGGAAGTGGAGTTACTTTTTGATACGTGCCTGGACCGAAGTGTACGTGAACGGCTCTTTGTACCCCACCGAGAGCGGCGGGGATTGTAATCGAGAGGAGGGGAAAACAGATGCAAATAGTAGGACATACTACCCAGCAAGAAGTTTATGCTGCCTCCCGGGAGCGTCCTTTTCGGATTAATGAGCTTCTTTTACTGGCAGATCCCAATCATGATTATCCCTTGGGGGAAGTGGTGGAAACTCAATCTTTTAACCGCTATATTCCCTTAGCCACAGAACAAGGCGAATTTGTTGATCGGCGGGTATTGGAGAATTTAGCCCAACTGGGTTATGATATTGGCCAGGAAACTATTCATCTGGCGCGGATTCGTATTATCGGTGAGCTTACTACCCCCGTTGCTGTGGGTATTTCCGTACAGGTGCCGGAATTTGCCCGGATCCGTGATTTTTTAGTCCCGAAAGAACCCCAATCAGGATTAGTTCTAGGGGTGATTCGGGGTACAGAAGAACAAGGAGAAGGGCTGCCGGATAATTTAAAGGATGTGGCTTTCCTCTACCAAAAGGGATTGGGGGTTTTACCCCAGTCTGGGGTGCCTTTTATTTTTGATCATTGGACGTTGCCCGAATACCCCCACATCGGTATTTTCGGCGGCTCCGGTTCGGGAAAATCCTTCGGCTTGCGGGTGATTTTAGAAGAGTTGATGAAACATAAACTTCCGGTACTAGTTTTAGACCCCCATTTTGAGCTCTCCTTTGCTCAATCCTTTGCCGCAATCCCACCTGCGTACAGAGAAGATTTTACCCGCAGTTCTACCGTCTTAATGGCTGGGCGGGATGTTGGGATCCTTTTTGAGGAGCTGAACTCTCAAGACTTGGTGAACCTGCTCAAGGCAGCGGGAGAAGTAACGGACAATATGAATAACGCTATTTTGACCCTCCATCGGCAGAAAGATTCCTTTGCTTCTTTTGCCAACCGGGTGCGGGATTTGACCCGGGGTTTAGAAGAGGAGCGGGAACTGCGGCGCAGGCAGGAGGCAGGCAATGAAGACCGTCAAGAACGGGAGAATAATTATCGCCTCTTGCAGTTGGTAGATCAATATAAGGATAAGGTAGGACATGTCAGTACCCTGCAGGCAATTTCCCGGCGTTTGAACCGCTTGGAGATGGAAAAGGTTTTCGCCCATGGTATTGAGCCGATCCGGGAGGGGATTATGAATAGAAAATTGGTGGTTGTCCAGGGACCGATCTGGCTGTTACAGGTTTTGGGTGCCTATGTGGTGAGAAAGTTTTATTATGAACGGCGTCGTTATCGGGATGCGGAGCAAACGGGGGAAGATGCCGATAAATTTCCTCCCTTTATAGTAGTTACCGATGAAGCTCATAACTTTGCCCCCCGTTCGCCGGAAATACCGGCTCCTGCCCGCGCCATTTTTCGCACCATAGCTCAAGAGGGGCGGAAGTATGGAGTATTCTTAATTTTAGCTACGCAAAGACCGGCATTGTTGGAGGATACAATCACTGCGCAACTAAATACAAAGATCATCTTTCGCACTGTTCGCTCCTCTGACTTGGACGTAATCAGGGAAGAAACAGATTTGGGCGCAGAAGAGATCAAAAGGTTGCCCTATCTCAGTTCCGGTAACGCTTTTGTCTCTGCAGCCAGCATCGGGCGGACGGTGGCGATCCGGATCCGGGCGGCCAAGACCGCCAGTCCTCATAGCCGCCATCCCTTTCAAGAACTGGGGGAGGATTTTGTACCGCCACAGGAACAATTGCAGCACCTGCTGCTAGACTGTTTGCCCATAGGGGATTTTAATATTGATCTCCACTTAAGTGTATTGCAGAAGGCATTGCAACGAAGGGTGACAGTGGCTGAAGTAACCGATGCTTTGGAGGACTTGGTGGCAAAGGGGAAAGCAGTGAAAGAGGAGATGGTGTTTGGCAGCGAATATCGCCGGGCGGAGTGATGCTTGTGAGGGCGGATGTATTAGATGAGGGAGGGCAGGAAGATGATTTTTTATCAGGAGCGGGAGCAGGTTTTACGGGTGGCCAAAAAGCTGGCAGCTTCCAAACTAGTAACCCTTTCCGCAGGTAATGTCAGTTTGCGGATCGATGGTAGCCACATTGCCATCACTCCCAGTGATATCCTCTATGAAACAATGCAGGTCAATGATGTGGTTATTGTTGATTACCAGGGCAAGGTGGTAGACGGAGAATTGCAACCATCTTCAGAAACCCCGATGCATTGTTTGCTTTTGCGGGAAAGGCCTGATGTGGGGGCTATCATTCATACCCATTCTCCCTATGCCCAAGCCTTTGCAGTTGCCCGCCGGGAAATTCCGGCCATAGCGGTAGAGAGTATGCTGGTGGGGGTAATTCCGGTAGCTCCTTATTGCGAGCCCGGTACTGTGGAATTAGGGCAAACAGCATTAGAGACCTTGACCAGGTATAATACCAAGGCCTGTCTTTTGGCCAACCATGGCCTCCTGGCCATTGGCAATGATTTGGCGCAAGCCTATGCTGTCGCCCAAAAGAGTGAGGAACTGGCAGCCATATATCTGCGGGCTCTGCAACTGGGTGGTGCTTATATTATCGGTTGAATAAACAGCACGTCAACCTGGGAGGCTATTGCCCAGGTTTTTTGATTTTATATCAGGGAATTGGCGGGGATTTGTCGAATAGATATTGTAAGGGGAGGTAGATAGGATGAAGTTTTTATTTATTACCGATACGCACCATCGGGGTACATCCCCCCAAAATAGATTAGATAATTTTCCCGCAACCCAACGGGCCAAGTTGCGGGAAATTGCAGAATTTGTGCAGACCTATGCGGTTGACGCAGTTTTTCACGGCGGGGACTTTTGGGATACTCCTTTTCCGGCGCTCAATGTCTGCGGCGAGTTTTTAGAGGCGTATCAAAAAATTCAGGTACCCATTTATGCCATTGCAGGAAATCATGATCTCTATGGTCACAATCTAGGGACACTGAACCGGACAATGTTGGGTTTTATGGCCCGTTTAGGGTTGGTGCGTCTTTTGCAGCCGGGGGAACGGGTATACATAAAAAAAGAAAATCTGCGGGTACAGCTTACCGGTCAATCTTATCATTATGATATGGATCGGCGGGATCCGGTATTGGATTATTGTGTTACCAAAAAAGACTGTGATGTAGCCATACATTTGGTGCACGGTCTGCTGACGGATCGTTCCTTAGGCGGGATGATTCAACATACAGTGGTGGATCGGGTCAGTTCTACTGAGGCGGACTTTACTTTAGTCGGCCACTATCATTTAGGTTTTCCCCCAATAGAGATAAAGGGAAGGTATTTTTTAAATCCCGGCGCTTTGGTGCGGGTAAATAACCATCCGGCAGAAATATCTCGGCGACCGGGAGCAATCTTAGTGGACTTAAGCGGCGGTAAAACCAGTTACCGGCATCTATTGCTGCAATCAGCACAGCCGGGGGAAGATGTATTAGATCGAAGCAAGGTGGAACTTAAGGTGCAACGGGAGGAACGCTTGGCAGAATTTATTCGCGAGGTGGTTGCTGCCGGGGAATATCATGGTGTCGATTTGGCGGAAATGGTAGCAGCTATTGCCGATAAAGAAACATTACCGGTCCCGGTTAGGGAAGAAGCCCTCCGTCGCTTGGGTATAGCGCAGGAGATGTTGGCTTCAGGGGAGGGAGCAAAATGAAGCAGTTAGAGCGGCTTGTGATCGAAAATTTTCAATCCCATGGGTTTACGGAGATTGGATTTGCGCCCGGGTTCAATGTGATTGTAGGCGCTTCCGATCAGGGGAAATCAGCTATAATTAGGGCGTTAAAATGGCTTTTTTTCAATGAACCCCGGGGATCTGATTTTATCAGGGTTGGAGCTACCGGATGCCGGGTTACAGTATTTATGAATGATGGCACAGTAATTGCCCGGGAGCGCACTCCTACCAAGAACCGCTATTACCTACAGCTTCCGGGTCAAGAGGAAGAAGTTTATGAGGGCTTTGGCAATCGGGTACCCTGGGAAGTGCAAAGGGCAGCCGGGCTGGCGAAGGTGCAGTTGGATGAGGGTTTAGAAGTAATGCTTAACTTAGGGGAACAGTTGGAGGCACCGTTTCTTTTGGCAGAAACCGGTTCGGTAAAGGCCAAAGCAATGGGTAGGTTTTACGGGGTACATATTGTTGATGCGGCCTTACGGGATACTGTGCGGGATATGACGAGGGCGCAGCAGGAAGAACGACGTTTGCAGGAACAGTTGGCAGAGGTGTGCGACAGGTTAAAACAATTTACTGATTTACCGCGGTTGGCTGCGCAAATTGCGGCAACTCGAGCCAAATTGGAGCAATTGACGGTATTGGCAGGGCAGCAGAAAACATATGAAAGCTTACAAAAAGATTTGGCTATGGTAAAAGGGCATATTTCCCAGGAAATAGAAGTTCTAAGGCAATTGGATCAAATACCGCAAGCTGGAGAGATGTATATTGCAGCAGTTAATCTGTGGTCCCGGTTGGGGCAATTGACTGAAAAGCAGTTGGCACTGCAAAAAACAAAGATGGAATTGGCGGTGGCGGAAAATGTGCTGTCAGCCAGCAGTGATTTGGCTATTGCAGAGGAGAAGCTTGCGGCAGCACAAAAATGCCGGCAGCAGGGCGAACAATTGGCACAATTGCACCGGGAGCAGCGGCGTGCTGCAACAGTGATCGCCCGGGCGGAAGAAATCATGGCAGCAACAGCAACGCTAGATAAAACTTGGGAATTAATAGCCACTTATGAAGAAAAAAGGAGGCAGCTGGAAAGAATTGAAGGGCTGTATCGTGAACAGGTACAATTAAGGCAGAAAATTCGTCAGGCAGAAAAGGCCTTAGTTAAATTTAAGGCTCAGTTGCAGGATCTTGCCGCTCAATACCGGACCTTATTGTTAAAACTAGGCAAGTGTCCGCTTTGCTTGACAGATGTAACGCCTATTGTTTTAGACCGGATTTTGGCGGAGTATGACGAAGGGGGAATAAAGGGAAATGGGCTATGAGGAGCAATTAAATATGCTTAAGCAAAGTCTCCAACAGGCGCAAAGGCTGCGGAGCGATGCAGAAACTAAGCGCAACTTTTATTTGGAACAACAGGAAGCGATTATTGGCAAGATTAGGGAACTGGGCGTTGAACCGGAACAATTGGAAGCGGAAATTGCCCGGTTAAAAAAGGAGATGGATCAGTTGTTGCAAGAAGCAAAGGAGTTGATCCCCTGGGAACTGTTGGCAAAGTATAAAGCTAATGGCAAGGGGTGATGGTTGTGGAACAAAACATTGCTTATCTACAGCAAGGATTGGAGGATTTACAGGCATATTATCATCATCGCCGGGGACAGCAGGAACAGCTTTTACAGGAGCAGCACCGCTTAGAACAGCTAGTAACGGAAGTCGTAAAAGAAAGGGAACTATTAGATCGAGTGCGGGTGTTGCTGCAAATGACTTCTGTTCATGCCCGGGAACAAGCCCGGCAGACGATCGAATCTATGGTTACCAGGGCATTGCAATATGCATTTGGGGCAGATTTGGAGTTTAAGATCCGGTTGGATGAAGCCCGGGGTAGGCCGGAGGCAGAGTTTTATGTGGCTTCGACTTATGGTGGGGAAAGGGTAGTGGAAACCCGCCCGCAAGATGCCCGGGGCGGGGGAGTTGTGGATGTAATTTCCCTGGCTTTGCGTTTAGTACTGCTGCAGGGCACGCGCCCTCCTTTAGCCGGGCCGCTCATTTTAGATGAACCGGCAAAACATGTGTCAGAGGAATTTTCCCTCAATGTGGCTCAATTTTTGAAAGAGGTTGCCCAGGTATTTCATCGCCAGGTGATTATGGTTACCCATAACCAACAACTGGCAGGCATTGCTGACCAGGCTTTCCGGGTAGAACTGGAGGAAGGCAGAAGTGAAGTTAAGGCTGTTGGGGAATAATGGTATGAATTCCCATACTGCTGCCAGGAGCAGGAGCGTTCACTTCGCATAAAGTCTAATAAAGACTGTTCTTGGTGGAAGGGTGGTAGTATGGGAAAATGTAGGGGAAGAAGCGAACTAAGGTATGCCCGGAGGGATCATGGGCTCATGATTGCGGCGGCCGCCCGGATTTTGGTCACCGACGGGAAGAGGGAAACTTACCATTTTTTGCAGCAACAGGTACGGCAAACAACACAACCGGTTACTTTTCTGCAGGGTGTACAAAGGGGTTCCTTGGCTGCCGATGGGGGTATCCTGCCGCTTAGTCACTATCATCATCCCTTTCGGCATACTGGGTTCGGTAACTATCGCCGCAGTGCTGCCGATGTTGCTGTGACATGTTATGGACGGGCTGTGGATTACTACCGGCAAGGACAACTTTGGTCTGCCGCTTTTAACTTAGGTCTGGCGCTGCACATGCTGCATGATGTTCATGTTCCGCACCATGCAGCATTGATGGGTGTTTTTATCCAATTAGGCATTGACCCGCATGGCCATTATGCTTATGAAAGCTGGTTAAGTAGCCATTGGCAGAAGTTCATTGTCAGTAGCGGCGGCCGGTATAGCTGGCAAGGAAGGCACTATCATCCTGATTATGGTGTCCATAGAACTTCTGCAGCTAATGTATATGACTGGATTGACGAGGCTGCAGCTTTGGGCTTCAGTTATATCGAGCATATCAATAAAAAGGATAATCCAGTTTATGAGGATAACTTTCCGGCAGCTGCTTCTGTACTTATTCCCCATACCTTGCGCTGGACTGCCGGCTTTATTCATAAGTATGTGGAAGAAGTGAAAAATTTGCAGGTTAAATAATAGCTAAAAGCAAGGGGTTGTTAGACCATCGGTGGTCAACAACCCCTTTGTGGCAAGTATTGTTACATCCCGCCGGCCAAGATGTTACTGGGAGTGTAGAGGAAGAGGATGAAAGCTAAGAGCAAAACAATTATTAGAGTGTCAAAACTCATATTGGAAATACAAATTTGGTTATAAAGAGGTGAATTACCCGGGCGGGAATCAATCCGGTGCAGGATCAACCGCAGTTCTTTTTGTAACAGCTTCTCCTGGTGGTTGAAGAGTTGCTGCCCTGCGCTACCGTAGCTCCAGACGGTTTGCCCGCCGCAAAGAAGTATTTTGAAGGCAGTTGCCCCGAAGTGGTGGATACTGACCCAAGGGGGTAAGTGCAAATGAAACAGACCGGTTCGGGAGCCAAAGTGAAATAGCCCCCATCCTAGCGCTAGGCAGATGGCCATATCGATAATGTTTCCTAAATTCCAAAAGTTAATATGCAGCAATTCGTGCTCGATCGAATTCCATGAGTATGGGAATATGGATAATGTGGGCACAATCAGTTTATCCAATAATAATTGAGGTTTTATTCCGATGACAATTAGGGATAGTGCTAAAGCTCCCATGGCAATTATTGTCGGCCATGGCTCTTTTGTATCTACTTCTTTATACCGGTGTGCTTTACCAAGGTAGCTATAACAGATTAACTTCAACATGGATGCAACTGTTCCAGCACCGGTTAGGACAAAAATTTTTTCCGCCAGCAGGAGGGAAGGATGGCCGTGTTCTGCCGCTAATACCAGCGTATGGTGGAGCAGGGTTTTGCTGGCAAAGCCATTTAAGCCGGGGAAACCGGCGATCCCTAAAGCTGCCAGTACGGCGACCATTGTGGTAAAGGGTAATTTTCGCCAGAGGCCACCCAAATGGTACATATTCAAATCGCGGGTTTGGGGAAGGATACAAAGATATGCAGTGGAATTAGATAATAAGTATTTATTATATTGAGGGGTTGATTTTATGACCGGCGCTAATGCTCTGCTTTTTCTTTGGCACAGCCGGCAGGAGAGGGAAGAGTTTGTGCAAGATTATTTGCGTGGGTTTGAAAACCGGGTTTTGGATCCAAAAGGTATATCCAAAGGAGTTTTAGGGCTTTTCCCAGGACAAGCGGGGCGAAAGCAAATGAGGGATTTAGAAGCGTTGATGCCCTTTCCTTCTGCTATGGGAAAGCTCCATTTCCAGACTATACACAGCTTCTGTATGAAACTGCTCAATAAAGAAGGGTTCCGGGTAGGGGTGGGCAGTAGTTGGGAAGTTATTCCCGGTTGGCATGAGTTTTTACTGTTAAAAGCTCTCTTGCCTACATTAACATTGCGTGGTTATCAAAAGGGACTGACAGAAAAAGATGGATTTGTCCGCTTATTGCTGCGGCATTTTGATTATTTGCTGGCTAATAATATTACTCCCGCTGATTTTACTGCAGAGTTGACCAATCTACAATCGCTGCGCTTGCAGGATTTGGCCCGGATTTATGCTGCGTATAATGGGTTTTGTCATCAGGAGGGTTATCTTTCCTTGGCTGCCTTAGCTCCGGCTGCTCTCAGGCTTTTAGTTACTGCTCCCAATCTGGTTGGACAAGCTGTAGAAGGATATCAATTACTGCTGGTGGATGATCTGGATCAATTGGAGCCAGTTCAGTTGGAATTAGTAAGTCAGTTGCTGAGGTTCTTCCCCAAGACGCTGCTTTTAGCTCCGGTGGCTGCCAGAATTATTCCCTTGGCTAAAAAGCAGGGGTGGCAGATATTGACCGGTTCCGGTAAACAGCCATTAATCTCAAAACAGGAATATAAAACAGCGGATGAGGAAGCTTGGGCAGTGGCAAGTGAGGTTGCCTGGCTGATCAGTGCAACAGGAGTTAAACCGCACGAAATTAATGTCTTTTTTACCCATTCCTCCTTGCGGCCACAATTGGGGCGAGCCCTTGCTGCTATGGGAATCCCGCATCAACAGGGGGATGATGAACCGATGGGCCCGGATCCGGTTTGGCAATTTTTAATGGCGTATTTGGCGGCTTTGCAGGAACCGGCAGCTAATGAGTTGCACTTTCGCTGGCTTAACGCCCCCGTATTGGAATTAGAAGGAATTAATCTGCCGCGGTTGTATTACCACGCCCAGGGACAGAGGTTTAATTTATTGCATTTATTGCTGAACGAAGCGGGTGAATTGGGTTCAGTGGGGGTAAAGGCTTGCAGTTTGGTAAAAAGCTTCCTTCATCGGCAACAAGCCCTTGCCGCCGGCAAGCTAACACCATTGGAGGTTCTGGAGGAGCTGTGCCATGAGCACCGGTTGTTTCCCCGCTACCTAGCCCAAATAGGTATACCGGGGGATAGAGGAGAAACAGCGCGGCAAATTTTAGAGAACTTGCGGGATTTTTTGTGTTTAGCCCGAGAATATCATCGGCTCTATAAGCTTTTTGTCGGTTCTCCGCCTGGTTTGACTGAATTTCTTCGCCAATTACAAGGCGCCCGTCCGTATTTAAAAGCAGGAGTAACTATAAATGGCAATCAATTGGGGGGCGTTGCAGTTGTTCCCCTTAAGGATGCTCCTTTGTATAGCCCGCGGGTGGCATTCTTGGTGGGATTAGCTCATGAGTTATTTCCAGAGCGACGGGTTTGGGAAACCGCCTTAGATCCCCAAGAGTGGCAGGAACTTAAAACACTTTTTCCCGCTTTAGTTTTGCCGCACCAATTGGAAACTACTTCTTTTTTGGAGGAACAGCAGGCTGTTTTAAACAGGAGTGTGATCTGTGCCCGGGAAAAAGTAAAGGTTAGCTGGGCCGGTTGTTACGGAGATACTTTAACCACCGGAGTATCGGCGTTACTTGAGAAAATCCCCGCAGAAATTGTTGAGGCAAGAAAGGATGAAATTGGTGCAAATAGTGATTTCCTCTGGCCGGATCCGGCACCGGGAGTTCATTCCGCCGTGCGGTTGACTAATTTTTATCTCAGCCAGGTGCAGCATGTTGCAGGGGAAAATATGCAAAGGGAAAGGAAAAAAATTGAAAAGTGGGGGTTTAAGTTGGGCTGGAAGGAATTGAGCAGCGAATCCCGAGCCGGTGGAGAATATGTTCCTGTGCAGATAAAATATTTCACACCGGCAGCTGTTAATAGCTATTTAGCTTGCCCTCGCCGTTTTTTTTATCAATATCTCTTGCGTCTAGATATACCTAGCCAGCCTGCTGCATATTTTGGTCGTTTGCTGCATACAGTTTTGGAAAAATTTCACCGTCAATACCCGTCCTTGACAGGGGTGAATGAGGAAATAGCCTGGGAATACTTAGCCCGGTTACTTGAGACAGCTTGGGCGGAAATGAAGGATGCTTTGGGCAAGGGGCTATTGGCGCAATTCTATCGCTGGCAGGGGGAGGCTATTTGCCGTGCTTATCTTAAGCAGGAGTTGTTAACTTGGCGGGAAGATCAAACAGCTGAAGTGGAAAGAAGCTTAGATTTTATGTTGGGCCCATATCGCCTTCGCGGCCGCCTCGATCGGTTTGATCGCTTCGCTGATAGCGGCGGAGCAATTATTGATTACAAAACCGGATGGGATAGAACAGCAGGCCAAAGGAAACGGGAGTTTCTTCCCCTACCGGAGAAATCGCCGGAGGATATGCAGTTAATCATTTATTATTTAGGTGCAAAGGAGCAGGGATTGCCTGTAAACTGTTTAACCTGGTACCAGTTAAGCCAGCTTCCGGTACCGGGAGGGGTGGGCAAGCGAACTTTGCCGGTCGATGCAGAAGGAAGGGATTCCTTATCAATATCAGAGCTTAAACAGGCAGCGGAGCATTTGCAAAGCATTCTCTGTCAAATGGAAACTGGTTACTACCCGCCTGTTCCCCGGGATCGCCGTATCTGTTCTTATTGTAGTTTTCAATTTCCTTGTTCCGGTAGTGAAGATGGAGAGGAGGCCGATGGAGATGACTGATTATCTCGCGGGCTTTAATCAACAGCAAACAGCAGCAGTAACATTTCCACTGGATTTGCCTTTGCTGGTTTTGGCTGGGGCGGGAACCGGCAAGACCAGGGTTCTTGCGACCCGGTTTGTCCATATGCTGGCGACGGATCCTCTCTGTGAACCGGAAAATATTCTAACCCTGACCTTTACTGAGAAAGCTGCAGCTGAGATGCGGCAGCGGATTTTGCAGTTATGCCAGGAAGCAGGGGTTGTGGATAGTCCTTTAGCCTTCCAGGATGCTTGGATTGGAACATTTCACAGTTTTTGCCACCGTTTATTGCAACAACATTCTGTTGCTGCCGGTTTAGATCCTGGGTTTGCGGTGTGCGATCAGCCAAAATCACGTCTAATCTACCGGCAGGTGGTAGAAAAATATTTTACTAAACCGGGGGCAGTCCCATTGCCGGGAGTGCTTGCTGTTGCGGATCTAAGGTTTTATGAAAATGATGTGTATCAATTAGTCGGCCGGTTAAAGGACAGTTTTATCTACCCGGAGGAATTCTTCCGGGCGGCTGAGCAAGGAAGGGAAAACTATACCCGGCGTATACAACTGCTCCAGGCGGACTTGCCTGATTTAGATTTACCGCAGCAAACTAAAACTTCGCTCTGGAAACACTTGGCGGGCACAACCGGGCAGTTGCTGTGGGAAAAGGAGCTAGCCAAGATAATCTATGACCTTTTTAGCGGCTATCAGCAAGCGTTGGCAGAGAAAAACCTGGTTGATTTCTCTGATTTAATCTATTATACTTACCGGCTCTTGGCGGAAAATCACCAGCTTCTTTTGCGGTGGCGGGAAAATTTCCGCTATATACTGGTTGATGAGTTTCAAGATACTAATCAAGCCCAATTCACCCTTTTGCGTCTCCTAGCCCGGGATGCAAGAATGTCTAATGTCACTGTGGTGGGGGATGAGAAACAGGCAATCTATGCCTGGCGCAATGCACGACCGGAGAATATCAAGGAATTCGCTGCCCGGGAGTGGGGAGGCGGAGAAATTGCTCTGTCTGTTAATTACCGATCTTATCAGGAAATTCTTGATGTGGCTCATTGCAGTATTACCCGGGAGCCATATTTTGCCCCCCGGGAGAAGGGAGCAGAGTTAGTTGCTGCCCGCTCCTTTGCAACGGATACCTGTCTCAAACTTTACTTGGCTGCTAATCCGGAGGAGGAAAGCAGGGCATTGGCCCAGGCGATAAAAGGGCTTATTCAGCAAGGTGTGGCGCCGCAGGATATTGTTCTTTTGCTCCGCAGTCCGCGGTGGGCAAAACCTTATGAAGATGCGTTGCGGGAAATTGGTGTTCCCTATCGAACCATTGGCGGGATAGGGTTTTATGATCGGGAAGAGATTAAAGATCTGCTGGCTTATTTGCGGATTATTTATAATCCCTATGATCATTTAGCTTTAATGCGAGTGTTGCAGGGACCGCCTTGTTTTTGCACAGATGCTGAGTTGTATCAATTAAGTCTGTTTACGGAACAGGAGGGTAAGGGAGCGGAAAAAAGTATTTTTTTCTACGATACCCTTCTCTCTAAAGGGAAGCAGAGTACTTCTCAGTCAGCGCTGACTGAGAAAATACGAAAGCTATTGCTTTTTCTGGAAGAAATGCGTAGGTTTCAGGCAGCACTTCCTTTGCGGGAGTTTATTGAAAAAATATTGGATGCCAGTGGATATTTACAATTTATTTATAGTAAGGATCCTGCAGAGATTCTTCGCCGGGTGGCGAATATAAAGAAATTATTAACCCTTGCCGAGGATTTTGCTACTGAAGAACAGCCGGTAGTTTTAGAGGATTTTATTACCTATACAAACTTTTTCCTGGATCAAGGTTTACAGGAAGGGGAGGGTGAATTAGCACCGGAAGAAGTTGTATATATTATGAGCGTACATCAGGCAAAGGGGTTGGAGTATCCACATGTCTTTTTGGCAAACCTAAAGCATTGCAGTTTCCCTATGTCTACGCGCTATTCGAAATTAGAGTTTAGCCGTACAGATGGCTTAGTGATGAAGCATGATCAGTTCGGGAATACCTGTTTTAAGTTTCACCCCCATAACTACGAAAGGGATAAGTATCGCCACCTGTATCAACAGTATGGACTAGTAAGTTATAAGCTCAGACAGCGGGCCGAACAGCAGCAGGAAGAGCGACGGCTCTTTTATGTGGCATTAACTCGGGCACAAAAGCAGCTTTATTTAAGTTGTCCTGCTCCTTTTCCGACAAAACCAAGGGGTGAACATTATTTTCAAGAACTGTGGACAGGGTTTGCCGGCACGGAGCCTTGGTTGGAACGAATAAATTGCCCGGAAGCCAATATATCTCTGCATGGCGAAGGCATCCCGGATCATTGGGGGCAAGATGAATTAGAAAAGTATTATCATGGGTTGGCAACATGGTATCAAAAGAGGCAGCAGGTACCGAAAAATCTCATTTATCCGCAACCTAACGTCTCTTTGAGCGCTACCCAGATGGAAGCTTATCTGTGCTGCCCCCGCAGTCATTTTCTCCGTTACCAGCTAAAACTGGCGGCAAGGCAAGCAGTGGGGCAAGAATTTGGGGAAAGGGATTATGACGCTCTTTTATTAGGACAATTGCTGCATAAGACAATAGAAGCATATCACCGCGAAGCTTGTCATCCAGAAGCTGTACATGAACTATTGCATCGTCAGGCTAAAGCTTTGGGCATTGACAAAGCTCAATATGAAGGTGCTTTGGGGGATATGGCCAGGGTTTGTTGGCAAAATTATTTAACCGGTCCTTTAGCCAGGCTAGATCCGGAACCCTTTGCTTTGGAGCAGGAATTTGCTTTCCCCATCCAAGATAATGAGTTGGAGATTGAATTACGGGGAAAGATTGACCGAATTGACCGGGATCCTGCCGGAAAGTGGCTGCTTGTGGATTATAAGACTAACCGGCGCATAACTGCCAGCCAGTTGGCAGAGTATAGTCGTCAATTACGCTTTTATAGCTTGGCATTCCAGGAGCTTTATCCAGAATGCGGAGAGCCAGTTTTAGCCATCTATCATTTGCCCTTGGGAAAACTTATCCCGGTAGCAGGCAGTAGTGAACATTTGGCAACTGTTAGAAACTTATTGGTAAAGACTGCCAAAGCTATTGCTGCTGGATATTTCCCGGCTAAGCCAGGTACCCACTGCAACTGGTGTAACTATCGCAGTTATTGTGAGTGAGAACTGCTCTTTCCTTTTCGCGGTAAACGGCAGAGGGACAAAATGAATGGATAGCTGCAATATTTTAAGAAAAAATGCATTAAATATATTGGGATAAAATTTATGCAGGTGCCCTATGATTGATGGCGAATAAAAGATTAAGAGATTGAACAATCACAGATGCAAAACTGCCAATTATACGGCATGAATATGTGATTTGGGGGCAGGAGAAATGGAAAAGTATAAGCAGCATGGTCATGCAATGAACTGGTCAATATTATTTTTACTGCTTATTACGACAATTAGTTCTGGAATCTATCGGGATGGTTTTGCCACCCTTTTTCCTTTCCTGCAGACGGAATTTGAGTTAACAAGGGCTCAGATTGGTTTGCAGTCTACTTTTTTCTTTCTCACCTCAGCTTTATTTGCAGTTTTTGCCGGGCGTCTGGTTGACATTCTAGGTACAAAAAAAGGGATACTTTTCGGTTTGGGTTCTTCCGGCATATTAGTAGCCTTGCATACTTTTGCCCCTTCTTTTGTGGTTTTATTATTAATAGCCGGTTTAACCGGTCTTGGAACCAGTATGATTGCACCGGCTACAAATAAAGGGATCATAGAACGGTTTACTATCCACAACCGTGCTACTGCCATGGGACTTAATTATGCCGGTTTTTCCATCGGGGGGGCGCTGGCCTCCGTCAGTTTGCCCTTAATTGCCAGTTACTATAGCTGGCGCCTAGCAGCTTTATTAATTGGGATATTGACCATCATATCCACAGCGGTGATTTTTGTTTTTTATCGGGAAATCGGCGCAGGAGAAAAAGCAATTAAGGGAAAGGATGAAGCCAAGAAGCCTTCCTTTTATGAGGAATTTTGTCAATTGCTTAATAATAGGTATATGCTCCTTATGGGTCTGTTAGGATTTGTCTTTGGTTCTACCAGTGGAATTATTGCCACCCACTTTACTCTTTTTCTGCACTTGGATTATGGCTTGCCGGAGACCCTTGCCGGTCTTGGGTTTGGGGCTGCCCAAATAGGTGGGTCCATGGCAAGACCGGGTTGGGGGTTTATTAGTGACCGTGTGTTCCGTGGTAATAGGGAAAATGGGCTTCTGGCAATGGGTATTTTATTTACTTTTATTTCCCTTTTATTTGCTTTTTTCACCCAGTCTCTCAATTATATTATTATTTTTATACTTGGTTTTTTTATCGCTGCTGCCGGTCGCGGGTGGAACGGTCTTTATTTTACTGCAGTAGCCGAATTGGCAGGAGAGGATAACACCGGGATGTCTGTTGGATTTACCTTTTTGTTTATCCGCTTAGGTTTAATGCTCGCCCCACCGGTTTTTGGTTTTATTGCAGATAAGAGAGGCGCTTATGATTATAGCTGGTTTCTTTCCGGTTTAATGGTATTTGTTGTATCTGTATTGACTTATTACCATCTGAAGAAAGTAAAACGAGAGGAGAAAAGAGCGGGGGTAAATATCCCTCTTTAGAATTAGGTTTCTGCCAAATTGTTTGTTTAGATATCATAGTCTAGTATATTCGGCTTTATTTATATGGGGAGCAGACACCCTTACAGCATAAAAATGCTGGAAAGGGTGTCTTTTTAACCAGTTTTCCGGTAAGCAAGTCTTAGTAGGGAAACAGTGGGAGGAAGCAAAGCAGTTATTCAATTTTTTATTCTTATTGTAATAATAAATTTTTTTACTAAGAAGGAATATTGAAATTATTATCGTATATACATTGACTATATACTTTTTTCTTATAAATGTCGTAGTATGACTTTCATAAGAAGGGGGTGCCGGAGGAAACTTCAATTGTGTGAATTTTGCGAATATTATTCTATAAAAAAGAGGGGGATAGTTTTATGTCCATTACTAAGTCAAAATTTTTCCGTATTTATCTTTTACCGGGCTTTGTTTTTCAGTCGATTGTTATTGCCGGCGGTTATGGAACCGGGCGAGAGTTGGTTGAATTCTTTCTCAACTTCGGTACAGTGGGTGGACTATTGGGGATGTGGCTGGTAACCGCAGTGATATGGGGCGCGGTAATGGCCATCAGTTTTGAGTTTGCCCGGGTTTTTAAGGTGTATGATTACCGGAGTTTCTTTAAAAAACTTTTGGGACCGGGCTGGGTAGTATATGAAATATTATATTTACTTTTATTATTTATCGTCTTGGCCGTTGTAGGTGCAGCAGCAGGCTCCATTATGGAAGAAACTTTTGGGATTCCTTATCTGGTTGGTATGATCATAATGCTTGCTGCTGTTGGTGTACTGGCATATCGAGGCAGTGAAGCTATTGCCGGTTTTCTTTCTTGGTGGTCTTTTGTCCTTTATGCCATGTACTTCTTATTTATTATCATGGCCTTTTCTTCCTTTGGTAGCGACATTATGGCAAATTTGGCACAAGGGGAAATTAAGCCCGGTTGGGCCTTGGGCGGTTTCCAATATGCGCTCTATAACTTAGGTGTATTGCCGGGAGTTCTTTTTGTTTTAAACAGTATAGAAAACCGCTGTCAGGCAGTTGTGTCTGGCTTTGCAGCTTCCGCAATCGCGATTATTCCCGGTTTTCTATTTTATCTGGCATTAGCCGGTGGTTATCCTGATGTATTACAGGTAAGCGTACCTGCTCTTTTCCTGCTAAATAAGATCGGCGCACTATTTCTTTTAACTCTGTTCCAGGTGGTTCTTTTCGGGACATTGATCGAAACCGGCACCGGTTTTATCCATGCGGTAAATGAAAGGATCCAGTCTGTGTACGATGAGCAGAGACGGGAAATGGCTACATGGATCAGGCCGGCTGTAGCGGTTGTGTTGCTAGTTTTCAGTGCCGGATTAGCCACCTTCGGTTTGGTCGATCTTATTGCCAAAGGCTATGGTACCATATGCTGGGGTTTCTTTGTTGTCCATATAATTCCTATTATTACCATTGGTGTGGTAAAAATCAAACAGGCGGCAGATCAATAAGGTATTTTAATAAAGATAAAATTAGGTTACAATAGTGTAGAAACTGTTTCCACCGTTGTTTTTGCCCCTGGCTCACCGACTGTTACATCTGTTCTCCATATAAAAAATATAGGTGATTACCTGTAGCACAGTTCCGGTCCTGTGGGGCACACTGCTATCTGTCTAAAATGCTACCTTGGAGACCTCACCCGGACTGGTACAGGTAATCGCCTTTCTTGCAACGTAAGCCAGCACACTGCCGGCGGGCGAAAGTTGCGATGGGAGCGAAGGGGATTTTCGCAGGTTCACTTTGAGCGATTTCCGGAGATCCTATTTACATGTCAGGAGGTTTAAGCAGTGCGGAAATTGGATAATTGTTTAGCGATCATGCAAGAGGATCAAGAGGTATTGTCTCCGGCTTCCCGGATGCCTTATTATCCGTTGGTTGTTAAATCAGGATCCGGGTCAACAATTATTGATGCCGATGGTAATGAATACTTGGATTTATTGGCAAGTGCCGCCGCTTTGAATACGGGACATGCCCATCCTAAGGTTGTAGAGGCTATTCAACAACAAGCAGCGGAGTTTATTCACTATACACCGGCTTATATGTACCATGAACCATTGGTCAGGTTGGCCCAGGAACTGGTGCGCATTACACCGGGCGATTTTCCAAAGCGGGTAGCCTTTGGGCTTTCCGGCTCTGATGCCAATGATGGCACAATCAAACTTGCCCGGGCCTATACCGGCAGGAAGATAATTTTATCTTTCATCCGTTCTTATCATGGCTCTACATATGGCGCCATCACTTTATCGGCCATAAGTCTCAACATGCGCCGCAAGATCGGACCTTTCTTACCTGAAGTTTACCACATTCCGTATCCTGATTGTTATCGGTGCCCATTTAAAGGTCAACCGGGATCCTGTGGTTTTCATTGTCTAGAGTTTGTTCGCTTTTTATTGGAAAATTATATTCCTGCAGAAGAAGTGGCAGCAGTGATTATGGAGCCAATTCAGGGTGATGCCGGAATCATTGTGCCGCCAGCGGATTATGTCCAAGGCTTAGTGAAGTTATGCAAGGAAAATGGTATCCTTTTTGTATCGGAGGAAGTGCAACAGGGGTTTGGCCGCACCGGACGCTGGTTTGGGATCCAGCATTTCGGCGTTGAGCCGGATATATTGATTCTAGGTAAGGCCATTGCCTCCGGGATGCCCCTTTCTGCCATTGTCGCCAGGAGTGAAATTATGGAGGCCTGGGAGGCACCGGCGCATCTTTTCACAACCGGTGGCAGTCCGGTATCCTGTGCTGCCGCATTGGCAACCATTAAGGTAATTGAAGAAGAAAACCTGTTGCAACAGTCGCAGCAACTGGGGACAAAGGCTATGTCCTATTTTAAACAATTACAGGAACAATATCCTATTATCGGCGATGTGCGTGGTAAGGGATTGTCTATCGGGGTTGATTTAGTGCGGGATCCGGAAACCAAGGAGCGGGCAACTACAGAAACGGCAAAAGTATGCTATCGAGCATGGGAAAAGGGTTTGTTATTGGCTTTCTTTAGCCAGTCGGTGCTGAGAATTCAACCGCCCTTGGTGCTCAAGGATGCTGAATTGGATCGGGCGCTGGCTATTATTGAAGAATCATTGGCCGATGTGATGGCAGGGAAGGTACCGGATGCGGTTTTGGAAACAATTAAGGGCTGGTAGTATCTTGTGAGAGGCTGATCATAAGATGCCGGTGTTACCTAATTGAAGGTAAACACCGGCATCTTTTTTTATTTATTCAAAGGTTCCTTTCACCAGGTAATTCCCGTTTTCTACCACCAGTTTGCCCCTAGCCCAGACTTGTCGGATTTGTAAATCTTGATCCAGCACCACCAAGTCGGCAGCACTTCCTTTTTGCACACTACCTTTATGGGGATACAAATTAAGGGCTTGCGCCGGGTTGCTGGTGATTACTTTGAGGGCTGTTGTTAAGGGAAGTCCTTCGGTCAGTACTGCATCTTTAAATTCTAGATAAAGAGATTCCAGTGAGGCGACCATTAAAGCTTGCATATTGCCTTGCTCATCAAATACAGGCATACTCCCGTTACCATCTGAACTCATGGTTATTTGCTCTATGGGAATACCGGCCGTTAAAGCTTCTTTGATCGCAACACTGGGCTTAACTGCCTTTTGCACACCTGCAGCTGGGCTGACGCCGGAGGTGAGATCAATGAAGCCTCCTAGTTTCCCCCATTCTAAAGCCTGTCTAAATAGCATAGAGTTGCGATTGAGGTGAGTGGGTCTTAATTGGGAAACGGGGATCTCAGTTGTGTTAACGATTTCAAATAGGGGATTTAGTCCGGCTTCGCCGTCACCTAAGTGTAAATGCAGGACACCTGCTTTGGCGGACAACATCCCTCCCACACGGGCTTCGGCAGCCAGAGCTTTTAATTGTTGAACTGTGGGTTGGGCAGAGCGGTGGTCGGAGACGGCAATTTCACCGGCGCCTACTACTTTGTCAATTATTACTATATCGGAACGAATGCTGCCGGTGATGGTGGGCGTCGGGATTTCATAGGAACCGGAGTAGATATAAGTAGTAATCCCTTCGGCTTCCAACCCACGAGCCTTTGCCAAGAGGGAGGTCATGTGCCTTGTGATCCCATCGGTACCTAAACAGCCTACAACTGTGGTAATGCCCCAGCGGGTAATATTACTCAATGTAACCTCCGGTGTGCGGGTGCTGAAACCTGCTTCCCCGCCGCCGCCAATTAAGTGTACATGCTGGTCAATGAATCCGGGAACAATCAAGCTTCCGGCCAAATCTATGGTTTCTACCGGCAGCTCGGGCGGGAGGGAGATTTCCGGTGCCATATGGGCAATGATTTCTCCTGCCAGGAGAACGTCAAGGCATCCCTGATCCTCAGGAGCAAAAACCCTGGCATTTTTTAATAATTTGAGCATAATAATCACCCTTTCATAGATTTTCCAGGTTTGTCGAACCCGTTTAATTAATGTTAGTAAAATAATTTAATTTGCTGTAAAAGTAAGATTTAAGTTTTACTCCAATATTTGCTAAACATCCAAGTAATCCTGCTTGGCAATAAAAATTTAAACAAATTTCCAGGAAGAAAAGGAAAATAACTAGTCTGGAAAGAATATACAAATAATGGAAAAAACTAACATTAAAAGAGGTGCCATTAATGGGCCGGAGGTTGATTGGGAATATCATTTATCATGTTATTAAGCAGGGCAATAATCACCAATGTGTTTTCTATAGTAACCAAGATCGGGAAACATATTTAAAACTTTTGCGATTATATAAAGAAAGATTACGCTTTCAGGTACTGGGATACATTTTATTGCCTGAACATGTTCATTTGTTGTTAAAACCGGGGCCGGTTGAACTTGCCCGCATAATGCATGCGCAACACAGTGCTTATGCCCGTTATTTTAATAGCACACATCAGCGCAGTGGTCATCTGTTTCAAGGACGTTACTTAAGTAATCAATGTACCGGGCCGGATCATTTTTGGGAATTGTTACGCTGGCTTCATCATCACCCTGGGGGAAAAGGTGAAGATTATCTTTGGAGCAGTAGGCAGGATTATTTGGAATGCAGCGAAGGGGCTGTTACCGACTGGGAGGATTTATTCCGGGCTCTGGGTGTGGATAAAGTGACTGGTCGGCAATTATATGAACAAATGATGACAGTTCCAGGTGAAAGTTTTCAGTGGTGGAAGCAGGGCTGGCAGGAAGTGGCTGCAGCGTGGGAAAAGGGCATTGGCTGGGAGGAAAGGGAGTTTAAAGCTGATGGCTTAAATAGCTTAATAGCAGAAGTGGCGAGGGTGACCGGAACCACGAAAGCACAAATCTTAAGTAAGTCCAGGCAGAAGGAGGTAGTTTGGGCGCGGGGATTAGTTGCTTACGTTGCTCTCCGCTTGGGCGCATGGACTGCGGCCGAAGTGGCCCGTAGTCTGGCAAAACATCCGGCAACTGTGATCAGAGGGGCGGAACGAATTGAAAGAGAGTTGGATGTAGATAGCAAGAGGTTGGTTCAGTCTATTTGGCGTCGTTTTACGTAAATTAAGAAATTTTTCTTGTTTCCCGGTAGACTGAAAGCTGTGACAATGGTAAACTATAATCATAATAACGGTTAACAAAGGAGGATCGCACCAGTGCATGGGAAAGGACGTGGTATCTTTTCACTACGGGAAATGAGCGGTGCCGGACTTTTTGCTGCTCTCACCGCTGTTTTAGGATATGTTTCGATTCCTCTGCCTTTTAGTCCGGTTCCCATTACCGCCCAGACCTTTGGGGTAATGTTGGCCGGGTCTTTGCTGGGAGCTAAGGGCGGTTCCCTCAGTATGATTTTATATCTATTAATTGGAGTTGTGGGAATACCGATTTTTGCAAGTGGCAGCGGTGGAATCGGTGTTTTAGCCGGTCCTACTGGAGGTTACCTGCTCAGCTATCCTTTTGCCGCATATATAATTGGCACAATCAGTTCTTTTGGGTCAGAAAGGACGAGCATCTACAAGTTAGGGATAGCCAACCTGCTAGGCGGCATAGGTATCATCTATACATTTGGCGTATTGCAATTGAACCTGGCTACAAACATGGGTTGGGAAAGCGCCGTAGTATCGGGAGCGTTACCCTTTATTTTTGGAGACCTTTTAAAGGTAGGGGTAGCTGTAGTAGTTGCGCATCGGGTAAGGACGGTTTTTCCTGTAATATCATTTAGAAGTGGATGCTGACTGTTTTTTACTGGTTTCTCTTAATTCATCAAAACGGGAGATAGTGGTTGCTGCCTCGCGGGCTAAATCCGCCAGATGGGTACATCCGTCGGCTCCGCCTACTGCGTCTTGCCAAGCCTGATGTTCCAATGGCAATTCTTTATTCAAGAGGTTTTCTATTTTTTGGGCGGCTATTTGGCAGAGGTGATTAGGTGATCTTTGAATTTCCCCTCTTGCTTTAACTACTTTGTGGGCGGGGGAGAGTTTTAATGCCAGGTACATCTGGTGATATGTATCCGCAAGATTTGCAGTTAGGGTAAAACCACAACCCTTGTCTTCAATTGAAACCTGCCGGTGCCGGGCGAAAAGCAGTTCTTGCACTCTCTGCCCTTTAAGATGGTGATATTGTGCAGATGAGGTGACAAATTGCGGATGGCTGAAGTAAATGCAGGTGTTTTGATAATTATTGCGAAATGCTTGCTGATATGCTTGACGGGAATCAAAGCCCCGCTCTCGATATAGATAGGTTACCGCTTGCACAATAGCTTTTACATTTTACCGCAGTAAATCAGCAAACAAACCGGTTGTATCAGTGGCTGTAACAGTTTTAACTACTTTGCCTATCCCCGGGTAGGCTGCTGCTCCCTGTATGCAAGGGAGCTCTTTTATGCCTTCTATTCCGGCACCGCGGAAAATATTTAGGGCAGCGTCTTGGATGATGAAGTCTTTTGGGTCTATCAGCAGCTAGGCTTCGATATTGTAATCTAAGTCCATGTAGTTGGTTCCGGACCAAATCCGGTTTTTACTTAGCCTGCGGGTTGCAGTATACCAAGAGCGGGTATATCTTAAAATTGACAACAACAATCCCTCCTGTGTAAGCTATAGCATAACCTATTCAAATTTCTGCTTATCACTGGTATTTCCTGCTTACATATGATATCTTATTAATGCCTGTTTTAGCAGGAATGCACTGTTTTGCCTGCTTATTAGGGGTAGACGCGCAACTGAGCATGGCCACCCGACAGCGCAGTGTTTTATTTTAATCGAAGATGGGACAGTAATGTTTTGCTATAATGTACTTAAAGAAGAGCAGGGTAGTTTCCAAAAATGATTCTGTTAAACCGAAGGGGGAGAAAATTTTGGCTAAAAGACTATATCGTTCAAGATCCGATCGTATTTTGGGTGGAGTTTGCGGTGGTATAGCTGCTCATTTGGAAATAGATGTCAGTTTAATTCGTATCCTTTGGATTTTACTGGCTTTGGCGGGAGGTCCAGGGCTAATTGCTTATATCATATGTTGGATTATAATCCCGGAAGCGCCTAGCTACCAGAGATTCCAAAAGGGAAAAGCGGACAACCAGCCACCGGAACCGGAAGAGGTTGTCCAGGAAGAGCTGCACGCAGACGTTAATGCTGAAGTAGAAAAAAAAGTGGCAGATGATTTTCGGGATGGTGGACGGCGCACCATCGGCGTGATCCTAATTTTGGTAGGAATATTTTTCTTTTTCCGGCAGGCTGGTAGTTGGTTTATTATAATGCTTAATCGCTTGCTCCCCGGTGTTAACTGGTCGCATATGTTTAACTTGACGCGCACGATGTTCTGGCCTTCCCTCTTGATTGCTTTCGGTGTTATCCTGTTGCTAGGAAGTAGAGGGAGAAACCGGTAATGAGAGGAGAGGGATTTTTTCTCGGTTTATTATTGATTAGTGCCGGGCTGCTTTTAGCCTTGCGGAATTTTGGCATTTTGCCTTATTTTTCGCTGTGGCTATTGTTTGTCCGATTTTGGCCTGTACTCTTAATATTAACAGGGATATCTATGGTCTGCGGCCGAAGCAGATGGATTGTGTTAGTCCTGTTTTTGTTGTTGGTGACAGCGTTAGGCAGCTTCTATTTGTTTCTGCAATCGCATTCCCATCCTTGGTGGGAAAGAGCAGGTATTGAAACCGATGTGATGCGACCACAGTGGCAGTAGCTTTTTTCTTGACAGCATATGCTGGGGGAGTTACCTTCCTTAGCGGTTAGTGCGCCAGATTAAGTCGGTGACAAGGGGTGCCTCTAAATGAGTAATGATATAAGACAGTGCAGTCAGTGTGGGTATAAGATTAGTAACCCGCTGCTAACCCGTTGCCCGCTGTGCCAGCAATTGTTGGTTTCACCTAGTTGTGGGGAAAGTGTGCCGGTTGTACAGGGATACGGAAATGCTTAGAAGAAAAAACCTCTGCATATGCAGGGGTTTTTTTATGGGAGGTACCGGCATGGGTGCCAACTCTATATTTGGCAAGAGTGTCCCGGATTGGATTACCGTAATGGCGGATAGTTCCGGAGCGGATCTCGGTTCAGATAAAACAATGCCCTTGAACCTTCTCCGGGAAGGTACAAGGCTTGGATAGTTTAATGGTTGGTAATTGGCATCTTGGTAAATGCTTCTAGGTCGCGTGCAAGGTTGGTGGGGTGCCGTCTGTTTCTGTTCCATTATTCAGATCAGGCGCAGTCAAGTTTTTATTGCGGCGAACCCAGTAAAAGCGGTAGAATAATACGCCTATTACCGCGGCTATGCTGACCAATTGGGCTGCCCGGTAGGGGCCAAACATGAGACTGTCGGTGCGAAATCCTTCAATAAAGAAGCGGCCTATCGAGTAACCGGCGATATAGGTAAGGAAGATATCACCAGTACGGATTTTAGTGGAACGGCGCAGCCACATGAGGAGACCGAAAATACCAAGGTTCCAAATAAATTCATAGAGAAATGTGGGATGGCGGTACTCTCCGGCGATATACATAGCCCAGGGAAGGTCGGTGGGATATCCGTAAGCTTCTTGATTGAAAAAGTTTCCCCAGCGGCCGATGGCTTGCCCCAAAATTAAGCTTGGTGCAACAATATCTGTCAGTTGCAGAAAAGAGAGCCGATAATAACGGGCCATGGCATATCCGACCATAAGGCCGGTAATAACTGCACCGTGGATTGCCAGGCCGCCTTCCCAAATTTTAAAACTCTCTATGGGATGGGCGCCATAATATTCCCACCGGAGGACAACATAATAAAACCTAGCGCCAATAATTGCACAAGGTACAGCTACTAAGATAATATTTAGAAACTGATCCAGATCTATTTTCTGTTTTTCTGCTTCGCGGCTGGCTAAGAATACTCCGATCAGCAATGCACTGGCGATTAACAACCCATACCAGCGGACGGAAAATGGTCCTATGGTAAAGGCAATGGGATCAATGTTCATGAGTTTAACTCCTCCTGGGTAATTATTTTAAAATAAAAATTCGCGGTGTAGGCAAGTTATTCCTGCCAGTTAGTTGATTCTCTTCTTTAGCCGGAAAGGATTTGGTCAGCAGGGACAAATGGCATTTTTTGGTTGACAGGGTGATATAGATGGGCTACCATAGAAACAAATACCCCATCGGGTATGGCGTTGATTTTTGTAGTTAGGAGAAAATGTAATTGAGGAGGGCTTGGATTGCATGTATATCGATTACCAAAGGATGAGGAATTAGTAAAAGTGTTGCAAAGAAGTAGAACCATAGCAGTGGTAGGGCTTTCCGATAAATCTGATAGGTCAAGCTTTTCGGTGGCGCAATACTTGCAAAAAGTTGGTTATCGAATAATTCCAGTCAATCCGAAGTTAGACGCTTTGTTTGAAGAAAAGGCATACCCAAGTGTGCATGATATACCGGGCCAAATAGATGTAGTAAATGTTTTCCGCCGGTCGGAATTCGTACCGGAGATTACTGCAGCGGCCATTGATAAGGGTGCAAAAACCTTGTGGTTGCAAGAGGGTATTATCCATTATCAGGCAGCACAACAAGCCCTTGCCGCCGGTTTAACAGTTGTTATGGATCGGTGCATATTAAAAGAACATCAACGGCTGCTCGGCGAGTAGGATCTAGCTAAGATAAAGATATAAATAAATGGTATACAGGGAGGGTGACAAGATGGAACATCCTGTGGCAGATGATGCGAGGGCAAAGATTATTAACCGTTTACGGCGCATCGAAGGGCAGGCACGGGGTATTCAAAGGATGGTGAAGGAAGGGGAAAACTGTACAGCTATTATTACCCAGCTAACTGCCTTGCAGGCGGCAGTTAAGACTGTAAGTAAAGTTGTGTTAAGTAATTATTTAGAGTGCTGCCTAGAGGAAGAGTTGGCAAAAGGTGGGGATTATCGGGCCGCAGTTAAACGTGCTACTGAGATTTTAATTCAGGCAAAACTTTAGTTTTCAAGGGGGAGGATTTATAGTGAAGATATTTATTATTGGTGCCGGCAGAATGGGAGCATTGCTGGCAAAACGGCTGCATAATCCGGAGCGGGAAATATGGCTTAGTGATGTAAACGCTCTCAAGGCTTATAAGGTCGCTAAACAGGCAGGCTGCTCCTTTGGCAGTGTTCTGCTGGCAGCAGGGGCACAAGTAGTTGTTTTAGCTTTGCCGGCAGAGTTTACTTTAGCAGCAGCTAAAGATTTGAAGCTATATCTGAAAGCAGGGACACTGGTAGTTAATATTGCCACTAAGGCTGCCACAGAACCTTTACGACGGGAATTGGCAGGTATTAACGTACAAGTAGTGGGAGTTAAATTTATTGGACATGCTCAGGAAACACTGCAAGGAGAAATCCCTTTGCTGGTGGCTGATACAGAGAATGACGAAGTTTTTGCACTGGTAAGCGATATTTTTAATTCCTTGGGTCCGGTGGTGAAGGGGTCGGAGGAATTAGTAGAAAAAATAAATACTTTAGCAACTGAAGAGAGTATTAAAGCAGCTGTCAATATCCGTAAAGGTTTAACGGAACTGGGAATTGGCGAAGATATGATTCAGATTGCCATTGCCAACACCGGTGCTGGTTCAATGAAAGCGTTTAGCCGCGGCGATTTGGGTGGTTTTGCCCGGCAGCTGTTACAGGAGTAGACGCCCATGCCGGTATACGGCACCAGCAGAGGAATGGAAATTAATTATCCATCACTTCTGGCTTCGCTCTCTGTTCTCCTCGCGGAAGGCCTGTCCAAAGCCGAAGGCGACGGGCCTGTCCAAGCCGAAGGCGTCGGGCACTAATGCACCGGTTTTTTGTCCAGCTGGTCGTGAGCCCATGGGACTCCATACTTCTAGGTGCCGGAAGTACCCCTCCACAGCAGGAGACAGTTTTCCTGAACGAGCTCGGCTCGTTCGGGCAGCGACACAACTCGCCCTTGCGGGCTCAGACATGGTGTCGCTGCTTGTCCTCACTCGCCTGTACTCTCTTTACTTAGTGTCTCAATGCTGTTTTCGGGGTACTTCCGGCACCGGGCGACGAGCTACTGACTGCCAACAACTGACAACTGCTCCAGCCGCTCGGCGCAAATACGCTCCGCCAGAAGTGCTGGCCTTGGTGCACCCTATCCTCGTTGTGCGCTCATAGGATGGGCTAGCCTATTTTGTAAAGCCTGGCGACTGAGCATGGCCGCCCGGAGCCAGCGACAAAATTTGGCTAGCCCCGGACAAAGTGTTTTCAGAGTAGCGTAAGGATTTTTGTTTAAGGTTTCCCTTTGCGGTTGATACTAAGATAAATATCCTTCTAGGGGTCGATTTTCATGAAATGGGATTCTTTGCGCCGGTTACCGGGAAAACGTGATCTGTTGCCCCTGCTGATTGTGGCAAACTTATTGGGAGCAGTGTATGGCTTTTATTGGTACCGTTATCAACTGGCAGGCACTCCATGGTATTATTGGCCGGTAGTGCCCGATTCACCTTTAGCTGTGCTTTTTTTCACCTTATTTTTAGTTAATATTTACATTCATAGGCGCCAGTATTGGGTTGAGGCTTTTGGTTATCTGGCCATGCTCAAGTATGGCCTTTGGACACCTTTTGTGTTGGTGCAGGCTGGTGTGGCTACAGGAAATTTTGATTTTGAAAGTTTTCATTTATCCCTTTCCCATTTGGCCATGGCCATAGAAGCGTGGATCTTTTTGAGATATTATATACCGCCCAGCCGTTATGCGATCCGGTTATTGCTCTGGTTTTTGGCAAATGACTATTTAGACTATTTTTGGGGCACTCATCCTACATTGCCTGCACCTCAATACAGTACTTATGCCGCAGTGGTTGCTTTTGGCTGTACCATAGTTTCTTTTGTACTGGTTCTGTATTATGCAAATAGGCAAAGCATAAGTTAAAAAAGTGAAGAAGAAATGGTTTGGCCGTATACTCAATTGAAGGGAGGTAAACAGGTTGCACAAAAGCGATATTGAAATCGCCCAGGCGGCGGAAATGGAACCCATTGAGGCTATAGCAAAAAAGCTGGGGATCGAGAAAGATGACTTAGAACTTTACGGGAAATATAAAGCAAAGGTCAATCTAACCCCAAATACATTAGCACATGGAAAAGGGAAATTGATCTTAGTTACCGCGATCACTCCCACCCCTGCCGGCGAAGGGAAGACTACAACTACGGTTGGTTTGGGCGATGCCCTCAGCCGTTTGGGAAAAAAGGCAATGATTGCCCTCAGGGAACCGTCCTTGGGACCGGTTTTTGGGATTAAAG
>JBMNJR010000010.1:0-97195 GCA_050951765.1 bacterium | reverse complement strand
GTAATTTGGGATGGCCAGATTAGAGAAATAATGTGCCTGATGTGCTCTTTCCCCTACAGTAATGCTGCCTTTGCTTATCCGCTGCCAGCAGAAAACACAGTATGTTTCCTGCATGGCTTAACACAGATTTTTAGCTGGCTTAAGGGAGTGCCTCCGGAAATATGGTTTGACAACCTGACGGCAGCGGTTGTAAGTATTGGCAAAGGGGAAGAACGGACGTTAACGGAGATGTTTACTCGCTTTAAGCTACACTACCGGTTTGAAGCCCATTTTTGCAACGGGGGCAAAGGCAACGAAAAGGGGCATATTGAGAACAAAATAGGCTACGTTCGCCGTAATTGGGTGTTGCCTTACCCGGAAGTTACCAGCTTCGAGGAATTAGCAGATGAACTCTACCACAGGGCGATTGAAGATTTAAATCGCTCTCATTACCAAAAGGAATCCCGGTTGGAAGAGTTGTGGGAAGCCGACAAGCAAGTGCTTCTAGCCCTGCCTGCTATCCCCTTTGAACCTGCACAAACAGATACCGCCCGGGTGGATAAGTATTGTCGTATTCGCTGCCAGAAAGAGGAATACAATCTGCCCCAAGCTAAGAAGGGAGAAACTGTTTACCTGCGGATGTGGTGGGACCATATTGATGTCTACAGCAGCAGCTACAAACCTCTGGCCACATTCCCCAGGAATTACACCTTTAAAGAGCAACCCATCGACTGGAAGAGTTACTTCGTAATTTTTGTCAAGAAACCCCGGGGTGCTAAAAATGCCAGTATGTATAAACATCTTCCCCCGGATGTAAAAACCTATCTAGACCATCATCAGTTTAAAGAGCGATTGCGTTTTATTCACTCCCTACTTCAGGAAGGTTTTACTATTGAACAGATAGCTCAAGCACTGAAACACAATCATTGCGATGAAGGAATAATACGTCATTATCTCTACCGACTAGCCTTTCCAGATAAGCCTTTAGAACTGTTAAATGAGGCCTATACTCCTGCCAGTGTCAGGAATTACTCTCCTCAGGTAAATATCTATGACCGGCTGTTGCCGCTGAGGGGAGGTGTTAAAAATGACTCTAAAGGAGCAGTGCAAATCCCTTAAACTGGGCCATGTTCCTAAGATATATCTTGAAGTGCCCTTCAATGATAGGGAGCAGTATTTAACATCAGTTTTTGCAGCTGAGCTGGAAGTGCGCCGGGCTAAAAAAGTTGCGGCACTGATCAAGAAAGCCGGCTTCCCTATCCAAAAAACTCTGGAGGCCTTTAATTGGGAGCCTGTTACACTACCAACTGCTACTTCTATCTCAGGATTAACAGAGCTTGCGTTTCTTAACCACCATGAAAACATATTGGCTCTGGGGGCTGTAGGTACCGGTAAAACCCATCTGGCCATTGCCTTGGGGTTACAGGCTTGCTTAAGTGGCAAACGCGTCCGTTTCTACCGCTGTTTAGACCTGGTTAATACCCTGCTGGACAGCCTTCGCCGGGAAAAGTTATACCGGCTGATGAAAGAATTAGCAAAAACAGACTTGCTGATCATCGACGAGCTGGGGTTTGTACCCCTAGCCCGTGAAGGAGCCGAGTTGCTATTCAATGTGATTGCCCAGGCATATGAGCAGCAAAGCGTGATCGTAACCTCCAACCTTCAATTTGGGGAATGGAATTCCGTTCTTGATGATAACCGATTAACCGCCGCTCTAATTGACCGTCTGGTGCATCATGCGCATATTCTAGCCTTCGAAGGAGAAAGCAACCGTTTGAAGTACTCTCTCTCCGCATGTAATCTGTAAATCACGGTTCCCCTTAATGTGATGGCAATCTCTGCACTTTTTAATTGCCAAACTGTGTATTACCTACTTGCCAAACACAAGATGAGGCAGTAGGCATATCAGCCCATGATAAGCTAGACGCTTCACTAAAGGCAAAGCTGATAGAAGAAGCCGTATATATGCCCTATAGCAAAAGCGGAGAAAAAGCCTCTGAAGCAGTAACCCTAACATCACAGACAGTAATGAACAGTATACGTGAGCTTGGTAGTGTAGACAATGATGCAGTAGAGATAAAGCAAGATAAAAGGAATGTAAAAGTACTTTACATAGAAGCAGATGAAGATCATGTAGCACTTCAGGATGGAGGTTTTATAGAGCCAAAGCTTGTATATGTCCATGAAGGCAGAAAGGAAGTTAGTAAAAACCGGTATAAGCTATTAAACGTAAGGTATTTCAGTGGAGTTTATGCAAACAGTGATGAACTATGGGTAGAAGTTTTAGACTATATAGATAAGGCTTATGATATGGATGCTATAGAAAAGATATACCTTTCAGGTGATGGGGCTCCCTGGATAAAGAAGGGCCTAGGCTGGATAAAAGGAAGCATCTATGTAATGGACCGTTACCACTTATCAAAGTACGTCACGCAAGCTACAGCGCATATGGGATATACTACACCAATTATGTGGGAATACATAAATGTCGGAGACAAGGATAGATTAAAAGAGCTATTTAAAGCAATCATAAGTACAACTGAACCAGAAACAAAGAGAAGATCTGTGCAGGAAGCAAGAATGTACATACTTGGGAACTGGGATGGTATAATGCGTCAGTATGATGCAGATTATACTGGCTGCAGCGCAGAAGGTCATGTTAGCCATATCTTGTCGTCTAGGTTAAGCTCAAGGCCTCTGGGCTGGAGTAAAACGGGAGTGGACCAGATGTCCAGGCTAAGAGTTTTTGTAGCAAATGGCGGGAACGTGTATGATATATTTATTCAAAAGAAAAAGGCGGCATTAAATGAAGCAAGGAAGGTAAAAGTGGACCGGGAAATTATGAGAAAGCGAAAGCTTACCGCATCACACGAAACCATCGGTAACATAACTATTTTAAATACCGGTAAAAGAACTTGGATTTCGCAGTTCCTTAAGTCAATAAGGGACGCTTGAAGCAAGAAGATAGATCGTGAGGGAATACTTTTTTCTTTAAAACCCATAGTATCTTGACGCTATCATAATGGAAAGCATGCTTGACATTCGACTGCAAATAGTATACAATAATGTAAAGCATGCTTTACATTATATATTGGAGGAGACTCATGAAGAAAATTAGACTGTTTGTTTTTCTGATGCTCTTAATTAATCTACTTTCAGGATGTGGATTACTTTCGTATTTTAACAATGAGGAGCTTTTAGGAGAGAAAGGAACGCAGAATGTTGAGGTGCAGCCAACGCAAGATCCGGATTATCAAGCGTTATCAAGTTCAGGTAAAACGTCATCAGATAAAATCGAGTCCAGCGAACCAGATGATACATACAAAACTGATACAGGTGCCTTTCAGGGACAGATAGATAGCAACTTCATCGAAATAGCCATTTCAGGTGTCCCAAAAGAAAAAGCAATTAAGGTATTTATGTTGTCTGATGATATCAAGAAAGAATTCGACGGTATGGAACTTAGTATCGGCGAAGTTATTAAGTTTCAGTACTTTAACAACGAAAGCGAGCAGAACGTGATTGTGAAAATCGAAAAAATGAAATAGGTTGGAGGTAAGAATATGTCTAATAAAAAGTCCGTAAAAACGCTATTACCCGGGCTAAGTATTGTATTCGGCTCAGGAGTTGGGATGATGGCTTCGATGCTGTACAGCTTCCATATTGCGATGGGTATGATCGGCGGCGCGGCTGTTGGTTTGTTGTTTGGCCTTATTGCGTCAATGCTGTTCGGTATGAGAAGCGGCGCAAAAGGCAGAGGATGAGTATGAAAAAGAAATGGATCAAGCATATAAAGATTATTCTTTGCGTTTTTGTAATATGTACTATTGCATTATATGGAGCATGGCGGATATGGCTTGATCCTTATCGGGGGACGGTAGGCGCTTTTGAGCAATCCGAAAAGCTAGATACCATCCTTACCGGGATGCAAGCTGCGGAGGATTTGGAGTTTATCGTCAGTCACCTGCAGGAGCGTCACCCGGCTTGTATATCCGACCTGCCTGCGGCGGTTCGGAAGGCATATGAGCGGGAGTATGCAGAGCTTTTCGAATCGACAGAGGTCACGGTACTGTCACTGTGGCAAAGCGCTTCTCGGGTTCTTGCATGCCTTGGCGATGCCCATACCACAGTAAGGGCGTACTATAAGGATACAAAGTTTCTACCTTTATTATTTTCATGGAAAGGGCAGCGCTTGATTTGCTCAGGCGGCGAATATGACAATTATGTTGTTAATAAGATAGGTGACGTTGCGGTTGCCCAGCTTTACGAACGATTCCAGGAGCAATTTTCTTATGAACTTGATGCCTGGGCTCGTCATGCCTTTGCCTCACGCATCAATCGCAGCGATTACCTGGCTTTTGTAGGCATAGATATCGGGCGGGAAGTCGAAATTTCTCTGAAGCGGCAAAATGACGGAAGCCTCGTCAACAAAGCCTTTGCGCTGCAGGAGAATGAGATAGCTATGCCGGTTGAAACGGAGACCTTCTACGACTATTCGGTAGATGGGGCATCCGGCATCGGTATTTTTACGCTTCGTCAATGCATCTATGATAAAACCTATAAGACTGCGTTAAAAGATTTCTTTATATCTGTGCAAGATGAGGGAGTCCACAGTGTTATCGTGGACTTGCGAGGCAATCCAGGCGGAAATTCACTGGTCGCTAACGAGTTTCTTCGTTACCTTCCAGTGGAGAGCTATCAGGTCGGAAGCTCTGCAGTCCGCTTTGGCCCGGTTATATGGGAAAACCAGCCCGGGCGACAGAAAAACCAGCAAGCGGAGTATGTGTTTTCAGGAGATGTATATGTGCTGACTAGTACAGACAGCTTTAGCGCAGCTATGGACTTTGCGACGTTGCTTTCAGATAACGGGCTATGTACGGTGGTTGGAGAGATTCCTGGCAATATGCCATCTTCCTATGGTGATGTTCTGTATTTTCAGACGCCGAATGCATTGCTTGCCTTCACCGTGTCCTATAAATATTTTATGCGACCTGATGAATCTAAGTCTAATTTGCCGCTTCTTCCGGATGTACAGATTTCCGCTAATGACGCTTTGGAAGAAGCGTTGCGGCTGATTCACAATGATTGAAATAAATACAGGGGGAAACACAGATGGATCACATTATATATTGTGACAAAAAAGTAAAGGAGCTCTCACGCCTACTCTCTGGCGAACAGAGCATGGTGATTCGTGGAGCAGCTGGTAGAAAGCTGCCCCATGGCAGGGTAACAATTGATGACACTGTATATCTGATAGAAAACGATGGCAGTGGGATTATACGCGCAAAGGGCATTGTATCTAGTGTATTTCATTCAGATAAGCTATCTTTGGAGGAATCTAAGAAAATCATCGAGGAAAATATTGCATATCTGAAACTGACCGAAGCTCAGAAGAAGCGGTGGATTGGGAAACGCTACCTATGTCTGATCGGACTCAAGGACATACATGAAATCGAGCCATTTTCTTATGTGCGAGAAAAGAATATGGATGACTGGATCATCGTAGAAAGTATAGAAGATGTAAAAAATGATGAGTAACATAACTTACGTAATATATGGTAAAAAAAGAATATGGACACCCATTATACTGATTATTTCTTTTTTGACGACGTTTGCCATTTCAGGGCTTAATCCAATTAAGAAAAAAGTGCTACCGCTTATCCCGATTAACGAATATGTAGGTTTGTCAAACATGTTGGACACAGTACAATTTTAAAAACTCCAACGGAGATAGGTAGCCGAGAGGACGCATCGGGATATTATTTGAACGGCGGTTATAGGTTTTGAGCTGTGCCTGAAAGTCAGCCAGTGAGTAAAATGTATGGGTGCTATAGAAGCGTTTCATATCTTCACGATGGCTGCGCTCTACCTTGCCGTTGTGTCGTGGAGTGTAAGGACGGATCAGTTTGTGCTGTATACCCATTTCAGCAGCGGTCTTTTCGAATAAAGTCGGTAGGTTTTTCGCAGATCCGAGGCGATTCGTAAACTCGAACCCTGGAGTGGTAGGGGGCTCCCGGACAATTGAAAGCGTTCTTTTTCTCTGCCATTCTTATAACTACTAACTTTTTCATCATCTATATCAAGCGGCTATTAACCGCATATTGTTATAGTATTGCTGTTCAAATTCCAACGGGGACATATCATCAAGATAGCTATGAATTCTTTCGGAATTGTACCAGAGAATATGATCAATTACCTCTAGCCTTGCCCAGGAACGGGTTTTGAAACGTTTTCTATGTATCAGCTCTTTTTTGATGGTTGCGAAAAATGATTCACTGCAGGCATTGTCATAGCAATCGCCTTTAGCACTCATACTCTGTCTAATGCCATGTTCCCGCAAAAGGTCTTGATAGTCATAAGAGGCATACTGGGACCCTCGATCCGAATGGAATATAAGCCCCTCTGACGGCTTTTCAAGGCGTAATGCTTGGAGCATAGCATTAATGACCAGCTGCTTTGTCATACGGGGTCCCAAGGCCCATCCAACCACTTTCCGGGAGAAAAGGTCAATAATAGCTGCCAGGTATAGCCAGCCTTCTTCTGTAGCTATATAGGAAATGTCTCCGACCCACTTCTGGCAAGGCTCACTGGACTCGAAGTCTTTGTTAAGCAAGTTTGGTGCTACTGGCAGTGAATGATTGGAATTGGTTGTTGCTTTGAATCTGCGGGTCTGGACAGGCACAAGATGCATGCTCTTCATCAGACGACGAACCCGGTCATTGCTGCACCTAATCCCATTTTTCCTTAATTTCTTCTTGATCCGGCGGTGGCCATAGGTGCGGCGGGAATCAAAAAATAGTTGTTTAATCTTCCCCGCCAAATCTCGGTCTTCTTGTTCTTTTTTGGTTAGGGGTTTCTTAAGCCATTCGTAAAATGCGCTCCGGCTGACTTGCATAACAGCACACATCCTCGTGACGGAAAATTCGGAGCGATAGTCCTTGATAAACAAGTACTTTACTTTCCGTCTTTGGCGAAGATGCTCATGGCCTTTTTTAGGATGGCATTTTCCTCTTCCAGTTCTTTAATGCGCTTATCCTTTTTCCGGATTGCTTCGTTTGCTGGATGAAGCTTCCCTTTGCCGGGGAAAGCAGCTTCACCCTGGTTACCATACTGCTTTACCCAGCGTCGCACGGAGGTGGCCGTTACACCGATATCCCTGGCCACATCTGCGGGGGACTTACCTAACTCCTCCACCAAACGAACCATTTCCCTCTTATATTCGGGATCGAATTGCTTGTGATACTTGCTACCTGGCATTTGCTGAACACGTCCTTTCATGAATTAATTATAGAGTTTTTCTACGTGTCCGGCAAACCCGGTAATCTCCAGTACGTCGAAAACTGTTTTAACGCTATTTGCTTATTTGGGAGAAGAAATAGATAAAATTACAATTTGTTGAGCATTATTCGTGAAATAAGTGCTTTCTAAAGGGCGATCAGATGGTCGTCCTTTTCTATTGTCCATTTTAGGAGAGTGGTGCCTATGAGAATTTTTCCCCGCCGAAAAACACCCTGTTCGGCAATGCATACAGCTTTTTCTTCAGCGGCACATGCAGCGGAAAGGCTGTGAATGAGAGAACGGCCATGCAGACAACAATGGCCAAACCAAAGTGGATGCTGACTATCGATGATGTGATAATTTATGGAATTTAAACATTTTACAGGAAACAAGGCGGTTATTTGGCGGATGATTTTGGTTTGAAGATTGACTTTGAATCGGCCTTGATGAAATCAAAGGCATCTAACCATTGATTTGCACGCTGAATATTTCGGGTTTATCCGTAGAAATAACCATGACAATTTACATTTTTAAGTTAAATTCACTCATAAAATTGACTGTGTTTGTAAAAACTATGAGAAGATATATGGCAACAAGGGAGATTATAATGAAAATTGCTAAAAAAACAAATGTGAAGAGCAAAAAAGTAAATGAAACTGGTCCTGTTATAAGTATAAGGAAAGATATAAATGAAAATATAACCAGGCTGGAAAATGATTTTGGCCATGACAGCGACCTTGTAGTTCATTACTTTAAATTTGATAACAATAGGGGTTTAATTTGCGCAAATATATATATCAGAAGTTTGGTGGATAGAAGCACCATAAACAGTTTATCAATAGAACTGGGTAAATTAAAAAGCGAATGCCGCAATGAAAAACCCGGCACAAATATTGATGCGTTAATGAGCTATTTTTCCGGGTTGAGGGATGTAAAAGAAGGTTTTGATTTCGAGGCTCTTTACACCGATTTGTTATCGGGTAATATCGTGTTTTTAATTGACGGCTGCGAAAAGTATCTTGCGGTAAATAAAATCCATAACGGTTCCGTATTTAACGCCGATTGCGCCAAAAATAAAGGGCGGCAACAAAGATACCATTTTCAGGTTTCCACTATGGAAAATGAAATACAGGCCTGTCGGTATCAGCGGGACTGATGCGGCAAGAGCGGGCGGGGGCAACCCTGTAAATTCAAGCCAAAAAGAAAAACCGGAATTCAGGTGATATATGAAATTGAAAAGGTTATTATTCATTTTGATCATACTATCAACCATATTTCTTACAGGATGCTGGAGCAGCCATGAAGTAAATACTCTTGCGATTGCCGTATGTATTGGTATTGACAAAACAGAAAACGGATATCTGGTTACAGAGCAGGTTTTAAATCCAAGGGCCATAGCATCTAAAAAAGCGACAGCGGAATCCCCGGTTGTTATATATACAGCGGAGGGAGATGATCTGGCTGAGATAGTCCGTAGGTTTACGACGCAATCATCAAGAATATTATACAAAGCGGACTTAAGGATGGTGGTATTCGGCGAGGATGTTGCAAAAGACGGCATACAAAATATACTTGATTATTTTTTACGCAATTACGAATATCGTACTGATTTTTATTTTGTAATAGCCAAAAATTCAACTGCAAATGAAGTTTTGGGTATATTGACTCCTATCGAATCGGTACCCGGATCCAGTATGTATATTTCACTAAAAATGTCCGAAGAAAAATGGGCGGCTATGAAATCCATAAGAATTATAGAACTGGTCAACTCTATCATTGCGGACGGGGATAATCCCGTGCTTACAGGAATCGAAATTTCTCAAGATGAAATTAGTCCGAAATCTACAGATATCCTGAAACAAAGCGGCGAATATAAAAAGCTGAAATACACCGGACTTGGCGCTTTTCATAAGGATAAGCTCGTAGGCTGGCTGGATGAGGATGAAAGCAAAGGCTATAATTATATTACCGATAATGTTAAAAATACAATTGAACATGCAGACTATGACAGCAAGGTGAAAATTACGTATGAAATTATAAATGCCAAGTCTAGAACCAAAGTATATTTTCTGGAAAATAAACCTGCTATTGAGGTAAAAATCAAAACTAAGTGTAATATCGTAATTGTGGAAGGGGAATTTGATGTTTCCGCTGAGGAAAACAAACAGATATTAAATAAATTATTGGCAAGCAAAGTTAAATTATTGTGCGAGAAAGCCTTGAACAAAGCGCAGAAAGAACTGAAAACCGATATTTTCGGATTCGGGGAGGCAATACACAGGAAGTATCCTAAAACTTGGGAAAAATTAAAAGACGACTGGAACGATAAATTTACGGATCTTCCGGTGAATATTACAGTCGAAGCAGAAACCAATCAACTGGGACAAATTACAAAACCGCTTTTTATGAAGGAGAAAGAGTAAGATGGCTATAGTATCTATTTTGGCGGTGTTGGTGTTCAGCACCGTGTTATGCATTACAGAAATACCGAAAATGCTGAAGCAAAGGCTTTATAGAGAACTATGGACCTTCTCTATATTGCTTGGTGCGGGCACGATATTGGCGGTACTCAAAAGTCTTGATGCGGAGATACCCAACCCATCAGACTTTATTGCCTGGGTTTATTCGCCGCTTGCGGAAACTATGAAGAATATAACAAAATGAGGTTTGGGATATGCAAAGAACAAAAATTACAGGTAATCAGCTTTATTCATTAACTGCCAACGGCGCATTCGGAGGTTCGGTTATCGTTATCGCCTCCGCAATGGCGGCCATAGCAAAACAGGACGCATGGATTTCGGCATTGCTGACTCCTGTAATCGGCATGCCGGTGGTATGGATTTATTGGTATTTGGGCAGCCAGTATCCAGAGTTAACATTTGTTGAGATTATGAAAAAGATTTTTGGAAGATGGATTGGTTGGGTTGCCGCGGCCAGTTATGTATTTTTATGTCTGAATACCGCATATCATCTGCCATGGTATGTCGCCAATTTTGTGACAACGCAAGCCATGCCTGAAACACCGCCGTATGTCATAAGCTTGATGTTTGTCATAGCGGTCGTAATAGCCGTATTATACGGAATAGAAACAATTGCGCGCGCTTCCGAGATATACATCCGTTTTGTCCTAATTCTGGCTGTTTTGACAACGCTTCTTGTTTCCCCGAATATAAAGTTCGAGAACCTGCAGCCGGTTTTAGAAAACGGTATGATTCCAATCTTTAAAGGTTCATACGTTTTTGAGCAGTAGTCGTAATTAAACATAGTTATAATAATTATCTTATATTATAAAAAATAATATAAAAAGGAAAACTGTTATTATTTGTCGAATATTATAGTACCATAGCATGAGAAGGTGAGGTAGATGGGAGAGAACGAACAACCGATTATCCTTGAGGAAAAGGCATTGGAACAGATCCTGAGCTCTTTTTACGGTGCTACTGGCCTGAGGGCGGTTTTTTGTAATCTGGAAGGTGAAATGGTGATAACTTCCAGTTTAAGTTTCTCCGATACACCCTACTGTCAATTAATTAAGGAACATCCACAAGGAAAGGCCAGGTGCGCAAAATCTTATGCCACTGCCGGCCGAGAGGCGGTTAAATGGGGTGAACCTTATATTTTTCGTTGTCATGCCGGTTTAGTAGGGTGGGCTGCCCCAGTTCTTCAGGAAAAAGAGCATGTGTATACAATAATATGTAGCCAAGTATTAATGTGGAAACCGGAAGAATTTTTTTGGGAAGAAATTTGGGAAATGACTAAAGATTTACAGATTGATTTTGCTCGGCTTATGGAAGCAGCTAAGGAACTGAGGGTAATTTCTGCAGAACGTGTTAAAGCAGCTGCGGACTTATTGTTTGTGATGGCTAATTATTTGACCCGTAAAGGGAGTATAATTCTGGAACAGCGGCGGGCAATTCAAGAGCAGCAGGCTAAGTTACAAAAGCTTTTGCAGGAACATAAGCAAAGGCAATTAGAGTTTTATGCTTTCCAGAAAGAGAAAGAACTATTGGAGAAAGTTAAGTTAGGGAAGGTTAAACAGGCAGAAACTATTTTAAATGATATCTTAGCCGATGAAATGCTGCGGTTTGTACGGCAGCCGCAACTGGTAAAAGCTAGATTATATGAATTATTGGTTCTGATTTCTAGGGCAGTTATGCAGCGGGAGGCCGATCTTCCTATTCTCTTAAAGGCTAATCACCTGCATTATCAGGATTTGGTTCAGTTAGAGGAGTATGAGCAAATTTGTTATTGGGCAAAAATGGTCTTACATGAATATATTTCATATCGTGATACTGCGAAGAGCAATGATATTGGCAATCTTATTGAGAGAGTTAAAGACTATATAGAAGATTACTATAGTAATAAATTGACTATAGACGAGATTGCTCGGGTTGTTTACCTAAGCCCCTATTATCTTTGTCGTATGTTTAAGAAGCACACCGGTTGTACAATTATGGAATATATAACTAATGTCCGTGTTAAACGGGCTCAAGATCTTTTGATAAATTCGCAGGACACTATCCAGGAGATTGGGGAAAAAGTGGGTTTTGGTGCACCTAGCTATTTTAGCAATGTCTTTAAACGTTCAACAGGGCTGACTCCTTTGCAATATAGGAGACAGGCAGGTGTTCACCATTCTACCATGTAAAGGAGTGATAACGGGTGGATAAGCTGTCTTTGTTAGCTAAGGCTGTGTTTACCGGTGATACTAAAGCTGTAAGCCTGCTGACAATGCAATTATTAAGGGAGGGTGAAGCTCCTCAGCAAATACTTGAAGAACATTTGCTGGTAGGCATTAATTCAATAGGGAGAAAATTTCGGGCAGGTGAAGTACATGTGCCGGAGGTTCTATTGTCTTCAAGGGCTCTGCATATGGGGATCCATATATTGCAACCTATGTTGCTGAATGATAAACCAGAACTGTCACGGGCAAAGGTTGTTTTAGGTACTGTTGCCGGCGATTTGCATGATATTGGGAAAAAGTTAGTAGGTATTTTTTTCCAAGCGAAAGGTTTTCAGGTAATAGATATTGGTGTTGATTTAACGCCACAGGATTTTTGTGCTGCTGTGCGACAACATCAGCCAGATTTTGTTGGCATATCTGCATTGCTTACTACGACAATGCAAGCTATGGCTGACTCTGTTGAAGCCCTGGACAGGGAGGGCCTTCGACCACCGGTAAAAATCATGGTTGGCGGAGCTCCGGTGACAGAAGAGTTTGCCAGGGAGATTGGTGCAGATTTGTATAGTGATGATGCCCATGAAGCAGCGGAAATGGCTACCAAACTATTATGCGGGTAGAATTATTTATTTTTAGTGCTAAGAGGGGGATCAGTCAAGTCCAAATTTGTGTGTAAATTACCTCGGTCATTAAGCAGTAGCTAATCAAACAATAGCCTAAGCGTTTATGCCGCGAAAGCTGTTGACAATGAGTACATGGCATGTTAGGCTGTTAGCCGGGCATCACCACTCCAGCGTAAGACTTCACCTCAAAGATGAGGGGGGATGGCCCTGATGCCTGAAAACATGCCATGGGAGGCTCATTGTCAACAGACCGTGGAATAAATGCGATTTCTATGCAGCAGTGCCAGACTTAGATTCCTTATTCTGCACTTGATAATATAGCTGCATATCAAAGTATTTGCGACCGGTCTGCCATTTCTCATCCTGCTCTATTAATAAGGCCCCCATGAGCCGGATAACGGATGCAGCATTGGGAAAGATTCGAATGCCCCGTTCTCGACGACGAATTTCTTCATTCAGTCTTTCCACACCGTTTGTAGTACGAAGCCTCTTACGATACTTCAAGGGTAGTGCAAGAACAGCAGTAATATCATCAAATGCCTCGTCCAGGAGAGCTGTGGCTTTTGGTGCTTTGACTTCATACGTTTGGATAATATGGTCTCTGATTTTACGAGCGCTCTCAAGGTCAACAGCCTCATAAAGCTGGCGCAGCTCTTCCTTAATTTCAGCCTGCAATGCTTTAGGCGTATGATCCAGCATGTTCCTGGAAAAGTGGGTTTGACAACGCTGCCAACTAGCGCCTTGAAAATGTTTTCTAACTGCATTGACCAACCCTTTATGGTCATCAGAGGTAACCAGGCGCACGTTCTTTAACCCACGATCTTTGAGAGAAGAAAAGAACTCACCCCAACAGCTTTCTGATTCGCTATTTGCTAGCTGAAACCCGATGATTTCACGATAGCCATCTTCGTTAACCCCAATGGCAATCAGCATGCCTCTCGATTGTATACGTCCATTTTCCCGCACCTTTACATAGATGGCATCCACCATGAGAAAGGGATAATGGCTTTGCAACGGTCTTGTACGGAATGCTGCTATCATCGGATCCAGGTTCTTGCAAAGTTCTGAGATGGTCGATTTTGAAAACTTTTTACCACATAATTCCTCAGTAATTAATTCAACCTTTCGTGTAGAAACACCATTGATGACCATCTCCATCATAGCAAGCATTAATGCCTGTTCACTACGCTGATATCGAGCAAAAAGCTCTGTAGAGAACTGTCCATTACGATGCCTGGGAACCCGCAATGTGAGCGTACCAACTCGAGTTGTTATTTGCCTATCCCGAAATCCATTGCGGTATGCGGTTCTTTCTTCGGTGCGCTCATAGGGTTCCGCACCTATTTGCTCTGTAGATTGCGCCAAAAGGATCTGGTTGAAGATTTCCTCCAACAATTTGGAAAATGCTTCATCCCTACCATTTGATAAAAAAAGTCCGTGCAAAAGTTCCTCGGTTATTGTAATATTAAACTGAGCCATGGTTCATCCTCCTCGGTTTGGTATTTGTTTGGCAACTTATATTTTAACCGAGGTATGAGCTTTGGCTCAACTTCTTTTTACACCATTATATAGACACAATCAGGGGGATTGTATCCCTCTATCAGTTACAAAATAATATTTACATTTTTAATAATAATGTCAATATTACTTGAGCATCGCAATAAATTACTAAAGGATTTACAGGGAAAGTGCGTAAATATTATAATGAGGATTTAGCATACAATTATTTGCCGATCTGTATGGCAAAAACCCAGGCTTCCATAACCGATGATGCCGGCGTAAGAGGCGCTCCCCGCGGTTTCACAGTTACTGTTCGCGGAGTGCGCATTTCAGCCGGTGCAGGTTTTGTTGTGGTTTTGACCGGAGCCATTATGACTATGCCCGGGTTGCCGCGGGTACCGGCGGCGGAGAATATTGACGTAAATGAAGAAGGAATAATCGAAGGGTTGTTTTAACAGTTTGCTTTATTTTGCTAAGGTTGGGGGAGAAAAAAGGTGATTATTGCTAAGCCAAAGGCAATGAAAGAGATTCTGGAATCGCTTCGCGGTAAGCAGAAAATATTTCTGGCAGGATGTAGCCTATGTGCCACTACATGCAAATTCGGAGGCGAAGAGGAATTAGCTTTAATGGGAAAAGCCCTTGCGGAAGAAGGGAAGGAGATAGTTGGCACCTTAATACTCGATCCCTCCTGTATTTTCCTGAAAGTGAAAAAGGATTTGCGTAAACATCCCGGTGTACAAACGGCGGATGCTGTTCTCTCCTTAGCATGCGGGGACGGGTGTCAGACAGTGGCGGCAGCTGTAAATGTACCAACATATCCTGCCAATAACACCATATTTATTGGCGAGGTTGAAAGAGTCGGTCGCTATAAAGAAGTATGCCGGGCCTGCGGCTGTTGTGAGTTGGGTTGGGCGGCCGGGATCTGTCCTGTTACCCGTTGTGCCAAAGGCCTTCTAAACGGCCCTTGTGGCGGCAGTAAAGATGGAAAATGTGAAGTAGACAGCACATTAGATTGTGCTTGGCAACTTATTTATGAGAGACTTAAATCGCACGGCCAATTAGATAACCTACGGCAAATCCGAAAGCCTAAAGATCATCGCAAAGATCGCATGTTAATTATTAATTAGTATTGAGGGGGAGGAAGAGGAGATGGGGTTAGAGGAAGCATTGCTTAGCGGTCAAACTGTCATAACTACGGAGTTGGCACCGCCCAAAGGAACTGACTTGTCAACTTTTCGCGAGAGCCTTTCACATTTGCGCGGCCAAGTTGACGCAGTAAATGTAACTGATTTTCAAAGTGCTGTGGTAAGGGCATCATCCCTTTCTCTCTGCCATTTATTACAGGATGAAGGCTTTGAGCCTGTTTTGCAAATAACCGGTCGCGATCGCAACCGGATAGCTATTCAAGGTGAGTTATTAAGTGCTGCTTTGCTGGGTGTGAAGAATGTGTTAGCAATAACCGGGGACCATACGGAAATTGGCGATCACCCGGAGGCATTACCTGTCTTTGACTTAGATGCTGTTACCATTTTGCATACTATAAGAACACTTAACCAAGGTACTGACTTAAATGGCAATGCATTGAAGGGGAGTCCCTCTTTCTTTCCCGGTGCAGTAGTAACCCCATTTTATGAGCCTTTAGAGCTGCAAGTATTGAAAATGGAGAGCAAGATAGCTGCGGGGGCACAGTTTTTTCAAACGCAAGCAGTATTTGATCTAGAGACAATGGAACGGTTTCGGGAGGCAACATTGCACTTGCAAGGGGTTAAAATTTTGGCAGGGATTATACCACTTAAGTCAGCAGGCATGGCGCGTTATATGAATAAACATGTTCCCGGGATTCATATTGCAGAAGAAATAATAGCCCGTATCGGTGCTGCTGCCGAACCTAGTGCGGAAGGCGTGGAAATAGCTGGGGAATTGATGAAAAAGCTATTGGCTGCCGGTCTTTGTGACGGTTTTCATATCATGACATTGGGGAAAGAAGAGTTATTGCCTAAAATCCTAGCATCCGCCGGAATAACGAGGAAACAATAGCGTAACAGGAGGTAATAATCATGAATCCTAGTATTAATTACCCGGATGATCGGAAGTATTGCCTTGAACACACATGGGCTAAGTGTGAGGGTGATCTAGCAACCATTGGTATTACCTATTATGCGCAAGAACAGCTGGGCGAAGTGTTGTTTGTTGAACTTCCCCAGGTGGGCGATGAAGTAATTAAGGGAGAAGCTTTTGGGGTTGTAGAATCAGCCAAAGTAGCGTCCGATTTAATTGCGCCCTTAAGCGGTGAAATTATAGAAGTCAATGAAAGGCTGGAAGATGAGCCGGAATTGATTAATGAGGACCCTTACAATATGGGGTGGATCATAAAAATCATGGTTGAGGATGACGCCGAATGGAATTCCCTGCTTGAATCAAAAAAGTATGCTATAAAAATTGATCAGCAATAGCTTTGGTTGAGTTACCTGAAGAAGGGGGGCGGGGATTGTACAAGTTATTGTAATAAATTCTTATTAATATTGGGAAAGGTCATATTTGAGTTTTGTCCATTTGTTTTTCTTAAATTCTTTTAATATTACATTGGCTTTTTTAAGTTAAGCCTTTTGCATAATTCTCAGCCTATATATATCAAGCATTCAGAAGGAAATTAGAAGGACTTCACCCCAGAGGTGGAGAATTTACAGGTGACAAACCCAAAATCCCCCTAAGGAGTGAAGTCACTTGTATATTCTCCAACAACACCTGTTTTCCCTTGAAGAAATGCAAAAAATTGAGTATCAAAATCGGCTACCGATATTTTTTTGTTCCTTGGATTTACGTCCTTACGCTAAAGAATTAGTATCTTCATCACCCCAAGGAGCTCCACCCCACGACCGTGAGGCAATCTTACGAGCTTTATTGATAGCTCCTCTTGAAAGGATAACTACTTTTACAGCCCTTCATCGCAGGTTAGATAGGGATCTAAGGTTTCGTTATCAATGTGGGTTTGATATCAGACGTAATGCTCCATCAATATCAACCATTAGTCGTGTTTTTAAAGCGATTACTCACAAAGGTTTGGCAGAGAAGTTATTCTATGACCTAGTTAAGCAGTGTTACTATGAAGAAATCATCATTGGTGATACCATTGCAATAGATAGTACCGCCATCGATGCTTACGAGCAAAAGAAACCTAAATCCAAACAAGACGGTATTAATGCCACTTGGGGAGCTAAGCTTGATAGTTTCGGGAACAAATTAACCTGGTTTGGTTACAAGATACATTTAGCCGTTGATACCAAAAGTGAATTACCAATTGCATTAGAGGTTACACCAGCCCATGTTAATGACGGAGATATGGGGCCACCGCTGGTAGAGACTATTGCTGCACAAGGCTTCATAGATAGGGTCGATTTCATCATTGCAGACGCATGTTATGACCAACGAAAAAACTATGAAATCGCACATCGCTACAATGCACAAGCTATTATCCCCCTTAATCTCAGAAACGAAAAGGAGCCACCAGCAGGGTTTTCTTCCCATGGAACCCCACGTTGTTCTATGGGCTATGATATGGTTTACTGGGGATGCGATGGCAATTACTTAAAATTCCGCTGTCCTCATGCACTCGGTAAAGTAGATTGCCCGCATGGTACACTATGGTGTTCTTCATCTAATTACGGTATGGTTGTAAAGGTTAATGCTAAAAATGATTTAAGACGCTTCTCTGTTCCACATCGCAACACACGGAAATGGAATGATTTATATAGCCAACGTAGTAGTGTAGAACGCTGCAATTCACGCTTAAAAGAATACTTAACTGCCAATGATATTCATGTTGGCGGGAGAGAGAAAGTAAGGACTCATGCGTTTATCAATGCTATAGTGTTATTAGCTTCGGCCCTTGCTCTTAAGAAGCATAGGGAAAAAGCTAATATGGCTATTCAAGCTGCCTAAAGCAACAAATACCAAGTCTCGGCCCACTTCTGGATAAAATTCTGGAGATCTGTCCTTTTTTAACGAAAGTTGACTTTGACGGAGAAATTATTGGTAGATTACTGGGTTTTGGACTTTGAAAAAAGAGTTTATGCTGATTACTTATTATTTGCGTCTCTTTGATTAGGGTTGTTTTGCAAAAGGCTCAAGTTATGATGTATGCTACACCGCTTCCACTTAAAGTGGGCTTTTGGCTTATCTAGTAAGAGGATATGATTTTGCAAACAGGAAGGGGAGGTAATTAGTGGGAACAATGACATCAAAAGAACGAGTGCTAGGGGTTATCAATAGAAAGCCTGTTGATAGAGTGCCATGGATTGAAACTACTGTTGATGATACACTTGCCAGTAAGATTGTTGGTCGTAATGTTAAAACACCAAAAGGAGGTAGGATGGCATCCGAAATCTATGATCATTTATTGCTTGATAATGTGACATGCACTATTCGGCCGCCGCGCTTAGCTAATGTCGACACGTCTTCAGTAGGAAAAACTTTTCTTGGCGAAAGAAAGCTCAAAACTCCTGAGGATCTGAAAAAGTTAAAACAACTTTTACCTGATCCGGATGATGATAAACTATATCAAGATGCTATTCAATATCTCAAAGAACACAAAAAGGATAAGGCTGCCATAGCCCAAGTATCTTTAGGGATAAGTGATACTTATAACAGTATGGGAATAGATTATTTTTCACTTTGCTTGTATGATGATCCAAATTTCGTCATGGAGATTCTTGATACTTATATCGATTGGTCAATAAAGGTAGTTGAAAATCTTAATGAATTAGACTTTGATCTGTATTTGACACCTGAGGATGTTGCCTTTAAGAGCGGACCTTTGTTTTCGCCCAAAATGTTCCGTGAGATGTTCGCTCCCAGGGTAAAAAGATTAATTGAAAAAATGGAATTACCTTGGATTTACCATACCGATGGAGATATTACGAACATAATAGAAGAACTTATTCCTCTTGGAATGAGTGCAATATGCAATTTAGAACCAACAGGAAATATGGATATTTATGAGCTGAAGAAAAAGTACGGCGATAGAATTTGTTTAATGGGGAATATCGATCTTCACCATACCCTAACTCTTGGAACAGTTGAAGAGACAACTAGGGAAGTGTATGAGAGAATTACCAGATTAGCTCCAGGCGGAGGATATATTTTGTCAAGTTCTAATTCATTGCCTGTTTACTGTAAACCTGAAAATGTTATGGCGATGAGCAAAGCTTTAGAAAAATATGGTCATTATATTCCTGGCACTTATAGCTTAAAAGAATAAATTATCGTAAATTTATTTAGAACTTTTTAGTTAAATTAATTAAATTCGGTATATTGTTAGAGAGGTGGCCATATAATGTTAATTGTGGGTGAAAGGATTAATACAAGTAGAAAAGGGATAGCTCCGGCTGTGGAGGCTTTGGATGCAGTTGCCGTTCTAAAAGAAGCACAAATACAAGTTGAATCAGGTTGTACTATGGTTGATGTTAACTGTGGGACACTGGTAGAACGAGAGGCGGTAGTCATGGAATGGCTTGTCAGAACCGTACAGGAGAGTGTTGATGTACCTCTTTGTATTGATACACCTGATCCTAAAGTATTGGAAGCCGGATTAAAAGTACACCGCGGCAAGGCTTTAGTTAACTCAATCACGGCTGAAAAACAGCGGTATGATACTATGGTTCCACTGGTGAAGGAATATGATGCTAGTGTAGTTGCTCTTTGCATCTCAGAAAGAGGGATGCCTAAAACAGTGGATGATAGAATGCGCGTTGTAGATTTTCTCGTTGAGAAGCTGACCGGTGATGGCATTGGTATAGATGATATATATATAGATCCTCTTGTTCAACCCTTGGCCACAGAACCGGATAATGGAAGGATTGCTCTTGATACGGTAAACCAGATAATGTCGGGTTATCCTGGGATTCATACAATCTGTGGACTAAGTAATATCTCATTTGGCTTGCCGTGTCGTCGCTTGCTAAATCAGACATTTCTAGCTCTGATGATAGCTGCAGGTTTAGATGGTGTGATTTTAGATCCTCTGGATAATATGTTAATGAGTGTGCTTAAGGCTTCTCGAGTGATAACTGGGCAGGATGCGTACGGTATGGATTATATTAAGGCTTATCGAGCGGGAAGGTTTAGGTGAGAGAGAAAAATAGGTATGTATTGAGGAACACATGACATGAAGTTTGCTATATAAAATAATATAAATACAATCAAAGTGGAGGAGATAGTATGGAAAACTTCAAGGAGATAGCAAAAATATTATATCAAGGGGATTCTGGGCAACTTGAATCTTTAATCAGAGACGAATTAGATAAAGGAATTAATGCCCGGGAAATATTAAATAAAGGGCTCATAAAGGGTATGGAAGAAATTGGAAAGGATTTTAAAGCGAATATACTCTATATGCCGGAGGTTTTATTGTCAGCCAGGGCAATGAATAAATGTTTGGCAATACTAAAGCCTTATCTAGCGGAAGGGGAAGTAAAACCAAAAGGGAAGATTGTAATTGGAACTGTTGAAGGAGATTTGCATGATATTGGCAAGAACTTAGTCGCTATTATGTGGGAAGGTGCAGGATTTGAAGTTATTGATATAGGTATTGATGTTCCTGCCCACAAATTTGTACAGGCTGTACAGGAGCATAAACCTGACATTTTAGGTCTTTCCGCTTTATTGACGCTTACACTGCCAGGAATTCGCAATGTTATAGAAGCTCTTGAAGCAGCAGGGATAAGAGATTCAGTTAAAGTGATGGCTGGCGGTGCACCGGTAACAGAAAAGTATGCAATCAGCGCGGGAGCAGATGGGTATGCAGAAGATGCGGTAACAGCCGTAGAAGAGGCAGAAAGGCTTTTAGGTCTTGTTGCCGATTAAGGATTATTTTCGTTGTAAGTAGAAAAGGGAATTGAATGCAATTTTTTATGATATTGAGCATTTAATTTAGCCTGCTATTTTAATAGGATAGCCCGGCAATATTAGGCTATCCTGTTTTTAAACGAAGTTATAAAATGTAAGATAATAATCGGGGTTCAAACCATACTATTTCTCTGTTTCATAGTAAGCCAAGGGGGTAATCTTATGGCGATCGGATTTGTTGGAAGTAAATACAAGTTATATGCCTGTCTTAATCTACAAAAGGAAATCGAATATATTTTTCGACATTGTGGCGCAGGCGATTTAGAAATCGAGTACCTTGATTTCGGTTATCACCGTATGCCAGAAAAATTGCCCCCTTATTTGCAGGAACGCTTGCAAGAGGATAAGGAGTATGATGCAATTTTGCTCGGTTATGGGCTTTGTTCTAAAGCTGTATTAGGGCTGCAAGCTGTATATCAACCCTTGGTTATACCCAAAGTACATGACTGTATCGCACTTTTTTTAGGTTCCCAAAAGCGGTATAACGAGATTTTCTGCCAATGCCCCGATAAATATTTTCTTACCTGTGGTTGGTTGGCTGAAGGTGTTGATCCATTAACAGAGTATGAGGAATGGCGTGAAAAATATGGTGTGGATACGGCGCAGTGGCTTAAACAAGAATTGTATGGTAACTATCGAACATTATGTTTATTGGATACAGGAGTTTTAGATTCTCCATATTATCACGAGCAGGCGGTCAGAGTGGCTGAGTTTTTAAATGCTAGTTTTGAGATTTATAAGGCAGACTTAGATTTATTACGGAAATTACTTATCGGACAATGGGATGAAAACTTTTTGATAGTAAAGCCGGGAGAAGAGATAATGGGGAATGAATTTGACTGAAATAGTGATTATTAACATTTAAGATATTAACAGTATTAACAAAGCTCGGATGTGTATGAGGGTAACAAATGCGAGGTGGAGCTAATGCCCTATATATATTTACCAAACGGCAGTAAAAGCTTAGCCCCGGCAGGGATCGCAATTGCCCAAGCCCTCCGGATGTTAGGGGTGGATATATGGTTGCCTTGTGGTGGTAATGGTTATTGCGGTCGTTGTTTGATTCGTGTTCAAGGGGAACTGGAACCACTTACTACTGTGGAAAAGAAACAGTTATCTCCAGAAGAAATAACACAAGGTTATCGCCTTGCGTGCCAGGCTAAAATAATTGGTGATCTTAAAGTTTTTGATTATCAATCACTAAGTAAATCTAAGATATTAACTAAGACTAGTGATTTAACCTTTTACGAACCTCAGTTGCCATTGATCATTAAAAAGGAAATAAGCCTTACACCACCAACCACAAACGATCAACGGTCAGACTTATTAAGATTGCAAGATGCATTGGGCAAGAAATACGATATATCTTTACGTCTTTTATCAAACCTACCTAGAATTATCCGGGAAGCAGAGTTTCAAATAACTGTTTATCTTAGTGCTACAAGAGTGCTAGATTTAAAGCCTGGAAGCGGGCATAATCCTCCATATGGAATTGCTATAGATGTTGGCACAACAACAATGGTAGCATATCTATTAAATTTGGAGGATAAAAAATGCGTAGCTACTGCAGCTACTAATAATCCTCAAGCTGAATATGGTGAGGATGTTATTAGCCGTATTTTATATGCTTCGCAGCAAGAAGGTTTAGATAAACTTCAGAATATGGTACTAGATGGCGCTAATAGTTTAATCCAAGAGCTAATAGGCGCAACTTGCATTTCACCTGAGGATATATATCAGGTGATATTAGTCGGCAATACATGCATGCAGCATTTGTTTTTTGGGATAGACCCAAGCAATTTAGGTTTAGCTCCATACATTCCGGCTAGTAATAGCTCGGTTATTGTTAATGCTGCCCAAATCGGTTTGGGAATAAATCCTGAGGCTGAGGTTGAGTTTCTGTCCAATATCGCGGGGTTTGTTGGGTCCGATGCTTTGGTAGGTGCATTATTGTTAAATTTGGGCAATAGGAAAGGCACGACTCTTTTTATTGATTTGGGCACAAATGGAGAAATCATATTGGCAACAGGCAAAGAAATCGTTGCGTGTTCAACAGCAGCCGGACCTGCCTTTGAAGGAGCCGGAATTGCATGTGGTACGCGGGCGGTAAGCGGCGCAATTGATAGAGTTGAAATAGATAAAGGTAAAATAAAACTACATGTAATTGATGATTGTAAATTCTATCGTGGAATTTGCGGTTCCGGACTAATAGATGCTTTAGCTGTGATGTTGGAATTAGGCATATTGGAACCGGGGGGCCGGATTTGCGGACCAAATGATGTCATTTCTGCTTACAACGATCATATAACTGCTGGTGCCAGGGGATTCGATTTTTATTTAGACCCGAATTGGACTATAAAAATTACCCAGAAGGATGTGCGTAAAGTCCAGTTAGCAAAAGGGGCAATTGCTGCCGGGGTGAAGATGCTTCTTGCTGAGATTGGGCTACTTCCTAGTGATTTGGATGAAGTTTTTCTTGCCGGAGGTTTCGGTAATTATCTTAATGTGAAAAATGCCCAAAAATTGGGCTTAATACCCCAGATAGCTCCAGAACGAGTAAAGTATGTGGGGAACGCAGCAGGTGCCGGGGCTCAATTGGTTCTTCTTTCGCAACAAAAAAGGGAAGAAGCTGTGCTACTGGCAAAGAATATTAAACATTTAGAGCTGGCAGGCAAACCTTCATTTTCAAATATTTTTATGGAGGCAATGATGTTTAAACCATGGTAGGTATAAATTAGTGCTCGTCTGTTGATAATGAATTTTAATCAGGAGGTTGTATTATGCTAATTGCTGATGATCTGCAAAAGTATACCAGTCGCCTGGCTTCGCGTGAGCCGGTTCCGGGAGGCGGCAGTGCAAGTGCTCTGGTGGGGGCTCTTGGTATAGCATTGGGGAGCATGGTAGGCAATCTTACAGTGGCAAAAGCGGAAGGAGAAAATAAAGCACAACTTGAGAGGCTTTTAATAGAAGCCGGGCAAATTCAGGAGAGGCTGTTGCAGTTGGTGGATCTGGACGCAGAGGCTTTTCAAGGAGTTGCTCAAGTATTCAAGCTTCCTAAGGAAAATGATGAACAGAAGGCAATTCGACGGGAGGCAATGCAGAAGGCTTTGCGTGGCGCTGCTCAGATACCAATGGAAGTGGCAAGACTATGTTATGATGCATTAAAATTACACAAGCTATTTTTAGGCTTGGGTACTCCTCATGCTGTAAGTGATATAGGTGTTGGAGTACTGTTTTTGGGAGCGGCATTAAGAGGGGCTGGCCTTAATATCCAAATAAATATAAACAGCATTCATGATCAACAATTTGTCGCTCATGTCAAAAAGGAAATTGATCCGATTTTGGAACAGGGTTCTTGTTTGGCAGAAGAGATTTACAAAGAAGTAGAAAAAAAGCTGAATCCAGAGGAGTGAGGGTTAAATGACAGCTCAAATCTTAAGTGGAAAAGAAGTGGCAGCAGATTTGAGAAAAAGTTTGCAACATAAGACCGCTTCCTTGAAGGGAAAGGGGATTGAACCTCTTCTGGGGATAATAATTGTAGGTGATGCGGCTCCATCGCAGGCTTATGTTAGAGGGATAGAGAAGGTTTGCACTGCAGTGGGCGTTAAAACGCAGGTGAACTATTTTTCTGCAGATGAGCAGCTTGAATTGGAAGATCGTCTTGAAAGATTAAATCAAGATATTTCAGTACACGGAATAATAGTAATGAGACCTCTTCCGGCGGGTTTTGACGAAAAAAGTTTAGGTGAGAAGCTTAATGCCATTAAGGATGTAGATTGTTTTAACCCAATTAACGCCGGGCGGGTTATGGCCGGCGACAAATTTGCTTTTCCACCTTGCACGCCTCAGGCGGTCATGGAAATATTGGATTATTTTCAAATACCGCTGCAGGGTCGGCGGGCTGTTGTGATTGGCCGCAGCATGGTAGTAGGTAGACCACTGGCAATGCTTTTATTAGAGAAGCATGCTACCGTAACGATTTGTCATTCGCGCACAGAGGATATGACAGCAGTATGTCGAGAAGCTGATATTCTGGTAGCTGCAGCTGGTAAACCGGGGCTAGTAAAGGGTGAGATGATAAAACCGGGAGCAGTGGTGCTTGATGTTGGTGTTAATTTTGTTGGCGGTCAGATGGTGGGTGATGTAGATTTCGCTGCAGTTTCCCAATTAGCCGGGGCAATCACTCCTGTGCCTGGGGGGGTTGGTTCTGTTACCTCAACGGTTCTGGTAAAACATGTGGTAGAAGCAGCTGAAAAGCTTACACAAGGGTAATTTCTAATAACTAATATCCTAAAATATTTTTTACTAGGGGGGAAAGCCATTGCCAGCTGGAAAAAATGTAGTGGTAGTTGGCGGCGGGCCGGGAGGATATATTGCGGCCATTCGTGCCGCCCAGTTAGGAGCCAATGTTACTGTGGTAGAAAAAGGCCCATTGGGGGGGACTTGCCTCAATTGGGGCTGTATGCCCACCAAGGTTTTGTTACATACCGTTGAGTTGCAAGAAGAGATTAAAAAGGCTGGCCAGTTAGGCTTAGAAGTGCCGGAAGTGAAACTTAACTTAGTAAAATTGCGCCGCCGTAAAGACCGTGTTGTCCGCCAACTGACCGCCGGTGTCGGGTTGTTGCTGAAAAATAATGGTGTCAAGGTCATTGGTGGCGAGGCTTCCTTTATTGGTGATAAAAAGTTACAGGTAAAATTAAATGGCGGTGGTGCAGAAACCATCACCGGTGACGCAGTGATCATTGCCACCGGCTCCACCGGAGTTAAGCTCCCCATTCCCGGGGCAGATCTTCCCGGGATCTGGAACAGCGATCATGCCTTAGAAGTAAAAGAAATCCCGGAACGGCTTTTAATTATCGGCGGCGGGGTTATTGGCACCGAGTTTGCCAATATCTATCATGGCCTTGGTAGTAAAGTAACTGTAGTAGAAATGTTACCCCGCTTGCTGCCACCGGTAGATGCAGAGATTGCCCAGCTTTTAGCTCAGGAGTTTCAGAGCCGCGGGATTAAAATTCACACGGAAAGTAAGGTTAGTAAAATTGAAAGTGTTGATGGAGTTTACAAGGTATCAATAACAACTCCGGATGGTGACAACACCATTGAGGTTGACCGGGTATTAGTTGCCGTAGGCCGCAAACCTTACACCGAAGGTTTAGGTCTGGAAAACACCAAAGTCAAAACAGAACGGGGTCGAATTTTAGTAAACGAGTATCTGGAAACGAACGAGCCGGGTGTTTTTGCTGTGGGTGATGTCAATGGTCAAGTAATGCTGGCTCATGTAGCCTTTGCCCAAGGAGAAAAGGCGGCGGAAAACGCCTTCGGCGCAAAACATATCATGGATCATAAGATTATCCCCAACTGCATCTTTTCCCAACCGGAAGTGGCCGGTGTTGGGCTGACAGAAAAGGAGGCAAGGGAGCAGGGAGAAATTATAGTTGGTCGTTTTCCCTTCCAGGCCAATGGAAAGGCATTAATTCACAATGCCCGTACCGGAGTGGTCAAGGTTATTGCCAGTGCCCAAGAGGAAAAAGTTCTCGGTCTGCACATCATTGGCCCCCGGGCTACAGAATTAATTTTAGAAGGAGGCTTGGGCATAAAGTTAGGTGCCGCCTTAGAGGATATTTATGGCACTATCCACCCCCACCCAACCTTAGGGGAGGCAATTGCCGAAGCGGCTTTAGCTGCCAAAGGGCGGGCACTGCATATACCTAAGAGATAGAAGAGAAAGGTAACCACCGGTTAGGTGTAAAACTAACCGGTGATTTTTGTTATAGGCTGCCGCCAGCAGTAATAATAATTAGGGAGAAGTGATTTGGGGAGGTGGAGGCAGTGGGCTTTTGGCGGCAGCGCTCGTTTTATTTTTATTTCTTGGTGGGTTTGATTTTAGTTGCTGTTTTGGGAGGGTTGGCATGGCGGCTATTAAGTGCAGAGGCATTGGAGGTAACCCTTTCTTCCCCCCAGATACCGGAATTGGCCGGGTATACCTATCCGATCTATGAACTTACCGCCAGCCTCGATGGAGAAGGGAAAACCCTGCGGGGAAATTGCATCCTTACCTACACAAATAATGAAGAGGCCAACTTGTCAGAATTATTTTTTCATCTTTACCCCAATGCGCCCTTGTTCACCGAATATACTAGTACTCCCGGGTCTTTAGAAATTAAAAGCGTGAAAGTTGATGGTGAAGAGACAATCTGGCAGGTAGACAGTACGATCCTAAAGGTGAGATTGCCTGCTCCCTTAGCTCCCGGAGAGGCAACAGCGGTTGAAATTCCCTTTACCATGCAGATTCCCGCGGTGCGCGAACGATTTGGGGTGAAGGATCAGGTTGTCAGCTTAGGCAATTGGTATCCAATATTGGCAGTTTATGATGGAGAATGGCATTTGGATCCATATTATGAGATCGGTGATCCATTTTACAGCGATATTGCATTATACCGGGTAACATTTGATGTTTCCCGCCGCCATACAGTGGCTGCTACGGGAAGTTTGCTTTCTGTGGAGAAAACACCCTGTTGGCGGAAGCGGCTTTATTTTGAAACCGGTCCGGTGCGGGATTTTGCCCTTGCCATTAGCAGCCGGTACCAGGTCGTGCGGGAAGAATGTGGAGGCATAATGGTGCAATCATTTTATCCCCGGGGGCACGAGCTGGCCGGTAAGTTGGCATTGCAGGCGACGAAAGAAGCTTTGCAGTTCTTTCAGGAGACCTTTGGCCCTTATCCTTATGATCAGTTAACCGTAGCTGCTACGGGGATGTTTGCCGGGGGCATGGAGTATCCCAATATTGTTTTTATTGGGAACGATTTGTATCGGGAAGGCAGTGAACGGGCATTGGAATACATCGTGGTACATGAGGTTGCCCATCAGTGGTGGTACGGTTTGGTGGGGAACGACCAGATTCGGGAACCCTGGCTGGATGAGGGGTTGGCAGATTTCAGTACACAATTGTTTTATGAGGTGCGCCGGCCGGAACTGGCAGGTAATTTACCCAATTCTTTAGCCCATTTCTATGAAATGTATAAAGATAATGTGGGAGGTGGAATAATCCGCCGTCCCTTGTGGGAGTTTAAATCGGATTTGGAATACAGTGTTTTAGTGTACGGTAAGGGCAGTATTGTTTTTTCCCAGTTGCGGGAGACCCTGGGCGATGAAGATTTTTTTGCCCTCTTGCAGCAATATTTGGCTGAGTATAAATACCGGCATGTTACCATTGATGAGTTCATTGAATTCTGCCAGCAGGTTACAGATCTCCAATTAGGCGAATTTTTTTATAAATGGCTGGAAACAGCCTAGCATTGACCGTGTACGGTGGATCTGGTTTGCCCATGATTCTTGTGGTATAATATAACAAAAATGATAATCCTTGGCTATGGAGGTGGCGCGTAATGAATAAGGTGAGATGGTTAGGTCATGCTGCTTTTCAAATTACAACGGGTAAGGGCCGGCAGATTTACATTGATCCGTGGTTGGAAGGCAATCCTGCCTGCCCGGTTAAGAAGGAAGATCTGCCGGCTGCTGATTTGGTACTGGTTACCCATGATCATTTTGATCATATGGGTGATGCCGCTGCCCTCTTACAGGCAGGGGGAGGGAAAAGCGTCGGCCAACCGGAGTTGATTCGCCAGTTGGAGCGCTCTGGCGTTGCTGGGGATAAGTTAACAGGGATGAATGTCGGCGGCAGTGTAGAGATTGACGGGATAACGGTTACTATGACCCACGCTTTCCATTCTGCGGGGAATGGTGCCCCGGTGGGTTTCATTCTCACCTTGGAGGACGGGAAGGTAATTTATCATAGTGGCGATACCGGACTGTTTGGTGATCTTGAGCTTTTTGGCCGACTTTATCATATCGATCTGGCCTTGCTCCCAATCGGCAGTGTCTTCACCATGGATCCGAAGCAAGCGGCTGTGGCGGTAAAACTGCTGGCACCGAAGGCGGTTATTCCCATGCATTATGGCTCTTTCCCGATTTTAGTTCAAAGTGCGGCTGAGTTTAACCAATTGGTAGCAAAAGAAGCGCCGGGTGTGGAGGCAGTTGCCTTGGAGCCCGGCGGTGAATGGGAATTTTAAGGAGCAGCAAATCAGCTACCCTGTAAATAGTTCGTTGCGCGTGAACTACGTACGGTTTCAAGCATTGGGGCGGTTAAAGACCGCCCCTACGCTGCATAGAATCTATCGAGCTGTGTAGGTTGTCATAAGGCGGAAATCTTTGGCAGTTAGTTGGAAACCACCGCCTTGGGCGCCGCCGGCCTGGCTGGAAATCAAGGTATAGCCTAAGCGGGTTTCCGCTTTTTTTATTTTGACCTGAATATCGATTGGTTTCCGGAGATTAGCTTTATTCGGGGTTTTAATTTTTGATATTAAGATAAAATATCATCATGCTGCAAAATATAATATTTTTATTGTGGCAGGAAAAGAAAGCATTATTGTATAACTATGAATATTAATGTATAGTTTTTCTAAGATTATTTTTCTTAAGAGAGGAGTTAAACAAATGCGCAATATCAAAAAAGTAGTTTTGGCTTATTCCGGAGGACTGGATACCTCTGTGATTATCCCCTGGTTAAAGGAAAATTACGGCTGTGAAGTTATTGCCATGGCTGCAGATGTGGGGCAGAAAGAGGAACTGGAACACCTGGAGGGAAAAGCCCTACAGACCGGGGCTAGCAAGCTGTATATCAAAGATGTGGTGGCGGAGTTCGTTACCGACTATATTTATCCCACCCTTAAAGCCGGGGCAATTTATGAAGGAAAGTATCTGTTGGGCACTTCTATGGCCAGACCCTTAATCGCCAAATGTTTGGTAGATGTGGCGCGGGCAGAGGGGGCTGATGCAGTTGCCCACGGCTGTACGGGGAAGGGAAATGATCAGGTTCGCTTTGAACTGACCGTTAAGGTTTTGGCTCCGGATTTGGCAATTATCGCGCCGTGGCGGGAATGGAAAATAAGATCCCGCGAGGGTGCCATTGACTATGCCAATAAGCATGGCATTTCCATTCCGGTGACCAAAGAAAAACCTTATAGCATGGACCGGAACTTATGGCACATCAGCTATGAGGGAGGCATTTTAGAGGATCCCAACTACGAGCCTGATAGTGATATGTTCCGGCTCACAGTTGATCCCGAAAAAGCTCCTGATAGACCTACTTATGTGGAAATAGACTTTGTGCAGGGAGTGCCAACTAAAATAAATGGCCAAAGCTATGAACCTGTTGCCCTTATGGATAAACTGAATGCCATTGCCGGGGCCAATGGAGTGGGCAGGGTAGATATTGTGGAAAACCGTTTGGTAGGGATGAAATCCCGGGGTGTTTATGAAACTCCCGGTGGGACGCTCTTGTATTTGGCCCATAAGGAACTGGAATATCTTACTTTAGATAAAGCAACCATGGCTTTTAAGGAACAAGTGGCGCAAAAGTACGCTGAGTTGGTTTACAATGGCCTTTGGTTTTCGCCTTTAAAAGAGGCCCTAGATGCCTTTGTGGAACAGACGCAGAGACATGTGACAGGGACGGTGCGCTTAAAACTCTATAAAGGCAGTTGTGCCATTGCCGGGCGTACTGCCCCCCGCTCCCTATACCGGGAAGATTTGGCCACCTTTGGTGCTGATGAAATATACAACCAAAAGGATGCCGAGGGCTTTATCAATCTTTTCGGTCTCCCTCTCATGGTGGAAGGGTTGCTGAGAAAGGAAGAAGAAAAGTAGTTTTTAGTAAGGTGGCTGGCGGCAGGCACCGCCGGTCACCTGCAAGTTTATGCTTATTTTAGCAGGGGGGATATTGATGAAGCTCTGGGGGGGACGTTTCAGCAAAGAAACAAACCGGCTGGTAGAGGAGTTCACTGCCTCCATCGGTTTTGATCACCGCCTGTACCGGCAGGATATTAAAGGCAGTATTGCCCATGCCAAAATGCTGGCCCAGCAGGGAATCATTACCGGGGAGGAAAAGGCACAAATTATTACCGGCTTAGAAGCCATAGAACAGGAGATCAAGTCCGGTAAATTTCCGTTTACTGCTGCCAAAGAGGATATTCACATGCATATTGAGAGCCGCTTGCAGGAGCTAATCGGATCGATCGCCGGCAAATTACATACCGCCCGCAGTCGCAATGATCAAGTGGCTACTGATCTCCATCTTTACCTAAAGGAAGAAATCCATGAGGTAATGGTACTGATTTATAATTTAGAGGATACACTCCTTAATCTGGCGGAGGAACATAGAGGGGTAATTATGCCCGGATATACACACCTGCAGTTGGCACAACCGATTCTTTTTTCCCATCATCTCCTGGCATACTTCTCCATGTTGGAAAGGGATTGGCAGCGGTTTGCCGATTGTGGCAAAAGGGCGGATAAATCACCTTTGGGAGCCGGTGCTCTTGCCGGTACTACCTTTCCTATAGATCCCCTTTTTTCTGCCGCAGAGCTGGGATTTAGTGGTGTATATAATAACAGCCTGGATGCTGTCAGTGACCGGGATTTTGCAATCGAGTTTTTAGCTGCCGCCGCCATCTTGATGCAGCATTTGAGTCGTTTTTGTACGGAACTTGTTTTGTGGTCAACCCGGGAGTTTGCTTTTGTTGAGTTAGATGATGCCTTTACAACCGGGAGCAGCATTATGCCGCAAAAAAAGAATCCTGACATTCCCGAACTAATTCGCGGGAAAACGGGGCGCGTCTATGGCGCTCTTGTTACTCTTTTAACAACTATGAAAGGACTCCCTTTAGCTTATAACAAGGATTTGCAGGAGGATAAGGAGCCACTTTTTGATACCATTGATACGATTAAAAGCTGTCTTACAGTATTCTCACCGCTTTTGGCAACTATGGAGATCAGGGCTGACAATATGATGGCCGCTGCCCAACAGGGTTTTGCCAATGCTACCGATGTGGCAGACTATCTGGCTAAAAAGGGGATGCCCTTTCGGGAGGCTCACCGGGTGGTGGGGACAATGGTCAGTTACTGCCTGCAGAACAATAAAACCTTTACTGATTTAAAGTTAGATGAATTACAGCAGTTTTCCCCGCATTTCCAGGCTGATATTTTTGCTGTCCTTGAGGTGACCAATGTTGTAGCCGCCCGGAATTCCTATGGAGGCACTTCCTTGTCTCAGGTTAATCGAGCATTGGTCCAAGCCAGGGAAATTTTAGCGACACAAAGGGAGCAATTGGCGATCGATGCCTAGTGAGAACATCTGCGTTAATATTCTTGGCTAAGGGAGGAATTAGCACCTAAAAGACAGAAATATAACAAAGCAGACGCCCATGCCGATTTCAGGCACCAGCAGCAGGATGATAATTTAGTACCCCCACTTATGGAGTCGCTTATTGTCTATCTCAAGGTTTAAGCTATTTACACTGAACTAACCCGCCCTAATTTCCCCGCCTTTTTAAGCGGCGGGTGCCAAAGGGCGGCTAAGTCCAGTATGGACTTGACCTAACATTTAGAGGGGATTAAACCCCTCTAAATGAAGTCGCGTTCGACAAGCCGGCGACTGAGCATGGCCACCCGACAGTTTAGTGTTTAATTCAAATCGGAGGGTGGCCACGGTCGTGGAGTCCGGCGGTTAAATAGCTTAACCAACAAACTGGCTGACCATAGCTGAATGTTAGCGTTTATTTTCGTAGTAGTAGAAATAAGGTTGGACAGGGGGTAACGATATGGACCCTCGGTTGCACAAAAAATTAATTTTGTTCGTCCATGGTTTTTTTGCGATTTTACTTGTTGTTAGCCTTTGTGTAACCGAGAGTCATATTTCTTTACCTGCCTTGTCCTTTTCTTATTCCTGTTCTTCTGCTTCCGGTGCAGCAAATGGGGTTTATCAGCCGGAGGTTGGAGAAGTGAGGCATCAGGTCTTTTCCTATGTGCAGACAATCAGCAACAAGTCAAAGTGGCCATTAAACCGGGTAACTGTAAATGTTCCCCTGCCGGACTCGGTTAAAGGGGAAGGCAACTGAGTTACTATTATAGAGAGCCGGTACATTATTCCTAAGCTGCAGCTAAAACCCTTTATTGATCCGCAGAACTGTTTAGGCTCCTTATACCTGGAACGATTACAAGGGGGAGAAACCCTTAGAATCGAACATACCATTGCAGTGGCAACAGCCAGTGTCTCTTATCATAACCTAGACCCGGAAATGATTGGGCCTTATAATATTTCCAGCGATCTCTATAACTGGAATACGCAGGATACTTTTTGGATTGAGTGCAATCATCCTCTAATAAGGGCACAGGCGAAAACGTTGGCAGCGGGAGAGACTAATCCTCTACTATTGGCAGAGCGTAACTACCGCTTTGTGCTGGATGTGATGAGCTATCAAAGCTGTCAGGAGAACAAAGGTGCGCTCTATGCACTGCAGAAACGAGCAGGAGATTGCACTGAGTATGCAACCTTGTTTGTCGCTTTGTGCCGCGCTCAAGGCATTCCCAGCCGGATAGTGTCCGGTGCCACTATCAGCGCCGACAATATCTTACACAACCATACCTGGGCAGAGTTATACTTACCTAATTATGGCTGGATTCCCGTTGATCCCACGTGGGGTCAAAGTACCGGGCAGAATTATTTCGGCCATCTTTCGGAACGGCATGTGGGTTTTTATTATGGACTGTGGAACGGTTTTTCCCATTGGTATAGCCCCATACTGGGACAAGTGTTGGTACAGGAAGAATTTGAACCCGGCTGATTGTAACAAGTTGTGCGCCCCGGCGGGGCGCTTTAGTATTATTGTGAGGGCAGAGCCGATGAAGATAAATATGGGTATAAATGATGGTAGTAGCAGCTATATTAAGAGGACACGCCCTCTCCAATAGATCACAGCCGGCAGCTCCCGATTTAAGTTAAGCAACGACTTGCCGAAAAAAGGCCTGGGTAGACTTGGTTTTGTGTCTACAGGCCTTTTTTGCTGTTCCCCTCTTTACTCTTTCCACTTTAAGAAGCGGTTTTCCAAGTAAGATACCAATTGGTAGAGGAAGCCGGCAGTAATGATCAGAATTACCACACTGGTCATGGCTAACTGCAGCTGAAATACCTGCTGGCCGTAAATGATCAGATAGCCTAGACCGGCACGGGCCACAAGAAATTCTCCTACGATAACCCCCACAAAGGACATGCCTACGTTAACTTTCAAGGCAGCGATCATGGTCGGCACACTGGCGGGAAAGATTACCTTTTGCATTATTTGGAGCTTATTGGCACCGAAGGTGCGGAGTAATTTTATTTTATTCGGGTCCACCTCTTTAAAACCGGTATAAACCATAACTACAGTTACAATCAGGGAGATGGTTAGCGCCATGGTGATGATGGCATTAATGCCATCACCGAGAAAAACGATAAATATTGGCCCCAAGGCAATTTTGGGCGTGCTGTTGAGAATAACGATATATGGGTCCAAAACCCGGGAGAGAAAGTCGGACCACCAGAGCAGTACAGCGATTAAGGTACCTAAGACCGTACCGATGACAAAACTCATCACTGTTTCATAGACAGTAATGCCGGTGTGGTAAAAAATACTACCATCCCTAGTTAAACGGAGGATTGTTTGCCAAATTGCCGATGGTTGACTGGTGATAAAAGGATCAATCAACCTCTGGTTTGCAGCAATCTCCCACAAGAGGATAATAAACAAAAGGAGGATGAATTGGCTGAACCAGATTGCCAGTTTGCGGAGCCGCATTTTTGTTAAGTATTGACCGTGCTCTGCAGTTACAGCTCCCCGGGCGAGAAAGTTATTCAGCTTTTTTGCCATATTGTGTCCCTTCAACATAGACATCCAACTCCTCCCAGATAGCGTTAAAATAGTGACGGAACTCGGGAGCTTTACGGGTTTTGAAAGGGGTCAATCTTCCCTCGGCAAAAATGATGGGAAAATCAGCTTTAATTCTGCCCGGCCGTTTGCTCATCACCACAACCCGGTCCGACATGGAAACAGCCTCCGCAATATCATGGGTGACCAGAATCACTGTCTTTTCCTCCCGGCGTAAGATGCTGCTCACCTCATCTGCTATGGTGAGACGGGTTTGATAGTCAAGGGCGGCAAAGGGTTCGTCTAAGAGTAGTATTTCCGGATTGATTGCCAAGGTACGGATCAGCGCCACCCGCTGCCGCATTCCTCCGGAAAGTTGATGGGGATAATGTTGGCGGAAGTCCCAGAGGCCATATCGTTTTAACAGGTGCATAACTTGTTGGCGGGCTTCTTTTTTGTTTTTGCCTTGGATTTCCAGACCCAACATAATATTTTTGGAGATTGTACGCCACTCAAAAAGGTAATCCTGTTGGAGCATGTAGCCGATTTTACTGCTGGTGCCGTGAACCGGGCTTCCGTCAATGTACACTTGTCCGGCAGTAGGTTTAAACAGACCGGCAATTAGGGAGAGAAGTGTGCTTTTACCGCAGCCACTGGGACCAACAATGCTGATAAACTCTCCCTTCTCAACAGTAAGGCATACATCTGCTAAAGCCGGTGTTTCACCTTCGCTGGTTTGGTATTTTAATGATACATGGTCTACTAATACCTGCGGGGGGGTTGACACCACTATCCCTCCTCGGCTTATTTTTGTTTTGCCGCCATGGCTTGTTCGGCGAAGGTGGTGTTGACAACTTTTTCGTATGGAACCTTTTCATCCAACTCACCGGCCAAGATCATGATATCCTGCAGCAGATCCAATGATTCTTCGCTTAAGATCGGATTTGGCGCCCAGATATCAAGATCCTTATAAGCAATAATGGTTTTGGTAATAATATCTAATTCCACATCAGGGAAGAACATGGCAATCGCCTCTGCCACCTCTTGGGCGGAGCTTTCTTCTACCCACAGCATTGCTTCATAGATGGCATTGGTAAATTTTTGTACTAAATCCGGATTTTCAGCAATAAAAGCATTGGTAGCATGAAAAACTGTATAGGGACACGGACCTGCTGCTGCACCTAAAGATGCTACCGTATAGCCAATGCCTTCAGCTTCCAAAAGGGCAGGTCCGGGGTGCCACAGTTGTACATAATCACCGGTTCCCCCGGCAAAGGCGCCGGTTGTGGCATTCAAGTGGATATTTTGGATTATTTCTACGTCGACAAAGGGTTCGATCCCATTTTTCCAGAGAACGTATTCCAGGGTCATCTGGGGTACGCCCCCTTTACGACCGCCGATAATCACCTTCCCTTTGACGTCTTCCCAAGTAAAGTCCGGGTTATTTTCCCGGCCAACTAGGAAAGAACCGTCTTTGGAAGTTAGCTGGGCAAAACAAATCACCGGATTGTCTGCCTCCTGGGCAGCGATATAAATGGCTGCTTCCGGCCCAAAGAGAGCGATATCAGCAGTTTTGGAGATCAAGGCAGCAGCCCCCATATCTGCCCCCCAAGCGGTGCTTAAGGTAACGTCCAGCCCCTGATCACGGAAGAACCCTTTGCTAATGGCAACATATTGAGGCGCATAAAACATGGAGCGGATTACCTCTGACAGGCGGATTCTTACCAGCTTTTCTTGCTCATCAGCAGTACTTTGTGATTGCCTCTGGCAACCAATGGCAGCGACCAGTAGGGTCATAATGAGGAGAATAACCAGTAAAATGGAAATTTTTTTCATGAAACTGTCCCTCCTTCAGTAAATAAATGTTATTATTGACATAAGGTAATGTTTGAAGAATCACCCCCTGTTATTGGCAACATCCCCGGGTTACAATTCTCTCTTATCCTATTCTGTGCCCAATTGTTTCGTTACTGGGGAATAAGGCTTTTTCCGGCGGGGAACGGAGAAAAATTTATTGCCAAAAAGGTTTTCTGACGGAGGCTAGCGAAAATATAATAAAGTGAAGGGCAGAATAGTGCAGGTGACCTTTTAAGAAATAATTAAACAAGGATGAATAACAGTGTTAAATCAATTGCGTTATTTGCGGTTAATAGATATAATTGATATTCTCATTGTCACATATGTCATCTACAAGGTAATTATGTGGGTGCGAGGGACAAGGGCAGTACAGCTAATTAAAGGTTTGGCTGTACTCCTATTGGTTACTTTTTTGAGCCGGTATTTTGGTCTGTCTGCTACAAACTGGCTGCTTGATCAGGTAATGACTATGGGTTTAATTGCCATTCCCATTATTTTTCAGCCGGAATTGCGGCGGGCATTGGAACAGCTGGGGCGGGGCCGTCTTTTTACTCGTCCGGTGAGGATTTTGGCAGAGGACGATTGGCTGGAAGTCATTAACGAATTGGTTCGTGCGGTGCAAGTTATGAGCCGCAACAAGGTGGGGGCACTGATTATTCTAGAAAGGGAGACCGGGCTCAATGATGTGTTGGAGTCTGGGATCCGGTTGGACGGAGTCGTTTCTGCGGAATTCCTCGTCAATATTTTTGTGCCCAACACACCTTTACATGACGGCGCTACCATTATTCAGGGAGACCGGGTTGTTGCTGCAGGTTGCTTTTTACCTCTTTCCGAAAACCCTTATGTGACACAGAACCTGGGCACCCGACACCGGGCAGCCCTTGGTATTACCGAGCAGACTGATGCCATTGCCATTGTGGTTTCCGAAGAAACAGGAACCATATCTTTGGCTCAAGAAGGACAGTTAAAACGGCATTTAGATGATGTGGCGCTGAAGGAAAGTTTGGAGAAGTTATATCGAAAACAGCCTTTTAACTTCCTGAAACTATTAAATTGGAGGTCTACCGATGGATAAATTCCTGGAACGAAACATACCTGCCAGGCTTATATCCTTCGCCTTAGCTTTCTTTCTCTGGCTGTTTGTAGTCAATGAGCAAAACCCGGAAATAACCCGCAGTATAATGGTCGAGCCAGAATTGCGGGGTTTGCCCGCTGGGTTGGTATTGGTGGAAGACAATACTGCTCCGGTTTTGGTCCGGTTCAAGGGGCGGCGTAATGATGTATTGGGTGTAACAGAAGAAGATTTGGCTTTATATGTTAACTTGGCCGGAGCAGTGGAAGGAGATAATCAACAGCAGGTGCGGTTAGCTGATGTGCCCACTGGCATCCAGGTGATTGGTATTGAACCGTCCATTTTATCAATCCAAACAGAACGAATAATTCAAGAACAAATACCGGTATGGCTAATTAAAGAGGGTGTGCCGGCCTGGGGATATACATTAGGTGAGGATGTTTTAACTCCTACGCAAGTGATGGTGGAGGGGCCCCGCAGTAAGGTGGAACAGGTGGCCAGAGTTACTGTGCGTGTGCCAGTGGGTGGAGCCACAACTGATGTGCGGGCTGTGGCCCCGGTGCAAGTGGCGGACAAACAAGGGAATCCCTTAAATGACCAGATCAAGGTGCGGCCGGAAGTAGTGGAAATTAATATACCGGTGAGTAAGCTTCCCAGTAAACAAGTGCCTGTTGAGCCACAGTTTGCAGGTGCTGTAGCAGAAGGGTATCAAGTTGATGAAGTAAAAGTAATACCACAGCTAATAAATGTTTATGGAACCCAGGATACTTTAGATCAACTGGAATATTTAGAAACAAATGTCCTTGATCTCAGCGGAGCAACGGATAGTATAACTCAAGATTTACGCGTGCTTTTACCACCGGGAGTTCAGTCTGCGCAAGAATGGGTGCGAGTTTCCGTAGCAATAAGTGCCCAAACTGAGGAAAAAACACTACAAGTGCCGGTACAGGTTAATAATTTGCGGGCAGGATTGGAGGCCCAAGTAGCTCCGGATACCGTCAGTGTTACTGTTGCTGGTCCTTATAACTTAGTTAATTCGCTTGAAGTGCAGGATATCAGAGCATTTGTTGATGTTAACGGCTTCGAGGCTGGTCAGTATCGGCTTCGGGTACAGCTTGCTTTGCCTATTGATGTGCAGCAGATTGCTCTGGAACCGGAAGAAATTGTTTTGATACTATCCCCGGTTTCCGAAGATTAGCTCCAAGCATAACCATGGGGTGGGTGGCAATTATTTCCTCTTGTGATCAAAGGGCTGTAATGTTATGCTGTGAAATATAATATGACAAGCATAGGCAGTTATTTGATATAAGTAGTCAAAGATCAGTTTTAACCTGCATAAATATAGTTATAGTTGCTTAGAAAGGAGATTTTACATAGATGGGAAAACTCTTCGGAACCGATGGAGTACGGGGTGTGGCCAATCGGGAATTGACGCCGGAACTTGCTTATCGTTTAGGCCGTACCGGTGCCTATGTACTTACAAACGGGAAAAGAAAAGCGCGGATTGTTGTTGGCCGGGATACCCGCATTTCCGGGCAAATGTTGGAAAAAGCGCTGATTGCCGGGATGCTATCGGTAGGGGCTGATGTTTATCAAGTGGGTATTATTCCTACCCCGGGTATTGCTTATCTAACTTGCAATCTCCAAGTTGATGCAGGTGTAGTAATATCCGCCTCCCATAATCCGGTAGAAGATAATGGGATTAAATTTTTTTCAGCCGATGGTTATAAGCTTCCCGATGAAGTAGAGGAGCAAATCGAAACATTATTAGCGCAAACAGATTCTCTTCCCCGGCCTATAGGATCAGAAGTGGGTCAGCTCCATCCGGTAGCAGATGCAGTTGCACGTTATGTTGATTACTTAGCGGGATTAACCCCGGTGAGATTTAACGGGTTGCGCTTGGTTTTAGATTGTGCCAATGGTGCCGCTTATCAGGTGGCTCCAGAATTATGGCGCCGCTTAGGAGCGGATGTTATCCCTCTGTTTAACGAACCTAATGGGTTTAATATTAATGTGGAGTGTGGGTCAACTTGCCTTGCCTCGTTACAGAAAGCTGTTGTACGGCATAAAGCGCACTTAGGCTTAGCCTTTGACGGCGATGCGGATCGGGTATTGGCTGTGGATGAAACAGGACAGCCGGTAGACGGCGATCAGATCATGTGTATCAGTGCATTGCATCTGGCAGCAACAGGGAAACTGGCACAACATACTATGGTAACAACCATAATGAGTAATCTAGGGCTAGAGTTAGCCTTAGATAAAAAAGGGATCAAAGTGGTTCGCACTCAGGTGGGAGATCGATATGTTTTAGCCAAAATGCAGCAATTAGGGGCAGTTTTGGGTGGAGAGCAATCAGGCCATATAATTTTTTTGGAGCATAATACTACCGGTGACGGGTTAGTAACCGGCTTAAAATTGGTAACCATCTTACAAGAAAGCGGTAAGTCCCTTTCTGAACTTGTGGCGGTAATGCCCCAGCTGCCCCAGGTACAGCGCAGTGTGCGGGTCAACAGGAAGGATGCATTTGCCACCAATGCACAAGTGCAGAAGGCAATCAAAGAAGCTGAAGCATCCTTCACCGGTGTCGGCAGGGTTGTGGTACGGCCCTCGGGGACAGAACCAAAGGTGCGGGTAATGGTGGAAGGGGAGAATGAAGCTGAGTTGGAGGAAATAGCCGGGCGGTTGCTGCGGATAATTGCGGAGGAGTTGGGATAAGCCTGGATTAACACCAAGGTTATCATAGAAGACTAGGCCGGGATTATGATTAAGGCAGTCCTCCAGTTGCAGCGTTGTGACAGGTAAAACAAAGCCATATTTAGGATCATATTGAAATAAAAGGGCTGTGAGGGATAGTATAGTTCCCATCGCAGCCCTTTCCTCTAAGGTGCATTTGCGGTTGTAATCAGTTTGCTATTGGAAATATCTAATCTAAGAGCGTAAGGCTCAGGTCTTACATAAATATAGAAAAAGGGAGTTCTGCTATTGGTGTATTGCCTAATAATTCGTGACCGGGCCGGTTCTCTGGCGCGAAATGCCGCGGGCGATCTTGCATCATTGAATGTAGCACGCCTTTGGGCTTGTGCATCTAATCCCCCCGGGAATTTGAATGGTTAGGCATGTACTTTTGGAAAGGGGGAGGAATAAGTGACCCGGGAAGTACAACATATTCATCTATATATAGGGCCTACCACAGAGGCCGCAGATCATGTGCACAACCTTGTAGGACGTACCGGGACGGCAATATTTACACCTGACGGACACACCCATGACGTGCAGGGAATTGTAACTACAACCGTCAGCCATTCTCATGCCTATTGTACTTGGACAAATAAAACCATACCTGTCAGAGGCGGCCATATTCATCGGTTTAACGGTGTCACAACCGTTGAGCAGGAACATTCGCACCGGTTTATGCTAGATACTGGCATACAGCAACCGGCTTGTATCTGTTAGGGAGCCGTGTGTTATGTGGGCGAAAAGCTAAAGAGGCGTTAAAATAAGGCCTTTGATTTTTCGCCGGAAGTATAGTATTATGAATTGGGAATTCGTTAGAGGAGGTGGATAAAGATGTGTTTCTATGCCGGAATGCAAATGGCAGTTGCCCGTGCAATGCCCGTCATTGATCTTGTATATAGGGACAGGTTGGCTCATTTGAATAAACTTGACTACAACAATCCGGAGAAGGCACATCTTTATTACTAACCTTTTTTTATTTGATAAGATTAGTATAAAAGACGGTGGGTTTCTCTATCGTCTTTTTTTGTGTCTTTCTTCCTAATAAATGAGGAAGGTATGATTCGATGAATACAAAATCATTGTCGGAGAAGGATTCTCCGGGCAAAAAGATAGCGCTATTTTTAATCAGCCAGAATATATCGCTTTTTGGCTCCACAGTTGTTAGTTTCGCGATTATTTGGTACATTACTCTGGAAACTTCGTCGGGCAAATGGGTGATGCTTTTTACCATCTGCTCTCTATTACCCCAGGTGCTGATTTCTCTCTGGGCAGGCGTCTGGGCCGATCGGTATAACCGCAAATACCTGATTATGATGGCCGACGGATTTATTGCCCTGGCTACGCTGGGTTTGGCAATTGCTTTTTGGATTGGGTATCAAGGAATGGAAATGCTTTTAACAATTGCGCTCATCCGCTCAATCGGCGGCGGGATTCAAGCCCCTGCCGCCAATGCCCTCTATCCGCAGATCGTCCCGCAGGATAAGTTGACCAAGGTGCAGGGTATCAATCAAACCTTGAATTCCGTGTTAATGTTGTTTTCTCCGGCAGTGGGCGGAGTTGTGCTCGGTTCATTTGGTATTAAGTGGGCTTTTATGCTGGATGTCATTACTGCCTTATTGGCGATTATGGTTCTCAGCCTGATACAAGTTGAAAAGATTGCCCGACCTGCGGAAGTAGTGTCTGTATACACCGAACTGCGCCAAGGGATAGCCTATGCGTTTAACCACAAGCTGTTGAGGCGGATTTTAATCTGTTTTGGTGTGTCTTTCATTTTGGTTACACCGGCGGCAGTATTGTCGCCCTTATTGGTGGAACGCAGCTTCGGCGGTGATGTTTGGCGCTTGACAGCAAATGAAATGGCTTGGACTATCGGTTCGTTGCTTGGTGGAGTTTTTGTCTCCCTGCGGGGAGAATTTAAAGATAAAATTTATACCGTAGCAGTTTGCCTGGTGGGATTTGGCATTGCCTTTGCCCTATTGGGTATTGCCCCTAATTTCACTATCTATCTGCTGATTATGGGAACCTCCGGTTTCTTTATGCCGATTATTGCCACTGCGCAAACGGTATTGATTCAGGAGAATGTGGAAGCTGCCATGATGGGGCGGGTGTTCTCCCTGGTACAAATTGTCGCAGGCAGCGCAATGCCCATCGCTATTTTGTTTTTTGGTCCTTTGGCAGATATAGTGCCGATTAGTTATATTTTATTGGTATCAGGCGTACTGCTGGCAGTGGTAGGTGTCTTATATCAGTATACAAACAAACCTGCCAATTATAGTTAAGAGGTTTTATGAAAAGGCTCTGTTAAGGGGGCAAAGGCATAATGCTTTTGTCCCTTTTCTTTTTAGCTGGGTGGTTTCTGTAGACACCGGTCGAGAAAATATTATACTCCCGGCTATTTTGTTTAGGGGAAATAAAGGATTTAGGGTAGAAAGGAGAGGTTTTGTTAGTGCAATAATTTAGTATAATAACGGCTTTATTGGGCAGGAAAATATTTCTTTAATCTACTGACAATGTCTTTAAGCTGAAATAATCTAAAGCCCAATTGAGGGCATCAATATCATATATGTTTTTCTCTAAAAAGAACTGAACGATTAAGTCAAAGGTATCGCTGTTGGAAAATGAGTAGCCGGCAGCGCCTAAGAGCTTTTCGGTTTCTTTCTTATTTAGTTGCAGGGCAAATGCCAATGCAATCACGCTATTTTTCCCGATTTTGTAATTGGGATTGGTGCGTATTTTAGAGAAGTGTCTGCGGTCAATTCCTGCCTTTTTATAGATATCTGCATCGCGTGCTTTTTTCTGGTCGATAAAACCGAAAAGCACTTGGTTAAAAGTTGGTTTGCGGTTATTCTTGATAAACTCCGTCAGCTCATCCGCGGGGATGTATGGGGGTAAAGAATGCTCCTGAAAACACGGTGTAGACTCCTGAACAGTTACAGTTAAGCGTATGGAATTCATTCTTATATATTCCTGTAATTCTCTTAGCAGCAGTTTATCCAGCACTGTATTCGCCTCCAAAATGTCGCTTTATAAGCGACCAAATAATGGATAAAACCAGCTATTATTATATTACCATAATCAATCTTGAAAGGATGGCCGGGTATGAAAACGGATTTAACGGAGATTATATTCCTGCTTGATCGGAGTGGCTCCATGGGAGGGTTTGAAAGCGATACCATTGGCGGGTTTAATGCTTTTCTGGAAAAACAAAGGCAACTGCCAGGCAATACAATTGTTACAGTTGTATTATTCGATGATCAATATGAAATATTATGGAACGGTGTAGATGCCGCTCAAGTAAAGCTGACGGATAAAGAGTATTATGTTAGAGGGACTACCGCCCTCTTGGATGCTTTAGGAAAGACTATCCTGGCTGTAAGCCATAGGCTGGCTGTTACAAATAAGGAAGAAAGGCCTGGCAAAGTGATATTTGTGATCACAACAGACGGATTGGAAAATGCCAGCTGCGAATTTACCTATAGGAAAGTAAAAGAACTGATACAACAGCAGCAGGAGAAGCATGGCTGGGAATTCATCTTCTTAGGCGCAAACATTGACGCTACTCAAGAGGCTGCTAGTATCGGCATCGCGAGAAATAATGCATATAAATTTCAGGCATCGGGAGCCGGGGTTAAGGAAATGTATTGCATTGCATTTGAGGCAGTAAAGGAGAAAAGATTTGTTAAAGGTAAAAAGAATAATCAGTGACTGGCATAAGCCCAAAATGTTAACTGTTAATGCTTTTCATGCGCTTCCCCCAAGCAGCCAATGCCTTGAGAGCCGGAATAAGACTTTTGCCATGCTCAGTCAATGAATACTCAACACGCGGCGGTATTTCCATAAATTGCCGCCGCTCTATAATGCCATACGATTCTAATTCTTTTAATGATTGGGTTAGCATCATATTGGTAATGGCATCAATACTTCTTTTTAGTTCATTGTAGCGCATAGTTCCATTCTTACTTAGTGCCCAAATAATAGGCAACCTCCATTTGCCGCCAATAAGGTTGAGCGCGTAAGTTAAGGGGCAGTTGTCGAGATTATTTCTATATGATTTTCCACTCATATAATGCACTTCCTTTACTCAGTTTTTTCTGCTTTAAACAGAAGATACTGCATACTTGTGTTAATAATCTCCTCTGCTATAATGATATCAAAGTTGCTTGTGCAAGAAAACATTACTGGTATAGAAAGGAAGATTATATGAGCATTCGTTATGAAGTTATCCCGGAGGACAGTGTTATTCTGCTGCAGGATCTTTGCAATGAATTAATGGCCTATCAAAAGTCTAAGGCGCATATCCATCCGGAGTGGTTTGACAATATGTGTTTTGAAACCAGATTGCTTCCATCGCTGCAAAGCGCTAAGGAAAATTTAATCATAGTTGCCAAAGATGAGCAGGACATTGTCGGCTATGCATATAGTAATATTTCTTTGAAGTATGTTTATTCCGGAGGATTTGCCACCTTGCAACCCGCAGATTTTTTTGACTTTGCTTCCGTTAAAAACGATTATGTAGGCTGCCTGTCGCAGTTCTACCTAAAAGAAGGATACCGCAATAGGGGCATTGGCACTGTTTTGTTTAACAAATCCATGGAATGGTTGAATTCATTTCCGGCAATAAAGGATTTGTTTATCTTTGTATCCAACGGAAATGATAATGCATTAAGGTTTTATCAAGGTAAGGGCTTCAAAATTAGTCATCAGATTCTCGATGGATTTATTACAGTGTTAAGGAATACTTAAATAATATGAAAAAGGCATATATAATCGCAGCTTCTCTCGCAGCTTGCATATTGTTGTATTTAGTGGGGCAGGTAATAGCTGTTGACAATCTGAATAAAACCATGGCAAAGTTGCTGTTGTTTACTGTTATGCCCTATGTATATATAAAAGATTATAAAAAAATCCAGTCTTAAGGATAGCTTGCGCATGTTTGCTCTGATTTTTTCTATGGTTTGCCACAGATATGCCTCGCTCTGCGCAAGATTTTACAAAGGCGGCATCCATTTCTGCTATTGTTGAATAATTACCCTCTTTCCACTCATTGTATACTGATGCGGCGATAGTATCGGCGCTGGTTATCATCCAAGTTCCATCATTTTTTTCCAGACCCAAGGTCAAATTAATGCCTATGCCAATTACGCTCGGGTCATACCGTGTATAACTTATTTCCACAAACGCTTCATATACAGCTTGGCTTTCCGATAGCTTTGCGAATTTATTACCGGATATTTTGATGTTATCTATGGATATAAGTTGTTTCCAGGTATTTTGTAGTTTGTCGGCAATCTCAAAGTCTATCCAGTTTAAGACCAGGTGTGTATCCAGATTGTCTACTAAATAGTCACTCATATCTACTCGCTCTAAGTTTAACCAACTTGCTGTCATATCAGCGCAAAACCTTTCGGCCAAAGAAAGCGCCATCATTTCATCCGGATCATTTGTAATCTCCGGAGCGGATAGATTGCCTTGCTCTTCGTTTAATGCAGAACCATTTGCTCCATCCTCATTAATAGGTGCTTTACAGGCAACAAGCATTGTCCATAGCGAAAAAAACAGGATAGATAAAAATAGGATCGGTATTTTTTTGTTTTTCTTTGTTTTTATCGCCCACATGCTTATAACCCCTCCTTGTTATTTGTACTTATTATCTAGAATGTAATAAAAATATACGCACACTTTTTATTTAAAATGGTATATGATTATCGTATAGTGATTGTTTGCCCAGTTTATCACTACAGGAGTTGATACAATTGTCTGCCTGGGGAATCTTTATTAGTGCTTTTTTAATCGGCTTTTCCGGGGCGATGATGCCGGGACCAATGCTGGGCGTTACAATTGACGGGAGCCTGAGAAGAGGATATATAGCCGGTCCCTTAGTAGTTTTGGGGCACGGAATTTTGGAATTTTTCCTGATTATTATTATGGCTTTTGGTATCAGGGATTTTATTGCCAAACCCATTGTAGCTGGGTTCATTGGTCTTTTCGGCGGTGCCTTTCTTGCCTGGATGGGGTATGGCATGATCATGTCCGGTCTCAAGCAAACAGTTTCCCTCCAAAAGCAAGTTGACGAATATAGTAAGGGAAGGAATTTTATCTTAGCAGGGGCGATTGTTAGTATTACCAATCCTTATTTTATCTTGTGGTGGGCATCAACAGGAATGGAATCCATACGGCAGGCTTATATTTTGGGGGTAATAGGGGTTTTGACTTTTTTTATTGGTCATATCCTTGCGGACTTGGCATGGTTCGTGGCTATAGCTGTTGCTTTTGCCAAAGGAAAGAAATTAATGAATGATACGGTATACCAGCGGGTTATTTTATTTCTAGGGATTTTTATTACGATATTTGCAATCAAATTTATAATTGGCGGCTGGGGGATGCTCTTTGAATTTCGAATAGGTTAATGCAGCAAGAGGGGGGAGCAAATATGTTACAAAAGCCTTCGGTGTTCATGACGGTCCTATTGGTGTGTGGCATTGTCTTTTTGGCAGGTTGTAGCGGACAACCTGTGGTGGAAGCTCCTTTGCAACCGGCAGAGGCAGATGAGGACCCAATTGAAGAGGAGATAGTTATTGAAGTACTAGCGGAGCCCGATGATTCCGTTCCCATCTCTCCCGTAAAAGCTGATAAGCTGGTACGGGAATTTGTCCGCGCCTTAAATAATGAAGATGCTGCAAAGGTTTTAAGCTGTATGACCACACCTGACAATGAGTATTATACTGTGGAATGGGCAGAGGCAGCACTTGCTAATTATCAGGTTTACTTTAATGGCGAAAAGATCAAGAGAGCAGAACTTTTCGGTTCCGCCCAGTATCATCAAGGTCTCATTTACAGGCTCTATACTACAGCAGATAATTATAAAGAGATATATGTAAACGCAGGTTATGTTGACGGTGAGTATCTTTACGATGATTTGTTTGTTTATGATAATATTTTATTTTATTCTTACAGGGCAGCCAACTACTTAAATGGGTTTATTAGAGCGCTGCAACAGAATGAACCCCAAAGAATTGTCTCCCTTTTAACCTATGATCACCCTTACGCCTATCCGGAAGAAAAGGCCTTAGAGGTTATTGCCAATTATGCCACCCATTTTGACCTGCAAACAATAGAATGGAAGTTTGCCGGCACAGAAACAAAAAAAGCCGGCGAAGGGAATCTTATTTATGTAATTTATGGAACAAAAAACAATACCCCTGTAGAACATGAAATAACGGTGGTATATGGTGACGGTCTGGTGGGAATAAACGATCAATGGATACCCTCTAAAGATGATTGAGCTGAGAGAAATGCCCTGTTTACTCCTGAGGAAATGACCATTAGCGAGAGCAGGAGGAGCTTATTTCGTTGCTCCCCGGAAATCAATTGGCGGTATAGCGGAAATTTTACTATGGTTTGCCTTCAGGGGTATGGTCATGCTGACATAGCTCCAATAAAAAGCTATATCCATGTTTTCTAAGCCCTAAGGATTCATAGAAATCATGGGCTTTTTTTCTTTTTAAATTGCTTGATAAAGCAACTTTATAGCACCTATATTTACGGCAGCGCTCTATTGCATATTGCATCATTTGTTTTCCAATTCCCTTACCTTGGTAATCTATTTTCACTACTACATCTTCAATTAATCCTGAAGCTGCCCCCATATGAGCAAGATTATCCATAATTGCCACAGCAAAAGTACCAACTATTTTACCGTTATTAACTGCCACAAATATTTTATAGTTGGGATAAGTTGATATTCTTGCAAAGATTATTTCAGCTTGTTCAACCGGCAAAACCATGCCATTATCCATATCCGGCTGTTTATATAATTCAAGGATATGAGGTAAATCTTCATTATTTGCTTCTCTAATCGTAATTTCCATACAGCATACCTCCAGATGGTAATTGCACTTTTATTCTAACTATATAATACCATTATAAGACCAGTTAAGTTGGTATATGTTTTTGCCGGCAGCAGATAGAATTTTACTGTTTTACCGGCCCTCGTCCCTGTAACATTTGTTAACAGTTTCGTAATAACTTTTTATAGTAGTGTTATTAGTGAGTAATATATTTTTAATATGATTAGGATAGCGGAATTTTAAATTGGGAAGGAATGCGATTGAGGTGGTAAAATATGCCAAACTTAGGCAAGGTTTTATTGGTGGATGATGATCAAAATGTACTGGAACTAGTTAAATTATACGGTGAAAGAGAGGGTTTTGAAGTCATTGGCGTAAATAGTGGCGACAAGGTCCTGCCGGCATTTGATCGGGAGAATCCCGATGTTGTTATACTGGACATTATGCTCCCAGGTAAGGATGGCCTTACCCTATGTCGCGAATTAAGGGCAGTACGCATGATTCCCATTATTATGTTAACGGCAAAGGGCGAGGAAGCCGATCGGGTTTTGGGGCTGGAAATGGGAGCTGACGATTATGTTTCCAAACCCTTCAGCCCTCGGGAGTTAGTGGCCAGGATCAAGGCGGTTCTACGCCGTACACAGATGTTTGATGCAGTGAAGGATTGGCAGTTGAAATATCCAGGATTGGAAATCCGGGCCGATATCAGGAGCGTTCTGGTTGGCGGCGAGGTTATCGAGGTTACCCCCCGGGAATTTGATTTGCTCTATTATCTGGCCCAGAATCCGCGGCGGGTTTTCACCAGGGATGAATTATTGGCAGCTGTGTGGGGATATGACTATTTTGGTGATCAGCGCACTGTGGATGTCCATATTCGCAGGTTAAGGAAGAAACTGGCGCCTTTGTCCCATGAATATCTGACAACCGTTTGGGGCGTGGGATACCAGTTTACACCTCCCGTTAAAGGAGGAGAGACTGCGTCGTGAATAATTCTCTCTCCGAAGGTAGGGAAAAACTGAAGTCATTGCTCCACACTGGACGCGGGCTATGTTCCCGAATTGTCACCTTGCTGCAGGAACAGTTCAATAAGAATATTTATACCAGGATTCTTTTTACCAATGTCACTGCCTTTGTTATTGCACTACTTGCCATGTCCCTGCTATCCAGCATGGTAGTGAAACAAGTGACCTATGTTCAGGCTGAACAGGAGTTGCTCCGTAAGGCCAAACGCGTAAACTATGCCCTCCTGCAGCAGGTAGATCCTACTGCGCCAACAAGTGCAGGGGTTGAGGATAGAATGAGCTTAATGCGGTTTTTAGCTGATACCTTTGATGCGAAAATCACTGTCTTTGACAGGGATGGAGTCATTATGGCCACCTCGGCGGAGCAGGAAGTGGTACCGGGAAGTAAGGTGGGGGCGCAATATATAGCGACAATTACAAGGGGTGAAACTGCCGTAATCCGGTCTGTGGACCAGGAGACCGGTCAGCTTGCATTTAATGCGGTTGTTCCCATGGGGAAAGAAGAGGATGCCATTGAATTCGGGATCCTGTTGGAAGCAAAGCCATCCAATCTGGATCTGATTCTAAACAAGATGCGTCTATACCTGGTTGTCGGGGGAATGTTCATCCTACTTATTATTATTATCCTTTCTGTTTACTTGGCCATGCACATTTCGCGGCCTATTTCCCGTTTGGCCACTACTGTGGCTGAGATCAGCAGGGGCAGTGATGTCTTGATTGCGGACGAGCCTTTGGATGAAATCAATGTTCTTGCCGGTCAGATTAATAAATTGGCATTAAGGCACCAGATGGTACAAGCGGAAAGCCGCAGGATAGTCGAGGAAAGGGCGCGGCTGTTTGCCGAGATTTCCCATGAGCTGCGCACTCCGTTGACCACTGTGCAGGGATTTGTGGAGGCGATCAGCGATGGTATGGTGCAGGACGAAGCTTTACGGGACAGATACCTAGACCTGATTTATACGCAAACACTGCATATTGCCAGGCTGGTAGATGATATATTGGCTTTGAGCCGGCTGGAAAGCGGCAATCTGGCTGTGGAAAAACTACCTGTGGATTTGGTTGCCCTGGCTCAAGGTGTTGCCATGTCTATGGAAGCTGCAGCCAAAAGTAAAAATACTTCAATCATCTTTGCGAAGAGTACTGAAAGTGCCAATGTAATTGGCGATGCTGACCGGATGGAACAGATTATCAGAAACTTGCTAAAAAATGCGATTCAGGCTACGGAAAACGGCACCATTAAGGTAGCGGTTGAAGTTAGGCAGGGCGAAGTATTACTGATAATTGAGGATAATGGTATCGGCATAGCACCGGAGGATTTGCCCCATATTTGGGACCGGTTTTACCAGGTCAAGAACCAGCGCGATAGTAACAAGGGAAAAGGGAGTGGCTTGGGGCTGGTGATTGTAAAAAAACTTGTGCAGTTACAAGGCGGTAGGATCGATGCTACAAGCCAGTTGGGGAAAGGTACTACTTTTACGATCAGTTTCCCCTTTGTTACCCAGAAAAGGTAATCGATCGCAAGCGATAAAAACACCACTTGCGTCCTTGCAGCCAGTGGTGTTTTTCCATTTCTGCCTCTGAAATGACGAGATTCTTGTAACAATTGTTAACATATTGGCAATAACTTCTCGATTTTTGATTAAAAAATTATAATATTTTTCCATTATAATGAACGAGTAAAGAGGGGGGGGGAACTACTAACAATTTAATAAAGGTATTGCCGGTTACTCTGATACCTCTCATGGAGATAAGATTATATTTTTTCAAGCAGCCATCGCTAAAATAAGGGGGAAGAGGTTAAATGAGAGCAATGGGTACAGTTCGCAGAATCGATAATTTGGGCCGGATCGTGATCCCCAAGGAGGTTAGGAATAATTTGCGTATCCGTGAGGGTGATTCCCTGGAAATCCTTGTGGATCATGAGGGCGAGGTTATTTTGAAGAAATATTCGCATATTGGCGGCATAGAGGATATGGCTAAGGAATATGCTAACTCCTTGCATGAAGTCCTCGGCCACATTGCATGTATTACTGACCGGGAACAGATTGTTGCTGTAGCCGGAGGGCCGAAGAAATATTTTCTGAAAAAACGGATCGGGTCGGCAGTCATTAAAGCAATGGAAGAAAGAAAAGCAGTGATTATTGAACAATCTGCGCAAGGCGCAGGCGACTTTAAAATATTAATGGAAGAAGGGGAAGAACGTATCTATTCGGAGGTGGCAATCGCTCCGATTATAGCGGATAGCCAATTACTGGGGTCAGTAATAATTGCCTCCAGAGGAAATAACAATAAATTTGGGGATTTAGAATTAAATTCTGCCGTAACTGCTGCCTCCATATTGGCTAAACAGATGTAACAGCTTTACGGTAAGAAAGGGTGCCTAATAGAATCCGGATCGAGAAAGCGCGCCGAGAAATTGTTGGTGGCGTGCTTTTTTGGTGCAATGACAAAGAGAGGCAAATAGCACAAGCAGCTTTTCTCTCTTCATGTCTTGGTATATTGGCCCATGAGTCAATCTTATGGCTTGCATGCATGCTATTTATAAGGTAGAATTAGGTTAGAGAAAATATATGCTAAGTGAATTCTCCGAGCCTGCAACCCTAAAGGAGAAAAAGCCTATGGGTGCAGGACGATAGGGTGCCACTGGAAACGGTGTCGCCTCCCGTTAGATTTGGAAAGGAGATGGCGGCATTTGGTAGATTAACATACTCCCAAAACGTCTTCTCCGGAGGCGTTTTATTTTTTTTGTCCGGCTGGAAGGCAAAAATTATTGTTGCTGTGGGAAAGATTGCCGTTCTTGCCGGGGGCTACTTATTTACAGTGCCAGATAACCGGCATAGATATCAGGTGCGAAAGGGGTGCTCGCGGGTATGGCGGTGATTAAACAGTGGTATATTTGCAGATATATACAACGCCTTTTGGGTGTACTATTGCTTGCCTGTCTGGCGGTGCCGGTGACAGCCTTTGCCGCGGGAGGCGATTTGCAAATAACGGGGCAGGGGCTAAAGGGCCCTGGGGTTATTGTTACCCAGGCGCAGCTTCAGGGCAAGGAGCCGCTGCTTTTACCCGACGGGAGAGAGGTTGAACAACAGGATGAATGGTACAGTACCATTAACACTTGGCCCAGCAAGATCTGGTACAGGGGACAAGGGCTAAGGCTCTTGGATCTCCTCAATGCAGCCGGGGGCATGAGGGAGGATGCCACTCAGATTAGGTTTATTTCCAGTGATGGCTTTCAGGTGACCTTTACGGTACAGGAACTGCTCAGTGAACCTGCTTATCGTTTTCCCCATTTTATGGATACCGGTTTGCCCGGCCATCTTCCCGGTGACCCTGCAGGAGCCATACAAGTAGAACCTATCATTGCCTACAGGAGTTTTTCCGCCCACACGAAGGAAGAGATTAGTGATGACAGTAGATTTAGCAGTGCCGATGCCAATCATCTCCTTTTCGGACAGCGGGCGGTAACCCAGCAAAATAACGCCAGGTTTGCCAAATATGTGAGTAAAATTGAGGTACTTACAGGCGAGGTGCTGAAATGGGAGCCGCCCAAGGCTGTTCCTGCTCCAGGAGAGGTGCCAGCGGGAACACTGGTGGAGCTTCAGGCACCCTTAGGGGACGAGGACAAGGTCCACTATACCCTGGATGGCAGTAACCCGACCATAGAGACCCCCATGTACAATTGGGTTGCCAGGCGGTGGTGGCTGACCCGCGGTGAGGAAATGTTAACCGCGATCAACCACCCCATCGAAATAACTGAAGATACCGTCATTAAAGCCATTACCATTGGTCCCGGTAAGGCAGATAGCGATGTCGTTACATTTACCTACAAGGTGCCGGCGGACAAAAGGATCGAAACTGAAAACACCGGCAGTGGTGCCGTGAACAAGGTTGCCCCGTACGCAATGCTGTCCTTGGCAACAGCAAACTTGGTCATCGGATGCTGTGGTTTTTAGTGGAGGAGGAGAGTATGAGGCTGCGGCTTGGAAAGTTCCAATTGAATAGCGGTAAACTCTGCTTGCCTGTTGTATTGGTCTTTTTGTTATTTCTCATGTTTTGCAACCTGCTCACCCCTTCACCTGCCGAGGCTGAACCTTCAGAATCCTTGCGGATCATAGGCGAAGGGGTGATGACACCTGTGGAGGTAACCATGGCCGAGCTGGAGGCCATGGAGCAATATCAGCATGTCTATAGTGCCATTAACACTTACCCGACCAAGCAGTGGTATATTGCCCGGGGTGTTAAATTGAGGGATCTGCTGGCTTTGGCGGGGATGAAAAAAGAGGCTACCCTGGTTAGGTTTTATTCCCGGGACGGCTATGATGTGACCTTTACGGTTCAGGAACTCTTGATTGACAAGCGATATTATTTTCCCGGTTTGAAAGAGAATCACCCCAGCGACGGGAGTATTCCCGGTTCTCCGGAAGGGGCGGAGGAGGTAGAGCCACTTTTGGCTCTGGCAAGTGCCGAGGGGAGCACTGATCCCCAAACAATGAATGACAAGGATACATTGCTGTTGGTCCTGGGGCAGCGGGCGGTAACCGAACAGACCAGCACCTTGTTTGTAAAAAATATCAATATGATTGAAATTCTTACGACCAATCCTGACAAATGGGATGCACCCAGGGTAAATGTACCTGTTGGCTCTAACCTGCCCCCGGGAACAAAGTTGATTTTAAGCAATAAAAATTCCGATGTCGATAAGATTTATTATACCACCGACGGCAGCACCCCCACTGTAAACAGTCCCATATTCAACTGGAGCGCCAGCCGTTGGTGGCCCGTGCGGGGGGATTTGGAGGAGTTCAACTCGCCCATTGAGCTTACAGAGGATATGGTCTATGAAAGCAAAAACGGTCAGAAATATATCGTGATCAAGGCCAAGACCATCGGACCCGGCAAGGAGGACAGCGATGTAGTAACCTTTACTTTCACCCTTGATCCTGAAGCTACAGATCCAAACCTTGAGCCGGGCGCGCCGCCTGCGGGAGTGTTCCTGGATCAAAGCAGGATTGACCTTCCGGTGGGAGGTACCTTCCGGCTGGAGGCAATTGTTGAACCATACAACGCCCTGGATAAGAGGGTGACCTGGAGTTCCAGTGATACCAGGGTGGCCACTGTGGATACCAGAGGCTTAGTAACGGTTGTCAGCCACGGCACGGCTGTGATCACTGTTAAAACGGTAGAGGGCGATTATACTGCCACCTGCGTGGTCAACGGGCCAGTTGGAGAAGGGAAAGGCAGCACTAAAGTGCCGCAGGAGCCGCCTGAAGTAACGGCAGATATGCCGGAGGCTAATCTTGGGGCTGTGGGGGTACCGGAAGGTGATGCAGCATCGGCTGGGGTGGATGAAGAGCCGGAAGAGGAGGAAGAAGTACATACTGCCGCAACTCCTGTACCGGAGGGCAGGGGGCAGTATCTGATGCTGCGGGATGCTCCAAAAGCTATTACTCCGGAGGGAGGGGATAAACAGCCGGCTTCTTCGCAAGTACAGGTTTTCGAGCTGTCCTTGGCCGAGCCACTGCCTCTGCCAGAGGCGAGAAGAGTTTTGGAGCTATATACAGCCATGGTTTTCTTGTTTTTCCTTCTTTCCGGTGCAGCTAAAAGGTACATAGAATTTGCAAAGGAGTCTTAAGGAAATGTTACTTTTATTATATTTGCAGGATATGCTTCATATCATTGCATCCTCGTTGCTGGTTCCGACCATTATTGTTTTACTCCTGCTGCTTGCCTTAGCAGTGGTGGAGTTAGGGGGACTACTGGTGGAAATTTTGCTGGAAGGGCGCCGGGCCAGGGCCAATGTGCCGTCATTGATGGATTCCTTTCAAGGGCAAGATGCCCAGGTAATTAGGGAAAAGATCAGGCTGAGCCGCCTCCGCCGGCACCAGAAAGAGGTCCTGGATGAATTGATCGGCCACAGTCACTTACCTGTCGCATCTTTGCGGGCCCTGGCCCGGCGCCTCCTTGATAGGGAGGAACAATACTATTCCCGGATAACCGACAGGACCGACCTGGTGGCCCGGCTGGCTCCCATGTTGGGCTTAATGGGGACATTGATTCCCTTGGGGCCGGGTATTATTGCCTTGGGCCGGGGGGATACCAAGACCCTGGCAGATTCTTTACTGATCGCCTTTGATACTACGGTTGCCGGATTGGCGGCTGGCGGTATTGCCTTTGCTATTTCCCGGCTGCGCAAACGGTGGTATGCAGATGATATGAGTTCTTTGGAAGCCTTGCTGGAGTGCCTACTGGAGGTGTTTGCATGTGAACGGAGGTCTAAGGAGAAGGAAGCATAGTAATTTTAAGTCGATAGATGACGTCAACCCGCTGGATGGTGTCGTCAATATCGTGGATGCCATGCTGGTTTTTGCTTGTGGGTTGATCCTTGCCTTGTCCGTATACTGGAATATCGACTTGGGGCCGGTGGGAGAGCGCATTGATGTCACCCGGGGGCGGGAAGTAACGGAAACCCCTCAGGTACGGGAGGATCTGATCGAAACCCGGGATCAGGGTAAGCTATATGAGCGGATAGGCACTGTTTACAAGGATCCGGAGACAGGGCAGTTATTCATGTTGACAGATGGAAGCGGTCAATAAGCATGTAAGGTCATTCTGCGGTAGACTCTCTTCCTATTACTTGAGTGATTGTGGCTATAATAGGAGAGGAAAATGTTGGGGGGAAAAGAAGATGTCCGGTTTTCCAAGAAAGACATGGAATTATATTATCCTGAGTGTATTCCTGCTGGGAGCAGTAGTTTGTTATCTGTTGATTTCGGAAGCAGCACTTGCTGCTTCCCATTCCCTGGAGATTACAGGGGATGGAGTGGCAAACCCGGTAACCTTCACCCGGGAGGAACTGGAGGAAATGGAGCAGCACCAGTATCTATACAGCAGTATTAATACCTGGCCAACCAAAAAGTGGTATATGGGCAAGGGGGTTAAACTGTGGGATCTGCTCTCAAAGGCGGGTATTAAGGAAGAGGCCACACTGCTGAAGTTTACTGCCGTGGACGGTTTCACTGTAACATTGACATATAAGGAACTTTTCCAGGACAAGCGCTATTGCTTTCCCAATTTCAAAAAAGGTGGCGGCGATGAAGACGGGCATGTTCCCGGAAGCCCCGCAGGCAAAGTGGAGGTAGAGCCCATTATTGCCCTCCTCAGTGTGGAGGGAAGCGATAACCCCGAATATATGAATGACCTAAACTCCCTGCAGCTCCTGTTGGGCCAACGGGCGGTAACGGAGCAGACAGGAAACCTGTTCGTCAAGTACCTGCACCGGATCGAAGTTTTTACTGAAGAGCCGCCACAATGGGATGCTCCCCAGGCGAACCCGCCGGGTGGCATTGTACCGAAGGGCAGCATGGTGACCTTAAGTAATCTGCACAGCGATGATGACAAGATTTATTATACCACCGACGGCAGCACCCCCACCCTGGAGAGCCCTATGTATAATTGGATTGCCAGCCGCTGGTGGTCTGCCCGGGCAGACGTTTTAGGCGCTATCAATCAGCCCCTCGGCCCTCTAGAACAGGATGCCGCCATCAAGGCTGTCACCATCGGCCCCGGCAAGCTGGACAGCGAGGTTGTAACCTTCAGGTACCAGGTTGGAGATGAAGAAAGCGAAGATGCGGAAACCATTGTCCTCTATATCGGGAAAAAGGAGGCCAGTGTTAACGGTGTACCCTTTACCCTAGATGCAGCACCGTATATCAAGGCTGAAGCTGGGCGCACCCTGGTACCGGTACGCTTTGTTAGCGAAGCCTTACAGGCAGGTGTCGCCTGGGACCCGGTAGCGAAGCAGGTAACCATCACCGCCGGGGAAAAGGAGATTATCTTGACCGTAGGTTCAAGCGAGGTTAGCGTCAATGGTGTAACTCAGGCCATCGATTGCCCGCCGGAGTTGCTTCCGCCCGGCCGCACCTTTGTCCCCCTGCGCTTTGTCAGCGAGATCTTGGGGGCGCAAAAAGTAGATTATGATGCCGGCAGTGGCCAGGTTATTATCGTCAGGTAGACCTTTATGCCGGTAACCGGCACCAGCGGCATGATTAAAATTATTCGTACAGCACTTCTGGTGGAGGCAATGATCAGAGAGCCGTCCCCCTGTTCTCTGGCGGAGGAAATTTTTAACCGGATTGTTATTTTGAAAAGGGGGTGAATACAACAGTTTTCATGTTGGCTGTTTAGACTAATATCTGGGAGGGAGAAAATATGATAAAGCGCAAGGTAAGTGTAGGATGGTACAAGTTTTTGTCCGTTATCATGGGCTTTCTTTTGCTTGCCGGAGGAGCCGGCGGAATGGCCCCGGTCACTGCTTTTGCAGCCGGGGGGGATATTGATCTTCTTTATAACGGCACAGTTTCATTACCGGTTGAGGAGAGCTTTACCGTAACTGCTTATAACTCTGGTTCAGCTTACACTGTGGACATGGCAACGCCTCTGGGTGCTCTCCAAGCGGCAGGAGAAGCCGGAGGTTTCACCTATGATGTCACAGACAAAAATTATGACGCCTCGGGTGCCTTACTGCTGGACAATGTGGGCACATACACCCGGAATAACCCCGGCCGTTGGTATGTCTATGTAAATGATACATATCAAGATGGATACAACAATCCTGCCGGTGCCCTCAACTTGATCAAACTTGTTGCCGGTGACCGGGTGGAGTTCTATTATGCTGCCGGTGTAGCCGATGAAACGAATCTTGCTGCTGTCAAGGCGGCGGCAACAGCTGCAGTAAAGACAATTGTCGCCGGCAGTGGCGGTGGCCCTGGGGCAGGCACCCCACCGGCTACGGAGAAGGATGACAGCCAAGCCGGCTGGAGCCTGCAGCTTTCCGGCGCTAAGGAGGAAGCATTAACCAGGGAGGATTTCGAAGAAGGTATTGCTTGCCGGGCACGGGATCACTATGTAACCTGGACCGACGCAGATGGCAATGAATGGGGAGGGATACCCCTCTGGTTGCTGGCGGCTATGGTTGACGATGATCCCGATGCAGGGCCTTACCACTTTAATTTCAATGATGATCTGGCCAGCCAAGGATATCAAGTGAATGTTATTGCCGGCGATGGCTGGAAGGCAACTTTTGACAGTGCCGATATTGCCCGCAATGACGGCTATATTGTTGCCAATACCCTCAATGGTGAACCCCTTCCCCTAAAAACCGAAGGAGGAAAGGGCTGCTGGCCTCTCCATCTCAAAGGAGCGGCTGTTTTTGGCGGACAGCAGGTAGGCAACATTGTCCGCATCGAGCTCACAAACCTTCCCGGACCTAAGGCCGGATGGATCCTGGAGTTGTCCGGCAAGGTTGGGGATACCATCACCCAGGAGGAGTTCGAAGATGGGCTTGCCTGCACGGGTTCAGGCCATTACCGGGAATGGACCGATAAGGAAGGCCGGATCTGGTCTGGCACACCCCTCTGGGTGCTTCTTGGTGCTATAGATGACCTGGAGGCAGAAAGCCACTGGACCTTCAATGATGAGGTGGCAAAGGCCGGCTATTCTGTCAGGGTAGTTGCAGGAGATGGTTTTTCCCGCACCTTTGACGGTGTTGCTGTGGCCAGGAGCAATGATTACATTGTTGCCAATAAATGTGACGGAAAACCACTGACCGGTTCCTCAGCTCCCTTGCGTTTGGTGGGTAAGGGCGTTGCCAAGGAGGACGGTTCCCTGGGGGGCAATGCTGTCGGTAATATTGTGAAGATAGAGATTCCACAGTTGCAGACACCGACGGCTCCGAAGGGCAGCTGGAACCTTGCCCTTAGCGGCAAGATTAGCGCTGTCCTTTCCCAGACTGAATTTGAACAGGGTTTGGCTTGCCCAAATTCGGGACACTGGCAAGAGTGGACCGACGCTGAGGGCAATGTCTGGTCAGGTATGCCCCTGTGGTTGCTGGCCGGATGGGTCGATGACCGGCAACCCCATGCATTTGATGCCAATCAGGCAACGGCAGGGTACACCATTCTGGTGAAGGCAGCCGACGGCTACACGAAGGATTTTGCCAGCCAAGATGTGGCTTGGAGTAATGACTATATCATTGCCAATCAATGTAACGGCAAACCCCTTACATCTGCCTGGCCTCTGCGCCTGGTGGGAGACGGAGTGGCCAAGGACGGTTCCCTGGGCGGTACCAGTGTGGGGAATGTGGTGGAGATCGCCCTGACTTCCTTTGCGGCTAATCAACCGGTTCCGGAAATACGGATCATTAAGTATAGTGAAGATGGCACCACTATTGTGGCGGAGAGGACTGTAGATTATAAGTGGATGGAGAAAAATCTGGAAGTTATTGGCGATGGGAAAACCGTCTACAAATTCGAAGGTATTACCAATGACCCCAATGACGTGTGGGATGCCGCCGAGACGTATCCCGGCGGGTTCAAGGTTGCCAATGCAGTTAAGGGTACCCGGATCAGAGATCTATGCGAGCTGGTAGGCGGCATGGGTGCCGGTACGGAGATTGTCCTGGTAGCAAAGGACGGTTTCGAGACCAGGCTTCCCTATGCTTCCATCTATACAGATCCTTCGATCCAAGAGCGGCAGGGCGATGCAATACTGGCCTGGTGGGCAGATGGAAAGTATGTGCCTGAATATGCCGACGGGATGCGCCTCTTCTTTACCCCGGGTGGCGATCATGTCTACGGGCAATGGGATATGCATGAGGCACTGCCGGAGAACTACTGGCACTACTATTACGGCGGTGGGGTCCAGTATCCTTCCTGTGCCGGTTTGGCGGCAAAGTGGATAACGGAGCTCAGGGTATACTCCATTCCCCAGGGAGATTGGACATTAAAGCTGGATGGACAGGGTATTGGCGGTATGAAGTATGATGTGAGCAAGACCTATTTTGAACAGGCCTTGGCTTGCCAGTTCGGCGCGGATCACAAGGCATCATACACCGACGGCAAGGGACGGGTCTGGGAAGGCATGCCCCTCTGGTTCCTGGCCGGGTTCGTTGATGATGATGACCAACATTCGGACAATGCTTTTAGCAATGAGCTGGCAGAAGCAGGGTATCAGGTGGTTCTCACTGCTGCAGACGGCTATTCGGTATCCATAGACAGTGGCGATATTATCCGGAATAAGAATTATATAGTTGCCAATACATTAAACGGGGCACCCATACTGGAGTCTTCCGGTGACTGGCCGCTCAGGCTGGTAGGCCCGGCAGTCAGCGGGTCAACATCTATTGGCGGGATTATCAAGATGGAGTTGGTTCCGGTTCAGGGACTGACCGATATCGCCGGCCACTGGGCCCAGGAGTACATTTTGGAATTGGTCGAACTGGGGGCAATTGGCGGGTATCCTGACGGTACCTTTAAGCCCGATAAGCATATCACCAGGGCAGAGTTTGCCACCATCCTGGTCAAAGCTTTTGGCCTGGAGGACCAGGGGGACAAGGTCTTTGCCGACACAGCCGGCCACTGGGCCAAGGAGGCCATCGCCAAGGCTGCTCACCATGGCATTGTAAGCGGGTATGATGCAGATACCTTCGGACCCAACGATCTGGTAACCAGGGAGCAGATGGCAACCATGCTGGTACAGGCGGCGAAACTGGCTCCGTGGACTGCAGATCTTTCCTTCGCAGACTGTGACAGTACTTCCGCCTGGGCCAGGGAAGCCGTGGCTACAGCGGTGCATAATGCTATTATCACCGGATATCCCGATTATACCTTCCGGCCTCAGGGTAATGCTACCCGGGCTGAAGCAGCCACCGTTGTGGTCAAGGGATTGGCTGCTGCTGAAGGTCTGAACTAGCTTATATACATAGCCGGTGACTGAGCACGGCCGCCCGCCCTTTCTGGAGGGTTTATACAAAGGGCGGCCGCGCTCGCGGAGTCGGCGTCAAAAATAGGCTAGCCGCGGACAAAGTTTTTCAGAACAGGTTAATACTGATAGAAGGAGAAGAAAGGATGAGGTACAGGAAATTGGGCGTTAAAGCTGTACTGGGGATACTGTTGTGTTTTGTTCTTTTTTCCTCCCCGGTTATGGCGGCACTGGGCGGTGGACCCAATGCCGGCTCGCCGGATCAACTGCTCCTCTCGTGGACGGAAAATCCTCTCACCACCCAGACTATTTCCTGGCGGTCGGGGACCGGTATTACCCAGGGGCAGCGGGTCCAGTACCTGCCTGCCACCGATTATGACGGTAGCTTTGCCGCCGCTCGAGAAGTGATCGGAAAGAAGAGCCTCCTCTCTGACGGCCATTTTCACCTTGAGGCAACTTTGCGGGAGTTGGCTCCCGGCACAGTTTATGTGTATCGCGTCGGCAGGGAAGGGGCTTGGAGTGAACCGGCTCTCTTTACCACGGCGGACGGAGAAGATGAATTTTCCTTTCTCTATATGGGCGATGTCCAGGGGGATTATGGCGCTTGGGGGAAAATGCTGGAACAGGTTGCTACCGAAAATCCCAATTTGAGATTTGCCTTGCTGGGAGGAGATCTGGTAGATCAGGGCAACAGCATTGAAGAATGGCAGCAATTTTTTGCTGCAGCCGAACCGGTTTTTTGCTGGCTTCCTTTGCTGCCGGCAGTGGGCAACCACGATGATTCGGAAGTGTTTCGAAATTCCTTTGCCCTCCCCCGCAATGGTCCGGCAGGATACGAGGAGACCATCTATTCCTTTGACTATGGAAACTGCCATATCACCGTGCTGGATAGCAACTGTATGGGGATTCCCGGGAGTGGTGATTATGATCAAATTGCCTCCTGGCTGCGGCAAGATTTGGCCGGCAGCCCAAAGCACTGGAAATTTGTGGTCTTGCACCATCCTCCTTACCAAGCGGTGGCCGACTGGCGGGGGGAACACCTGCAGACCAATTGGGTGCCTCTTTTGGAGGAAGGTGGGGTAGATTTGGTTTTTACAGGGCACCAGCATGTGTATATGCGAACCAAACCGCTGCGGGAGGGCAGAATCCGGCTTGACGGCCAGGGTATCGTCTACATTATGGGCAATGCGGGAGGGAAGCATTACGGTCCGGGACCTGACTACGATTATATTGCTGCCCAAACTGCTTGGGTCAGCAATTACCAAGTGGTAGAGATCAAGGGTAATACCCTGACCATGACGGCCAAGGATGCCGCCGGTCAGGTTCTGGATCGCTATACGCTTGTAAAGGGGTTTCAGGAAGATAACGGTACCACTACCACGGCACTGAAACGGCTGATTCCCTTAGTGGGCATGATAGCTTGGGGTCAGCGGTATTTGCCTTTGTAATCTGGTCGGCATTTCTTTGACACCGCCTCAAAAGCGCAGATATGTTTGGCATAGGCAGTCTTTCAGGCAGAACCCATGCCGATTCTCGGCACTAGCAGAAGAAATCATACAGGCGCTCTTCTATCTTCGTTCTCTATTTTTTTCGCGGCGGGCCTGTCCAAAGCCGAAGGCGACGGGCCTGTCCAAAGCCGAAGGCGACGGGCCTGTCCAAAGCCAAAGGCGACGGGCACTAATGTACCGGTTTCTTGTCCAGTTGGTCGTGAGCCCATGGGACTCCATACTTCTAGGTGCCAGAAGTACCCTGCCACAGCAGGAGACAGTTTTTCTGAACGAGCTCGGCTCGTTCGGGCAGCGACACAACTCGCCCTTGCGGGCTCAAACATGGTGTCGCTGCTTGTCCACACTCGCCTGCGCTCTCTTTACTTAGTGTCTCAATGCTGTTTTCGGGGTACTTCTGGCACCGGAAAACGAGCTACTGATTACCAACTACTGACAACTGCTACAGCCGCTTGTCGCAAATACGCTCCGCCAGAAGTGCTGACCTTGGCGTACCCTATCCTCGTGGTGCGCTAATGGGATGTTTGCAAAGCTAGCGACTGAGCATGGCCGCCCGACCTATTATTGTAGTTATTCAGTCGGAGGGCGGCCACGGTCGCCGGAGCTAGCGGCAAAATTAGGCTAGCCCCGAACAGAATATTTTTTGAGCACCGGCAGTGCCGGCAGTAATTGCTAGAACCAATATTCAGGTAAGGAAAATCATATCCGGGAAAACATATTTGATACCGGGGAGGCAGCAATTATGCGCTTTATTTGTCCCACCGTAAAAATGACAGTATTCCTGTTGATCCTCCTTTTCATCTCTACTTTGGGGTGCGGGTGCGGGGGCGTGGAGGAAGTTCCGGCAGGCACGGTTGTAATTGAGGGAGATGCAGTTGAAGCTAAGGTGTCCCTTACACTGGAAGAGTTGAAGGCCATGGAGGAGGGCTTGGTGGAGGACGATTACTTCTCAATTAATTCCTATGGGACAAGAGAACATTTCCATTTTAAAGGGGTTTGGGTATGGCATCTTATCAGTGAAACTGTGAGTTTGAAGGATAGAGCCGCCAAGGTCAGTTTTATTGCTGAGGATGGCTATACGGTAGAGTATACTCTGGAAGATGTGCAGCGGGAGGACTATATTGACGAGGAAAACCCCGGGACAAAACTAAAGCTGATCCTGGCCTGGGAAGAAGACGGGGAGGAATTCGATCCCAAACAAGGTAATCCTTATCAAGTGGTGGTCGGTCAACGGGAACCGGGGGATGTAAACAAACCTTACTGGGTACGGCATGTTAAGACGATCCGGATTGACTAATATATCATGCTGACCACAGTGGGTGGAAAGAGGTTTATGCAGGAGGGAAAAGGGTGGAGGTTGAAACAGTAAGGCGTCAGCGCTATTACCTGAGCAATCGGGAACTGCTGGTTATTGCCGTTTTAAGTGGTATCGGGGGGGTTATGAGTACCTATGTCGGGTATTTGGGCAACCTCCTAAACCGGATTTTCGCCGTGCCTTTCGGTGCCGGGCAGTTTGCCTCCGGCCTCCATGTCTTTTGGTTTATCCTGGCGGCAGGCCTTGTCCGCAAGCCGGGAGCGGCTACCGCAACTGGCCTCCTCAAGGGGGTTATCGAGCTTTTCACCGGCAGCACCCACGGGGTTGCTATTATTTTAGTCTCCTTTGTTCAGGGCTTGCTGGTGGATCTGGTGCTGCTTTTTGCCAGGCGGCGCAATTTGGGGAGTTATATGCTTGCCGGCGGGGCAGCTGCCGCTTCCAATGTCATTGTTTTCCAGTTCCTTTATTTTTCCGGTGCCCCGCTCACTTATCTATTATTTATCGGGTGTTTAGCCTTTGTTTCCGGTATACTCCTGGCAGGTAGCTTTGGCCACAGCGTCCTGGAGGTGGTGCTTGAGGCCAGGCCTTTGCGCATTTTTACAGGGGATGGGGAAACTGCGGCACCGGGTGTCCAAAGGGGAAAAGAATCCCACCTTACTTGCAAGCTTATGGTTACCTCCCTGCTGATACTGCTGCTGGCCGGGGGTGCAGTTTATTACTTTGCCGCTGTTTTCCAACCTCCCTGGGCAGGTCCTACCTGCCGGGTGGAGGGGGCGGTTGAAAGACCGCTTTCCTTTTCGCTTGGCCATTTTGCCGCCCATGAAACAACCATTACTGCCGAATTGCGGGGACAGGTCAGCTATGCCCCGCCCCAGGAGTATACCGGTATTCCCTTAAGGATAATTTTACAGGAGGCGGCGCCGCAAGAATCGGCCGGGAAGCTTACTGTTATGGCAACCGACGGCTATATGGTGGAATTCCCCCTGGAGGATGTGCTCAATGATGATCAGATGCTGCTGATTCGGGAAGGAGATACGCTGCGCTTGGTTGCCGGGAATTATGAAGGTGGTTACTGGGTGCGGATGGTAAACAGGATTCTCGTAGAATAGGTTCTAATCTTTTATCACTGGCTTCGCGACCGTGGCCGCCGACAAACTGGAAGTCAGAGATGAGAAGTTGGTCGTTCGACGTTAACTCAAGAGGGGAACCCTCCATCTCTCTAGTTGGAAAAAGATAGCTGCTGCTATTCTGGTTCTAACTTTTCAATTTCATACTTCTGACCTCCAAGAGCGCCGGCTTTGCAAAATAGACGCCCATGCCGATTCTCGGCACCAGCAGAGGAATGAAAACTAATTGTCCATCACTTCTGGCTTCGCTCTCTCCGGTTCCTTGTCGGGCGGGGTCGTGAACCAATGCTTCTATACTTCTACTGCCGGAAGTACCCCTCCACAGCAGGAGACAGTTCTCTTGAACGAGCTCGGCTCGTTCGGGCAGCGCCCCAACTCGCCCTTGCGGGCTCAGACATGGTGTCGCTGCTTGTCCTCACTCGCCTGCGCTCTCTTTACTTAGTGTCTCAATGCTGTTTTCGGGGTACTTACGGCACCGGGCAACGAGCTACTGACTGCCAACTACTGACAGCCGCTACAGTCGCTCGTTGCAAATGCGCTCTGCCATAAGTGCTGACCTTGGTGCACCCTATTTTCGTGGTGCGCTCATGGGATGGGCTAGCCTATTTTGTAAAGCTGGTAGCTGAGCATGGCCGCCCGACCTATTATTGTAGTTATTCAGTCGGAGGGCGGCCACGGTCGCCGGAGCCTGCGACAAAATTAGGCTAGCCCGGTCAAAGTTTTTTCAGAGTAGAACAGAGAACCGTCCCTTGTTCTATTTTCAGAATAGGGTAGCCAGCGCAACCTTTGGCGTAGCATGAGATAGTATTTGCAAAGTAATTAAGTGGAAGGGGTCCTTATGATGCAGCCGGTTGTAACTACAGAAAACCTCTCCTTTATCTATAGTGGGGCTGCTGTTCCCGCCTTGAAAGGTGTTAACCTAGATATATACCCCGGTCAGTTTCTGACCATAACCGGTCCCAGCGGCTGCGGGAAGTCCACCCTGGCTCTTTGTCTCGCTGGTTTTATTCCCCATGCTTACCCGGGAAGGATGGAGGGTATTGTTCGGATTCAGGGGAAGGACACCAGGGATTATCCGGCCGGTGGCCTTTCGGGAATCGTGGGCTTGGTGCAACAGGATCCGGAAGCCCAGCTCTGTACCTTGACAGTGAAAGACGAGGTGGCTTTTGGGCCGGAGAATCTATGCCTGCCGCCTGCAATAATTCGGGAACGGCTCCACTGGGCTCTCCAGGCGGTAGGGGCCCTGGAACTGCAGGAAAGGAAGGTACACACCCTCTCCGGGGGCGAAAAGCAGCGGGTTGCTATTGCCTCAGTGCTGGCCATGACCCCTGCCCTTCTGATCTTGGATGAACCGACAGCCAACCTGGATCCTTCCTGTACCAGGGAAGTCCTCCAAACATTGCAGAGGTTGAAGGCTGAGCAGGGGGTTGCAATTCTTGTGATTGAGCATCGGTTAGAAAGGCTTGCTGCCATCTCAGATGGCTTGCTCATAATGGATAAGGGCAGAATTGTCGGGGAGGCCAAACCCAAGGAGTATCAGAAGAAATATATTCCCACCGGCAAGGGGAATAAACCAGGAACCCTTATCCAAAGGCAAAAGGCAACAAGTCCGTTGGCAAAGGAAAAAGAGAAACTGCCCCTTCTTGCTATAGACAACTTGACGGTAGGATACGGTGGTGTAGATGTCCTTAGGGGAATAAGTTTTTCCCTGGATCCCGGAGTAAATGTTGCCCTGATGGGGGACAATGGGAGCGGGAAAACCACGCTTTTACTGGCACTGCTGGGGCTCCTCAAGCCTAAGGGAGGAAAGATTTATCTGGATGGAGAAGATGTAACGGGAAAGAAGGTTAACCACCGGGCCTGTGATATGGGGCTTATCTTTCAAAATCCCAACCATCAGCTCTTTGCCAATACTGTTTACAAGGAGGCAATGCTGCCTTCGCTCTTTTTGCACAGGGGAGAACAGGGTGAACTTGAAGGCAGGGTCTGCCGGTTACTGGAAAAGTCCCAATTGGAGCAGTATAGAGATAATAATCCTTTCGCATTGAGTCTAGGGGAGAAAAAGAGGCTTACCTTGGTATCTGTCCTGGCCTATTCTCCCCGCATCTTGATCCTGGATGAACCCTTAGTCGGGCAGGATAGCAATGGGTTGGGTTTCTTGCTGGCTGCCCTGGAGGAACACCGGTCCCGGGGAGGGATAACCCTGATGGTTTGCCACGAACCGGCAGTAGTTGCTTCCTGCTGCCAGAGGATTCTATTCTTGGAAGAAGGGAAGCTGCTCATCGATGCCCCTGTGCAGGAGGCATTGCTAAGGCTCGCCCAAATGGGGCGAGATGAGTATTTACCCGCCGGGTATGCAGTTTCCCCAGTGGAGGAAAGAAGGTAATTCGCAGTGAACGTGTACTACACTAAATCTAAAAGAACACAGGGTTTTTACCCCGGCCTAACCTATGTTGATAATTATTCTTTGCTGCACCGCATCCATCCTTTGGTTAAATTGGTGCTGCTGTTGAGTTTCAGCCTTACTGTTCTTGCCCTGCCTTCCCTTTCGGGGACAGGTTTGTTATTCTGCCTCCTTATCTTGGCTTATCCTCTGGCAGGGCTGGGCATGACTTTTTTCCTCCGCAAGCTGCGCTTTATTCTCATCTTCGGTCTTTTCATTTTTGTCATCCAGGTATTGGCGGTCAAGGAAGGCATTTTACTCTGGCGGATTTCTTTTGGACCTGTATACATGCCGGTTTGGTCTGACGGTTTCCGGGGAGGACTGGGCATGATGCTGCGCTTTCTCAATATTATTGGTGCCAGCTATCTTTTTGTGGCTATTACAGATCCCAACAGGCTGGCCTATGCTTTGATGCAGGTCGGATTGCCGTACCGGTTGGGGTTCATGCTGATTACTGCCCTGCGCTTTATTCCTTTATTCCATTTGGAACTGGCGCAGGTGAAGAATGCCCAGATGGCCAAAGGAATCGATCTGGAGGGTCTTTCACCGCAAAAACTTCTGGCAGCCGTTAAGCATCTTTACGTGCCCCTGGTGATCTCTGCTTTAAGCAGAGTTGATATGCTCACTATTTCCATGGAAAACCGGGCCTTTGGCCGCTATGCAACAAGAACTTACATGCATACCCAGGCCTTGTCACGGGAGGATAAAATAGCTCTCCTTGCTATGCCTCTCTTTTTTCTGATTATTTTTCTTATTTTTCAATAGGTATAAGCTGTTAATCCGACTTTCTTTGGGAATGTTCTAGGGGTGATTGTGTGTGCAGGAATTGAGCAAAATTTGCAAGAACCAATTGTCCTGTTTTTCCGTGGCAAAGAAGTATATTAGTAAAAAGAATAATGTTTTTTTACTCAAGGCTGAAAAACCGGATACAAGGGCGAGTTTTTTTGTATACAAAGAATACTTCCGGCCGGAGCGAATGAGAAGAGAAATACAAATGCTGTCTTTATTAAAGGAGAAAGGGGTATTTGTGCCGGTTATATATGGGACAGGTGAAAACTATATATTGCTGGAATATTTGGAGGGGACATTGTTACTTGATTATTATTGTTGGCTGGAAAGCAGGCAGGGCTCTGCAGGCAGTGCCTTGCAATGGTCAGCGGATCAGTTTATATACAATCTGTGTTACTGGTTTAAATCTTTTTATATTGCCACCCGGGAAATTTTTGGGGAGCAGTTAATCATGGGTGATGTAAACTTCAGGAACTTTATCATCAGAGACAAAATCTACGGAATAGATCTGGAGGAATGCCGGGAGGGGAGGATGGAAGAGGACCTCGGCAGCCTCTGTGCTTTTGGCCTTACCTATGCGCCTACTTTTACAGCATGGAAACTGGCCATGCTAGGAAATTTGGTTGGCATTTTTTGCCAGGAATTGGATTTGAATAGAGAGGTAGTAAAAGCAGAAATACAAAAACAGCTTCTTGTACTAGCCCGGATAAGAGGGAAACTTAATGAAACAGAAGAGTTTTTGGGAAAAAACATGCACCTTAATTTATTATAATATATGCCTAAGAAGGTGCGATTCAAGGTATAAGTGGATACGATTTACCGGCGGAAAGTGAGGCGGAGTTAAAATCTTTTTCGCAAGCATTATAGTTATGTTTAACTCACAGGAGGTGTAGAGATGGGTGAAGTTGATAGTAAGAAAAGAAAACTAGTCGTTTTTTACTCGCTTGAGGGCAATACCAAGTTTGTGGCGCGGGAGATTGCCGCTACAATTGAAGCAGACCTCTTGGAGCTAAAGCCGAAAAAGGATCTTAATACCAAGGGATTTATGAAGTATTTTTGGGGTGGGAGGCAAGTGGTCACGAAAGCAAAGCCGGCATTGGAATCTTTTACAGTTAACCCGGAGGATTATGATGTAATATTTATCGGAACCCCCATTTGGGCTGGTAACTATACTCCGGCTCTTGCCACCTTTTTTTCGACAGTTAACCTTAAGCAGAAAAGCATTGCCCTGTTTTGCTGCCACCGGGGGATGAATTTAGGGGCATTAGATAAAATGGAGGCTAAACTGGCAGGGAATGAAATTATAGGCAAGATTGATTTTATCGATCCATTAAAACGCAATCCTAAAGCTAATAGAGATAGAATTAGAGCTTGGGCAAGGGAAGTAATGGAAAAGGTAGAGAGCTAAATAAGCAATGAAGAGCTATCTCCCAGCGGGAAAGGGTGCAATTTGGGCTATAAATAAAGGATGAAATCATTTATGAGCAGGACAAAAATGTGGATAGCTATTATTCTATTTGTTTGTTTATTCTTGTATTTTGAGAACAACTTAATCTCCATTACCAGGATAGATATAATTTCCTATGATGTTCCTGCAGCTTTTGCAGGCTATAAAATAGTGCACTTGTCAGATTTACATAGCAAGAGGTTTAGTAAAGAGCAAGGAATATTGAAAAGCAAAATTAAGGATATAAAACCAGATGCAATAGTCTTTACCGGCGATTTAATTGACAGTAAGCTGGAACAGTTGGAGCCTTGTATGGAATTAATGCGGGGGCTGGTAAAAATGGCACCCACCTTTTTTGTTACCGGCAACCATGAATGGGGTTCAGGCAAGTATGCAGATCTGGAAAAGCAATTGGAGGGAAATGGCATTGTTGTATTGCGTAATACCTATGCTAAAATTAGGAAGGGCACAGATGAAATTGATATTGTGGGAATAGATGACCCAGTTGCCGGCGGGAGAATTAATGGGGATAGCACAGCAAGTAATATTAGAGAAGCAATAAAGGGAATTGAAGACACGGAAAAATTTAAGATTTTGTTAGCTCATCGTCCTGAATCGTTCCCTTTATATAGTGAGTATGGTTTTAATTTAGTTTTCGCTGGCCATGCCCATGGCGGGCAGGTGCGGCTGCCTTTTATCGGCGGGATAGTGGCTCCCAATCAAGGATTCTTTCCTCAATATACCGCCGGGAAACATGAATGGGGGAACGCTGTCATGGTTGTCAGTAGGGGATTGGGAAACAGCGTATTTCCCCAAAGGGTTTTTAACCGCCCGGAAATTGTGGTAGTAACATTGCTGAGGGATAAATGCATTCCAAGACAGGGTTGTGCGTTGGAAATCGCGCATCGATGGTGAATATTATGGGTGGGAGAATAATTTTTCAAGGATTACAGGTGCAAAGTACACTGACTAAATTAAGCAGAAAGGCCCCCTATGGGTGGGACTTAATATCTCGAGGTTGTCAGCACTGCTGCCGCCAGCGAGCAGTTATATGCAGCCGATGAGAGAAAAACTAAAATAACCCATGCGGGAAACAATTCCGTTCTTGGAACATTTTGTTGCCTTTTCCCGTCAATATGATAAGGTAAACTATAGGACAAGACCGATTAAATCATCCATGCGTTTACAAGCAACTGGACAGCAGCAAGAGAACATATAGGAGAAAAGGAGTGATGCGGAAATGTATCTACAAGTTAACAGTAAACGGTGGCGTTTGGTTGCCTTTGTTACCTTAGTGCTTGTTCTTTGGCAGTTGTTTACCCCCTTGGGCGTCAGTGCCGGTAACATCAAACTGGTAATAGACGGACGCAAGATCGATGCTTCACCACTGCCCTTGATCCAGAACGGCCGGACTTTAGTCCCGGTGCGCCTTGTTGCGGAGGAATTAAATGCACAGGTTGATTGGGATGAGGAAAATAGAATTGTACATATTGTAAAGGGCGACCGTGCGGTAGTGCTGCGGATTGACAGCCGCTTGGTGGAGTATAACGTCGGGACAGAAAAGATATTCGGCTTAGCTGATGTCCCATCGCAGATTTTTGACGGACGCACCTTTGTCCCCATTCGTTTGGTGAGTAATGCCTTGGGGGTGGGGATAGCATGGGATGACGCCAGCAGGACAGTATCTGTGGATTCCGCGCAAACAGCAGATATTACCCCATTCTTTGCCATGAAGATTGCATCCGTAGAGCCGGGACAGGTAATTAGCGGCACCACAGAGCTCTGCGCATCCTTCCCGGAGGAATTTCCCGCAGGAGCGGCTGAGATTAGATACCTGCTGCTCAATCCGGAAACAGGACGGGGCAGGGTTGTTACCAGGGGAAATAAGCTGAATGCAGCCTACCGGTGGTTGCCAGACCTAAAAGAGCAGGGAGAACGTGTTCTTGTGGCCGCTGTTTATGACGGAGAGGGAAAGTTTCTCGCCGGTGATGCAGTTTCAGTTGAAATGGCCGTTACACCAATGGTATCATTAACCGGAGTGGCTCCAGGGCAGGTGATTAAAGATACTGTTTCTTTAGGCGCTGCTTTGAATTTTATGCCGGCATATGTAAAATATACGATTGTAAACCAGGACAAAGACAAGGTGTTTGTCAGTGCAGAATCGGATCCCCAAGGTGCATACAATTGGGCGCCGCAGGTAGAAGATAATGGGAATGTTTCCTTGCAGGTAATAGCATATGATCATATGGGACAAGCCTATGAAAGTCCAATTGTCACGACCGAAGTTGCGGTGCCCAGGAGGTTGGAATTGAGAGGTGTTAATGCAGGCAGCACTATTGAAAAACCGGTTACCCTTTTGGCGGGGCGCAACTTTCCGGTTAGTGAGACGGAATATGTATTAAGAGACCCGCAAACAGGGAATGAGGAGATTATAGCCAAGATCCCTTATGGCGGTTATCGCTGGTTCCCAGGCCCGGAGCAGGCAGGGATGAAAGAAGTGTTGGTCAGAGTGAAAGATACCACCGGTACCATCCATACAAGCGGAGGCATCCGGGTAAACATAACAGCTAACCCCTTGCTGATTTTAGAAGGTGTCGGCCCGCAGCAGGTTGTCACCGGCCCGGTGCAGTTGAAGGCTGTAAGCAATGTGGAATTGGCGAACATTCAATATATTTTGCTAAATCCTCAAACCGGAGCAAAGAAAGTTGTTGCCGCCGGGGATAAGCCGGCGGGGGAATACACATGGGCACCTGCCTCAGATGACGAGGGAGAGCGGATCATTCAGGCTCTAGCAACTACTGCCTCCGGAACAACAGTAACCAGTGAAGCGATCCCATTCCGGGTGTACCTGGGCGAGATTTACACCGCCAAGCCGGTAGTGGAGAAAAGTGAATTCTTAAACCTAGCCTCCGGCTTAGCCAGCCAGTCGTGGAAAAAAACAGGCATGTCGGCAGCACTGCAGACAGCCCAGGCGATATTGGAGACAGGCTGGGGACAAAGTGTGCCGGTAGATAAATATACAGGTAAATTTTCCAATAACCTGTTTGGCATCAAAGGGGAAGGCCCAGCCGGTTCAGTAATCTCCAATACTTGGGAAGAATATAACGGGCAGACCTTCCACATTGATGCAGCTTTTAGAGCCTATAATAATGTCAGCGAAAGCTGGGCGGACCATAAACAGTTTTTGCTTACCGGTAAAAGATATGAGCCATTCCGAGCCGTAATGCATGATAGTGCGCAAGGCGCGTGGGCGTTGAAAAGAGCCGGGTATGCCACTGACTCTAAGTATCCGCTCAAACTTATGGATATTATCAACCGGTATGAACTGCATAAACTGGATGAAGTAAGTATATAAGCTTGGTTAAAAGTAGTAAGAAATTATTAAAGGGTTGCGCGGGATAATATGCTCATCCTGCGCAACCCCTTTTAAATTATAATCATACGGTTTTGATGGTTATATTTTGTGCAATCTTAAGAAGTTCTTAACATTGTCTACATGATATTATGACATTTGCGGCGTACAATGAAGTTTAAGCTAAACACTCACAGAAAGGAAGTGAGTAAAAGATGGGAAGTTTAGCAAAACAATTGCGAAAGGGTGAACAAGATGCGCAAACTAATCATTATCTTCGCATTAATTGCTCTGTTGGTGACAAGCTTAGTGGGAATGGCTGCTGCTTACGGCTTTCCGGGCAACGGCCGGTGGCTGGATGCAGACTGGTGCCCTGCTTTTTTTGAAACAAATCTCACCGAAGATCAACGTGGACAAATGCGAGCCCTGCAGGATGATATGTATGAAAAAATGCGTAACCTTCGTATTGCCCGTATAGATACTATCCATGAATTAAAACAGCTTTATTTTGCCAGCCCGCCGGATGAAGACGCAATCGCTGCCAAACGGGCTGAATTAGAGCAAATTCAGGCAGAAATGCAGTCCATCAGAGAAGCCAATCAAAAAAACATGCACAGTATTTGACGCCGGAGCAACTGGAGGAGATAAATTCCTGCAGGGAAGCGGGACGCTTCATGCAACATAAACGGGGCTGTTTTGGCAAAAGATAAATATAATCTTGCAGAAAAGGGGATATATCCCTTTTTCTGTTTATAGATAAAAGATGCTTGCCATTTAGCTGCAATAACTGAGGGGTATGTTTGGGTGCACTGCTTTCATCGGTTATATAGATTTAGATGCAGGGGGAGAGATAAGTATGGATCTCAAATATTTTGGTGGTTGATGATGAAGAGAAAATATTAAATCTGATTGAAATTTATCTTGCCAAAGAAGGTTTTACAGTGCTTACTGCCATGACGGGAAATGAGGCTATGCAAAAGGTTGGCTCCCATCAAAGGATATTACAGTGACAACCAGTTTTGCACCGGAATTACCGACTGTCATAGTAGATGCGGAAAGAATTACGCAGGTTGTGTTTAATCTGTTGAGTAATGCTGTGCGTTATACGCCAATTCATGGACAGATCGAAATTAGCGGCAGGCTCGAAAATGACTTTGTGCAGGTTAGTGTGAAAGATTCTGGTCCCGGTCTGCAAGCGGAGGAAATACCCCATATCTTTGACCGTTTTTACCGCGGCGACAAGGGCCGTGACCGCCGCATGGGAGGTGCCGGTCTTGGCTTAGCCATTGCGAAAGGTCTTGTGGAAGCTCACGGCGGTCAAATTGGTGCTTATAATCGCTCTCAAGGGGGAAGTTGCTTTTACTTCACTATTCCGGTAAAACAAAGGGTTCATAATTCGTCCTCACTATGGCCACGTTTTATTATCCCTTGACCTTCTGCAGGATTTTAACAACCTCATCAGTTTTAAGCACCTTGCCATAGGAAACAACTTTTCCATCGATTACAAGAGCAGGGGTAGTCATTACGCCATAGGCTGCAATCTGGGAAAAGTCAGTTACATGCTCAATAGTAGTATCCATGCCAAGTTGTTCCAAGGCAGCTTTTATTGCCTCCGCAAGTTGATTACACTTGGCACATCCGCTTCCCAAAACCTTTATTCCTGCACCTTCGGATCTAGCGGCTTCTGCTTTTGCCACGCTTTCCGCATCGCAAATTCCGCCATAGCAACAAAATGAAGTTTCCTCTTTTTTATTCTTCTTACCAAACAATGCCATAATTAATCTCTCCTTTTTTATAGATCTATCCCTCATTGTTTACTGCAATAATGAGGGCAAAGTATATAGGGATAATTACTTTAAGCAGTTTTTTTATCCATCAGCAGCAATTGCCCCCACAAGAGCAGCTAGATTTGTTTTTCTTTCCCTCATAGAATTCTTTTAGATTTTCAGGTAATTCATACTCTCCGCATGCACAACCGGTTTCAACCTTTCCGAATATTGAATTTAAGATAGCTTCAGCAAGCATTTCCTTCGGAGGCACCTCATAGAGTTCTCCTTTATATTCAAACACCCGGCAGTTTACATCGGTTCCACTTATGTCACTGCAGCAACCACAGCTATTCTCGGCAATAGATTGACAAATGTCATGGCCGTTTACACGAATCGTAGGCGAAGAAAGAAACCTGTATTGCGCAGCTATTTCTGCTGTTTTCATCTCAATTTTTTTATATTCTACTTCAAAGCCGGCAATGCTCAGCGCAGGAGTAAGTTTCATCATGACCTCATCAAGTACATTGTCTGTTGTAATACAACGGTCACATGTTTCAAGATCCAGATAGAGATACTCAACAACAATCTTCTTTTCCGCTACCGTTTCACACCCGCAAGGGCAACAGGATTCCGCCGCTAATTGCTCTCCGCTTGGCGGAGTCCAGCCGGTGTCCTCTCCCAAATAGGTGATTGCTCCCACCGGGCAAAGGTTACCACAGCCATGACAATGATCAACACATAATTCGGGGTTTTTAACAACAGGTGAAGGGGCTTTTGTCGTGTCATAAACACCATGGGAACAACTTGCTACACAGGTGCCACACTCAACGCACGTCAAATAATCGATAACAGGATACCATTTCCTTGCCATCCTTTATTACCTCCTAAACTATCAATGTCTGAAAAGCATTGAATAAATAACCGACAAGCATGATTCCGATTGTACAGATTGCAATAAAAAGCGCCAGAAGCTTGGGCTTAACTGCTTTGCGCAACATAATCATTGCAGGCACGGAAAGTGTGGTTACCGCCATCATAAAAGAGAGTATAACTCCAAGTTGTGCACCTTTAGCAAATAAAGCTTCTGCAACGGGAATGGTACCAAAAATATCCGCATACATTGGCACACCGATCAATGTCGCCAATACTACCCCGAAGGGATTATTGCTTCCAAGTGCAGTTGAAACCCATCCTTCAGGAATCCAGTTATGAATGATCGCGCCGATACCAACTCCGATTAGGATATACGGTAATACCTTATTTAAGGTCAAGTGCATTTGCTCTTTGGCATAAACAAGCCGATCTTTTCTTGTTAAAGCGGGGGATTCTATATCTACGTTAGCAGCAGTCAGGATAAAGCTCTCAACATGCTTCTCCATGGGAAGCTTTTCAATAAGTGTACCGCCAATTACAGCCAAGATAAGGCCAACGATAACATATACGGCAGCAACCTTGGCACCAAAGATGCCCATCAATAGTACAAGAGATCCGAGGTCTACCATAGGCGAGGATATAAGGAAGGAAAATGTCACTCCCAAAGGCAAACCTGCGGATGTAAAACCTATGAAGAGCGGTATTGATGAACATGAACAGAACGGTGTCACCGTTCCCAGCAGGGCAGCAACCGCATTAGCTCCCATACCATGAAAACGCCCTAATATCTTCTTGCTGCGCTCAGGAGGAAAATAACTTTGGATATAGCTGATTATAAAAATCAGAAAACACAAAAGCAGGGTAATTTTAATAACGTCATAAATAAAAAAATGGAAGCTTTCAATCCAACCATTAGTTGTGTCAAGACCTAATAAATTAAGTCCACTGCCGATTAATTGGTTTAGCCATCTCATACCCAGTATATGATTATGGGAGAAATCCCAGATTGCTTTCATTATTTGCATAATATAAAACCTCGCCTTCAAATGCATAATATAAAGCAAATATTTTGATTAACGTTAAATCCTCTTTAACAACATTGATTATTAGATTTTTTGCGCGTTTTACAAATACAGTCTTCTTTGTCGCTGGTTATGCATGCAAAGAAAGCTTTAAGCTCATCTGTTTTTTTCTTGTTCAATGTATATCTCATCCAAGCCCCATCACGTACTGCATTTACAAGGCCGCTTTCAGACAAAATTTTCATGTGATAGCTAAGAGTAGATTGAGAAATACTGAATTCTTCTAATATATCGCATGCGCACATTTCTCCACATGATAACAGATCAATAATCTTTAACCGAGTTTCATCTGACATAGCCTTTATTGCAGGAACATAATCTGCATATGAATGCTTCATAAAATTACCTCCTTCATATTTATATGTATCAATGATATCGAAGTTTCTCGATATGTCAATACAATAATACTAGGCATATTGATAAATGTCAATATGATTTACAATCCGTTGTGTTTGTTCTGTGATAATGTCACCCTGAAATTGTTCTGAGAAAATGTCACCCTCTGCTACAATGAAAGGATGATATTATCAATGACACAGGATGAACGAAACAAACTTCATATTGCCCGTTGTCTGCTCGAAGGTAAGATGACAATCAGTGAAGCGGCAGAGATCTTAGGCTTAAGCGAACGACAGGTAAAACGCATAAAGAAAGGAGTTAAAGAATACGGCGATGCGTTCGTCGTTCATAAAAACCGGGGTCTAAAGCCTGCACATGCTCTAACCGATAAGATTAAGGATTTAGTTGTTAAGCATCGACAAACGCAAAAATACGCTGAAGCTAATTTCTCGCATTTCCAGGAGCTGCTTGAGGAACATGAGTCGATCCGTCTGAGCAAATCATCGGTCTACAGAATACTTGTAGAAAACGGGTTTACAAGCCCGAAGAAGCACACAAAAGTAAAACAGCATAAACGCAGGAAAAGGAAGCCGCAAAAAGGGATGCTTGTTCTAATCGATGCCAGCCCTCACACCTGGTTTTTAAACGGCGAGGAATGTTCGCTGCATGGCGCTATAGATGATGCCACAGGGGAGATTCTGGCCTTGTTTTTCTCCCCTACCGAGTGCCTGGAAAGTTATTTTCAGATTATGAGAAGCCTTATCTCCAATAACGGCATCCCACTTGCTGTTTATGCTGACAGGCATACCATTTTCCGCTCCCCTAAAACGAGTAGGTTATCCTTAGAAGATGAATTGAGTGGTAAGAGGGGTAAAGCCACGCAGTTCGGCAGGGCGATGGCTGAACTCGGGATTAACCTTATCTGGGCCAAGACAGCACAGGCTAAGGGCCGTATCGAAAGGTTATGGAATACACTGCAAAGCAGGCTGCCTGTTGAATTAAATATCGCCGGGATATCCACAATGGATGAAGCAAATGATTTCTTAGCTCTTTTTTTGACAAAACACAATGAGCGGTTTGCTGTTGAAGCTAAAGATCCCCAGTCTGCTTTCCATGCTCTGGAAAACATGGAGCTTGATTATATTTTATGTGTCAAAGATACGCGTCAGGTGGATAATGGTTCTACCTTTTCTTATGAAAATGTTTACTACAGGCTTGTTCGTAATGGTAAGGTCATCCCGGTGATTCCCAAATCCAAGGTAACGGTTTTAAAAAGCCCCCGGTATGGGTTGAAGGCGCAATACAGCGGCTCGATCTATGATGTTGAGGTGTTGGAGGCTTTACCGGTAAAGGAAGTAGTACCTAAGCAACCCAGGAAGCCTCGACAGTATGCTGCTCCTTCGGAAAACCACCCCTGGAGGGGTAAGTCGGTCAGCTTCCCTGTGAGTATCTACGATGATACAGATCGGGAGATCCTTGAAGCTCTTTACAGCTCAAGGCTTGCTTGGCGTTAGTTATTTATGCTTTGAGCTTGAGCCCTGAGCATTCCTGGCGGCTGCTCGTTTAACCCTTGACATGTGGGCTAAAATTGCTTGGCGAGGGGGCGTAAGGCGATTTCTTTATGCCTCTCGCCGTCGCCCCTCGCAATCTTTTAACAAAGCCCACTTTGTCAAGGGCAGCCGCCTCTAGGGGGTGACATTTTCTCAGAATAAAAGCCCCCCAAAAAAGGTGACATTTTCATAGAACATTGACATATGATTTACAATCCGTTTCATATTAAATCCGGCTCGGATTACAGAAGTGATTTAGCAGTAAGAAAAGCCTGCAGACAGGTATTTTGTCTGCAGGCTTTTCTTCTAAGTCAGCCATTTTAGTCCCAGTTCAATTAGCTTCGCCCGTTTAGGGGCACTAGTTTCCGGATCCCAGCCCATCATTTCATAATAAAGTGCCTTTGCTGCTGCAAATTCGGTACGGGAAATGCTGGCACCGGCAAGGTTGCCGTTTTCCAGCTCTGTAAAGAAACGTTCCGGCACTGTATCATTTTCTGCGGTGAGCCCTGCCCTTATATTAAAGACACGGGCCATATTGGTGGCGCGTTCGCCCACTTTCATCACTTCCCAGAGGCTTGTGTCCCAGCCTGTTACCGCTTGTAGCAGTTCGATCATTTTGGTTAAGGGGAAGGAACCACGTGGCGCGGGGCCGAATTTGCAGATGCCGGCAACATCGTAGAAGCTCCAGAGCAGTTCCAGGTATACGAACAACCTTACTTTCTCTTCGTTCAGAGCCAATGAGTCAACCGGTTCCAGGATTCCAAGCGGTGCTATGCTATCAAGTCCTCGTCCGGTGGTTGCAAAGAAGGGATCGTGGGCAGCCACCATATGGTCTGCACCGGTTTCTGAGAATGCGTATTGGAGGGCAAGTCCGGTTTTGCCCCGCGGGTCGTGCATTGGTACTTCCTGGCCTTTGGATTGTACGGCAATTGCTTGCGCTTCCGGCCCCCAGTTGTCAGCCATTATTTTAATACCATCTGCCAATGTGTTACCAAAACCTTCCCTGCGAGCGATCATGGGGATCAGTTCCAGTATGGCTGCTGCGTTGCCAAAGTGCAGCTTAATGCCACCAGTGTCTTTTTCCGTAATAATGCCTTTTTCATAACATTCCATGGCAAAGGCGATGCTCACACCGGTGGAAATGGTGTCTATGGTGTAGCGATTGCAGAGCTCATTGGCGCGACAGATGATATTTAGGTCATCCACACAGCACAGGCTGCCGAATGCGCCTAGGGTTTCATATTCCGGTCCACCATATTCCGGATGCACTTCAAATCGTTCTTCCTTTATCTCCACAGCCCGCTTGCACCTGATGGGGCATGCATAACAACCTTCCCTTTTTTTGAGGATAGTATCGGCCATCTTTTGCCCGTCAATTTCTTCAGCCTTTGCAAAGTACCCCTTTGTGAAGTTTTCGGTTGGCAAGATGCCACTTGCATTGAGACCGACGACACCGCCCGCTGTTCCTAAGTTATATAGACCATAAGACAGGGGGTGTTTCATATAAAATTTGTTATACCAACTACGCAGCTCTTTAATGGTATCTTCATCTTTATAGGTGAGTTTTTTTGTGCCACGTACTGCTATGGCTTTGAGATTTTTGGAGCCCATTACTGCCCCTAAGCCACCTCGGCCATTGGCGTGTTTTCGTTCGTTCAGGATGCAGGCATATTTCACCAAGTTTTCTCCGGCGGCGCCGATGATTGCTACTCTGATCCGGTTATCATTTAGTTCTGTGCGAATTTTAGCTTCAGCATCGCCGGTATCCAAACCCCACAGCCCTGTTGCATCTCTAAATTGAGCATTGCCGTCCTTAATGTAGATATAAACCGGGTTTGGCGCTTTGCCTTCGACTATTATTATATCGAAGCCTGCCATTTTTAGCTCTGGGCCAAAGAAGCCCCCGGCTTCCGATTGACCAAAGCCGCCGGTGAGCGGAGATTTAGCACCGACAACGTAACGGGGCATAGCCGCTATGGGGGTACCGGTCAGCACACCGGTGGCAAAAATAAGTTTGTTATCCGGGCCTAGTGGGTCAACATCCGGTTTAATTTCATTTAGCATATAGTATGCGCTGAATCCTTTTCCGCCCATGTAGGTGCGAACAAAAGTATCGCTTAAATCCTCGGTGGTGATAGTGCCCTCTGTAAGGTTAATCCGCAGCAGTTTTCCATTGTAGCCGTACGGCATTTTAATCCCCCTTTGATATTTTTTATCTATGAAAGGCCGGTGCCCAAAAAACACCGGCCGGCGAAAATGGTTACCTAGTCGGAATTTATGCATAATATTCCGGTGCCTTTACCTGGGCTACTCCCAGGGTGTTTAGTACGTACTCTTTGGGGCGCTCAATTAAGAAATACGGGACCGGAACATCAAACAATTCCAGTTATCCCCTGCCAGCAGAAAATTATATAATATTGCTTTTGGCTTTTTGGTATCCCACGGGCAAGGAAATAAAGTTTCATTACCCCCTGCCATCATAAATCCTTTTCCGGCAGTGTGCTTGGCGCACAATTCAATATTCTAGGTTAGCTTTGTCACATCCTTTCAGCAGTTGAAATTTTATTTATTTTTGTTTCTGCATGAAAAAGGCTAAGCTAAACTAATTGTTTTACCAAGCATTTGTGTATATTTGTTCAAGTTCCTGCTGGGTAAGTTTTCTGGGGTTGGCACCCAGTAATCTTTGCTGTTGTTCATAACAAGATTTAGCCATTCTTGGGATCGCCTCTTGTGGTATGTCAACTTCGCACAGGCGGGTAGGAACGCCAACATCGGCAGCTAAGTCGATCATTGCGTCAATAGCTTTAAAGGCTGCTTCCCGTTTTGCGAGGCCATCGACTACTTCTCCCATTGCTGCGGCGATCTTGACAAATTTATCCATACAGGTGATAACATTATATTCCATCACATAGCGCAGCATGAGGGTGGTTGACATACCGTGGGGGATGTGAAACTCGCCGCCAAGTGGATATGCCATGGCGTGAACAGCTCCACAACCGGCATTGGCAAAGGCGATTCCGGCAATTAAGCTCCCTAGCGACATATTGTATCGCGCCTCAACATTATCGCCGTAGGTGACTGCGGTGCGTAGATTATTGGCAATCAGTTCAATAGCCAGCAGCGAAAGCCTTTCGGTGTAGGTATTTGCGTGCTTAGAAATATATGATTCAACTGCGTGAACAAAGGCATCCATACCGGTGTTTGCGGTAATGCCGGGTGGGAGACTGAAGGTAAGGGCCGGGTCGACAATGGCTGTATTTGGATATAAGTACGGGCTGACAATTCCTTTTTTGTTTTTTTCCTCCGGGAAGGAGAATATGGCCACCGCTGTAGCTTCAGAGCCGGTGCCGGCGGTAGTAGGCACCATAATTGTTGGTACTCCCGGTTTATTGACTTTGCCTGTACCGATATAATCCAGTGCAGAACCTCCGTTAGTAATTAAAATTGACGCTGCTTTGGTAACATCCATTGAGCTTCCGCCACCGAGGCCAACCAAGACATCGTAATTACCTTCTCTTGCAAAACTTGCGATTTCATCCATCTTATCGATTGGAGGTTCGGGCACAATCTGGTCATAAAAACCGCTCTCGATCCGTGCTTTTTTTAAAACACCAATTACTTTATCCAGTAAGCCAACTCTCGTAATGCAGGGGTCGGTGATCACAAAAACTCTTTTTCCATTGAAACGTTTGACCTGATCGCCTAACTGATTGATGGTATCAACACCTACAATAATATTAGGTGGGGTGTTGAAAGTAAAAGTTAACATAAGCAAACCTCCTTTGCTTGTTATTGATAATCCATATTACTAACTTCTATTGTATAAAATATGCAAATATTGCAGCGATGGCTCTGTTACCATTTTATCACAGCAGAATTATATCAATCCAACCGCTTTTAAAAAATGAGCGTTATTACTACTAACCATATTCAAGCAAGTTCTTTTCCTTTGGGCAACAAAAAATTTATTTAAGCACAGGGAGAAAAGCGATCGGTGTCGTATTTACATAAAATAGTTTTTGTTATTAGATAATAGATATAGAAAATATCTTGTAATGGAAGGAAATAAACTAATTAAGGGAAGGTGGAGTTTTATTCTGTAGCAGTGGGCATGTCCATACTGATTGTACTGGAAAAATTTGTCGGGGTTTGGGCAGAGTAACGGGAGAATCGCAATAAAATTTGACCTGGAGGGATGCAAATGCAATTAGAGATCGTAAAAGATTATGATGCCCTGAGCAAAAAAGCGGCGCATATAATAGCAAGTCAAATCATCTTAAAACCGAAATGTGTTTTGGGATTAGCAACAGGTTCAACCCCTATAGGAACCTATAGGGAACTGGTTAAGATGTATAAAGAAGGTTTAATAAGCTTTGCAGATGTAGTTACATATAATTTGGACGAATATTATGGGTTAGACATGAACAATGAGCAAAGCTATCATTATTTTATGCGCGTGCATCTTTTTAATCATATTGATATTAAAGAAGAAAACATTCATATACCCAATGGAAAAGCAGCGGATGTGCAGGCAGAATGCCAGAGATATGAAAACAAGATTAAAGAAGCCGGAGGTATTGATCTCCAGTTATTGGGTATTGGGCAAAACGGCCATATAGGTTTTAACGAACCGGCTGAAGAATTTGAGGCACTAACGCATCTAATAAATCTTGATCAGGACACAATCAAGGCAAATGCCAGGTTTTTTAACTCCATAAGTGATGTGCCGACTCAAGCCATAACCATGGGCATTAAAGCCATAATCAACTCGAAAAAAGTTTTGCTTTTAGCAAGTGGGGAGAATAAAGCTGACGCTATTCATAAAATGGCCAAAGGGAAAATTACACCACAGGTACCTGCTTCGATATTACAATTGCATCCGGATGTTGTTGTAATTGTAGATGAAGCAGCAGCATCTATGCTATAATGTAAGGCGCATAATAGGGCAGGTCAGGGAAAGGTTTACACTGCTGCAAAAAAACAGGACATAGTCCCTTGATAAAGAAACAGTAAGGACGGTTCCTGCTGCTTACCGGCCCAATCGTCATTAAGCGATTTTTTGCAGAACCGTCCCCAGTGTTTGTCCATTAAGACAAGTGGTAATTTGCATGCTGCGAATTATAATTATTAATATCTTGATATGGATTTAGCATGTTTACATTGCCGGAAAGGTTGGCTACCTGATCACGGATCACTGCAATGTGTTTTTCCTCAGCCTTCGCTAAGTCGGCAAAAAGCGCTGCTATTTCTTGGTTTTGGCTATCTTGCGCTTCGCGCATATACCGGACATATTGGATCAATGCTTGCTCCTTTTGCTTTAAAGCCTCCTGCAGATGACTTAAAGTATGCACGTTTCGTCCTCCTTTTTTGGTTTGAGCCTTCTATTTAAATCAGAAGCTTATCTTAATTTATTTTCCCCCACTTTTTGTTTTATAAGCACTCAGGGGCGGAAATGTTGCTGGCGTTGAGATTTGCTGCACTGAGCAGATTAACAGACTCTTCCTTCCCGGATTACCGGAAGGAAGGGTTATTTTTTTATATTAAAAGTCCAGCTCTATACATCTTTTAGTTAGCGGTCAGGGCTAATAAATTTTGTATTTTTGTTAATTGCATGGAAGGTATTGCTGGGAAAAAAGGTGAAGAGCGTGCTTTTAGAGGGTAAAATTAGAACCGCCCGTATGCTTTTATAGGTCATAGAGCATTATAAAGTTTTTTCTTTTTTTTGCTTGTAATCATACTGCTGAAAAAGATCTGCTGTTTTATCCTGAAGATAAAGATAATCAAAAGCCGCAGCAGGTTGTCGTTTAGTCTTTATATAATGGTCCCTGGCTTCCTGCTGGCAACGGGGACAAGCTTGGATAGGGATGTTGATGCAATAAACCTTAAAGTATCCTCTTTGGCTGACAGCTTCTGAACTTATTAAGAGGTAACCGGGGCAATGGGCACAGATTTTTAATGTTTCCAGCTGCTGTTCGTAAATCTGGTCAGTATCATAGTAAATACGACGTTTCCTTTGATATCGGTGGCCAAGGGATTGGTGGGCATTTGCCACCAAATCATGCCGGCGCCCAAAGGTGTCATGCAGTTCCCGTACGATTTCCTCTATCACTTTTAAGCGCTGCGGATCCTCCTTCGTATAGGCTTCCTTGTAATCAGGCTCATAAAGATTGGAGTAATCAAGGCCGGCCATAGCCATAATAATTCCCATGTTGATGTAAGGCAAAGCCGTTTCGACGGAATATCCTCCTTCCAATACAGCAATATGGGGGGCAAGTTTTTCGTTTAAGGCGGCATAACCGCGGGCTGAAAGGGACATATTGGCCAGTGGATCGCTGTAATGATTATCTTGCCCGGCGGAATTAATAATTAATTCCGGTTGGAACGCATCTAAAAGAGGAAGCACAAGGTTATCTAGGACAAACAGGACACCTTCATCAGTTGTTCCCGGAGGCAAAGGCACATTAATAGTAGTGCCTTGAGCTAACGGCCCACCGATTTCATCAATAAACCCGGTACCCGGATAGAGAGTGCGCCCATCTTGGTGAAAAGAGATAAAGAGAACATCGGGATCATGCCAATAAATATCCTTTGTGCCATCACCATGGTGGACATCTGTATCGATAATGGCAATGCGTTGTAAGCCATATTTTTGCCGTACATATTCAATCATAATCGGTTCGTTGTTAATATTGCAAAAACCCCGGTTGCCATGCACAACTCGCATCGCATGGTGTCCCGGCGGCCTGACCAAAGCAAAACCGTTTTTAATTTCGCCCTTCATCAATGCGTCTGCTATGGTTAGCACCCCGCCGGCAGCAATGCGGTGCGCTTCTGTGGCCTGTGTTTCAATATCAGGCACGCAGAAATGTACGCGGGCAATATCTTTTAGTTTAGCTATACGGGGCTGGTATTGGCGAATTTGCGGCAGATCCATAATCCCTTCTTCAAAGATTTGGTCCCGGGTATAAAGAAGCCGCTCCTCCCGTTCGGGATGGGTAGGCGATATTGCCCAATCAAAAGCAGGGAAAAATACTAAACCTGTCTGCTGTGTTTTTTGGGTCACCGTCACATCTGCGTATTTGTTAATAGTTTGCATCTTCATGACTGCACTCCTTTAAAATCATCAATAACGCCCGGCGCAATCTGTATACCCACATCATACAGCTTGCCAAGCGTAGACCAGCCGCGAATTATATTAAACTGCTCTTCAAGGAAAAATGTATAAAGATCGCTATATTGACCAATGCCACGTTGCGCAGCTATTTTTTGGAGATGTTTTCTAGCCAGTTCTTTAACATCTTCCAGTCGCAGGTTAGGATCACAGTTGCTGGATATGCTATCTAAGTTTAAGTGGTAAGATCGCTGCTGGGTATCTGCATGCACAAGCAGCGAAAGGGTGGGACGTGATACAGCGGCTCCCAAGGCATTTGCTACGGGAGCATAAGGGTTGATGAGAACTTGACAGCCAAGCCGTTTGGCCAGAATAGGCACAAAGGCTTTAGCTGCGGCACCAATCCCCACAATCCGGTCTGCCTTAACTTTTCGCCTGTTGATTATTTCCCAGATTTTATATGCCGGTTCCTGTTCCCATGAGGTAAACATATCTTTAATACCGGCTTCCAACTTGTCGCTTACTTGCTCAATTACTCCTTGAGCCAGCGCAGCAATAGTTAAGCCTGCTGGGCGGGCTATTTTTGCTAAGGCCTGGCTGGAAAGGGAAAGCTGACCTAATTTGCCTCCATTTAGAAAATTTACAGCATCAGTAGTAGTGGCTACGGGGCCGCCAAAACAGGCGGCAGGACCTAAGCGCTCCGGACCGATGGTAACTTCTTTTCCTGTCCGGCGAAGAGCGCTATCTCCACCCAAAGCAAGTGACCGGGTAGCAAAAGACTGCACATGAGAATAGTGCCCCCCCATAACAGCTCCCCGAGCAGCAGATAAGGGTTTTCCTGCTAAAATAAGAGCCAGATCGGTAGTAGTTCCACCAATATCTATAACTATAGAGGTCTGTTGATCCATTGTCAGGGCAAAAGCCCCCATCACACTGGCTGCCGGGCCGGAAAAAATAGTTTCGCATGGGTGGCGGCGTGAAACCTCTAAAGGCATAGTGCCCCCATCTGCCTTAAGAATATTGATAGTACAGTTGATGCTTCTTGCGCGTATAGCCTTTTCGATACTGGTGGCAAATTTAGCCCAAGCCTCTTGAGTTACGGCAGTGTAATAGGTGGTCACTATCCGGCGTAGAAAATTAAGCTGCCCGGACACATCAAAGCCTTTGATTACTTGCAGTTGAGGGTACTGTTCATGCAAAATATTTTCCACTTGACATTCTTGGCATTTGTTTCTTTGCGAAAATTTCCCAACCACTGCTACTTTCTGTATGCCAGATCTTGCAATCTGTTCTCCTGCCTTTTTAACCTGCGTCTTATCTAACTCTTCAGTAATACGTCCGCGAAAATCCGTTGCCCCACTGATAATATATGAGTTGGGGAAGAATTGCAGTTGCCGTAAATTCAGCCCTGGACCGGGAATCAGAATTAACGCCACTTTATCTCCGCCACCGGTAGCCAAGATATTTGTAACCAGTGTGGTACTGAGCGCAACCCGTGTAATATCACTTCCTTTTCTTCCTTGGAGCAGGCTGTCTAAAACATTAAGGATTGATTTCTCCAGATTGTCATTTCTTGTTTGGCTTTTTACCGCTTTTATAATCTTGCCATCTTGATAAAGAACCCCATCAGTAAAAGTACCGCCTACATCAATTCCAACCAGCATTCGGTCACCCCTATTTTTTTCTGATTACATTAATAATGGAAGCAATGAAGCAATAAAGCAATACCGTTTAACTCCATTAATAGATAAACAAAATTTTCTTGCTGAAGCCTCACCATTGCTGCTAATATAACTCGCCAGTTTAATTTTACCAAAGGGTGATGAACTTTCAAGCTTGTTGGTAATCATTTCCGTAAATAAGGCGGAGGTAGATAATGTCTTCACCTCTAGGCTTATTTTGTTGAGCCTTTTGCAAAACCTGTTTGAAATTGCGGCGGGTTTATTTGAAAGAGGGTTCCGTTATGAATACCTTATTAGGAGAAGTGCGTCTTTTTCCCTATGGTAAAATACCGGTCGGCTGGCTTGCATGTACAGGGCAGACATTATATCACCGAATATCCCCGGCTCTATATACTTATCGGTACAAAGTTCGGTGGTGACGGCTATTACTGGGCGGGAAGAGTAGTTTTTCATAAGAAGGAGAAACATTCCATTGCGTCGAATATTGATAATAACCACAACTGCCTAGATTTAGAAATAATGTATAAGAAAAAATCATACATAATTCCATGACTATATGATTTAGAACTGGACAATATATAGTTAAAATTAATCGAATATTTCAAAAAAGTGATTATTATTAGAAGAATCATTGGTTTTCTTGTAAAGCAAAATAGCATTTCATACCAATACCAGAGAAAAGTATTTTAATGTCTAGCATTTTTACATATTGCCGCCTGTTATGTTTTTTTGTACAAGAAATTCCGCGGTTTAGGTTGGGGGAATATAACTTAATAGGAGGTGAGAATTTTTAGCGACGGAAACCGATAAGCAGCATTAATACTCAGAAATTTTATCTAATAGTAAAATACCTACTGCTCAAACCATAACTAGTTTAAAAAAGGAGGAATATGTATGAATTTTGAAACGTACCTCTATATCGGATTTACAATTTATTTGTTTTTTGTCATTTATGTTGGCTTCATAGGTTCAAAGCGAATTAAAGAATTAAGTGACTTCTCAGTAGCAGGGGAAGCCTTGGGTCCAATCCCGGTAGGTCTTGCATTTACCGCCACCTTCTTTAGTGCAGCAACGTTTTTAGGTTATGTAGGATATGCCTATGCATGGGGCCAAACTGCCTTATGGATTTTTGTTGCGATCTTCGGCGGTTCTACCTTTGGGCTTATCTTAATTGCCAAAGGTGTAAGGGAAAGAAACGTAGAAATCAAGGCCCTTTCCCTTCCCGATTGGCTAGGGACAATCTATAATAGTGATGTCCTGCGGGCATTAGTATCGCTGATTATAATGATTCAGGTTTTCTATGTGGGAGGCCAGTTTTCTGCAGGCGGCACCCTGCTTAACGGCTTAATCGGTATTGATTATAAGCTGGCGACAATAATCATAGCAGCGGTAACCGTCACCTATGTCACATTGGGCGGCCTGTTTGCCGACGTCTATACAAGTATAGGTCAAACCATGCTGATGATGTTAACCGGTGTGATAGTATTTTTGTCAGGTTTTCTCTTCTTCAAAGGCGGACTTACGGAAGTTTCATCCATACTGGCACAAGAAAACCCACACTTTATTGCCCTGACAAACCCCAATGCATTACACATGTATGCTTGGTCAGCGGTTTTCGGTGTAATTTTAGTTGAGTTCGCTTTTTCCGGTCAGCCCCAGCTTCTCACCAAGATATTGGCCTTAAAAGACCCTAAGGACATGAAAAAAATGATCTGGACTTGGATAGTGGCAGCATTTTTATGCATGTTAGTAATCTTCGGCGGATTATATATGAGAGCAATAGATCCCACTATACAAGCTGCTGACTATGCCGTTGTGGAATATGTTAAGAGGTTTTTCCATCCGATAGTCAGCACAATTTTGGCAGTTTCCATCGTGGCTGCTTTGATGTCAACAGCCTGTGGCTTATTGCTCCTTATGACCACATGTATCGCCAATGACTTGTATTTAAAAATTTTCGTAAAAAATAAATTAGTCAATGTGGCAGAGGAAAACGCACGAAAAGTTGCTTTAACAATGACTAAAATACTACCGACCATATTTGGAATAATTTGCGTCTGGCTAGCCCTTAACCCGCCAGCATTTATGGGTGTAATGGTCTGGATAGGCATATCCGGTGTTGCATCGGCTACACTGGCACCAATGTTGTTTGCCTTATTATGGCCAAAACGGGTTAACGCTACTGCAGCTATTATAGGCTTAATTGCCGGTGAGGGCACTTACATGATCCTTTATATGATCACTAAAATCGAAAAAAGCGTTATGGCTGCCGGCGCCTGGGGAGTTGTTGCCAGTTTTATTGCAATGTGGATAGCATCTTCCATCTTAAGCGGTAAAGAAGAGGTAGAGGCTTAAAGGTATTTACTATTGAAACAAATTAGTTAAATAAGGAGGGCTAAGCATGATTTGGGGAAGTCCGATGTTAACTGCATGGCTCATAAGTTGTATTATTACTGTGGTAATTTCTTATATACTTCTTGAGAGGTGGTATTCCTAAGAAAAAATTAGAGGTTTGATGTGATAATTACTGCTAGCGGGTAAAATATAAAAAAGGAGTGAATAGTATGCAGAAAAAAGTGGTAGTGGTTTCAACAGGTGGCACCATAGCCATGAAGTACGATCCGGTACGGAAAGGCGTTTTCCCCGCAGTTACCGGTGCTGAACTCGTGGAGGCAGTCCCGCCCCTAGCCGATGTTTGTCCTGTAGATGTAGTGGAATTTTCTAACATACCCAGTGCCCACATGACACCCCAAACTATATTTAAACTTGCCCATTTCATTGATGAAACCTTGGCCAAAGATGATGTAAGTGGTGTTGTTGTAACTCACGGGACAGATACCTTAGAAGAAACGGCTTATTTTTTAGATCTTGTGTTGAAGTCGGAAAAACCGGTTTGCGTAACCGGAGCGATGCGCCACGCCGGGGATGTGAGCCCCGATGGGCCGAAAAACATCCTCTGTTCAGTTAAGGTAGCTGCGGCCCCTGAAGCCGTCGGCAAAGGGGTTTTTGTAGTCCTTAATGAAGAAATCCATGCTGCACGGGAAGTCACCAAAACCCATTCCGGTAATCCAAAGACCTTTGCTTCGCCTTTCTGGGGACCTTTAGGTTATGTTGACGAAGATCGAGTAATCTTCCGTCGACAACCCATAGATCGGTTAAAGATCCAACCGGAAAATATTGTCGACGATGTGCACCTTATTAAGGTTTCAACCGGAGTTGATGACTTTTTGCTCAAATGCCTTGTTGATAAAGGAGCTAAAGGAATAGTAGTTGAGGGCTTCGGAAGGGGAAATATTCCACCGGCAATGGTGCCTGGAATCAAGCTTGCCATTGACAACGGCATTCCGGTTGTTCTAACTACGAGATCTGCAGGTGGGCGCGTGCTCGATGTATATGGCTTCGAAGGCTCTGCCAAAACCTTAAAAGAATTAGGCGTAATTTTTGGCGGTGAGATAAGCGGCCAAAAGGCTAGGCTAAAATTAATTTTAGCCCTCGGTATCACAGAGGATCACGAGAAACTCGCCGCGTATTTTGATGTTCCATAACATGAGGATAATAAAAACACTATTACCCGGGGCAGGCAGGGTCGCCTGTCCCATATGACTAATCCTATGTATCCGGTATCCGTCTTAGGGGTGGATAAAATTATCCACCCGTTTTTTCTTGACGGTGCCAGGAATCGGCATGGGCTTTTACTCTTTTTTTTGGCTACGGCACTCAACTTTTGCGATTATTTCAGGCACCATTTCAACCAGCTTTTCCAAGGTTCCTTTGTTATTTAATGGCAAAAGAGATACTTCATCATTTTTTATGAAAACCAGCATTGCATTAGGGGTAATTTTACATCCTACGCCTCCACCTGAACCGGTACCGTCATTACCTTTTACGTCTTTCCCGCCGCCGCCACCGGCACCGGCACCAAATGAAACACTTACAATTGGTACAAGGGTTATGTTGCCCAATTGAATAGGTTCACCCACAACGGTTTCGGTACGGACAAACTTTTCTAGCTTTTCAAACATGGCATTAAAAACATTTTCTGCGCTATTCATTTTCTCTTCCTCCTGTTTCCTTGTTTTTGGGCGTTCTATGCATACACAAACTTTAGTGCTCGGTTGCAATTTGTTTTTTTGATTTCCCCTCCTTCCTGATAGCAGGACCAAATCTTTAAGGCCTTTTTGGAAACAATAAACCGTAATAGTCTAACTAAAATAATAAATAAAATAAAATTGCCTTCAATACGAATTTCTCCTTCGTAGCACTCCTCATCCCAGACTGTTTCAACATTAATATGCGCATTAATATCCAATTCTGAAATAGATGATATAAAGGCCTGCATCCAAGCTGTTTGATGTGGCTCCTCAAAGCCAATTCCTAAGCTTTGATCAGCAACAGCTTGGGTCTCATAATCATGAATAGATCTTGAATCAAACTAAATATATGAGACAAATTATCCTTTTGTAGAATTTCTTTGTATCCTTTTATGCCTAGTTTGTTCTTTCGATCGTCCTTACCCCGAGGTGCTTTTTTTTGTTTTCCAGTTTTTCTGCCAGAATCTAACTTAAAGGTAAAGCCCAAAAGTTTCACCTTGGTCATAAACTTATTTTCATATATAATAATGATTTTGCCTAGGGGTGAAATACCAATGGATGCCGTAGAATAAAAACCATCTTTGTATCCGCCATTAAAAAAATATTTAACGGGTAATATGATTAGTGCAATAACCAGTAAAAACAATGAAATAAAAAAAATCAATAGCATGTTAAGCAATATAGCCATAATCCACCTCATAAACCAATGTCTTTAAATAATATCGGCTTCATGGGCAAAAATTGAAAAAAAACTGAGCTCTTAATATTATTATACTGTAGATTCACAATATTTCTAGTTTCAAACCAAGTAGTCTTTAAAACATTATTACTGGCTTCGATTATTAACTAGCTATGTAAATTGCAGAATAAATAGAATAAACTAAAACATCAAATGATTTATAAATTATTAATACTGGCATGGGGCATGAGGTAGTTTTTCAATTTCATGGCATTAAACTGATGTGAGGCCGCAATTTTGCTTGCAGCCTCAACAGAGACAGATATAAATTATTATTCGGTTCCCGTCAATCAATTAACTATTGACTTAATTGGTTCTATATCATAGAATATATCTAAGCAAATACTTAATCAAATGAGGTGCTGCAGTTGCATGAAGTAACTTTATTGAAGGCACTGGCTGATGAGAACCGGTATAGAATTATTTCCCTGCTTTTATCCCATAACTTTTGTGTAGGTGCATTGGCTAAGCGGTTGCAAATATCAGAGGCCGCTGTCTCTCAACACTTACAAGTTCTCCGCAAGGTCGGGTTGGTTAAAGGCGAAAAGGAAGGATACTGGACTCATTATAAAGTGCAGCGAGACGTACTTAACAAGCTTGCAGAGCAGCTAAGGGAGTTGGCAGCACAACCGGAAGCAGCATGCACAAGAAGCATCTCAAGTGAAAACATGTGTTGTCAAAAAGGAGGAGAGGAAGAAGATGGGTAAATGTAATTGTCAGCACCCGGAGCGGAAGCAAGATAATTGCGGGTGTAGTCAGGAACAGATCAAAGAATGTCATGGAGATGTAAAGAAACATCCTTGCGAATGTGATCAGGATAACTAATATGTAAAGGTATATGGATGGCTGGCTTTTGGGCAGATAATTTGTGCATCTGCCTTTGTTCTATCCTTGAACGGATGAAATCGCAAGGGGATGCCACCGGGGTATGATGGTACCGGTAATCCCAGTATTAAATTTATAAACAAGTAAAGCATAAGTCTTATTTCCCCGGGGAGAATAGTACCAACTACTTATTAGCAGCCAATATTAACATTGGAAGGACGACTTTGGTTAGAGTTGCTCTTGAAAACAAAGGAGGCGAGCGATGTGCATGAGATGATTGATTTATTGCTCAACCATGTATCCATTAGAAAATACAAAGACAAAGAAGTAAGTAAAGAAGTGGTAGATACAATTGTAGCCTGTGCGCAAATGGCTCCAACATCCAGCCATTTACAAACCTATACCATAATCGAAGTGAAGGATAAAGAAAAAAGAAAAACCCTTGCAGAAATTGCAGGCGGTCAAAAATGGGTGCTAGAGGCACCTTTAGCTCTATTGTTCTGTGCAGATTTACATCGGGGGCAGAAGTATATCCCGGTTACAAACAAAGAAGTTTTCCATAACACTGACTTGTTTACCGTTGCAGTAACCGATACTGCATTGGCAGCCCAGAAAGCATTAATTGCTGCGCAAGTCCTAGGTTTAGGTGGTGTATTTGTAGGCGGAATCAGAAATGACATCGAAAGTGTACATAAATTATTTGCGTTACCGGCCTTAACAGCACCATTATTCCTGCTTTGCTTAGGGTATCCAGATGAGAACCCGGGGTTAAAGCCAAGATTACCCCGTGAGGTAGTCCATAAAGTTGATTATTATGATACAGAAAGGGACGACGAGCTACTAGCCAACTACGATGCGGAAGTCAGGCAATATTATCAAGCGCGAACTAATGGAGAAATTGATGATAAATGGACGGAAAGGTGTGGAAAAGCAATTTCCGCGAAAGAAAGAAATCATGTTGGGTATTTTTTACGGGAAATAGGATTCTTACAGAAATAAATAAAAAATGAGGAATGCCTTGTACTTTAAGGCGTTCCTCTTTTAGGTTTTAATAGGTTTTTAATCTGCGCTTTTACATAGGCGCTCAGAAGCAAAAACCCGCTTAATATAATTACTGCTAACCATGAATAGCTTTTTGCTAATTCTATGCCCATATCAATGTTATTACCAAAGAAGATGCCGGTGAGCGTAACAATAAGATGCCAGGGGAAAATTCCCAAGAACGTATAATAAACAAATTTTCTTTTTTGCATCTTCTCGATTCCGGCAAAATATGAGACCATATTTCCCATCCACAGTGGGCGGCTATAACATACAATCTTGTCACCATGGGCGGCAAATAGTCGATCAAACATTGCCCAGTATTTTTCTTTACTAAAGAATCCTATCCTGTCTTTAATGGTGCTGCCGCAGTAATATGGTATTATTGAGGCCAGTGTATACGCCGAGGAGCTGATTAAGACGAGGAGCATATAATCCGGGATAGAATCTACCAAAAAGGCACCACCGATAAAAACGATAAACATGGAAGGACAGGGAATTGTAAGCCCTTCCAAAAAGGGTCCTGCAAACATTAACACATAACCAAAATACTCGTATTGTATTATTATATCTTTAATCCAAGCAGTGTTCATGTGTGTAATCTCCTTGCCGGTTTATACCGGCCGGTTTTATTTTTTTACTATTATGGGGAAGGTTACTGTTAGTTTAAATAAATCTCCATCAATGTCAATATCTAAACTTCCTCCTTGCAATTCTACCAGGCTTTTGGCAATGGCCAGTCCTAAACCGGAACCTTCGGTGGTGCGGGATTTATCGCCTCTTGTAAAGCGCTCCATTATTTCTGCAGGTTCAAAATTCATTTCATAGGCGGATATATTTTTGAAGGTTAGACTTATATTCTTTTCATCTGCTGTCACATCAATATAGACTCTGGTCTGGGGTAGCGAATATTTAAGAATATTGCCGATGATATTTTCAAAAACCCGATAGGTTCTGGCTCCATCCAATTTACATATCACCCTGTGCTCCGGCAGATGAAGCCGTATTTGTAGCGTACTGGCCTTGATTTTCTCCTCCATTTCCCCTAAGGTCTGCCGCAGTAAGGCAATAATATCTAATTCTTCCCAATGGAGCTCGATATTGCCGGTGCTTGCCTTGCTGGCTTCAAATAAATCATCAATTAAGACTTGCAAGCGTTTAGCTTTTTGGTCAAGGATAGTAACATATTGTTTTTGCGTTTCCTTTTCCAGATTTTGATCTTTGAGTAAATCCACATAGGTGATAATGGCGGTAAGAGGGGTTTTTAGGTCATGGGAGACATTGGAGATCAACTGGGTTTTCATATTTTGACTTTTTACCTCCTCCTCCACAGCCACCTTAAAACCCTCTTTAATACTATTTAGACTCTTGGCAAAGGGGCTTAAGATGCCCATGTCCTCAGGTATGGTAATAGTAAAATCGCCGCGGGCTAATTGGCTGCTGGCAGTATAAAGCTCCCTGGCTTTATCCAGCATTTTTACCGCATAATTAAACAATAACACTGTATAAATTACTGCCAGTATGCCGCCCAGAGAGCCGGTGGAGGCAATGACAAAGAGGGCAATAAAGTTTAACCCCACTAATACCAACAGTTTTTTATTGTAATTTTGTGTTAGATCCACATCTGCCAATTTATTAATTGTATTTCTTACACTGGTGATGGTATAGAGAATTATTCTGCCAGTTAAACTGTTATTAATTAATCCTATCCTAAAACCGGCATGGTAAATGTGTTTAATATAGCAAATGCTGAGATAAATGAGGAAGAGGAAAATGAAAGTCATCGGGATTCCGGTAAGATAGAAGTATAAGTTTGGTTCCATAAAAGTGTTGGTGTAGTAAGGATAATAGTATCCAGGGATAATACCCGAAAGAATTAAACATATAGTAAAAAACGTCAACCATAGAAATCCTTTTAGTTCTAACAAGATGCTATTGAAAAGTCTTACAATACCTGTCTGTTTTTGTGCTGAATAGGGGATGGCAAAGGCCAGGACAGTTAGTACTAAGATGCTAATGGCACCGATAATCAAAATTAAGAACATAGAATGTCCAATATTAACTGTGCCATTAGGAAATGTATTCATCTTAATGGGATCGAAAGCACATACAGACACAATAGTTAGACTCATAATCAGGAGGAATGTTCCCCATGTTGTCGAAATTAGTTTATTGCCAATAGTTATACCGGCTGGTAGTTCAGCCTTGGAATTTGTAGCCAATGCCCCACACCACCTTTAAGTATTTTGGTTCCTTGGGATTGATCTCTATTTTTTCGCGGATTCGCCTGATATGGACTGTTACTGTATCAGGGTTATAAGCCGGCTCCTGCCACACCTTTTCATAAATCTCTTCAATAGAAAATACCCGGTTGGGATGTCGCATCAGAAGGTGCAGGATCTTATATTCCAGGGGAGTTGTGCGAATTGGTTCCCCGTCCACTGTGACCTCTTTTTTTACATCATTTAATTCTATGCCTCCGATTCTAATTACATTTTCTTGGACCGGGGCACCATTGCCATAACTGGTGTGCCTGCGGATGTTTGAGTTTACGCGGGCCAACAGTTCTAAAGGGTTAAAAGGCTTGGTAATGTAATCATCGGCACCGATGTTAAGCCCTAATATTTTATCCATGTCCTCTGATTTGGCAGAGAGAAAAATAATGGGTACATTACTGGTTTCCCTAATTTTCATTGTGGACTTTAATCCCATCCAGCTTCGGCATCATAATATCCATAAGGATCAGAGTGAATTTCTTCCCTGGCAAATACTTGTAAGGCTTCCTCGCCGTTAGCTGCCTTGAAAACATTGTAGTTCTGGTTTTGCAGGTAAACTTCAATAGCAGCTGCTATTTCCTGTTCATCTTCCACAACCAGAATATTATACATCAACATCACTCCTAAAACCAAGAGATCTCTCTATTAGTAATCATAGCATTGACTTCCTAAGATTCCACTACCATAATTCTTATAGATTTCTTACAATAATATTTTGTGACGAAGGATTCCCTGTCTGCAAGGTATCGAAAATAGAAAGGAGAAATATTATGCAACACTATGAAGAAAAATTAAAAAAATACATACTTGTTATTAATCTAGAGGCGGAGCAGTTGCTATTT
>JBMNJR010000009.1:0-212272 GCA_050951765.1 bacterium | reverse complement strand
TATCCACCCGGGCGGTATCTGTTTGTGCAGGTTCAAAGGGGATAGCAGGCAGGGCTAGAAGCACTTGCTTGTCGGCTTCCCACAACTCTTCCAACCGGGATTCCTTTTGGTAATGAGAGCGATTTAAATCTTCAATCGCCCTGTGGTAGAGTTCATCTGCTAATTCCTCGAAGCTGGTAACTTCCGGGTAAGGCAACACCCAATTACGGCGAACGTAGCCTATTTTGTTCTCAATATGCCCCTTTTCGTTGCCTTTGCCCCCGTTGCAAAAATGGGCTTCAAACCGGTAGTGTAGCTTAAAGCGAGTAAACATCTCCGTTAACGTCCGTTCTTCCCTTTGCCAATACTTACAACCGCTGCCGTCAGGTTGTCAAACCATATTTCCGGAGGCACTCCCTTAAGCCAGCTAAAAATCTGTGTTAAGCCATGCAGGAAACATACTGTGTTTTCTGCTGGCAGCGGATAAGCAAAGGCAGCATTACTGTAGGGGAAAGAGCACATCAGGCACATTATTTCTCTAATCTGGCCATCCCAAATTACCCTAATCCTGCCGAAATCCACCTGAGCCCGACCTGGAGGGTGATCCAGCTTTAAGAATTTTTCTGTGTTGCTACTTAGAAGTTCCTGTTTGCGCTGTGATACATATCCCCGAATTGTTCTGTCAGAACCGCTAAAGCTATACTCTTTCACCAGTTGGTGATAAATAGCTGTTGCACTTCTTCGATCCTTCCGGGGTTTTAAACCGTCCTCTAGCAGCCAGATGTCGATGATTTCAGCGACACTGTCTATTACAGGTCTCTTCCGGGCGCTCTTTGCAAAGTCTCTGTTCCAATCTTCCTTCTTGGCATATTTTGCTGCCGTTCTCCAGTTAATTCCTACTTTGTCGCTAATCTCGGTAATGTTGCAGTCTTTTTTTTCATACAAAAACTTGATATAATCTTGCTGGGGCATTGCCAACACCTCTTTATTCCCTCCTGTTCTTACGAGAGTTTCAGAAGGGATTATTTTGAGAACGTGATGGCAATGTCCTCTTTTTTAGATTTTTTGCTCTGCACTTTTAAGTGCCATTCTATGTATTTTTATAATGCCATAAACACTCTAGTAGATTCCATAGAATCTCATCAGAAGTAAGAAGAAATATGACGGCAATATATCTTGGAGATATATCGTAGATATCAAGATCTTGTTCGTAAACCACACGGTAGAATCTTTCCTTATGATTGGAATTTAAGAATACTTCCCCTTTAAAGCTATCAGAAAGATGTTTCAACCTATCTTTAAATGGATAATTTCTTATTTTTCTAAAACATTCATTTATTAAACCTTTGTAACTAACATTATCCATATTAGATAAGAAACTAGAACGAATGTATCCACAATCATTGCATCTATTACTAACATTAATTAAGCTAGAATTACAATCCTTAACACCTCCTCTACAATTAAAATAATTATTAATAACTATGCCCACTTCTCTCTTGGTTGAAAATTTGGCGCCATAACCATCAGCTGCTCCATCCCTTCTAATGAAGTACCATACATGAATAATTTTGACATTGTTCTCAGTCCTTTCTTAGTTTTTGAAATAAAAAAAGGCGAAGCCTATCGATCATAAGTTGACCGAAGACTTCGCCTTTTTTTCTTTATTATATTATGTTAGTCATTTTGTTTATTAAATAATTTTTTAAATATTTGCTCATAAATGTTTACATCTGATGCTTCATCAAAGATTTTTAATTTTTCATTATATGGAATATCAGTTTTATCTAATGCGTTTTCTGGAAATCCTTTTATAGTTGCTATTTCATCTGGTGTTAGGATTCTTATTTCAAGCGTAAATTCATGTAAAACCTTAGATAAATTTACATTTATATTAAGAATTAAATTACGACTTGCTATTTTCAAAATTATATTAAATATAATATCTGATACTTTACTATAGAGTAATAAACATGATTCTTCTTCAGTAAAAGGATAGAGTATTTCTCTATCATCTTCAATATTAACTATATTTATAGCGAATAAGTTTGCATGTGCAAATAAATTTCTTATCTTGCGAATGCTAAATTGATTAGTACTAATAAACTTATACTCTTCATCAGTAATTATGGATTTGTCTGCAAGCTCCTTAGAAACATCATAGAAAGATGAATCATAATCATTAGCAGCAAGTTTTATTATGTTTTCTAAAACAGTAAAAAGAATTGTTGTAGCAGCATACCCTTTTCCATCTTTAAAAAATTCCTCACATTGAAAAAGTTGTTGAGAATAAAAACGAGAATATGACCATACATGTTGTATCACTTCCTGCTTACTATACATTTTTTCATCCATTATTAATCCCCCTATAATTTATTATCAATCTCTATTTTTAAGTTTTCACTTTATAATAACTCAATTTACCCAATGTCATCTATAAAACACCCTATTTTCAAGGGTCAAAAAACGGTGTTTTTTCACTGTTTTTTGACCCATTTTTGTCCTCAAACCACTATATGTTGTGGTCAATCCCTATTATTTTCCCTTCGAACCACAATACGTCATCAGAATTATACTCTCAACGTGCGCCGTCTGCGGAAACATGTCCACCGGCTGGGCTTGTACAGTTTTATAACCTCTATCTGCAAGATAGGCCAAATCTCTGGCCAGGGTGGTGGGATTGCAGGATACGTAAACGATCCGTTCCGGCCGCATCCGGGCAAAGGTGTATTCAATGCGCTTGGCGCACAGCCTTTGCGAGGTGGGTCAACCACTATTACTTCGGGGCTAACCCCCCGTTCCCGCAAATCCGGCAAAACCTGCTCCACATCGCCACATATAAAGTCTGCATTTTTGACTTTGTTGCGCCGGGCATTATTCTTGGCATCCATAATTGCAGCCTGTACTGTTTCCACGCCGATAACCAGATCGGCTTTCTGTGCCAGAAACAGAGAGATAGTGCCGATACCGCAGTAAGCGTCAATAACGGTTTCGCCGCCGGTAAGACCGGCATATTCCACAGCTTTATTATATAAGACTTCTGTCTGCAAAGGATTCACCTGGAAAAATGAACGGGCAGAGATTTCAAAGCTAAAAGGGCCGATATAATCGGTCAGACTCTTTTTACCGGCTAGCAAACGAACCCTTTCCCCTAAAACCAGACTGGTCTGGCGAGTATTGATGCTTATGCCGAAGCTGACCACTTGGGGCATAACTTCCATCAGTTCCTGGGCAATTTTTTTACCCTTCGGCAGTTGAGTGCCGTTAATCACTAATACCACCATCACCTCGCCGGTGCGTTCTCCTGTGCGGATAAAGAGGTGGCGCAAAAGCCCCTGACCTGTATTTTCATCATAGACCGAGAGGCGATATTTTTTAATGAGTTGCCGTAAAACTTTTAAGATTTGATTCGTCCACGGGTGCTGGATTTGACAAGCAGGCGTGTCAATAATCCGATGACTATGGGGGGCATAAAAACCGGCTACCACCTTTTTACCCCGTTGCCCCAAAGGAATTTGGGCTTTGTTTCGATAATGCCAAGGATTTTCCATGCCAAGGGTAGGGTGCACTAAAGCCCCTTTTATTTTGCTGATACGCTCCAATGCATCAACCACTACTTGCCGTTTAAAGTCCAACTGTTCCTGATAGGGAATATGCTGCAATTGACACCCGCCACAATCGGCAAAAACCGGGCATTGGGGGGAACACCGTTTTGCAGACGGGGTTTTAACCTCCACCAGCAAAGCGCGGGCATAATTTTTCTGCACCGAAATAACCCGTACCAGTACTTGCTCTCCCGGTACTGCCTGGGGTACAAAAATGGTAAACCCTTGGTAGCGCCCCACTCCCTGCCCATCGTGGCTTAGATTGTCAATCGTGAGCTCAACTTCTTGCCCTTTTTTTATCGGAATACTGTTATTAGCCAATCTCCCTGCCCCTTTCACCTGCAAAACCAATGACACTACCATGGCTAATAGATAATCTCGCGCATCTCTCTCATGTGTATGAAATACCCGATTCATGAGCACGTTTACCGACAACTTCATGGCCTTTCTTAACCTTCCCCAGGCTCTCCCATCACACTTTTATCCATTGAATTCACTATTTGATTATCTTCTTGGCTTTTTTCCGCTCCTTCCCTTCCCTGCAGTAAATTAATCGTGCTCTTGGATAAATCGATTAATGCATTAGTTATTTCCTCCAAGTCAAAAACAACGCGGTGTATTGACATCAATGAGAACACATCCATATGCCTGACGTGCTCCAGCTCCCAAAACCTCAAGCTTTCCCGCACTTGCTCCTTCAGCCGGTAAATTTTATTGGCCTGCACTTGTATTTCCGGCCTCAGGTTGAACTCCCTTTCCACAACCAGGCGAAACACAGACTGATGCAATTCCCCCAAAAGCAAAGCAAGTTCCGTTAAACTTGCGCCTAAATTTTGAAACTCAACTGAAGGAGAATGTGGCTTAATCTTCCCTTGCCGCAAAAGACTTTCCTTCCACTCACAGCGCCGCCTTCCTACTTCCACCAAGTCATGCATCTTTTGCATAACTTTATTAAGAAAATGAACTCCCTGTTCAAATAAAAGATATTCCTGGATATCTATTCTTTCGAGAAATGCTCCGTAACGGTCCTGCACAGCATCCCGTAAATAACTCAACTCGCGGCGCAAAACTACAACTTCTGCTTCAGCCTTATCCAGTTGGGCTGACATGCGATCAACCAATAGACAATCATTGGCGATAAAAGCTTCTACCAAATTGTGATAGAGATTGGGGAAAATCACTGAAAACTGCTCCAATTCATGCCGAAACGTCTTTTGGTGTCTTGGCGGTGCAATAATAATATTTGTCGCAGTTGCAATCACAATACCTATCAATGTGCTGGTCATCCTGCCCAGGGCATACAAAAATGCCTCCCCGGAAACTTGGGCAACAATCGCAAGCATAGTGACGGCAGCCAACGCAATTCCGTCACTCCATTTTAGCTTGCGGCAGACAAAGATTACGACTATAGTCCCAATTCCCATGGCCAAGATAGAAGTACCAAAAAGATAAGAAAATGCCAGACCGATCGTCCCACCTAGAACCGTAGCCTTAACCCTGGTCACACCCATTTGCACGCCGGCTGTTATACTGGGCTGGAGGCAAATAATAGCTGCCACCCCGGCCAATAATGGTAAGGATTGGGGAATATACCCGGCTAAATATATGGATACGGCAACAGCAATCCCCGTCTTCAGCGTCCGGGGCCCTACGGAAAATATATCCATTTATAGGTCACCACCGTTTCTTATTGCTAACCTTACTGTACAACGAATTGTTTATCCTGTACAGGTTACAATATTGACAAACAAAGGACAGGAGGATAAAAATTTTGACCCAATACCCTCAATCCTTATCTGATTATAATAATGAATTTCCCCCGGAAACTCAAGCACAATTTATGCCCGAAGACACATTGCCTATTCGGGCTGGCCAAGAAAAACTGATGCAAATTATTAATGAATTAAAGACAGTTACCGAAAAACAAAAATTGCAAACAGCACAATGGCTGCAAGATAACCGCTGCCAAATGGCTTTAACTGAAAGTAATAATGACCGGTATACTAATATTACCACATTAATTGCAGCCTTATCTACGACTGCCCAACAACATCCTGCCGCTACTGAAATACAACCCTTTTTAGATATAATACAGCAAATAGAAGAACAAATAGAACAACAATTGCTACAGGCTGATCACGAAATAGCCGAAAACCTCCGACAGGCAATTTTCGCCTTGACTCAAAGCCAAATTGCCATGCAAGTAAACTCACATTGTTTAGAAATCCGCCGGCTCCTTAATGCATGCAAAAACACCCTGAAACAGCACCGGTCTCAGGGTTAAGCACTTCTCAGGACGCTACGCCTTCATTTGCTTTCTTTCCCGCTCTCTGTATCCAGACAAATATCCTTTTTATGGGTAAGGTCAAGTTCGCTGCCCACTCCGCCTAGCTCTTGCCGTAATCTTTGCACCTCGCTTAAGTGCAACCCGGTCACCCTGGCTACTTCTTGATCATTCATTCCCAAGGCAATTGCATCCAGAAATAATTCTAAAGGGATCTCATATTTTGCCTGTAATTGGGCGCAATCCACCTTTGTGTTTTTAGCTTTTGTGTTGTCCGGCATAAACTTTACTCCCCCTGGACTATGCTCGGTCGATATTATTCGTTCTTTTTTCCACCTGCAAATTTCCCTTTTCATCCAAGGTCACCCGGGCTATCCCCTGGATGCCGTCCGCTCCCCGCTGTCGGATTGCAGACAACAACTGGGCAATACTCAACCTGCTCCGAGCCAAGTTATCATATACAACATTACCGTTATCCACCATTACCGACGGAAAAAGGCCGGCAGACGGCTCTAAACCTAAATCCTTTACTGTCACTGTTTCTTCCTCTTCTTTTTTTATGATACTTAGTTGGCCATTAGGTTCTAAAACTGCCTCTTGCACCTCATTAATATTGCGAATGTTTTTTTCCCGTAAAAGGATATTTAAGTCAGCCAGCGTCATCCGTTCTTTTTTTAAGTTTTTTAATAAGACCTCTCCATTTTCAACCAGCACACTGGGAGTGCCTTGCAAAAAGTTTTCAATTTTCCGGTTGCGCATGATCACGCAATGGAGCAGGTAATTGGCCAAGGTGATGGAAATAATGGGAATCAACCCATGCACAAAAGGCACTTTTTCATCTTCCATAGGTATTGCAACCGCAGAGCCGAGAATGATAATACTTAATAAGTCAAAGGGAGACAATTGGGCAATTGTCCTTTTACCCATAAACCGGATTGCAATTAAGCACAAGATAAAAAGGATTAATGCCCGCAATAAAAGTGTTAAATCTGACAGTTCCACATTAAACAACCGCTCATTGGATATAGCTTCCCACATCAGTGACCCCCCTTTTGTTTGCCTGGCTTTGCCCGCTGATTTTTTGCAGCATTTCTTCACATTCTTTAGTTGACTGATAAATTTGCCGCAACCTGTTTATATCGCCCATAATCTCCATTCCCCGCAGCAATGAGGATACCGCCTGTTGCAGCGACTTTTGGTATTCTTGCCGCAGATTGGCTTCCTCCACTCTCAATCTTTGTTGCAAATCACCGGCCAGTTCTGTTAGCTGCTCATTGGGCAGGGCATTTTTCCCTTGTCCTTTAACGGTCAGTTCATATTTTAATTGCTTCAAGATGGCCTCCAGCTCCCCAAGCGCTTGCGCGCTTTTTAAGCATGTATTGCCCTGGGCAAGAATCTGCTGCAATTGCTGATCATTTTCCACCTGCTGATCTTGAAACTGTTCATAGAGGCTATCTAACTGCTGTTTAAGTTGCAGCAACTGCCCTCCCTGCACCAATGCCTGTTCCTGCTCCTGCAATATTTATAACCCTCCTTACCTTAAACCCTCCTTTTTAATCTATCCCCTTCCCTGTGGAACTATGCGCTTTCATGTTCTTAGAAATAATTATGCGGCTGTCCCATAACGAGATAATTCTCGTCGCAAAACAGCCGCTTTTGGCAACAAGGAAACAATCCATTTGTGGCCACTGAACAGAGCGCTATTTAGTACCCCTTTATCCTTTCTCCCGCTGGTAGGGGACGGGAATATATTGCACTGAAGGCCTCCGCTGGGGCGGTTGCGGATAGTAATCCATCAATGTATAGACCTCCTCCGGCAGCTCACCACAAAAATTGATTCCCATGGCTCCCAATTTCTCACAGGTAATTGGATAATCATGGGTCCAACGTCCCTCTGTAAGCTGCTGCGCCAATTCTTCAGCTTTGGCAGCAGGTAATTTTTCACTAAGGATTTCAAAAACCAAATCCTTCATCTGCACCATGGCCTTTGCAGCCACATCAGCTAAAATCAATGTTTGATCATCTATCTCATCAGGTGTCTTTTGTGCTGCAGCCCGCAGGATAGAAGCAGCGGGGTAGTTCCCCAGTTGAGGGTCAACAGGCCCCAATACCGCATTGACATCCATAATAATCTCATCAGCAGCCAAGGCTATAAGCGTGCCCCCGGACATGGCATAATGAGGAACAAAAACTGTTACTTTAGCTGTATGCTTACGAATGGCATGGGCAATCTGCTCCGCTGCCAGCACTAACCCGCCTGGAGTGTGCAGGAGAATATCCAACGGCATATCGGGAGGAGTAAGGCGTATGGCTCTTAACACCTGCTCCGAGTCTTCTATATTTATGTATCGTGACAAGGGGATACCAAAGAGGTTTATTGATTCCTGGCGATGGATAATGGTAATGAGTCGGGAGCCCCGCTTTTTTTCAAATTGCCGAATAAGCTTGATCCGCTGTATTTCCAGTTGCCGTTGTTTAATAGCCGGCATTATTGCAGAAAAAAGAATAAAAATCCAAATAAGACTACTCAAGCTTTCCCTCTCCTTTCGCTAATTTCTTCCGGACGTTCAGCACGCAAACTGTAATCATTGCTTTACACCCTAAACCGCTGCACAGGAACATCCACTGCTAAGCAATTTTTTTATCTATCAAGTTTCATTGGTTAATTATAGATTAATTGCGAAAATATTACAACATCCTTAGGGAAAGAAAAATCACAGTACTCCTCGCTGTGCAGTCTCATAACCACTTAATACTATTAGAAAAGTAAATAGCGGAAGCTATTATGCCTCCGCCAAAATAGTTTTAAACTAACCGATCTTTTCCCGTAATAACTTGTTCACCAGCTGCGGATTAGCCTTGCCTTTGGTTTCCTTCATCACCTGACCAACCAAGAAACCAAAGGCTCGTTCCTTCCCAGCCCGGAAATCTTCCACTGACTGAACATTATCAGCCAAGACTTTGCTCACGATTTCTTCCAGTTGACCTTCATCGGTAATCTGCGTTAGACCCTTCTCCTTTACAATTATGCCGGGATCTTTACCGGAGCTAAACATTTCCGCAAAAATGGTCTTGGCAATTTTCCCGCTGATTATGCCTGCATCAATCAACTTCAACAAGTCTGCCAAATTTTCCGGGGTAATGGGAATTGCGCCTTCCTCTTTGTTTTCCAATTTTAGCAACCGCAAGAGCTCTCCTGTTATCCAATTGGCCACCTGTTTTGGTTTAGCATATAATTTTGTCGTTGCAGCGTAGAAATCAGCCAGCTCTCTTTCAGCCACAATAATCTCCGCATCGTCTTGCGGTAAGCCGTCTGCTTCCACCATCCGTTGATAGCGGGCATCAGGCATTTCCGGCAAAGACTGCCTGATGGTTTCCACCCAAGCGGGATCATTGTATAATGGCACCACATTAGGATCAGGGAAACAACGGTAATCGGCAGCAACATATTTGCTCCGCATGGCTATAGTTATATTGTTATTTTCATCCCAGTGGCGGGTTTGCGGAATGACTTCTTCCCCTTGGTTTACCAGCTCTATCTGCCGCTGAATCTCATACTCTATTCCCCTTTGTACAGAGCGGGTTGAGTTCATGTTCTTGATCTCCGTTTTGGTGCCAAAAACTTCACTGCCCCGGGGCCGGATAGAAACGTTTGCATCACACCGCATGGAGCCTTCCTCCATTTTGCAGTCAGAAACCCCGGCATAACGAAGGATAGTCCGCAGTTTTTGCAAAAAGATCCGCGCCTCTTCCCCTGATCTAATATCCGGTTTAGTGACTATTTCCATCAGCGGGACACCCGCCCGGTTAAAATCAACCAGGCTCTGTTCAGATGAAGCGATATCTCCCGCTGCGTGGGTCAAACTACCGGTATCCTCTTCCAGATGAATTTGCCTTATGCCCACTTGCTTCTTCTCGCCATTGACCTCTATTTCCACATAGCCATTGGTACCCATGGGCCGGAAATACTGGGATATTTGATAACCATTGGGCAAGTCGGCATAGAAATAATTTTTCCGGTCAAAAGTGGGGTAAGTGGCAATTTCACAATTTAGGGCTAAAGCTGCTTTAATTGTATATTCAACCGCCTTTTGATTAAGAACAGGCCTTGCCCCTGGCAAACCGAGACATACTGGACAGATTTGGCTGTTGGGTTTCGCCCCAAAATCAGTTCTGCAGCCACAGAAAATTTTCGTATCTGTCAGCAGTTCCACATGAACTTCTAGGCCGATAACCGGTTCAAATTCACGCATTATCTCACCTCCACATAACAATTAGCTACAAATTCACACAGCTAAACTTTGCTCCAACGCAGCAGCTGCCTGTAATAAGGTACCTTCCGCAAATGGTTTGCCAATTAGCTGTACTCCTACCGGCATGCCTTGCACTTGCCCCCACGGTAAGCGCTAAAGCCGGTAATCCGCTAAGTTCACGGCACAGGTAAAACGGCTGTCTTGATAAATGTCTTGCTCATTCTGCCATCTTGTATCTGAGCGAACAGGCGCTATGCCGGCAGTTACTGGCCCCAAGACAAGATCATATTGATCCCAAACCTGTTGAAAATCTTGACAAATCAATGTTCTCATCTTCTGCGCCGTGAGGAAATAGTCTGCATAAAAATCTGCAGATAAAATCAATGTGCCCAAAACTATGTTACGGCGCACGCCGGCTCCAAAGCCGGCAGTGCGGGTTTTACGATACATATCGTGGAGATTTTTCCCTTCTTCCCGGAGCCCAAAACGAACTCCATCAAAGTTAGATAGGTCGGAAAATGCCTCGCCTGCACTGAGGAGCTGATAGGTAAGCACAGCATAACCGCTATGGGGCAAACTGATTTCCTCAACCACTGCACCTAACTTTTCCAGTGTAGCAGCAGCTTGTTTTACCCTTGCTTTGACACCTGCGTCTAAACCGGCCAAATATTCCTGCGGTAGACCCACCCGCAAACCATTAACTCCCTGAGTTAAAAAATCTTGATAGGAGGGAACCGGTTGCGCGCCGGTAGTACTGTCCTTTGCGTCCGGCACTGCCAAAACCTGCAACACCGTAGCACTATCGGCAACATTTCCGGTTAAACAGCCCACCTGAACTAATGATGAGGCAAAGGAAATTAATCCATGCCGGGAAACCCGCCCGTAGGTCGGCTTCAAACCGACAACCCCGCAATATGCTGCCGACTGCCGCAAAGAGCCGCCTGTATCGGAAGCAAGGGCAAATACAACTTGTTTGGCTGCCACTGCTGCCGCCGCACCGTCACCTGCCGCCCGACTCTCATCCCACGGGTTAACAGGTTCTTTAGTCAAAGCAGGGGCTGCATTTTCCATCCCAAATTCATTCATATTATTCTTCCCCAACAATACACCGCCGGCTGCCTGTATTTGTTCGTAAACGATAGCATTATACGGGGGAATGAAATTAGCCAACATCTTGGAGGCACAGGTAGTATGTATCCCTGCAGTACACAGGTTGTCTTGCAGGGAAAAAGGGACACCAAATAAAGGTGCGTCCATCTTCCCGGTTTTTCTTAACCGCTCCAATTCCCGCGCCCGCACCATGGCTTCCTTACAGGTGATAGTGATAAAAGCGTTTAATGAGGCTTCCATCTTTTCCAGGTGTGCCAAATAAGCCTGTACCAATTCTGCTTCGCTTATTGTCCCTGCTCGCAATGCTTCTTGGATCGCTCCCACATTCAGATCGATTAAACTCATAATAACCTCCCTCCCTAAACATCAAGATCAAAACTAATCTTCAATTAACTTGGGGACACGGAAACAACCCTTCGCGGCATCAGGGGCGTTTTCTAGGGCTACTTCCGGGAGCAAGAGATTCTTGCGGCTGATCCTCCCGCAATACATTGGTCAATGATAAGACGTGAAAGGTAGGAGGGACTTCATCTAAAGGCACCTCGCGCAGCTTTTCCGCCTCATTTAATATCTGACCTAATTCAGTGATATATTGAGCCTTTTCCTGTTGGGTTAATTCCAATCGCGCTGATTCTGCTGCATACTCCACCTGCTCCTGGGTTAATTTCATCTTTATTCACCACCTCGTCTGAAATATAAGCAGCTGGTGGCCGGCGGCCAGTGACTAGCGGTTGCCCACTTAACTTGACTACCATTCACCAGCGAAATTAACAACCTTAACAAGTCATTTTAACACGTACACGGGGAGAACAATACAAGTTATTCCCTCCATTTGCACGTAATTACATTTGATTTGCGCCAATAGGTCGCTAAACTCCTGCTCAGTAAGAATTTTTACTCCCAAACTTTGCGCCCGTTCCAATTTACTGCCCGGCTTTTCGCCGGCCACAACATAATCCACATTTTTACTGACACTGCCAACTACCCTTGCTCCCAGCTTCTGCAACAGAGCAGTTGCCTCCGACCGGGAATGTTTTGCTAAGGAGCCGGTTAAAACAAAGGTCTTACCCGCCAAAGGAAGCGTCTCCGCAGCTTTCTCTTCCTTGTTATTGCCCATATTAACCCCATACTCCTGTAATGCTGCCACCACAGACCGATTCTGCGGTTCTGCAAAAAAACTAACGATGCTGGCAGCTATTTGGGGGCCGATCTCCGGAATCGCCAGCAGATCTTCTTCCCTTGCTGCCATTAGCGCTTGCAGATCAGGGAAGTGTTCAGCTAATATCTGCGCCACCCTGCTGCCAACGAACCTTATCCCCAAGCCAAATAAAAGTCGATCCCAAGGGTTTTGCTTGCTTTCAGCAATAGCGGCCAAAAGATTTTGTGCCGATTTTTCACCGACCCGTTCCAGTTGCAGCAACTGTTCTAAAGTCAGGCCATAGAGATCTGCCGGATTCTTAACTAAACCTTTTTCTGTCAGCTGGCTGATTAAAGCCGGACCCAGGCCATCGATATTCATTGCATTCCGGCTTGCAAAATGAATAAGACCTTCTTGCAATTGGGCCGGACAAGCTAAGCCTGTGCAACGATGGGCAGCTTCCCCCGGCAAACGAACCACCTCTGACCCGCAGACAGGACATCGTTCCGGCATGACAAATTCGATTTCAGTTCCGGTACGTTTATCTTTTAATACTGCAACTACTTCCGGAATAACGTCGCCTGCTTTTTGTACCACAATTTGATCCCCTATTTTTATATCCTTTTCCCGAATATAGTCCAGATTATGGAGTGCTGCCTTGGTTACAGTAGAACCGGCCAATTCTACAGGATCAAATATTGCCGTGGGCGTCAGTACCCCGGTTCTGCCAACCCTGGTAATAATCTCCCGCAGGGTGGTTACCGCCTGCTGCGCGGGAAATTTGTAGGCAATCGCCCAGCGGGGGCTCTTGGCAGTAGCCCCCAATTGGGATTGCAGTTGGAGCGAGTTTACTTTCACCACTAAACCGTCAATATCATACGGTAACTGTTGCCGCCGTTCTCCACTCCATTCTTTACAAAATGCAATCACAGCTTGCATGTCATCACAAACAATTTTATTGGTATTAACTTTACAGCCGATCTCAGCAAGATACGCCAATACTTCCTGGTGAGTCTTAAACTCCCGTCCTTGGGCATAGCCAATGGCATAAACAAAAATATCCAACCTCCTGGCAGCGGCAATCCGGCTATCTAGCTGGCGCACGGATCCAGCTGCGGCATTCCGTGGGTTAGCAAAAAGGGGTTCTCCTTTTTCTGCCCGTTCTTTATTCAGGCGGGCGAAAGCCTCCCGGGGCATAAATACTTCTCCCCTTATTTCTAACAGTTCCGGCGCCTGGCCCTGCAAACGCAAAGGCAATGACCTAACGGTCCTTAAGTTAGCTGTGATATCCTCCCCGCGAAAACCGTCCCCTCTTGTGGCGCCGCGCACAAAAATTCCCTTTTCATAGGTAAGAGCCACTGCCAGGCCGTCAATCTTTAGCTCCACTACATACTGCACCGGTTCCCCCGCCGCCGATTCCTGTACTCTCCGGTCAAACTCCCATAATTCCTGTTCACTATATGCATTGGCCAAACTCAAGAGCGGCACCCGGTGCTCCACTACGGCAAAATAAGCTAAAGGCTCCCCCCCTACCCGCTGTGTAGGAGAATCAGGAGTAATTAGTTCCGGATAGGCATTTTCCAAGTCCTGCAGCTCCCGCAGCAAGCGATCGTATTCGGCATCACTGAGTTCAGGGTCATCGAGGGTATAATAGCGATAATTATGATATGCCAATAACTCCCGCAACTCTTTAATCCGCTGCATCGGTTCCACTTTTGTCATCCTCTCCCTGAAAAATCTTGTTTCACTTACTATTACCTATTATCCCCAATTTTAACCAAAATTTCAATTGTTCAGGTCTACCTTTACCAAGGGGGCATAAGCGAGCATTAATGTCTTAATGCCGCGGCCGGGAAAAGCAACTGTAATCATCATATCTTCCCCCTGCCCGCCCAGGGAAACCACTGTTCCCATGCCCCAAGACTTATGCTGTACCTTGTCACCGGGGGCATAACAAGGCTGTACCGCCGGCTGAAAATTTGTCCTCCGGGCAATTGAGCCACCGATTCCATATCCCCCTGCGTCCACTTCCTCCTGCACCTCAGGGGGAATTTCCTGCAGAAAGCGGGAAGCCAGGTTATACTGGTCATGGCCATAAAGCATCCGCCTCCGGGCACAAAGCATATACAACTGTTTTTGCGCCCGCGTTATCCCTACATAGCAAAGCCGCCGCTCCTCTTCCAAATCTTCCTCCCGTTCCAAGGAGCGACAGTGGGGGAAAATACCTTCTTCCATACCAACTAAAAATACCACGGGAAATTCCAACCCTTTGGCATTATGCACAGTCATCATCACTGCCGCCTCTTCCCCTGCGGCAAAGGTGTCCGTATCGGAAATCAAAGCTACCCCGGCCAGAAAATCCTCCAAACTAATTCTTTGCCCACACCTCTCTTGTTCTCGAGCCACAGAAATGAATTCTTCAAGGTTCTCCAACCGGGTCTGTGCTTCCAATGTATGCTCCTGTTCCAACTCCTGGCGATAACCGGTCATGGTCAATACTCCCGGGATCAGCGCCGATACAGTATCGCTTTGGGCAAGTTCTTGCAAATGCTTTAAGGTTTGCCCCAACTGCTGCAAGGCCACCTGCGCCTTTGTGCTGACACCGGGAATTCTCTCCCCATTGTACAACAATTCCGCCATCGTTAAATTCCGCAACCTGGCATAAGCCTCCAACCGCCCCATAGTGACGGCACCGATACCGCGACGGGGAGTATTGATCACCCGGCGCAAGGATACATCATCTGCCGGATTTTCCAAAAGCCGCAGATAAGCTACCAAATCCTTAATCTCTTTCCGGTCATAAAAGCCCAATGTGCCCACCAAACGGTAAGGTATTCCCATACCCCGCAAAACCTCTTCAAACACACGGGATTGGGCATTGGTGCGGTACAGGATGGCAAAATCCTGCCAGGAATAGCCTTCCAGGTAATGTTGTTGCATTTGGCGGGCTACAAAGGCTGCTTCTAAACGTTCGTCCTCCGCCCGGTAAATCTTTACTTTATCTCCTTTAATTCCTGCAGTCCACAACGTTTTTTCCTTTTGTTTCACATTATAAGCCATCAGACCATTGGCAGCAGCTAAAATATTCTGGGTAGACCGATAGTTTTGTTCTAATTTTATAACCTTGGCATTTATAAAATCCCGTTCAAAATGCAAGATGTTCCGTAAATCCGCTCCCCGAAAACCATAAATAGATTGGTAATCATCGCCCACTACAAAAACATTTCCGTGTTCAGTTGCCAGTAACTTAACCAGCAGGTACTGCACATGGTTGGTATCCTGATACTCATCCACCAAAACATACCGGAACCTTTCCCGGTAATAATGGAGAACATGAGGATATTTTTGCCACAGTGTAACTACATTAACTAATAGATCATCAAAATCCATAGCATTGTTTGCCATTAACTTGGCTTGATAGTTGATAAAAACCTCTCTTAAACGGCGGGCATAAATTTCAGTATAGCCGGCGGTCCGTAGTAGATAGGGAACAAAACCCGCCGCATCTACCAGTTCGTTTTTTGCCTTACTGATATGGGCCAATACAACCTGGGGAATATAGCGCTTTTCATCTAAATTCAGTTCCTTGAGAACTTCCTTCACAATACTTAACTGGTCGGTCTTATCATAAATAACAAAACCAGGCTTATAACCCAGTTGCCTTGCCTCCCGCCGCAAAATCCGTACACAGGCAGCATGAAAAGTCATGATCCAGATGTCCGCTGCCACCTGTCCTACTAAGCTTTCTACCCTTGCTTGCATCTCCTGCGCTGCTTTATTCGTAAAGGTGATGGCCAAAATATTGTGCGGTTTTACCCCTTGTTCCAATAAAAAAGCAATCCGATGGGTCAGTACCTTGGTTTTACCGCTGCCTGCCCCGGCCAAAACCAGCAGGGGACCGAAACCATGCTCTACCGCTTCCCGCTGCCTCTCATTAAGCCCTGTCAATACTCCCAAACCCTTAACCCCCTTTTTAACTTCTATGTCTTTTCGACAAAAGTTAAGGAGATTCCTTTCTGGTTTATCCTGGAGAGAGCTTGATCTTTGCCGCCGTGATCGGAGGTTATATCCTTTAGACTAACCGCAATTGTTTGGGTTATTGCAAAGGCACGCGCTTTTGGAGGTTATTGCCCAAAATAAGAGTTAGATCCGGTAGCAATATGGAAGATAAGGACTTTCTTCCTTTCCAATCAGCGCGGACATGGCCGCTTAAGGCGGGCGGATAGCCCAAATAAGGCAACGGATGCTTTGGCATTAATCCAAAATAACCTCCCGCATTAACTGGGAGGTTATTGATAAAACCCTATTCTTCTCCGCTCTGCAATAATTCCCCGGACTGCTTGAGCCGTTCTAAAATAATTTTATAACCATCGCCACCATAGTAAAGGTACTTTTTCACCCTGCTTATGGTGGCAGTAGAAACCCCTGTCCGTTGCGCAATTTCATCATAAGTGCATCCAACCCATAACATCCGGGCAACCTCTAACCTTTGCGCCAAGGCTTTAGTTTCACCAACAGTAGCAATATCTTCAAAAAAACGATAGCATTCTTCCTTATTTTCAAGCTTTAATATGGCAGCAAAAAGCTGTTCTGTAAATTCATCTTTCCACCTGGGACTGAAGGTCACAAATCCACCTCCCTTAATTACCATATATGTGCGAATAATCAAACCTTTAGTATATTGACATATTCGCTGCCTAAAGCCCTGTTCCTGCCATCGATTAAATTATTAGCAACTAAAATAAGCTCCTGGCACCTAAATACCTTTCTTTATAAAAACTGTCTTGTAATGAACTTATTACAACACCACCAAAGGAAGATGAGGCATGCAAGAATAGGTCTTCCCCCAGAAAAATCCCTACATGGGTTGGAAATAGAGATGTACCGGCAGCCGAAAAAAATACTAAATCCCCCTTGTTCGGGGCAAACACTGTCTTCCCTCGCAAAAACTGCTCATGGGCATCCCGTGGTATTTGCATACCACAAGCCCGGTAGAGCACAAAAGCCAGGCCAGAACAATCGACGCCTGCTGCAGTAATCCCGCCCCACAAATATGGAGTGCCAAGAAACCTTTTCCCCAATTTAAGCAATTGATCCCTATCGGCACGAGGTATGCCGTTAGCTTGGGTATAACGCTTGACACAGGATTCCAATACCCATCCATAGCCGCCGGAAGGCAATATCACCTTGATAAAGGGCGGCATAACACCACATACAGCAAGACAGGTACCGCAATAAACGATACATGGCTCATTTAATTGGCCTTCCACCGGCTGTACAATTACCCGTGGCCTGATAAACAATGCAAGCTCTGCTAATCCCGGCGTAAAATACAAACCCATACTATTAGCTGTGAGCCAGCCGTGATAACCATCTGCCGCCCGGACAAAAAACCACTGCCCATACGATTCCTCTATCTTTACATTTTCCCCCAATAATACCTGGGTCAACCGCTCTGCACCGGAATAAGGAGCCCTTAAAACGTCGGCCACACTGACCACAACCTGCCTAACTTCCATTATATATGACACCCTCCCCCCAGGAACAACTATATCTACAAACAACCCCATCCTAAGTAATTTTCTGTGTTGACAATTTATTTACACCTTGTTTAAAGCGACTTTGCATTTCCTTGCTAAGCTTAAATTAGAAAAAACATATCCTTAGGAGGCTGACCTATGACTATAAATAGGCAATTGCAGCAGGGCAAAACTAAGCGGGTCTTAGAAATTGATGCTCTCCGGGGCATAGCAGTCCTCTTAATGGTGTTTAGTCATGGCTTACACTGGGCTTATACCGGAACATCCCATGATCTCATCAGTTTGTTCGGAAGCCTTTCTTTAGGCGATTTAGCAACTCCGATCTTTTTTTTGGCCTCAGGCTTCTCCTTGTATTTTTCCTTAACTAAACGTCTGAAAAAAGGGTTAGACCCCGATACTCTACAAAAACATTATCTAATACGACTAAGTAAATTATTTTTGATCGGTGTCAGTTTATCTTTAGCTTGGGGGGTATTGCAGGCGCAAGCAGTTACCCTTTTTCTCCTTTCCTGCTTTACTATATCCTGTCTCCGCCGGCAACATTTTTTTACTGTTCATAGTTATTTTCCGCAACTAACCTTGGCTACCCTCAGCATTCATTTGCTGCTCAGCAATCTTAACCTGCCTCCATTTTGGCACGATCTATTGGCAGGTCAATTCCCTCTTTTCGCCATCTTAACTCTAAACAGCTTGGGCTTTTACCTGGCGCCGCGACTCCAATTAGGTCATTCTCCTTATGCTTACCTGGGTTTAGGACTATCCCTCGCCAGTATAGCCTTGTTAATGGGATCCACTATATCCCCGCTAAAACGGCCGGGAGCCCCGCTTTCCTTCCTCCTTCTCGGAATCGGCCTTAGTTTCTGTTTGTTATCAATATTAATTATATGCCGCCGGCGAAAATTATTTTTCTTCCCTTATTTGGCACAGATAGGAAAAGATGCCCTTTTCCTCTTTATCTTTCATTACCTGGCCTTTTATGTGCCCCTTTATGTAAGCGGATTGTTGACAAAAATGGATTCCACCGGCGCTCTGATTTTTTCCAGTATGATGTTGATTACCGTTCTTATTACCGCCCAACTTAGAAAAAGATGTTACTTTTCTATTTACCATATAATTGATCTTATATTTTTATCCATTTGGACCTGTTTACTGTTACCTTTAAGCAATGCACTTCCCAGTAAAACAGAAAACTATCCTTTAGGGAACAGGAAATTAGTCAACGGCAGATATTAATTAAATACCCTGCTTCCAGGTTTTTTTAATAAATATCCAAAAAAGTACCAAAGGTTTAGGGCCATATGCCCCCGAATAATTAATCTAAGCATAGTGTTACGGGGAGGCACTAATATGGAAATCACTCATAACGCCCTGCTGGTGGAAGATGATATTGATATTTGCGAATTGGTACGGATCATCCTCCGGGCAGAAAATTTTGCCTTAGAGTTGGCCCATGACGGTCGAACTGGGTTGGAGTTGGCACAAAGCAAATCTTATAACTTGATCATCTTAGACCTGATGCTGCCCCAACTGGATGGATGGGAAATCTGCCGGCAGTTGCGGCAAAACCCGGAAACCCGCAGTGTGCCAATTATTATGCTTACAGCCAAGGGAGAGGAAAAGGATAAAGTATTGGGGTTGGAATTAGGGGCTGACGACTATATTACCAAACCCTTTCGGCCGCGGGAATTCCTCGCCCGGGTGAAGGCATTAATGCGCAGAACAACTGATTACAATCAGCCCGATGCAACCCTCCAATTTGGTGAATTAATAATTCAACCCCGGAGCTATCTCGTTCTTTTTCGCGATCAACAGGTTGATTTTTCCCCGCGGGAATTTGAACTTTTGGTTATCTTGGCCACAAACCTCGGCCGGCCCTTTAACCGGGAACAACTGCTGGAAAAAGTATGGGGTTATGCTTATTTTGGCGGCACCCGCACAATTGATGAGCATGTAAAAAGAATACGGCAAAAGCTGTCGCTTGTAGATCCAGGACACACCTATATTCAGACAGTTTGGGGTGTAGGATATAAATTTGAGGTGAAACAAAATGTTTCTTAAATGGCGGCAACCAGGCAGCCTGTTTGGAAAAATACTGGCTGCCCATCTGGTTGTAATCCTAATTACCCTGTTGGCAATCGGTTTTTTTCTTTCTTATCTCATGGAAAAATACTTTTTTAGTGCCCGGGAGTGGGAACTCACAGCTCAAGCGGAAAAGGCTGCCAATTTGCTATCCCAAGAATTTAAAACAGGTAGTTACACTGAAGTAGAAAAAATGGCAAAAACCCTGGCAGTATCGATGAATATTAAAATCACGGTTATCAATCAAGGAAAAAGGCAAGTTGTTATGGCTAGCCCCATGGAGAGTAATGAAGATCCGGAAATAGATTTGGAAGAGAGTGAAATTAAATATATCCTGCAAGGTAATAACTTGACAAAAAAACTCTATGGCCCCCAAATGCAGCGGTTATTAGTGGCAATTCCGATCACAGAAAGCCCGATAGATCCCGAGAGTACGGAAACCCCCAATGTTTTAGGTGCTATAACAGTTACAGCGCCACTGACAGGGGTGCAGGCAACAATTGCACAAGTAGGCCGACTAACCGCTTATTCCGGTGTTTTTGCCATTATAATTGCCGGTATTATGGCCTTTTCTTTAGCCAAGGGCATTTCCCGGCCTCTTCAGGCCATGATCAAAGCAGCCCGCGAATTGGTAAAAGGTAATTTTCGCAGCCGCATTGATATAAAAGCCCAAGGAGAACTGGGAGAATTAGCTGCCACTTTTAACCAGGCCGTAGTAGCGGTGGAAAAAACAGTAGAACAACAAAAACATCTACAGGTCTTACGGCAAAACTTAGTTACAAATGTTTCCCATGAATTTCGAGCTCCTTTGACTTCAATCCAAGGTTTTGTGGAGGCAATTTTAGAAGGATTTATTGCCGAAGAAGAAAAGGAAAAATATTTGCAGATTATCCTTGACAATACAATTCACCTCAATCGTCTGGTCAATGATCTCCTGGAATTATCCAGTATTGAAAGCGGTAATATTAACCTTGTTTGGGAAGTACTGTCACCCAAAGCAGTTGCCCATAGAGCTGTAAGCAGTATGGCGTCAAAGGCCCGGGAAAAGGAGATTAACCTTCAATATCAATGTGAACCTGAACTTGCCCTCATTGAAGGAGATAGAGACAGGCTGCATCAAATATTAATCAATCTCTTAGAAAATGCAATTGCTTGCACTCCTGCCGGAGGCAACATTCTCCTTACCTGCACTAACAAACATGGTAAAATAACTTTCTCTGTCATTGATAATGGTATTGGCATCCCGCCAGAGGAACTGCCATATATTTGGGATCGGTTTTACAAAGTAGACAAAGCGAGGAACAAAGCACAAAAAGGAAAGGGACTGGGCTTAGCCATTGTGCAGGAATTGGTGCAACTGCATAAGGGACAAATTGCAATAAATAGTAAACTAGGCCTTGGCAGCACCTTTTCCGTGATCTTACCGGCCTATATGGAAAATGTGCAATAAATAGTTCAGTTAATTACTTGCATCCGGAACATATACTTTTGCTTCCACCACGCATATCCAAGTATCGGTTCCCGCTGCTCTTCCTCTCTTGCCCGGAAGTTTGGGTAAACGCCTATAATAAAAAACCGGCCCTTAAGCCGGTGCAGATTATGTACAAAATAATGGTTGGGCAATCCGGTAAAGCCGCCCACTGGCACAGCCGCCTGCCGGATTCCCGCAATATTTTATAAGGATAGAACCATGACTCCAGGCGGCTAGATCACCAACCATCCAAAAAGCGACTTAGTCAGCAATTTACACCTGCCCACCGGGGCAGGTGTTTTTTTTGTTTATCTAAGTGCTTTCATCCCTATATCCCGGCGATAGTGCATGCCGGAAAAATTGATTTTTTCCACCGCCTTGTAAGCATTCTCCCTGGCGGCAGCAATTCCCTTCCCTAAAGCGGTAACACCTAAAACCCGCCCGCCGGCAGTGACTATTTTATTACCGGCGCAAGCAGTGCCGGCATGAAAGATCAGCACATTATCTCCTGCAGCTTCTTTTAACCCGCCAATGGCAAACCCCTTTTCATAGGTGCCGGGATAACCGCCGGAAGCTAAAACCACACAAACAGCAGCCTCCTCCCGCCAGCGCAGTGTTGTTTCAGCTAAACGACCGGCTAAACATGCCTCCATTACATCTACAAGGTCATTTTCCAACCGGGGAAGCACCACTTGGGTTTCCGGATCGCCAAAACGGGCGTTAAATTCCAATACCTGCGGGCCTTTCTCTGTTATCATCAAACCGGCATACAATACCCCGGTAAAGGGTCGCCCCTCCGCTTTGAGGGCAGCCACAGTAGGTACTAAGATATGATCATAAACTGCTGCCGCCAATTGTTCATTAAAGAAAGGCACCGGAGAATAACACCCCATACCACCGGTATTGGGCCCCCGGTCATGATCAAAGACCCGTTTATGATCCTGCGAAGCTACCAGCGGCACAATAGTATTGCCGTCAGTAAAAGCCAATAAGGTGACTTCTTCCCCCTCCAGGTATTCCTCTATGACTACCCGATTTCCGGCGGCACCAAAGCGCCGGCCTTCGATGATCTCAGACACCGCCTCTAAAGCGGTCTTTTCATCCTGGGCCACAATCACCCCTTTACCTGCAGCCAAACCTTCTGCCTTAACCACAACCGGAGCACCAACCTGGCGAATATAATCCTGTGCCTCTTTGCTGCTGTTAAAGGCGGCAAATTTACCAGTGGGAATACCGTAGCGCACCATTAACTCTTTGGCAAAAATCTTACTGCCTTCAATGGCTGCCGCCGCCTTTGTGGGGCCAAAAATAGCTAAGCCCTTTTGCTGAAACTGATCAACAATTCCAGCCACCAAAGGCCCTTCCGGGCCAACCACTGTGAGATCAATTTTCTTTTGGACGGCAAAATCCAAGAGACCGTGCAGGTCTTCTGCTTGGAGCGAAATATTTTCCGCAATGGCAGCAGTTCCGCCATTGCCGGGAGCACAGTAAATCTTTTGCACCCGCGGGCTGGCGGCAAGTTTCCACACCAAGGCATGCTCCCTGCCGCCGCTGCCAACTACCAGCACCTTCATTCCCCTCACCTCTTTTCAACCGGTTAGCCACTCTGCCTAAGAATGGCGAAAATGCCTGATTCCGGTAAAGATCATGGCAATCCCGGCAGCATCAGCTGCCTCGATCGAATCTTGATCACGAATGGAGCCGCCGGGCTGGATAATAGCCTTAATCCCTGCCGCAGCAGCCGTTTCCACCGTATCGGCCATAGGAAAGAAAGCATCGGAAGCCAGCACTGCGCCGGCAGCTTTGGCACCGGCCTGTTCTAAAGCAATTTTGGCAGCGCCTACCCGGTTCATCTGACCGGCACCGATGCCCAGGGTCTTTCCTCCGGAAGCGACCACAATTGCATTTGATTTAACATGCTTTACTACTTTCCACGCAAAAAGCAAATCATTTAACTCTGCCTCTGTTGGCCGCCGTTTTGTGACTACAGACAGTTGTTCCGCATTTAAATCCAAAAGATCCGCATCCTGGACTAAAAGCCCGCCCCGCACCCGTTTATATTCTAAATAAGCGGGGGCATCTGTTTTTAGGGCCGGCATTTCCAATAAGCGCAGATTAGGTTTCTGTTTAAATATTGCCAAGGCTTCAGCACTAAATTGGGGAGCAATAATTACCTCCAAAAATATCTTCGCCATTTCCGCCGCCGTTTCGCCATCAATAGTGCTATTGGCAGCCACAATACCGCCAAAGATTGAAACCGGATCAGCTGCATATGCCCGGCCGTAAGCTTCAGCGATATTTTCCCCGATGGCAACACCGCAGGGATTTGTATGTTTAAGGGCAACCACAGCCGGTTCGGTAAACTCCCGCACCAATTCGAGAGCTGCATTACTGTCATTGATATTATTGTAAGAAAGCGGTTTACCCTGCAGTTGCTTAGCCTGTGCCAAAGAAAGGCCTGTATACCCTGCTTCGCTGTAAAATGCTGCCTGCTGGTGGGGGTTTTCCCCATAGCGAAGATCCTGTACTTTTGTAAATACCAGCGAAAGGTGGCTGGGAAAGTCTGTTTGCCCGTTGATCAGCTTACCTAAGTAATTACTGATCACTGCATCATACTGGGCTGTATGAGCAAACGCTTCTGCTGCCAGGTGGAGAGTTCTTTCCTCAGAAAGGCCTCCCTTTTCCTCCAATTCCTGTAATATCTCCCGGTAACGAACCGGATTGACTAAAACAGCTACCCCGCGATAATTTTTGGCGGCAGCCCTGATCATGGTTGGCCCGCCTATATCAATGTTTTCAATGGCTTCGGCCAAGGTCACATCCGGCTTCGCAATGGTCTGGGCGAAGGGGTATAAATTCACCACCACCAAGTCAATAGGCTCGATCCCCAACTGAGCCAACTGCTGTTTGTCCCCTTCATCTTCCCGCCGGTAAAGTATTCCCCCATGAACAGCCGGGTGTAATGTTTTTACCCGCCCACCGAGAATCTCCGGGAATCCGGTCAAGTCGGAAACAGGACGCACCGGCAGCCCCGCCTCCTTTAAGGCCCGGGCGGTTCCACCTGTAGAAACCAACTCTACCCCTAACTTGTGCAGCCCTTGGGCCAACTCCACAATTCCTTCTTTATTGGATACACTTAAAAGTGCCCGTTTAACAGTAATCACGTAACAACACTCCTTTCTGGTCACCTGTTCTACCCAGTTCTAAGGAAGTATCTTAACCTTTCTGCCTTCCACCTTTAATCTCCCTGCAGCCAAAAGCCGTACTGCCTCAGGATAAATACGATGCTCCTCTTTTAAGATCCGCTTGGCCAAAGTTTCCTCATCATCAGTATCCAACACCGGCACAACAGCCTGGAGGATAATCGGCCCGGTGTCCATCCCTTCATCCACAAAATGAACTGTACACCCGGAAAACTTCACGCCATAAGCCAAAGCTTGCCTTTGCGCATTAAGCCCGGGAAAGGCAGGTAACAACGAAGGATGAATGTTAAGAATCCGTTGCCTGTAAGCCTTAACCGCCTCTTTGCCCAATAAGCGCATAAAACCGGCTAAAAGGACCACGTCAACTTGGTATTGCCGCCACAGGTCCACTAAAGCTTGATCATAACTGCCGGGTTTTTTGTGCAGAGCAGGATCGAGGAAATAAGTATTAATGCCGTGTTCCCGCCCTCTGGCTAAGGCTGGGGCATCCTTACGGTTACTGATAATTATGCTGATCTCTGCCTTTAACTCCCCGGCCTCAATGGCATTAATGATTGCCTGCAGGTTTGTCCCCCGGCCGGAAGCCAAAACAGCTAACCGCAACTTTTCCATTATCCTACTCCCCTCCTCCAAATTCAACTCCCCGGTCGCCGGCAACAATTTCACCGATCAATACCGGCGGTGCCGGCGCCAATGATTTCTGGATCTGGGTACAAACCTCCGGAGCGGCTATCAACACCATACCGATACCCATATTAAAAACCCGGTACATTTCTTCTATGCTAATTTTTCCCACCCGCTGAATTAGCTGAAAAATGGGGGGGATCGCCCAACTGTCTCTTTTTAACAGTGCCCTGCAGCCTGAGGGAAGGATGCGGGGAATGTTTTCCACCAAACCGCCGCCGGTTATATGAGCCAAACCTTTAACCGTAAACTTCTGCAGCAACGGTAAGATTTCCGCCACATATATGCGGGTCGGAGTAAGCAATTCTTCACCTAAGGTCTTTCCCAATTCCGGGAAATATCCTTCCGGCTTAAACTTGGCTGAGTCAAACAGGGCCTTGCGCGCCAGAGAGAACCCATTACTATGTAAACCGCTGCTGGGAAAACCAAGAATCACATCTCCCGGAACAATCCCCGTACCGTCTAATAACCGTTCCCGTTCTACAACACCTACGGCAAAACCGGCTAAATCATACTCGTCCGGGGGATAAAAGCCGGGCATTTCCGCTGTTTCGCCTCCTAAAAGGGCACAGCCGGCCAATCGGCAGCCGGCAGCCACCCCTTCCACAATCGCTGCCACCTTATGCGGCTCCAACTTCCCCACTGCCAGATAATCGAGGAAAAAAAGCGGTTCCGCTCCCTGCACCAAGATATCATTGACACACATGGCTACGGCATCAATGCCAATGGTATTGTGCTTATCCATAGCGAAGGCGAGGCGCAATTTTGTCCCTACTCCATCGGTGCCGGCTACCAAAACCGGCTGCCGATATTTATCTAACTGCAGTTGAAAAAGCCCGCCAAAACCGCCGATCCCTCCCAATACTTCCGGACGTTGCGTGCTTTGCACATGGTGCTTAAATAAATCTACCGCCCGATTGGCTGCATCAATATCTACTCCCGCCACCCGGTAAGTAAGCTCTTCCCCGGCCATAACTTGCCCCCCTATATTTAAGATTCCTGAAAGACCTGATCCAGCTTTGCCCACGCCGTTTGAAGTTGGTCTAAGTCGAGATTGATCAGTGTGCGGTAAGGTTTAGTAGCGCTACTGCTACCTACCTGTAAGCCGGACTCAGTAACCCGTCCCAAAATTTGCAAAGGTACATTGTGTTCTGCTGCCAGCCCTTGTAAAACAGGGAAATTTGCCTGCGACAATGAAACTACAATGCGGGATTGACTTTCACTAAATAGCAGATAATCGGGACGAAACACCTCATTGAGCTCCATTTCCACACCTAAGGGTTTAGGAGTAGCGGTAAGGCAGGATTCAACTATGGTTACCAAAAGACCACCTTCTGCACAATCATGGGCGGAATTGAGAATACCTGCATCTTGGGCAGCCAAACATAATTGCTGCACCTTTAACTCCCGTTCTAGATCAACTTGTGGGGGTTTACCGGCAATAATCCCATGGCAGGTGGACAGATACTCACTACCGCCAAGTTCCGGATAAGTTTCCCCTATTAATACCACCAAGTCATCTACCTGTTTAAACCCCTGGGTTAAATTTTGCACACCATCCTCCAAGAGGCCCACCATACCCACAATGGGTGTCGGATAAATGGCTTTACCACGGCTTTCATTATAACCGCTGACATTGCCGCTGACCACCGGAATCCCCAAAGTTGTACAAGCTTTACTCATCCCAGCTATCATCTGCTCTACCTGCCAATAAACCTCCGGGTTTTCCGGATTGCCAAAATTCAAGCCGTCGGTCAAGGCCAATGGCTTAGCGCCTGTGCAGACTAAGTTCCGGGCTGCCTCTGCCACAGCTGCCATGCCTCCTTGATACGGATCCAAATAACAATAACGGCCGTTACCATCTATAGTTATGGCTATGGCTTTTCCCGATTGGGGTATTTTAATTACACCGGCATCAGATCCTGGGGGAACCAAAATGGTTTCCAGCTTCGGCTCCTCCATCTGCTTAAAGACCCAAGCTTTGTCAGCAATATTGGGGGCAGCCAATAGCTGTAATAAGACTTGGTTATAATCTTCCGGTTCCGTTAAATCTTCTCCGGTGTAGGCCTGCACTTCCTCTACATAAGCCGGTTTTTTCCCTTGACGTTGATAAACCGGGGCATCTGCAGTCAAAGCAGATGCAGGTATATCGGCTAGTACTGTCTCCCCCCGCACAACCCGTAAGTTGCCGGTATCGGTAACCTTGCCGACGACAGTTGCCTCTATCTCCCATTTATTACAGATAGCTGCCACCTCTGTTTCCTTGCCTTTAGGCGCAATCAGCAGCATTCTCTCTTGGGTTTCGGAAAGCATAATTTCATAAGGGGTAATATCAGGAGCAGCGCAGGGAACCAAGTTCACATCCAGCTCAATACCGGTACCTGCCCGGTTGGCAGTTTCAGCAGTAGAAGATGTTAACCCGGCGGCACCTAAATCCTGCATCCCCACCACCAAGCCATGTTGCACTAGTTCCAGACAGGCTGCAATTAATCGTTTTTCCAATTCCGGATTCCCCCGGGGTACAGTGGAACGCTGTTCCTTTTCCGTTTCCAGCTCTTCTGAGGCAAAGGTTGCCCCTTCTACCCCATCCCGATCTGTTTTCGCTCCCAGGAGATATACCGGATTCCCCACTCCAAAAGCCAAACCTTTGGCAATGGCGTCTTGCCGCACAACCCCTACGCACATTGCGTTTACTAACGGATTACCTTGATATGCCGCATCAAATTTTACTTCCCCGCCGGCAGCAGGTACACTGATCCCCTTTCCATAAGCTGCAATACCGGCAACTGCTTCTTTTAATAAAAACCGTACCCGCTGATCCTCCAAATCACCAAAGCGTAAAGACCCCAAAACAGCAATAGGGCGGGCACCCATAGCAAAGATATCCCTTACCACACCGCCAACGCCGGTAGCTGCGCCGGCAAAGGGTTCCAATGCCGAAGGATGGTTATGACTTTCTACCTTAAAGGCAACTGCCAGCCCATCGCCAATATCCACTACCCCGGCATTTTCCCCCGGCCCTTGGATAACCTGGGGACCGGTGGTGGGAAATTTCTTTAATAGTCGCTTTGAATTTTTATAGCTACAGTGTTCGGACCACATAACTCCAAACATGCCCAACTCTAAATGTTCCGGCTCCCTCCCGATTAATGTGCAAATCCGTTCGTATTCCTCATCACTGAGACCCATCTGCCGCCAGATTTTTTCCATCATTATGTCCCCCTTCGCCTGCCGCTCCTTATGGGCAGGTATCTCCACCGGATACTTGCCTGTAAAACAGGAAAGGCAGAGATCAGTAGCTTGCAAACCGATTGAATCTACTAAACCTTCTAGACTAAGGTAACCTAAAGAGTCTGCGCCAATTTGCTTTTCAATGGCTTTTACCTTAGCTTTTGCACCGACCAATTCATCATAGGTAGGTGTATCAATGCCATAATAACAAGGGGACGCCACCGGAGGGGAGCTCACTCGAATATGAACTTCCCGCGCTCCCGCTTCCCGCAGCATTTTAACGATCCGGTTACTGGTGGTCCCGCGGACGATTGAATCATCTACCACAACCACCCGTTTGCCCTCCACCACCGAACGAACCGGATTTAGCTTCAACTGCACTCCTTGTTCCCTTTGCTTCTGCTGCGTGCGGATAAAGGTGCGGCCCACATACTGATTCTTGATCATCCCTTCTCCGAAGGGAATTCCGGCTTTACGGGCATAGCCGATGGCAGCGGAACGGCCCGAGTCAGGAACTGCAATCACAATATCTGCGTCAACCGGATGTTCTTCAGCTAAGCGCTCCCCGGCCAGGCTCCTGGCTACGTGTACTGTTTTTCCATCAATTATACTATCGGGGCGGGCAAAATAAATGTACTCAAAGGAACATACTGCCCGCTGCAACGAAGGAGCTCCTTGCACCGAAGTAAGGCCGTCCGCAGTTACAATTACGATCTCTCCCGGTTTTACATCCCGCAAAAAGTGAGCCCCAACTGTATCTAAAGCACAGGTTTCCGAGGCAATAATATAACCTCCCCCCGGCAAAGAGCCAAAAACCAAAGGCCGCAAGCCATAAGGATCCCTTACCCCAATTAACATTTCTTTAGTTAACAAGACCAAAGCGTAAGACCCCCGGAGAATTTCCATACACTCCACCAAGGCCTCAACCACTCCGTTTTTATCTTTACGGGCCACTAAACTGGCAATAACCTCAGAGTCAGTAACTGTCTGAAATACAGAACCCTGCTGTTCCAATTCGGAACGTAAAGAATCGCTGTTCACCAAACTGCCGTTATGCGCCAAAGCAAGACTCCCCTTGCGGTAGCGCACTAACAAAGGCTCTGCATTTAGTACGCTGCCTGTCCCGCCACTGGCATAGCGAACATGACCGATAGCCATATTCCCCGCAAGTTCTGCAATGTTTTCCTCGCTAAATACTTCCGGTACCAACCCATTATTTTTGAATAAATTTAAACCTTCTCCATTGCTTACAGCAATACCCGCGCTTTCCTGCCCCCGATGTTGGAGAGCATAGAGACCCATATATGTAATCGCGGCGCTTTCTCCTTGGGGGCTAAAAACACCAAGCACCCCACAGGCCTCCCTCAATTTACCATCCTCTAGCATTTTCTTCCACCCCTGCCCTCCTGAAACAAATAAATTACCTTATTTTTTTTCCAGTACCCGGGCTAGTACCTGCTGATATGCCTCCGTTACACCGCCCAATTCCCGGCGAAAACGATCCTTGTCCAATCGCACACCGGTTCGCGCATCCCACAACCTACAAGTATCAGGAGTTAACTCGTCACCTAACAAAATCTCCTTCCCAATCTTACCAAATTGCAATTGACAATCAACCAAGAGGATACCCCGGCGGGCAAAAAAATTCTTTAGCACTAAGTTTACCTGTTGGGCCAGGATGGTACAAATCCGCAGCTGCCCTTCATCAACTATGCCCAAAATGCGTAGGTGGGAAGCATTAACCAACGGCTCGCCTAATTTTTCGTTCAGATAATAATACTCCAGCACCGGATCTAAAAGCTGTAATCCCTCTTCCATGCCTAATAGCCGCGCTAGGTTGCCTGCAACTACATTGCGCACCATAAACTTTACCGGCAACATTTCCATTTTCCGGACCAGCAAATCCCGATCACCGATCTGCTGCAGATAATGATTGGGAATGCCAACCTCAGACAACAGCGCAAATAGGACGCGAGAAATCTTAGCATTGCATATGCCTTTGTCGGGGATAGTTTCTCTTTTTTGCCCCATATGTGTAAACAACTCATCTTTAAAAGACATGATACAAAGATCCGGATCAGAGGTTTCATAGAGAGTTTTCCCTTTACCTGCATGAATTATTGCCCCTTTTTCCACTCCCACTTCCCCCTCTTTTAATATATATTATTACCCATTATATCATCTCAGAGCGGGCAGCTAAATAATCCTTATATCCAAGTTCCTGCAACTTGGCATTGCGATTTTTCACCTTCTCTGCTTGCGCAGCCTTAAAGGCAAGCAGACGTTCCTTAATTGTTGCATCTTCAGTGGCTATAATCTGTGCCGCTAAGATCCCGGCATTCTTAGCATTATTGATACCTACGGTTGCCACCGGCACTCCCGGCGGCATCTGTACGATGGCATACAGCGCATCTACCCCGGAAAGCGGCCCGGACTGGAGAGGCACTCCAATTACCGGCAGAACAGTATGGGCAGCTATCACCCCAGGTAGGTGGGCGGCCAAACCTGCCCCGGCAATTATAACCTTCAGTCCTCTCTCTGCTGCCTTCCGGGCAAAGGATGCAGTTTCATCAGGTACCCGATGAGCTGAGGCAATCACCATTTCATATTTTATCCCCAATTCCTCCAATACTTTAGCCGCCTCCTGCATTACCGGCAAATCAGAGTCACTACCCATAACAATACCCACTTGAATCCTGGCGGGCATCATATGACCTCCTTCCTGGTCCCAACCATATTATGTGAAAAGAGCGACGGCACTATTGCACCCGGCGCTCTTTGTACTCAGTAAATTATCTTACTTATATTGCAAAGTGAACAAGGGAAATAAAAGCTAAAACATAGGTAAACCAATGCACTTCCTGGCTACGACCGGCAGCCAGTTTGACTATGGGGTAAGTAATAAAACCGGCGGCAATACCATTGGCAATACTATAAGTAAAAGGCATAAATATTATGGTGGCAAAGGCAGGGAAAGCCTCTGTGAAGTCATTAAAGTCAATTCCAGTTACCGCACCCATCATCAGCACGCCGACAATAATTAAAGCCGGTGCCGTAGCAGCCCCCGGCACTAAACCGGCTAAGGGAGCTAATAAGAGGGAGGCTAAAAAGAGAATACCAACAACTACAGCCGTTAAACCGCTGCGACCGCCTTCGGAGACACCGGCAGTACTTTCCACATAAGTAGTTACAGTACTTGTGCCCACAAGGGAGCCTAGTACCGTACCAATGGCATCAACAATCATTGCTTCCTTAACTTTTGGCAGGCGGCCTTCCTGATCGAGAAAACCTGCCCGGGCTCCTGTGCCCAATAAGGTGCCCATGGTGTCAAAAATATCGACAAAGGCAAAGGCAAAAACAGTCATAAACCCAAGTTGCAGGGCACCGGCCAAATCAAAATGGAAAGCAATAGGGCCCAAACCGGCCGGCATACCTATGATGTCACTGAAACCGGTAGGAAACGCGCTGATCCCCATAAAAAAACTAATAACAGTTGTTAGGAGAATCCCCACTAAAATAGCTCCCCGCACCCTTAAGGACATTAAAACAGCAATTATAATCAGTCCGATAACGGCCAGCAGGGTCTCCGGCTCCCGCAGGTTGCCTAAAGCCACAAGTGTGGCAGGATTAGTGACAATTATTTTGGCATTGACAAGACCAATCAGGGCAATAAAAAGCCCGATACCGGCAGATGTAGCCCGCTTCAAACCACCGGGAATTGCAGCGTCAATATAATCAATGATGCCAAATACGGCCAGTAATAAAAATAAAATACCGGAAATAAAGACAACACCTAAGGCTGCTTTCCAACCGGCAACGGGAGCAACGGCAAAAGCGAACATGGCATTTAATCCCATACCGCTGGCCAGCGCAAAGGGGTAATTGGTAACCAGGCCCATTAAAATAGTTGTCAAACCGGCAGAAACGGCGGTAGCAGTCATTACCGGACCAAAGGGCATCCCGGCGGCACTAAGAATATCCGGATTAACAAAAAGAATGTAGGCCATGGTCATAAAAGTCGTAACACCGGCTAAAACCTCTGTGCGCACATCGGTTTTCTTTTCCTTGAGATGGAACATTTTTTCCAGCATTATTGTTCCCCCTTAAACATAATCGACGTTATAAAGCATAAAAAGAAAATTGCAGATTAAGTTCTGTTGGAATAATAAAGTGACATATCCAACTACATCTGCTACTTAGCTTCACCTCCCCGAAAAAGATTATGCCCGGACAGGGGGTATTGCTCCAGTGATACTGTGAGCGAAACCTCCCCGCCTGGGCTTTTTCCCCTTCGGTGTACCTTATGGGCTTCCATAAGGTTGTACCACTTGGACCGGTAATAATAAATGCCGGAACCCTAGGTACACTTTCCCTCATAGGTAGGTAGTATACTGCTACCTGGTAGATACTCCTGAGCCCTATCCCCAGGATTATATAATTATATAAGAGAACCTATTTCATTATTTTTGCCAATATCTACATTCATATCTTACCAATACTTACTGCACCTGTCAAGCGATAACCGAACATTTACTTTTATATAATATTAATTGTTCGTATTACTCCCAGTAAACTCCATCCACGCCTAATAAAACCTCCAGAAATCCACAAAGGAAAAAATTATATATTCTCTAATATCACATATTTCCTTATTAAAGGACTACAAAAAATTACTATCAAAATCAGATGTCGATATTCTTTGGCTTTTTGATTCAAGAGCTAATGCAAAAGATTTTAAAGAACTACACCCCGCCTTTTCATAGAGGTTATCGAATCCTAAAATAATAGAGTGTTCTTTTATTTTTTACAGCTCATATACAAATAAACCATAACTTATCGATATAATTTTGTATAAATTGCCTAAATGACATTAGAGGTGATAAGTAATAATTATAGAATTAGTTAAATAATAAATAAGATTGTGTCTATATAATGGTGTAAAAAGAAGTTGAGCCAAAGCTCATACCTCGGTTAAATATAAGTTGCCAAACAAATACCAAACCGAGGAGGATGAACCATGGCTCAGTTTAATATTACAATAACCGAGGAACTTTTGCACGGACTTTTTTTATCAAATGGTAGGGATGAAGCATTTTCCAAATTGTTGGAGGAAATCTTCAACCAGATCCTTTTGGCGCAATCTACAGAGCAAATAGGTGCGGAACCCTATGAGCGCACCGAAGAAAGAACCGCATACCGCAATGGATTTCGGGATAGGCAAATAACAACTCGAGTTGGTACGCTCACATTGCGGGTTCCCAGGCATCGTAATGGACAGTTCTCTACAGAGCTTTTTGCTCGATATCAGCGTAGTGAACAGGCATTAATGCTTGCTATGATGGAGATGGTCATCAATGGTGTTTCTACACGAAAGGTTGAATTAATTACTGAGGAATTATGTGGTAAAAAGTTTTCAAAATCGACCATCTCAGAACTTTGCAAGAACCTGGATCCGATGATAGCAGCATTCCGTACAAGACCGTTGCAAAGCCATTATCCCTTTCTCATGGTGGATGCCATCTATGTAAAGGTGCGGGAAAATGGACGTATACAATCGAGAGGCATGCTGATTGCCATTGGGGTTAACGAAGATGGCTATCGTGAAATCATCGGGTTTCAGCTAGCAAATAGCGAATCAGAAAGCTGTTGGGGTGAGTTCTTTTCTTCTCTCAAAGATCGTGGGTTAAAGAACGTGCGCCTGGTTACCTCTGATGACCATAAAGGGTTGGTCAATGCAGTTAGAAAACATTTTCAAGGCGCTAGTTGGCAGCGTTGTCAAACCCACTTTTCCAGGAACATGCTGGATCATACGCCTAAAGCATTGCAGGCTGAAATTAAGGAAGAGCTGCGCCAGCTTTATGAGGCTGTTGACCTTGAGAGCGCTCGTAAAATCAGAGACCATATTATCCAAACGTATGAAGTCAAAGCACCAAAAGCCACAGCTCTCCTGGACGAGGCATTTGATGATATTACTGCTGTTCTTGCACTACCCTTGAAGTATCGTAAGAGGCTTCGTACTACAAACGGTGTGGAAAGACTGAATGAAGAAATTCGTCGTCGAGAACGGGTCATTCGAATCTTTCCCAATGCTGCATCCGTTATCCGGCTCATGGGGGCCTTATTAATAGAGCAGGATGAGAAATGGCAGACCGGTCGCAAATACTTTGATATGCAGCTATATTATCAAGTGCAGAATAAGGAATCTAAGTCTGGCACTGCTGCATAGAAATCGCATTTATTCCACGGTCTGTTGACAATGAGCCTCCCATGGCATGTTTTCAGGCATCAGGGCCATCCCCCCTCATCTTTGAGGTGAAGTCTTACGCTGGAGTGGTGATGCCCGGCTAACAGCCTAACATGCCATGTACTCATTGTCAACAGCTTTCGCGGCATAAACGCTTAGGCTATTGTTTGATTAGCTACTGCTTAATGACCGAGGTAATTTACACACAAATTTGGACTTGACTATAAATAATTATAAATATTTATTTATACTGACAATTATCATAATAAGCCAAGAGTGAGGAGTATATTTTTAAGATATAGTTCTTTACATCGAATGTATAACTCTAACTATGGATAAGTATTAAGCCATTTTACCAATAAATCAGCAGTTTCCAAGAACCTACTCTATATACAAGGGAGGTAATGCCTTTATAAAAAATTAGCTTATCTTACAGTATTTTTTCAGTACTTATAAAGGAGGTTAAAAGGTTAATGTTGTTTCCCAAGCTAAAACGCTATTGGCTAGTAAGTGTAGTTTTTTTAGTATGTTTATCTATTCTCGCAGGTTGCTCTCAACCTGCTTCTCCCCCTAGTAGCAATGGAGGGAAATCAGAATCTACAGAAGAATATCCAAATAAACCCGTTGAAATAATTGTTTCTTGGGCACCAGGTGGTTCTGCTGATTTAACCGCAAGATTGATTTCCAGCTTAATAACACCACATCTTGGTCAAAGCTTAGTAACAGTAAACCGACCCGGTGGAGCAACAGTGCCAGGACATACTGAAATAGCTCAGGCTGAACCAGATGGATATACTATTGGTTTATCATGGTATGCAGCTTATTCCCTCCGAACCAATACTTTAGAATGCCCTTATACAATTGACGATGTAGAATATATACTTGGACTAGTACGCCAACGTAATGTTATTGCAGTACGTAAGGATTCTCCCTTCCAAACTCTTGATGATTTAGTAAAATATGCTAAGGAACATCCAGGAGAATTAACCTTTAGTACCCCTGGAGCTTCCAGCTGGCAACATATGATTGGTGCTCATTTTAACCAAGTGGCGCAAATTGAAACCACTCATGTTCCTTACGATGGTGGTCGCCCGGCAGCAGTTGCTGCAATCGGCGGACATGTAGATTATGTAGTCGGTCAACCTGCTGAATTTTATGCAGAATTGGAATCAGGCGATATACGGATGTTAGCTGCAATGGAAAAAGAGCGTATACCAGCCGTACCGGATATTCCAACTGCAACAGAATTAGGCTATGAGGTTGCTCATCCTCATATGATGATTATAGTAGCGCCAAAAGGTGTTCCCCAAGACAGAATTCAAAAAATCCATGATTCTATTAAGGCGGTTGTCGAAACTGAAGAATTTAACACTCTTGCTACAAATATGAATTTAGAAGTTGAGTATATGCCTGGTGAAGAAGTGGAAAAGGAAGTCAGGGAACTTCATGCACTCTATGCAGAATTAGCACCTTTGATTCTAGAAGAATAAAATAGTTAAATCAGGAAAGGACTGTGTGAAAAACACAGAATCGGGTAGGAGGTAGGTGATTAATTCACCTACCAACCTCCCACACCACCGTACATACCGTCCGTTATACGGCGGTTCCTTAGTTTTCACATAGTTGCAGAAAATAGCCTGCCATGGAGGGAAACCCAAGGCTGGCTATTTCTTTCTTGGTGAACACACTGTTTAGCATGATTGCCGCTCGCCATGTGCCTTTGCGACAGTTCGCCATCTGATCTGCATCCATTTCACTAGATTGTATCAGGGATATCACTCTGCCGTCCTTGATTGTACGCGACAGTATCTCGATGAGTTTGCTCTGATATACACTGTCAAAGAACTTCTCTAAATTTATATTTACTACATAGACATGGCCGTCATCCACATTCCGACAGCTCCGACAGCATTGTTTCAATGCATTTTGGGCACCTCGCCCTAGGCGAAAGCTGTAATTCTGGTCTGAAAACCGGTTCCCGTAAATCAGGGATAATACCTGGATTATCGATTGTTATATGACCCTATCTACCACTTTTTTCATCTTTTCAACTTAGTTTATTTTGTGCAAAAGGCTAAAATATTAGAATCACTCCCACTCAATCGTCGCCGGCGGTTTCGGGGTAATGTCATAAACAACCCGATTTACACCCGGCACCTCATTGACAATCCGTTCTGATAAAGTTGCTAAAAGTGCGTACGGAAGTCTAGCCCAATCGGCGGTCATGGCGTTTGTGCTGGTAACCGCCCTGATTCCTATGGTATAGCCGTAGCTTCTTTCCGCTCCCTTAACACCTACACTACGCAAAGCAGGTAAAATAGCAAAGGCTTGCCACAACTCCCTGTACAGGCCGGCTTTTTTAATCTCCTCTACCACAATGGCATCTGCTTCCCTTAAAATGTCTAGCCGTTCCTTGGTAAGCTCGCCTATAACCCGCACTGCTAGCCCCGGGCCGGGGAAAGGCTGCCGCCAGACTATTTCCTCCGGCAAACCAAGTTCCAAACCCACCTGTCTCACCTCATCCTTATACAATTCCCGCAGCGGCTCAACCAATTCAAACTGCATATCCTCCGGCAGGCCGCCTACATTATGATGAGATTTTACCAATCGTGCTCCTTTCCCCACGCCGCTTTCTACCACATCGGGGTAAATAGTGCCCTGCACCAAGAAACCGGGGCGACCTAATTTGTTGGCTTCTTCCTCAAAAACGCGAATAAACTCTGCTCCGATAATTTTTCTTTTTGCTTCCGGGTCAGTAACTCCTGCCACACGCTGTAAAAACCGTTCTTCAGCATCAACATAAACCAAATTCATACCTAATTCCAGGGCAAAAGTCCGCTGAACTTGTTCAGGTTCCCCTTTCCGCATAAAACCGTGATTGACAAACACACAAGTTAACTGATCACCCACTGCCCGGTGTACTAAGGTAGCGGCAACTGCAGAATCAACTCCGCCGCTCAAACCGCAAACAGCCTGTCCTGTGCCAATCTGGGCCCTAATTTTTTTCACCTGCTGGTCAATAAAAGTTGAGCTTACCAAACTATTGTCCCCCTTGTAAATATTTCCCCATAAGATCTCAACCTGAATATAGCTGAAGTAACCAATCATGTCAAGAAAGCAACCAAATTAACAAAGCGCCGTAATTATACGGCGCTTATCAATTAAGTCTGTATTACATCATTCCCGACATGCCACCTGGAGGCATTCCCGTATCTTTGTTTTCTTCAGGGATATCAGTTACTATGCATTCGGTAGTTAAGAGCATTGCTGCAATGCTGGCGGCATTTTGCAGGGCAGAACGGGTAACCTTAACCGGGTCAACGATACCTGCTGCGATCATGTCTTCATATTTACCGGTCAGAGCGTTAAAGCCCACATTGACAGGCTGCTCCTTTACATGCTCAACTACAACTGAACCTTCAGCACCGGCGTTGGTAGCAATTTGACGGACCGGTTCTTCCAAAGCCCGACGGACGATATTGATGCCAACCTGCTCATCGCCTTCAGCTGTTAATTTATCTAAAGCCGGGATTGCATCAACTAATACCGTACCGCCGCCGGCAATTATACCTTCTTCCACAGCAGCCCTGGTGGCAGCCAAAGCATCTTCGATCCGGTGCTTCCGTTCCTTAAGTTCTGTTTCCGTAGCTGCGCCTACCTCAATGACAGCTACCCCACCGGCTAATTTAGCCAACCGCTCTTGTAATTTCTCCCGATCAAAATCAGAAGTTGTTTCTTCAATTTCAGCTCTGATCTGGGCTATTCTTTTCTTAACTTCTTCGGTATCACCGGCACCATCGACAATAATGGTCTCTTCCTTCGATACTCTTACCTGCCGTGCTTGACCTAACATATTGATTTGTACTGCGTCTAATTTTAGCCCTAAGTCTTCTGAAATCACTTGGCCACCGGTCAAAATTCCAATATCCTGTAGCATTGCCTTCCGGCGGTCACCAAAGCCGGGAGCCTTAACAGCTACTGCAATAAAGGTGCCCCGCAGTTTGTTGACAACTAAAGTGGCTAAGGCCTCGCCTTCAACATCCTCCGCAATGATCAAGAGGGGTTTACCGGTTTGCACAACCTTTTCTAAAACCGGAAGTAAATCATTCACCGCACTGATCTTCCGATCAGTGATTAAAATATAAGGTTCACTCAAGGTAGCTTCCATTTTCTCCGTATCGGTAGCCATATAAGGTGAAATATAACCGCGATCGAACTGCATTCCTTCCACAACCTCTAAGGTTGTGCCCATACCTTTTGACTCTTCCACAGTAATAACGCCATCCTTGCCCACTTTTTCCATGGCATCAGCAATCAGTTCGCCAACCTCTTCGCTGTCAGCGGAAATAGCGGCAACCTGGGCAATAGCAGCGCGGGTTTCCACAGGCTTGGAGTTCTTTTTAATGCTTTCTACAGCTGCCTCCACAGCCTTTTCAATCCCACGGCGCAGAATCATCGGATTGGCACCGGCAGTAACATTCTTCAACCCTTCCTTAATAATTGCCTCTGCCAACAAGGTGGCGGTAGTAGTACCATCACCGGCTACATCATTAGTCTTTGTTGCCACCTCTTTTACCAATTGAGCACCCATATTCTCAAAAGGATCTTCCAATTCAATTTCCCTAGCAATACTTACACCGTCATTGGTAATAGTAGGGGAGCCAAATTTTTTATCCAGCACCACATTGCGGCCTTTAGGGCCTAAGGTGACTTTTACTGCGGCAGCTAGTTTTTCTACCCCTTTTTCCAGGGCCCGCCTAGCCTCTTCCCTATAGAGAAGCTGTTTTGCCATATGTAAACCCTCCTTTATTTCATTGTTGTGTTTTTTTGCTATTCAACAATGGCGAGAATGTCCCGCTCACTTAAAATTAAGTATTCTTCTTCATCAAGCTTGACCTCAGTACCGGCAAATTTAGAGTAGATAACTTTGTCACCCTCTTTTACCTCAAGAGCAACTTTTTGCCCGTTCTCCAGCATTTTGCCAGTGCCAACGGCAATTACTTCTCCCTCCTGCGGCTTTTCTTTGGCAGTATCGGGGAGGACAATCCCACTTTTGGTTTTCTCTTCTTTTGCAATTGGCTTGACCAGTACGCGGTCTCCTACGGGCTTAACTTTCATACACTTAACCCTCCTTTTAATAGCTTAATTTTATTTATTAGCACTCCTCTATAGTGAGTGCTAATATCAATTCTTATCATATTAAATGACAGCCTGATGGGCAAATGCCGCTATTGGCTATTATCAATGTTTATTAGTAATTAATAACTATTAAAGAAAAATACCTCTATATTGCTCCATTTTTTGCTATATTTACCTTCTCCAATTCCTACAGATATTTTTTCCTTGGATAACCAAAATTATACAATTACTAACTCCAAAACAAAAACCCCAAAGGGGTTATTATTTTAGCTGAAGGCTGACCGCATTCGGTCTCACCACATAAAATTGCCAAGGCATGTTCCATGGTAGCCTCCGGTGTTACACCGTGGGGACCCAATCGGGCAATGACCTTTCCCAAGGGTCCGCAACAAATCCACTGTATCCGTATCCAGCGGGACAGGTGATCACTGTTCCTTTAATTAATTGCCGGTCGCATCACTATCGCCACCTGCAAAAGTTCCCTCACACCTACCAACCTCTTTAGCGCTTATCTCCTTTACCGAAAACAACCTAACTGGCAGCCAATAATTTTTAGCCCCAACTCATTGGCAGCATTGCCAACAGTTAAGGGACTCACCCCTAAACGATTGGCAAGAGCCAGTGCTTGCGGGCAACTGACTTTTTTATCCGTTGCTATAGCTGCCAGTTCTTGGAGTAATTTCCCCTTCTTGTCCATACTTAATACCTCCTTTAATAATAACAGCATCCCCTTGGCAAGGATGCTGATCTACTCTGCCAATCAACTCCTTTCCCAACACGGGAGGCATACCGGTTTCCCGTAGGCTTTCACCACCTATGCCCACAGGCTGCCCACCATGGGATTTATTCATGCCGGTGATACAGCCCGGAGTTCCTTTTTCTATTATTCTACATCCATTAATATTTAACATTAAGTAGCGAAATCCTCTTTAACTTTTAACGCTCCTACTTCGAGCTACAAGTTCCTTCACCTTTCCCTTGGCCTCCATGGTGCCAACTACCGCCAATTGATCCCCAGCCATAAATTCCATGCTTGAAGGAGGTGAATAAATTTCCTCTCCATTTCTTTCGACACTGACTACCGTCGCCCCAGTAAGGCTACGCAGTTTGGCAGAAGCCAAAGTTTGACCCACCAGCCAGGAATCCTCAGGGATTTCAAATTTCTCCAGATACTGGAGATTATTGATCATACCCCAAAGATAAGCAACCATCTGCTGGATTATCTGTTCAATCTCTTGATCTATTTTCTTTCTTTCCGCTTGCAACTTCAATAACTGGCCATGTAAATTAGCTAACGCCTTTTCCCCTTGGAAGGCTCTAAAATAATCTTCCGCAGCTTTTTTCGATTTAATTACAATTCCTGTACCGGCCAAAGTTTCAACAACGTCGGCATCTTCCAATAACGCAATCGCCCTCCTAATAGTTTCCGGTGACACCTTATAACGGCCGGCAAGAGTTGACCGCCCGGAAATCCTTTCTCCTTTGCGATACTCATCTCGCATAATCCGCAAAGCTAAATCGAGCGCAATTTGTTCGTACCGGGAAATTACCGATAGCTTTTTATGGTGAGCCACTGACAAAGCACCTCTTCTCACAAAAAGTAATCAATCTTAGGAGCTATTTTATATCTAACCGATACGCCAACTCTCGTAAAAACCATTCCACATCACTAACCAACCCCACAGTTTGAAAGCTGCCCCGATCTGCCAATTTTGTCACTACAGCCGGATTAATATCCACACATACTGTCCGCACCCGCGCCGGCAACAAATTACCGGTGGCAATAGAGTGAAGCATTGTACCCAACATTATCACAAGATCGACGTTTTGCACCCGCTGACGCATTTTAGCTTGGGCGACCAAAACATCAGTGATGGTGTCAGGCAGGGGTCCGTCATCGCGAATAGATCCCGCCAAAATAAAATCAACGTCATTGGTAACACAGGTATACATAACACCACTGGTAACAATTCCCTTTTTAACCGCTTCCCTAATCCCTCCCGCCAAGCGAATTTTATTAATCGCTCGCATATGATGGGCATGGCCCTCTGCAGCTCCTTCACCGGTATCAAGATATATGCCTAAGGAGGTTCCCAACAGAGCTGTTTCAATATCATGGACCGCCAGAGCGTTCCCGGCAAAAAGATAATCTACATAGCCTGCCTCAATAATACGAGCTAGATACTTTCCGGCTCCGGTATGAATTACCGCCGGTCCGGCAACGATTAAGATTTTCTTCCCATCTTGCTTTAGTTGCCGCATATACTGAGCGATTTCCTTAATTAACAACCCTTTAGGTCTTTCACTGGAGACGGCACTGCCCATAAAACTAAAGGTCTCTTTACGGTAGGTCCGTTCTAAAGGTAGCACCTTAATTCCTTTCCGCCCTACCACAACCATATCCCCGGCCTGCACTTGATTGACAGGCACACATCTTGCGACAGCATTGTCACAATCAATAACAATGCCGCAATCCATTTCCGTTCCTTCCGCTTTGAGCCATTGACCTTGAAAAAGGACAAAGGTATCTAGATTTGTCGTTGAATAAAACCCTTCCGGAAAAGCTCCATCCCGAGGCGCCGCCTCTAACTGCACTTCATCTTCGGCTACAATGGTTGCGCCTAGAGCCTGCAGCCGTTTTAAAATCTTATCTAATACATCCAAGCTAGGAGCACGGACTTCTAGCAAGGCATAACTGGTATCCTTTTTGCTGCGCCCCACTATAAACTCCTCAATAGTATAGTCACCATTATAAGCATTGATTGCATCAAAAACCCGGGGTAAAATATGTTCATCAATTATATGACCCTGTAGCTCTACCTTGCGGGCAAACATATAATCCCCCTTTCATCTGGCACAAATATACAAACTATACCAAATATAAATGTAACACACAGGCATTGGCCTGTCAATGAGCAGCCAACCTTTATTAAATATTCTAAGTTGTCTTTTGGCGCAATAATAAGAGGTGTGCCCCAGGCAAACCTCACAAGGTATAAAAAATCAATTGTTTGGGCTATCCGGCAAAACCCGCCGCTTTGCCATTAATCCTGCAATTCCCGAAGCCGGTAAATAGGATAGCCTGCAAAAAAAAAGACGCTTCGCAGCCAGTGCGCCCTCAGCATTATTTGCCATATATCTACCCTGCCTGTTTAAGCAAAAATAGAACAAAGGCTTGCTGTTTAAAAACCCGGTTGATAGAATTAAAGCAAGAGTGCAAATTTCTAGGAGTTGATACTATGCCCGATACTTACAAAACAGTGGCTCGGGAAATGGTAACCGAGTGCAAAATACAACGCTCCCTATTTATCGCCCACGTACAAGAAACCCCTACCGAAAAAGAGGCACGGGACTTTATTGCCCAGATCAGCAACAAGCACAAACAGGCGGCCCATAACTGCTCTGCCTATCAAATCGGCCTCGGTAAAGAAACTAGCTGTTACTTTGACGATAATGGCGAACCAAGCGGCACAGCAGGAAAACCGATATTGGGAGCGATTTTAAGTCGCGAGCTGACAAATGTAACAGTGGTGGTAACCCGCTACTTTGGCGGGAAAAAACTAGGAGTCAGAGGTCTTATTGACGCCTATGGCAATGCTGCCGGAGACGCCCTTGACCGTGCCGGAACGATCACAAAAACTATTTATCATACATTATGCTTTACCTGTAATTATCCACAGTTAGACCAAATCAACTATCTTGTAACCCAGCATCACGGGGAAATTACGGAGAGTAATTATACTGACCAAGTTAAACTAAAAATCGCTGTCCCCCGTTCCTTCGCTGCCCAGTTAAAAAACCTTTTAGCAAAATACGGCCAGATAAACTAATTGCCAAATACTTATATAAACCTGGTAACCAAGAAGAAGCTGACCAAACCCATCACCGTAGAGGCGAATAATCCTGTATAAAACGCCTTAAAACCTAGTTTTTTCATAGCTTTTAGATCTAAACCAAGCCCAATCCCTGCTACTGCCATTAAAATTAAAAAATCGGCAGTCTCCTTTAAAAAACTGATCACAGCCGCTGGCAATATACCAGTTGTACGCACCATTGCCATCCCCAAAAAGCCCAATACAAACCATGGGAAAATTGCAACATAGTTAACGCTTTGCTCCGAGCGAGCTTTGCCCATAGCGTAAATGACACTAAAAAAGAATACCACCGGCGCTATAAATAAATTCCTCGTTAGTTTTACAACCGTAGCCACTTCTCCGGCGGCATTACTATACAGGAAACCGGCCGTAACTACTTGGGCTGTATCATTAATTGCAGTTCCCGCCCAGGTGCCAAAAACCAAATCAGAAAGAGCAAGGGCTTTACCGATCAGGGGATAGATAATAATAGCCAACACCCCAAAAAGAGTAATCGTCCCCACAGCAAAAGCCACTTCCTCTTCTTCAGCTTCAATGGCTCCGGCTGTTGCTATGGCCGCCGAATTGCCGCAGATAGCCGTACCCACTGCAATAAGCGTCCCCAGCCTTGGCGGCAACTTAAACCACTTGGCAATACCGGTGGTTAAAGATAAGGCCAGCAAAATACAGGTTACGATAATCCAAAGGGAATTAACACCTAAATTGATCAGATCATAAAAACTTAACCTCACACCTAAAAGGATAATTGCCAACTTTAAGATGCTTTTAACGGCATACTTAGCTCCCGGTTGAAATTCTTTACGGACACCTGCTGTGTTTTTCAGCAATACCCCTAATAAGACAGCAATCAATACGGCACTAAGCGGTTGATAGAAAGCATTGAGCACCTGGGCAATAATGCTAATTAGTGCAACCAATACTAAGCCAGGAAGTAGTTTCAAAAAAGTCTCCCCCTTATAAATTGTTATCTATTTATTATTTTATCGCTCCATACTTAAAATCCTGCATTAATTATTAAGTATTAATCTTGGTTACCAAGAGCTTAACATTTGCTGCAGAAAATCCCATTTCTCCCTCCTGCCTTACCCCACCGTAAATACCTCAGCTCTCCCACTGTAAGCGTCAAAAAAAAGCAGGCGATTACGCAATAGTTCTCCCTGCCCCAAGATAATCTTTACAACCTCCTGTACCTGCCAAGCTGCCACCATGGCCGGGGTAGCGGCAGGATTACCCAACTGCACCTCAGCTCCCTTATCGCCACTTGCTCTTCCGGCAGGATAGATTAAATCCAAACCAGGATCAGCGGGAAAAATAGTCATCACTTGCCCTTGATAGCCACCAATAGCACCGTGGACTAAAGGAATATTCAATTCCCGGATTGTATCCTGCAATAAAAAACGGCCGGGGATATTATCCAGGGCATCAACCACAACTTGGGCCGGTGCCAATAATTCCTTTGCATTCCCCGCAGATAGCCAAAGCTGATGGATGTCAACCTTTACACCGCCATTAATGGCCGCCACCCTTTCCTTGGCAGCAACTACTTTTGCTTCGCCTAAATTGTTTTGGGTGGCCAACAACTGCCGGTTCAGGTTATGGGCGGCAATTTTATCTCCATCAATCACCAGCAAATGGCCGATACCCATCCGGGCCAGAAGTTCCACCGCCCAACCACCCAGTCCCCCGACACCTACTACCGCAACACAGGCGGCAAACAGCTGTTCTTTGGCCATCTAAACCTACGGTGCCGAAATTTCGCAGGTAGCGGGCCGGGAGAACACCTGCTGCCAATGCTTGTTTTTGTACTTCATGCTGGCTGTATCCTCCCTTTTGAGCTATCTCCAACTCCGCAACTACCGGCAAAATAGCAATTTCTCCCTGGAGCCGACCCTTCGCTTGAATCTGCTCTGCCAAGCTCATTATTTCCCCTCCCTTGACCGACCGAAAGCCCCTAAGGCAAATAATAGGCCAACTGACGATAATTATTGGTACCAGCGGAAGAATGAAAATATGTTTACCCCGTATTGCGTTACTTTCCTGATCTCAGGTCAACCTATTTAATAAAGCCGGCGAATGAGCATGATCGCCCAACCGCTTATATTTATTTTGCCACAGAGTTGCCACTCACCACGGAGTACGGCGGTTAAATAACACATCCAAGCTAACACTTATTAATTATCAGGGTCAAAATATAAGATATGAACACCCAGTTTTAGGCAGCAAAGCGAACATTTTTTCACATATCCACACTATCCACAAAGTTATCCACAGGAGAAACTAGGTTTTCCCGCCTATCCTCAATTCTTTCCCCATTATCCACACCCTTTGACCGTCCGGTCATCCACAAAATCTGCTAATACCCTTCTTGTCCCAGTGGTAAATTTGGCAGGGCATTTAAGGAAAGGGGGGCAATTTTCCCGGCTTGCAAGCGATGATAACCAACAGCAGCAATCATTGCTGCATTATCAGTACATAAAATCAATTCCGGATAGAGAACTTGCACTCCTGCCGCCGTACCCCTTTGGATAAACTGGGCGCGCAAAGCACTGTTTGCAGCCACTCCGCCGCAAATAGCCACTACTTCTACCCCATACTGTTGGGCAGCAGCAAGGGTCTGCTCCACCAGCACATCCACCACAGCGGCCTGAAAACCGGCGGCCACATCTGCCAAATTGACAGCATCTCCCTTTTGCCGCGCCCGGTGAAGGTGGTTGATTACCGCTGTTTTGACTCCACTGAAACTAAAATCAAAGGATGCATCTTTAAATGTTGCCCGGGGAAATTCAATTGCCTGGGGATCGCCTTCTTTGGCCAAAGCATCCACAAGCGGCCCCCCGGGGTATCCCAATCCCAATACTCGCGCTACCTTGTCAAATGCTTCCCCTGCAGCATCGTCCCTGGTCTGACCCAATAGCTCATATTGACCATAATCCAGCACTTGAATCAAATCGGTATGACCGCCTGACACCACTAGTGATATAAAAGGAGGCTCCAATTGGGGATGGGTAAGAAAATTGGCATAAATGTGTCCCTCCAGGTGATTTACTCCCACCAAGGGCAGTTTTCGCCCATAGGCAATGGCTTTGGCCACAGTTACACCTACCAGCAAAGCTCCCACCAAGCCAGGGCCATAGGTTACTGCAATAGCTGCCAAGTCATCCCAAGTGACGCTGCTTTCCCGCAATGCCGCTTGGATTAGAATATTAATATTCTGCAAATGGTGTCGCGATGCCAGTTCCGGCACCACACCGCCAAAGGGCCGGTGCAATTCTATTTGGGAAGAAATAATATTGGCCAAAACTCGCCGCCCATCTTCCACAACTGCCACTGCTGTTTCGTCGCAGCTAGTTTCAATACCAAGTATTAGCTTAGACATCTAATCTAACTCCTTCCGGTGACAGATCTGGTCATCGTCACAATCCCGGGGATATATGAGCCACTTGCTCAGATCATTGTTCCACATAATCAGGGCATCTTCTTTATTATCCTGATAGTATCCTTTCCGGTAGCCGACGCCAACAAACCCTAACTTTTTATATAAATTTTGCGCAGCCAGATTGGAACGCCTTACTTCCAAGGTCATGCGTTTAGCTCCCCTGGCATAAGCCTGGACCATCAAAGCCCGGACTATGTTTTCCCCAATCTGCTGTCGCCTGTAATCAGGATGAACTGCAATATTGGTCACATGGGCTTCTTCGCCAATGAGCCACATGCCCCCATAAGCAATAGCCCTATCCTCATCATCTACCATAACCAAATAAGAAGCTAAATCGTTATCATGTAGTTCAAACAAAAAGGATTCTCTTGACCAAGGATTGCTAAAGCAAAGTTCTTCCACTACAAGCACATCGGATAAATGCTTTTCCTGCATTGCAACCAATTTTAACATACCCTTAATCCCTCGCCTGAAAATATGCTTTACTTGTCGATGCCCACACATCTTGGTGCCGTATAATGAACCACATGGACATCCAGTCTGAAAAAATGCTTCCACTCCGATCATTCCAAGCAAGGCAAACCATTTAACAAAGCCGGCCTCTTGGCATGACCGCCAGTCGGGTAATGTTTATTTAAGCAGAGGGCGGCAACTGAACATGGAGCCGGTGTTTAACTAGGTTGACTATAAGTAATGAAAAAATACCTGGTGTACAAATTGCCGCTGTTGCCGGGAATATATTTAACCTTCATCCCTGCTGCCGCTTTTTTTGTAAATTTATTTCCGCCGCCGACTTTCTTACATAGAGCGGTTTAGCGGTAAAAATATCGTCTTGTTTACCCGCCCTCAATCTCTCCGTTGCCAAGATGCCTACACTGGCAGCCCGAGGCATACGGGAGGCCGGCGGGGCTAAAAAAAAGCTTATCCCGTGCAAAGAAATTGCCTCTTGACACAGTCCAATCCCATCGCCCAATAAAACAACCTGCCCCTCTTCCTTTGCTAAATATTGGGCTATCTCAGCTGGTGTCAAGGCCAAATAATCTGTGACAAGCTCTACACCCTCATTGCCGCCCCGATAGAAAGCAGTGTAAACATAACCCTGTTTCGCATCCAAAAGGGGACAAATTACAGCCCCGGGAAAAAAGTAATTATAAGCCAATGCATCTAATGTAGGAATCGTCACCAAAGGTTTATCCAGGGCATGGGCCAATCCCCGGGCAGTTCCCAAGCCAATGCGAAGACCGGTAAAAGAGCCGGGACCCATAGATACGGCAAAGGCGTTTACAGCAGCAATATCAAACCCCGCTCCCGCAAGCACCCAGTCTAAAGCCGGCAACAAGCGCTCGGAGTGGGTCTTTTGGGGAATATGCAGATTCTCTTCTGCCACCGGTTGTCCCTCTGCCACCAATGCTACACTGGCTACAGCTGTAGCGGTATCAATTGCCAGTACTAACATCGCTTTTTCAACTCCTCTAAAAGGGCAAGGTAATGCTCCCCCAGGGCAGTAATAACAATGATCCTCTCCTGTTCTGCCCCTTCCGGGTCATAATAAATCTCAATTTTCATGTATGCAGCAGGCAGTAAGGATTGAACCCTTTCCGCCCATTCGATCACAGTCACGCCCGCCCCAAAAAAATATTCTTCATAGCCCAATTCCAGCAGTTCCTCCGGATCATCCAAACGATATACATCCATATGATAGAGGGGAACCTGCCCCGGATATTCTTGAATCAATAAATATGTAGGACTGGTGATCGAAGCGGTTATCCCCATTCCTACCGCTATTCCCTGTACAAAAGCCGTTTTCCCAGCCCCCAATTCTCCGGTCAGAGCCACCAAATCGCCGGGTCCCAACAGTCTGCCCAATTTTTCCCCCAAGTGCTTAGTTGCTTCCGGGCTGCTGCTTCTTATTTTCAACTTGCTCCCCCTCCTGAAAGTGATCCCAACCTCCTTGTTTCAACAGCCTTCTCTTACCATCGGGACCTTTTAAGCTCACACCCAGTGAGGCGGGCTTAATCTCCCCAATACAGGTGAGAGAAATACCGGCCTCACGTCCGCATTTCAATACCTGCTGCAATGCTGCCGGGTTTACAGTCAGCAAGAGCTCAAAATCCTCACCGCCATATAAGGCAAAATTAAGCGGTTCTTCACCCACCGCTTCCGCTATCTTTATGGTAGCATCTTGAAGGGGTATCTTTTCCGGCCAAATTTCTGCCCCCACTTGACTGGCAGCAGTAATCTCCCGCAAGTCTTTAGCTAAACCGTCACTGATATCATTAGCCGCCCGCAAAGCCTTACTCTGCAGCAGGATTGCAATCTCCTTAAGCCGCGGTTGAGGAAAGCAATGCTTCTCTAAGGCCGCCTGCTTTAGATGCTCAGCCACCGGTAAATTATCATTTTGCAAAACGGTTAACCCTGCTTGAGCCCTGCCCAGGTCGCCGGTGACTAAAATCTTATCGCCCACCCGGGCATTGCTGCGCAAAGTAAGGTTGGCAGGTTCCACCTCGCCTAATACGGTGACATTGAGCACCAACCCTTGCGGTGAACGGACAGTATCGCCCCCGACGATATTAACTCCATGTTCTTGGGCAAGTTTCTTCATTCCCTGGTAAATAGCTGTAATCATTTCTACTTCCGTATCACCGGGGATACCGATGGCTACCAAGGCATGACGAGCCTTTCCCCCCATGGCGGCAATATCACTCAAGTTAACAGCCAAAGCTTTATGGCCTAAGGCTTGCGGGCTGATTTTACCGGGGAGAAAGTGTTCGCCGGCAACCAGCATATCCGTAGTAGCCAAAAGCAGCTGTTCTGCATCCAATGCCAAAACTGCCGTATCATCACCGATGCCTACTTGCACATCTTTAGCATCTGTTTGTAATTCCTCAGCCAGTACCTTGATTAAACCGGCCTCACCGATTTCTCCGATTTTCATTGCCGCTTCTTCCTCCTGATTAAAGAAAAAACCACAATTTCTTTGTGGTTAAAGTGTCTACCTTTATTCATAATAGCATTCTCAAAATAATTTGTAAACATTGCCAACAGCAGCTGCTCTTTTCTTGCCTGCGGCGGTTTTTTCCTCCACCTGGATCCCACAATAAGGGCAAATCCAGGTTTTCTGCACCGCAGCCGAGTAGGAACGGCCACCACAATAGGGACAAGTGCTAAATGGCATCCAAGAACGCCTCCTCTAATCAAAATTAATGCTGACCTCTGTCCAACCTGCCTCTACCTGACTATAAAAACTAAACCCTTTTCCCCCACCTGCCGGTATGTTGCTGAGGAAAAAAGAAGTGCTATCAACTATTTCCCCCGTCCCGGTGATGAAACTGACCGTTAGCTTTACAAAATCAATCACCTCAGAGCCATTGTTAACTATCTGTCCCGTCAGTTGCAAAAAATTACCTGGGCCAGCACTGACTGCCAAATTTTCTACTACCAACGGCAAGACTTGTTCCGGCACGGTCAACCCCTCGCCAAGCCTAATTTTCACCCCGGTTATGGGCTCGGGTTCAAAAGCCAGCAGCCGGTACGGCTTCTTCTCTCCGGAATTAAGGTGTTTAATATAGGCTATTTGCCTGTCCAATACCTGCTCCTGCGCTCCGTAAAATTCAACCTCTACCTCCACCCAAGATAAAGAGCAGGCGCCTGTATTTTCTACCTCCCCCACCACATACACACACCCATTACGACAATAAATATTTGGCTGGTGGCAAAATAGGGGTTTAAGAGCCGGTTCTACAACCACATCTATCCCTAATCCCATTTCATGTGCTGCCTTGGCCTCCATATTTTCCCCACCGGGCAAAAGCAAAAAGATTAAAATGAGCAACACCAAGCCATTTTTTCCTATATAAAACATTAATTTGTATCCTCCATTCTCCGGAATACAAATTAATTACCATATTATTCCAGATATTCCTTCTGTGTAAATCCCTTCTCTTTTACCACTTTCTCTCCCTATCTGCTATTCTTAGACAGCATACTCCGGGATATTTGCCCTTCCTCCGGGAAAAATGTCCGGAAAAAGTATTAAAGGCATCTATTTTTTCTCCGTATACCAATCCCGCGACCTTTCCACAGCCCGCTGCCAGTCTTTATACCGGTCTTCCCTTTCACTATAACCAACTCTTGGTTTAAATTCAGCATCAGCCTTCCAAGTGGCGGCAATTTCCTGCATGCTTTTCCAAAAGCCGACGGTCAACCCGCTGAGATAAGCAGCACCTAAAGCCCCCGGATCTATGTTCCTTGACCTTTGCATAGGGATTCCTAAAATATCCGCCATATATCCCGGCAAAAAACTCCCTGCAACAACCTCACCTGCGAGCCTTAAGCCTTTAACTTTAATGCCCCCGTCCCGGATTATTGCCTCCACCAGATCTCGAGTCTGAAAAGCAATAGCCTCCAATGCTGCCCTAACCAAATGCTCCCTTTTTGTAGTTCGATTTATGCCTACTATGATTCCGCGGGCATTGGGGTCACCATAAGGCAGGTCTAAACCGGTGAAAGCCGGTACCAGATAAACACCGCCCGTATCAGCTACCTTTTGTGCATATTCCTCTGCCTGCTTATTGTTGGCCAATAATCTCAGGTCGTCTTGGAGCCATTTAAGCGCTAGACAGCCGCCATTAATCCTTCCTTCCAGGGCATACTTTACTTGCCCTTCCGCCCCATAAGCTACGGTGCTCAAAAGGCCAGGGGCAGCTTGAGGAATCTGTTCGCCGGCATTTACCATTATATTAATGCTGTGATTATAACTGGCCTGACCAAAACCGGGCGCAAAACAAGCCTGGCCAAACAGTAGTGCCTGCTGATCACCGATAGCAGCGGTAATGGGTATTTCCTCACCCAACATAGCCCTAGTAGTTAACCCGTAATCAAAGCTGGAAGGATAAACCTGCGGCAACATTCCATGAGGTATGTTAAACAGTCGCAAAAGTTCCTCATCCCAACTCAAGTTATTAATATTAAAAATCATTGTCCGGGCGGCATTGGTATAATCAATGGCATGAACTTTTTTCCCGGTTATTTTCCAGATGAGCCAACTGTCTATAGTTCCAAACAGCGCCTCGCCTTTTTGCGCCTTTTCCCTGACACCGGGAACATTATCTAAAATCCAAGCAATTTTCGGAGCTGAGAAACCGGTTTCAATGCCCAATCCTGTTTTTTCGCCTATCTGTTCAGCCAGCCCCTGCTCCTGGAGCTTTTTGCAGAGAGAAGTGGTCCGGCGGCATGAACTGCTGATAGCATTATAAAGCGGCTCACCGCTCTTTTTATCCCAGACTATGGTCGTATCCCGCTGGTTGGTAATTCCCATGGCAATAATCTTCCCCGCCTGCAGGTTTGCCTTTTCCAGTGCTTCACCGGCAGCGGCAATCTGGGTCGACCAAATCTCTATAGGATCATACTCCACCCACCCTGGTTTGGGGGAAAGTTGACTAAATTTCCCCCGTACCTGTGCAATAACCGTCCCATTGCGATCATAGATAACCGCCTGCACAAAAGTAGAACGCTGGCATAATACCAAAATATACCTCGAAGCCATTAGCCTGCCTCCTTTCCCAACTGCTATTTGATAGCTTCCCCCGCCTGGAAAAACTAAATCACTTCTTCATTGTTTAAACACAAAAAAATCCTAGCAGAACACAAGCTTATCACCTTGCGCTCCGCTAGGATAATTGCAGCTGACTATATATTTTTATACCCTTTGCCCGATTTTATACTCTTTACCGGCCAATAAACGCTTAATATTACTGTGATGGCGGATAATAGAATTTCCGCCCACTAAAAAAGCAAACAGATAAAGCTCAGCGGGCAAACTCAAGATATATACCAACAGTGGTGCAGAAGCAGCTGCGACAATAGATCCTAAAGAAACATACCTTGTCAGCAAAATTACCACAATCCAAATTACTGCCAAGGACAACCCCAGGGAAGGGGCCAGAATAATAGCCGCCCCAAATGCAGTGGCAATTCCTTTTCCGCCCTTAAACTGCAAGTACAACGGATACGTATGCCCAAAAACAGCTGCCACAGCGCCTACAGCCATGCCCCACATAGTGGAACAAATGTACATCCCCAATAACACACCAACCGTTCCTTTAACTACATCCCCGACAAGGGTAATTAGCGCCGCTAAAGGGCCTAAGACGCGGAGGGCATTAGTAGTGCCAATATTCTTACTCCCATGTTCACGTATATCCCTACCCCAAAACTTACTTACAATTACGCCTATAGGTATAGAACCAAGCAGATAAGCAATAACACCAGTAAGGATTAGCTCTCCCATGTCCCAACCCTCCTTAACCAGACGCCATGACAATAATTATTGCCTGTTATAATTCTTGCTTCCGCCAAAGACTCCTGCCCGCCCTTTGGACAAATTCCCCAACTATGCAAATATTATATGCAATTCCTTATCCTTATATCTCGCCCTTTCACCTTTTCTGACCACCGCTGTTGACCAACCAAGAGAAAAGATTAAGAAATAGCGGCTCTTCTGCATACATCCGCTCCGGATGCCACTGAACACCTAACACCGGCACTGCCCTGCCCTCCATGGCTTCGATAATCCCGTCTTCCGCCCATGCTACGGCCCGAAAGGTGGGTGCCATTTCCTTAACCGCTTGATGATGGTTGCTGTTAACCTCCATCGATGTTCCCTGCAACATTTCCGCCAGGAGCGATCCCGGCAAAATATTAATTACATGCCTAGGCAATACTTCATTTGCTGCTGTATGTATAGGCCCAATAACAGGCAAATCTTGAATTAAAGTGCCTCCGGCAACCACATTTAATAACTGCATGCCTCGACAAATCCCTAATATGGGTAGCCCCTTCTGCAGGGCAATGCGTGCCAAAGCCAGCTCCTGTTGATCCCTATGCTCATTTACCTCATCTAAACCAGCCTCCGGTTCTTCACCATAATAACAGGGATTAACATCCTCTCCTCCGGTTAAAACCAAACCATCCAATTCTGCCAGTAATTTTTGATCGAGCACCCGTGGCAACAACGGTATTACCAAAGGGAGCCCACCGGCCGCAGCAACCGCATTGGCATAAGCCTGCGGTAACCAGAGCCAATCCCTGTTCCGGTTGTAACGGCAGGCAATCCCAATCTTCACTGCCATAACTTTTTCCTCCCTTCATTTGTAGATAATTTAGACAATTGCCTATAAAACAATCCTCCCCAAAATAAAGCAAAAAATACTTAACCCATAGCAATACTCTTGGCAGTTACATTAACTCGAAGCACATTTAGTCCCGTATAATACTGTACCTGTTCTTTGATCACCGCTTGAACTTCCCTTAAAACAGGCTGTAATTCAAAGCCATATACAACCTGCAGGTCTATGTTTAATTCTACCCCTTGGTTTTCCCACACATTAATCTGGGTTCTTAACGCCCGCCGCACACCTGGCACGTCCTCTAAAAGCTTATTAGTAATCATAATAATAGCTGCATCGGCAATGGCAAGTTTGCCGAAATAACTAAAGGTCGGCCGTACAATAGATTTTTCCCCTACATTCTCTATCCTGCTATCGACCCGGCGGGGGAAAAGAACTTTTAATGGAGCAACCAATAAGCCAGGGAACCTTTTTTTCACTTCAATAGTCGGTACAGGAATTACATGTTTCCCTTCCCGGCGCCTTACTTCCCGGGCTTCTGCAATTTCCTCCCGGGTAGCAATATCCTCAATTAAAATTATGTGCGCAGGTTGCGGAAGCTCCAACTGCTGCAAGATCCGAGCTACCATTTTCCGAGAGGTGCTAATTACCAAGAGCCGTTCCGGATTTATAATCTTAAGTTTTTCTCGAACATCTTGGGCCTGCACCGGATCAACAAAAATAGCCCGCCGCACAGCTTGCAGCTTTGTCATTTCCCGCTTGGCAGAACTACCGGCAACAATTTGACTGCCTTGGATCAACAAGCCATCATCAATTAATGTGCTAATACCATACTCCTGGGCAACCAGTAAAGCCCGGTGGCTTTTCCCTGTGCCGCTAGGACCAACCAAGGCATAGACTTCCATCTTTTCTCCTCCTTAAAAGGGCAGCGCTGAAACTTAAATACCGTTTTTTTGCCACGGTAATTCCATACGGAAAACAAAAAATAGCCCAATCGGCTATTATCTTTGTAAAGGCACAATGATAGTAATGTTTCCTGCACCTTATCAGCCAATCCAAGTACAGATAAAAAACACAGCTTTTTTAGAGTTCTACCAGACCGAGGCTAATTTGGATGCCATAATTAATATAACCCATTATTTCTTGATCAAGATGCCCAATCCGGGTCTTTAAGCGCCGCTTGTCAATGGTGCGTATCTGTTCCAGCAAAATTACCGAGTCCTTATCTAAACCAGACCTGCTGGCAGCAACTTCCACATGGGTAGGCAATTTTGCCTTCTCAATTTGGGAAGTAATAGCAGCCACAATGGTGGTAGGGCTATAGCGGTTACCAACATCATTCTGCACAATTAGAACAGGGCGAATCCCTCCCTGTTCCGACCCAACCACCGGACTCAAGTCTGCGTAAAAAACATCACCGCGATTGACACTTATTTTTTGCCGATCATTTTCGCCCATACGTTTATCATCTGTTTTAGGAGGTAGCCTCATCTACTTCCAAACCTTCCTCCGCCAATTGCAAATTAAGGGCAGCCATCTCTAAATAACCCTGCTTCAACTTCTCCCGCAAAGACAGCTTTCTTTGATCCTCTACGTAGCGTTTCAAAGCTTCGCGGATAAACTTACTCCGATTTCCTCCCTCTTCCCAATCAATCATTCTATCAACTTCGTGTAGAAGATTGACCGGGACACTAACCATAATTCGCTTCAAATTTGCCACCTTACGCCACCCCCATAGTATACGAAACTGCGGAAATAGGCTAGTATAATTATATCCCTTCTCCCATGGCCTGTCAACATTTGACAGCACCCGCCCCAATTGCCAAATTAATCCTTTTCTAAGCAAGTACATGCAAAAACGGAATTAATCTTTCCATCCGCCTAGTTACAGCCAGCCAGGCACTTGGCAAATATTCGACCACATCACCAGCCAAAAGCCCGGCTTCGCCTTTTTCCTTTACACCCAAATCACCGGCCAAACCATGGAGAAAAACACCGCTCACTGCCGCCCAAAAGGGAGCACACCCTTGCCCCACCAAGGCGGCAATTACCCCGGCCAAAACATCTCCAGTTCCCCCGGAAGCCAGGCCGGCGTTACCGGTGGGATTAACAGCGGTCCTCCCGTCCGGAGCGACGATAATAGTTCTTGCCCCCTTAAGCACTAAAATAACGCCCCATTCCTTAGCTTTGGCCTGGGTCAAGGCTAATCGATTGGCTTGCACATCTGCTACGCTAATGTTGCACAGGCGGGCCATTTCCCCCGGGTGCGGGGTAATGATAACCGGCGCCGTTAAATGCTGCAATAAACCGGAATTGCCCACCAGGACATTGAGCCCATCGGCATCCAGAACTACCGGAACCTGCAACTGGGGAAGCAAGGCACGGACCAACTCTACGGTTTCCCTTTCTGTTCCCAGGCCCGGCCCCATCACTACTGCATCAGCCACAGCAGCCTGCTTGAGGATCTCCGCCTCCGCCTTTCTGCTTAAACAGCCGGCAACTGTTTCCGGTAAGGGTCGCGTCATCGCTTCAACCACGCACCCTGCCACCACCGGCTGTATCCCCTCAGGTACCGCAGCAGTCGCCAAACCAGCCCCTGCCCGCAATGCCCCTTTGGTAGCAAGAATGGCAGCGCCGGACATCCCACAAGATCCGGCCACCACCAATACCCGCCCCCACCAACCCTTATGGCTGTTTTGGGGCCGTGGTTGAAGTTGGGCGGCCACTTTCTCCGGCGTAACCAAAAAAGTATTGTTTTCCGGTAAAGGTGCTCCGGGAGGAATACCGATCTCTGCCACCCATAAATTGCCCGCCAGCTCTGCCCCAGGGTACAAACATAAACCAATCTTAGGCAAGTCAAAGGTAATTGTATCCTGAGCCTTAACCACCGGCCCCGGACAGGCACCGGTATCAGCCTCCAGCCCCGAAGGCAGATCAACGGCTAAAACCGGCTTTTTCCCGGCATTAAGAAAAGCAATTACCTGCGCAAAAAAGCCCTCCACCGGTCCTTTAACCCCTGTCCCCAAAATGGCATCCACAATTAAATCAACTTCTCCCAGCCGCGGCTGCAACTCTGCCAGCGCTGCTCCGGAGGTTATTTCCTGTAAAGGCAAACCCAACTTCCGGTAAACATTCAGATTAATCGCCGCATCACCCGAGATCTTTTCTCTCGGAACCAATAGAAACACCTCTACTGCTGCTCCGGCTTTGGCCAAATGCCGCCCGGCAACCAAACCATCGCCACCGTTGTTACCCTTACCGGCAAAGATCCACACCTTCTTCCCCGCCGGATCCCCCACAATTTTTCCCACCAGCTGTGCCACTTGGCGGCCGGCATTTTCCATCAATGCTATTCCCGGCAGGCCTGCCACCTCAATTGCCCACCGATCCCGTTCTCGCATCTTAGCTGCAGTCACCAGTTCCACGCCTATTCACTCCTCCCCTTGGGCCAGCGCTTGAGCTACAGCGTAGCTCTTAGTATGGGAAAGACTGATTAACACCGATATAATCCCCTTTTCCCGGGCCTTAGCCCTGGCCAATAGCCCCAAATGCACCGCGGGAGGGTCTTCCTCTTCTTTAAGAATTTCAATCTCTTGCCAGGGAATTTCCGGCCAACCGCAACCTAAAGCCTTTAAGACTGCTTCCTTACCGGCAAACCGGGCCGCCAGGGAAGGATAATTTATTTCCCCGCCCCGACAACAATATTCCCATTCCCTGGAGGTGAACACCCGCCGCTGAAACCCTTCCGGATATCTACTGACCGCCCGGCTTATACGCTCTACTTCAATAATATCGATTCCCACACCCTTAATTATCATGAAAAACCCTCCAAAACTGCTTCCTTTTTAAAAACCTGCCCGAGAGCAGGTTTAGGTTAAACGGGACTAAGGCAGGTTAAGCAACTATAATAGTTTCATAACTAAATATCTAAAACAGGACAAATGGCCAGGCCCAATAACCCCGGCCCTGCATGAACCACCATTACCGGGCCGATCTGCCCGGTCACAGTCTCCACCACATTTGGCAAATCTTCTATCTTGTTATACAAATAACCGGCTTCTTCCGGTGCCCCACCATGCATTACTGCCACCTTCGACTTTTGCTTTTCAATCTCTTCCCGGCCGATCTTAAACAATTCATCAATGGAGCGTTTCCGCCCCAAAACCTTGCGATAGGTATAATAGACGCCTTCTTCATTAATAGAAATTATCGGTTTAACACTTAAAAAATCTCCCATGGTGGCCTGAACCTTCCCGATACGACCGCCCCGCTTTAGATATTCCAGTGTTTCTACTACAAAAAACACCTTCATCTGTGAAACTAGGGTGCGACAATTTTCTACCAGTTTTGCGAAGGATACCCCCTTTTCCAACCACTGAACCGCATGTAAAATTACGTAGCCTAGTCCCATAGACAAAGAGCGAGAATCAATAACCTCGACAACCAAATCGGAAAAATCCTGACTAACCATCTTCACCATCTCGACAGTGCCGCTTAAACCGGAAGATATATGGGCCGCCAAAACATGAGTATATCCCTCATCTCTCAACTTGCTCAATAATTCTTGAGCCTCAAAAGGAGTTGGGACTGAAGTTTTGGGTGCCTCCTTATCGAGTGTTGCATAAACTTCTTCCGGTGTTATATCCACCCGGTCATTATATTGCCTATCAGCGTATATAACCTTAAGAGGCAAAACATTAATATTATATTGTTCCATTACCTCCGGATCTAAATCACTGGTGCTGTCGGTTACCAATGCTATCTTTTCCGACACCTTATCACCCCCTGTATCCTCGATTATTTTCCGAAAAATTGCGATACTATATTAAATTACAAACCCTTATTCCCTACCGATGATGAATTATCCTTCATTATATTATTTATTTGTGAAAAAACTTAAAAGCATTCCCTACTACGGTTTATTGTTATAGTAGGGAATGCTTTCCTATCTGTTTCTTACTTAGTCCCGGCACTAAGACCCGCGGTAATTTATCAAGGCCTTAAAAGCGGTTTCGCCGCTTGCCGGATTCTCTATAGCTTTTATCCACCTCAACAACTGATAAAAAGCCCTTTTAAGTCAATAGATAGGATTGGATTTACTTACCCAGCAGATTATAGAGGATCTGAACCATTTCCGCGCGCGTTGCAGTACCGTCGTTAGGATTTAGTTTCCCGCCGCTGCCTGATACGATACCAGTCTCCACAAAATACTTCATGCACTCATAGACCCAGGAAGCAATCTGATCTGTATCAGTGAATTCGGAGAGTTTCTTGCCAGAGTGCCCCTCAGGCAGCTTATCTATGACTTTGAGGGTGCCGTACAACAGCTTGAACATTTCCTGTCTGGTAATAGCCTTGCCGGGCTCAAAACGATTATTTCCCACGCCGGCAGTGATGCCCAATCGCTTCGCTGCAGCAATGTATCCTGTGTAGTAGGTATTCCCCGCATCAGAAAATTATCCACCGGATTTGCGACTGGGGCAATGCCGTAAGCACGCAGGAGCAGGTAATAAACTGACCGCGGGGTGAGCGTCATATTGGGAGCAAAGTTCCCGTTTCCAACGCCTTCGGTAATCCCACGGGCTGCGATGAAGCTTACTGCGTCATAATACCATGCACCGCTAGGCACATCTTTGAACTGAACCTTATTATAACCTACGGCGTAACGGCTGAAGTGAGAGGTGCTGAATATAACCTTACCGGTAGCGGCATCATATCGGCCGTTTGTAACAGTCTCCAGCTCGCCCTGGTCATTGATATAGTAGATCACAATGGCATTGAGATCTTCGCCGGGTGCCGGGGTATAGGGAATGCCGACAACAACGTTTCCGGAACCAAAGTCGGAGATCTGTGTGCCATCAACCGTCACGGAAAAGTCATAAACCGGGCGGTTACCCACTTTGGAACGAACAGCTGCAGGCAATGTGTCGCGACTTACCTGCTGGACTGATATCTGGTTGTCGCCGAAAGCGCCGCTGCCGCTTATGGAGTCAAGCGCCCGGTTGTCGAAGGTAAGCTCTACAAAATCAGTGCTGATGCGAAGGTCCGCCGAAGTTTCACCGGCGATGGCATCAAACTGGTTTCTGGGCAGGGTTACCTGAACCGACTGCGCGGAATCCGACAGTTCGGGTTTTATCTCTAGAACTGCTTTCTTGTTCTGAGCCTCGGCCTCTTTCGCGCTGTTCAGCAAAGCATCCGCTTCAGCGGAGGTGAGGTTAGCGCCCGTATTTAAGCTGGACGTGACAGTACCATCGGTCTCCGTGCTGCTGGGAGCCGGCGGCGCACCGGATGGTTGACTTGGCGTAGGAGACGAAGGAGCAGGTCCGGAGTCAGCTGGCCTGGAAGAAGCACGTCTAAATTCCACTTCGATGGCGTGATCCGCGGTCACATTCTCAAAGGTATAGCTATTTCCCGACACAGGCTGAGGCTCGCCGTCCACAGTAACAGACCGGATCCTGTAGCCTTTGTTAGGACTAAACTCGAAAGTTTGGTCTAATCCCTCGGCCACTATCACCTCACCGGAGGGTGTAATGGTGCCGCCATCGCCAGCGGTGGCAGTAATTGTATACGGGGTCCTAATTTCCAACTGGGCCTCTGCGGTGTCGTAATAATATATGTCATCTACGGTACAGTCAACTGTTGCGATTACAGCATAAGTACCTATATCAGATGGGGCAGTTTCATCACCATTATAAGTTATTGTTACAGGAAGGTTTGGAGGAGTTGTCGTGGGTTCGAGCGGATGGGGCTCGCCGTCCCAGGGTATGATTGCTCCGTCGAGTACTATCTGCGGATCAACTGGATCTTTATTACATTCATACGCGCCGATGTCGATTTGGCCGCCCTGCATGCGTACGTCGCCCTTAAGATCCATCAGTTCGGAGGAATTAGGCACATAATCGGGATATAGCGTCTTGTCTCCGCCGTTTTCCAGCAAACCTCCCTCGGCCGGGGTATAGTTATCGCTAAACAAGTCTTCGCTTCCGTCAAGGTCGATATTGTTTTCATTAATTACTGTTCCACTAGCTGCTGACCAGTCAATGCAGGCAAGGTTTTCTATAGCGTTATACTTAAAATGGAAATTGCCGCCCTTTTTGCTGTTGGCAACCTGTTGGCATTCCCCGGGACCGGTGTTGCCCGTGATTACATTATTGTAGGCGTAGACGCCGCCCTCGGCAAATATTCCGGAACCGTCTCCGTCGCCGCCCTTCGAATATGAAGCATTGCTCACGGTATTATCCATGATCGTATTATTGATGACCCAGGCATTTGCGGGAGGGTTAGAGCCGCTGCCGAGATAAACTCCGCCGCCTCTTGTTGTTGCCTCATTACCGATGATGAGGTTGTTTGTGATGTTTACCTTTTGTGAAGTGCGCGAATAGATAGCGCCGCCATACTGCGCCTTGTTATTCTCAATGCGGCAATGGGAAACGGTTGCGGGGCTTCCGTATTGTAATATATACTGATACATCCCCTATCGGAATTGGTCACATTGTCATGTATATAAGATGATAAGAGCTTGCCGCCATCCAAATATACAACACCCCTGGTCGCGTTGGGGCTGTCCGTTACCTCGGAGTTTTGCAGCACGTTGCCTGTGTATAATGCAATTACCGCTCCACTTCCTGTGCTGGCGGTAGTGGTCATTGTTATACCGTCCACTACTGCAGCTGCATCTTTTACCCCTGTAAAGAAACGAACGGCGCCGGTGAATAAAGTTTCGTTAGCAAACTCCCAGGGCTCAATTATGCCGTTTCCGTCACGGTCGCTAAGAGCACGCTCAGCTTCCGAATCCTCCGTTCCGGCAAAACCTCCGTATACGGAAACCCCGTCCTTGAGCGTAAGAGTACTCGTGCGGTTATATGTACCGGACTTTAGAAAAATTTTGGTTCCCGGCGTTGCGGCTGCCCAGGCGGCGTCAAGCGTCGTCGCATCATCCCAGTTGCTGCCGTTTCCATTCCCTGTCGGGGATACATAGATAATCGTATCATCTGCTGCTAGCGCCGGAAAGGTAAACATTGAAAGCAATAAGCACGATAGAGAAAAAAATACAAGCACTCGCGCTTAATCATGTTTTTCATAATCTGTCCCTCCAATCGCATAATTGTTTTTTAATTACTAACATTTACTCTGCTATTGACAAATAATAATGAACAGCTAACGATTTTTTCCCAGTGAAGTAAACTAAAGCATTACCTCCTTTCGGCTTGCAGGCTTTCTATCAACATTACCCGCCGCAATAATAAGATAGACAACAAAAAACACACCTAATCAAATAGGTGTGCCAGTTTCACTACTGACTCCCTCCGGTTCAAGTGACCAAATAAGAACCGGGTTCATCGCCTCACGACCCATATACCATATTTTTTCGGTTTTGCCACAAATTATTCGCTACCCATAGCTAAATTCCTTTTCCCTTATTAGAATTTTTTTAACATTCCTCCCATAAAATCCCTTCCCCATACCAAGCAATATCCAAAACAAAGGGTAAACAACTAAAGTATCCACGAGAAAAATTCCCTGTAGCAAATAAATGACAATCATAAGCAAAACTGCAAAATGTAATGGTTCTTTTCGATCGAGATCAACAGCGATTAATTTCAAAAACCATAAATACGCAATCAAGGCAGGTATACCTATTGTCACAGCTATTTCCAAATAAATATTATGAGCTTTCACTGGTTGATCAGGAAATTTTTCGACAAACCTTTCCGGGGCAATATAGCGCAGCGTTTCCGGCCCGGTACCTATAATTAATGAATCTGGCTGCTATGGTGAGGTTATAAAATATTCAGCTAATACTTTGCTTCAGATAACCATTTAGTTGAAGCTCTATTAACCTCCATAAAATTGCAAAAAGCCGGCACCTTTGGCACTGGCAGAGAACAAAGGGTAACCGGTAGGCGAAAGCAAACCGGAATTTACCTTTGATACATGAGGTTATGGATTATACCTTATTAATTTGGGAGTTTTTCTTCCTCCCACCGGAATTATACGAAGCCACTTTACGGCAAAGGGCCATTAATTGCAACCGCTTCGACATTTCCTCTGGGGTAACCGCTTTCCCGGACATGTTCCAACCCCCCAAAAATTATCCTGCTACAATATATTCCCCATTTAGGCAGAGTTTAATCATTTTCGGGAGGTTTTATATAAGATTTTTATTCGGCAAAATTTTTGGGCAAGAAAATTAACAACCTATCTTTATCCAATTGCACTAAAGCTACTCCAAGCAAAACCAGTAAAGCCCCCAATAGCTGCACGGGGGCTAACCGTTCCCCCAAAAATAAGAAAGTAAAAAAAACACTGCAGGGGAGTTCAAAGGTAGAAACCAAAGAAGTCCGAGTGGCACCAATGAGTTCAATCCCTCTTAAACTAAAAATATTGGGCAAAATCGAGGAAATTAAAGCTAGCACCACAACTAAACCCCACATCTTGAGAGAAATATCCCCCAAAGCAAAATTAGAATCGAAAACTAAAACTAAAAGAAATACCACACAGAGGATTAAGAGATTATTATAAAAGATTATCGAAAGAGGATGAACTCCGGCATCTAAAATCCGTTGGGCATAGAAGGTAAAAAAACCTAGGCCAATGCTGGCAATAAACCCAAGGGTAATGCCGAGGGAGGAAATTGAAAGTGAACTTAAATCTAAAAGATCAAGCACCAGTACCCCGCCCAAAAGACAGGTCACTAAAGAACCCACCTGAATCGGACTAAAGGGTTTGCGATTAATAATAACATTGAGCAATAAAACTACGATCGGGTTAGTGAACAAAAGGATAGTGGCTACAGCAGCATCGAGATACTGTAATGCCGTATAAAATGCCAAAGAAGAAATAACGGTACCAAATAGTCCGAGGAGCAAAATCTGTTTCAACCGCCGCCAACCTAGATAAATACACTGCCGCTGGAAGCAAAATAGTAAAGGTAAAATAATGGCCGATGCTATAAGCTTCTCTAAGAAAATAATTCTAAGGGGGGTGAAGCCTAATTTATACCCGATTTTAGTCATGACAGAAACCAGAGAAAAACAAACTGCAGACATTAGGACTAGAATTGTTCCTTTAATATGCATTACCACCACTCCATAACCTATAGGATTATACGCTATTATAGCAAAAACAATTGCTACTTGCTAGGATAGAACCCTATAATAAAAAACCGCCCCCTGCTGAGGGGTGAAAATACATTGCAATGCCTCTCTTTTTCCCATATAATAAGAATGAATTGACTAGATGGCCCGGCCGACTTTAGGGCCTTAAATTTTTGGCAAAAAGCTGAAAGCGATTCATGCCTATTCAATTTAACCGCCGAGTTTGACCAACTTCCAGATAAGGAAGGAGTAATTTTATGGATATTACCAAGGATAACCTCCGCAAGGTTGTTTTGACTTTAAGCTGGCCGGCTGTTGCCCGGATGGGTTTAAATATGTTGGTACAAGTCATTGACTTGGCAATGGTTGGCAGTTTAGGAGCTGCTGCCATCGCTGCGGTGGGGGTCAGTAACCAAATTTTTTTCCTCGCCATTGGGATTGTTTCCGCCTTTAGCATAGGCACTATTGCTTTAGTGTCACAAAATATCGGCGCCAATAATATCCCCCAAGCCAAAGCAGTGGCTCGCCAAGCCCTCATTTTCACTGCCAGCGCGACCTTTATCCTAAGTTTGATTGGCTTTAGTTTTGCCCCCCAATTGATCAGTGCTGTGCTGATCATGATGGAAGAACCGGATCCGGACATCCTCGCCTTGGGAACTGCATATTTACGCATTATTTCACTGTCAATTTCCTTTCGCTTTTTAATGCCTGTTATTAACGGCATTTTGCAAGGAGCGGGAAATATGCGCATGCCCCTTTACATCATGATTGTTGCCAATGCTTTTAATATAATCGGCAACTATTTCCTAATCTTCGGTATTGGCCCCTTTCCCCGGTTAGACGTAGCCGGGGCAGCTATTGCTACTGCCTTAGCCGGAGTTTTGGGAACGATAATGGGATTGGCAGCTGTCTTTCACTCCAGCTGCAAAGTACAACTCTCACTCAAAGACAGCTTTCATATTCAAATACCGGTGATCAAAAGAATTTTACAAGTGGGTATTCCAGCTGCCATCGAGCAATGCATCACCCACGGCGGCCAATTGCTTTACACCATGTTGGCAGCCAGCTTGGGTAGCATCGCCATCGCTGCCAACCAGATTATGATGAGTGCCTTCTCCATGACCAGCCTTCCTTGTATTGGATTTGCCATGGTAGCAACCACCTTGGTGGGGCAAAATATCGGGGCGAAAAAAATTACCCGGGCGCGGGCCGGCGGATTGGAAACCCTGCGCTGGGCAGTAATTTTTACTTCCTTGGTCGGGTTAGTATTTATCTTCTACCCGGAGCTGGTAATAAGAGGATTTACCGATGACCCGGAAGTAATCCCCTTAGCCAGCCGTACTTTACGCATCTTAGGCTTGGCTGAACCCGCCCTGGCCACAGCCTTGGTCTTGGCAGGCGGCCTGCGGGGCGCAGGCGACACCCGCTGGGTTATGTATATTACCGCCTTTGGGCTTTTATTGGTTCGGCTTGGTTTTAGTCTCACCTTTGTTTCCTGGGGCTGGGGCTTATTGGGACTCTGGGGGGCAGCTACCCTGGAAGCATATGTGCGCGCCTGCTTAGTTTTTAACCGGTTTAATTCCGGTCAATGGGCAGGCAGCCGCTCTTTTACCGGCCAAACTTCGCAATCGCTTGCCAAATAAAACCCCGGATTTGTTCCCTTTTGGGACAACCCCGGGGTTCTCTTTTATTAGCCAGACAGCCTTTTCCCCTACCGGCAAAGGTTAACCCTTAAAAATCATCACCATCATATAGCCATAACGACCGCCTTTGATAATACCGATACCCACCTTGCCAAATTTTTCATTCAAAATGTTATCCCGATGGCTGGGACTTTCCATCAACATACCATGGGCATGGTTCACCGATGTATTTCCCGCGAGATTCTCACCCATGATCCGAAAAGGAATCTTTGCCTGCCTGAGCCGGTCGGCAGGGGATAGTTTTTCCGGTGTCCAGTGGGAAAAATAATCCCGCTCAATCATATCCGTTGCATGGGCCAAGGCTGCTTTTGTTAACTCCTCATCCAGCTCTAAAGTCGTTAATCCTCTTTCTTCCCGCTCACTGTTAATTAAGGAAAGCATTTGCTCTTGCAGTTTTTCTTCCGGCTTGTCCTTTGCCAAGGCAGGAACAGCCAGTAAATTTATAAGAACTAAAACAACTAAAACTAAAGCCGACTTCTTACTAAATTTCATCAAGTCACCCTCCAGAGTACCACCTACCAAAAAAAAGACCCACCCTCTAGATGAAGAGAGTAAGCCTCTATATCGATAGATGGATACTCTTCGGCAGTCCGGCTAGCTCTTTCTATAAAGAGCCCCGCAACTTTGCGCCCCATCCTCGCGAATGGTTTGCCTTTATCGGAGGGCCTCAATGGCAGTGATCATATTATTTTGTCGATTCAAAACAGTCATTCGACACCTGGCACAATATTCCTGCTTCTAATCAAAAAAGTTTTTTTATTTTTTTTCTACATTATGATAGGAATACACCGGCCCGCCGGGTCTAAGGGTAACCAATATATAGGAAAACTTAGCCGGGTCAGCTACAGTTGGCAGCCCCAAGTAGCGAACCCCTTCTGTTAACTTCCACCAAGGTTCGCCTTCTGCGGGGACACCGCCGGAAAACACCCAAACCTCCTGCCCGTTTTTCCCCTTCTGTTCACTTATCAGTTTGCGGAACAAGCCGGCTTCCGCCCCATTGGTAAAACTGTCAACCCCGGGCAATTCCCCCTTAAAAGGAGCCCGATCTAAAAAGTAAAATGCAGTTTGTTGTAAATTATTGTCCAGTTGCTCTAATAACCAAACCCATTGTCCAGGGTTAGATACCCGCAGGCCACCGGCACCGGCCTGGAGAAAAATTAGCTTGGCTCCCTCTACGTATATGACCCCCGGCAGGGAAGCCAGAGAAAGTAGTGGTACCGGCCCTGTAGCAATAATATGTTCAGCTTCCCACCGGGCTTTTTCCGCGGCCAAAGTTTCGGCCAGTTTTGCCTGATCGATATCAGCAGCAACATTGCCCACAATCAACAATTTAGTTCCCGAAGGAACTTGTGCTCCCGGGGCAAGGCGGGCCGGATCAGCAAGAGCCTGGGTTTCCGGCAAAAGATTGGCTGCCTTAGCCAAAGGAAGCTCTAATTGAAGATTTCCCAAATAGATAGCACCTTCCCCGCCCCGGCTTATATCAGGTTCGGTTAAATAAATCCGTTGCAAGGTAAAGGGTTTTTGTTTATCTTTAGGTAAAGCAGCCCGAACATACCGCCAGCCCTGCCAATCTACCCGCCGGGCAAAATCAAGGGGAAATTGTTCACCGGCGGCATCGGTCAGCATACCCCGCAGCCAGTGGCCGCTTCCGTCGCCATAAACCCAAATCCCCACTGCCTCTGCTTTTGGATGCAGGACACGGCCTTCGCCCAACACCACATAGGCGGCTCGGGTTGCTGCCTCAACCGGGGTGAAATCATATTCTAACTGTAATACTGGCCCTTCCCGCTCCGGCAGCTGCTGGGGCGGTTTGACTAGATCGAGGCTACCCGCTGTTCCTTGGGGCCAACTTAAAAAACTTGCACCGGCAAGCGAATCTAAACGGCTCAACAATAGCGATTCCCGCCCCACGGTAACCAATGCGTGCGCCTCCAGTTCACCTAAGCGGGCGAGAATTACGCCGGCGGCAGCCCCTTGAGCGGCAGCAAACCGGCCTGCGTCAACAGTGCCTATTTCGCCTCCTTTAGTCTCCCATAAAAGATCTTTACCTTCCACTTGAGCCCGATAGCCGGCATTGTCAGTCACATGGACAACTATTTCCCGTTCTGTCCCCGGTTCTAAACTTAGTTCTGCGGGTGCCAGAGTTAATTCCATCGCCGGACCAAGCACTCTGATATCCAGTTGGGCTGTTAGCCCACCCAGCTCCGCCTTAATTTTACCTTGCCCGTTACGCCCGGGAAAAAAGACTCCATCGATAACCTGCCCCAAATCTTGAGGAAATACCTCCCACCGGGGCTCGCCGGCAGGTAGCGAAACCGGGTTATAATTTGCGTCATAGGCCGCCAAGTTTAGGGTACGTGAGCCTTCTAAGGGGATGTTCTGATCAACTGCGGAAAGAACCAATCCTGCCGCCGGCCCCGAAACTGTATCGGAAAAAATACCAATCCCATTGGGTACAGGCCGGAGGGCAGCCCCGGAAATATTATTTTTCACTGTTAATGCAGAACTTCCCAAGGGCCTGGCCACCATGGTTGAGGAATTACCGCCATCCATATTCAAAGCATGGGCTGCACCCAAATCCAACATCAGTTGGGCAAGTTCCGCCTGTTCTAAACCGCGGCTGGCATCTTGCCGCCCGTCTACCACCACCAGATAAAGGGTGTTTCCATCAGCCGAAACTCCTACTGCACTGCGGGGATGAAGGCCGGCAACCTCATGGCTGGCTTCTACAATCTTGCCGTCCCGTAAGAGCTCTCCGCCCCCGCCGATGGCACACACATATTTCTGCCAGTTGGGGGTAGTCGAATACTGAATCTTGAGGTCAGCTCCGGGAGACAAGCTGTGGAAGTGCTGTGCAGCCTCTCCGCCTGCCACCAAGGCAAAACCTCCTGCCGGCAGAATTTCCTGCTGCCCTGTTTCTGTTATCCCCAGCACTTTTGTTCCAACACCGGTAACGGTTACTGTCCCCGAAGGGGTAGCGGGGCTTGTTGCGCCCCAATCGGGGGTATAGAGAATCGGCCAAGCATAATCACTGCCCGGTTTGTTAACACCTGCCAAGCGGAACGATACACCATTGGGAAGGGTGACAGTCCCTTCGCCCCGCCAAGGGGCAATTTCTATCCGGTTTTCAGGCGTAATACCTAAAACAGCCATCCCATCATTGGTACCAGGACTGGCAATTAACCTGCCCCCCTGGCTGAGCGGCCCCACCGGCGCCATATAAGCCCCTTGGCTATAAAAAAAGTCACCATTGATGGCAGCAATGGCTCCGCTTTGGGCTGCCAATTGACTTACCGGCTGCGGCGTACCCAATTGTTCTTCATTGTAGATCGGTTCAACTCGGATACTGGGTTCGGTTAAATCCACTTCCAACACATGCACCTTCAACCATCCTGCGGAAGTGAAGCGCCACCAATTTTGATAAGTGACCCCGCGGGCTACCGGTTCTGTAACCTTTTCCTCATAATAGAGAATCTCATCTGTTGCGGCCAAGCTAGGTGCCGCCAATCCTAAAACCAGTAAGCCGATGAAAACTAATACCAGAAATCTTGTTTTTATCCGATTGATTTCCATCCTCTGCCTCCTCTGCTACATCTTCCCTTACCTGCCATAATTCTGCTCCTAGCAGAACTAATCCTGTTTATATAGACGTGATCATATATGTAATTTGTTCCAACAGAGATAACATTTAGCAAAAATAACTTCCGGGAGGCGGTCACAGAAAATGTTATTCTCGCAGCCCGGCAGCTTCCGCACCGGCAATGCGGCCAAATACAATAATATCGGTCATGGCATTTCCCCCCAATCTGTTGCCGCCGTGAACCCCGCCGGTAACTTCGCCGGCGGCATAAAGACCGGGAATTGGTTCACCTGATTCCTGCAAAACACGGGCTCGCGCATCAATTGCCACCCCACCCATGGTATAGTGAACTGCAGGAGTTACCTCCGCAGCATAATACGGGGGGGTTTTAAGGAAAGCCTCTAAACTGCGGCGGCCAAAATCCGGATCATGGCCGGCTGCCACAAAACCATTATACTTGTTCACTGTAACAGCAAGCTCTGCCGCCGGTATAGCTAAATATCCGGCTAGTTCTTCAATGCTGGCTGCTGTTGCAAACATGCCCCTCCGGACATAGGTATCAACTATCCCTAAAAATTCGCGCATCTTTTGATCGATAAGGAGGAAGGCAGTACCGCCGGGCTGATTCAAAATAGCTTGGGAAACAACGTCTCTGGTTTCCAATTCTTCAACAAACCGTTTGCCCTCCCTGTTGATTAAAATACCGCCAACACTTCGGACTCCTTCACCGATCAGCAACCCCTTACTTGCCGTTACCGTTGGATGAGTCTGAATCTGTTCCATATCCACCACAGCTGCGCCCAACTGTTGGGCTATCTTGATCCCGTCTCCGGTTGCGCCGGGATGATTGGTAGAGGCAAATCCGGCCAAACAGGGATTGATTCCCGCCACCATAGATAAATTGGCCCCAAAGCCGCCGGTAGCGAGAATTACTGCGCGGGCATTAAGCTCTAATACCTTTCCTTGAGATTCTGCTATCACACCTGTTACCCTGCCTGCTTTATTCACCTTCAGTTCTTTCGCCTTAGTATTCACCATGATTTCCACACCGGCCGCAATAGCTGCCTGTTTTAGAACTCTCATAAAGCCAAGGCCCCTGTCCGGCGTATAGTGGGCTCTAGGTCTACTGGCACCGCCGCCAATTCTAACTCCATCCCAGACCAACCCCAGAGCAGCCATCCATTCTACTGCTGCAGCACCTTCCGTGGCCATTACCCGGACCAAGTCCGGGTTATTTAAATGGTATCCACCGGCCATTGTGTCGGCAAAATGAATCTCGGGATCATCCTCTATCCCCAAGGATTTCTGAAACCTACTCCCGGCGGCATTCATACCAGCGGTTGATATGATCGTATTGCCTCCCAATGCCGGCATTTTCTCTAAAACCAATACCCTGGCACCACCCTCGCCGGCTGTAATTGCAGCTGCCAAGCCGGCGCCGCCGCCTCCGATGACAATAATATCCTTATCCCAAGTCATTATTTACCCTCCTTATCATAGGCAAACATTTCGCGGCGTTCTTCTGCTGATTTTACTTACTTTCCGTTACTATATAACAAGTTCCTATTTTCGTTTGCTACACGATGATGCTGTTATTTTCCCAATAGATTGCATTTCCTGCCAGACAAGGATAAAATAGGATAAAATAGTTTGAGGAGGCAAAAAACATGTTAAATGCATTTTTTCGGCCAGACCTTGCAGACCTACAACCCTTTACCGTTCCCAATAAAGAAGGGAAAATCAGTCTGCATCTTAATGAAGCACCTTTCCCGCCGGAAATAAGAGAAAAGTTCCAAGCAGTATTAGCTCAAGAACTGCCTTACAACCAGTACGGCGACCCTTATGCCGGTGAATTGAGAGAGGCTGTAGCCGCATACACCGGCACAAAGCCGGAAAACATTCTTTTTGGTAACGGCTCCGATGAACTTATCTATTTACTCCATCTGACCTTCGGTGGTTCTAACCGGCGCATGGTACTGCCTGTTCCCACCTTTGTCAGTTATCAAATATATGGCACTGTTGCCGAAACAGAACTGGTTCCTGTGGTCATAAACCCCGATTTTTCGCTGCCTGTGGAAAAAATTATCGCAGCCAGCAAACAACCAAACACTTCCTTGGTGGCTATCTGTAACCCCAACAATCCAACCGGGCATCTCTTCTCCCCGGCAGATCTAAGGCAAGTAATCGGGAATGCTGCCAGTTTAGTTATCGTTGACGAAGCATATTTTGAATATTCCGGTCAAACTGTAGCTCCGTATCTGCAAAACCATCCCAATCTGATTATCCTCCGCACCTTTTCCAAGGCTTTTTCCGCCGCCGGAATTCGCATCGGCTATCTCTTAGCCCATCCGCAAGTTATTACAGAAATGAGTAAAGTAAAATTACCCTTTAACCTGGGGATTTTTCAACAGACAATCGGGAAAATTTTATTGCAAAACCGGGAACTCGCTCTGGCAATGGTGGAAAAGATTAAATCTGAGCGAGCACGGGTATCTGCAGCCTTAGCAGAAATCCCTGGTGTAAAGGTATTCCCCTCCCACACTAATTTTATCTTGATCTCCACCCCGCAGCCGGCAGATAACCTCTGGCGAACATTATATGACCGGGGAATAATAGTTTCCAATCCCAGCCATTACCCGCTGCTGGAGAACTGCCTCCGGATCGGTATCGGCACGCCGGAGGAAAATAATACCTTGTTAGCCGCATTAAAAGAAATCTTAAGTTAAAAGGGGCGATAGCTATGAATGCCCATGCGCGAGTACAAGCTTATTTAGATCAATTCAATATGAACCTGAAAATAATTGCTTTGGATGAAAATACAGCCACTGCAGAGTTAGCCGCTGCCGCCCTCGGCGTACAAGTAGGGCAAATTGCAAAATCATTGCTCTTTAAAGTACGGGATAATTATGTATTAGTTATCGCTGCGGGAGATGTGCGCATAAAGCAAGGGAAATTAAAAGCTGTGGCCGGGGGCAAGGCAAAACTGGCAACGCCGGCAGAAGTTAAAATGGTAACCGGTTACCCCCATAGGGGGGGTATGCCCCTTTGCCTTGCCTAACCCGGTACGGATTTTATTGGATAAAAGCTTGGGGGATTATGATGTGGTTTATGCTGCAGCCGGAACAGCCCATTCGGCCCTGCCCATTAATATTGGGCAGTTGCAAAGGATAACAAAGGGTGAAGTGGTAGATTTGAGCAGTTAAAGTCACAACAAAAAATTACTGCCCCCAGCGACACAACTCGCCCTTGCGGGCTTAGACATGGTGTCGCTGCTCGTCCCCACTGGTCTGCGCTCTCTTTACTTAGTGTCCCAATGCTGATTTTCGGGGTCCTTCCGGCACCGGGCAACGGGCTACTGACTGCCAACTACTGGCAAATGCTCTAGCCGCTCGTCCGAAATACGCTCCGCCACAAGTGCTGGCCTTGGTGCATCCTGACCTCGTGGTGCGCTAATGGAATGGGCTGGCCAATTTTGCACCCTGTGCCGGATAGCCCAACCAATTGAACTTGCCCTCCGGCTGGGAACAAGCTTTTTAAATTCAACAGATTTCCTTACAACTCCACAATGGGGTTATTCGCATCCACCCACAAGCAGCGAACCTCGCCGCCCAAATGCGCAGCGAGAAGTTCTGCCAATTCATTCCGGGCGGCCAACACTTGGTCGCCACTAACATTATTAAAACCATCGATGGGAAAAAATATCGAACGACTAGCCTCGGTCACCTTGGCCTTTTCCCCTTGCCGCCATACCCAGCGGCGAGTGCGCACCTCTAAGTCATCAGCATAAACCAGTTCGCCCGGTTCCACGATCTCCGCCTCTGTGTAGCCAAAGGGGGTAAAAACTTCCTTACCTCCGGTAAAACGCACCTGCAGATCGCCCTGCAAGCGGTCTAGATCATGGGCACCCATGGGTACCATAAATTTTAAGGAAAGAGCATTGACCAGATCTACGGCCTTATTAATGGCGGGAAAATCGGGTTTTTTTGCCACCCGCTTCGCCAATGCCTCAATGGAAGGTGGAAAACGATTGGGATTATAACCTAATTCCTGAAAGGCTTCCCGCCAAGGTCTAATAAGCGGATGTTCCCGCACCTCTTGCACAGCCAAAGCCAGGTGGGCGCTGGCTGCCTGCTTTTGGAGCAGTTCCTGTATGACAGACGCTTCCCCTCGGTTATCAATTCCCCTTGCCACCACAACCCCTACACATAGCTGGGGAAAACGACTAAAAAGTTCCGGGGTAACAATAAAACGCATTAAACTTCCCCCTAATTGGTATTTTGCACCATTATACCATATTCAAAAAAACACAGCTAATAAATGCTAACAATTCCTTACTCTCGTTAGATAATCTTTGGTCAGCAAGCTCTGCATGCGGAAACGCCTTGCATAATAAAACCATAAAATTTAGTTCACGTACAGTATAGGTGAAAGGCATCTGCGCAAGCAGTCACTGCTCAGCAGCGCACCCATGGCTACCCGTATATCTTATTTCCCTTAAGTCGGTTCATGTAGTACTCCACCGCCTGCCGCTGCCCAACAGCCCGAAAAGGAATAAGGCTAAAAAATAAAGGATCACCCGGTGCATTATGCAGTAAAGGTGATCCTTCGAATGCTAATAGACAGCTTATCCCTTATCTTTCCCCATAAAACCCACTTTCCTGCAGATCAACCACTATTGACCGCAAGCCAAAGTTTTCCACATATTCCTGCCGGCGGCCGTAGTAATAATAGTCGCGCCCTTACCCACAACTACATTGTTATACATAATTAATTGTCCATTGGCAATAGCCATATGGGCTTTATTTCGCTCCCAATCGATAACAGTAATATCCGCATCCGCGCCGGGGGCCAAATGTCCTTTGTTTTTCAAGCCTAAATTGATTGCCGCCCGGGTGGAAGATTTGGTTACAAAATCCGCCAAGGACAGTGCCCCAAACTTCACCAAGGGTAACCCCATCTCTACAATAACATTGCGGGGATAGCCGCCGCCGTCGGTACTGAAAGAATCAACAACAAATGCCCCATTGTCCCTCCTGGCTACAGCCAGTAAATAACGGCTTTCCCCTGGGTTAATGGCAAAGCTTACGGTGGTATTGGTGTCCCGATCGCGCCAATATTTGAGCGCTTCCGGACCGGTGCTGGGAATATTAGGCCGCCGGCTTTGACAATAATCTGCGCCCATCCGGCCAGGATGGCCTCGGCAAAACCATCCTCTGTCGGCGCAAAACCTCCTACTTCCAGGCAAGTTTGGCTTACTTTACTGTCCGGAACCCCATCTGTACAGCGGGCATTGGTGCCGTTCAGAGGCGATAGATAAGATTCAGAAACAATATTCGGATTTTCTTTTAATAGACAAATTACCTCCTCGGCCTCGGTAACCGGAGACTGAATTCGTCCGCGACAATAACTATTCACATGGGCGATATGTAACCGCTTACCTCCAGCCAGCTCAACCGCTTCCTTAAACCCGGTTAAATTAGAGCCGGTAACTGTTGAACCGGCATGGGTAGCAACATAAGCATTGTGTTTGTTAGCTACCTCAATTACCCGGGCACTGGCTTCCGGAGTTAAGGGATAATGACCGCCTAATATCTTAAAACCGATTGCCCCTTTAGCTAAAGAATCAAATAAGAGTTTTTCCAATTCAACTGTCGTAGGTTCAGCATTTTCTACCGTATAACCTGGCCGCACAAAATTAAGGCAAGCAATATTTAAGCCAGTACCATGGTTTTTGGCCATGTCTAATACACTATCAATGGGTCCGCAAAAATCTACTGCCGTGGTGACCCCGGCTTTTGCCAGCATCTTGTGGCCAAAGGCCCGCCTTCCCGTTCCGATACGTGGACATGACTGTCAATGATCCCCGGAACAACCAGATAACCATCCAAGTCAAAACATTGGTCCGCCACACTGGGGTCTAATTCTGCTCCTATTTCCGCTACTCGCCCGTCTTTAATACCCAAATCAAGGATTCCATCCACACCATTTACCGGGTCTATTACCCTTCCTTTTTGCAATAAAATATCATAACCCATTCTCCACCCTCCCTATGGGATGAAGAGGCTGCCCCAATACTAGACAGCCTCTATCATATTTCAATCTACCGAGTTGGCTCTAATGTGGTGGTAAACTGATAAGCAGCCTCTGCCAGTAATTGTACTCCCAAAGGCAGCATATCCTCATTAATATCGAAATAACCGTTATGGTGACCGGCTGCCAGTTCTGTCCCAAACATCACATAAGTGGCTTGACCGCCTAGTTCCTGTACCCGGGACATAAAGTAACTATAATCTTCACTGCCGCCACCGGGACCATATTCCTGCACATCGGTAAATCCGGGAATGGTTCTGGCTATTTCCGCCAATTTTTTAACTATTGCTTCGCTCACCTCTCCGCCTAAGGCTCCGCCCATCTCTTTCATTTCCATTTTTACATCATACATCCGGGCAGCTCCTGCCAAGACCCGGCAGGCATTTTCCCTGACATATTCATTGAGCTCCGTTGTTGCCCCTCTTGTTTCCATTTTGAGCACAGCTTTAGCAGGGATAACATTCCGCCCGGTACCTGCCACCAATGTCCCGACATTGATCCGCGTCGCGCCCCCGCTGTGCCGGGAAATAGCATGCATATTTAATGCAGCTGTGGCTGCTGCTAAGAGAGCATTCTTCCTGCCTCTGGCTCGCCACCGGCATGGGCGGGCACACCGGTAAAAGTTACATCCATTTTAGTGGTAGCCAAAAATCCTTCGCCACCGCAAATAACCTGGCCCAGCTTGCGGGCGCTAACGCCAACATGGGAGCCGATCATGTAATCCACGTCATCCACAACGCCGGCCTCCATCATTGACTTTGCTCCCCGCACCCCTTCTTCTGCCGGTTGGAATACTATTTTTACTTTCCCTTTCAATTCATCCTTTATTTCCATCAATAATTCTGCTAGGCCCAACCCGATGGCAGTATGGGCATCATGGCCGCAGGCATGCATTGCACCTTCATTAATGGAAGCAAACCCCTCTCTAAAGGGACGGTGCTTTTCATCCTTTGCTTCATCCACTTCATTGCAATCCATATCGACGCGGAAACCTACTGTAGGGCCGGCCTTGCCTGTGTCCAAAATAGCTACCACACCGGTTTTACCGCCGGCCATTTTGGCAACAATCTCCGGATCGGCTCCTTGTTCAATGGCTTGCTGCTGCTTTTCTGCCAGCACTTCTGCCGGCGGGACACCCATCATCCCTTCCTCTTTTATCACTTCTGCCCCGTACTTTACCTCATACCCCATCTCCTGTAGCCTTTTAACCACTGTGGCTGCAGTGCGAAACTCTGTCCATCCCGGCTCCGGGTATTTGTGAAAATCCCGATAGGTTTCCACGACTTTTGGCTTTAATTGTGCCGCCAATTGCGCAATCCTTTCCTTCATTATTTTCCCTCCTTGTATATTCTCCCCCTTCTACTACTCCCTTCCTTGGGCAAAAAAGAGGAGGCTTTGATTATCTAAGCCCCCTCTTGTCAAACTAACTCAAAATACCAGCATCATCAACATAAAGACAATAGCTGCAATAATCATACCCGGGGCGTTCCGCTTCGCCAATTCCACTGGAGAAACACCTGCCAAGCCGGCACAGACAATGGCAGCACCAGCCACCGGTGACATGGTCCGGCCTAAGGCACCGGCTACGTTAGCAACTGAACCTAAGTGGGCAATGGTAAGGCCAAACTCTGCGGCGTGGGGGGTTATGGCCTCATTGAAGGCCAAAGTCGCTGCATCGCCAGAACCGCCCAATACTGCAATGATAAATGGCCCAAAGGTTGCACCTATATTAACAATCCCGGTGGATTGTTTCATTGCTTCCACCAAAGCCCCTGTCAAACCGATAGCACCCATTCCTGCTGTGAAAACAGATGCTGCAATAATGATACCGATAACATTGGTATACGCATGACCCAAACCTGCAAAGTATGCTTTCGATATTTCCTGCGGATCTGTCCGCGAAACAACAAAGGCAAGAATGGCACCAATCAACATCGCTGTGGGAATATTAATTACCGGCGGCAATAACCCCACCTGTGGCGTAGCCAAGATGAGTAGTACTAAGGGGAAGACGGTAACTAATGCTTTTAAAATGTTAACCGGTTCTGCTTCACCAGCTTGCGCAGGCGCAGCACCATCGGCACTACCTGTAACCATGGGCGGCTCATAACCCTGATCCTCTTTCAGCATACGGGAGATGATAGTTAAACTAACCGCACCGATTACAACAGCTACTATGGAAGATGTAGCATGGGTGGAAATAACGGACATAACATCTGCTCCCGAAAGCTCCGACACCATAACGTTATGGCTGTTTCCAGGGCTCAGCACACTGCCGAAGGTACCGGCAAAGACAGCGGTCGCTGCCATTTCCGGTTTTATGCCAGCTGCTATTAAGGTCGGTATCAAAATAGCGCCCACTGCAGCGGAAACACCGGCAGCACTGGTGAGGGCAATATTAATAACATAAGTGATGATGACAGCTCCCGGAATAAGAATAGCTCTAACTTTGCTTAAGGGGTTGGTCAAAAGGCGCACCAAATGCTGGTCACACTTGGTCAACTTTGCCACATACGCAAAACCCATCACAGAACAAATAGCAGTGACCAAACCCTGATTTACCATCCGCGTGGCAAAAGCGTCAAAGGCTGCCATGGGCTGCAAGGAAATAAGTGCCATCAGCAGACCGGAGGTAAACAGGACAAGCCGCGTTTCATACCGTTTAATAATCGCATAAAAGGTTGCAATTACTATAAGAGCACCGATAAAAACCATTTACTTATCCCTCCTATTTTCCATAGTTTTTTACGTAAGCAGATAATAGATTCTTTTCACCCCCCTTTACCGTTAATACCATGCAATTAACTAACAATTGCCAATATATTAACTAAATGCCACATTTATCCATGGATATAATTGTAATTTTATAACTATTCCAATTATTTTATTTCTCCGCCACCTTAAAACATTCCTGCTTCTAAAGTAATCTTTTTTTCTTTCCCTTCTATATTACCATATAAATTCAGAGCAAAAATTAGACCTAAACAAGTAAGAAACAAACAGCATCCTTAGGTTGGTTATATTTGCAAAATCACTATATAAGCATAGCAGGTCCTTTTGGCCTTTCAACGTTAGTCGATAATCCTCCTAGCGAATGTATCCGCCACCGGTTTTGTAGTCAACTACTAATGGTTGCAGCCCATAGCTTTCTACATTGGCTTTGCCTGCTGCAGTAGTAATGAAGGTTGCTCCTTGCCCTACCAACAGCCCCGTCGTACATAACCAATTTACCATTAGCAATTGTCATTTGGGCTTTGTTCCGTTCCCAATCCAATACAGTTACGTCCGCATCTGCGCCCAGCCCCCAAATGTCCTTTATTCTGTAAACCTAAGATCCGGGCAGGATTTATTGAGCCCTTCCGGACGAATTCCTCCAATGTAAACCCGGCAAATTTAACCATGGGCAGCCCCAATTCAACAATGGTATTGCGAGGAATGCCGCCACCGTCAGTGCCAATTGCATCCACCACGAAGCTTCCATCGGCCCGCTTTGCCGTAGCAATCAGATAACGACTCTCCCCGGGGTTAACGGCAAAACTCACAGTACCGTCAGTGCCACGGCTGCGCCAATAACGCACTCCTTCTTCACCCACAGCCAGTTTATTCACACCACCGGCTTCCATATTAATCTGCGCCCAGCCGGCTCTAATCGCTGCCTCGAAGCCTTCCTCAGTAGGGCGGAAAACCACCGGCCTCCAGGCAAGTCTTGGTGACATTGCTCTCCGGCTCACCGGCAGAACACTTGGAACTGGTACCATTAACCGCCGAGAGATACGATTCGCAAATTATGTTAGGGTGTGCCTGTAAGGTTTCGATTGCTTCCTGACATTCCTCCAATACCGGTTTCACCCGGCCGCGGCAATAACTATTTATATGGGCCAAATGAAGGATGTTATCGCCGGCAAGTTCTACTGCTTCCTTAAAACCATTGAGATCGGAGCCATTGGCCAAGGTACCGGCATGAAAGCTGACATGGGCATTATATTGATTGGCAACCTCAATAGCCCGCGCTGTTGCTTCAGGAGTTAAAGGATAATGTCCGCCGAGAAGTTTGAAACCAAGGGCACCCTTAGCCATTGATTCCCGGATCAAATCTTCCAACTCTTCCCGGCTAGGATCGGTACTTTTAACTGTATGGCCGGGACGAACATAGTTTAGACAGGCAATGTTTAACCCAGTCCCATGATCCCGAGCCATTTCCAAGACAGTCTCAACGGGGCCGGAAAGGTCCAAAGCAGTGGTAACCCCAGCCAAGGCCAACATCTTGTGCCCCCGATAACCACCGATCCAGGCGGAAATATGAACATGGATGTCCACCAAACCGGGTACTACCAGGGCTCCGGGGATTGTGAAAACTTCCGCTGCCTCACTGACATCTAATTCCGGTGCCAGAGCAACAATTTGTCCCCCTTTGATCCCCAGATCAAGTACTTCATCGACCCGGTTAACCGGATCAACGACCCGACCTTTTCGCAGTAAAATGTCGTACTTCACCACTCCACCATCCTCTCCCTTTTATTTTATTTTTTTGAAACCTTAGCGTCCACTCGCCTTAAAGCCCTCCGCCTCTGGCTCTGGACAGGCCCTCCGCCTCTGGCTCTGGACAGGCCCTCCGCCTCTGGCTCTGGACAGGCCCTCCGCCTCTGGCTCTGGACAGGCCCTCCGCCTCTGGCTCTGGACAGGCCCCTCCGCCTCTGGCTCCGAATAGGCCATTTACTTCTTGCTCCGGTTCCTTTACTTGTGGCATCTTTGCCGATTAACAGTTCCATAGTATTTTTTATTTATCCTCGATTATGTTATATGTACAAGCGAGAAAAAAGAGGAGACTGGAATATTACCTACCACGCCCCCTCTTGGTATAGTTATATTTATGCTTAGGTTATAACACCAACTGCTTTAACTCTTATGCTAAGTATTGACCGACAAACTGGGGAACCTCCTGCGGTAAGCGAGCAACCTTTACTCCCGCAGCCTCCAATGCTTTAACCTTCCCTTGATATGTCCCCCGCCCCCGCTCGATGATTGCACCGGCGTGTCCCATCCTCTTGCCGGGAGGGGCACTGGCCCCGGCAATATAGGCCACTACCGGTTTAGTTATGTGTTGTTTTATATATTGAGCGGCATCCTCCTCTGCAGTACCGCCAATCTCACCGATCATAACAATGACCTTTGTCTCCGGATCCTGCTCAAAATTCTCCAAGACTGTGGCAAAGCTTAAGCCCACCACCCGGTCGCCACCTAAACCTACTACAGTACTGGTACCCACTTGGGCATTACTTAAGGCACCAACAATCTCGTACCCCAATGTACCACTGCGGGATACAACTCCTACTGGGCCGGGGGTGAAAAATTGATTGGGCATAATCCCGATCTTGCTTTTGCCGGAAGCAATCAAACCAAAGGTATTGGGGCCAACAATAATAGCATTACGAGCCTGAGCAAAACTCATGATCTCCAACTCATCATGTACAGGAATATGTTCAGTTATAATCACCACCAGTTTAATCCCAGCCTCCAAAGCCTCCAGGGCAGCATCCCTACTCACCTTGGCCGGCACAAAGATAATGCTGGCATCTATTTGATGATTTTGTACAGCTTCCCTTACTGTATCATAGACAGGGATGCCTTCTACCTGTTGGCCACCTTTACCCGGTGATGTCCCGGCCACAACCTTAGTGCCATACGCAAGCATCTGCCCAGTGTGAAACCTTCCCTGGTAACCGGTTACGCCTTGCACCAATACAGTTGTTTTTTCTGAAATAAAATTTGCCATAATATCACCTCAATTAACTAGTACTAAATATCAGCTAACTTATCTGGCTTACAATTTGCACTACCTGTTTAGCAGCGTCTTCCATCCGCGTATATGCTTCAAAGCCATTTGCTTGTAAGATCCTTACTCCTTCCTCCTCGTTAGTACCAACCATGCGAATGATTACCGGTACCGGTAAATCCCGCTGTTTTTTCACTTCTACTAAGGCTGTAGCAACATCATCACACCGGGTTATACCGCCAAAAATATTAATAAAAAGCGCTTTGGGTTGAGCGGCAAAGATTAATTCCAGTGCCTTTGTGACCCGCTCCACGCTGGCACCGCCGCCAATATCCAAAAAGTTACTGGCACTACCGCCAAAGTATTGCAGAGCATCTAGGGTAGCCATGGTAATTCCGGCCCCATTGGCTAAAACACCAATATCGCCGTCTAATTCAACATAAGCCAAGCCATACTCCCGTGCTTCCTTTTCAGTGGGTGTTGCTTCGTCAACAAGCGGCAATTCCGGATGTCGATAAAGAGCTGTATCATCAATAACCATTTTTGCATCTGCCGCCAGTATTTGACCTTGGCCAGTAATAACCAAAGGGTTAATCTCCACCAATTCGGCATCTTTCTCTCTAAACAGACGATAAAGATTGGTCAGGATAACTGCAAATTGCGGTAAAAGCTCTGGCGGCAATTGCAGGAAGGTAGCAACTTCGCGCACCACATGCGGCCGTACGCCAATAGCCACTTCAATCTTCCGCGTTAAGATGTTCTCCGGCGGAACCTCCTCAATATCCATCCCGCCGCTGGCTGATGCTAAGATAACCGGAGCTTTGAATGAGCCCTCGATTGTAATGGCTAAATATAGTTCTTGCTTAATATCCAACATCTCTTCCACCAAAACCTGCCCTACCGGATAGCCATTAAGAGTCATATGCAAAAGTTGAGTAACTGCCGGGCGAAGCTCCTGCCCTTCCCTGACAAAGAGAATACCGCCTCCTTTACCACGTTTGCCTGCGAGGATCTGTGATTTAACCACCGCCGGTATAGGGGCATGATTAAGAATTTCATCTGCCGGTGATGTTACTACTACTCCTGTCGGAACCGGAATTCCATAGCTTTTAAATAGTTCTTTACCCATGAACTCGAAAAGTCGCATTAGATCAACCTCCATCCTATACTTAATTACCTGCACCGAGAATAAGCTCTTTAGGAGCGGTATAAATTATTATCTAATAAATTACTTGTTTTTGTCAATAGGTGGTAAAGTTGTACTGACTTGATATGCAATTTCACCTAATAACTTTACTCCCAGGGGGAGCGAAGCTTCATTAATGTCAAAATAACTATTGTGATGGCCGGCAGCCAGTTCAGTGCCGATACGCATAAAAGTCGCTTGCCCACCCAATTCCTGTACCCGGGAAGCAAAATAACTATAATCTTCACTGCCCGAACCGAGACTATATAATTGCACTTGATCACACCCAGGTACACCGTTGGCGATCGCGGCAATCTTCTCTGCCAACGGCTCACTGATTTCACAACCCAAGGCGCCACCCATATCTTTAACTTCCAGCTCTACATCATGCATGGCAGCCGCTGCGGCTAAGATGCGCCGGGCATTAGCCTCGACAAAATCATTAATTTCAGTAGTACTTCCTCTCACTTCTAGTTTCATTACTGCCTTGGGCTGGGATCACATTGCGGCCGGTCCCTGCCACCAAAGTCCCTACATTAATCCGCGTCGAACCACCGCTGTGACGGGAAATAGCATAAAGATTGAGAACTGCTGTGGCCGCCGCCAAGAGAGCATTTTTCCCGGCTTCCGGCTCTCCGCCGGCATGGGCGGGTACACCGGTAAAGATAGCATCCATTTTTGTCGTAGCCAAATACCCTTTAACTCCGCAAATGATATGTCCTACTCTGCAGGCCTCACCACCGATATGGATGCCAATCATATAGTCAACATCATCAACAACACCTGCCTGCGCCATTGACTTGGCTCCCCGCACTCCTTCTTCCGCCGGCTGGAAGATGATTTTAACTTTCCCTTTCAATTCATCCTTTATACCCAACAACACTTCTGCCAAACCCAAGCCCATGGCTGTGTGGGAATCATGGCCACAAGCATGCATTGCCCCCGGATTCACAGAAGCAAAACCTTCCCTGAAAGGCCGGTGTTTTTCATCCTGCGCTTCTTCCATATCATTGGCATCCATGTCTACGCGGAAGCCCACTGTGGGACCCGGTTTCCCTGTGTCTAAAATTGCGACCACACCGGTCTTGCCTCCAGCCAGCTTGGCAACTATCTCCGGATCTGCCCCCTGCTTGATCGCCTGTTGTTGCTTTTCCGCCAAGATCTCTGCCGGCGGGACACCCATCATTGCTTCTTCATTGACAACCTCTGCGCCGTATTTCACCTCCCAGCCGCCTAACTCTTGCAATTTCTTAATCACAATAGAAGCAGTGCGAAACTCTGTCCACCCCGGTTCCGGGTAGCGGTGGATGTCGCGATAGGTGGCAATTACCTGCGGTCCTACCTGATCAGCCAATTCCGCTATTCTTTCATTCACCTCTATTCCCCCTTTATTTATATTTATATTCACATGCGGAAAAGTGAGCATGCAAGAAAACTATTAGGCACTTTTAGTACAAAACCGTAAAACAGCCTCCAATAATAATTCGGTACCTAAAGCAATATCGCTATATGCCGCCGATTCTTTGGGGTTATGGCTTCCCCCTTCGCTGCGGACAAAAATCATCCCCACAGGGGCAATCGCCGCTACATAAGCTGCATCATGGGCAGCAGCACTGGGCATAAGTTGATAGGGTATGTTGCAGGCAACAGCTGCTTCTTTAATTAATTCCACTAAGTGGGGAGCAGTTGCCACCGGCTCATCATCTGCCGTTACCGCAACCTCCACAGCAACTTTGCGCCGGGCGGCTATCTCCGCAATTTTATCCCGCAGTGCGGCTACTGTATTCTTTTTACTGTCAGCATAAATATCCCGAATATCAATCTGTACCTCGGCAAAGCCGGGAATCACATTAATGGCTCCCGGGCTTGCTTTCACCACGCCTACGGTTCCCACAGTAGTCCCTTGCGGCTGCGCAGAGGCAATATCCTCCACTGCCAAAATTATTTCCGCAGCTGCACAGAGGGCATCGCGCCTTCTTCCCATTGGTGTAGCACCGGAATGACCCGCTTGACCATAAACTTGCACCGTTAATCTCGTCGCAGCGGCAATACCGGTTACAATTCCGACCGGAAGATTTGCCAAGGACAGGTTTTCCGCCTGCTCAATATGTAGTTCCAGATAACCGGCTAGTGTGTGCGGTGCCCGAATAGCATCGTTTAATTTGGCAGGATCCCTGCCTTTAGCCTTTAAGGCAGCTTCTAATGTAATTCCTTCCCTGTTCACAAATTGCTTTAATTGTTCCGGGGCAAGTTGCCCGCTAAAGGCGCGGCTGCCAAGGCAGCTTTTCCCAAAAGAAGCTGATTCTTCCGCAAAAAAAACTGCCACCTCCAAGGGGTTTTCCGTCTCTATCCCAAGATCTGTCAAAGTTCTTACAACCTCCAACCCGGCAACCACACCGGCATTACCGTCGAAAATGCCGCCATTAATGACACTATCCACATGGGATCCCAGCATTAAGGCAGGAGCATTGGGATTGCGGCCGGGACGGCGACCAAAGATATTCCCGATACTGTCTACACTAATTATTAATCCTGCTTTTTGAAAAGCAGCCTGCACATATTCCCGGGCTTGTTCCTCCTCCGGGGTTAAAGCAAGTCGCGTCACACCTCCTTCCGGTGTTGCCCCAAACTTAGCCAGTGCCTGCAAATCCGCTTCAATCCGGTCTTGGCGCACCCGTAATTTCATGTCAGTAAACCTCCTCTATTAATCAGATAATACTATATATTCAGAAATATTACCCCTGTTTTAGTTTTTCCTTTTTACAAACTTCATGCATATGCTGCGACAAATATTTCCTTCGACACAACCTAGCCTTGTTCCTGTTATGTTATCCATTTTATTTACTTATTTATTTTATTTACGATAGAGGATATAAAAAAACCTGCTGCCCATGAACCAAACAGCAGGAGAACAGAATTAATTAATCCTTACCCTTCAATAACTCCCACAACTTAAACCGAAGCTGCGGAGCCTGAGCTTTTATTTCCGAAGCACTATCCTCTTTTGTTGTAGCAACTGTGCCTTCCACTAAACATAAGGGGGGGAAAAGTACACACCACCAGTTAGCCCCCAGGCCCTTCCCAATAAAAACCTGCAAAGCCTGGTACCGGCCGGCGGGAAAAACCCGGCCGTCATATGTGCGCGTTGGAAAGTCAGCCGGCCCCAGACGAACAGCCACCTCAGGTTTCATACCTTGCCGCTTTAGCTCGCCTTCCGCCACTTGGGCTACCCGTTCCAATTGATTTTCTATTTGCCAGTATGCCTCATAAGCAGAAGCTGCTTTCGCCAGCTCACTGCCCAATGAAGCTAAAATAGCATCACGCACCGCCAGTTTAACTTCCTGATCCAGCGGCTGATCGCTATTGGCAAGTATATGCAAACGCAACACATCCCGGGTAGGTGGTTCCTCAAAACCAAGCCCGCTCCCAGTGATAAGCATAGCCATTAAAAGAGCAAGCATAAATACAAAAAACCAGCGCACAAAAATACCCCTCTCTAAATTATCCTGGTATTATTATTACCACTTTTTCCCTCACTCATACGCAAAATAATAACCACCCTAGTAAAGGGTGGTTAACTTAGAAAGGAGTCTGCCTGATTTAGAGATCTTCAAAGCGATCCTCCAACTTTTTCAACAGTGACGGCAAAGATGTATACTCCATTTGCTCGGCAGGCAAGCGATGGGGTTCAAAGGGACCTAGTCCGCGCAGGTAATCAGCCAGTTGCAATGCTTGTTCCCGTGCACGATCATATGCCTTGTCAGCAAAGAAGTCCACCGGACCGACAAGATGACCGTTATTCAATTGGAACCCTAAGGCAACAACCCGGGGCGGCCCGTCAAACCGGGTGGGCGTTGCATCCTCTATGCCTACGGGCAACAATGGCCCATGATGGGACCCACGCATCCAGCCGGCTACCAGGTGGGGTCTGGCAAAGGGTTCTACTACCTCCCCTACTGCCGGCAAACCACTTTGGCAACGGACAATACAGACCGGGTCATCCTTGCCTACATACTTCCCGGCCAATAAATATAGTTTTTCGGTACTGGAAACAGCAGCAATCCCGCCGCGCTTTCCCTCTTCCTTCTGATAAATAGCCTTAATGCAATAACGGCTGGGCACGCCGATAAAGGTTAACAATGTATATAAGTCTTCCGGAGTGGAAAATAATATCTTTTTCCTTTCCAGCAAGTCATGGACCTCAAAAATGAAACCTTGATGCATCTTGGGATCAATCACCAAACCGGGAGTGTTAAAAGGATCGGCAAAAATCTTATACAAAGGATAGTTCCAGGCACCGGGTTCGGTTTTATCGGCCATAAAAATAACCACCGGCTCGCTGCCCCCGCTCCACAATTTCCATTTCTGCCACACCGGGACCCATTCCCCTGATGTTCCCGGAAAAAGCATCCACTAACAGGTCTTGCCCGGCTCCATACAATTTAAGTTCTTTCGCCCTCCCGGCACACTTTTCAAAGGTATTCCACGCCAATTTATGAATCTCATCACTATCTGTACCCTTAGTGTGGGTCATAATTAACTGTAAATCATCACCAACAGCAGCCACATAAAAATCAATAAGCGTACCTGCGCTGACAGCCTCATCTAAAGCAGCTCGTGCAACTGCCATTAAATCGGGATGAACCTTAGCGTGGCCTACATAACTGCCAACATCTGCCTTAATTACTGTTAATGTAATCTTGCCTTTACCCATTATCCCACTCTCCTTTTGGCCTTTATCTAAAAATGCACACATTTACTGCCTTAAATGATAATATGACTCTTTATATATAATATTTACCGCACAATATGTTTCTCCTGCCATTTATGGGAAAAAACACACAAAATCTCCCCGTCTACGGCACCTAAAAAGAAAATAGGAAAATTTTACCCAGTAACCCTATTGCTGCCAAGGCACCGCATAAATAAACCCTATGCCGGATCCCGTACCGGCAGAGGGATGAGAAAACCAAGGGCAAGATTTCTATGTTGAAAAAGGGTCATCCCATCCTCCGGTGCCCGAAGTTACTGTTTAAGTAATTTTGCTGCTGCTTATTATTAACCGAAGTACGCTTCTTTATTACTTCTTTTCCCCTCCAGTGCAGCATAATTACTCTATCTACGCTTTTTCACCCGCCCCGGAGGATTCTTAGCTTCGCGACTTTTTTCCAATCCAGGCGGCATAACCCCATGCCTCTTATATTTTCCCAGCCCCGGCGGATGAGCCGGCGGTCCCTGTTGCCGCTGTTGCCCTGGCGGCACTTGCGCAGAAGCATCTCGGGGAGAGCCTTTCCCTTCACTAGGGGCAGGGTTATTATCTCCCGGAAAACCCTTGCCTCTTCTTTCATCCTTGTCCGCTTCCGCTGGCTCCACTATTTTCTTGATCTGCCCCGGCGGTCCGGTAATGACAACTCCTGCAGGGGTAACCACCGTCTGATGTCCCTTCTTTTCCCCATAGCTGCGGCCTGGTGCAACGTCAGTTTCGAGGAGCAATTCTTGGATATTAGTTCCTGCATCCTCTAAAATTTGGCCTAAAGGGCTATTCTGCAAGGCTGATAATGGCAGTTCCTTACCCTTTTTTATTCCCTTCGCCCACACCAAATGTTTATTTAGTGATACTTTCTCCTTCCGCGCCGCTTGCAAATCAGCTGCTTGAGCGGACTGAGCAACAACCGTAGCCTGATGCTCCGCATCCAACCCAATGTTTATGGCAGCCACTACCGTTTCCAAATCAGGCGCTGACCCTTCTTCGCGCAAAGATACGACAGCTGTCATAATAATGTTGTCTCCTCCGGAGCGAATGTAGTTATGGTGAATCGCTCCCTTAACTAAACATTCCAAACCTTGATTAAGTGGCAAACCTTTAACTTGCACCTCATTTAATAGTGCATTCCCTGCTTGGTTAAGACCCTCTCCCCTGACAATCTGCTGTTTATGATCGAGATACAAACCAATGCTAGGATTTATATCTAAAGCAACATAACTTACAGGCTGCATATATACCGGTTGGATAAATTGTTTATATGGATACAATTGGCTCCCTACAGCCAGAAACAATAGAGCAGCCGCTACCATGGTAATTAATTTTCGCCGCCACATGCTGCCTAAATTCACTTCTATTTCTTCACCCACCCGAGGCAAATCCGCAGGGATCGGAACCTGGCGAAACTCGCCCGTAGGGGTAATTAAAAGCAAGCTTTCTGCTTTAATTTTGATCACAATCCCACGAACCTTCATTTCCCCTCACCCCCTGCCAAATCCGGCACCTGCAGGTATGCACGCAAATGGGTTAAATCTTTATGTAACAGGATAACCGCCACCGCCACAATATACTTTCGTCCCCGTTCTAAAACCTTCCGATTAAGGCCGGTCAATTGGCTCAATTCCTGGAGGGGAAGGCGCCCCTGTTTTTGAAACTGCGCAGCTAATTGCTGTTCTTCTACCAATTGCCGGGCTGCTTTTAGTAAATGCTGCCTGGTAGTCCGGTGTTTAGGACAAATACGGGATAATTCAGCCAAAGATAAACCATACTGGGCCAGTACCCCTTGATAGATAGACAGCTCCTCTGCCCTCTCCCGGATTAATATTTCCTCTTGGTAATGATCCCAGGCCTTCTTTAGTAAACCGGTGTCCCACCCATCCTCCTCCACTAAAGGAGACATTGTCACAGAGCGTTTTTCCTTACGAAAATGATCCAGCAGGCGATGGTTAATTACCATCCGCGCATAGGTTAAAAAGGAGGCGCCGGCCTTAACTTTATATGTATCTATGGCTTCATTGAAAGCCAGTAAGCCTATACTTAATTCATCATCATTATGCCAATCCAGGGATCGCCGGCAATATTTAGCAGTAACAGCAGTAACGAAAGGTCGGTATCTTGCCAACAACTCCTCTCTGACAAGCGCATCCCCTTCTTGGGCTCTGATAACTAGTCCCGTGAGGTCAATAATCTCAGTCACATGCCTCACCTCATTTGCTTAACTACTGCAGTGTATTCGCCGGGACTATCCAATACACCTTCCTGACAAAAAATGTCTCCAGTGTGAACCGGAAGGTAAAATATGGTTGTTGCAGCTTATCCGCCTCCCAAAAAACAAATGCAAACAAAGGAATGCTACTACAATATGCGCAACCAAATTTTATTTTGCGGGGTTTGCAAGAAAAAACCGCCCTGGAGAATGATATGGATTTTTTTACCTTTTGCGCGCAAAGATAATTAAGACCAGTATAACCAGCAGCAAACCTGCCCCCGAGCCAACTATTACTGGGCTTAAAGAATTGAATAGGGCAAAAAAGTCAATTCTTCCTGTCCGATACAATTGCAACGCCAGCGCAGCTATTATTGCACCGCCTAAAAAACCGAAAAAAGTTCGTAAAAGTTGCATCGATTCTCCCTCCCCTCAGATATCTGCAAAACTAGTTCAAAAACTTAAAAATAATCTTCATTAACTCTTCAATAGTTTCATCACCTTGATCATGCTTAATGGCGCTGGCGACACAGCCTTTGGTATGGGTTTCCAAAAGGGAGATACTAACCTTATTTAATCCTTGTTTTACTGCCGCAATCTGGGTCAAAATATCCACACAATAACGATCTTCGTTTACCATTCGTTGAATTCCCCGCACTTGCCCCTCTATTTTTTTTAACCTGCTTAAGAGATCATCCTTATTTTGTGCGTAGGCATGGGCCATCAATGCTCCCCCTTTTTTTATCACTATTTATCACCCTTTGCTTCTCTGTTAATTATAATATACCCCTATAGGGTACTCCTCCTCCATTATAATTTCCTGCCGTGCGGAGGTCAAGTTGCTCTCCTAGTTAGCCGGAATAAAATAATAATAAATATCCACCAAGTTCATCCCCCATAAAAAATGCACCCTCAACGGGCGCACTGACAGGGAATATTCTCCTGTAATAATTTATCGTTTGTAACGATTGTCATCTATTTTTAAGCCCAGTGTTTCCCAGATGCTGCGAAAATGGTTAGATATGGTACCCGGTGCCACCTGATAGCTATCCGCTACTTCCCTCTGCGTAAGTTCTCCATCAGAAAATATCCTTGCCATGGTATAAGTAACAGCGGCCGCCCACGCTGCTGCCTTTTTCACCTGCGGTTGGGCCTGGTGATAAAAATCAGACCAAAGTCGTTTGGCATTTTTAACCCAAGCTTGATTTGTACTATTTTGTTCTAACAGCCGGGCTACTTCCCGATAGCGGGGATTAAACTGAGCACAAGGGTTAGACTCTTTTTGCCGTAGGCCTAATAAGGCGCGAATACGGTCAAAATCTAAATCTGAGGGGATTTTTCGATCACCATCGATCCCTTCACCGGTAATCTCCAGTTTTCGCAGAAATGATTCCAATTGCTGTTTGCCTGCCGCTGTTTGCGACAATTCCCGGGGAGTTTTATTTCCTAAGGAAGGAATACGGGAATCTGCCCAGCGACGATAATAATATTCTAACATCTGGATAACCAACTGTTGTGAAGGAATCCATTCATTGTCCGCATCGGCAGAAATCGTGTTCCCGCTGTCCCAGTCAGCTTCTTCCCCTTCCAAAGCAGTAGTAATAACACCGGGTAAACGGAACCCTTCCTCTTTCAAAAAAACAAACCAATTTCCGTTGGGATTTGTCCGCTCCCAGTGGGCATGAAAGGCATTGACAACCTGCACAATTTCCTGCTGCAAGAGGGGGGTAAATTCTAAAGCAGCCCCGGAAAGGCGGTAGCCTGCTCCCACTTTGATTAAGCGCCCTAAAATAATACTGCCTGGTCCTATGCCCTGAGCCAATGTAAACTCATGAACAGGATATTCCCCGCCTACCAACAGGTCCTCAAAAAGGATCCATTCTTCACCCACAGCCCGCACACATAAAAGGGAAATATAAGAACCGGCCCAGTTTCGCAACAATTCCTGCTCCATTGGGCCAAGATCCCGCTCCTTTTTCTGGGCAAAGTATTGTACAAGGTTCAATCCATTGGCAATTTTGAGCGGATAATCGTGCATAAACCAATCAACAAAGGATACAAAGGCAGGCTCTTCCTCCGTATCGAAAAGCTCATCGGAAACGGTATCAATATACAATTGAAAAGCTTCCTCACTGTCGGATATAAAACATTCATCCTCCGCAAAAACCAATAGCCTTTCCTGTAGCTCCCTGGCTAACCGCTGCCATTTATGTTCTTGAAAATCAGCCACTCGGGATTCCAAACAACATTCTTTATATTGTTTACCGCTGCCGCAGGGGCAAGGATCATTGCGTCTGTATGGCATGTAAAACCTCTCCCTTCCGCTTTCACCCACCAATTGTCCACTTCCAATTAGTATATTTCTCCGCACAAGCTAGCTATTCCTTTTCGCAAAAACTACGAGTTCTTAACCCACCAACAAGGTATGCCTAGGGTATTATATGAACACTACTTGCTTGCGTACCCAAAATGTTAATAGATCATAAGTTATCTTATCATAAGCAGGAAAAAACTGAAGGCTACAAATACTGCTTTCATTCTCTAGCATAACCTGTCTTTGGATAGAAAAAACACCTTCTAAGAAAGAAGGTGTCAATCTGTAGACAGAATTTTTATTTGACCTCCTGCCAATACCGCCTGCTCACCAAACCTCTTCTCGCTTCCAGTTTGTCCGCAACCGATTATCCATAAAGCAGAAGGCCTGTTAATAAAAAAGAAAAAAATGTATGCGCAAACACTAAGATATAAACTGCTACCTCTATTTTGCAGGGTTTTTCCTGCTACCAGGTTTAATAATCGGTATCCCCTGTTGACATAAAGGACATTCGGCAGGAGAATAGTCAATTAAATCCATTTGCAAAAGGGAAACCATTTTCACCCCAAACTCAGCTCTGCCTCTACTGCGGTCAACCAGTGCGCCAACCCCAACTATCAAGCCGCCATTCATAGTAACCAATTCCATAACTTCATTTACTGATCCACCGGTAGTTATTACATCCTCTACCACTAAAACCCGCTCACCCTTCTCAATCTGAAAACCGCGGCGCAAAAGCATCTTCTCTTCTTCCCGCTCGGCAAAAATTGCACGCACACCCAAAACGCGGGCAACTTCATAGGCAATGATTATTCCTCCTAAAGCCGGGCCAATAACTGTATCAATCCGATCAGCTTGAAAATGTGTAGCCAACTCGGTACATATCTTAGCTGCATACTTAGGATATTGTAAAAGTTGTGCACATTGTAGATACTGATCGCTATGGCGGCCGGAAGTAAAGCGAAAATGCCCCTTTTGCCACACATTGGTTTCTTTTAAGATCGCTAAAATCTCCGCTTCCGTCATCACTAGTTTACACACCTTCTTCCATTTCTGCTATGATAGCTTGGGCAGCCTGCAGGGGATCTGCTGCGCGGGTGATGGGACGACCCACCACCAGATAATCCGCTCCTGCCTCCATGGCAGCTTTGGGGGGCATAACCCGCCTTTGGTCATTGGCCGCTGTCCCTATGGGTCTCACTCCGGGAATCACCAACTTAAAATCCTGCCCGCATTCGCGGCGCAAAACCTCAATTTCCAAGGGTGAAGCTACCACTCCGTCCACCCCTGCCTCCTGAGCCAACAAGGCCAAACGCACCACCTGCCGTTCAAGGGAACAAACCACCCCAAGCTCCCGCTGCAATACCTGTTGGTCAGTGCTGGTTAGAACTGTTACTGCCAATAATAATGGTTTGGGAACTCCCGCCTGTACCGCTGTTTCTGCAGCTGCCGCCACTGCCCGCCGCAACATTTCTTTCCCTCCCGAGGCATGAAGGGTCAGCATATCAACACCCAGCTTAGTTGCTGCCGAGACAGCACCGGCCACTGTATTGGGAATATCATGTAATTTTAAATCTAAAAAAACCCGGGCGCCCAAATCTTTTAATTTACCCACCATCGGCCTTCCTTGAGCGGTATACAGTTCTAAGCCAACCTTAAAGAAATTTACCCGGGGCATTAGTTTTGCCACCAAAACCAATGCCTCTTGTTCACTGGGAAAATCCAGGGCTACTATCAATCTCTCCTGCATATCCATCACTTTTCACCACCGTTCCGTTGCCCTGAAAATATACTAAGCAATTTGGAGAGATACTTATCCTTCCGATCTCTTGATCTACAAACGGGCAATTCTAAACGGGCATTAACAGCTAACGGTTAGAGAATGTATTTCCAGCGCAAGGCAAGGAAAAGGCCAACCTATTTACCAAAGCCCACAGCTGGGCATTGCTACGCAATAAATTAATGTTTTATAGGATTGAAGGTGGCCACCCGGCAACGATTCAGGCGGTTAAATAAGTTGGCCTTTAATATAATCTGAAAAAATCCGACCTTAAATTTCCGGATCCACTACGCCAATTTCCTTGGTAAAGTATTTATATTTATACTGAACGCCTTCCCAAAAACCTTCCGGTGGTTCAAGTAAATCCTCGATTCCTGCCCTTCTGATCATTTTTTCTGCCTCTCTTTGGGCTAAATCAATCACCTTTTGCTCATCCACAGTCAACACCTGCCGGTTTTCCATCAGTAACTTGCCGGCGACTATGACATCGCTGACATCGTGGCCAGTGGCCTCATATGCCACCCGCAAAGGCGCCATAAGTTTCGGAACCAGGTGGGGTTGGTTTAGATTTAACAGAATTATATCCGCCTGCTTGTTAACCTCTAAAGAACCTATGCAGGAGTCTAAGCCTAATGCCTTGGCAGCGTCAATTGTTACCATTCTTAGCACCCTGCCTGCAGGGAGGTAACTTAGATCCTTAAAATGAGATCGATGTTGAATCATGGCCACCTTTAGTTCTTTGAAGAGGTCAAAGGTGCGATCCGGGGAGGCTGCATCGCTGGCCAGTGTTACATTTACCCCTGCTTGCATTAATTCCGGCACCGGACAACGGCGAATGCAAACAGCCCTGGCGCTGGGGGAAGAACTAACATTGGTTCCGGTTTGGGCCAGTATTTGCAGTTCCTCGTTATCAATACCTGTGGCATGGGCAGCGATGGTATCAGGACCCAATACCCCCTCTAGGTGTTGATACGCAAACTTAACATCCCCGGCATAAACATGGGCATGGAGTTTGGTTTTATACTCTGCCACCATATCCATAAGCTTCCGGAACAAATCCTGCACTTCAGCTACCGAATCACCCATGATCTTGCCAAATTGAGAAGGATTTACCTGGACATAGGTGTGTTTATCCTTTCCGTGCCATTTATCCAATACAGCCCGGATAGTAACTAAGGCTTCACTTAAGGAAACAAAAACCTCTTTTCCCTGCTCCCCATTATGCAATTGTACAAAGCGCCGCGGCCATTTAGGGCGCGGTGGCCCAATCCCGATAATATCCCGAATTCCCACTTCCCGCATGCCTTCGACATGACGTTCTGCATAAATTGGATCATCAATCCGCGGTGCGGAACCTAGCATGGAGTGGCCGCAGGTAGTACCAAATTTTAATCGCTCCAATCCCGAAAGGAGCGCTTCCGCATACCAATAATCTTCCGTAGTATGCTCGAAATATATGTAGTCTGCCAACCGCAGCCAATCCAACCCCGGCAAACCTTCACCAATGGTTTTGATCAGGCCGTGACCGGCATGGCCATGGGTATCAATCAACCCCGGCATGATTATTTTATCAGTGGCATCGATAACCTTTACCGCCTCAATACCGGCAAACTCCTCCTCCTGTCCAATCTTGACGATTGTGTCCCCTTGAATCCCAATTGCTCCCTTTGTGATCACTCTGTTTTGCGGATCCATGGTGAGTAAAAAACCACCCTTAATTAATAAATCCAGCATTAAGACATCCCTCTCTTTCTCTCTTTGAGAATGAATAAAATATTTTATTCGCCTCCCAAGCTATAAACTCCTGCCTTTAACCTCCAATGCCCCGATCAAATCACGGACACTGGCGAGCCCTGCCTGCTGTAAATAAGCGGCTAAACCGGAAATAATCTCTACCGTTGCCAGAGGATTGACGAAATTGGCAGTCCCTACCGCTACGGCAGTGGCGCCGGCCAAGTGAAATTCTACCGCATCCTCAGCCGTCATAATGCCTCCCATCCCAATTATCGGCACAGATACCGCCTGTGCCACCTGCCACACCATCCGCAGGGCAACAGGTTTTATGGCCGGCCCGGAAAGACCGCCTACCACCGCGCCCAGCCGCGGCCTTCTGGTGTAGATATCTATGGACATCCCCAGCAAGGTATTAATTAAAGACACTGCAGCCGCCCCGGCATCCACTACGCTGCGGGCAATGGCAGTTACATCTGTTACATTAGGAGATAATTTGGCAATTACCGGGACATCGGCCACAGAACAAACAGCCCGAATCACCTGCGCTGCCATGGCTGAGGAGGTACCGAAGGCCAAGCCACCTTCCCGCACATTGGGGCAAGAAATATTAACTTCCAGAGCTACAATTCCCGGTACGCCATTTAACTTTTTCGCAACCTCCCGGTATTCCCGCAGTGTACTGCCGGCAATGTTGACAATAATAGGAACGCCCAGTGCCCTAAGCGGCATGATCTCTTCGGCAATGACCCGTTCTACTCCGGGGTTTTCCAATCCAATCGAATTAAGGATGCCGCCGGTTGTTTCCACTAGCCGCGGCGGCGGATTTCCAGCCCGGGGTCGGAGGGTCGTAGCCTTAACCACAATGGCACCTAATGCCCGCAAATCCACCAATTGTCCATATTCATGGCCAAAACCAAAGGTGCCGGAGGCAGTCATGATTGGATTTTTTAACTTAATCCCGGCAATTTCCACACCTAAATCCGGTTCACGCATCCCACATCACCTCTTCCGCAGCAAAGACCGGCCCGTCGTGGCAAACCATTTTATACTGCAGTTGTCCGGTGTCGGTTTTTACCCGGCAGGCACAGCCCCGGCAAGCTCCCAACCCGCAGCCCATCCTCTCTTCTAAAGACACCTGGCACTTTACACCTAATTCTCTCGGTAATGCCGGCCACCGCCTGCAGCATTGCATGGGGGCCGCAAGCTAACACCAGATCAACTGCCTGTTCCTGCAATAATTGCGCTAATAAGTGGGTAACCGGCCCCTGATAACCGATACTGCCGTCATCTGTGGCCAACCATAAGTCTTGGCTTACTGCGGCAAATTCCCTTTGGTCAACAAGATAAGCGGCATTTCTGGCACCGAGGAGGGTGAGAACTCGCTTCCCTTGATTAAAGGCAGTTTGGGCAGCACCCAATAAGGGGGCTATCCCTATCCCTCCCCCAACTACCACTATGCTTTCCATTTCCTGCTCCCATGTGAAACCTTTACCCAATGGGCCGAGAATATCCAATTCTTCACCGGGAAGCTTGGCTGCCAAGAGTTCTGTACCGGAACCTACCACCCGGTAAAGAAGATATAAATAACCCCGCCCCTGATCACAGGTATTAATGCTGAGCGGCCGGCGAAGTAACGGATCATATCTGTTTCCTACCCGCACATGCACAAACTGCCCCGGTAAAGCTGCCCGGGAGAGCAAAGGAGCTTCTATTACCAGTCGATAATAATCAGGTGCTACCCTTTGGTTGGCAATTATTTTAGCCCGCGCTTGATATGGCACAATATTTCCTCCTAACTGCCCACATATCTGTTAATCGGCTCTAACCCCACCCGCATATAGGTTAAAACCTCCAGTAAAGCCCGGGCTGTGTCTAAAGAAGTAAGGGCGGGTACACCCATTTCCACCGCTGCCCGGCGAATTTTGAACCCTTCCCGCTGGGGTAACTTGCCGCGGGTCAATGTATTGATCACTAAATCCACCTTCCCTTCCCACAAGATATCAGCCACATGGGGCGAGCCTTCCCGGATCTTATTGACCTGCTTTACCCTGAGCCCATGGGCAGCTAAAAAGTTAGCTGTGCCGCTGGTGGCAATTATGTCAAACCCAAGGCGGGTAAAACCGGCGATAATGGGCAACGCCTGTTCCTTATCCCGGTCAGCAATGGTGGCCAAGATCGTACCCCTTTCCGGCACTGATAAGCCCACAGCTTGAAAAGCCTTGTAAAGAGCCTTCGGAAAGGTGCGATCCAAACCCATAGCTTCCCCCGTTGATTTCATTTCCGGACCCAAAAATGTATCAACCTCTGTCAGCTTGGCAAAGGAAAAAACCGGCACTTTGACAGCCACGAAATCCGGTTGCGGCCGGAGACCACCCCTATAACCCAATGCCGCCAATGATTCACCTAGAGCAACCTGCGTGGCCAGTTCCACTAAAGGGACCCCCGTCACCTTGCTTAGGATTGGTACCGTACGGCTAGCCCGGGGATTGACCTCGAGTACATAAATCTCTCCCTCATGAAGCACAAATTGAATATTCACAAGCCCCCGGCTCGCCAATGCCCGGGATAGGCGGGTGGTATAATCGACAACAGTTTCAATCTCCTGCGGCGATAAATTCTGCGGTGGGAATACTGCCATACTGTCCCCGGAATGGACGCCCGCCCGCTCAATATGCTCCATAACCCCCGGAATAAATACTGTTTCCTCATCAGCCACTGCATCCACTTCCAATTCCCGGCCCACCAAATACTTATCCACCAAAACCGGATGTTCCGGAGTAATCCGGGCTGCAGAGGCCATATATTCCCGCAGTTCCCCTTCATGTTCTACGATCTCCATCGCCCTTCCCCCTAAAACATAGGAAGGACGCACAACCACCGGATAGCCAATTGCCGCCGCAGCAGCTTCCGCCTCTGCCACGGAAAAAACTGCTTTCCCCGGTGGTGTAGGGATGTCCAACTCAGATAACAAGTTGACAAATCGATCCCGGTCTTCCGCAGCATCAATATCCTCTTGAGCTGTCCCTAAAATCGGCACACCTGCTGCTGCCAATCCGGCAGCCAAATTGATTGCCGTCTGCCCTCCAAACTGAACCATAACACCTAAAGGGTTTTCCCGCTCCACAATCCCTAAAACATCTTCCAAAGTCAATGGTTCAAAATAAAGACGATCAGATGTATCGGCATCTGTACTGACTGTTTCCGGGTTATTATTGACAATAATCGCCTTGTAGCCGGCTTTGCGCAAAGCCCAAGCTGCATGCACGGAACAATAATCGAATTCAATTCCCTGGCCAATGCGAATTGGCCCTGACCCTAAAACAATTACCTTTCGCTCTGCCGGCGGTCGCTCAGTTGGAGCGACAATATAGGTAGAATAATAATAAGGAGAAACAGCAGTAAAAGCCTGGGCACAAGTTTCCACAGCAAGATAAGCGGGCAAGAGCCCTAACTCCTTACGCTGTCTCCTGATTTCCGCTTCTTGAACCCCCACAAGCTGCGCCAAAAATGCGTCGGCAAAACCAAGCCGCTTTGCCACTGCCAGCGTCTCCGTATCTAGGCCTTCATAGCCAACTCTTTCAATGCGGGACGCCAACTGTACAATATTATTTATTTTCTCTAAGAAGAACGAATCAATGCCGGTGAGGCTATGAACCTTTTCTATAGACGCCCCCCGTTTCAGATAACTGGCAATGGCAAAGAGCCGCTCATCATCCCCCTGTTGCAACTTGTTAATAAGATCCGCCTCAGTCCATTGTTCACTGTCAGGCAAAGCCAGACCAATGGCGCCTATTTCCAACGAGCGCACAGCTTTTTGTAATGCCCCTTCAAAGGTTAGATCAATGGCCATCACTTCCCCTGTAGATTTCATCTGTGTGCCCAGCCGCCGGTCAGCTGGAGAAAATTTATCAAAGGGCCAGCGGGGGATCTTTACGACCACATAATCTACCCGCGGTTCGAAGAGAGTGCCTGTTTGCGGATCCCGTGCCTGATAAATCTCTTCCAGTGTATAACCCAAGGCAATTTTCGTGGAAACCCGGGCGATGGGATAGCCGGTAGCTTTGGAAGCCAAGGCACTGGAGCGGCTAACCCGGGGATTAACTTCAATAACGTAATATTTCTCACTTCCCGGTTCCAAGGCAAATTGAACATTGCAACCGCCGGCAATCCCTAAAGCAGCAATAATTTTCAGCGCAGCTTGGCGCAGTTTATGATACTGACCGGAGGTCAATGTCTGGGAAGGAGCCACCACAATACTGTCTCCGGTATGTATACCCATAGGATCAATGTTTTCCATATCGCAAACCACAATCCCATTGCCCGCTTGATCCCGCATAACTTCAAATTCAATTTCCTTCCAACCTGTAACGCTGCGTTCCACCAATACTTGCCCGATCCGGCTATACTTCAATCCCCTGTTCACAATTGCCCGCAATTCTTCCATGTTATTGGCCGTACCGCCGCCGGAACCACCTAGGGTATAAGCAGGGCGAATAATTAAAGGGAATCCTATTTCCCCGGCGAATATTTCTGCCGCTTCCACCTCACAAACAACTGCGCTTTCCGGAATCGGTTCCTTTATTGCTGTCATTAAGCTGCGAAAACCTTCCCGGTCTTCCGCCTTTTTAATGGCATCGATAGGGGTCCCTAACAATTCCACCTTTTCCTGCGCCAAGATCCCCTTTTCTGCCAGTTCCATGGCCAGGTTCAACCCCACCTGTCCCCCTAAGGTGGGCAATAAACCTTGAGGCTGTTCCTGGCGGATAATTTGGGCTAAATAATCTACGGTAAGGGGCTCCAAATAAACCTGATCGGCGATGGCAGTATCAGTCATGATCGTTGCCGGATTACTGTTTACTAAGATTACTTCAATCCCTTCCTCTTTTAATGCCCGACAAGCCTGCGTGCCTGCATAATCAAATTCCGCCGCCTGCCCAATTACTATGGGGCCGGAACCAATAACCATCACCTTCTTGAGATCCTGTCTATTAGGCACCGGGCTCTTCCCCCTTGTTTAGAACTTTGCCAGCTTCCATAACCACCTGCCCGTTTACCATCGTCAGATATGGTTTCCCTTGTAAAGTTTTCCCGCTATAAGGAGAATTCTTACCTTTACTGGCAAATTGGCCTGGATCCACCACCCAACGCGCCTCAGGATCGATAACGGTAATGTCTGCGACGGCACCAACCTGCAGTCTCCCCTGTTGTAAACCTAAGACTTGAGCCGGCACCCACGTCATCTTTTTGATGATATCCGGCAAACTGAAAATATTAGTAAACACCAATTCTGTTAGTATTACCCCTACTGCTGTTTCCAAACCGCTGATGCCAAAGGCTGCATCAGCAAAAGCTCCTGATTTATCTACTAAGGTGTGGGGAGCATGGTCAGTGGCAATTAGATCGATCGTCCCGTCCCGTAATCCTGCCCGCAGTGCCTCCACATCGGCCTTGGTTGTTAAAGGCGGCTTCACCTTCGCATTAGGGTTGAATCCCTCCAAAGCCTCCTCGGTTAGGGTGAGATGATGCGGAGTGACTTCAGCTGTTACAGGTACTCCTTTAGCCTTAGCCTCCCTGATTAAGGCAACCGAACCGGCGGTACTGATATGCGCTAAATGAATGGGAAAGCCGGTTTGCTTGGCCAAACATATATTGCGCGCCACAATCACTTCTTCTGCTGCTGCCGGTATTCCCTTAAGCCCTAAAACTGTAACTGGGAAACCTTCATTAGCCACACCATCCCCGGAAAGCGACGGATCTTCACAATGTTCTATAATCGGCAGCCCCAATTGCCCTCCATACTCCAGCGCCCGGCGCAACAAATTACTGTCCTCCACGGTATGGCCGTCATCGGAAGCAGCCACCGCTCCCGCAGCTTGGAGCATGGCCAAATCAGCCAGCTGTTTTCCCTGGGAGCCTTTGGTTATGGCAGAAATCGGGTAAACATTGACCACTCCCTCAGCTTTAGCTTTATCCTTGATATAGGTGACCATTCCCGGTGTATCAATCACCGGATTAGTATTAGGCATACAAGCAATTGAAGTAAATCCGCCCGCAGCTGCGCTTTTAGTTCCGGTTGCAATTGTTTCCTTATCCTCTTCCCCCGGTTCCCGCAGGTGGACATGGATATCAATCAACCCCGGTACCACCCACATACCAGTTACATCTTTAACCTGTTTCCCCTCCCGGGGCAGATTGGGCCCAATGGCCGCAACCTTACCATCTGCGACCAACACATCGGCAATTATGTCAAGACCTGTCGCCGGATCTACCACCCTTCCTCCAGTAAGCAAAAGACCCATTTCAATTTTTCCCCCCCAGAATAAGGTTCAAGATCGCCATCCGCACTGCCACCCCATTGGTCACCTGTTCATTGATTACTGACTGGGAACTTGCAGCCACTTCCTTGGTAATCTCCACCTCAAGATTCATCGGCCCCGGATGGAGCACCAGTGTATCCTTTCCGGTCAAAGCCAACCGTTCTTTCGTAATCCGGTACTGAAAACTATAATCAGCCAAGGAAGGCAGCAAACCGGAACGCTGCCTTTCTTGCTGCAATCGTAAGACATTGACCACATCCGCCCCCGGCAGAACCGCTTCTAACCGGGTGGATACTTCTACGCCTAAAGCCTCTAAACCGGGAGGCAAGAGAGTTGCGGGGCCAACTACCGCCACCTGGGCACCCAGTTTCTGTAGCCCCCAAATGTTTGAGCGTGCCACCCTGCTGTGGATAATATCGCCTACAATGACAATTTTGCGCCCCTGTACCGTACCGAGTTTTTCCTTGATCGTAAATATGTCTAGCAATGCTTGGGTAGGATGCTCATGGGCACCGTCACCGGCGTTGATAACATGTAGATTGAGAATCTCCGCCAAGCGGGCAGGAACGCCTGCGGCGGCATGACGGACAACTAATAGATCAACAGCCATAGCCTGCAGGGTTTCAGCAGTTTCCTCCAAACCTTCACCTTTCAGCAGACTGCTACTGTTAGCAGAGAAATTAACCACCTCTGCACCGAGTCTTTTCCCCGCCAGTTCAAAAGAAATCCGTGTCCTGGTACTGGGCTCTATAAAAAAATTAATTATACTTTTCCCAGCCAAGGGTTTACCCTCCGCCTTGAGCCCACTCTCCTTCCACCTTTTGGCCTCTGTAAGGATCAGCTCCATATCCTGGCGGCACATGGCGCGCAAGCCTAAGATATTCCTACTTTTCAGTCCCATAATCCCTACCCCCTTCATTCCCTTAGTTTACCCGCAAAAACCAACCTTATAAAAAAGCCCTCCCACCGTACCGGCAGGAAGGCTTAAGCAAAATAAGCTTAACCGATAGAGATAGGGCACTATACTCGCACCAATTTACCCTTACTCTAATTCCCTTTACCAGCCTCACGGGACCAGCTTAAAAGGAGCAATTATTTTACCTTAGCACTAAGATTAGCAAAAAGGGAAGATTTTGTCAATAGAATATTCCCCGGGCCCAAAAAAGTAGATAATAGTCGATTCCAAAATCTAGCCGTTTCCCTTTGCTTCGCCCTATGTCATAATTGTAGTTAGTTGGCGAAATAAGTCGCTGGAAGGGGTGAAATCATGTCCCATCCGTTACTTACGAAAAGAAAAAAAAATCCATGGCTGCCGCCTATGGTTTTCCTTTTTATCGTCACAGTTAGCTTTTCCCTTACTGTTTTTTATTACAGCCTCCGGCAGGTACCCCTGCCTGAACCAGGACACCCCAATCTGATTATCGGTGGCAAAAACTTAGGCCATAACCTGGTATGGTTAAATAATGGCGAGATTTTTTTCCCGTTAGAATTAGTAGCGCAGGTTTTCGACCCCCACATATTTTGGGATGAAACGGAAGAAACAGCAGTAATAACTACCAATGACAGGGTTATCCGCATGCCAACAGCAAGCCTGACCGCTTATGTGAACGAAGAACCCATTACCCTGCGGACTCCTGTTACCTTGAAGGGCAATGTCCCCTATATCCCCATCGAATTTTTGGCTACGGTCTACCGTATAAATATTAACCACCACCAAACAGTTGGGACAGTTGTGGTCGATTATTGGGATGCAAACCCTGCCCTTGGTATTACCACTAAAAGGACAACAATTATGCGGGACAAACCTTCCCATTTGTCTCCCTGGGTGATTAAAATAGCTGCCCGCGAACAGGTAACCATATTCGGACAGCAGGGAAATTGGTACCAAGTCCGGGACAAGCAAGGACATACCGGGTTTATTCCCGCAAAACAATTAACCTTAGTGCCGGCTTCACCGGCGGAAGAACCTCCCCCGCCTATAATAAATGAACCTTGGCGCCCTGCTGCCGGTCAAATGATCAACCTCACCTGGGAATATGTAGGCAATCGCAACCCTAATCTTGATACCCTTAACCCTATGGCAGGAGTAAATGTGGTTTCTCCCACTTGGTTTCAATTATCCGACCGGGCGGGAAATCTGCAGAACAAGGCCAGTACCGCTTATGTAGACTGGGCTCACCGGCAGGGCTACCAGGTTTGGGGTCTGGTGACAAACGATTTTGACCCCGACCTGACCAGTAGCGTGCTCAACAGCACTAGTAAACGGCAGCATCTGATCAGACAGCTTCTCAGTTATGCCGTGCTCTATCAACTGGATGGAATAAACCTGGATTTTGAAAATATGTATCTTAAAGATCAAGGAGTCTACGTGCAATTTGTGCGGGAACTGGCTCCCTTGTTGCGGGAGCAGGGTCTTACTCTATCTGTTGATGTCACATTTGTTTCCGGCAGTGAAAACTGGTCTAAAGTCTATAACCGGAAAGCCTTGGCACATGCTGCCGATTACATTGCGGTAATGGCCTACGATGAGCATTGGAGCGGCAGCCCCCAAGCCGGTTCGGTTGCTTCTCTGCCCTGGGTAAGGCGCGGCTTAGAAACAATCCTGGCGGAAATTCCCCCGGAAAAATTACTGCTGGGAATGCCCCTTTATGCCCGCTTATGGGAAGAAACAACCCTCGCCAACGGACAGGTAGAGGTTTCTTCCCGAGCCCTATCAATGACTGCTGCAGAAAACTACTTGGAGGAGAACAACTTGCAACCGGTATACGATCCCACAACCGGCCAAAACTACGCTGAACATACAGCAGGCAATACCCGTTATCGCATCTGGTTGGAGGATAAAACTTCCCTTGCGCAGCGGGTAAAACTGGCCCATGCTTATAACCTGGCCGGTATTGCCACCTGGCGCCGTGACTTTGCTGCACCGGAAATCTGGCCGGTGCTAGCGGAATGGTTAGCGGTTAAATAAGCGAAAAGGCCATGTCCCCTATACCTGGGGATTATGGCCTTAATTTAATTAAACTCTACTTTTTTCCATTACCTCTTTAACTTACACTATTAGGATCACAGAACTCTATATTCTTACCGTGCAGAGGCCTTGATAATTGACAATGCATGCGGCGCGCAGTATTGTATGCACAGAGGTGTAGGCTCATCCTTACACAGATCGCATTTGCTTTGATCAACACGCACTTCTATATTACCGTTAGTATTATTCCGCACCACTTCGATGGCTGATTTAGATAAACTAAAAGCGTGAGATCTATGAAAAGAACAGGCCAACATGCAAGCATAACAACCGGTGCAGATGTCTTTCTTAATCCCAATGATATACAACTTATCTCGTTGTAAATTCTGATTAATCATCTATTAAGCGGCCTGCCTTTCCCAATTCCTCAGCTATTTTTAATAGTCCAAGACGTTCGAGACAACTTCGCTTTTGCCAACCTGTTTGTTTGTCCCAGCCATGGGATTCATAATACTCGTCCAACATCTGATCCCATTTATGCAAATCCAATTTTTCACCGGCAAACTCCCCGCTGCCAACAGGTATTTCTACTAATTTCCGCGGTGGTAAATCATCTTCACGTCTAAAACCTTCATTTAAATTTTTAAATTCTTTCTCTATATTTTATATTCTATCACCAATATTCATTAACTGGTCCCCATCAATCGCCCAGCCGGCTGCCAACTTAATCAGTTTTGCATAATCATTGGCAGTCATAAGCTCAATGTCAAACCAAAGGCTTGTAGTTGTACATAGACCAGTCATGTCTACAATTGCCCCCCACAATCACCTTCCTCAAAAACTTATTAATCATCATAATTTTATTGTGTTAAGAATATATTGAAAATTATATTTAAAATATATTGTATTAAAATATTACTATAAAATTCAACTCAATACAAGCCTTATTTTGCAGCTGAAAAAATTGGGGCAGCAATAACTGCCACCCCAATTACTTAAACAAGGTTTTACAATTTAGATAATATTGTTACTCCCGCGCAACGATGGCAAAACTAATCTCACCTTCCGCAGCAACTTCGCCATTTACTGTTGCCCGCACCTTTGCCCTACCAATATTTGCCCGCATCCGCAATAGTTCCACCTCCAGGCGCAGCTGATCCCCGGGGGTCACTGCCCGGCGGAAGCGAAACTTATCAATTCCGGTAAAATACCCCAATTTGTTTTCCAAGCCTTCCTGCCCTAAAACGGTAAAAGCGGAAACCTGGGCTAATGCTTCCAAAATCATTACTCCAGGCATAATTGGATGCCCCGGGAAATGACCTTGGAAAAACGGTTCATTGATCGTGACGTTCTTTAAACCTACTGCTCGCTTCCCCACCTCAATCTCTAGGATCCGATCTACAAGCAGAAAGGGATAGCGGTGGGGGAGTACTGATTGGATTTTTGTTGTGTCATACATATAAAACATTCCTTCCTAGATATTGAACTAATTTCCTGCTCTCCTTCTCCAGAGGGGAAAAGGAATTTAAGGTTAGCTTCCCTCCTGCAACGAAAAGAAACAGCGAATTTATTCCTCTTCTTGCTGCAGCTGATTATAGAGCATCAAGGCTAAAGAACCGGGGCCTTTTTTAGCCAATGTACGGGCATATTCCTCATCACGCAAACTTTGAAAGATATCTTCAGCAGCACCGCCTGACAGGAGCCCGGTTTTGGGAATGCTGCGCCGCATTTGGCTTAAAATCTGCTGCCAAAAAAGAGCTTCAAACTCCTGGCAAGCTTGCGCCAATTGTTCCTTTTGCTGCTTGTCCGCTTGCTGGATATTAGTTTTCCCGGTTCCTATAGAAGCAACCGAACCAGGAGGATCAATCCTCATCATATGTCACCTTCTTTTCAATTTCAAAAACCCGTTGACCAAAAATAGTATCTAAGCATTGGGCGACAACTAATGCAATCGCTCCGCCCAAAAGGGCTGAAAAAAGTTCCGGTGAAGCGAGAGTGGCTGCCAATAACTGCGGGATACGAAGGATAAAATTAATTGCTCCCAGCATAAGCAAATATTTAAGCAAAGAGCCCACAAGAAGGGCAAAGTACCTGCCTGCTATTCTATGAAAAATGGAAAAACAGCATACATAAACTATATTGCCCAGTATCATGTAGGGCAAAGCCGGCGCCAATGCTGGAGATAGAAACTGCCAGCTTAAGGCCAGCAATGGCGTTAGACAGCCGATTATTATTCCTGCTCCAGGCCCGACAAAAATGCTACTTAACAAAATCAATGCATTCACCGCCGGCCCCCAAACTTGGGGAGGTAAACCCAATGCCTGCATAGTTAGCGTAATTGCAACTAAAACAGCTATCCGGGCAACCAATTTAACCGGCATGCACTCCACCTCGCAATTTACTTCAACTTCCTTACTCTTAATATATATGCTTAGCGGCGGAGATTATTCGCCATTCCCAGCATTTCATCAGCTGCTTGAATTGCCTTGGCATTAATTTCATAAGCCCGTTGGGCTACAATCATATTAATCATTTCCTCTACTACCTGCACATTGGAAAGCTCAAGATAATTGGCCGCCAGGGTTCCACAACCTTCACCGGGAACCAGATCTGTCATCATCTCACCGGCTGCTTCTGTATAGCGGTATAAATTACGGCCTGCTGCCTCTAAACCGGCAGGGTTACTAAAGGAAACCAATGTGATCCGGTCGCCCTCTACCCTTTTACCATGTAAAAGATAAGAAACTGCGCCATCGGGACTAATGGCAATGTCTGTAGCTTCCGGTGGAATAACTACTTCCGGCTGCAACCAATAGCCGGAACTACTTACAAGACAACCATCTGCATCGAGCTTGAAACTACCGTCGCGGGTGTATGCAATAGTACCATCAGGCAGTTCAAGGGCAAAAAACCCCGGCCCTTCAATGGCCAAATCCAAAGGATTACCTGTTTCCTGTAAACTCCCAGTACTAAACTGTCTTAAAGTAGCAGCAGCTCTTACTCCATGGCCTACTTCTAAGCCTACCGGGATGCCCTGTCTGGTCCCTGCCGGCCGGATTGTCTCATACAATAAATCCTGAAATTCTACCCGGCTTTTCTTAAACCCGGTTGTATTTACATTAGACAAGTTATGGGATACCACATCTATATTAAGCTGTTGTGCCCGCATGCCGGAACCGGCGATCCAAAGAGCACGCATCATCAGACTTTCCCCCTTCTCTTGTTACATATCACTGAATTTTTATTACACTGCCTCAGTCAGTCAGCAATGTATAGGGCTCCTGCATATTTCAGTCCGGCCCCTTATACCCTACCTACATCATTAACCGCCTTATCTAAAGTCTGGTCTTGAACCTGAATGGCCTTCTGATTTGCTTCATAGGCCCTTATAACAGCAATCATATCTACCATGGCAGTTACTACATTGACATTAGATTTTTCCAATACTCCTTGGCGTACTGGATTTCCCGGATGGGCTTGTCCCGTTTCCTCCGTAAAAAAAAGACTGTCACCTTCCTTAATCAGTAGCGTCTCTGCCGGAAAATTCACTACCAAAAGTTGATCCGGCAGATTATCTTCCCCGGTCAGGTAATACCCGTTGTTACCCAGCACCCGATGCCCACTATTTGTTACCACATACCCTTCTGCATCAAATGCGAAGGAACCGTTCTTGGTATACCGCCGGCCCAGAGGAGTTTCGACCACAAAGAAACCTTCTCCTGCCAAGGCAAAATCCAACTCCCGGCCAGTCTCTTCCAGAACTCCCTGCTGATGAACGGTAGCAATCTCCTGTACCCAAACACCTGTACCCGTTGTACCGATCGGTACCGAAGAATGACTGCCTGCATCATGCAGACGGTGCAAAAGCAACTCCGGGAAAGCGGCAAAAACGGGCTGATCTTTTTTGAATCCGGTAGTATTGGCATTTGCCAAGTTGTTGGCGGCAACATCTTGTACCTGTAGTTGCGAGATCATACCGGCTGCGGAAGTATACAAACCACGGATAATAGTATTCACCCCCCTTATAATTAATATAGATTTTGCCAACCTATTGCCTACTTATAGCCCGGCGCAAGGAAGTCACATGTCCTTTGATGTCTTCAACAAAATCCAAGGCCAGACCGGTACCTCTAGCCACACAAGAGATAGCATCTTCAGCTATGTTGATGGGAATACCTGTTTCTTTGGCAAGTCTTCGATCAAATCCATGCAGTAGTGTCCCACCGCCGGTCATGACTATACCCTTGTCCATAATATCGGCAGCTAATTCCGGCGGTGTTTTTTCCAAAACCAACCGCACTCCGTTGACAATATTGCATATAGGCTCAACCATAGCCTCAAAGGTCTCTTCAGAGGTGATCTTAATATTCTTGGGCAGGCCGGTAACCAAATCCCGCCCTCTGACTTCGGCACTCTTCCGGCGGCCATCGGGATCGGCAGTTCCGATAGTAATTTTAACCTCTTCTGCTGTCCGCTCACCGATCATTAAATTATAAACCCTTTTAATATAACGAATGATACTATCATCCATATGATCACCCCCGATCCGGAGGGATTCACTCAATACCACCCCACCTAAGGACAAAACTGCTATATCGGTAGTTCCGCCGCCAATATCCACCACCATATTTCCGCTGGGCTCACTAATATCCAAATTAGCCCCTAAGGCAGCTGCCAAGGGCTCCTCAATTAAGTAAGTCTTCCTGGCTCCGGCTCGCATAGTAGCTTCCAATACCGCCCGTTTCTCCACAGTAGTAACACCAGAAGGGATACATACCATAATGCGGGGTCTAAAAAATAGCCTTTTCCCGCAAATCTTACTGACAAAATGTTTCAACATCGCCTCTGTAATATCGTAATCGGCAATCACACCATTTTGCAGGGGACGAATTGCCACAATGTTCCCCGGCGTCCTGCCGATCATCCGTTGTGCTTCTTCTCCAACCGCTAAAATTCGATTACTATCTCGCTCAATAGCAACAACTGTCGGCTCTTGTAAGACGATGCCCTTTCCTTTTACATAAATCAATGTACTGGCTGTGCCTAAATCGATCCCTATGTCCATCGGAAATAACATTATTACTGGACTCCCTTCTTCAGAAAACTACCGTTGGAAAAAACCATTTTGCTATTTATTCTACCTTTTTCCTCTGTTTCCTCTTTTTTTCTTCACCTAAATATTTAGATATTTCTTCCGCGTTGCTTCTCCGCCCCGCAAATGACGTTCTGATTTATTCAGATTAAGAATGGCCCGTACCCGTTCTGCCAATTGTGGATTTGCTATTGGTAAACGTTCTGTTAAATCCTTATGGACAGTGCTCTTACTGACACCAAAAACATCTGCTGCCTGCCGTACAGTAGCGCCTGTATTCTCCAAGTACTTGCCTATATCCAGGACCCGCTGGTAGATATGGTCCTTCATGCCCTTCGCTCCCCCCTTGACAATTCAGCACTTTTGTTTCATATATATGCAGGGGTATAAGAAAAATGTCACCTGCTATTAACCATGTATATGCACATTCACTCTTCGTAACTGTCAACCTTATTGCACATACTATCTCCCCTTACTGTATGCCCCTGTTCAAATCAAATGGTTAACGCCAAGTTCGCTCGAAAGGAAAACATTGGCTCCTTTTATTCCGTCTCCACACCATTTATAAGGGAGGGTAGGTATTCAGCGGGATCTAGCGCATTACCCTCACGACGTAATTCAAAATGTAAGTGCGGTTCTTTTACCAGACTGGTCTCACCGACTTTTGCCAACTCCTCTCCTTGGAGGACATACTGCCCCAGTTCAACCTGGATTTCTCCACAATTGCCATAGCGGGTTTCCCAACCTTGCTCGTGCAAGATTGTAACCACTGCACCCAATAAAGGATCATTCTCCACACTTATGACCTCACCGGATAAAGCTGCCTGGATGGAACTATCTAATGGAACAGCAAAATCCACTCCCGCATGAAAACGCCAATCCCCCAAGACGGGATGTTGCCGCCAACCAAAGGGTGAAGAAACCGGGGCAACCACCGGTGCAATCATATCCTCCACCAAGGTGAAATCTGCCTCAATGAATTTTGCAGTTACGGGGTCTTGTGCAACTTCTACAGCTTCTGCCGCAGCTTTCATTCCCGCAACAGCGTCTGCAACCTCTTCTCCTGTATCTGTAGCCATCGGAGCAACAAAATCGCTTGACACGAGAATAGAGCCTGCCGCTTGCTCCGATCCGGATGCTTCCAGCCCATCATTTTCCGCAACCGGCGGTGCGCTGTACCCAGCCAGCTCTCTAAGCATTAACAATTCATTACCTGCACCCTGGTCCGCAGGTGCATCTTTCCCGGCGACAAAGTATATAATCCCTATTATGGTGACTATAACCATCACAAGTGCAGAAAGAGTATACACTCCCTTCCTGGTCAATACGCGGCTCCAATGAATTTTTTTTGAGACCGAACGAAGGGATGTCCGGACTACACATAAACTTCTTTGCCAATTTTGGCGATAAGTTTTAGTCCTTACCTGCAATCTTTCCCTTAACGTTTTTACTACACTTAACAATCTATTTCCCACTTTTTTCACCTCCTACTATATTTTGTCCATTTCTTACAGCTTTATACTTGTCCATCTTTTACTACTATGAAAACACTTTGTCCGGGGCTAGTTAATTTTGCCGCGAGAAATGATGGACAATTAGTTTTCATTCCACTGCTGGTGCCGGTAATCGGCATGGGTTTAGAAATAAAAAAACCACCATTTCGGTGGTTATAATTCTACTGCCCTCACCTCACCGGCGATTTGGCCGGCATGGGTTAAGATTTTTGGCAACGCAAACTTTTCCAGTTCAACAGGTAACGGTTCGGAGAGCACACCAACTTTCTTCAGCACCTCCAAAACTACCGGCCCCAATGCCCGGTCGGAACCGTCCTCAATTTTCACCGCAATACCTAACTCAAAAACAGGCACTCCCATTGCAAAAAGTGCCTCTCCGCCATCCTTGGCCACCAATTTCCCCCTGCAAGCCCGTAAAAGGGCGGTTGTAAAACGTCCTTCTCCGGCCAGTAGCTCCGGATAATGCTCCATCACAAAGCTGATAGCTTTCATCCCCTGGCAAATAGGTTCTTCCCATGCTTCCGGCTTTACCAACCGGGCAAAAGCCAGGGCAATATTAACTAAAGGAACGGCAAATACCGGCACGCCGCAGGTATCCAAACCGCTTTGCACATCTTCACGTCTTATCCCGGTCATTTTGGCCACCATGGACAACATCTCCTGCTGCACCGGATGGCTAATACTTGTATAAGTACTGATATCCCAGTGCTGATGCCTGGTTATTGCCAACATACAAGCGTGTTTTCCCGAACAAGTGTTATGCAAAGGAGTGGGTTTTTTCCCTTCCTGTTGCAATGCTCTGGCTGTTGGCCGATGAAAGGGTCGATGCGTACCGCATTGCAGGCTGTCAACCGACAGTCCTACTCGTTCTAAAATAGCTGAAACCTGTTGCTGATGTATTGGCTGCCCGCTGTGGGAAGCACACATAACTGCCAACTCCGGATCAGAAAACCCATAAGCCGCAGCAGCCCCGGAGGTAAAAAGCGGCAACACCTGCAGGGGCTTTGCCGCCGAACGCAGGCAGGTCAAACGCTTGGGGTTTCCAATTTTATAGACAATCTCTCCCTGCCGGTTGACTACTACAACAGAGCCATAGTGACTGCTTTCCAGTATACTGCCTCGATATACATTAGCTAATACCTGTGGATGCATTTACCGCCCCTCCTTTTCTCAGGCTAATAACTTCGCTCTTTGCCGGGCAATTTCCTGCACAGAAGGAGCCAGACAAAGTCTGGCCCAGCATCATCGCAAACCTGCACTTAAGATACTCTGGAATCCGAATATGTTATCAACTTTTTACGCACACAAAAAACGAAACCCCTTCAGGTTCCGCATTAATCCCATAGCAACCTACTTGTTTCCGGAACGCTAATATCCTAAGTTGATACATCCCCGGCCAAGGGAATACCAAGATCAATACTTGTCCATAAGTTAAATCTATGTAGCAAGTGTACAAAAATACTATACTCATTAACAATCTTCCACTGGTAGAGAATATTTTTGGCATGAGGTTCAATTTAATAATCCGATAATAGCTCAATGGCAATTCCTGTATAGTAGTATTGCAAAATTTCCTGAAAAGAACTGCCTGCCTTTGCCATCCCATTAGCACCATATTGACACATCCCTACTCCGTGCCCGTAACCGATGGTATTAAAAACCAAACTGTCACCTTCAAGGCGCCAGGTAAAATGTGTTGATCTGAGGCCCAATAAGGTGCGGATTTCATTACCGCTAAAGGTTTTCTCCCCCGCCCTAAGCTGCAAAACTCTCCCTGTACTTGTGCGCTCTAGCACCTCTAAGTCAGCTATTGTTCCCAATCCCCCGGCCACCGGCACTGCCACCTCAGTCTCTAGAATTGCTGCCACTTCTGTTACCGGCAAAGAAAGCTGTTCCTGAAACCTGGGCGAATCTGCATCATAAGGGCAAGGAACGCCAACCAAATATGGAACATCACGACCCCAAACCACTGCTGCATCTTCAGTATGGCCGCCACAGGTAGAATGATATGAAGCATCAATCAATTGGTGATCATATGTCATCACTAAGCCTGCTGTTGCCATTACTGCTTGGCTAATCTTTTCCCTATACCCCGCATACCTAACAATCCCCCACTTTTCATATAGTTCTTCCTCAGATAACCATCCTTGGCAATGAGCAGGATCTGTACACACATCAGCTCCCATTTGATTGCGCTCACAACCAGTTCCACCAAATAAAATCATCCTGTGCAGGGCAAAGGTGCGGGCTGCTACAGCCTGCGCCTTCAGTGCCTCCAGTGCAAAATCCGCTGGCATCTCCGCTGCCACTACGCCAACAAGATAATCCTCCAACGGCATTTCCACCAAATTACCGGTTTGCTCAAGGAAAACCTTTATGCTGGGGCTAACCATATTCTGTTCCTCTACCGCCTCAGGGGAAACAGGCATGGACCAGTTAAGCCCCCTTACAACTATACTGGGTAAGATTATGACACTAAAAAACAAAAAGGCAAATATTCCTACCAGTAAACGACGCATTTTGGTCCTCCCCCTTTAATACTGTATCTATTGTATATGAGGAGAAGGACAAACTTAGAACTATTAATACCCCGTCCAGGGAAGTTCCCTTGCCGGGGTATTATAGTATACAACTGATTACTTCTTTAAATCACCTTGCTTTTATAGATTTCATCCTTATATTCCCGGGGAATAGTAACATCATCATCAACCCTGCTAATACAAGCTCCTAAAGCACTCAACTTTTGTTCTAAATTCACGTAACCCCGGTCAATATGATATACATCTCCGATCTCTGTGATTCCCTCCGCCGCCAATCCGGCTAGTATCAAAGCCGCACCGGCGCGCAAATCGGTAACCCGCACCGGGGCGGCGGTAAGCTTATTTACCCCCTCAATTACCGCGCTGCACCCTTCAATCCTAATATTCGCTCCCATACGTTTCAGCTCCGCTACATGCATAAATCTATTTTCAAAAACCGTTTCGGAAATAACACTGGTTCCCTTGGCCAAAGCCAATAAAGCCATAAGCTGGGGCTGCATATCAGTGGGAAAACCAGGATATGGTAATGTTTTTATATCAGTCGCCTGCGGTCGCTTAAGCATCCGTACACGTAAACCGCCATTCTCTTCTCGCACCTTTATGCCTATTTCCTGTAGCTTAGCAATAATTGGTTTAAGATGATCAATGATGACGTTTTGCAAGAGGACATCTCCCCGGGAGATAGCCGCAGCTACCATATATGTCCCTGCCTCAATCCGATCGGGGATAACGGTATAATTTGTTCCCTGCAATTCTTTGACACCTTTAATCCGAATGATCTTGGTACCTGCCCCTTTAATTTTTGCACCCATAATATTAAGATAATTGGCAAGGTCAACTACTTCCGGCTCCTCGGCAGCATTTTCAATATAGGTTTCCCCTTGAGCTAAAGTAGCAGCCATCATAATATTTTCTGTGGCGCCAACACTGGGGAAATCAAGATAGATCCGCGCGCCTTTTAACCGTTTTGCCTCTGCCTGTACCGCCCCATGTTCAGTAGTAATCTTTGCACCTAAGGCTTCAAACCCCTTCAGGTGCAGATCAACAGGCCGCGTTCCAATGGCACAACCGCCGGGGAGTGATACCTTCGCCTTACCCAAACGTGCCAAAAGCGGTCCCATCACCAAAAAGGAAGCTCGCATTTTACGCACCAGTTCATACGGAGGTTCATAAGAAACCAAATCTCCGGGTCGTACAGTTACACCGGTCCCCTCAGTATGCTCTAACTGGGCACCTAAAGCTTCGAGAACTAAACAAATAGAGCGAACGTCTTCTAGGTCGGGTATCCCGGAAATATTGCTTTCGCTTCCTGCTAGCAATGATGCCGCTATAATGGGTAAAACCGCATTCTTTGCCCCACTAATGGTCACCGTTCCCTGTAAGGGCGTACCACCCTCAATGATAATTTTTGCCAATTTTCCTGCCTCCCTTAGCATGCCGCTATCCTGAGTAGAACACCACTAACTTTGCAATAAAACTAACTCTCATTTAGCTTACGCAAAAATCTTCTTAGCGGTCCCACCCATAAACTGCCACGTTTTGGAATTATCTTTTTTGCCCATGCCTCAGTCCTATTTTTTATGTGATTAATTTACTATAAAAGGGAAACATTAAAAGAAATTATAAAAATTATTTCGGCATGGCAGAAAAGAATCCTTTATAACTACTCTTACCATATTTTACCCAAATATGTGTTGTAATTGCTGGTTTACGCGGCAAAAAGCAGAAATAAATAAAAGAAACTGCAACTAGACAGCATTTAATAGCTGGAACCTAACAATATAACAATTATTTACCGAAAACAGCCGATTTTGGGACAAAAAAATAAAACCGGCATAATGTTATTTCTTATTTTGGCATTAGCAAAAATATGCATTGTCAGGTAGGCGAAAAGACAGGCTAAAACCTATTATTACCAATACAATGAAAAAAGTTTTCATTCTCCTTTTTTTACCGTTCGATATACATTATAAAAACCTGCCACAATACCTAGCAAGATAAATAACACTGTCAGCAATCCATCGCCACCAACACGCCTGTCTACATACTGGCCAATTAAATAGCCGGTAGCAATGGAACCTGCCATAATAAAACTTAAAGAACTAGCCAAAACAACATAGCGTAATTTATCCTTCATTGCCAACCGCCCTTCAAGACTTGGGACAAAATTCTGCCGGTTTTTCTTCCCTAAAACCAAAGAAATGCTTTAATCCCGCCACAATTCGCCGGGCAGCCTCTCCGTCACCATAAGGGTTAACAGCCTGAGCCATATCAGCATAAGTTTTATCATCGGCCAAAAGCATATCCACATTGGCCACAATATCTGCAGTTTTTGTCCCGACTATCTTCACTGTACCGGCGGCGACTGCCTCCGGGCGCTCCGTAACATCCCGCAGTACCAACACCGGTTTCCCTAAAGCAGGAGCCTCCTCCTGAATGCCCCCGGAATCGGTTAAAATAAGATAAGCCCGGTTCATCAAATTGGCAAAATCACAATAATCCAAAGGGGATACAAGCAAAACTCTGGATTCAGCTCCCAACCATTTATATGCTACCTCTTTTACCACAGGATTAGGATGTACTGGAAATACAACTTGCACGTCCGGATATTTCCTGACAATATCCCTTACCCCGCAGCAAATATCAGCCAAGGGTTTCCCCCAGTTTTCCCGCCGATGGGCCTCTAAAACCATAATCCTCTGCTTTTGAAAATCCAACCTCCGGAGGACGGGAGACCTAAATTGATAACTATTTTTTACCGTTATGAAGAGGGCATCAATGGCAGTGTTGCCGGTAACCAAAATCCGTTCCCGCCTCACACCTTCCCGCAGCAAATTATCCCGGGAAGTACCGGTAGGCGCAAAATGCAAATCCGTCAAAACACCGGTTAACCGCCGGTTGATTTCCTCTGGGAAGGGAAAGTACCTGGCAAAGCTCCGCAGCCCGGCCTCCACATGACCCACAGGTATCTTCTGGTAATATGCAGCTAAGGCGCCAGCAAAAGTTGTAGTAGTATCGCCATGGACCAATACCATAGCAGGCTTTTCTTGAGCCAACACCGTTTCCAACCCTTGTAAAATGCGTGCTGTCAGATCATACAAGTTTTGGCTTTGCTGCATAATATCCAGATCATAATCGGGAACTATGGCAAAATGCTGCAGAACCTGATCTAATAACTCCCGGTGTTGACCGGTGACAACCACCGAACTATTAAAGTTCTGCTCTTCTCTCAAGGCCAATATTAGGGGAGCCATTTTAATTGCTTCCGGTCTTGTGCCGAAAACAGACAGTATTTTCACTTTATCCACTGGTCCAGTCACCCTTTTAATATTATTAAGACAAAGGGACGTTTCTCCTGCCCCTCCTCCCCACGGACGGGAGAAACATCCCCTGTCTTGCCCTTGTCAAATCAACCGCGCATATTTTTACTCCGCACTTCCCACAACCTGAAGCGGCGCATAGTTAAATAAAAGGCGAAACCGGCAATGACCAAAGCCACGGTAATAAACCGCCCGCTTATTTCTGTTAGCGCTAAAGCACCCATGCCAAATACGCCGCTGATGGAATAGAGGAATAAAACAGTTTGTTTTTGACTCAAACCTTGTTCCAACAACCGGTGGTGCAAATGTTGTTTATCTGCCTGGAAAATAGGTGTTCCGTTCTTATAACGGCGCACAATTGCTAAAAAAGTATCTAAAATCGGCAGCCCCAGGGCTAAAATCGGTACTGCCAAAGCAATAACCGTCGCACTCTTTAACGCTCCCTGAACAGCAATGCCTGCCAGCACAAAACCTAAAAAGAGAGAGCCGGTATCACCCATAAATATCTTAGCTGGATTGAAGTTATAAGGTAAAAAACCCAATGTGCTGCCAGCCAAGGTGGCTGTTAAAAAGACAATGGCAGGCTGACTCTCTTGGAGCGCCACCAAAAGTAAAGCTACTGAGGTAATGCTGGCAACGCCGGCAGCCAATCCGTCCAGGCCATCGATCAAATTGAGGGTATTGGTAATTCCCACCATCCACAACAGAGTTAACGGTACTGACCACCGACCTACATACCACATGAGATCAGTATTCCCTGTAGACCAAGGGTTTGAGAGCCACATTACCCGATTACCAAGATAAATGAAAATAAGCGCAGCCACCACCTGCCCGGCCAACTTGACCTTCGGCGAAACACCCCGGTAATCATCAACTATGCCCAATAATAAGATCACAGTGGCACCGAGCAAAAGGCCGTATAACTGAGTACCTCCCTGGGAAAACAAGCTAAGGGCCGGCACCATAAAACCTAAATAAATGGCTAAACCGCCCAGACGGGGGGTAGGCTGCGTATGAATACGCCTGCTGTCCGCACCTTTCTCAGGTACGTCAACCGCACCGGTAGAGGCAGCAAACCTTTTTACTAAAGGTGTGGTAAAATATGATATTAGCAAGGCAATAATAAAGGCCAAAATAAACCGTGGCACTTTTTTTCCTCCTATAGCAGCAAGGTAAGCCGTATTATTAATTCTAACTGAGGGTTGTCCACTTGTCAATTGCTGTCAAAAGCTTCCAGATAACCCTTCCGCACCAGCTTCTGGATGTGCCTGGCACAAGCTGCTTCCAAATCGACTTTATATTCCTCCTCTAAGACAAACATCATTGACACGGTAGTCTGGGCCACATCTAACAGCTCTCCCGTAATCCGCTGCAAAATCTCCTCTTCACTCATCTCTACATTTTCACCATTTAACCCACGGAACTTCCCCACCACCTGCGCCAATTCCCCTGCCTCTTCCAAAAGTTTTAAGACTGTAGACTCTAATGTGGGCTGCAGGCAATTTAGCCGGGGAAGCCTGATCTCCTTATTTTTCATCTTTCTCTCCCCTCTTGGGAAAAAACTCTAAACTTATCCTGGCTCCTTGTAACATCTCCCATGCCAAGTTATCAGGATAAGAGCCTCCGTAGACAATCCTTTTGATCCCGGCATTAATTAACATTTTACTGCAAACAACACATGGTTGATGGGTTACATAAAGAGTGGAACCGCAGATACTAATGCCATGGACAGCTGCTTGAATTATGGCGTTTTGTTCCGCATGCAGCCCCCGGCAGAGTTCATGCCGCTCACCGGCAGGCACATCTAACTCAGCCCGTAAACAACCCATATCTGCACAGTGGGCCATTCCCGCCGGTGCCCCATTATAGCCGGTAGTTAGTATATGTCGTTCCCTAACCAACACCGCCCCTACCTGACGGCGCAAACAGGTAGAACGGCTTGCTACTACCTGGGCAATTTGCATAAAGTAGTTGTCCCAACCAGGACGCTTATTTTGTTCCATAGAGCCGATCTCCCGCGTCCCCTAAGCCGGGTATAATATAAGCATGTTCATTTAAACATTGGTCAATGGCGGCAGTAAAGATCTGTACCTCCGGATGCTGTTCTCTGACAGCGGCAATCCCTTCCGGAGCAGATATAAGGCATACCAGCTTAATGCTCCGGGCTTGTTTTTTCTTCAAAAAGGCGATGGAGGCTACCGCAGACACCCCTGTTGCCAGCATCGGGTCCACAAGAATAACATCCCGCTGTTCTATATCCTCTGGCAACTTACAGTAATAGTCCACCGCCTGCAAAGTTTCCGGATCACGATAAATACCAATATGACCAACCTTAGCAGCGGGGATCAACTTCAAAATTCCATTTACCATGCCCAAACCTGCCCGGAGGATAGGAACAACCGCCACCTTTTTCCCCTCAATAGTATAACACTTAGCCCGCGCCACCGGTGTTTCTACTTCAACTTCTTGCAGCGGCATATCCCTGGTCACCTCATAGGCCATTAACATGGCCAATTCCTCTACCAACTCGCGAAACTCCTTCGGTCCCGTTTCTTTATCTCTGAGTAAGGTCAATTTATGCTGGATCAATGGATGATCTAAAATCCGAACCGAAACTCCTCCCATATTTTCTCCTCCTTTTCCGTCACCAGCTTAACTATATTATTTGGCAAAGTCAACCAGGTCCCGGTACAAGGGAAACCGATCACATAATCCTTTTACCCCCTGTCGCACTTTACTCTGCACTACTTCATCCTCCCGGTGGGATAAAATCAAATGAATAAGCTCCGCAATCTCTTCCATTTCCGCTTCCTTCATCCCCCGGGATGTTACAGCCGGTGTGCCAATACGAATGCCGCTGGTAACAAAAGGACTCTCCGGATCAAAAGGTATTGTATTCTTGTTGACTGTGATCCCTTTGGAGTTCAAGATTGCCTCTGCTTCTTTCCCAGTAATGCCTTTGCTCCGTAGATCGATCAATAGCAAGTGGTTATCAGTACCCCCGGATACTAGCTGAAAGCCCCGTTCTAATAAGGCATCGGCCAATGCTTTCGCGTTCTTAACAATTTGTTCCTGATAACCGTCAAAGCCTTCTGATAAGGCTTCCTTCAATGCCACCGCCTTAGCAGCGATGATATGCATCAAAGGTCCCCCTTGAATTCCCGGAAAAACCGCTCGGTCAATATCAGCGGCGTATTGTTCCTTGCACAGGATCATGCCGCCCCGGGGACCCCGCAATGTCTTATGCGTTGTAGTGGTAACAAAATCAGCCTCAAAACAGGGATTGGGATGAAGACCAACTGCCACCAGCCCCGCAATATGTGCCATATCAACCATCAGATAAGCATCCACTTCCCGGGCAATTTCCGCAAAGACGGAAAAATCAATGATGCGCGGGTAAGCGCTGGCACCGGCCACAATCATTTTCGGCCGTTGCTGCCGGGCCAATTGACGAACCTGATCATAGTCGATTCTGCCGGATTCTCTGCTCACACCATAAGCGATAATATTAAAGTATTTTCCAGATATGTTAATAGGGTGTCCATGGGTTAAATGGCCGCCATGGGTAAGGCTCATCCCCAAGATGGTATCTCCCGGGTCCAGCATGGCAAAATAGACCGCAAAATTTGCCGAAGCACCGGAATGGGGTTGCACATTGACATGCTCTGCATTAAATAACTTTTTCGCCCGGGCGATGGCCAAACTCTCTACTATGTCCACAAATTCACAGCCGCCATAATACCTTTTACCCGGATATCCTTCCGCATATTTATTGGTAAGTACTGAACCTGCCGCTTCAAGAACTGCCCGGCTGACAAAGTTTTCCGAAGCAATAAGCTCCAGCCCATGCTGCTGCCGGGCAGTTTCCTTGGCAATAGCCTGGGCAATTTCCGGATCGACTCGGCGCAAAAAGTCCATTATTCTGCCTCCTTAAATTTAGACTAATAACAACTCAAATTGTTCCCTCAGGCTTTCTTTATTTTTCTTCCCCTTCAGGCAATGATCCCGGTTTTTCGTAAACAGCCCGTTTACCGCCAAAAAGCTTTGGTCTGGTGCGGGCTGCGGTCACATTAGCCGCACCAATAACCTTAATTGGCAAACGTACCGGTACTGCCACCGGTTTAAGGTGCATCCCGATCAAGGTTTGCCCTATATCCAACCCGGCATGGGCACGAACTTGCTCTACCACCACCGGGTGGGAAAAAATATCCATGGCTGTGGCCGCAGTAGCGCCGCCGGCCAAAGGAACCGGATACACCCGTACCTCCTCCAATAAATACTTCTCCGCTGCTTGCGCCTCCACAACCAAAGCCCGGTTTAGATGCTCACAGCACTGGACTGCCAAATAAAGCCCTTTCTTTTTTGTTAACTCCAGGAGCGGTTCTAGCACAGCGGTGGCTATTTCCACACTGCCCGCTTTGCCGATATGTTGCCCTTGGATTTCACTGGTACTGCAACCTAACACCACAATTTGCCCGGGCTTAAGCTGTGCTTTAGTTAATAAAGCCTCTGCCGCCATTTTAACTAGGGCTGCAATCTCTTCCCGACTCAATCTCTGCGCCTCCCCCATACATTGCTTCGATATTTATAATCTTTGCTACCCTGTTTTGGTGCCGCCCGCCGCCGGGCTCTGTTTTTAACCAAATATCTACAATATCCTTAGCCAGACCTTCGCCAATAACTCGTTCACCTAAAACTAAAATATTGGCATGATTATGCTCCCTGCTACAGCGAGCCATAAAAGTATCGGTACAAAGAGCGGCTCTTATACCGGGAACCTTATTAGCAACTATTGCCATGCCAATCCCGGTGCCGCAGACAAGTATCCCCATAGGAAACTTTCCCTTTGCCACTGCCACCGCAGCTTTGACCCCAAAATCCGGATAGTCCACCGATGCATCACTGAAGGTGCCGAAATCCTCATGCTCAAAGCCTAATTCTGCCAAGTAATCCTTGATCTTTTCTTTTAAACGGTAACCGCCGTGATCAGATGCCAAAGCAATTTTCATTCTATACCACCTCAACAAATAAATAACGCCGATAAAATATCATGTCACCGAAATTCTATTCGCCGTAACCATAAGCAAATCCTACAGCCAAAAAGAAAAGAGTAGAATATCCCCCTAATCCACCCATTTTTGGATCCTGGTTAATACCCGGCTCAAATGTTCCTGCAATTCCCGGTAAATTTGCTCATATATCTCTGCCGACTGCCCAAAAGGATCAATTATATCGGCAAAGGTGTCTTCCAAACTGAATTCAGCCAAGGTAAAAACCTTTTCCCGTGCTTCCGGAACCTCTTTTAGAATTATATCCTTTTGCCTATTGGTCATAGTAAGTACCAAATCCGCCTCTCGCAGCATTTGTGATGTAAGCTGCCGCGCTTTATGTCCGGTAAGATCGATTCCCACTTTGGCTAAAACCTCGATCGCTTCCCTTGCTGCCGGCATCCCTTCCTGAGCGAAAATACCAGCAGATTCCGCCGTTATTATATCCTTCCCATTGGCATCATTTGCTGCCAAGTGATTGAGGAGATAGGCAGCCATTGGACTCCGGCAAGTATTACCGGTACATACTATGAGTATTTTTTTTATTTGACCCATTTTCCCACTCCTTCGAATACACACTGCCAACCTTCCAATCTATATCTTCCCCAAAAGCAATAAAACACCGATCACCACAAACCCAGCCCCGGCACCAATCTGCAGGTACTGGGCAGGGATATATCTAACTAAAACACAACCGGCTAAAACACCTATAAAAGAAGATAATACCAATGCTGCCGCCGAGCCAAGAAAAACAACCCAGGGAGTTTTGCTTTGCGTAGCGATTAGCATTGTTGCCAGCTGGGTTTTATCACCCAGCTCCGCTAAAAAAACTAGGCCAAAGGTCGTGAAAAAAGCATGCCACATCATTCTCTCACCCCACTTTAACGATCCTGTATCCAGCCGCCCTCCGCAAACGATTCATTATGGCTAAACCTAAGCCCATTGCATCAAAACCCTCTGCCAAAATCAGATCAACTTTGCGTTGATTAAAGCGGCGGAAACAGTCGTACAAATTGGCTGCCACAGAAGCCAGCGCATCCCGGGCGCCTACCACCAGTACTTCTCCCTCCTTATAAGCTGCTGCCGTCTCGTCGGTAGCCATGATCCCTACTTTCAGCCCTTGGCTGCGGTACAATGCAGCCAGTTCCTTTATTTTGGCCTGTACTGCCTCCACTGGGCCTTCCACAACTGTTACTTCTGCATCTGGAGCATAATGGGTATATTTCATCCCTGGTGAACGGGGTTTATAATCACCGGTAGACAAGGCTGTCTCTATGCTTTCATCCACCTTGACCGCCGGCAAAAATTCCCGCAAATCCTCCACAGTAACCCCTCCCGGTCGCAACAAAACCGGCGGGTCAGCAGTTATATCTAAAACTGTAGATTCTACCCCCACATCTGTACTTCCTCCATCGATAACCATATCAATTCGCCCCACAAGGTCGGTATAAACATGTTGGGCGGTGGTCGGACTAGGTTTACCGGATAAATTTGCACTGGGCGCGGCAATGGGAACACCGGCCAAATCAATCAGGGCTAGAGCCACCGGATGAGCAGGCATGCGTACAGCCACAGTTTCTAACCCCGCTGTGGTTTGTGCGGGGATATGATCCTGTTTGGGCAAAATTAAAGTCAAGGGGCCGGGCCAAAAATGTTCTATCAATACTTCGGCTGCAGTTGGCACCTCCTTCACCAAGGAAGTCAATTCTTCTACCCGGGCTATATGAACAATCAACGGATTATCCCCAGGACGCCCCTTAGCCAAAAAAATCTTCGCTACCGCCTCCGGATCTAAGGCATTGGCGCCAAGACCGTATACAGTTTCTGTGGGGAAAGCAACTAATCCCCCGGCGCGGATAATATGGGCTGCTTCATCCAAAACTGTTAAATCTTTAGGACTAGAAATGTGTACTAATTTAGTTTGCATTGTGTCAATCCCCTATCTTTATTATTCCTCTTTTCTATCTCCATTGATTCCTGATTCCTCCTTATTTTATCCCAAGAGGCAACTATTGGCAAATAAAAAACCTCCTTGCAGGAGGTCTTTAGCCTTTATTCCCACTATAATCATAGCTATAAATCCAACGGAGGACAAAACCGTCTAGATAACAGTCTTATTTGTAACCTGGCAGAATATATATTATGGCAAAGGAGTGCCAGCAGGATGAACACGGGTAGAGGGGGAAAATTGCATGGGCAATTTTGATCAATTAGTTTTGGGTATGGCAATATGCCGTTTAGTGGCTGGAAGTATCGAGTTGACCGGAGCGCTTTTAATGCTGGTTTTCAACCGGGTGGAGACAGCCTTCCGCATTAATGCCCTCTTGGGGCTGGCAGGCCCTATTATCTTCATGACTGTCACCGTACTGGGGTTATCCGGTTTAGTGGGCAATATCGCCCCCAGCCGCCTATTTTTAATTATCGCCGGTGTTTGCCTCATTCTCCTGGCCACACGTTAAAAAACAACCTCCAACCCTATATGTCTTGGGAACGGAGGTTATATGCCATTACATTACCCGCCACCGACTACCGGAAAAAATTCAACTAAATCTCCCGCAGATACCAATGTATCGTCGGTAACCCACTTCTTATTGATAGTAATAATAGCAACTTCCTCACGGGGTATAGGAAACTGCTGTAACAACTGGGCCACTGTTAATTCTTGCCCCGGTTCTAAATTCACTTCAATAAGACGATGCACCTGTTCTTCTGCCAAATACACATTTAAAAAACTATGGATCTTGACTTTAACCGGTCCCATGCCTAACCTTCTCCTTCCGGTTAAACCATTGCCAACAATGGTACAGCACAATGCCAACCACCACATAAATGTTTATTTTATGTCCTTACCGCTTGCAAACAGAAAACGTGGTGGGCAACCAATTTAGCAAAGCCGACGACTGAGCACGGCGCTCGAAAGCTTATGCTTTATAAAGTTAGAGAGCAGCCACTTGGCAAGTATGCAACAGTAAAATCAAGGTTGTCTCAAATAGCGGCGAATGGCAGAGAACACAAAAAGCCAATATCGGCTCTCCTTAGAGGAGGTTGAAAACCCCCTAAATGAAACATCATTCAACCAAGCCGGCTATGATTCAAGCAAGAAAGGCGAAACATCTCCCTCTTCTTTTACCATATCTCCTCTAACGGCCCCCAGAATTCCTCCGCCCAGAACCGCCCATAGTCTTCCGCAGGAATATCGGAAACCGCATTAGTGGGCGGCAGCGGTTCTGTCAACATAAACTCCGGCATCCGATCATCAGCCTGCGTAAATCCCGCCCGTTCATTAAAGATGCGCTCTGTCTTAATGGTGTCTTTACCCACTTCCTGCCAAAAATCCGCATCAAGCTCCACACCATAAGCAGCCTCCAGCATCTTTAAGATCACAGCATGGGAACTTTCATGGCAGCGGGGAGCAAACATACAGAAACCAAGGGTGTCTGTACCTGCCGAATCCACTTGCGTATTGCGGGATAATTCCATCTGCCCTTTGGGGTTAGTCTGTTCCACCGGAGCCTTGGTTGTCACACCGGCAGTGTGGTCCGCCCCCATGGGGGACATTGCATATGTGACCGACATTCCCTTCACTGCCCGCGGTTCATGGCCTGCCATACCCTGCCCCTTTACTGCAGGAATCCGGTATACATTAAACACCTTTCCGGTGATCACAGCACCTTGACCCAAGACCCGACCTAATACTGTCCCCTGGGCAATTTCATCTAACAACCTTAATGTGCCTTCTACATCGCCAAAGGGTAACAAACCGCCGTCCATAGCCACCCCAATGGCAACTCCTATTTCGATAATATCTAAACCATAATCATTACAACGTCGGTTAATCTCCGCAATGGCATCCAAATCGCCGATGCCAAGGTTGGAACCAACCATAGCCAGGGCTTCGTATTCCACCGGTGAAACAATTTCCTTCCCTTCTGCATCCGGTACCACATTGGAACAGCGCACCAAACAGCCTGGCATACAGGCATGGGTTGCCTTGCCTTCGCCACCCCGATTAGTAATCAGCTGATATAAAGCTTCACCGGAAATATCCTCAGCCTTTTCAAAAGAACCACTGGAAAAATTCCGGGTAGGCATTGCTCCCATCACACTGATGCTGGGAACTAAACCGGCTGTACCGTACTTGGGCATCTGCTGCCCGGAATAAGGAGAATCTATAATCATTTTATGTAGCTTTTGCCGCAGTTCTTTAAAAGTTTCCGGCTGAGCCAAGGGAAATTCATAGGTTCCATCACCGGCAATCACCACTGCTTTCAAACCCTTGCTGCCCATTACTGCACCTAAACCGCCACGACCTGCCGCCCGGCTGGGAGAACCTGCAGCGTCTGTATTAAAAACCCCTGCAGCAGCCATTCCCAATTCACCGGCTTGGCCGATGGAAATAATACTATTTCTTGCACCGTATCTTTCCAGTAAGGCTGCAGCCAATGCATAGTTGCCTAAACCCTTCAATTCAGGAGCCGATATTAATTTAACCCCATCTTTGTTGATATAGAGAAGAAATAGCTGTTCCTTGTCCGCCGGCATCCCTTCCGCCACAATGGCTCGAATGCCATGACGCGCCATATATGTGGCTCCTGTTCCTCCGGCATTTGCTTCCTTAATACCACCTGTTAAAGGGCTTTTCCCGGCAATGGATAAGCGGCCGGCACTACTGACTCCCATTCCTGCCAAAGGACCACCGGCAATAATCAATTTATTATATGGGCCTAAGGGTTCACAAGTAGGGGGTACCTCTTTTAATACAATCTTTGCTGCCAGCCCTCTATTGCCTAAAAGTCGCCACTTTTGCGGCAAATGTTCCCAAGTGCAGGTTTGTTCGGTCATATTTACCCGCAATATTTTCATCCTTTACCCAACCTCCTTAAGCAAAGGTCATTTGCTTAGTTTTTCTCCTCCCCCAACTGGAAATCCTTCCTCTGAATAAATCACTTTTGCATCCTCCCCACCACAACCCGCTCAATGCCGGCCAAATCAGGGCTAATCCAAATGGTTTCCATTACACCGGTTCCCTGTAAGATCCTTTTTACTGCCGGAGCCTGACCTTGACCTACTTCCAATACCACCCACCCTCCGGGGCGGAGAAACCTCACAGCCTCAACAGCAATCAGCCGGTAAAAAGCCAAACCGTCCGCACCCCCGTTTAAGGCCTGCAGCGGTTCATAATCCTTTACCTCCGCAGGAAGGTTCGCCAAATCCGCTGTAGGTATATACGGAGGATTAGAAACAATCACATCTACCTTTTTGTCTAAACCGGCGTGCTCAAGGGGAGCAAAGAGATCGCCGCAATAAAATATGACTTGGTTTAGAACATTATGCAGCCGGGCATTTTCCCTGGCTACGGCCAAAGCTGCCGGGGAAAGATCTACAGCATAAACCAATGCCTCGGGAATATGCTTGGCAAGACTGACAGCAATTGCTCCGCTGCCTGTTCCCAGATCAACGATATTAGGCATTGCAATTTTTTCTTCTTTCACCAAATCAATTACCACTTCTACCAATATTTCCGTTTCCGGACGGGGTATAAGTACAGTTGGAGAAACAATAAAGTCTAAGCCCATAAACTCTCTGGATCCAGTTAAATATTGCACAGGCACACCTGTTTTTCTCCGGGTAATCAATTTTTTATATGCAGAAACCAAAGAAGCCGGTATGGCTTCATCTAAATCGCGATAAAGCTCCGCCCGGCTTTCTCCTAACAGGTACAGTAACAAGACCTCTGCATCCAGGCGGGGATTATCCCTTCCCGCTTCCTGAAGGGACTTTGTTCCTTGACCCAAAGCTTCCCTTCTTGTTACCATTTTACTTATTCCACCTTTTTTAATTCATTAGCTTGATAGCTGGCAATTAAGGCATCGATCATTTCATCCAAGTCACCGGTCAAAACCTGCTCCAGTTTATGCAGGGTAAGCCCGATCCGGTGATCTGTCACCCGGCTCTGGGGAAAATTATAAGTGCGAATTCGTTCGCTCCTGTCACCGGTTCCCACCTGACCACGGCGCACCTCATCTACTTCGGCTCGCTGGCTTTCCACAGCAATATCTAACAAGCGAGCCCGCAATACCCGCATGGCCTTTTCCCGGTTTTTTATTTGCGATTTTTCATCCTGGCAGGAAACAACCAAGCCGGTAGGAATATGGGTTATCCGCACAGCTGAATAAGTGGTATTTACACTTTGACCTCCGGGGCCGCTGGAGCAAAAGGTATCAATACGCAATTCATTAGGGTTGATTTCCACATCTACCTCTTCTGCCTCCGGCAAAACAGCCACAGTCACTGTGGAAGTGTGAATCCGGCCACCGGATTCAGTGGTGGGAATCCGCTGTACCCGGTGGACACCGCTTTCAAACTTCAATCTACTGTATGCACCCTTGCCTTCCACAACAAAGACTATCTCTTTAAAACCGCCAATATCCGTTGGATGGGCAGACAATACCTCAGTTTTCCAGCCCTGGGATTCGGCATAACGGGTATACATCCGGTAAAGATCACCGGAAAAAAGGGCAGCTTCCTCTCCTCCCGCCCCAGCGCGAATTTCCACAATCACATTCTTTTCATCGTTGGGATCTTTAGGTAAGAGGAGGATTTTCAATTGGCCTTCCAATTGTGCCTTTCTTTCCTGGGCTTGACGCAATTCCTCTTCCACCAACTGCCGGAAATCATGTTCTAACTTATCTTTCAGCAATGTTTTATTTTCATCTATTTCACGGGCAACCTCTTTATACTCACGATAACAATTAACAATTTCCTCCAAAGCCGCGTGGTTTTTAGCATACTTCTGCCATTGACCCTGATCAGCAATCACCGCCAGATCTGCCAACAGGAGGCTTAATTGGTCATATCTTTCTTCCAACTCAGCCAGTTTCTCCAACACTCTCCTTCACCCCCTGTGATATCAATTTTCCTCAACTAATACCCCTTCCAATGCCCGCACCGCCACCTCAATTTGGCTGCCATCTGGTTCCCGGGTAGTAAAACGCTGGAGCAATAACCCGGGGGCTAACAAGAGCTTCAAAAGCGGTGAACGGGCGCGTCCACCTAATCGAATCAACTCATATGCCAATCCTGCCACAAGCGGCAACAGAGCCAAGCGAAAAAAAATGCGCAGCAGGATATTTCTCCACCCAATGAGGGAGAACAACAAAATACTGACCACCATCACATAGAGCAAAAAAGCCGTCCCGCAGCGGGGGTGCAGCGGGCTCATAGTGCAAATGGCCTCTATTTCCAAAGGTTTTCCCGCCTCATAGGCGTGAATTACCTTGTGCTCTGCCCCATGGTATTCGAAGACTCGCCGTACATCTTGCAGCATACTGATGCCAAAAAGATATAAAAAGAAAATACCTAAACGCACTGCACCCTCCAAGAGATTGAGATAAAGCACCTTTGGTCCTGCTATCCCTTGTGGTTTGAAAAAGCTTACTACCACTGTAGGTAAGACGATAAAAAGACCGATACCCGCTGCCAGGGCAATAACCACCGAAAAGGCCATCTCCCGGGAAGTTAATTCTTCCCCTTCCTCTTCAATCGCCTGGTTAGCTGAATAGGTGAGGGCAGATATACCTAAGGTCAGGGATTGATAAAGGGCTAGCATCCCCCGGAGAATGGGGAATTTCAAAAAAGGCCACCGCTGGGCTGCTGGATATACCTTTGTCTTATGCACAACTATTTCACCACTGGGCTTCCGCACAGCAACAGCTACGGATTCGCTCCCCCGCATCATAACCCCTTCCATTACCGCCTGCCCGCCATAATGTTTATTACTCACAAGCAACTCCCCTTCTCCCAAAACCGCTGCTAAACCTGGATGAAAGAAGCAGAGCGCAGTGCTCTGCCATCTTGTCATCTAATGACTTATAGACCATACTTTTTCTTAAAACGTTCAACCCGCCCACCAGTGTCAACAATTTTTTGCTGCCCGGTAAAGAGGGGATGGCATTGCGAACAGATCTCCACTCTCAAGTCTTTCTTTGTTGACCCGGTTTCAAACACAGCGCCACAGGCACAGGTTATCTTCGTCCGCTGATATTGCGGATGAATCCCTTTTTTCATATTGTTCACCTCTTCAAGTCATCATGCTAACTTTTACATTATAACATAATAAATCCTCTTTAGACAACTAGATTTAACCGAAAGACAGGGGCAAGTATCTATTCTCTACGCACAAGAAAATAGAAACATGCCCCCTGTGTTTTCTCACCTCAGATACCGGATCGGATTTACCGGATTATCGTTCACCCTAACCTCAAAGTGCAGGTGGGGTCCGGTACTGCGGCCTGTACTGCCTACCCGGGCAATGGGCTGCCCCTTGGTAACCCATTGTCCCTTGTGCACTAAACACCGGGAGGCATGGGCATACAATGTAGTCAAGCCGGCACCGTGATCCAACACTATTACCTGGCCGTAGCTGCCCTTCCAACCGCTTTCACTCACCCGCCCTGCCCGGGCGGCTGTAATCACAGTCCCCGTTGGCGCTGCAATATCCAAACCGTAGTGATAACCTCCCCAGCGGGATCCAAATACAGAAGAAATCTTTCCTTGTACCGGCCACGCTAACACTAAATCGCTGCGGCTTGTCAACTGCCTATCTTTATGGGCTCCGGGAATAAGCACACTGCTTCCCGGAAGCAACCGCCGCGGCTCAAGCCCCGGGTTGGCAGCTTTCAAGTCAGCCACTGTAACCCCATATTCTCGACTTAAACCCCAATAAGTATCTCCCTTTTTTACAATATGCGTTACAGAACCGCTATGCCCCGGTATCCGCAATTGTTGTCCTGGATGAATCATGTTTGCATTGGAAATAGTATTGGCTTGCAGTAAAGTTGCCAGATCAACCTTATGGATGCGGGCAATATCCCACAGAGTATCACCCGGTCTGACAGTATAATTATAAAAACTCACCGTATTGGCGCTTACCGATTGGATACCCTTACCAGCCACCAATAACATTCCCACCAAAAATAAGCCCCAAAAACAACCCTTCCCAAAGAAAGGTATTGGACAGCGCACTTTTTTCCACCACCTCAAACCAGAATTGGTATTGGTTAGAAAAAAGTCTGTGCCCAATTACCCGGTTTTATACATTTTTGCCACTCAAGGGATCAACCCTGGATATCCTTGGCAAAAGAAGCTAAAAACTCCATGTTATTGCGACTTCTACTGAGCCGTTTTAATAAAAACTCGGAATATTCGGCAACACCGGAGGTATTGATCTGAAAGGAGCGGCGCAAATTCCAGCTCAGTTCCATTTCAGCCGGCGTAAAAAGTAATTCTTCCTTCCGTGTCCCGGAACGCTGGATATCAATAGCGGGGAAAATACGTCGTTCTGCCAAACGTCGATCCAGGTGCAATTCCATATTGCCTGTACCTTTAAATTCCTCATAAATGACATCATCCATCCTGCTGCCGGTCTCGACCAGGGCTGTGGCAAGGATTGTCAGGCTTCCCGCCTCTTCAAGTTTCCGTGCTGCCCCAAAAAAGCGTTTTGGTTTATGCAAGGCCGCCGGATCCAAACCTCCTGACAAAGTACGGCCACTAGGGGGAATTACCAAATTATGGGCCCGGGCTAAACGGGTTATACTATCCAAGAGAATAACCACATCTTTACCCTGTTCCACCAGCCGTTTTGCCCGTTCCAGTACCATATCCGCCACTTTTACATGGTTTTCCGGCAACTGATCAAAGGTTGAACTGATCACCTCACCTGCCACAGAACGCTCCATATCAGTTACCTCCTCCGGCCGCTCATCAATTAAAAGTACCAGCAAATACAGCTCCGGATAGTTTGATGTGAGGCTATTGGCCACTTCCTTCAATAACATCGTTTTACCCGCCTTCGGCGGTGCCACAATTAGACCTCGCTGGCCCTTACCAACAGGTGAAATGATGTCCAAAAGCCTAGTGGCAACAGCGTCACGATTCCGTTCCAATTGCAGCCGCTCCTGGGGATAAATTGGTGTTAATGAATCAAAGGTAGGACGGTTCCTGACAGTTTCAGGGGCAGCGCCATTTACAGCTTCAATATGCAAAAGGGCAGGATAACGTTCCCCTTCCCGCGGACGCCTGATCTGCCCGGAAACCAAATCTCCGGTACGCAGGGCAAAACGTTTAATCTGTGAGGGAGAAACATAAATATCCTGATCACTGGGCAAATATCCATGCACCCGTAAAAAACCGTATCCGTCTAAAATTACTTCCAAGATTCCTTCGGCAAAAAGACCACCCCGCTGTTCAGTTCGCCCCCGGAGAATAGCCACCATAAGTTCCCTTTTTTTTAGGCGGCTAATACCTTTCAAATTAAGATCCCGCGCTAACTGCCGCAATTGTGTCAAGCTCATTTGTTCTAATTGTGCAAGATCCAATTAATCACCTCATTTCCCCTTTGATGCAATTATACCTCTTTTTTCCAGTACATATACAAATTAGATTGGCAGCGGAAAGTTACTTCTGATTTAGGCGAAAGGTGTATCTGGACGGAAAAAGACAAGAACCTTCGCAGGAAAACCGAAGGTTCTTGTGGGTTAGGCACACCGAGGAGGATTTGTTCGCAACTAAATTTCCCGGTCTTACCAAAATAATTATAGCATTAATGGTAAAAAGACGTCAATGCTATTTCCCAGTTCCTGCACATGATACATCATTTTTCCTGATCAAATTTGCTGCGCCTTTTCCTAGAGATAGGAGGTGTTCGCGGCAAAAAAGAAGCAGGAAAAGATTTTGATTCTAATTTTATCACCCGCAATTTTTGCACCCGCTCCAGATCCTCTGCAGATATTGTTGCCAGCGACATAATACGCCCACAATAAATACAGCAAAGCTGGATCTCTTCAGCACATAGATTAAACTCCAACTCATTATTGCCGCAACAACAAGCGATTTTATCCTCCGCATTAAGTTGATGCAGGTAATCCAAGATAGCAAAGGTAATATCCGGGTTGGAAAAATAGTCCGCAAAGTTTAAGTTCTTGCCCATTCCCATTGTATCAAATCTACCGGCATTAAGTTCCTTTTCCAAAAGCGCCACTTGACCGGAATAGCCAAGCTCAATCCCAGTATCAGGACAATAAAGTGTTGTAACCGACTGCCGATTAAAGTTACTAAAAGAAAAATCATTATAATGCCAGGCTTCACACCAAAAACACATAACCTCAAAGCGCAACATGTTCTTCTTTGTATAGGAAAGCCTAACCAGGGGATGACCGCAAACACACTCCGCCTCATGATTCTCTTTATGCAGGCGGAAAACTGATTGGGCAACCATGTTCAATTGCCCACATTTTGCACACCGCAACACGAACGATGCCACCGTTTCGATCAGCATAAGTTCGGCCCCCTCCCTGGCAGGATTACTTCGCCACCGGTTACCGAACTCCTGCTGCAAAAAAACCCGGTAATCACCGCACTTTCTGACATTATAATTCAATATCTAACAATAATTAGCGGATAATTAAGCATTTCGTTAAACAAACAAAGGAATTAAGAGTGGAACCAAGGCGGATAAGATCAAACCATGAAAAAAAGCAATTAAAGCATAATCAGAACCGACAATCTTCACAATTAAAGGTAATGTTACATCCATGGTAGTGGCACCGCCGGGAGCTATGGCTGCATAAGGACCCAAATGCCTGGCTAGCAAAGGGATGAGAAGCAAGGCCAGTATCTCTCTACTAACATTTGTTAAAACCGCTAAAACCCCTAGCTCCACATTGCGCAGGTTAGCCAAAAGTATGCCGGACAAACTGTACCAACCAAAACCGGCACCAATGGCCGCACTGTCACCGGATGACATCCCCCATAAAGAGCCCATCATGACAGTACCGACAATACTCCCCACTGCTACCGCTACAGGCAATAATAACACCCTATAGCCCATAACCCGCATATTGGCTACTATCTCCTTTTTACTTCCGATTTCCAATCCTACTCCCCAAAGCAGAAAACCTAAAGCCCAATTAATCAGCAAGTCAAAGTTAGCTTTCACTACTAGTGGAAACAACTGTAAGTAACCGGCGGCAATACCCAACCCTAAGGAAAGGAGAATAATAATCATACTTCAGTTCCCCTTTCCCCGGAGCTACCCCCAAAGGGTAATACCTTTTCCAAAAGCTTAACTGCAACAATACTACCGCCAATGGCAGCAGCAGCAAAAAAAACAGCCTGTAAACCCATTTGCCCCAAGCCGGCACGTAATTGTTGATCACTACCAATTTGGCCTCCCATGGCAAAGAGCAATAAAATAATGCCACCAACAGTTAAATTGCCGGTGAATCGCTGTAAACCGGCGGAAAGCAGACCACAATACCCCATGATAATTCCAACAAGTAGCGAAGCAATGATAAACCACATATCTTATCACCTCCGGTAGTATGTATGGGGAATAAAATTACTATATCATGGATTAAGTATAGACTCAACCAAACGGCGTAGTTCCATTATATCAAAAGGTTTGGTTATATATCCTCTAGCCCCTAAATCAATAGCTTCATCAATCACCTGTAATTCGCCGTAAGCGGTCATCATTATTACCGGAAGTCCCGGATATAAAGCAGTGAGTTCCCGTAAGACTTCTATCCCATCTAGACCGGGCATTTTGACATCTAATAGCACCAATTCCGGCTTTTGTTGCTGTAAATATTTTAATGCATCTCGCCCCCCGGCAACCGTTATTATTTTATAATCAGTTCCTTTGAAAATCTCCTCTAACAGCCGGCGAATACCTGGCTGATCATCAATGGCTAAAATAGTCTGCAATCAGCTCACTCCTTTGCTTCTAATTATTCCCCTTGCGGATCAGGGACCGGCAATTTCACCGTAAAAGTGGTGCCTTCGCCCAGTTTACTGGCAACTGTAATTTCTCCGCCATAATTTTCTACAATGCGATGGGCAATAGCCAAGCTTAATCCAATCCCTTCATCAGTAGTAGTAAAAAATGGATGAAAAATCCGCTGGTAGTCTTCGGGCCTAATGCCAGGGCCGGTATCAGCAAAACTTACCCAAACTTTCCCTTCTGCTTCCTGATAACATGCAGCAATGGCAAGCACTCCCCCGTAAGGCATTACCTGTAAAGCATTGGCAATAATATTCATAAAGGCCTGCTGCAATTCTTCCGGTGCTACCCGAACCTGCGGTAAATCAGGGGCAACTTCCAGCTGTATTTCTACATCTTGTAATAGCGCTTCCGCCTTGACTATAGATAGCAAGGAAGTTAAAAGCTGCCGCAAATCAATAAGTTTCGAGTCCGGGGACCGGTTAGCGGTTAAAAGGAGCATTCCATGGATAATCTCTTCTATCCGTCTCACTTCACTTAGCATCACTTTGGTAAAATTTTCCTGTTCTTCTTTGCTACAGTTACCTTGCTGCAGTATTTGCGTAAAACCCTTCACTGTGGTTAGGGGATTGCGAATCTGATGGGCTATCCCGGCGGCAAGCTCGCTTAAGGCTGTATTTTTTTCCTCCTGCCACAGGCCTGTTACCAGCCCCTTTTGGCGCGTAAGATCCTCCATGGCCATATTAAGTCCCAAACAGGAACCGTTGGCATCATAAATCGGTGCTAAATAAAGATTGATTAAAGTGGAATAGCCCTGACCGTTGCTAAAGGGCAATCCCTGGTAAACAGAAGATTGACATTTTTCAATTGCTTTCTTGATTATGTCGCTCCAATCAAAACCGCCTAAGTCTGACAAGGTTGCTAATGCCTCCTGAAAATGGCAACCTACAACCTGATCCGGTGACAAGCCGGTCAACCACTGTGCCTGCCGGTTAAAAATAGTTACATAACCCTGTAAATTAATAGAAACCACAGCTATAGGTATATTGGCAATAATATCCTGCTGATAATTTTGCCAGAGTGTATAGCTAGCAGCCAGCTGGTACAATGTTCCAATTTGGGTAATAAAGTTTTGCAAAATTTTTAGGTCTTCCCGTTTAAAAGCGTTAACCCCTTGAGCACCTACCAGCAATACCCCCAGGGGAGAACTGCCGTTTGTTATGGGTACCAGCATCAAAGAATGCAACTTATCCTGCAAAAAGCACCCCGCAAAACGCTGATCTTTACTTAGATTCCCTACTAAAACCGCCTGCCTTACGAAAAAAGCTGCAGGTACTAAATTGCCGTCAGTTAAATACTCCTGCTCAAACTCAAGGCCGGGTAAGTTGTTGCGCAAAGTCCTCACCTGCACCCTTTCCTTATTCTCCTCAAATAAAAGGAGCAGGCAGGTATCATAGTATACGACCATGGCCAATAATTCCGCAATAATATCCAGTAAACCTTCCAAAGACAGGTTCTGCTTTTCCGCCACAGCACAGGTTTTCGATAACTGAGATTTAGCTTTACCACCGATACAAAAATCTTCCAGGCTAAAACAACATGCAATCTTATCTAGATACCTGGCTACCCGCCGCACAACCTTCTTCGCCGGCCGATTGAATTCTGACCAATCATCACCGGCCACTACGATAACGCCCTTCTTGTGGGGGGTAAAAGCAACAGGGTGGCCTAAGAGAAAAACAACATCACCGGTTTTCTCCTCCTGCAGCTGTTCATAGCCAGTCACTATACCCTTACGGGTTACAACATTTCTCCCAAAGGAGAGCATTATTTCATCCAAGCCAAACTCAAATTGCCCCGCTTGGGCAATTGGGTTCAGACTTCCCGTTTGATCCAATACGAAGAGGGCTGTCGCCCGGGCAGCAGTAATTTGGTGCAATAACTCAACCGCAGCACCGCAAACAGCACCTAAATTCAGTTTTCCGGCCATAGCATCCCTGTAAAACCCTAAATTCATAAGACAATACCCCTCTCTGAAAATAGAGACAGCAGGTATTGTTTCTCCCTAAATTCTCTAATTCCTTCCAAGTTAAGGGTTTTTTCCACAAATTTTTCCAGTATTTTAGTATGCTGGTATTTTTGTCATTTATTAGAAAAAATTGTACACCCGGGTAATTTGCGCGTAATTCCCGGCACTATCAATTATTTCCAAGGTAATAGTATTTCTCCCGCTAAGATCGCCTAAGGGTAGCTTGGCAAAACTACCATCTTTCTTTGCTTGTCTTACTGCCACTGTTTGCCCGTTGACAATCGCTTTTACGTACACATCACTCTCCACTGCGCCGGCCTCCCCATAAAGGTAATCGGTTCCCGGCGATTCACTGTCAGCGATAACCAATGCATAGCCTTTATAATTTACTAAGGGAGGTAGATGTACTTGGGGTGGTGTGGTATCTACCCCATAAAAACCATAACTCCTGGTGGAAACAGTATTCCCCATTGAGTCCCGAATAGCTTGCACCTCCAGATAATAAGGCGCATTTGTTAACGCTCTGCCTGCCGGTAAGGTCAAATAAACAGTAAAGGTAGCCGGATCATAATCTGCTCTAATGGGATATACCCCCTGCCCCTCCTCCAAGCCAAACAGCCGGTAATTATCAGGATCTTCAGCCGCAGCAGCAGCTACAGGCTTATCAAATTGTACCTTTATTTGATGACTTGTAGCAGCAGTAACCAGCTCAACCTGTGGTGCTTTAACTTCCTTCACCACCTGTAGAGTTGCCTCCTGCCAACTGGTAGTGGCTGCCGCCTCTTCCCTGCCATCAGCCCACAGCCGCAATTGATAATTAGAACCTAAGGCAAACTGCCTGTCTCGCAATTCTACTATTGCTATATGGCCATATAACCGAACTCTAAATTCATAGCCGGGCAAATCAACAAGCAACCGTTCCACTTCTTTATCAAAGATAAGGCGGAAACGCTGACTGTCCAGGGATTCAATCTTTTTTAACCGGGGAGGGACCAGGTCAAAGCGAGCGGTAACCCGGCCGGTAAACGTGCCCAGTGAATTCCCCTGTGGATCAAGAATGCCCCGTCCGGCACTAACTAAATAATCCTCGCCTTTTGTCATTTTTTCGCCTAAAAACAGCCGGACCGAACCAGTGCTGCTCCCTTCCTCCACTGCCACTACCGGCAAAATATTTCCACTAACTACATCCACAACACCATAATTGCCCGGTTGGTATTGCTGCCGTACATTGCGGGCAAAAGTCACTTCCAATTCGGTCGCAGAGAGTATCTGCACCGCCGCTACCAAACTATCCCCAGTGCCCCAACCGCCTTGAAAATAATCCGCCCGCGGCAGCATCTTATCCCCCTGGGCATCTTTTACTCCGCTAATATAATAACGGTATCCGATACCATATTGTAATGGTTCAGCTAAGGTGAGAACAACTTTCTGCCCGTCTTCCTGCACATCGGCCTGCTTTACCTCAACCTCTGCGGTTAAGTCATCGGCCAATGTTATTTGATAATTTGCCACAACAGCAGCTGATTTTGGATCTAGCGGTTGCGAAAAAACAACCTCTAACCGGTCATTAGTTCCCGGTACCTGCTTTACTTCTCCTACCTCAGGGGGAAGAGCCTCTCCGCTGGCATGGGCAGCATCCTGTCCGTTTTTCAGGGAAAAATGATAAACCAATGGCCCGCTGTCCGTAAGCCGCTCCCCTGCTGCTGTTCTTAAATCCCGAATCAACAGGCTATATTCTTCTCCAGGCTCCAGTTCAGGAACAGTAAGGATAAGCTGTCTGCTGTTCACAACCTCCAAGTGCCGCACAGGACCGGGGCTTAAAGCCGTATTCCGATATAGTAAATTAAAGTTTCCGTCTAAGGAGCGGGTATTAATCGGCTGTGCAAAATTAAGGCACAGCTGAGTGGGAGAGATTATTGACAATGAATCACCTACCGGAGCCGGGTCTGTTGCCGTGCCCTGTGACCGGGTCAGGTTCCAAACCTTCCACACCACCACTGCCGCCTCTGCTCTGCTGGTGGTGTCCTGCGGGGCAAATTTATTTACCCGCCCACTGAGAATTCCCATTTCCACTGCCCGGGCAACTGCACCTCGTGCCCAAGGACTAATGGCAGCTGCGTCACCAAACTGATGAAGTTGGCTGTGAACGTCGGCGTCAGCATCAACGTCTTCACCTAAAGCTTTAATTACCATCACTGCCAGTTGTTCCCGCTCCAAAGGACGATCAGGGTAAAATTTAGCTCCGTCACCCCTAATTATCCCAGCATGTGCTGCAGATTCAACATAGCGATACAATGCAGCATCTGTTACCGGCACATCAGAAAATGTGGGGGGATAATAAGCTGATTCTGGTATCCGGGCTGCTTGTACTAAAAGACTAATAAACTGTCCTCTAGTAATTTGAGCCTGAGGGCGAAATGTACCGTCACCATAACCTTGCAACAATCCGACCTCTGCCAAACCCTCCACCGCGGCTTGCGCCCAATGACCTTCTATGTCACTAAATTTTGTCGCTCCCAATGCTACGCCTCCCTGACCCCACAAAAGCAGAAAAATAAGGAACAGCAGCAGCAACATGTTTTTTCCTCTCACCATATTAGTATGCCTCCTTAACAGGTTATCCTGGAATTTTCGCCCATTCCCTGCATGGTTCTGTCCCTAGGGGGAAAATTCCTGCTTTTTACCCATGCTGAAAAAACTAACATTCCTCTCGCATGGCCGCTGAGCAGGAACACGCTATCCTGTTAACACTTTTATCTGCCATTAATAAGTAAAGAGCCGGTGGTTACCGGCTCTCAACTTGCTGGTCACGGGTAGCATATACTCGATAAGCTATATTGTCACCTTTGTGGCAGATGGTAACATAAACTTCCGGCTTTTCTGTGCCTGTGTAATTGCGACCATCGATATAATCCAGTAATGCCGCCAACCGCGCCTGCTTACCTGCGATGAAAACCAATGCATTTTCATCCAAGGTATATACCAATGCCTTATTGTCTGTGGTTTTTGTATTATCCAATATTAGCCTGACATCATCATTTACTGTCCGATAACCTAATACTTTCCCTTTTGCCGGTGTCCATGCCTCTACATTCAATACCCAAGCACCGGATGCTATTACTTCAACATATAGGCCGGCAGCCAGATCATCCCTTTCTTTAGTCCTGCCGTTAATTTTAACCGGTGCATTTTCTTTTAATAAAAACCATTGATCATCAATTTTGTATTCATTAATTCGCTCGTTAATCCTTACTAATTCTCCTTCAAATAGATCTTCTACCGTTGCAACCTCAACTGCGATTCCGCCGGCTGCAGTTATTACGATCTCCATACCTTCCCGCAAATCTTCGGCTTTGTCAATTCCTGTTCCTTCAAAGTCAGTACCGCTGCGCAGCAAAAAGGTCATCTCTTCTTCATCCTCAGTTTCAATGGCTACATAAACAGCCTGGCGACGGAAAACCTCTTCTGTATCAACATATTGTCCAATAATCGTACCTGTATATTCTTGATCTTCATCACAGCAAACTCCTACATATATTACCTCATCATCCTCATTCAACTCTAAATAAACTAAAGTATCCGGCAAAATATCGGCAAAGCTTAACTTGCCTCTTTGCCTGCCATTTTTAAGGGCAAAAATCCGATCAGTTTCAATGGCAAACCATTGCGGACCATCTTTAGTTAAAACGCAGATTTCATGATCATCGGCATTTCTTGACCATACCGCACCCCAAAAAGCAGTTGCTACTTCCTCATCCTCAGCTTCGTCCTCGTCATCCTCATCATCCGGCACATCGGCATTGCCGATAAACTTGGCAATTAAAGCCGCCATTTCCGCCCGGGTTATTGGTTGTAGCGGCTTCAGATAACCAAAACCATCACCTTGCATAATTCCGTTGATTACCAGTGCAGCAATACATTTTTTGGCATGGCCGGGTATGTTCATGAAGTCACCATAGTCTTCCAAAACACTATCAGTTACTTTAGACTCTACACCCATTAATTTTAACGCCCTGGACAACCATACGGCAACCTCGTAACGTTTAGCCACCTGTTGCGGCCGGAAATTGGCAATTTCCGCCGGGGATATGATATCATTTTCCAATGCTGCGGCCAAATGCTTTACAGCCCAAAGCGCTTGTTTATAATGCTTCATATAAACATCGGGGAACTCATACTCATCCAAATCGGCATCCAGTTGGCCTTTTCTATCCAGGGCATTCATGACCATTACCAATGCTTCAGCCCTGGTAACAGTGGCACCGGGACGAAAGGTACCGTCAGCATAACCGGTGATTATATTTCGTTCCTGTAGCATTTCGATAATCTGTTCTCCCCAATGTCCTCTCAAATCGGTAAACTTTGCCTTCTTGGCTGCTGCCGCCCACGGGGGAGGTGCAGCCATCACCACTGGCGCAACCAAGGCTACAATCACCAATACCACTAATCCTACCAGACCAAAGCTTTTCTTTTTCATCATACCTGCTTTTTCCCTCCTCCAATGTTTCCTGCTGTAATACATATGCGTACACAAAAAACAATTTGTGGGGGTTAGCATAAAAAAAGAGGGTTTAAACGCTCACAGTTTATACAGTTTATAGACAGACTCAAATTGGGGACTATCCGGCAAAGCACGCTTGCTCTTAGAGGTTAGCAGTAAGATGTTCGAGAAAATTAAATTCAGCAGCTTAGTGCTTATTATCAAATCAGTTTCTTCTAACCCTCACCTTTAGTTATTCCATGTAGAAATAAGTCTACTATCATATTTAGTGTGTCTGGAGCCACCTTTCCTTCATGCGCACCCATGGGGTTGATGACATTAGATAGGCCACCTAGAAAAAGCTTGGCAGCCAGCACCGGATCGGTTGAACGGAACTGACCGGTGTCCATGGCTTCGCCAATTATTTCTGCTACCCTTTGGATTACCTGCTTACTGACCTGAGCCAGCCTTTTTCGTAATGTCTGATTAATGTGGCCTGGATCCTGCATGGCCATTTCCGCCAACTGGCCGTGTTGGGCAATAAATTGAAGGTGAAATCTTGCTATGCCAGCCAGTTTCCCCGGCAATGTAACTTCCTTGCTTATCTCCGTATCAACCCCAGTAATGTAACTATCGGCAACCTCAAATATCATTTTCGTATACAGCTGTTCTTTACTGCTAAAATACTCATAAACCGTCCCTTTACCTACACCGGCCTCCCGGGCAATATCTTCTATCCGCGCCTGGTGGAATCCCATAGCTGCGAAAACTTGACGGGCAGCTGTTAAGATTGCTTTCCGTTTATTAATTTTGCTACAGCTGACAGCCATCAGTGCCCCTCCTCTTCCCGACCGTCAGGTCAACCTTGTCAGATAAATTATAGCCCTGGCCAGCCGTTCAAGTCAAGCCTCCATCTTATTCTACCAGGCAACGAATTACTGCATCTACCTGTTTGATATCACGCTCTGCCTGCAAAAGTGATAACACCTGCATGAAAATACCTTCTTTAACCGCGCCGGTCTTAAGTATTAAATCTACCTGTTCATTCCCTTTGCAGATCTCAAGTGTTTTCAACTCTACCCCTGCTTCGCTTAAGTGGCGCACTACTTTCGCCACAGCCATAGTCCCTGCCTCCACCTGCAAACGGAGATAATAACTGTTTTCTACCTCTTCCATTGGCAAGACCCTGCTCTTTTTCACAAAACCCAATCCCGGCTTGCCACGCTGCCCTGCTACATAGTTTTTTGCTGCTGCCACAATGTCACCGACCACGGCACTGCCGGTTGGCATTTGCCCGGCCCCGGCACCAGTAAATAATAAGGAACCTACCGCCCAACCTTCTACAATTATACCATTAAATACTCCCTTTATTCCTGCTAAGGGATGTCCTGCTGGCACTAAGGCCGGATGCACTCTTGCCTCCAATCCGGCAGCTTTTTTCCGCGCAATAGCCACCAGTTTAACTACATAACCCAATTGAGAGGCAAAAGCAATATCAGCAGGTTTTATTTTTTCAATCCCTTCACAATAAACATCATCCAAATCGACGTATTGGTCAAAAGCCAGGGCAGCCAAAATTGCAAGTTTCCGGGCAGCATCATGCCCAGCCACGTCAGCGGTGGGATCAGCCTCTGCATACCCTAAAGCTTGAGCTTCAGCCAACACGTCAGCATAAGAACGAGCTTGCTCAGTCATAGCGGTAAGGATGTAATTGGTAGTCCCATTGACTATGCCATAGACAGCTTCAATATCTTCCCCTGCCAATGAATGTTGCAGGGGACCAAGGATTGGAATACCTCCGGCCACACTGGCCTCAAAAAAAAGATCAACTCCCTGTTCCCTGGCTAATTGGTACAATTGTGCCCCGTGTGTCGCTATTAGCTCCTTGTTGGCAGTTATTACTGATTTTTTGGCTTGTAGAGCAGCGGCAATCAAACTCCGGGCTGGTTCCACACCTCCTAAGACTTCGACCACCAAGTCAATCTCCGGATGTGCAACTACTTGCGTAGGATCGGTTGTCAATAACCCGGGGTCAACCGCAACCGCACGTTTCCGGCCAAGATCGCGCACCAAAATCCGCTTTGGAATGAAGTTTAATCCCGTCTTTTGCGCTAAAAATTTCTGCCTTTCGGTCAAAATACGGTATACACCGGAACCCACAGTGCCCAAACCTAAAAGTCCAATCTTAATCTCCTGCAGCACAATCTTCTCCTCCCTGTCCACATTTCATAGACATTTATATCTGCATGATAGACATTATAACATTCTCTTTCCCTCCAGACAAGGGTAAGAGCATAAATCTAAATTTCCGGGTAAAAATAAAGGAAAATAACTTGGAGGTGTTCAATTTGCTTTCCGGTCATGTAGCTTTATATCCATTGGAAACTACTGATTCTGATACGATCATTAATAATTCATTGAAAAAATTAACAGACCAAGGGATCACCACCCAAGTAAGCCCTTCAGGGACATACTTCAGTGGCAGCCCGGAAAAGGTTTGGACTGGTTTGCGGCAAATGTTCGAAACTGCAGAACAAGCCGGCAATGAAGTAAGTATGGTTGTAACCTTTACAAATTCCGAAAAATAACTGCATTCCCCTAATATTTGCAAAGAAACCCACATGCTGCTGGTAATTTTCTCCTCAATTGTGCTATAATGGTTGCATGAATCCATAAGGGGGTGAAAATAATTGCAGGAAAAAGTTGTTGCAGTATTGGATAAGATACGTCCCTCCCTACAGGCTGACGGCGGTGATGTTCAATTAGTAGAGGTACTTGAAAAGGAAGGCATCGTTAAGGTCAAATTGCAGGGGGCCTGTGCCGGTTGCCCCATGTCTAGCATTACATTAAAGCAGGGGATCGAACGAATCCTCAAACAGGAAGTACCAGAAGTAAAAGAAGTGCAAGCAGTTTAATTTGTCCCGGATAAATTTTAGTCAGGCTTAACTGCAACAGCAATTAGGCATGACTTTTTTCTGGAAAAGATGGAGAGAAATAATTAAGCAGGAAAATATTAGCCGGTACCGAATAAAAACATTAATTATACAATTGTAATAATAATTGGACCTGTTGGAAAAAAAGGTAATGGAAGAGCCCCGGACATACCTTCCGCCTTTAGTTCTAAATAAACGGTTCTGGACAAGCACTCCGCCACGATTATAAAAGAGGATGCCTAAAGCACGTGAGGCATAATTTTATTTTTTTGCCGTGCCGGAAACCGGCATAGGCGTCTACTCTAAAAGATGTTTACCAGTTATTTGATGGCCATATCTATGCCGTTGGCCCGGTCGTGTTGGAGCGCATAATTTATTATCGGAGGCATCAAAAAATGCAAAATATTCACTTGCATAACCTTAGACCGGGAATGATCGTTGGCCGGAACATCCTTGGCGTTGACGGTACCTTACTTTTAGCCGCCGGAGTACAACTGACCAGCCATTATATCAAAAAGCTGCACCAGCTAGGCATCCCTTCCGTTTATATTTGGGACGAGCGGACCCTGGATGTGGATATTCGTAGCCCCGTTCAAGATCACACCAGACTCCAAACCGCCCGGTTAATGAAAAAAATACTCAAAAATATAAACTCTAAAATAGGCCCAAAAGATAACCTAAACCTAGATGAATACATACCCCAGATTAAGGAGGCAGTAGAAAACATTTTGCAAGATATCTCCACCTCCGGTAAATTGGTGATGGACTTCTTAGAATTAAAGAATGCCCACGATTATACCTTTCTCCATTCGGTAAATGTCTGTATCTTGGCGATCATGATGGGTAAGCAAGCTGGATTGAAGTTGGCAACAATCAGGGAATTGGGGATTGGTACCCTCCTCCATGATGTGGGAAAAGCACTGGTTCCCGGCAATATCCTAACTAAACCAAAGCCCCTGACACCGGAAGAATACCAACAGATGAAAAAACATACTACCCTTGGCTATGAACTTCTCTGTCGTACAAAAGAGATTACCCCCGCCAGTGCACAAATTAGTTTAGAACATCATGAACGGGTTGATGGCAGAGGCTATCCATACAGTTTGCGTGATCAACAAATTAGTTTTCTCGGACGCTTATCCGCCATCTGTGATGTTTATGATGCCCTTATCTCTGATCGGGTTTACCGGAAGCGCTACCTGCCCCACCAGGCAGCAAAATTCATTACCAGCGGCAGTGGTACGCACTTTGACCAGCAGCTTGTAAAAATCTTTACCAAGTGTATCGCAATGTATCCCTTAGGTTCTGTAGTGCACCTCAATAACGGCCAGTTGGGAGTAGTGGTAGAAGTAAAACCGGAACAAACTACTCGCCCAATTATCCGTATTTTCAAAGATCAAGAAGGCCGTACTTTATCTCAACCCATTGATATTGATTTAACCCATCATCCCCAAATAGAAATAAACTATATGCTTTAAGAATAAGGGGACGTTTCTCCTGTCCCAGCGAAAATAGGACAGGAGAAACGTCCCCTTGTTTTAGAAATAATCTCGTAAATACCTGGAATAAAATCTGATAATATATTATTATTATAGCAATAGTACATACCAAAGGAGGGTTTTACCAATGGCAGAACTGAAGGGAAGTCGGACGGAAAAGAATTTACAAGCAGCCTTTGCCGGCGAGTCTATGGCCAGAAACAAGTATACATTTTTCGCCGGTGTAGCAAAAAAAGAGGGTTTTGAGCAAATCGCCGGTATTTTCTTGGAGACAGCTGAGAACGAACGGGCTCATGCAAAAATGTGGGCAAAATACTTAGGGGAAATCGGTGACACTGCTGCTAATTTAAAAGCTGCGGCAGACGGCGAAAACTACGAATGGACCACAATGTACAAAGAATTTGCCCAAGTTGCCCGGGAAGAAGGGTTCGATGAAATCGCCGAGTATTTCCAAGAGGTAGGCGAAGTGGAAGAAGAGCATGAGAAACGCTTCTTAGCGCTGCTGAGAAACCTGGAAGAAGGTAAGGTATTTAAGCGGGATGAAATGGTAAAATGGCACTGCCGCAATTGCGGTTATATCCATACGGGCAAAGAAGCACCAACAGTTTGCCCCGCCTGCGCTCATCCACAATCCTTCTATGAGCTGCTGGCAGAAAACTACTAGCAATATGTAAGCAACCCTGGATAAGGGCAAATTAAGGGGACGTTTCTCCTGTCTTAACAAAAAATAGGACAGGAGAAACGTCCCCTTTTTTTATTGCCTGCGGGAAATGCCCCTGTGCAAACTAGCAAAACTAATATTAAACCTGATACCATCCACAACAGTATAGAGAGTAGGAACCAAGAGCAGTGTAAGTAAAGTGGAACAAAGCAGACCGCCCATAACAACGGTTGCCAAGGGGGCCTGCGCTTCCGCCCCTTCGCCAATTCCTAATGCCAAGGGGAACAAACCCAAAATAGTAGTTAATGTAGTCATGAGAATCGGTCGGAGCCGGGTTTTGCCCGCAGTAATGATAGCTTCCGTCAATTCCATCCCCCGCTCCCGCAAGATGTTAATATAATCTACCAGCACAATGGCATTATTGACCACAATCCCGACCAACATTATTCCGCCAATAGCAGAAGGAACATTTAAATTATGTCCTGTGAGGAAAAGGCCTAACACTGCCCCGGTGAAAGCAAAGGGCACCGAAAACATAATGGTAAAAGGGTGCAGTAAGGATTCAAACTGGGCTGCTAAAACTGCATAAACAATGACAATAGCCAGCACTAAGGCCAAGCCCAACCCACTAAAAGCGTCGGCCATCTCTTGATATTCTCCGCCATATTCCAGGTAGTAACCCTCCGGTAAGGGAATAAGGGCCAGTTGCCGCTGCACGTCAGCCATCACACTGCCTAAATCACGCCCTGTAATACCGGCTGATACTGTTACTACCCGCACCTGGTTTTCCCGCTGAATACTCTGCGGCCCTTCTGCCACCACAAATTCAGCCATATCTCCTAGAACCAGTTGCTGCCCTAACGGCGTAGTAATAACTAACCCTTCCAATTCCCGCGCCGTGTTAATGTTAGCCAACCGCACTCTAATATCTATTTCTTCCCCGGCAAGCCGCAGCTTGGTTGCCACTTGACCCCGCAAAGCAGCATCTACTGCGCGGGCTATCTGGCCGGTGGTCAAACCCACTTGTGCTAAACGATTCCGATCGGGACGTATCTGTATTTCCGGTCGCCCTTCGCTTAAGGATGTCTCGACATCACGAATCCCGGGTATATCTTCAATCGCCGCCTTAACTGCTTCCGCCAATTCACCCAGCACAAACAGATCATCACCCTTAATGCCAATACTAACAGCAGCACCGCCCCCTACTTCTGCACTTAACATGCCCATTGAATTGACATTGATCTCCGCTCCCGGAATATCCTGCACTAAATGCCGCAGTTTCTCCGCCACCTCTTCTGTACTCTGCTCCCGCAGTTCCAACGGAACCAAACTAATATCAAGATTGGCCCGGTCAGAGCTGCTTCCGCCCATACTCATTTGTCCACCGCTGCCAACAGTCAGGAACACCTCCGCCACTTCCGGTAGCCGGGCAACCATTTCTCCTACCTCCAGCCCTACTGCTTCCGTTTCCGCTAAACTGCTGCCAATGGGCAAATTAACATTGATACTGATCCTACCCTCATCAAAGCCGGGAAAAAACTCTGCCCCTATCAGGGGAATAAAAACTAAACTGAGGATGAAGAAAGCCACTGCTAGTGCCAGTACCTTTTTCCGGTTGGCTAAACACCACCGCAAAGCCTTACCATACCTTTCTTCCAACTGGGCTAACTTGGCTAAAAACCTATGGGAATAACGCTTTAAAATACCGTTATTATTCTTGTCATTCTCTTCTAGCTTTAGAAACCGGGAAGAAAGTAACGGAACCAAAGTTAAAGAAACCAATAGGGAGACCAATAAGGAAAAGGTAACAGTTAAGGCTAACTGGCGGAAGATCTCAGAAATCATTCCTTCAATATAAACAATGGGAAGAAAGACACCTACAGTGGTCAAAGTTGAAGCGGTAACTGCCAGACCCACCTCGTCTGCACCTAAACGGGCAGCCTCCATACGGCCGTATCCTTTTTCTCGAAACCGGTAGATGTTTTCCAATACCACAATGGCATTATCCACCAACATTCCAACCCCTAAGGCTACACCCCCCAAGGTCATGATATTCATGGTGAGGCCGGCAAAGTGTACTAAGATAAAGGTCGCCACCACTGAAATCGGAATAGCTGTGGCAATAACAAGGGTGGAACGGAAATTCTGCAAAAACAATAACAAAACAAAAATCGCCAGTAATGCTCCTGTAAAAGCGTTGCGACCCATACTATTAACCGTTTTCTCAATGAACTCCGATTGATCGAATACATTAATAAAACTAAGCTCCGGATACTGGGTGTTTATTTTTTTTAGTTCAGCCTTTACTGCTTGACCCACCTGGACTGTATTCGCTCCGGTTTTCTTTTGTACTTGGATCCCAATGGCGGGCTTACTATTTAAGTATGCCATTTGAGAAACATCGGCAAAACCGTCTTCCACTGTGCCCAGATCACTGATTTTTATGGGTACACCAGCACCGGTCATCAAGGGGAGATTTTTAACATCCTCCACACTGCGAAATTCTCCAGTAGTCCGCAGCAAAAATTCCTGTCCCCGATCGCGAATGGTGCCGCCGGGAAGATTTAAGTTTCCTGCTGCCAAAACCTGCACTATTCGGTCTAAATCCAAACCGTACCCGGCTAAAGCCGCCCGGTGTAGATTAACCTGGATCTCCCGCTGTACCCCTCCTTCAACTGTTACCGAGGCCACACCTTCCAAGCGTTCTAAGCGGGGCTTTATCGTATCCTCAGCCAAGTCCTTTAAGCGGGCTATATCATCCATTCCGCCTAGGCCAATTAGCATGCACCGGCATCATTGAAGGATCAAACTTAAAAACCAGAGGCTGGCCCGCGTCAGCTGGAAGCCAGCCCTTAATCATATCGATTTTTTCTCGCATCTCCAAAGCTGCGAAATCCATATCAGTGCCCCAAGCAAACTCCACTATTATGATCGAACTCCCGGCTGAAGAAATGGAGGTAATGTTATTGACATTGGTCACTGTGCCTAATATCTCTTCTAACGGCCGCGTAAGCAATGATTCAATCTCCTGCGGTCCTACCCCGCTGTAATCGGTCATCACAGCGATGACCGGAAAATTCATTTCCGGCAGCAGGTCAATTCCAACTCTGCTTAAAGATACAAATCCCATTAGGAGAACAACTAATACCAGCATCAAAACTGTAATAGGACGCTTGATGGCAAAACCGGACAGGCTCATGAGGTTGCACCCCCCGAACCTTCCGCAATGCGAACCTTCATACCTGCTTCCAGGTAGTGTTGGCCCCTATACACCAATTGATCTCCTACCGCTAAACCGGTCAATACTTCCACTTGTTCCTCGTCTGCCAAACCTAAGGTAACTAACTGTTTTACTGCTCTTCCGTCTTTAACTATATAGACATAGCTTTCTTCTCCTTCGTTCAAGATTGCTGCTGCCGGAATTACTACCGTACTGCCACTGCTGGCGGCAGTTACCAATTGGACATCAGCAAAAATTCCCGGTCTTAACATGCCCTCACTATTATCCAAAACTGCTTCCACCGGAAAAACCCCGGTTCTGGGATCAACTGCTGGCGAAACAGCAGTGATCACAGCAGTAAACTCCCGATCCGGCATAGAAGTGAAAAGCACCTTTACTTCATCACCGGGAGCTACCGTATTGATCAAGCGCTGGGTTAGATTAAATTCCACTTTAAGCATTTTCCCGTTAACAATGGTTAAAAGGGGCATGGAAGGCCCTGCCAACTCCCCTACTTGCGCCGTCACTGCCATAGCCTGGCCTGCAATCGGCGCCCGGATAACATTCTTCTCCAGCTGACTCCTGGCTAAAGCCAGAGCCGCTTTAGCTTGTTTCACTGCTGCTTCTGCTGCTGCAAGATCTTCTTCCCGCGCTCCCTTTTCCGCCTGCTTAAGCCGCGCCTTTGCTGCCTCCAAACTAGCTTCCGCCTGCCGTTTTTGCCCTAGAATTAATTGCTCCTGTTGGGTCAGCCCCTTTCTCGCCATCTGTAGCTGCGCTAAGGCTGCACTTTCCGCCGCCTCTGCCTGCTCCACAGCTAACTCGGCCTGTTTTAGTGTTTCCAATTGTAATTTCCGCCGGGCCAATTTCGCACTATCTACCTGATATTCAGACAGCTCATATTCTGCCTTCAGGTTCTTTAAGGACGCTTCCAGCTCCATTTTTCCCTTTATGGCAACAGCTAGCTCCTCTTCTGCCGCTTCAATTTCCGCCATTAATTCCGCTCTTTTTTCCGGATCCTCTTCGCCCTCTAACTCTTCTTTGTATGTAGCGATTGTCGTTTGCAGTCCTGTAATCGCCTTCGCCAGCTGTTCAATCTCTCCCTCCATTGATTCAATTGCATCTTCCAGCAACTCCCTGGCCTTTCGAGCCTGGTCTACTCCCATTTCCACCTGTTCTGCCGCACTGCCATGGGCAACTTGATAGAGCTGATTTTCTGCCTGTTCCCGGGCTAACCGGGCTTGACGATATTGCGCCTCTGCTGCCAGTACCTGCTGGTGGGCAGGAGAAAAATCATCCGCAAACGCATTCAGACTTAATAAAACAGCCTCTACCGCTGTTTCCGCTTGCGATACCATCGAAGCCAACTGTATTAATTCTTCCTCACCGGCGCCAGCCAAAGCCCTATTGAGCTGAGCACTGGCAACCTCTACCCCGGCTTCCGCTTGTCTTATCTGCTGCTCAAGATCAGATGTTTCCAAACGAACCAATACTTGACCGGCTTCTACGAAATCGCCGGTGGAAACATTAACCGCTTCGATTTTACCGCCCAACTGAGGCACAATATTCACCTGCTCCTGTGCCGCAAGCTTACCGCCAACCCTTTCCTGCTGTACAACCTGCCCGTAGCCAACAGCTTTAACCGCTACCGGGACTACCGGTTCTTCTTCAACCACCGGTTCGCCTCCACAGGCTGTGAGCGAAACTGCCAAAACCAAAATAAGAAAAGTAAGTAATAAATGCTTACCCATGAAGAAATCCCCTCTTCCGACTGGTCAGTCAATCTGTAATAAATTATACTTGAGCCCTATCCACTATGTCAATACAGAGGAATTGGAAGATCGTGTCAAGTTGTTGTAGGATATTTGTTTTTATCGTCCTTTTGGTTTTTGTCACTAGAGCCTGATATTACCGTCTTGAAGGCCACGTAAACAGGGAAACATCGGAACCACTTTACCCCTCTTTAATATGGGTATATTGGCGAACTTTTCATTAGATACCTTTACGTAGGCTCGGGTCATTTTTGCCGTCATACTCTGATTAAATCTATACTTTGAACTGGTATCCCTAAAATGCTTTGGTTCTATCTTCCCGCCACTTCCAATAAAAGCCCTTAGTTCTGCCATTGTTTGCAGACCTTTTGGGCTCCAGCCCATGGGACGACTACTTATTCTGCTCGAGAGAATATGGCTCACATGACCCTCTGTACAGCTGCTGCCGCATTCTTCATGGTTATATATTACTATTGCTTCCCAGTTGTTGGTTATATATCTATGGAATTTGCGTATTTTCTCCTTCTCAGAGACACTGCCAGCCTTTTGGTATAGGCCTTTGATGATTGCTCTAAAGGCCTCTTTATCAGAGTTTGAAAGTGCTGTGTAAATAGCAGTTCTTGCTTCCGGGTGTTGGCTCGTAGCAGTCATGATTGCTTTATTCAGGTGGTAACGATCTAATACTAACTTAGTGTTGGGAAGCCATTTTAGGCCTTCTTTTATCCAGGCCGCGCCATCACCATGTAGATAGATGTGTTCTATCTTCTCGGCTTCATAGGCCTCATATATCCATTCTGCCGCCTCTAACCATAGGTCTTCATTGTCTTTACCACTACTGCTTATGTAATGGGTATTGATGCAGCTGCCGCGCTTTCCTTGTCTTTCTATCCCTTCGTGTATGCTTATCAGCGGTACTATGCTGTTTTTACCGCCTTGCATGGATGCATGGTCTTCATCTGCATTTATATATAATACCGATGCCTGGCGTTTTTCGGTGGGCAGATCTATCTTTAATTTTTTTACCTTGCGTAGCTTATTCATCACTGTTTGCCTGCTTACTTCGCCCTTTGTAACGTATTTACTGCTTTTACCGTACGAGTTTTCACTAGCACATTCTATGAGCCTTTGCGTAACAGCGGTGGATACTCGTTCGTATCTCTCTATCCCTACTGCTTTATCCAATAAATAGACATGCTCATCGTTCCTTTGAGCATGAAAATAGGTCCTGCTGAATACTATCTGTCCAAACTGTGTATAAAGCTCCCGCTTATCTTTCCTACGCTCAATTACAATTCCTTCTTGTCTTCTACTTGCTTTATCATCAACTATGGATTTGTCCAGCTCCTCAAGGTACGCTTCTACAATCTCTACTATGAAATTATCGGCCTTTTCTTTAAGATTTACTTCCATTTCTGCTATCGTTTTAGGTCCATCACCTTCAATGAAAAATTCTGCTACTTCCCTTATGAAATTCTGACAGATTTGTAGTAGAATAGTATCAAACAAGAGATCTCCTCCTTTGGTAATGTTGTTGGCAACTTCATTTTACCAAAAAGGACGATCTCTTGTTTCTTTTTTCCTACAATTATTTTACACTAGGGAATTGGAAATAAGTAAAGCCCCCAGCTTCATAAACTGGAGGCGTGTCCTAACAACTATTCACCTGCAGCCTGTTGGCCGGCCAAGCGTCCGAGGGAAAAGGCCACCTGAAGTGATGTCCCACTGGCAGGATAAGAGGCAAAAAGTTGACCGTTTGCCACCTCACCGGCAGCGTATAGACCTGGAATCGGGTTCCCCGCAGGATCAAGCACCTGTGCCTTGAGGTTAATCCGTAAACCACCTAATGTCCCCAAGTTGGCCAGAACTACCTTTATGGCATTAAAAGCCCGGCCCTTCAATGGCATTTAGATACTGCGGGTCTTTACCATATTGTAAATCCTCCCCTGCATGGGCATAACTATTATATGCTGCTATTGTTTGCTCTAACTGAGCGCCATCAATACCTGCTGCCCGGGATAGTTCAACAATAGTTTCGCCTCTAAAGACCACACCCAACTCTATCCCCTGGGCTAAGATTTCTTGTTCAGGCTTCCCAGCTAAAATCAGGTAAAATGTATCATCCCCGTTTGCCAGCATTGCCTCATAGAATAAGGGATAATCCAGTGCCTCATTGACAAAACGCCGCCCTTGGCTGTCAACATATAACGAAGGGATAGTAATCAAACTGCCCACCGGATGGCCAATGGATATATTGTGTCCCACACCGCGAAAGCCGATTACATTACCGGGAGTAATAATATCTGCTCCCAGCTCACGGGCCATAACTTGGCCTGCGGCAGCCGGAGTATATTGTTCCTTCAAGCCGGTACTGCAACCAAATCCTCCGGTAGCTAAAACCACCGCACGCCCATAAATACGCATTCTTTCCCCATCCCTATTCTCCACCTGTACACCAATTACATTCCCTTCATCATCAGTTAACAGTTCCCTGCCCCGGGTTTCCAGCAAGATTTCCACACCTTTTTCCCGGGCTGCCTGTTCCAATGGGCTAATTAAAGCTGCTCCCCTGCCTGCCGCCGGTTGGTGCGCCCGGGGAACCGGACTGTCTCCGGCAGGGCGGAGTTCCCCAAACTGAACCCCTAAGCTTTCCAGCCAGGCAATAGTATCACCGGAGCCTTCTGACACCAAATACAGCAACTGTTCATCAGTGTTTTCTCCAGTATATCCCTGCCAGTACGCGAATAATGCATCAACAGAATCTTCAATTCCAGCCCGTTCCTGAACAGGAGTATTGGCACCGTATATAACTCCACCGGAGCAAAGGGCGCTGCCGCCCACCACCGGCAGTTTTTCCAGTAAAATTACCGGTGAACCGGCATCGGCAGCAGCGATGGCTGCCGCCAATCCCGCTGCTCCCGCCCCCACAACAATAACCCCTTCACTTTCCACAACAGCATCCTTATTCTCTATTGTTTCCAGCTCTGTGCCCATACCGCAGGCAACTAAAGCTATTGATATAATACCTATAATACCAAACCCGAGTAAACTTTTTCTCTGCAGCAGCCACAAGTTTTCTACCTCCCTATTCTTGTGTCATAATGCTATTGTTTTCTCCCTTGAATAATATTATTCTCTGGCCGGATCTGATTGCCCGCACAATATGCAAAATATTCTTACTATCATATATAATTATACTGCTCCCCTCTTAGCAAAGATAACCGCATAAGCCAGTCACCATTTTTTCTTCAGCTTCATATGCTACATTGAAGTATAGAATTTAGCCACGGGTAAATTTATTAACCGCAGATAACCAGTATTATCGGCAAAACCAGCAGCGCAAACACCCTTATTTGCGCAAACCTATATGCCTCAAAGGAGGAATTATCTTTTTATGCTGCCGGATAATCATTGTCACGCTGTTGCTAAACCATTGGGTCACCTTACTCCGGGGACACAGGTCTTAGTAGTCCAATTAAAAGGACAGGGGGCAATTAGACACCGCCTTTTAGATCTGGGGATAACCCCCGGTACAAAAATACAAATTTTATACCGCAGTCCCTTAGGCGATCCTACCGCCTACCTAATTCGGGGAGCAACCATAGCCCTTAGATCCGAGGAAGCTAATTTGATCTTGGTACAACCTGTCAATAAGTGATGGAGGCAAATTGTGTAGTATAGGAGTCCTGTGGTTGCCAGTTTCGTGCGGGTAGTCAAAGACCACCTCTACAATTCCCGGTTTAACAGTTTTACCCATACCGCCACATGGAAGGGGATAAGGTGAAATGAAGCATCAAACAGCAGATAGAGGGATAAAAACACCGAATAAACAGTTCAATATCGAAAAAATAGAAGGCCAACCCATAGTTGCCTTAGCAGGAAATCCCAACACCGGCAAGAGTACCCTCTTTAATTATCTAACCGGCCTCAAACAACATACCGGCAACTGGCCCGGAAAAACCGTCCTCCAAGCCCAAGGAACCTTTACCCATCGGGACAAAACCTTTACCCTGGTGGACCTTCCGGGTACTTATTCCCTCTTGGCAAACTCCAGTGAAGAAGAGGTTGCCCGCGATTTTCTTTGTTTTGCCCAACCCGATGCCTGTATCGTTGTGACCGATGCCACCTGCTTAGAGCGAAACTTGAACTTGGTACTCCAGGTGTTAGAGATTACCTCGCGGGTGATAGTATGTGTCAATCTCTTGGATGAAGCCCGCCGCAAAGGTTTTCAGATTGATCTCCCGGCCTTGGCTAAAGAGTTAGGTGTGCCTGTAGTTGGAACAGTGGCCAGAACCGGCACAGGAATAAACCAATTACTGGACACGGTCTATGCCATAGCCACCGGCAGCCTGCTGCCTACGCCCTGCCAAATCCTCTACAGCCCGGCCATAGAAGCAGCTGCCGCTAAACTGGCCAATAATCTCAGCGGCGAAATCACCACTTACTTAAACCCCCGCTGGCTTGCCTTGCGGTTGATGGATGGTGACCAAAGCTTGATTGCAGCCATTAATCGTTACTTGACAGACTTTACTCCCCCCACAGCCGAATTACCTGCACCGGTGTTCAAAGCTTCGCTGGAAAAGTATGCGCTTGGTTAACTGACACCCACGAAACAGGAGACAGTTCTTTGTGGAGCATCCCCTGTTCTACAAAGGAGTGAGCATATGCAGAAGGCAAACCGCAACTTGCACATCCGGGATGAAATAACCGGCACAATTTACCGGCAGGCGGAAATCGTTGCTAACAAGGTAGTCCACCGCCAGAAAAACCCCCGGCCGTTTTTTGATGAACAACTTGATGCCATCCTTACATCGCCTCACCTGGGCTTCCCCATCATGTTCTTACTCTTAGGCGGTATATTCTGGATCACTCTGGTAGGGGCGGAATACCCGGCAACAGCTCTGACAACTATGTTTTCCTGGCTGGAAGGACACTTAAGCAGCCTCTTCCTCGGTTTTGGGGCTCCACCTTGGCTACACGGGATATTTGTCTACGGTTTATATCGAGGACTGGCTTGGGTGATAGCGGTCATGTTGCCGCCAATGGCCATCTTTTTCCCTCTCTTCACCCTTTTCGAAGATTTAGGTTACCTACCCCGGGTAGCATTTAACTTAGACCGGTTCTTTAAACAAGCCGGAGCCCATGGCAAACAGGCATTGACCATGTGTATGGGTTTTGGCTGTAATGCAGCCGGGGTAATTGCCTGCCGCATCATCGATTCACCGCGGGAAAAGCTCTTGGCTATACTTACCAATAACTTTGTCCCCTGCAACGGCCGCTTCCCGCTCATGATCACCCTTTCAACCATCTTTTGGGGTGAAATGGTTACAAGCCATTCCAATTCCCTGATCGCAGCAGGGATAATTGTCCTCATGGTACTCTTTGGCATCGCTGTTACCTTAACCATGTCCTGGCTTTTATCCCACACTATACTTAAGGGGATACCGTCTACCTTTACCTTAGAACTCCCTCCCTACCGCCCGCCGCAAGTTGGGAAGATCCTCATCCGTTCCCTTTTAGATCGCACCCTTTTTGTCCTTACCAGAGCACTCATAGTCGCAGCGCCGGCTGGAGCCATTACCTGGACCTTGGCCAATGTCACCTGTGGTGATATGGCAATCTTGGCCCATGTGGCCAATTGGTTAGACCCCTTTGGCCATGCCTTAGGCATGGACGGTATGATCATCCTTGCTTTTATCCTGGGCCTACCGGCTAATGAAATTGTCTTACCCATTGCCCTGATGGGTTACCTGGCAGAAGGAACAATGCTGGAGCTTGCCAGCCTTCAAGCTTTGGGCGCAGTATTAAGAGCAAACGACTGGAATTGGCTCACAGCTGTAAATGTAATGCTGTTTTCCCTCCTGCACTATCCCTGTGCCACAACACTGCTCACCATTTTCCGGGAAACAGGGAGTAAAAAATGGACCCTTATCAGCGCTCTGCTTCCCACCGGTATAGCAATTATCGCCTGCTTTACCGTCACCCGGATCATGCAGATACTACAATTGGTGTAATAAATCTTTCCTACCCACCCATATCACCCCGGTACCGGGCAAACTGCTCCCGGATACCGGGGTTTTCCTGTAGAAAACCTACCAGTTGGAATAGGCATTGCGTTGCTTCGGGGGTGAGATTATGTTCGATCCGTTCTACATTTTCCAGCAGCCGCTGTCTGACACCAATGATCCGGAAAAACTCCTCCAACATAGCATGCCGCTCAAATAAGTACTCACCCACCTGCCGGCCTAGCCGGGTTAAAACGATAACACCATAGCGCTCGTATTGAATTAACCCCTTCATGCTGAGCCGCTGGCTCATTTTTGTTACTGAAGGAGGCTGTACATTTAAGGATTGGGCCAGGTCATTAACCCGGGTAAAACCATCTCCTTGGCTAAGACGATAAATCATCTCCAAATAATCTTCCATACTGGGGCTTAAATCATCCCGCTCAAACTGTGCCAAGGTATAGCCGCGGAATGTGTAAAACTCCTCTTTGCGTCCTATCAATCTCCCCTCCCCCCTTTCATCTTTTCCTTATATCTTTACGTCAACCTCCACCCTTTAGACCTTCCCCCGCAATAAGTGACAGGAAAAGTGACGGGAGACCGGCGATTTTCATGGGAAAAGGTGCAACAAGAACGGAATATACCGGGAGGCGAAGTGAGGCGTTCACCGTAAAAAAGGACAGGCTACTTTTATTGCATAAAAGTAGCCTGTCCTTCTGTCTCTTAACTTTATCTACACCAAACGAATGGCAAATTGCGGACAGTGAGGACTGCAATAGCCACAAAGAATGCACAAACTATGATCAACAACCGCCTTCCCATCCTTTAAAGATAATGCGCCATTGGGACAATGCTCCACACAAGTGCCGCACCCTATGCAAAACCGCTGAATGGAAAGTCTTTTTTGCTGCGCGGTAATGCTTTGCTGCGGAACCTCTTGGCCAGCAAAGTAAGCACAATTATATGCTATCTCTTTTTTATCGACCATCCCTACGGCAATAGCCTGACTGCCCTCAACCTGCCGCACAAATTCAAAGGCCCCCTTTATCTCATTGAGCAGATTTCCCCCTGCCAAGGATTTCATAATATAAACACCCTTACCAGCCGCACCTGCTTGTCCGATAGCTTCGATCATATCTGCTACTGTTCCGTCTATGATGCCACGTCCCGCTTTATTTAAGAGGGGAAATACCACATCAATATCTTCCCGCTCTGCCGCCGCCTTTACCACCTTCACATTATGGGTAGCTATACCTACAGCCCTGATCTTCCCCTTTGCCTTATAATCCAGCAAGCATTCCAGCGCCCCTGCCCTTTCCGCAAAAACACTTTCATCAACCCGCGCCGCATGCAGGTGATAAATATCAATTACATCCCGTTTTAATTCAGCCAAAGATTTTTCCACACTGGCCTGCATTTCCTTATATCCGGTGGCATGGGATTTTGTTGCAATCACCAGCCGTTCATTATCTCCCTGGAAAGCCTTACCTAAAAATGCTTGTGTATTATAAGCTTCAGCAGTATCAAAAAAATTTATGCCTAATCTAGCACCTTCTTGCAGCAATGCAACACATTCTGCTTCCGGTAGATTCTTTTGCAGTTTTCCCATGGGCAAAACACCGAAGCACAATTCAGTAACCTTAAGCCCTGTCCGCCCCAATTGATATTTTTTTATTGCCAACTATCATCCCTTCCTTTCGCTTAAAATGGAAAATATAACCTAATTTATCCCTTTATTTTCTGCATAAGTAAAGAAAAACCCTTTTCTGTAAACTACTACCTCTGCTCCCTCTATTTTAATAGTTTTTTCTCTCTCTGAATAGGAAAGCTAAGGATGTACAATATCAAGCACTGGTCCCGGGACTTTCGATATGGGGGAAGTGTTGCCACTTCCCCTCCTTACTGTCCTTTTCAATAATAATTAACAAAAAGGGGTTGAAACCGATTCTGAAGCCGCTTTATCTTCTCATTGCTCTTCTTTCCGGAATGGCCATGGCAGTGCAAGGTTCCCTCAATTCAGCCTTAGGCAAAATTATCGGTCTGGTAAATGCTACCCTAATTGTACATGTTATTGGCACAATAACTGTAAGCGCTATTGTTTTGCTATCCTCCTCTGACCGCCAGGAACTACACAAATTAACCCAGGTCCCCTGGTATACCCTCTTGGGAGGAATTCTAAGCGTAATCATCATCTACCTGGTTGCCAGAAGTATTCCCCAATTAGGTGTGGCAGTGGCCACAACTGCCATCATTGTTGGCCAAGTGTCAACAGCCTTGGCTATTGATCATTTGGGCCTGTTCGGACTCCAGCCCATCTGCTTCACCTGGTGGAAATTTGTAGGGATGCTTTTACTGGCAGGTGGTGCCCTGCTTATGCTCTATCACTAAAACTGGCAGTGGACCGCCGGGAGAAAAATCCAGGTTCCCGCAGATAATCCGGGATCAATAACGCTAAAACCGTATAAATCTCGAGGCGCCCGCATAGCATTAAAAAACTTAATACAAATCTTTACCGCCATGCGGCAACCCTCCATAGTTGTCTCCCAGGGCCGACGACGCCCAGCCCAGTGTCCGATATTGCCTAATGTTGCCGCCACCGCAGAAATAGAACTGACTAAATCAATATTAAAAGCTGTTAGCAACAAAACACTGAGCACAAAAATTACACCGTACAGAAAAGATAAAGCCGGCAATCTCGGCGACCACAGAATCGGGAACAGCTTTGTATTGCCTAGGCGCAACGGGATAACTGCCCGGGGATGGAGCAAGCGGTAAAGCTCCCGCCAGCCGTATTTTAATAATACCAGAATTCGGACCTGCTTGATCGCCCCGCCGGTGGAGCCGGCACAGCCGCCCAAAAACATTAACAGCAATAATATGCTTTGGGAAAAAACCGGCCAGCTCTCATAATCTGCGGAAATAAAACCAGTGGTTGTAACAATGGAAACAACCTGGAAAGCGGCATGGCGCAAGGAAATTAAAATATCATCGTAGTAAAACCACCATAAATTTAACGTAATCAAGAGAGTAGCGCTGACCACCACAAAGGTATAAAAACGAAATTCACTGTTCTCCCAAAAGGAACGGGGCTTGCCCATAAAAGCCTGGTAGTGCAAAGAAAAATTGGTACCTGCCAAAAACATAAAGCAGATTATTATTACTTCCAGATACAGGTTATTAAAGGCAGCCACACTCAAGTTTTTTGTCGAGAAACCCCCTGTACCCATGGTGGCAAAGGTATGGGTCAATGCTTCAAAAAGTGAAAGCCCGCCCACATATAATAAAAAGGTCTGTGCCAGGGAAAGTCCTATATATACTAAATAGAGAACACGGGCAGTAGCTGCTATCCGCGGCAATAACCGGTCGGTTGTGGGACCCGGGAACTTCAGCCTTAAACAGCTGTAGCCCGCCTGCTCCTAAGCGGGGCACAATTGCCACCGAAAGAACAATTATCCCCATACCCCCTAACCAGTGGGTAAAACTCCGCCAAAACAGAATACCCCGCGGCACTGCTTCAATATCGGAAAGCAGGGTAGCGCCGGTAGTTGTAAACCCGGACATGGACTCAAAAAATGCATCGATTAGATTTGGCGTTACCCCGGCAAAAATGAAAGGCAGTGAGCCAAACAGTGCTGCTGTAATCCACCCAAACGTAGCAATGGCAAATCCTTCCCGGTTGGTTAACTCAGTTAGCCGGGGCAGTAAAAAAACGCAGTAGCAGTCCGCTGCTGACAGTGAACACACTTGCCGCAAATAATGGCAGTAAGTTTTCCCCAAAATATAAAGCCCAAGCTAGGGGAAGTAACATCGATGCACCTAAATAGATCAGCAAATTGCCTAATATATGAAAAACCACACCTACCCTCATTGTAGCTTCCTCCTAAGACCGCGGTGTGAAATAGTTTGTAACAGCTTTCACTTGCCTCCGGGAGGGAAATAATAATTAAATGATCATTAGCCAGCAACACATCATTCCCCCGGGGAATAATTACCTCCCCATTGCGCCAAATGCAGCCGACCAATGCTCCCTCGGGCCATTGCAGGGTCCCGTATTTTTTTTTGCAAAAAGGGCAGATCCAGGCGGCACCTTCACCTCAAGAGCCTGAACCCGCTCCTCCTTCAAAATCGCTATGGAAAGTACCTGTTGCTTTTTGATCAAATTTAAGATAGTAGTGGCAGTAATCAGGCGCGGGTGGACTGCCAAATCAATCCCTAAGGTATCTACCATAGGTGCGTATTCCGACTTACCCACCTCTAAGATAACTTTTCGCACCCTAAAATGCTTTGCCAATAAGCAAGAGAGAATATTAACTTCATCATTTCCGGTCACTGCAATAAAGGCGTCTGTCTCCTCAATTCCCTCTTCCCTCAATAATTCCAGATCTGTCCCGCTGCCATGCAATACTAACACATCCGGTAATTCCTCTGCCAATTGCTGACAGCGTTCTTTATTTTGTTCAATGAGTTTAACTGTCACGCCCAGTGCCTTATATTTTTGCAACATTTGCACCAGGTTGTAGCCGACAATACTCCCCCCTACAACCATTACCCGCCGAATACGTTCACTGCTTTTCCCCACCAGAAAACCTATCTCAGACATGGACCCGGTTTTGCCGATGACGAACAGAGTGTCATTCGGCAGGATCATATCATTACCGCCGGGAATAATTACTTCACCATTGCGGGTAATGGCAACAATAAGACTAGATAAGGATAAATCCTTGATCTTTTTCCCCGCAATGGGGGCCTCAACATCGACCCGAAAGCCCAATATTTGTACGCGGCCGTGGGCAAAATATTCCACTTCTGTAGCAGCAGGGGTCTTAATTAGTTTAATTATTTCCGATGCTGCCACCCGTTCCGGGTTAATAACCAAATCAATACCCAAGGTTTCATTGGCCAAAACCGGGTTTTTCGCCCCATATTCCGGATTACGCACCCTGGCAACAGTTTTTTCTACTCCGTATCTTTTGGCCAACATACAAGCCATAATATTTAATTCGTCCAATCCGGTTACTGCAATCAAAAGCCTGGTTTGCTTGATTCCTGCAGCCTCCAAAACCTTGGCACTGGCACCATTACCCTGAATAACTAAAACATCCAGGGCATTTTCCATTTTATTTACTAAATTTTGATCCTGCTCAATTACTACCACATCTTGATTGCTACGGGAAAGGCGGGCCGCTATTTCAAAACCGACTTCCCCCGCCCCTACCACGATAATGCGCACAAAAATTCCCTCCCCCAACTTAACCTTCATAAACAATAATGAACTATATCCTTTTCTTTTTCAACACTAAATTTAAAAAACCTCGTGGAAATACCAGTAATCATCCTCAATTTCCAGCACCGGAAAACTAAAGCCGCCTCCGGATAAACAAAACTCAACTGCAAACACTATACATGTCTATTATATGCTACCTTAAATCCCGCATGTTTCCCAAGGGGGAACAACATTGATGCAAAAAAGAACCTTACGCTGGTTAGGAATGGCGGGCTTAGCCGCCATCACCCTCCCTCGGGGTATAAAATGGATGGGACGCAAACTAGTAAATATCACCTTTGACAATTTCCTGCACCGGCTTATGTCCGAAGCTTATGCGGAAAACCTGTGGGAATTTGTTTCTGCCGCTGCCCGTACTGGGCCTTATATATTACAGGAAAACATGATCCGAACCCACGAAGGCAAAGCAATTCAACGCCCCCTAGGTAGCCCCAAGCGCTTTCCTAATTTTTCCGGGCTCATGTTTAATGCGGCCCAACTCCATACCCTTCCTACCCCGATTAAAACCGAGGTGACAACAAAGATTACAATCGGCACCAAAGCCAAAAGACCACTTACCATTGATATCCCCATTATAATTTCGGGTATGGCCTATGGGGAAGCCCTAACAGAAGACATAAAAATTGCTTTAGCCCAAGGTGCAACCCTGGCAGGAACTGCCATCAACACAGGGGAAGGACCATTTTTACCGGCAGAACGGAAAGCTGCCCAAAAACTTATCCTGCAATATAATCGCAGCACCTGGAATAAAGAAGAAGAAATCCTGCGGCAGGCGGATGCCATTGAAATTCAATTTGGACAAGGCGCCTTAGCTGGAGTTGGGCACCTGATGAAAGCAAAGGATATAGACCTGAAATTGCGCCGACAACTGAACTTAAAGCCCGGCCAGGACGCCGTCACTGAATCCCGCCAGGAAGGAATCGAATCGGCTTCTGATCTACATAAACTGGTTAGCTATCTTAGAGGAGTAACTAACGGTGTCCCCATTGGCGTAAAGTTAGCTCCAAGTAAATTTTTAGAAAAAGATTTAGATATTGTTCTCCGGGGTAATGTTGATTTTATCACCCTCGATGGAGCCCAAGCAGCAACAAAAGGAGGGCCTCCCATATTGGCTGATGATTTTGGCTTGCCAACCCTTTTTGCTCTCTGCCGCGCAACTAACTTTTTCCAGCGGAAAAGGGCAAAAAAACGGGTAAGCCTGCTTATTTCCGGTGGCCTTTACACCCCCGGTGATTTCCTGAAAGCCTTGGCCCTGGGCGCAGATGCAGTCTGTATCGGCAGTACTGCCCTTTTCGCCGTTTCCCACATGCAAGCACTTTATGCCCTGCCTTGGGAACCCCCGACCCAAATTGCCTGGTATGATGGAGTTTACCGGGCAAAATTTAATCCCCAATTGGGAGCCCAAAACTTAGCCCGTTTCCTCTGTTCCTGTAAGGAAGAAATAGAAGAAGCAACCCGCGCCCTGGGAAAAACATCAGTCACAGAGGTAGATAAAACAGATCTCTTTGCCCTCGACCCGGAAACAGCCAAGATCGCAAAAGTCCCTTTAGGCTACTACCCGCAAAGGTAAATAAGAACCCCAGCGGAAAAAGCACCGCCCCCTGGTGCTTTTTCCACTTTTGTACGGAAAAACTTTTTTTAATTTTTAGTTACCCCTAGCATAACATGATCATAAACTAAATAATAGCCGTTTTACCATGCAATAAAAAGGCAAAACCAAAGAAAGGAGGAAAAATATGCCGAAGGAATTTTCGATTGTCATTGATGTCCCGGCCCGTACCTTGCACCTACAAAAGACAAACCGCAAGTTCCGTTCCTATCCGGTAGCTGTGGGCAAACCTTCCACACCGACACCCCGCGGCACCTTTACCATAGTTGATAAACTAACGTACCCCGGTGAAATCTACGGCACCCGCTTACTTGCCTTAAGTAAACCTTACTACAGTATCCACGGCACCAATGCTCCCGAATTGATCGGGCAGGCGGTATCCAACGGCTGCGTACGCATGTACAACCACCATGTAGAGGAATTGTTTCCCTTGGTAGACATCGGAACCATAGTTCGCATCCCTGACCATGCGGAATACTGGCACCAACCTGCCCCGCCGAAAGAAAAAAGAACCGGCAGCAGTACTGCCATTTACTATGTGCGACCGGGAGATACCCTCTGGTCAATCGCCACCCAATTGCGAACAACCGTATCCCACCTGCTCAAATTAAACCCCCACATCCGTAATCCTGACCTGCTCTATCCCGGTCAAGAAATTATTATCCCCGGCTAGCCGGCACCTGATTTTGTTCGCTACCTGTTCCCTAGAGAGAGGAGGAATATCCTTGATCGAAGCAATGAGCTTTAATCCGGACATTTATAAACATCCGCCTGTACAATATATACCCTTATATCTATATAACATCGAATTTGACTCTAACTGGCGCAACAATGGTCAAGATAGACGCCCCTATGTGCAGGTATGGCAGACAGAAGCAGAAATGCGGCAAGGCTTATCCCGTCTGGGGGTTCCCTTTCCGCCTACAGCTGTGGATTTTAGTTCCCGGACAACTGTCTTGGTGCTAAACGGCCAAGTACAAGATGTAAAATACCGCGCTTATACCGTTTATTTAGTAGGAAAAGAAATACCCGGCGCTTATCATCTCTTTAGCTTAACGCGCCGCTATTATTATAAAGACCGGCTCCACTTCATATTTTTTAATCACCGCGGGGACCGGTTAGCCTGGGATAACATTGTATTGTCCCATAAACCTTAAAGTACATTGCAAACAGTATGCCAGTTTGATCCGATTTTCCAATTTTCCGCCAGGCAGCAACATTTGCTCCTTACCTTTGCAACACAACTTGGCATCACCTTCTAAAATTACTTCCGGATCCGCCATCCCCAGGTCCAGCCCTTGGGCAAAGGGGATATCTTCCCGGTAATAAAGCAAACGGTTATTAATGCCCACATAATATAATTCCTGTACTATGGTGCCGCTTACCTCAACCTGGTTTTGTTGGCACTTGTATTGCACATCTTGTAAGTGAGCCTTACATTCAATAATTTGTTTGGGGAATGGCCGGGATAATTCCAGCCATTTTTCCAGCATAATTGTACATTTTTCTTCTTTTAACAAAAATAAAGCCTCTTTTAAGTAAAGAGGTTTTAGGTCCGTTATCACCTCCCGCTGCACCCCTTCACTGACTTGAGCCCGCAATTTTAACATTATTTGTTGATTTACCAGATCGCCATCGGGGTTGAGGGTATGCTGCAGGTATTCTACCACTGCTTCTACCACCCGTACCCTCATCCCCAAACGGGCCCCCGGCACCTCGAAAAAATGGGTAAAGGCATGCACATACTGCTGGTGGTACTCCACCAATTCCCGCGTAATATAAAAAATCCGCTCCCTTATTTCCCCTGCCACCAATAACTTATCCTCCAACACTTCCCAAGTAACATTTATTACCTCTGCTTCAATCTGACCAATCTTTCTGGCATAGCGGACCAGATTTGTTTCTGTTTCCACCAATACCTTGCCGCTGACCTCTGCCACCAATAATTCCACCTCTAACAACTCACTGTCCGCTTCCCATCCAGGTGCCTTCACAGCAACAACAACAGGGAGAAAATCTCCCTCCATTACCGTGACGGCAACAGTTACTAAAATTTTTTGTTCCAATTTTAGCCCGTTGCCATGAAGACAGGGGTATATGTTATCCACAATACCTTTAGCTTTGATTTCCATACCAGGATAAACACCTGCCAGCTCTAGGTGGGCACTAAAGGAAAGCTGCTGTTCCTGGTGATACTCAATCCCTTCCTCCCCAATAATATATATATCCTCATGCATAATTCCCTGCAACAATACCTTCCCCGGTAAGATCTCACAATGAATCTCTTCCACCGTGGCCTCCACGCTGCCTAATTCACGGCCGGGGAACTTCAGATTAATGCTACTTTCGACCACAACTTGCTCTCTTCCTTCAGCAACAATCTTTTGCAAGTAGAGCAACTCTCTTTCTAGAGCCGGAACCGGCTGCTCGGTGCCAACCACAACACTGACCCGTCCTCTGCCGGTAACCTTAATCGCCACTTCCAAGAATATCTTCTCCGCGATCGTATCTCCATGCTCCCCTTCGATACTATACTTGACTCCGGTAACCCGCGGTTTTAGCTGTAAATTCATTCCCTCCGCAGCCCCCGCCAGGACGGCTGTATACTGAAAGGGTATCTTCTCCTCTTGATGGTGCAATACATCATCAGCACCCACATAAAAAACCTCTTGCCACAAAACTCCTTCCAGCAAAACCTGGCCCTTAACGGGGCGGGCTTGCAGCTGTAAAACTTGCGTTTTCAACTCACCCACCCTTTTGGCTACATAAAACAGCTTGCACCGGTGTTCATGCATAAAACGCAAGGTCTTGGCGCCAATCACCCGTTCCCCTTCCACCAGCACCCGCTCTTGCCCGGAGCCACCGGGCAAACATAATGCTGCCGGCACCACTTCCTTCCCCTTTACCTCCACGTTCACCGCAATTTCCGCAAAAATCCCCGCTTCATTCCTTTGCCCCGCAACAGATTCTAAGCCAAAGTTAAGGACATTAAGCCTAGATTTTAATTCCAAGGGGAGATAAGCGTCGAAGTCCTGCCGGGGAAAGATGCGGGCAAAGCGCAGGTTAAACTCCCGGGAATGAACACCCTGATCAACCCCAACATAAAGGCACAATAGCTTAAGTTGCCCTGTCAACCACAAGTCCTGATCCTGTAGCTGGTACGCTAAAGATTCCAGAGAGGGGATAACTTCTTTCAGCAACAAGGGACGGGGCCGTTTTAGTGCACATTTCCCTTGCAGGGTAAAAGCGAGCTCTGTTAATGTCACCACACGCAAAACCTTAGGAAAGCCAGCCTCCCCTCCCACCACTTTCACCTTCTTTCCATATTTGGCTCTCCCTTACAAATAAACAACCGCCGGTTTTAAGACACAGGCATGAAGCTCCAATATGCTTCTTTCCTCCAACCTGTTCCCCGCTTTTATTTCCCACCCCCCCGAACTAGCCCGACCGGAGGTATGCACCCATAAGCCTTCCTCTGCTTCAGGTATGGGAATAAAATCAGTAATGGGCAATGACTTGCGCTGCCGGTATTCCAACCTATCCTCACCGATATAAAAAACCTCCTTCTCTAAGACCCCCTCTACCAATACCTGCCCTGCCACAGCCTGCCCCTTGATTTGCGACACTTTAGTTTCCAAATTACGGACAATCTTACCCCCTGCAGTCAAATCCCAGGTATCGGTCAATAACCGTTCCCGGATATTTTCGCCCAGGATCAAAGTGCCCCACACCGGTGTAGTACCTTTTTGCACTTGCACTTGCACCTTCCTATACACCAAAGCCGCCAATTCCACAACAACCTTAACTACCATATTATCGCCATCTTTGCCCTCCGCTTCAGTAATAACCCCCTTTACCCTCCCCGTTATTTCCCCTTTATCCAGCCCCTCAACAATCCCAAATAACCGGAAATAACTGCTAAAAGGGAACTGTTCCTGCCAATAACATGCTAAATCATGTTCCTCCACATAATAAACATCCTCCTTCAGCTCACCGGATACCAGCAAGCGGTCAGGCAAAACTTTACATTCAAGCTGCGCCAGCTCGACCTTAATTTCCTCTATTTTTTTTAACCGCGGCGCCGGAGAGATGGGGTGGCGAATATACACCTCCTCTTGCAATTGGGCAACTATCTCTGCCACTAAAAGCTGGTAGTCTGTACCCTGCTTAATAGACAAAGGCTCACTTTTCGTTAAGATCACCCGACCAGTTACAAATAGCTTCCCTGCCAGTTCTTTACCTCTGCTCACCTGCGAAATGTAAAATTCCTCGGCATTAAGTTCCAACCACACATCCATCCCTGCCTGGGCGCCCACAATGCCGCATAGAATTTGCGCCGGAAAGAACTCCTGTTGGTGGTAAATGCGATTATCCCTGCCAATATAAAAAACCTCCGCCTGCATAACCACAGTAATAATTACCTTCTCGCCAATAATCTGGGCGTTTTTTTCCTTTACTCGGGCGCGTTTTTCCTTGATCTGCACCGCCTCCTGAACCATTGGGAAAGACACCTCGAGGATCTGGTTCACCTCCGCCTGGTCTACAATTACTGCGGCCTTAACTTCTATCTCCATGCCACCCCCTCCCGATAAACACTGCTTATTTTCTAATATATATGTCTAAAAACAGAGAAATTACCACCGGTTTTAGGCAAAAAAAAGGCCAGGCATTAACTACATAGTTAATACTTGACCTCTCCAGCCGACCTTTTATTTTTGGATAAACATCTGGGTATACATTTTCCCGTAAGGACCACCATCAATAATTCCAATCCCCACATGGGTATAGCTTGCATTCAAAATGTTGGCCCTGTGCCCGGGACTGTTCATCAAGGCGGTATGGGCCCGATCTACTGTTGGCGCTCCGGCCAAATTCTCACCGGCAGCCCGGTAGCTGATTCCCGCCCGGGACAACTGGGTAAAAGGCGAGCCATATGTAGGTGAAGTGTGGCCAAAATAATTATTGGTAATCATATCTTGGCTTTTTTTCCTGGCCTCAGCTGTGACTGCCAAATCAACTGAGAGCGGCTTAAGGCCCCTCTGTACCCGTTCTTGGTTAATTAACTTGAGCATCTGTGCTTCATCCGCAGTTAATCCTGCCGGTTCCGGATCTGGTTTTGGTTCCGGTTTGGGATCAGGCTTCGGATCCGGTTTTGGTTCCGGTTTCGGGTCCGGTTTTGGCGTTGGTTGCCGATCTAATATTTGCTTTACTTGGGGTGCTAACTGACGGGCAATGCTTTGCACAATAGCCTGCCCCAGTTGGGAACCGTACTGCCTACTCAGGTTCGGCCCAATCTGTGCCAATGCTTGTTGATAGATTTCATCTGCCAGCTTGTCTGCCGAAGTATCTACTGGTATACTGATGCTAAAGTTACCAAAATTGGTACGCACCGATATTTCTACTTTCGTTGGAGCAGCGACCACAAAACCTGTCCACAATGTGCTGAAAATAGCCACAACTAATGTTATTACCAGCAACTTCTTCCTTAGATTCATCTTAGCACTCCTCTCTGTTTTTTTCCATAAGCTGGCCCCCTACACTAAATTATACCTTTTTTGCTAATAACAAACAAAAATACAACTAGGCCACAATGCAGCGTATTAACCCTGCATTAAGGACCTAGTCTATTGCCATGGCATTTACTCACATATTTAACATTTACTTCATACCTGGACGCCACTGGTATCCACTACCATTAAATATTATGCTAAAACCACGGATTGCTCCGTGGTTTTGCTTTCACTTATCCTTTCCATTTGGGGGGAATGCATACCCGCATGCCAACAGAGATATGATCAGGATCCTTTATCTGCGGGTTTGCACGGATGAGAGCATCCAGTGGCACGGAATAACTTTGCGCTATGGACCACATGGTCTCACCTTGTTGAACGACATGTGTCTTTGAACCAGGCGGGCAAACACCGGTATCTTCTACATCTCCAAGCACATCGGTTACAACCTCAAGCTGAACCTCCTGGGTAACCTTAACATCTACCGCCACCAAGACTGACTGCATAACCGTATTGCGCCGGCCCAAGCTCCAATCAATATCGCCGTTGATACGGGCGCGGACAAAAGCCCTCATATCCGGTTCAGCCCCAGGTACGTCTACGGCAATGCTGAACGGCACATCCTCCGGGAAATGGCGTAATAGATTATTACTATCCACATAGAAGATTTGTTTATGAATTACACCCCGGACAACTACAGTACCATCGCGGATTTCATAGCGGAGGTTCCGGATGCTGGCCATAATGCTATAAACTTTAATCGCATCCATTGGCAAGGTAACATCAGCATCAATGGTTTCCGAATCCTTCACATGAGCCACAACCTCGTCAACCTTAAGCAGCATTGTCTCCACTTCAAACCCGGGCACATCCACAACAACATCCAATTGCAATGGTTCAACCACTTTCACAAAGGCTTCCACAACCACTGTCTGCCGCAGTTCCTGCCCGAAACCGTGATGATGATCGTCATCGTGGTCTTTACGATCCCGATCCTTATCCTTATCATGATCCCTTCCGCCCACAAGCCGCCAGTCATCGATAAAAACATCTACATCCACTTGGGCATCCATGTCGTCTGTGGCACCGGGAATATCAACACCGATACTAAAGGTTACATCCTCAGGGAAGTGGCGAACCACATTGGTTTTATCCACAAAGAAGATCTGTTTGTGAATCGTACCCCGTACTAAAACCGTATCCCGCTTGATATCAAAGGTTACATCCCTTACCTCTGCCTTAATGTCGAAAATCTTTACTGCAGGCATGGGCAAAGTAATGGTGGGAGTTATAGTTTCCCGTTCCGTAGTTTCGCCGACTACACTCTCAACCCGCAGGTGTTCGGTGATGACCTCCACCCCCGGCACATCCACTACCACTTCCACCTGTTCTGTTTCCGTCACCTTTGCAAACACACGGACAACTATATCCTGTTTGACCCGCATCCCATGATGTTCCAGACTCCAAGACACATCCTCAATGCTGGCATCCACTTGCGCCCGCATGTGAGGATCAGCGCCCTCAACGTCCACGAATATGCGGAAGGGAATATCCTCAGGAACATGGCGTACCAGGTCCCCTTGGTCAACAAAGAAAACTTGTTTGTGGATAATGCCTGTAACCATAACACCATCTTCTCTGACCTCGCCCCGCACATTCTCAAGGTCAGCAATAACATCCATTATTTTAATCGCTGCGACCGGTAAATCAACCTTGGCAGTTATGGTCTTTTGCTCCACGTTTTCACCGACAACCCGCTGTACCCTAAGCAAGCGCTTTTCAACTTCTATCTGCTTTGGTTTATAATAGTCGTGCATGCAAATGTCCCTCCTTTACGTTTTTCTCACTGTAAAATATGCATCCCTTTGATGATATGTGACAAAGGCGATAAATAATATCAGGCAAAATTATTATCGAAAAAAAGTTTGCCAATTCCTTCAACTTTAGTTGGGTTATGCTATAATTGGCATGTGATATAATACAGCTAAAAGCAAAGGAGAAAGCCATGAAATACCTCACCGGCAAGGTAGGCAAAGCTATCGGCACCTGGCACATGATCACAAACGGCGAAAAAATTGCTGTGGGACTATCCGGTGGCAAGGATAGCAGCACCCTGCTTTATATACTAACTCACTTCCAGCGCATCGCACCGATCCATTTTCACTTAATTGCAATCCACATTGACTTCGGTTGGCATACCGATGTAACTCCCCTCCGGGAGTTTTGCCGACAATTAAACGTCCCCTTTGTGATCGAGCCTACCCAAATTGGTCCCATTGTTTTTGAACACCGGCAGGAAAAAAAGCCCTGTTCTCTCTGTGCCAATATGCGCCGGGGTGCATTATGTACAACAGCACAACGTTTAGGCATAAAGAAAATCGCCCTCGGCCATCACCTAGACGATGCAATTGAAACCTTGCTGCTCAATATGTTTTATAACGGCAGCATCAAATGTTTTCTACCGGTCACATATTTGGACCGCACCGATACAACAGTAATTCGCCCCCTTGTCTATCTCACCGAAGCTACAATCGCTGAAGCTGCCTCTACCTTAAACCTTCCTGTTATCCCTAGCCCATGCCCTAACTGCGGCCATTCAAAGCGACAAGAAATAAAAAATCTGATTCAAAATCTGGAAACGAAAATACCCCGCATCAGGCATAACCTTTTAGCTGCGCTCCATAACGTCGACCCTAATCAACTATGGCTGCAACCTACTACAGCGACAGACCGGGACCACCCAACAGACTCCCCCTACTGATCACGCTGTGGGGTGAGAGAAATACTCCCGGGTCAAGCACCGCACCATTGGCAACAATAGTACATTCCCCTAAAATTATACCCTTTGCCCGCACTTCTTTCCCCACATAGCACCTTTCCTGCAATACCGAACCTATCACTACAGAGCCTTTATCAATACAGGTTTCAGCTCCTAAAACCGACTCCCCTACCCGCACTCCTTCTTTTAATTCCACCCCGTCGCCGATAATTACCGGCGATTCCAACTTGACATTGCCGGCAATCTTAGTGTCTTTACCAAGCCAAATACCGGGAGCCACCTGTTTACCCGAGGGCTTTATTCTTAACAGCCCAAAAAGAAAATCTCGATTAGCCTGCAAGTAAGTAGCTGGATCTTTAACTTGCAGCCAATACTCTTCACTGAAAAACCCATAAACTGGAAAACCGGTGGCCAACAGGTGCGGACAAATATCCTCCTCCTTGCCAGCCAGCAACATGTCAATGGCAGAGCGGGAAAATGGCGGCTCTAAAATATATAAACTGCCTATGGTACAGGCTATTTGCCCTCCTGCCACAACCTGTGGTAGGACACCGGTTACTCGCCCTTGATTGTCGGTAATAACCAAATTGCGATGGGGTTGTTGCCAGACAGAACGCAAAATTAGAGTAGCACTGCTGCCACGCCCCCGATGAAAGCCAATTACCCGAACTAAATCAATGTCGGTAAGCAGAGGGCCTAATAGGGCTACCACCGGATTAGCAGTGAATACCTGGTTTAATTCCTTGTTTGCTTCCAACTTTTTCCCCTGAATCACCTGGTAGTTGATATCCTGGCGCATGGTTAAACGATTTTCAATATCTTCTTCCACACCCCTTGTGACAATAATAAAAATATCCTTAATCCCACAACGGGCAAATAAATCCACCTGATATTCCAGGATACTGCGATTAGCCACAGGCAAGAGGGAAATAATTTGGTTCTGTGCTAGTGAACGTAATGCATCACTTTCTTCCCTAGTTATGATCAGCCCTTTCAAAATCCACACCCTCCCTCTGGTAATACATCCCCCTTTAGCAGGGCGGCAATGAACAACGCTTAAACTTTATACTTACATCCTATTCGCCACCCCTGCCAGAGGTGTTAAAAGTGGCACAAAGAAAAAACCCTCGGACCTATGTCCAAGGGATAATTTACTTATACGCTATACTAATATCTCCACCTGCAGGAGGATAAATTGTTAGCTGCACTGTTTTTGTCAATACATCGGCATATGAATAAGAAACGCGTTTTACCGGGTACTTGTTCTCATCTAACTTAACCACAAAAATATGAGGGTAAGTCTTTTCCAAAACTCCTTCACGAACTACCGTTTTCTGCCGCCCACGATTAGCCTTGAGACGAATATGATATCCTAAATATTTCTCCAGATTAGCTTTAATAGCCTGTAATGAATTATTTGGCATCGACTCACCTTCTTTCCTCCCTAATTCTGCACCAATTTATGTTAATAGTATAGCACATCCCCTGCATATTGTCAACAAAATATTATATTATACACATTGATGCCGCGGCTGTCAAGTAAAATATTCCCCCCTATCTAGAGGTTTTTCGCCTTTTACACCGCATCCAACCCCTTTACTGCTCCGGCAAAATTAACAAAGATTTATAACTCAATAGGCTAATAGGGTGACTTAGGAAAACCCAACCGAAACTTACCCCGGGTTTCCACGCCCCCAATTCCGTCCATACCGGTAATGGTGCTTATTAATACATCTTTGATCGACACAGTTTGGCCAAAGGGTGTAAAAGCCACCTTTTCTGAAACCAGCACCGGATCTAAACAATGAATTAAGATCCTTTGGGGCGAGCTGGCAAAATTAGCCCCGGCAGCTAATAATGCCTCATAATGAGACTGACAGGCCCCGGCAATAATGATTAAATCATCCAATCCTGGTTCATAGTGCCGGGCAATCTGTACTGCTTTGACAAAGGCGGAAGAAGTACGATAACTGTCTAAATCCTGAAAGTTCCTGCGCCCCTTTAACAGCCCGTCATGCCCTGTCAATACCAAAATGTCAGGTTTATAAGTATCCAAAAGTTTAGCAACATGTAGAGGCTGCTCTTCCTCTGCAATGTAAAATCCCTCAGCTTTTATCTCCAGCTGTTTGTAAGCACTGAGACAAACTTCCAGATAATCCTTATCTCCATCTATGTGCAGCACCCGCCCCGGTATCTCAAAAAAAGGCATCTCCACCTTCCCATTGGGATTGGAGCTCCTTAATAATGCCATCCTTTCTTTATCCCTACGTTCACACACACCCCCCAAACAGTCTTGATTTTTCCGCACCACTGCTTGGCGAAATGCCCGCAGGGCATCCCCGGAAATCTGGATTAAATCATCAAGGGGAGCATCAGCCAGCAGCCGGACATCCAACCCTTTTAAGAGAGCAATCTCATGCTTTTCATCCCTGTAAACTGCCATTACCTTAAAATATATATCCATTTGGTAAGATTTTCTCCCAACTATATCACCTACGCTGATTTTCTGCACCCAAACCCCATCCTTTCCAGGAGCCAGGCAAGAACAAAAAAGAGAGCTTCCCCTGTCCCAGGAAAGCGGGACGGGAGAAGGTCCCCTTGTCCTGGCCGCGGTTTTCAACAATTAGTTACCTTATTTTATGCCCCGCCGGGATTATGGTGAACGCCGTGGACAGCAACTTCCCTCCGCCTGGTACATATGCTAAAACAGATGCTAACCGAAAGAGGGGGTTTTGATCATGTGGGCAGCGGTGGTACCCGCCCAAAATGAAGCAGGAAGAATTACCACAGTGCTAAAACAACTGAAAACAATCGGCGCAGATCTGATTATCCCGGTAATCAATGGTTCCAGTGACAATACCTTAACAGAAACAGAAGCCCTGGGCTGGCCGGAAATAAAGATAATACATTTCACTGAGAGTCTGGGTATTGATATCCCCCGGGTAATTGGCGCAAGTATAGCCAAAAACCTCAAGGCGGATACTACTCTGTTTGTGGACGGAGATCTGGTAGGAGACCTACAAGATGCATTAACCGATTTGTGCGAAACCATCGCAGCGGGAGGAGACCTTGCCCTGACTAACTGCTATCCCTCTTTTACCGGCCAATCCCAACTTGCCCAACTGGTCCTCAGTTTCCGGCGCAAACTAAACCGTGTCTGCGATCTAGAAAAAAAATTGGATGTAGCCTCGCCCTCCCACGGTCCCATGGCTGTTTCGCAAAAATTTTTGCAGGAGATACCGCTACCTGCTTTGGCTATCCCGCCCCTGGGAATGGTTTTGGCTCACCTGGCCTGCTTGGAAATTCAATTGGCCACAACAATTCCCCATTTTCAACTGGGATCAGCCATTAAAAATGAACAACACGCTTACTTAATTGCGGAAACAATTATTGGCGACTGCCTGGAGGCAATGTGTATTTACCGCGGCAGAACTCCATCCCGCACCTATCTCAACCGGGAATTTCGCGGTTATAACCCTTACCGACGCTGGGATATTATGACTAGATACCTGTTAACAAAAAATAACACCCTGTAGCCAACAGAGTGTTACTTATGTTTACTGTTTACGGTTCCCGATAAATAAGATCATCACCGCTGGTACTCAAAGAAAAATGGGGATAGGTTGGTTCCGCGGCAATTGTATCCACCCGTAAACGCGGATGGGTTTTAGTCGCATAGGCGGAAAGGCTGGTTAAACGGCTGACATTGCGACCCTGCAGAAATGCCCTTTGCCGCCCAAATCTGGCAGAGGTAAACAAGGGTATCACCTCCCGGAAATGAAAATAGCCCTTGTTACCATTCTGCCTCTAAACTTCAATAATTATCGGCAAAATAATCGGTTGTCTTGCTATTTCAGTATAAAAATACTCACTTAGGACCTGTCTCAACCTGGTTTTTATCTGCGACCAATCGGTGATCCCTTTTTTTTCAATGGCAGCCAGTTCTTGCACTACCTGTTGTCTGGCTGCTTCTAACATCTCCTCTGATTCCCGCACATAAATAAACCCGCGGGTAATCAAATCAGGGCCGGCAATAAATTTGCCTGTCTCTTTTTCCATCACCACCACAGCCAACAAAATCCCGTTTTCTGCCAGGGCCTGCCGATCACGTAAGACAATATTCCCCACATCGCCAATTCCCAAGCCGTCAATAAGTACCGGCCCAGCCGGAACCTTTTTCCGCCGAATAATTTCCTGCGGACCAACTTCCAAACGTTCTCCCAATTCCGGCATAATCACCCGTTCACTACTAATGCCCACCTCTTGTGCCACCTGTTTAAATGCAGTTAAGTGCCGATATTCACCATGGAAAGGGATTAAAAAGGCGGGCTTAACCAGGTTTAACATCAGCTTCAATTCATCTTGGCTTGCGTGGCCGGACACATGGACCTGGCTTGTCTTCCCATAGATTACATTGGCTCCCAAACGGAAAAGATTATCTATGGTACGGCTTACCAACCGCTCATTGCCGGGAATGGCTGTAGCTGAAAATAACACCGTATCGCCGGGTTTAATCTGTACCTGGCGGTGCTCCTGGTTGGCCATCAAGGTTAAGGCAGCCATCGGTTCGCCCTGACTTCCCGTAGTAATCAGCACCACCTGATCATCCGGCAACTGGTTTGCTTCATCCAACTCAATTAAAATACCCTTCGGCACGTCCAAATAGTTCAGTTCCTCTGCCACAGCCACATTATTGCGCATACTGCGCCCCACAATTCCCACCCGCCGGCCATAACGGGCGGCAGTGCTAATTACCTGTTGGAGGCGATGAATATTGGAAGCAAAAGTGGCAATCAGAAGCCTGCCCTTTGTGGATGCAAAAACTGCATCTAGAGTTTCACCCACCACCTTTTCCGACGGAGTATAACCGGGGCGCTCGGCATTGGTTGCATCACAGATCATTACCAAAACGCCCTCCTGCCCCAACTGCCCCAACCGCGGCAAGTCGGTTAAACGTCCGTCAATAGGGGTAGGATCAATCTTAAAATCTCCCGTATGCAATATTATCCCTGTGGGGGTATGAATGGCCAGCGCACACCCATCGGGAATACTGTGATTGATCCGTATCCATTCCACCTGAAACGGGCCCAATTTAATCGACGATCGCTGCCCCGGTTGAACAACATTTAACTTCGCCTTTTTCAATAACCGGTGTTCCTCCAGTTTCCGTTTTACCAGGCCAATGGTCAATTTGGTGCCGTACACCGGGACATCGAGCACAGGTAAAACATAAGGTAGGGCTCCAATATGATCCTCGTGCCCATGGGTTAAAACAATACCCCGCACCCGCTCTTTATTCTCTTCTAAATAAGTAATATCGGGAATCACCAGATCAATTCCCAACTGGTTTTCATCGGGGAAGGCAATCCCTGCATCAATTACCAAAATATCTTCCCCATACTCCACTACCGAAATATTCTTGCCAATCTCTCTGATCCCGCCTAAGGGAATCAAAGAAAGGGTCTTCCCACTCACATATGCACCTCCTTGTACAATTAGTATAGTTGTTTTATCAGTGGTTTTTGCCACTGTTTAGCTCTGTTAACATAACGTTCTATCTATTACCCTTCTAAACATCAAGCACTTCTATGTGTCCTCTCCTAGGGGAGGGCAGCGGCCTCAAATTTCTGTCGTTTGCGGTTTCATATCTTTAGCCGCCTGCCAGCATTTGGCTGGCCTGAACCTTTAAAGTCATGTATAATACTCTTCGGACTTGGAAGGTATGTGTAACACCTCCTGGGACGGACCTTAGCGGGCCGATTACCCGTGAGTTAGAGTATTTATCCATTCCGGTAAGTCTACATGATTTGGCTGGTTGAGGCCGGCTCTTTAGCTGGTTCCTCGTGTCACATGCAAGGTTGTTTGCTTACTCGGAAAGGAATGGTGACTTTTAAGTCCATTAATCTTGTGAAGGAGGCTTTTAGATGAATTTAAGACCTATTGCAGGAATTGATGTGGGTAAGTTCTTCAGTGAGATGGTTATTCTTTCTCCATCCAATGAAGTGGTTGCCCGCCTGAAAATCCACCATGATTCCAACACTGACGTGAAAAGGGCCATTGAGCTGCTTCGAAAAATGGAAAAAGATTTTGCTTCAAGGCCTTTCGTAGTCATGGAATCTACCGGGCACTATCACAAAATCCTTTTCCATTCACTTTGTAAAGCTGGATTTGAGGTTTCTGTTACAAACCCCATCCAAACTGATTCTATCAAAAATATCGGAATCAGGAAAGTGAAAAATGATAAAGTGGATGCCCGTAAGATTGCACTGCTCTGCAGATTTCAGGAACTTAAGTCCACCAATATTCCCAATGAGGACATTGAGTGCTTAAGAAGCTTATGCCGCCAGTACTACAAACTAAGCGATGAGCTTACCGTATACAAAAACAGGCTTACCGGTATTATTGACCAAGTCATGTTAAGCTTTAAGGATGTCTTCCCCAATGCATTCTCAAAAGCTGCTATAGCCGTCCTGGAGCAGTACCCTACTCCCGAGCATATTCTTAAGGCTAATAAAGGCGACCTGGTTTCATTAATCCGGGATAATTCACACAAAAGCCTTGAATGGTCAACCGCCAAATATGAGCTTTTAGTATCCAAAGCCAGGGAATTCGCGTCCCTTAGTATCAATAACCCCTCGAACATTGCAATGATGGGTATATATATTTCCATGATTAAAACATTGGACGAAAACCTCGCAAAAATCCTTAAAGCCATACGTCAGCTAATCACAGAAGATATGACTAAGGATACTCCCATGCTCTCATTAACACTTGAGCTTTTACAGAGCATCCCGGGTATCGGTCTTCTTACGGCAGCTACCATTCTTGCAGAGGCCGGTGACTTTTCTGCCTTCTCAAAACCGGGCAAGCTGGTCGCTTATTTCGGCGTTGACCCATCCGTCATGCAATCCGGAGAGTTTATCGGTACACGCAACAAAATGTCCAAAAGGGGACCGAAGTTGCTGCGCAGAGTACTCTTTACAGTTGCGCTTGCCAATATCCGAACCAAACGGGATAAGAAACCATGTAACCCTGTACTGATGGAGTTTTACAAGCGCAAGTGCCAAAGCAGGCCTAAGAAAGTGGCTTTGGGTGCTGTTATGCGTAAGCTTGTTTGTATCATATTTGCCGTTTTAAGAGACAGAAAGCCATATGAGCTACGTAGCCCCCAGGAACACGCTCAGATGCTTGCAGCAAAGCGTAAAGCGGCATAGTAATACTTGTTGCTTGATGTTTAGTTTTCAAAGAACAAATTGCTGTTTTAGACCGGCTATATTATGTCTACCTCGCTTAGGTGGTCTTGTTGTGATACCCTTTTTTGTGCTAGAGATTTCTCAACTTTTATAAATCTTTTTCTTCAAAAACCCTTGACTTTAATTAGCTGGTCTAATACAAAATATAATTGTCAGTACGCCTGCAAGGAAATTACTTCCGTCCGCTCCAATGCCTCCTGCAATAACGCTTCCAGAGGCAATGCTTCCTCAGCTTTCTCTACCTGCTCCAGCCGGGGCTTAGTCACCGGATGTTTGGGAACAAGGACAGTGCAACAGTCTTCATAAGGGCGAATAGAAATATCATAGGTTCCAATGGCTTGCGATCGTTTTATGATCTCTTCTTTGTCCAAACCGATCAACGGCCTGAACACCGGCAACTGAACTACCGCATTGGTGACCATTAAAGACTCTAAGGTTTGGCTGGCAACCTGGCCGATACTCTCACCGGTAACCAAAGCCTTAGCGCCCACTTTTTGGGCAATTCTCTCCGCCAGGCGCATCATCATCCGGCGCATTAAAATGGTACCTAAATCCTCGGGGCAGTTTTGCGCCAAACTCTTTTGAATCTCAGTAAAGTGAACCACGTATAAGTCCATATCTCCTCCATAACCGGCCATAACCTGACACAGGTCGATCACTTTTTCCTTTACCCGATCACCGGTAAAGGGAAAGCTATGAAAATATACGGGAGTGATTTTGACTCCCCTCTTCATTGTCATCCAACCGGCCACCGGACTGTCAATCCCGCCGGATAAAAGCAGAACCGCCCGCCCGCTGGTCCCCAAGGGCAAACCGCCGGGGCCCGGTATCATCCGGGTATATATATAAGCCTCTTCCCTTATTTCGACTCTTACCCGCAAATCAGGCTCTATAACATCCACAGATAGCCCTGCGGTATGCTCCAACAGATGCGCGCCCACCAATTGGTTGATTTCCATGGAATTAAAGGGAAAAGACTTATCAGCCCGCCTGGCCTCCACCTTAAAAGTAGAGCCGCCCTCCGTTGCTTGGGCCGCCTTTAGCTCAGCCAAAGCTACATCTTTAATTGACTCTAAGTCTAAGGGTGCTCTCCGCACCGGACTAACGGAAACAATCCCGAACACCCGCTGCAGCCTTGTTAATGCTTCTTCCGCCTCATGATCAGTTTCCATTTCCACAAAGAGTCGCCCCTGGGTTTTCCAATAACGGGCTTTCCCCAGGGGAGCCAATGCCTGTTTCATCCTGGTCAAAAGTGTATGCAAAAAAAACTTTTGGTTTTTCCCTTTGAGGCCAATTTCCCCATAACGAATTAAAAACAGTGCTGTTCCCACCGGCCTTACCTCCGTTGAAAAAGGCGTAATTCTGGTACAATTTCTGCCAACTTAGCCACTGTATATTCCATTTCTTCCTGCGTATTCAAAGGCGAGAGGCTAAAGCGGAGCGCCCCCTCTCGATATTCCGGATCTAATCCTAGAGCTTCCAGCACATGATTGGTTTTAGCCTGCCGTGAAGAGCAGGCAGAACCGGTTGATACGTAAATACCTGCCTCTTCCAAAGCATGGACCAATACCTCTCCTTTCACCCCGGCAAATGAAATGTTTAAGATATGGGGTGCCCCTCCTGTTTGCGGGCCATTAAGCCTTGTTCCGGGAATCCGGGTCAATATCTCCTCCCGCAGCAACTCTTTCAGCGCACCCATCCTGGCCGCCGCTTTATCCCGCTCGTCTAATGCCAATGCCGCCGCCTTACCTAAACCGACAATCCCGGGGACATTTTCTGTGCCGGAACGAAGTCCCAACTCTTGACCGCCACCGCCAAACAGTGGCGCTAACCGGGTGTTTTTCGCCACATACAATGCCCCGACCCCTTTGGGTCCATGGAATTTATGCCCGCTTATAGACAATAGCTTGATCCCCAACTGTTTGGGCCGTATAGGCAATTTGGCGAAACCCTGGACAGCATCAACATGCCAAACAATATTTTCTCTTTTTTTGAGGATAGCGCCAATCTCAGTCAAGGGCTGAATAGAGCCAACCTCATTATTGACAAACATGGTGCTCACCAAAATAGTTTCCGGGGTAAGCGCAGCTTCAAGTTCTTCCGGAGCAATAACACCCTCGGCATTTACTTGCAGGTATGTAACCCTGAAACCTTCCTCCTCCAACTGGGCACAGGCATTTAGCACCGATGGGTGCTCAACAGCCGTTGTCAGCAAGTGCCTTCCCCAGCGGCAATTGGCTCTGGCCGCACCCTTAATGGCCAAATTGTTGGATTCTGTGCCGCCGGAGGTAAAAAAAATTTCATCATCCTTTACCCCTAAAGCTTGAGCCAAAATCTGCCGCGACTCCTTAACCAGTTTCTCGGCCACAATTCCCATGCGATGAAGTGAGGAAGGATTTCCATACCGGTTGGTTAAAACATCCATTATTGCCTCAGCCACTTCTTCCCTGACCGGAGTAGTGGCACTATTATCCAAATATACTTCCCTTATCATTTGTATACCCACCTTTTAGTTACAACAGCTTAAATTTCTGGTATTTTCCACTTCCTCCATTTTACACTGGCCAATGACAAGCGTCAAGGACAGCCATTTTCAGCCCTACCTTGAGTATGCCCCGGAGAGATTGAACTAATTATCCCCAGAAAAAAACCCCGCAAAAAGTGGGGATGACAGGCCCTTTAACGCTTAATTTTTCTTTTTCCAATTCTTATAGTTTTCATAGTGGATTTTTCCAATACCATACAAACCGGAAGCAGACAAACCCAATGCGGAACCAAGTAAGAACAATTCAATCAAATTGTACTCAGAGCCGCCTAAAATTCCATGCCCCATTACAATTAACACCCCCAACAGCCAAGCCAAATGCCCGCCATACCGGGGATTTAGGCCCGCCCGCTTTGCCAACTCCACCAATCCAATAATCACCCCTGTTACCGAAACCCCGGCAATCTCGTTCCACTGCCACAAATCAGCTCTCCCCCTTCCCCTGCAAAATCACAATTGCTGCATTATATGCAGAGAAAGGCAAAAAAACCACAAAAAAGGGGCAGGCTATTTAAAAAGTAGACGCTGCTGCCGGTATACAGCACCAGCAGAAGAATGAAAAATAATTGTCTATCACTTCTGGCGCTCTTTCCGGTTCCTTGTCGAGCGGGGTCGTGAGCCCATGGAACCTCTATACTTATACGGAAGTGCTGACCTTGGTGCACCCTATCCTCGTGGTGCGCTAATGAGATGGGGCTAGCCTATTTTGCAAAGCTGCGACTGAGCATGGCCGCCCGACCGGGGATGCCGAAATCTGTTGGCCATAAAACCCAATTCCCTTTAATTGATAAATCAATAGATCCTGCTGCAGCCTTTCCTCCTGCAGTTTGTTCACTTTGATAACTAAACATAGAGTTAGCTATTTTTATTCCTCCCTGGTTAATATTAGCTTTGCTTAGAATAATCTTTCGGATTCGGTGCTTTGACAACAAAAAATTCCAATCTTTCTTCCTGACAATTTGTAGCATTCATTTTCGTCTTATAAGGGATATTAATTATACTGCCTGCAGCATATTGCTGCGGCTCCTGGTCATTTAAGCTGAGCGTTAAATTACCCTGCACCACGATCATGTAAACATTGGAGTTGGAATAATGCACGGGCAATGACTCCCCTTGGGGAAGAATCATGTGATTGATAACCAAGTTATCATCATCGACAATTTTTTCAATCAACCTTCCTGCTGACTGGGCAAAGTGATAAGTTTTCGCTGCCATTTTACGACAACCTCCTTTTATAACTAATTAACTTAATTAGTATTATAAATACCTTCTTGTCTAAAAGCGGTAACAAATGTTACCACTGATGAAAAATTTTTGATCCCCTGCCAAATGGCATATAATCCCATTTACCTTGACAAAGAAAAAACCACAAGGTATACTAGCCCTATGGAATTAAACTTTTATTAGCTTAAACCAGCAAGGAGGTTTAGTTTTGACTACAAAAAGAGCAGTGGCATTTGGCCTCATTTTATTAATGACCCTTCCCATCGCATTGGCCTCCTGTAATATAAATAAACCAAAAGAAATTGACGATATGGTAGCCATAGTAAACGGTGAAGAAATAGCAAAGGAAAAATTTGATCTGTATTACGAACAAATGAAAGCAAATTATGCCATGATGGGATTAAACATGGAAGATGCAGATGAAGAAATGGTTGAGATGCTACAACAACAGGTTTTAAATGACATGATCAATACAACCATAATCCTCCAGCAGGCAAAAAAAGATAATATCACCATTGATGATGAAACCATTGCTGCGGAAATCGACAGTATTAAAGAAAGCTTTACTAATGAAGAGGAGTTTGAACAAGCACTGACTGCTGCTAATATTACGCTGGATGACCTGAAAAATGATATCACTAATTCCCTGTTGCTCAATAAATATCTGGAGGCAAATATTGACCAAGAAAGCATTACTGTAACAGATGAAGAGCTACAGCAATTATATGAACTTTATTATGGCGAAGCAGAAGACGCGCCGGATTTCGAAGAGGTAAAGGCAGGGCTAAAATTACAAGTAATGCAAGAGAAATCTAACCAATTACTCAGCGCCTTGATTGAAGAACTGCGGGCTGATAGTGAGATTGAAATTCTTCTGTAAGTGAGCCAACCGGAGCATTAAAAGGGGCTGCTGTATTATACAGCGGCCCCTTTTAATGCTTATAATGAATGATTCTTACTTGTTATTCATAATTGTATGGAGTGGAGGGAAAAGCTGACGTTCCCTGAGATCTCCATGCGAAACAAATTGACGCAACCATTCCTCATAAAGCGGGATTTCTAAAAACGCTGTAAAAAATCAACAAGCGCCTGATTTACCTTTTGTGGCTGTTCCACCATCACATTATGGGCTGCCCTTTCCACTAAAACAAGCCTCGCATCGCTAATATGATCTGCCAAATAGCGGGATGCCTGGGGCGGGGTACTGATATCCTCTACGCCACAAATAATCAAGGTGGGAACTTTAATCTCCCCCAGATCTCCCACTACAAAATGGGAACAGGCAGAGTAATCTGTATACCGTACCCATGGATCCACAGCTTTACTCTCTTCAATCATTTTATCAATAAACTCTGCCGGCGTAGAAGCAGAGTAGCCGCTGCGGGCTCGCTTTTCATCAAATTTCCCTTGCCGCAATTCTTCTAAAAATCCTGCTGCCACCTGAAATTGTGGTGCCGTGCCGACCAAAACCAACCCTTGCACCTGTTCCGGATATTTCAAAGCATAATCCATAGCAATGGCGCCACCCATGGAATGACCGGCTATGATCGGATTGGCAAGATCTAACGCACTGACAAACTCCTTTACCCACTCCCGGTATAAGAACACCTGATCACAGGGATTGCCTTCTGACCGGCCATGACCGGGCAGATCTAGGGCTGCCCCGTAAGCAATATCTGCTATGGCATCTAACTGGTGTGCCCACTTTTGACCATGGCTTGTGGCGCCATGGATAAAGACAATATTCGGTTTCCCTTGCACCCGCACTCCTGCCTCCAGATAATGAATGCCAACCCCTTTAACTTGGCAAATAGGCATGCTAAAACCTCCTTCCTTCCACTTTTATCTCCCCAGTCTAAATCATTATTTCACCTGCAGACGCAAAATATATATCACAGTTATGCCCTTACACCAATTTCCCGTCTTTGACCACAACCTGCGCATCCAAATAAAGGGTAGGATTTTTCAAAACACCATCTAAGTGTACCGGTACATCTACTTTGCCGCCAAAGCCCATATTGTTGCCTATAGCCAGGTGCACCGTACCGGCTACCTTTTCATCTTCCAATACATTACCGGTAAGCACAGCCAGCGGATTGGTTCCCACACCTAATTCGGCAATATTCCCCGCTTCGCGGCCGTATTTTTCCAAAATCCCCCGCAGTTTCTCCGCATCTGCGCCCCCTGCCACAAATACCACATAGCCATCCTCCACCACCAATTTTAACGGCTCTGCCATCAAACCGCCCAACATCGAACCATCAACTACAATTATACCCTGGGCGGTACCTTCCACCGGCGCAATATAAGCCTCGCCAGCGGGAAGATTGCCAAAATCTCCCCTCTGAGTGAGTATGCCGGTATCGGGCTTTGCTTTGCGCCCCACAAGACTCATGGTGATATCTGTACCCAGCGGGCTAACTACCCGGGCTGTTGCAGCCTTATCCATAATCTCTGCCACCTTTTTACTGACTGCAGCAATCTCCGCATAATCTCCTGTTAAGGTGCGATTCATCATTTCTTCGGTAATACCCGGTAGGGAAGCAATTCTAGCTCCCCGGGCGCAAGCTTCCCGCCGGGCACTGGTGTGGGATAATGATTTTGTTGTGGCCAGCAAGCAAATATCCACAGCGCTCATGGCTTGCGCCACAGCAGCCGGCGGTTCGGCGCCGGAAATCTCCCGGGCTTGCATTAACATGAGCACCGCCTCTAAACCTGCCTTGCGAGCAGCAGCAACAAAAGCCCTGCCAATCGGTTCTGTCCCTTCATCACTGACAACCAACACCGTTTCCCCTGCTTTCGCACCCATACAAACTTCCACTACCGTGGCAGCGGCAAGGGCTTGTTTATCTGTCATTGCTACAACCTCCCCATTTTTTTCGCCCATGTCCTCAATTGTTTATGTACTCATTAATAATCTTTATATAGTCAGCATAGCAATCCCGATAGCGACGGAATTTTCCCGAATCATAATAATACCGCAAGCAGTTCCCCCTGTGGAAAATCTTCTGTTCCATAACTTCCCGGCAAAACCAACAGCTGTAGTTTATAGTGCTCAGCTATATTTTTCATCACCATTAAGTCGATTCCCATAATACATCTCAACCTTTAATCCCTATACATTTTTTACCATCTCCATTTTAACATGACCACTCCCGCGAAGCAATGAGAAAATGAGGCAAAATCCATAAACAATCCATAAAAAAAGGGCCAAGCAATCCTGCCAAACCCTTCCTACATTATACTGGCAACCTTTATAAATCATTTTTCTATTGATACTTGCTATCTTGCAGTTGAACTCTTAATTTTTAGTACAGGTAATATAGAGGAAAATATGTAGCAATAATAGAACAAGGTATTTAACGAAGGAAACAAACTCAGAAAGGCAGGGGAAACTATGAGCCAAGTAGTCTTATTAAATAACACCAGCTATGATGTGACCGAATTAGAACAAAACCTGCAGCGGGGTATTGATCTTTTAGGGGGATGGGAACAATGGCTGCGCCCGGGCATGCGTGTTTTACTTAAGCCAAACCTAATCAGCCCTCTACCTCCGGAAGCAGCTGCCACCACCCACCCAGAGTTGGTTCGAGCCCTAACACGGTTATTAAAAAAACAAGGCTGCGAAGTGTGGATCGGCGACAGCTCCGGCGGTGCCATTATTGGTCGGGCTGTAACCGCCCAAACCTTAAAAATAACCGGAATGGAACAAGTAGCTGCTGAAGAAGGGGCAATAATCAAAAACTTTGACCGCCACGGCACAGTCCCGGTCCAAACCGGCTCTGAGCAAATACTGCCTACCTTACATATTGCCAAACCTATCCGGGAAGCAGACTTTGTGATCAACCTGCCTAAACTAAAAACCCATATGGCAGCCACCTATACCGGGGCAATCAAAAACCTCTTTGGATGTATCCCCGGACTCCGAAAGGCCGAATTGCACCGGCTGGCCCCGAACCAGGAATCCTTTGCCCAGATTTTATTGGCGATAAACCGGGCATGCAATATAGGCCTGCATATCATGGACGGTATTGTAGCTATGGAAGGGGCTGGGCCAACTGCCGGCAGCCCCAGACAGGTGGGTGCCGTGCTGATCAGCCCTGACGCACTAGCTCTAGATACAGTAGCTACCAAGCTGATCGGGATCGAGCCAGCTAAAATTCCCTCCTTAGCAGTTGCCCGTGCCCAAAATTTTGGCGAAGGAGACCTTGAAAAAATTACCCTTTTGGGTGATCAATTCTCTTTCCCTGCCGTAAATGACTTTAACATTCCCCCCGGGGTACCGGAGCGCAGCCAGACCCTCTTTTCCTTTAATTACATTCTGCACCTGTTAAAAACCCGGCCGGTGATCGATAAAAAAAGCTGCAAACACTGTAACATCTGTGTCGGCAGCTGTCCCGTCAATGCTATTAACAAAAAAACAAAAAATATCGACTACACAGTTTGCATCGAATGCCTCTGCTGTCACGAACTGTGTCCCCAAAAGGCAGTGCAAATAAAACACACCCACTTCCTCGGCCCCACCCTGTTGGCTATCTCCAATAGCGGCAGGAAGCTATATAGTAAGTGGGTGGGAAGGAGACAATAGTCTTCCTTTCCTTGCGCCAGTGGAAAAGATTCATTAATGGGTTAGGTGCCCCATAATCCCCTTATTGAAAAAGCTGGTGGGAGAAAGGCATTTGACATTAAAATTTACAATTGAAGCCGAAGTTAGCGTGGGTGTATATATCATCTAAATATCCTGAAGATGCCATAGATAACATTGCATTTCCCAGTTTAGTGCATAAATACTTTAGGATGATAACCACGGAGGGGATCTTAACTATCTCATTGCAAAGGATAGTGGTGTTTTTTGTATCCTTTGCTGGGAATAATAGAGAAATAAATTAACCCCTCCAAAAATAGTAACAATATTATTTAAGATATAAGTGCGTAGTTGCTGTTTTCGGTTAGTAGTGCGGTAACGCGTATGAACTGTCCCCTTTTTCCTCTCCAAACTAAACTATATCAGAAATCGCTTATATACTGCTATGATCAGTTCAAAAACCTTTTTTTCATCAAATTTTTCTTGCATACGTTTTCTTCCTCTTCGACCAAACTTTTGTCTTATCTGTTTATCTTCCATCAGCTTTTTTATACCCCGCGCTAAAGCTTCAGGATCATGGGGGGGGACAATAAATCCTGTTTCGTTATCTACCACAATTTCCCTTGACCCTCGCACATCAGTCACTACCGCTGGGAGTTCCATTGCCTGGGCCTCGATAACTGACCGGGGAACACCTTCCCGATAAGAAGCCAAAATAAAAATATCGGCAATGGACATAATATCAACAACATCATTTCTCCGACCTAACAATGACACTCGGTTCTGTAAACCTAGTGTCTTTATCTTTTCTTGAACCTCCTTTAACTGTCCTTCGTCCTCACCAATACATAACAAATGCCAGTTCCCTTTAGGTAACTTAGCTGCTGCATCGATCAGATCAAAATAACCCTTTAAGGGGTTTAATCTAGCCACTGTAATTAATACTAACGTATCTTGCGCTAAGCCTAACTTTTGCTTAATCTCCCGGCGATGATCTAAGCTAAACTGTTCAGGCGCAAACTTCGTAAGATCAATACCATTTCCAATATGAACAAGCCCGCCACTTTTAGATTTAATCCTAAGCCGGGCTGCATTTTCAACATCTTCTTTACTCTGTGACAATACTGCGGTAGATAACCTTGCTGCTATTCGCTCTAAATTCTGATATATAAGTTGTTGTTTCACCGGCATTCCTTCATGAAAAGGAAAACCATGTACCGTATGAATAATAACCGGTACCTGGGCTGAATAAGCTGCCACCCGACCGGCTATGCCTGCTTTAGATGTATGGGTATGAACAATATCAGGTTTTTCTTGCTTAAAATAGCTAACTAACTCTTTAATACTCCGTAAATCTTTAAATATGGCGATCTTCCTATCTATAGCAATCTCACCCACAGAAAAACCCTTAGCCCGTAATTCCTGCGCCTCTGCTCCAGGGCTAAAAACAAAACCAACATCAAACCCCTGTTCACGAAAATAATTACACTGCGGAAGTAATAATCTTGTAGCAGTCACACCTACTGTTGATACATGAATAAGTTTGGGGTTAGCGACAACCATTAACGGTTCACCTCAGTATTGTAGTTCTTCAACCATTGAACAAATTTTGCAAGTCCTTCATTAATTGACGTTTCCGGATAATAACCCAGCAATTCAGCCGCTTTTCCAATATCCGCAAAGGTAATTGGCACATCTCCCGGTTGATCAGGAGCCCAAATTATCTTTGCCTTCACACCAATAACCTCTTCTAAATTCCTTACTAATTCAATGAGCTTAACAGGAAAAGAATTTCCCAAATTAAAGGCCTCATATTTTGAACCATCATAATTTATAGCAGCTACAATACCATTAACAATATCGCCTATATATGTATAATCTCTAGCACTGCTGCCATCACCAAATAAAGTTATTTCTTCACCTCGCAGCATTTTTTCGGCAAACTTTCTTATAGCTAAATCAGGCCGCTGCCGTGGACCATAAACGGTAAAAAACCGTAACACTACCACCGAAATATTATATAAATGAGCATAGGTATGTGCCAGCGCTTCCCCGGCTATCTTAGTAGCTGCATAAGGGGAAGCCGGCTTTAACAAAGGGTCTGTTTCCGCAAAAGGTACCTTATTATTCAACCCATATACAGAGCTAGATGAACCAAAAACAAATTTCTTTACCCCATTATCTTTAGCGGCTTCGAAAAGATTTAATGTCCCCGCCACATTAGTAGCCTGATATAATTCCGGTTCACTTAATGAAGGCCTAACTCCTGCCCTGGCTGCCAAATGTACGATAGCCTCTGGCTGCCACTCCTTTACTAGTTTAGAAATTAGTTCTTTATCTCTAATGTCACCTTCTACCAACCGGTAAAACTCATCCTGTAAATGCTGTTTCACATTTTCTCTCTTTAAGTCTGGATCATAATAATCATTGAAATCATCAACGCAAAGTACAGCACAACCATCGGCTAAAAGCCTGTCCACCAAATGGCTGCCAATAAAACCGGCACCACCGGTGACCATAACTTTATTATAAAACATTACCTGCCCACCCCCCGGTAAACAAACCCTGCCTGTTCAAGTTCATGTCTGTCAAACATATTTCTGCCATCAATCAAGACCTTCCGCCGCATAACAGCACCAACCTGTTTCCAATTTATATCGACAAATTGAGGCCAATCTGTTACTAGTAACAATGCATCACAGCCTTGTCCAAGACCGTCTACACCATCTGCATATTCCACTGGCAAATTGCCATACTGCTTCTGGAAATTTGCCATAGCTACTGGGTCATAAACCTTAACAAAAGCACCAAACTCTAATAGCCTCTCAATAATATCTATAGCCGGGGAATCCCGCAGGTCATCTGTACCGGGTTTAAAAGCAAGACCTAAAATACCGATAGTACAGCCACGGATATTTTGCAATACCCCCTGGAGTTTTTCCACAGCACTTAGACGCTGCCGATAGTTGACAGCAATAGCAGTTTCCACTAAATCCAAGGGAACATTATACTGCTTTGCAGTAGCTAAAATAGCCCTAGTATCCTTCCCAAAACAGCTGCCGCCCCAGCCTATGCCAGCTCCTAAAAAGTGAGGCCCGATACGCTTATCGGTACCAATACCCCGTACCACTTCCTTAATATCGGCCCCTACCTTTTCTGCCAGCCCCGCAATCTCATTAATGAAAGAAATCTTCATCGGCAGAAAGGCATTAGCAGCATATTTTATCAGTTCTGCGCTTACTGGATCAGTAACAATAAAAGCAGGTTTTTCATAACCTTGCGGCCGCGGCGCGCAAGTTGGCGGAGTAAAGGTTTGTTCTAAAATAGGAGCATAAAGCTGCCTCAACTTATTAACCGCTTCTGCTTCATTTGCCCCTATTACAATCCTGTCGGGATATAATGTATCGCCAACAGCAACACCTTCCCGTAAAAACTCAGGGTTAGATACAACAAAAAATTGCCCTTGCATATTCCGCCGTTCCAATTCTTTTCTAATTACCGTTTCCACCCGGCGACAAGAACCAATGGGAACGGTTGACTTATTAACTATTACCGGAGAATCCCCTTCCTTCAGGTTATTGCCAATTGTCTTAGCTACCTTCTCTATCGCAGATATCTCAGCATCACCATTCGCTTTAGATGGTGTACCTACCGCTATAAATATTACGTCGGCACCATGTAGTACTTCCGGCAAAGAAGTAGTAAAACTTAAGCGCTCAAAAGCTGCTTCCATTAACTCCGCCAAGCCATTTTCATAGATTGTAGCCTGTCCCTTTTGCAACCTACTTATTATATCAGGGTTAACATCCACACAAGTAACTTCATGGCCTAAATAAGCTAAACCAACACCTGTTGTCAGACCAACATAACCAGTGCCCACTATTACGACTTTTAATTTCCCTTTAGACATCTTGTTACCTCCTAATCATCCATAAACCTTTTTCTTGTAAGCACTTTTTATAAAGTTCCTCATAAGAAGCAACCATTTTCTCTAAGGTAAAATTCTCTTTCACTCGAACTCTAGCTGCTTGTCCCATTTGCAAACGTTCTTCTGCTGATAAAGATAACACTTTAGCAATAGACTCTGTTAAAGACACCGGATCTTTAGGTGGTACAAGAAAACCGGTTTTGCCTTCTATTACAAGTTCCGGCGAACCCCCAACAGCAGTAGCGACTACCGGTAACCCTGAAGCCATCGCCTCTAACACTACCCCCGGAAGTCCTTCCCAAATAGAACTCAATACAAGCATATCGGCAACAGCCATTAAGCGGAGTACATCATCCCTTACCCCTAAAAAACAAACTTCACTTTGTAAACCATATTCCCCAACCTTCTTTTCTAGTTCAGCTTTGAGCTTTCCTCGACCGGCTATAGCGAGAAAAAAAGGCTGACCTTGTAATTTCAACAGCCTCATAGCTTCTAAAAGATATGGATATCCCTTCTGTTGCTCTAATCTTCCTACTGCTAAAATCAGAGGTCGATCATCAGATATGCCTATTTCATTAAGTAACTGATGTTTTTCCTCAGTAGATATCAAATTGTCATACTCTTTTATCTCAATACCATTATATATTACTTCCAACTTGTTTGCAGGGACAATCCCCTGCTCAACCATCCTGTCATCCTGCTGCCTTGCAAATAGTGGTTGTTCTCATGGCACACCAATCTGTCCATTTTATTAAAAGCTCTCTAAACCTCCCACCAAAAACTGTATTACGAATACTAGAGATTATTACAGGTACGCCAGCTGCTCTACCAATAATGCGGCCTAAAAAATTAGCATGGAAAAGTTGAGTATGAAGAATATCAGGTTGTAGCTTCTTTAGTAAAACATACAGTTTAAGAAGCACAGTAATATCAAATTTTGTTTGCATATTTAAGCTATATACTCTAACCCCAATAGAATCTATTTTTTTCGCTATCTCGCCTAAAGGCAATAAACTAACTACAACAGGCTCATATTTTTCTCTATTTAATTTCTGTAATAGCCTATAGAGCATCATCTCTGCCCCGCCTACATTTAAACTTGTCACCAAATAGGAAATTAACATAAATTTAAGATCACCAGCTTCACTATAATTTATTAGAATACACACTATACTACTCCTCTAACAAACTACTATTATGAATTATCCTTTCCATTAATACAAAACCCAAAAATAGAGGAATAATCCAGTGTCGTCCATATAAATGGTTAGTCGTCAAAGCATTTAAGGCGAAGACACTAATCACAGCTACTGCAGCTACACCTAATGAATAATTTATTAACCATAACTTCACAGCAGAAATACTAACACTTAACAACAACAATAAAAAACCTAATAATGCAAAAATACCACCTTCCGCAAAAACAAGTAAAAAAGTATTGTGAACTAACGGAGCAATATCACGATACCCATCCGCTCCAATTCCAAAGAGCACATCTCTATCAATTATTAACAAAGCTTCGTAAATTCTATCAACCCTTTCTAAAAAGCTTCCAGCAGAGCTATAGTCTCTTGAATATATTAATCTAATTACCCGTCTTTGAAAAACATCAGGAATTAAAAAATCAAACCAAACAATAAACAATATCATTGCAAGCACTAATATAAATAAAGTAAAAATTACTCTCCTATTTAATGAAAACATGCTATATATACATATTACAAATAATGCGGATATCAATCCCGCGAAGGAACTTGAAGCTACTAGTCCACCAATATAGCCTAAAAAAATAAATCCACAATTAAACTTCGATTTTATTTTATAAGTAGTACTATTTAACAATAAAATTAATGCTATAGAAATTGAAATAGCTTTAGCTAATGTATTAGGATTTTCCATAAAACTTGCATATCGGTATCCTGACATCATATTTCCTGATAAAAGCGCCGGATCAATAAAACCATAAGCCATTAATAATGCTTTAAAACCAATTATCGCAACAGCAATTAACCACGCTTTAATACACTTACATAATGCTTTATCATCTAATTTTAATAATATTATAGGTAATAAAAAAATGGAAAATCCATACTGTAAAATTACTATAATAGAATTTTGTATATTATTAGCTTGAATTAAAGAACTAACACCCAAAAATAATATCAATATATTACTACCTAAAAACCATAATAAAATAGGCATACTGAATGATATTTTATAAGAATACTGTATAAACAAAAATACCGCACTAAGTGAAAAGAGTAAATCACTATAATTATAATTAATCGCACCAATTCGCCAAGTTAGGAATGGGGACAAAAAAATAGCTAGTAAAATTATTCCCTCATATATCCGTGACTTATCACATGAAAACTTTGCCAACATAATTCCTCCATTGTTAAACCCCAATTCAAATTATTTTTCTAATTTTTCAAGAGCCGGGCATAATAAAAATAATTTTATACATATAAAACAATATCAAGCAAAATTCATAAATTCTTTCACATTATCTGCTATCTGTTTTGCAAAATTATTGTATTGTACAGAATCAATTATAAGCCTAGCAGATAAACCAAGTTCTCGTCTAACATTCGCATTATCCGCCAAATATAATATCGCCTTAGCTAAACCAGCTATATCCCTTTTCATAACTATATAACCTGTCTTAAGATGATTTATTATTCCACCGGAACCTATATCAGTCGTAATAACTGGAAGACCACAGCTAGCAGCTTCTAATACTACACGCGGCATACCCTCAGCGAGAGTCGGAAAAACAAATGCGTCTGCATTATAGTATGCAGATAAAGAGTCTAAATATGGATATAATTCAAGACGTTTAAAATTGCCCAACTTATAATGTATGTACTTTTTAATTTTTCTCATTTGACTGCCAACACCACCAACCACTAAACGACCTGGTTCGCCCGCCATCTTCCAAGCTGAAAGTAAATAAAATAAACCTTTTCTCAGTGGTTCAGCACCTAAAAATAAGAATGTTGGACAGTCTGTACTCTTTTTCATGGCATTAAATGCAAACCTTTTCGAATTTACACCATTCAGGATATGCACCGCATTTATGCCTTTCGACTTCAAAAAATCTACATCTTTATGGGCTAAAGTTAATACCAAATCTGGAATATCTAAAACCCATTTATCATATTCACGACCATATACTAATTGTGCTGGTTTAATCGGATAGTCCCAATATTTACTTTCCTCTTCAACAATAGTTGCATAACCCAACGAGTTTTTAGCGATAAAGATTATTTTGCCACCATTCTCTTTAACTATATTAGCACTTTTCGGCATTATAGCGGATGTTAATAAGATTTTTCTCTCCTTTTTCCGCAATACTCTCGCAACGAAAAAATCAAAGATCATTTCATTTACAAATCTAGAAGAATAACCAAATAACTCGCTAGCTACACCTACTATTTTGCCTCCGAATTGTCCAAACGGATATATACCACTTGTTTTTTGAAAAGGCCCTTCACCTTTAACCATTCTAAAATATGCCTGCGCTAAAAGCCCTTCATCTAATAATGCACGCCAAATAAAAGTGCTTTGGGGGCCGCCACCATAAGTTGATCCTAAATCTGCATAAGCAGTGTAAACCAGTTCTCCCTCCACCATGTACTACCCCCTCGCATCACTTCATGCACAATTCACTGTAATAACCTCTTTGATTTTTACCAAAGATACTTATAGTATTTATAATCCTCCGCAAAGAACAAGTATAAGTATAATTTCACAAAATATTAGAGCTTAGCACCTTCTATTTTCCCAATACTTAGGTTGTATAACTAAATATTCACCTAGCTCTACATCAAAACTTTGTGGATAAAACCGACCCATACCGGACTCAGGATAATTAGTCAATTCTCCAACAAATAATTTATTTCCAATAGAATAAAAATCGACCCTCACAAAGTCAAATGGTTTACTTAATTTCTCAGCAACGGTTAACATTTTTGAAAAGTTGGCTGGTTTCTCAACATAAAACCCTTTAGGCAAGTTATACATAATGTCTAAATATTTCCAGTTTTCATCAAAAAGACTCTTTGTATGCATAGAGAAACGATCACAATTGACTTGCACTAACTTACATTTGCCCTGAAACATAAACAATTTATAATCCATTGGTACCTTACCATCTTCATCCCTCAATAATATCTCTACAACAATCATTGGTTTAATCTGTTGATATGCCCATTCATGCTTAGCTAAACCATATGGCATGCGAAGCCATTTCTCACAAATAGCAATTATTTTTTTCCAATCAGGGACATCACCTTTTTCAACAATAATATAGCGACCTGAAGCATGGTTTGGCTTAATAATATATTCTTCAGGTAATTCTTTATTTGGTATTTCTGCAGGGTTATTTGTAACACACACTAAGGGTATCATAACTTCTTTTGCCAGTTCAGCACCTAATACTTCTTCAACATATTCTCATACACGGTATTTATCTGCTACTATTGGCAAAAGTGGGTTTCGATCATTTAGTTTTTTCCATACAATCTTTTCATTAAATGTTCTCGGATTTTGCAGATTAAGCTCATAACCTAACTTCTTTTTAAATCTCCACTTTGTTAAACTATAATTAGTAAATTTATCTATTTTCGGCAATACCGGTTCAAGGATGAATTTAGCGAAATCATTTACTTTACCAGAGCTACCGGTTTTTATTATCAAATTTATACCCCCTACAGGAGACATCATTACAAAATCCCTAACGGTAAAATGAACAACCTATTATTTCAATAGAGCTAACTGCCCAGCAGTGCTTTAGCTTCATACCATTCCGGTTCAACTAAAAAACGCATCTCCTGTGGCTGTGTAAAAAAACGCTGATAAATACCTTGCTCTTTCACAAAAACTTTACTATGGCGTAATTGAGGTATGGATAAATAGTTATTATTATTTATAAACTCAATACCCTCAACTGTTGAGCTTATATAAACTGCCCCACCACCAAATTTTACATATGTAACATAATCAGACTTAAAATCTGGACAAACAAGGTTTGCTACTACCAAAGGTTCAGAACCAATATTTACTGTTATATGTCCATAGCCTGGTGGTATGGTAATAACAGCGCCTGGATCAGCTTCAATAAAAATCACATCTATTATTTCCTGTGGTTTTTGCCCTTTTTCTTGAAGTAAAAAGCCAGCCGTTCCATACAAAACTTGATATAACTCCCCATATGTAACAGACGTTCCCGGCTTTTTAGGATGATAATGGCCAAAGGTTTTAATAAATTCATCTCCAATCTTTCCTGGCTTCAAAATAGTGATATCATAACGAACCCGATATTTCGTAAAAAGTTCACGCTGCTCTGGTAAGCATATATCCCGGTACATATAATAAAGAATTTCCTTATCTGCCACAGCATTGGCAGCCAACAATACTGGTTTCATTTGTTTTCCTGTTCGCACTGCCGGTTCTACAACAGGCAACCCGCGCCCAAATGTGAGAGTACAATCTTTATTCAATTTTATCGGAAGTCCTGAGACCTGACTTAAATCAATCATCATTTTTCTCCTTAAGTTGATAATAATTAGCTGCTTCAGCTAAGATCTGATCCAATAACTCTTGGCTCTCAGCTTCCGCATAAAGCCGAATCATATTTTCTGTACCGGAAGGTCTGATTAAACACCAAGCATTATCGCTAAGAACTACTTTTAAGCCATCAATCTTCAGCACACTTTTAATCCTACGTTCAGCCAATTGATATGGTGGTTCTGACGCCAACTTAACAAGAACCCTACTTTTTTCCGTTTCTGAACATAAAATATCAACCCGTTTACTAACTAAACGCCCATATCTATTATGCATATACTCTAATGCTTCACTTATACCACCATTATAACGAGATAAAACTTGTACGAGCAATAAGCCCGCTGTTATCCCATCTTTTTCTGGTATTGCTTGATTAATCCCCAAACCCCCACTCTCTTCGGCACCTAAAATTGCATTTTCTTTTAACATTGCTTGCGCAATATACTTAAACCCAACCGGAGTCTCAATAATATTTAAACCAAGGCTTTCTCCTACCCGATCAATCATATGGGTAGTAGCTACGGTGCGAGCAAAAGTTGCTTTCTGCGGGGCCTTTGACCCAATATAGTCTGCCATTAGTCCATAAATTTGGTTAGGGCTAATATATTTTCCATTACTATCAATAAAACCGAACCGATCGGCATCACCATCTAATGCAATCCCCAAATCTGCTTTATTAGCTAAAACTGCTTTACTTAACTCATGTAGATTGCTTTCCTTTGGTTCCGGCAACAAGCTACCAAATTTGCCATCTTCATTCCCATGGATAACTATTACTTCATGGTTTAATTCCCATAACAGCTTTTCTAAATATCCGCTGCCGCTTCCGTACATGGGATCAACCACTATACGTAACTTCTTATCATGATTATTATAAACTGAAAGCCTGCGCAGACAATCAAGATACAGCTTCCCACAATCAAAAATGTCGACAGTATCAGGTAGTGATTCTACTTCCGCAGTAAAACTACATGTCTCCACAGGCAATATTTCTTCTATAACTTTGGTAATATCTTCAGTAGCAGGGCCTGCATAATGAGGTATAAATTTTATGCCATTATATTGCGGAGGGTTATGGCTAGCTGTAATCATTATTCCCCCAGCCAAACATTTTTCTTTTATGGCATATGCAACAGCAGGTGTCGGTATTGTTTTGCGACTAAGATAAACTGGAATATCATTTTTTGTGAGAATCACAGCTACAAGCTTAGCAAAACCGTTAGATGAAGGGCGGTTATCGTAACCTATTACAACACCTTGCTTATAGTTAACTTCTGTCTGCTGGTAAAGATAAGCAACAATAGCCTCTGCCACTCGCGCAACATTGGTGTCAGTAAAATCTGCATCTACAATACCCCGCCATCCGTCAGTACCAAATCTAATCTGCACCATAAAAAACCACTTCCTCTGCTAACCTATCTGTTCTGTAAAACTCGCTGGAGAAATTCCGCGAATTCATCAGCTATGTCTTCCCGCTGTAAGGCAAATTCTACTGTAGTCTGTAAATAGCCTAATAAATCACCAGCATCATATCTTTTACCAGCAAATGTACAAGCATATACTGGTTCTTCTTGCGCCAATCTATTTAGAGAATCAGTTAGTTGAATTTCACCACCGGCCCCCGGCTTAGCTTCTTCTAATAAAGAAAAAATTCGCGGGGTGATAACATATCGACCCATGATAGCTACCCGGGAAGGCGCCTTCTCCGCCGGCGGTTTTTCAACCAATTCCTTAACCCGCCATAAGTCTTGCTTTACCTTTTCACCCCTGACAATGCCATAACGTTCTACTTCTTGAGGGCTAACCTCCTGAACACCTATAACTGAGTAACCAAAATCATTATAATAGTCGAGCAGGTGTTTTAGACCTGGCTTAGGTCCGCCAGCTACAATATCATCCCCCAATAAAACTGCAAACGTCTCTTCTCCAATAAACTTGCGAGCACAATAAATAGCATGTCCGAGACCTAAGGGCTGCTTTTGCCTAATATAGTGAATCTCGATATTGCCGATTTCCTGAATAGCCTCTAATAGATGGTTTTGACCTTTTTCAGCCAAAATTCGTTCTAACTCTAGTGAGCGGTCAAAATGATCTTCTATAGCCCTCTTCCCGCGACCGGTAATAATTAGAATATCTTCGATCCCCGAATCTATAGCCTCTTCCACAATATATTGAATAGTGGGTTTATCTAAGATCGGCAGCATTTCCTTCGGCTGTGCCTTAGTTACTGGCAGAAAACGCGTACCTAACCCCGCTGCAGGTATAATAGCCTTACGTACTGGCTGCATAGTTGATTCCTCCTTAATTTGCCCTGCATAAAACCAATAACTTTTTCCGCATTGTTTTAAGCAACAATATTAATTCTTCTATCCCAAACAAATAACAAAGGATAAAATAAACCATTGCTCCAAATCCAATCATTAGCCCTAAGATACCGGCCTGTAAAAACCGCGATGCAGTTGCCCAAAGAATGGCAACATTTATATAGATAAACCAAACAGCAAGACCCATAATCCCCGCAGCTGTAAATAGCTTAAGGGCATCCTTGGTTATTTTTAGACCGTTAATGCTGCCTACTTTACGACGAAGGAGATAAAACATAGGCACTAAAACCAATAAATTGGCTAAAGATGTTGCCAGGGCTAAACCACCATGACCCATTGGCCTAATTAATAATAAATTAAATATAATATTCAACGATATGCAACTGAGGGAAATGAGCACCGGTGTTCTGGTATCGTGCAAACTATAAAAGGTCCGGGCTAAAAGTTGGCGCAGGGCTACGGCTACTAACCCGAGAGAGTAAAATAACAAAGCTATGGCTGTAGCTTCGGTAGCCGCCCGGTCAAAAGCGCCCCACTCAAATAGCACCTCCACTATTGGTTTTCTAAGTACCATGAGCCCAACCATCATGGGCGTAAGCATAAACAATACTGATGTCACTGCCCGCTGAAAACAGCGCTTAAATTCTTTACTTTGTGCAGCTGCTGCCAAGCGGGACAGCTCAGGGTAAAATACGGTAAATACCGCCACACCAAAAAGACCATTGGGCATTTGCCAGAGGCGCTTAGCGAAATTTAGGGCTGAAATACTACCCTCGGCTAAAGTGGATGCCAGCATTCGATCTACAATTAAATTAATTTCATTACCTATAAGACCAATCAAGATCGGACCGGTGAGTACAGCTATTTCTATTAGACCGGGATGAAATGCTTGAAACCTTTCCCGGCTAAAAGCCTTCGCTTTTATTAGACCCGGTACCTGCATAGCAAACTGGCTGGCAATAGCCAAAACTAATGCTACCGCTACAGCTTCAACCCCATAACGGGCACCAAAAACTAACATACCTGTTATAAGAATAATATTATAAGGGAACCCGATTACTGCCGGCCAAAAGAAGGCTTTATGGGAGTGTAAAACTCCGGTAGCAGCTGCTGTTAAAGCAACAAAAGGTACTGCCGGTACAAGAATTCGCGACAACTTTACAGTTAGGTTATATACTTCATCTGTAAATCCGGGTGCTAACAAATGTACGATAAACGGGGCAAAAAGATAACCTATTGCCATTACAACCAAGGCAACAGCCCCAGTTGCAATAAATAAAGAGTTTACAAATTGCTTAGCATCTGCGGGATCTTTATCTAACCTCTTGGTATAGACAGGGATTATGGTAGTCTTTAGTGAACCAAAAACATTAGCCAGAATAGCAGTTGGAATAGCCATGGCCACCAAATAGGCGTCTGTTTGATAACTATTTCCAAACACCGCAGCTAAGGCGACTTCCCGGCCAAAGCCTAGTATCTTGCTTATAACACTTAAAACAGATATCATTGCTGCTGCTTTTGCCATGGATTTGTATGAGGTCATTTTGTCCATACCTTCCTTGCTAGTTTCTGCTACTGACAATGCTCCCAAAAAATTTTAAGGTTATTACATAGTAGGGTTATTCGATTTGCTAACCTGTGGTGCTGGTCTGATTGACGACCTGCTTGGGTTTTCATATTTATTGCCTTGGTTCAGTATTTGAACACCATTTGCCTGTTCTTTGGTCAATACTGTTTTTAAAGTTTGTAAGATGATTTTTAAGTCTAATCCGAGAGAATAATTTCGAATATATAATAAATCGTAACGCAACTTGTTCTCAGGTTCAGTACTATATTTCCCCGATACCTGAGCTAAACCGGTAATCCCTGGTTTAACCTTCAGCCGATGTCCAAATGTTGGATCTGAGGCAGTAAACTCACTTACAAACACAGGCCTTTCCGGTCGCGGGCCGACAATGCTCATGTCGCCCTTAAGTACATTAATTAATTGGGGTAGCTCGTCCATTCTGGTATTGCGGAGAATTTTACCTATCTTTGTAATGCGAGGGTCATTCTCTGTAGCTAAAACCGGTCCTGTCAATTTTTCTGCTTTATCGATCATGGTCCGAAATTTATAGACAGCGAATTTATCGCCATTCACACCGATACGCTCTTGAATGAAGAATACTGGTCCCGGAGATGTAACTTTAATTAGAATAGCTACAACTATGAATAATGGAATGGCAAATAATAAAGCTATACTCGCCACTGAAATATCTAGCAAACGCTTCGTTACTTGTTGATCCCATGATAAAGCAATTGGTTCTAACTCAAACAATGGCAGGTCATCAACGCGAAATGTTTTTGCCTTAAAGAGAAGAATATCGTATAGTTCAGGAATTACTAACATAGACTTATTTTCGGCAACGCAGAGGCTAGTTACCTGATACTTAACTTCAGCGGATAAATCCGGACAAAGTATTACTAAATCAACTTCCTCTAACTTTTGCTTTAAGATTTCTTTATTTTCCCCACTAATAACACTTACAACCTTAAACCAGTCTTTTGTATGAGAACTAAACTTCTCAATTACTTGAGCGGCGATATCTTGTTTACCCACCACTAAAATCTTCTTGGTACCATGCAGCGCTTTGCTAAAAATCCAAACAAGCCTCCGCCAAATTAATAACAATATTAATTGGATAATACCGCCTAGTAAAATAACACTACGGGGAAAGGAAAAAGCACGAAAAAAGAAAGATGATGCCATTATAAAAATACCAAGTAAAAAAATAGATAAAATCAATGAAGAACCAATATCTACAAAATTCTTTCGTTCTATTTGGTATAAACCGTATACGTTAAAAAATGCTAAAGCAAAAAATACAATTAAAGGTAACAAGCGTATGTAAGGTTGTAAGTTTACTGTTGGCGGTTGGAAAGCAAATCGAATCCAAAAGGCTAAGAAGTAACCCAATGTAATAAGTACTATATCACCAACAATTAACCCTATTCGTAATGACTTTGTTAGCCTACCATTTCTCATATATCTCATCCTTAAAGACTTGCGTCAATTTGCTCTTTATTTATAATCCTAGCAAGCTTCTTTTCATAATAAGTTATTGTTTTTACTAAGCCTTGTCCGATCATAAACCGTGGCTGCCAACCAAGATATTGTTTCGCCTTTTCATTCGCCAATTGGCTAGATTTCAAATCGCCGGTTCTAAAAGGTTCATAGACAAGCTTCGAATTAAATCCAATAATATCCACAAGTTTCTTATAAAGATCACAAATAGATATTGCTGTATTGGTGCTGATGTTTGCTACTACACTACCATCTGCCACTAAAGCTAATAGGTTAGCTTTAGCTACATCTTCTACAAATACAAAATCTCGGGTTTGTGTGCCATCACCAAAAATAGATACCTGTTCACCGCAAAGAAGTCTATTAATGAAAATCGATACAACGCCGCCCTCTCCCTGTAAACTCTGCCGTGGGCCGTAAACGTTAGCGTATCGTAAGATGGCATAATCTAACCCAAATTTTTCTTTATATAACTTTACATATTGCTCACCAGTCAATTTTGACAATCCATACGGGGAACTTGGTAAAGTAGGGCATTGCTCAGTTAGACTACCCTCCTGCCTCCCATACACAGCGGCAGAGGAAGCAAAGATTATTTTATGTACACCTACTTGACGGCAGGCCTCTAATACATTAAGGGTACCAATAATATTAGCCTTTGCATCAAATAGTGGGCTATGTATGGAAGCTTGTACACTAGCCTGAGCAGCATGGTGGATAACATGAGTCGGTTTTTCTTTTTCCATAATAGATATGAGTTTAGAACTAGTTATATCAAGCTCATAAAGGACAAACTTTTTCCTTATATGATGAAGATTATTTGCTTGCCCACGGGAAAAATTATCGATTACTACCACCGGTATTCTTTTTTTAACCAGCAATTCAACTATGTGGGAACCTATAAAGCCAGCGCCCCCTGTCACTAACACTTTCAAGCAAACCCACTCCCTATTAGAATCAAGCCTTATTGATTAAACCTTTCTCTTCAATATTTCCCGGCCTGGTACTCTCCCAATAATCAACAAAAAATGCTATAAAGGTGCCGACCATCAGCCCTAAGACTCCTGCTAAAGCAACGTTAAGGGAACGGCGAGGGCTGATGGGTTTATTAGGCGATACTGCACTGGTTCTTACGCTTAAAGGGCTTTCTTCTTGCAGCAGCCTAATTTCGTCCTTAAGGCGGCGAATGTCCATTTTTAATTCTGCCCTTTTGGCTCCTAATATCTCTGCTTCCTGCTCTAAATGGCCAAACCATAAATCTTGGGATTTTAGTGCTTCCAATTCTGCAATAACTTCGTCTAACTGCGCTTCAAATTCTTGTAATCTTTCTTCCCAATTACTTACTATGTCTGCAAGTCGTTTTTGTTCTACCTGCCAGCTATAATCGGGGAAATTATTAGCTACTGTATTGGCAATTAATGCCACTTCTTCGGCATTTTCACCCGAGACATCAATTTGCAGTAAACCTTGATCATTGATTATAACTGATGTTGCGCTTTCTATGTATTGGGGTGACTCAAAATCAGCGGCTATTTCCCGGAAGTAATCTTCAGTAAACAATTGGATATAGTCTTCGATATTAGTGCTCAATACCAATGCGCTTCCGTTTACCTGATATTTGGTCATCTTCAGGGTGGCACTGGCCTTATACTCTGGAGTAAGGATAAAAAAACTAAGGATAAAACTACTAATGAGTGCAACTGCTGTGATACCTGCAATTACCAATTTTCTACGCAAAATAATTTCAATTAACTCCCGTAAGCTGATTTCTTCTTCCAAGTGAGTTGCCCTCCCTAAAACCCATTATGTTTTTATTTTCTAGGCACATTAGTATAATCCTGCAAAAGGCCGGGAAATCGCCCACCATCGCTATAGGGGCTATGCAATTTTATTAACAGCCTCGAGATAACTATTATTAATCATGACCAAACTCATTTATCACTGTTTCCAGCCACTCTTCTGCTTCTTGTACCAAATTTTTATCTTGGGCTGCTTCTTCTAGATATTCTATGGCAGTAGCATGATTGTGCAAAAGGTAATGCGCTTGCCCCAGGGAAAGGGCTAATCTCGGGGTTATGCTTAAGGGTCTGCTAACTAAATCATGTAACCTTTCCGGGGTTTGATTGGCTTGTTTATCTAAATCCAAAGGCAACCGAGTAACTTTTAACAGTAATTCCTCTGCCTTTTCCTGTTCCCCGGCTTCTATAAGTGACTGTGCTACAGTAATTTGAGCGCGGGCTAGATTTTCCCAGTTCTGAATATTGTAAGGTTCACCCTCCACCGAGCGGCTCACGTAATCCAGCCCCCGATCAAATTCACCTTGTTGAATTAATAACTGGCCAAAAGTTAAATTGTAGCTGGGGTTATTAGGTTCTAAGGAAACCCCCTTTTCCAATAAAGCCGCTGCTTCCGCGGCTGATAATTCGCCCAATAAAGCTTCAATTTGGCCTAGATCCAAATAATAGGAAGCTGTAAATGGATCGAAGCGGGTAGCTTGATAATATAATTTGCGTGCCTGTTGAATTCTCCCTTCATTAGCTGCATTAGCTGCCCTTTGACCGAGACTGTAACCGAGATATAGTGAAGATGTAACAATTGTAAAAACCAATGTAATAACTAGTACAATTGTAGTTGTGCGGTTAGATTTTCGGGTATGAGTTTTTAGTTTATCCACACCATCTATTCTAGCCAATGATAAACCGATACCAAAGAGCGACCATAGTACAATTGATACTGCTGCTAAGGAAAGATTAAAATCAATAAAGCTATGCAGCCCTAGGTTAACTACCGCTGCTCCTATAGCAGCGCTTGTAATTTTTACCCAGGTATCGGCATGTAAGTATACCTTTACTGAAGTATAAATAAAAAATAACCAAATACTTATAAAAATTGTTAAGCCCAAAAAACCCGTTTCCACACCAACCTGAAGCCAATGATTATGTACTTCTGTGCTCCAATAAAGATAATCTTGATACTGATGGTAAAGTTCCTGCCAGCCACCACCCCCAGCGCCAAGAATCGGATAATCTTTGATAATTTCCCAGGCATCTCCCCACCAAATCAAACGATGTCTAACATTCGTTTCATCTAAGGATACTCTACTTAGTCTGTTTACCACTTCGGTGGGTAACAATTTGCTGCGAGCAAAGGTTAGCTCTCTGGCAACTGCTGTTTCTTGATCAATAACCGTAAGGTTGCGGTAACTTACAAATGTACCTTCATAATAGTTTTGCAGGCGAATGCTTATGGCGGCAAAATCTGCCGGTGTTGTAAAGGATATTTCTTGCGATTCCCAACCTTCGGTGGCACCACCCCTGGATTCAACTAAATTTGTTCTTGAACCATCTTCGTCTATGGCAGCGACAATAATCCGCCATGCATAGGGAATGTCTTCTCCTTGCACAGCAGCTCTGATTTCCGCTCTTAGGGTATACTCCTTTTCCGGCTGGAGATTAGAAATATTTTCTTCTATGGTTGTCCAACTATTACCACGACCTAATTCACGCCCCATTTGTATTGGTGCTTTTATAGCTTGGGCAACGTAAAAGCCACCCGCAACAGCAGTCAAAAGGAGTACTGCAATACCTGAAATTAATTTTCTTTTTAACGGCTGTTTTGCTAACACAGTGAACAACAAATTTGAGAATATCATTAATAATACGCCCAGCAAGACAGCCAACCAAATGTAACCTCCGGCATCTTGAGCAATCGCACGGCTAACCATTGGTGCTGTAATACCGGTTACTGCAAAGAGTACTAACAAATAGCCACAAAGTATTAATTTATATCCACGGGGCATAAAAACCCACAATATAATCAAGGCAAAAGGTAAAACAAGCAAAGCACCTCGAGACTGGGTAAAAATAAAGGTTAATAAGAATATATAAGAGCTAGCTCCGTAAACAGCTAAATCCCGATTTTGTGCTGCAGATAGCCAAAAACCCAAAGATAACATCAAAGCAGTGGTTAGGTAAACAGCCAATGTGTTCGGATATTGCAGCGAACTGGCAATGCGACCGCCGGCAAAGGCGCCTGTATATTGCCAAGTGCCTGCAGCAGCACCCAACCCCAATAAAGCTACACAGAGAGCACCGGCCATAATTATCCGCAGAAATAAAATAATGTGCTGCCTTTTTTTTATTAAATCTGAAACCAGGTAATAAATAATAAAATAGTTGCCCACTTTAAGAAATTCGCTAATGGCAGATCTAACATTAGCGGCTCCAATGATAGATAATAAGTAAGCGATAACAAAACCAAAGGTTATATAATCTAAAGGATGGCGGAAAAAAATCTCCTCCTGCCGCTGTCGTCTATAATACCACCACAAGCCAAACAAGACGAATGAAAAAATATGGGTAGGCAATAATTCCCTGGCAAAAAAGAGACCGCGGAAAAAAGGAGGATAGAATATTAATAGACACAGGCCAATTTCCATTAATGTAGGAAGGCTTGTTTGGGATTCCGGGAGCTGCTGTTGTCCTTTGCGTTTCTTTTTTGCCATGGGTACACTTCCTTATATGTAAAAATAAAAAAATGGATCTTAAGAGAATAGACCGATATTTATAATAGCGATGCTTTACTTTACTACGACAAAATAGCCTTATAATCCTGCTCAGAACACTAATTAATAGGCTAAATGCATTTCATAATATTGCCATTTCCTAAACGAATATAGCATTCTAATGTACAGCAAAAAAAGAGAGGGAAACTAGTCCCTCTCTTTATGTGTTGCGTCTTAGTTCTTACTGTTGGAAGCTAACCCACTCAACCGGGCCATCAGCCGGGCCATAGTCTACTTCAGCACCGAAAGCTTCAGCGATTGCACGGAACGGTAAGAAGGTGCGGCCTTCTTTAATTTGTGCAGCGCCGTCAAATGCCTGTACTTCAGCTTCGCCATCTGTTGTTACTGTGAGGAAGGAGTCACCAATACCGATGGAAACTTCCATGTCACCACGGGTCAAGAAGACAGTTTCAGTTGGCCCATCTTTTGGAGTCCAATCTACTTCAGCACCGAATGCTTCCGCGATGAAGCGGAAAGGTACATAGGTGCGGCCACCTTCGATGAATGCCGGTGCGTCAAATTCTTGCGCTACACCGTCAACAACTGCTATGTTGCTGCCGATGGTCAAGACAACTTTTTCTGCGCCTTCGACTTCATCTTCCGCAGCTACACCAAACGGTAAGGATACACGGTTGGTGAAGTATTTAGTTACATCTTCGCCATCTTCGTCTTTGAGATCTGCCTCGATGATGAACTGAACTTCTACTACACCAGTCTCATTTGATGATACTGTTACTGTGCTCTTACCTGTTTCTCTAAGATTTTTTTCAAAGTTGCTGGCTTCATCTACGCTGACAATTGCACCAGCAGGTTTTTTAATAACTACATAATCAAATACAACATTACTTGCATCGTCACCAAGAGCAACTGCGTTTCCATTGGCATCATAGAACTGAACTTCTAAGTCATTGTCTTCATCAACAACTAATTCTGGCACCACAACATCAAAGGACATAGCTTCAACGCCAATTTCCATTGTATATGTTCCTGTAACATTTTCTGATCTATCGATTGCAGTAATTGTTAGAGTGCCGGCACGCTTGTCATCATCAGTTGCGATGATTTGACCTTTACCATGAAGGTCCTTAACCTCTTCATTAATGTTGTTCTGAATCATTCTAGAATCACTTACAACAAATGTTACATCACTAAGATCAGCATTTCTCTTTACACCATCAGCATCAACCAGTTTTACAGTTGGTGTTGAAGATTTCTGACCTAAGGCAAGAGCCTTTTGCTTGTAAGAAAGCTGAAGTTCTACAATATCACCTTGTTCTTTAACTTCGAATTTTACATCCACATAACGACCATTATCTAGCTTGGCACGAATAGTATAGTTCCCTTCTTCTTCCAATTCGCCCTCGCCTACTGTTACCTTGAGGAAACCATCGTCTGCTGCAAGCGCAAAGTCTTCATCAAGATCAGAATCTTCAGGTTCAGTAACAACTTCAAATTCTAAACCACCTAATACTTCATCATCTTCTTCATAGGCTTTAACAATGCCATCATTGATTTTGAATTTATTACCATTAATATCCATCAGTTTAAGCTTGAATGAATATTTTTCTTCAGCTGCGGTTACTTCACCGTTACCGCCGCTTTCAAGAGCAATACCGGCTACTATACCAGCGCTAAATACCAATTTTACTTCCTTACTCTTACCGGCAGCTACAGCTTTTACCTTATAGGTACCTGGGCTATCAGCATAAACTTTTACTGTAGCAATGCCTGCAACATTAGTATCTACAGAAGTTTTGTTAAAACGAACATCAGTTTTGTTTGCACTGAATTTTACTTCTTCACCCCGTACAGGAGTATCATCTGAAGTAACCCGGAAGGATACTTCATAATAGTCTAAACCATTACCTCTAACAATTTCCTCAATGTCTGCGTCTTCTGCGTCTGCCGCATCATATTCACCATCATCGTTTTCAACAACTTCCTTTTTACCATTAGCCAATACTTTGGAAACTGCTAAACCATCGGCAGATGCTGCTTCAAACTCAACTACTTGTGTGCCAATCAGACCAAGAGCGTTAGCATTAGCGCTCTCACCTGTCATATAATCGTAAAGGGTTACTACATCATCTGGATCAAGAGCGCCATTATCAGCATTTAATGCTACACCGATTTCAAGTTTGCCAGGTACATTAGAAGTTAATTTAACTTCCACTTCGCCATTATCATCATCAGTTTTTACACACCAGATATCATCTTCAGCGTCAACTTCATCTCCATCTAATTTTAATTTATCTGTGTCCTCACCTCTGTTAGTAGCAATGTAGACAGCTGCAGGAACAGGTTTACCGTCTGCATCTAATGTATAAATAGTAAGAGTAATATCTCTGCCGGTTCTTTGTGTGGTTCTGTTTACTTCAAAATCGCTTTGAAATCTGTTTGGTTCTTCATCTGCAGCAAAAGCTACCATCGGCAATGCGGTCACGATCATTGCTACCATGACCAAAATAGCCATTAATTTACGTGTCTTCAAATTGTTTCCCTCCTTAAAATTTTGATTAGGGTTTTGCCCATCTCCTGATTAGAGCTTTGGCATCCCAATCATATCCAGGACTTAGACAATGTGTGATTTTAAATCTAAGCCCCGACCGAGTTATGTAGGCCCGGCCTTTTGCGGCGGAGATGCTGGGCCGGTTCGGTGTGTACCGGCTGCCAGGGCGGAGGTTTGCCAAAAACTAAGTTTCTCGGCTACCCTGTTCACATCCCTCCAGGATCCTTCCTCCTTCTCCCAGCTAGAACAAATCTCCTCCGGTGTACAATCCCCCCTTTCAGAAGGTATGTGCTTTTATCATCTAAAGGTTCTTAAGTGACCTTTAGCAAGCGCATTACCAAAAAGTTGTTGTGATTACATTAACTGTAACCGGTGCAAATATTTCGCTATGAAGCTGTAATTTTCCTGCTTTGTGTTATGTAATATTTTAGGATATATATGCTTGCTCCGGCCATTTCCGGTGGATACCCCAGTATATGTACTCCCATTATATGGTGGTCCACCCTTTATTATGCTATGTAGAAGGCATTTTCTTCCTCGTTCTGTTTAAGATTCGCTGGAATTTTAGAAAATCCTGCTCAGCTTGGCTAATTTTTTCTCAATTAACAGGTTATGTTTGATTTACTAATGTCATTATATGCGCCTGATATTACAACGTGGTTACAAGAGGTAACAATTTTGTTAAATTATAGTTAGGATTAAGTTATTATTTAGGAAGAATATCAGGCAAATAGATGGGTATAGTTTCCATAATGAGTGGCATTAAGGTTGTCAACAGGGTGAGACCGAAGATAATAAAGGCCGTAATTAATATGACCGGCGGCAGAAAGACTACGGCTGCGGCCCGGAGCTGTGAGATATTGTAAACTGCACTGAGGGCAATAAGCTGCAAAAAAATAATCCAGGCCAGCAAGGCAAGGGAAGTGAATATGCCGATCAAGGGCACACCTAAGCTGCTCAAGACTAGGTTTATGGGAGTTAAGATAATGCCGGGCAAAGTTGTAAAGGGCAAGATTAGAAACAGGGCTAAGGCGCGGCCGTGGCCGCCGAGAAATTCGGCAAAAAGGTGATAGATTCCGGTCTGAAGCAGCCATCCCAGAGCGCCAAAAATGAACGTAGCGACTATTGCCAAGGGAAACAGGCGCAAGGGCTCTATTTGTATTTCCCGCGCCGGCAGGCCGCTCAAGCCGGCGGCGCTGGAAATAAGAGCTGTGAGGATAAATATATTCACAGCCGCCCCCATAGAACCCTCCTTTGCAATTTGGGCAAAGGTGCTGCGGGGAGCGGTGAAGGTGCCGGCAATATACTCTAACAGTCGATTCATAAATATACCTCCAATCATGTTTGCCACAGGTAGGCGTGGGCTGTTAGTTAGTTAATTATGACCTGCCCATGGGATAATAGCCCTTTTGCTTGTTGCTGCCTAAGTTCTAAAGGGATGATGCTGCTCACGCTCTGCAGCAGCCGCTGCAAAGGACTGGTGCGGATAAAATGTTTTACCCGATAGTTTTCGCCAAGCCCCGCTCTCTGGGCGGCTATATCCAGGGCGGTATGGAAGTTGCCCAGCTCGTCTACTAAGCCCAATTCTTTGGCTTGGCGGCCGGTATAGACCCGTCCGTCCGCCAGGGCGATTACTTCTTCCCGCTCCATATTGCGGCCTTGAGCCACTACATCGACAAACTGTTCATAAATATCATCAACCATAGCCTGAAAAATCTGCCGCTCTT